>NZ_JAWLSE010000005.1:339275-553984 GCF_033142365.1 Rhodococcus sp. IEGM 1241
AATGTAAATCCCCTTCGGCTCCTTACTAAGGGGTTTGTATTGACTCCCAAGTGTGAAATTGTCGGCTTGTTACCCCGGGGCGGGCATGCGCCTGACGGCGATCCCCGGCCCGGTGTGAAATCAGATCCGTGAAATCAGATCAGAGCTGCGAGGCAGCGTCCGTATCGAGGAACCAACGCGTCGCCACCAAACCGGTGGCCCCGGCGGACGGCCAGTCCTCGGACGAAGCACCTCCGACAGCTTTGGCAACGGCCTCGGCCTTTGCAGCACCCGAGACGAGCAGCCAGACCTCTTTGGCACGCCGAACAGCAGGCAACGTCAGGGTGATCCGTACCGGTGGCGGCTTGGGGGAGTCCGTCACCGCGACAACGAAACGAGCTTCCTCGCGAACGGCGTCGGTGTGCGGGAACAACGAGTTGACGTGTCCTTCTCCACCCATGCCGAGCAGGTGCACGTCGAACGTCGGAACCTGATTGCCGTGTGCTTGAGCGCCCAGCAGTTGTTCGTACGCCGTCGCCGCCCCGTGCGGATCACCGTCGTAGATACCGTCGGAGGCGGCCATCGCATGCACCCTGTCGGGATCGACCGGCACGTGATCGAGAAGCGCCTCACGAGCCTGGACTTCGTTCCGCTCGGGATCGCCGGACGGCAGGAACCGCTCGTCGCCCCAGTACAGATCGATCTGCGACCAGTCGATGTCGCCGGGAGCGTCACGCAACTTCTCGAGAAGTGCGATCCCGGTTCCGCCACCCGTCAGCACGATGGATGCGAACCCGCGAGCCTTCTGGGCATCAACGATTGTCGTGACCAGGCGTGCGGCAGCGGCATCGACCAGTTGGCCGGCGTCGGAAAACTTCTCTACGACAACATCACTCATAGGTCACCTTCTCCAATCCAACCAGCGCTTCTTCGTAGATCTCGTCCGGATCGAGCCGACGCAATTCCTCGGCGAGGCAATCGCGCGTCTCTCGACGACCGAGCGAGACCAGCGAGTCGGGCTGACCGGTGCGGATCAGGGTTGCGGTCGTACCCTCCTGTGGGCGGCTGATGGAGATGCTGCGAGTCTCCAGCTTCAGCTCGACGGTGAGCTCACCCGTACGTCGGATGACCGGACCGTCGATCTTGGCTGCCAACCAACCGGCGAGAATATCTAGTGCCGGTTCGGTTTTGAGACCGGAGACCACCGCTGAGGTGATCTTCTCGTGCGGCGGCTGATCGAGAGCCGACGCGAGCAGTGCGCGCCAGTAGGTGACGCGACTCCAGGCGAGATCGGTGTCACCGGCGGTGTACGACGCGAGTCGTCCCTTGATGGTGGCAGTCGGATCCGGGGCACCGGTGGCGTCGGTGATGCGACGGATCGCAAGCTTTCCGACGGGGTCCTTCGCCGGAATCTCAGGTGCCTCGAGGGGCCACCACGCGACTACCGGTGTGTCGGGGAGCAGGAACGGGATGACGACGCTGCTCTCGTGGTCCGCCAGGGGACCGTAGAGGCGCAGCACCACGACCTCAGAGGCGCCGGCATCCCCACCGACGCGGATCTGAGCATCGAGCCGAGGCTCGCTCTGCTCGTCGCCACGCAGAAGCACGATGACGCGGCAGGGGTGCTCACGGCTTGCTTCGTTGGCGGCCTCGATTGCGGCCTCGGCGTTCCCGGTGTCCCTGGTGCAGACGACAAGCGTGAGCACACGTCCCAAGGTGACAGCGCCGCCGGTCTTACGTACCTCGACCAGTTTCTTGCTGACCTGGACCGTGGTGGTGGAGGGCAAATCGAGAATCACTAGGGTCGCCTCCATTCGCGTCCGGTGCGTTGCATCATTTCGTCCGCAGACGGTGGTCCCCACGTTCCAGCCTCGTAGGGTTCCGGCTTGCCGCCGGCTGCCCAGTGTTCGAGGACGGGATCGAGGATTTCCCAAGACAATTCGACTTCGGCATTGACGGGGAAGAGAGACGGCTCGCCGAGCAACACGTCGAGGATGAGTCGCTCGTACGCCTCCGGTGACGACTCGGTGAAAGCCTGACCGTACGAGAAGTCCATGTTGACGTCACGGACTTCCATGCTCGATCCGGGAACCTTCGAGCCGAACCGCATGGTGACGCCCTCGTCAGGCTGCACGCGGATCACGAGTGCGTTCTGGCCGAGATCTTCGGTCATGGTCTTGTCGAACGGCAGGTGTGGTGCGCGCTTGAAGACCACCGCGATCTCGGTGACGCGGCGGCCGAGACGCTTGCCCGTGCGCAGGTAGAACGGCACGCCCGCCCAGCGACGGGTGTCGACCTCGAGGGTGATGGCGGCAAAGGTCTCCGTCGTGGAGTCCGCTGCGAAGCCCTCTTCTTCGAGGAGTCCGACCACCGGCAACCCGCCCTGCCAACCACCTTCGTATTGTCCGCGGGCAGTGGTCTCGTCGAGTGGTTCGGCCAGACGCGTTGCCGAAAGAACCTTGATCTTCTCCGCCTGCAGATTGAGCGGTTCGAAGCTGATGGGTTCTTCCATCGCCGTGAACGCGAGCAATTGGAGCAGGTGGTTCTGGATCACGTCACGGGCCGCGCCGATGCCGTCGTAGTACCCGGCACGCCCACCGAGGCCGATGTCCTCGGCCATCGTGATCTGGACGTGGTCGACGTAGTGCGCGTTCCAGATCGGATCGAACAACTGGTTCGCGAAGCGCAGAGCCAGGATGTTCTGGACCGTTTCCTTGCCGAGGTAGTGGTCGATACGGAAGACCGTGTCCTCGGGGAACACCTTGTTGACGACGGCGTTCAGTTCGCGAGCGCTCTCGAGGTCGTGACCGAACGGCTTCTCGATGACAACTCGTCGCCACTGACCGTCCTCGGCCTGCGCGAGGCCCGACGCCGACAGTTGCTCGAGCACCTGAGGAAACGCGTTGGGCGGAATCGCAAGGTAGAACCCGTGATTGCCGCCGATACCACGTTCGTTGTCGAGGGTGGCCAACGTCTCGGACAGGTTCTGGAAGGCCTCGGCCTCGTCGAAACTGCCCTCCACGAACCGGATACCTTCGGCGAGCCTCTCCCAGACGTCCTGACGGAACTTCGTGCGAGCACCGTCCTTGACTGCTTCGAGGACGACGTTCGCGAAGTCCTCGTCCGTCCATTCACGCCGGGCGAACCCGACCAGAGCGAATCCGGGCGGCAACAGTCCACGGTTGGCGAGGTCGTAGATGGCTGGCATGAGCTTGCGCCTGGCGAGGTCGCCGGTAACACCGAAGATCACCAGGGCACAGGGCCCCGCAATGTGCGGAAGCCGTTTGTCGGTGCTGTCCCGAAGGGGATTCACCCAATCTGATGCCGCCGCGGAATCGCTCACAGGCTCAGCTCTTCTGGGTTGCTGCGCGAAGCTGCTCGGCAGTTGCGTCGAGCAACTCGTTCCAGGACACCTCGAACTTGTCGACGCCCTCGGTCTCGAGGACCTTGAACACGTCCGCAAGATCGATGCCGACAGCTGCGAGCTGATCGAAGACGACCTGCGAGTCCTGAGCGGTGCCCGAAATCGTGTCGCCCGTGATCTCACCGTGGTCGGCGAGAGCGTCGAGCGTCTTCTCCGGCATGGTGTTGACCGTGTTGGGCGCAACCAGCTCGGTGACGTAGAGCGTGTCCGGGTAATCCGGGTTCTTCACGCCGGTCGACGCCCACAGCGGGCGCTGAGCCTTGGCGCCATCGGCCAGGAGAGCCTGGAAGCGCGGCTGCACCTCGAAGATCTGCTGGTACGCGTTGTACGCCAGACGAGCGTTTGCGAGTGCAGCCTTGCCACGAAGCTCGAGAGCTTCCGGCGTGCCGATCGCCGTGAGGCGGTTGTCGATCTCGGAATCCACACGGGAGACGAAGAACGAGGCGACCGACTCGATGGACGAGATGTCGCGGCCGGCAGCCTTGGCGGTGTCCAGACCGTCGAGGTACGCGCCCATGACAGCTTCGTAGCGCTCGACCGAGAAGATCAAAGTGACGTTGACGCTGATGCCTTCACCGATCACCTTGGCGATGGCGGGGATACCGGCCAGCGTCGCGGGGATCTTGATGAGGACGTTCGGGCGGTCGACGATCTTGTGCAGCTCGATCGCCTGCGCGACAGTCGCGTCGGTGTCGTGCGCCAGACGAGGATCGACCTCGATGGACACGCGGCCGTCGACGCCGTTCGATGCCTCGAACTGCGGGGTTAGGATGTCGCACGCAGCGCGCACGTCGTCGGTGGTGACGGCCGTGATGGTGGCGTCGACATCGGCGCCGCGCTCGGCCAACTCGCGAACCTGAGCGTCGTAGTCGGAGCCCTTGGACAGTGCCGCCTGGAAGATCGACGGGTTGGTCGTGACACCCACGATCGACTTCGTGTCGATGAGGTTTTGCAGGTTGCCGGACTGGATGCGATCTCGCGAGAGGTCGTCAAGCCAGATGGAAACGCCTGCAGCGGAGAGCTTTTCGGTATTCACGTTCTGTGTCATCGAGATCATCCCTTCACAGATGCGAGGGAGCGCTGCGCGGCTTCGACAGTCGCGTCGGCGGTGATGCCGAACTCCCGGTACAAGGTCTTGTAATCGGCGGAAGCGCCGTAATGCTCGAGCGAGACGGCCTGGCCGGCGTCGCCGAGGATGCGCCACCACGGCATTGCGATACCGGCTTCGACGGACACGCGTGCGCGGACGGCGGGCGGAATGACCTCGTCGCGGTACGCCTGATCCTGCTCGAGGAACCAGTCGAGGCACGGCACGGAAACGACGCGGGTTGCGACGCCCTGAGCTTCGAGGGTCTCGCGAGCCTCGGTGGCCAGATGCAGTTCGGAACCGGTCGCAAGCAAGATGACCTCGGGCGAACCGTTGGCAGCGTCGACGAGGACGTAAGCGCCGCGCTTGACGCCTTCGGCAGCCTTCTCCTTGGTGCCTTCGAGAACCGGGATGTCCTGGCGGGTGAGCGCCAGAGCCGTCGGGCCCGTCTTGTTCTCGAGTGCTGCCTGCCATGCGAACGAGGTCTCGTTGGCGTCACCCGGGCGGACGACGGCGAGGTTCGGGATCGCACGAAGAGCAGCGAGGTGCTCGACCGGCTGGTGAGTCGGGCCGTCTTCGCCGAGACCGATCGAGTCGTGGGTCCAGACGTAGGTGACGGCAGTCTTCATCAGTGCAGCCAGGCGAACCGCCGGACGCATGTAGTCGGAGAAGACCATGAAGGTTCCGCCGTACGGGCGGGTCGGGCCGTGCAGCGCGATGCCATTGAGGATCGAGCCCATCGCGTGCTCACGGATACCGAAGTGAAGCGTGCGGCCGTAAGGCTGCGCAGTCCAGTCGCTCGTGGAGATGGAGAAGGGGCCGAACGAATCTGCGCCCTTGATGGTGGTGTTGTTGCTGCCGGCGAGGTCGGCGGAACCGCCCCACAGCTCGGGCAGGATCGGTCCGAGCGCGTTGAGAGCCGAACCGGAGGCCTTGCGAGTCGCAACGCCCTTGGCGTCGGCCTCGTAGGTCGGGAGAGCGTCGGCCCAGCCGGCAGGGAACTCACCGGCGAACAGGCGGTCGAAGAGTTCCTTGCGCTCGGACTCACGTGCGGCCCACGCGTCGAACTCGACCTGCCATGCCTTGTGTGCGTCGGCTCCGCGCGAGACGACCTCACGGGCGTGAGCCAGAGCGTCGGCGTCGACGTCGAAGGACTTGCTCGGATCGAACCCGAGGGCTTCCTTGACCGCGGCGACCTCGTCGGCACCGAGTGCGGAGCCGTGAACGTCGCCGGTGTTCATCTTCTTCGGCGCCGGGAAACCGATGATGGTGCGGAGCAAGATGATGGACGGACGATCGACGACGGCCTTGGCAGCGGCAACCGCGTCGAGGATGCCGGAGACGTTCTCGCCACCCTCGACGTGCTGAACGTGCCAGCCGTATGCCTCGTAGCGCTTTCCGACATCTTCGCCGAGAGCGATGGCGGTGTCGTGCTCGATGGAGATCTTGTTGTCGTCGTAGAAGACGATCAGGTTGCCCAGTTCCTGGACACCGGCGAGAGACGACGCCTCGGAGGTGACGCCTTCCTCGATGTCACCGTCGGACGCGATCACGTAGATGTGATGGTCGAAGGGAGAGGAGCCGACCGGGGTCTCCGGATCGAACAGCCCGCGCTCACGACGCGCAGCCATGGCCATGCCGACTGCGGACGCAAGGCCCTGGCCGAGCGGACCGGTGGTCATCTCGACGCCGACGGTGTGGCCGACCTCGGGGTGACCGGGGGTCAGTGCGCCCCATGTGCGGAGAGCTTCGAGGTCAGCAAGCTCGAGACCGTAGCCCGACAGGTAGAGCTGGGTGTACAGCGTCAAGGACGAATGGCCACAGGAAAGAACGAAGCGGTCACGGCCGACCCATTCTGCATCCGAAGGATCGTGGCGCATGATGCGCTGAAAGAGGGTGTATGCCAACGGCGCCAAGCTCATTGCAGTTCCGGGATGGCCGTTGCCGACCTTCTGAACCGCGTCGGCGGCGAGCACGCGGGCGGTATCGACAGCCTTGGTGTCCAGGTCGGTCCAGTCCGAGGGGTGGACGGGTTGCGTGAGGACGTGGATCTCGTCTGTGATCGACACTGGCAGATGTCTCCTGACATGGTGTACGTGGATTGCGAGGGTGGGGTGTCCCTCCACTGCGTAACCCAGCCTAATGGTCCTGGCTGTCCGGGTCGATTCGGTTCCTCAATGGCTGCGGTCTACCATCGTTCGTAGTAGAGGACAGTGTCAGCAGTGTGTCGTGAACAGTTAGTGCGGTAACGCGTGGTGCAAGGAGAGAACGTGCGGACAGGGCAACAGCCGAGCGGACATGGCTTCGGCAGCCCAGGTGCCGCCCCGCGGGCGACCAATACCGATACGGTGTGGGGTCGCGCAACGGGCAAGGTTCTGGCTTATATCGCGCTCACGAAGCCGCGAGTTATCGAATTGTTGTTGGTGGCAACCATTCCGGCAATGCTGCTGGCCGATCGCGGAACGGTCGACATCGTTCTGATCCTCAGCACCCTCTTCGGTGGCTGGATGGGCGCAGCGAGTGCGAACTCGCTCAACTGCGTCGTCGACGCCGACATCGACAAGGTCATGAAGCGCACCGCGAAGCGTCCGTTGGCCCGCGAGGCGGTGCCGACCCGTAACGCACTCGTCTTCGGACTTCTTCTCGGACTCGCGTCGTTCCTGTGGCTGTGGTGGCGAGCCAACCTCCTGGCCGGCATCCTCGTCGTGATCACGATCGCGTTCTACGTCCTCATCTACACGATGGTTCTCAAGCGTCGTACCTGGCAGAACGTCATCTGGGGTGGCGCAGCCGGATGTATGCCCGTCCTCGTAGGCTGGGCCGCTGTCACCGGGTCGCTGAGCTGGCAGCCCGTCGTGCTGTTCCTGATCATCTTCTTCTGGACGCCGCCGCACACCTGGGCGCTCGCGATGCGATACAAAGAGGATTACAAGGCGGCAGGTGTTCCCATGCTTCCGGTGATCGCCACCGAGGAGCACGTGACCAAGCAGATCCTGTTCTACAGCTGGGCGATGGTCGTCACGACGCTTGTCCTCGTCCCCGCGTCGGGCGTCATCTACGCCGCAATCACCATCGTCGCCGGTGCGTGGTTCCTGCTCATGGCTCATCAGCTGTACCGCAGCGTTCGCGGTGGTGCTCAGGTCAAGCCGCTGCGCCTGTTCCTGCAGTCGAACAACTATCTTGCGATCGTTTTCGTCGGCCTCGCTGTCGACTCGGTTCTCGGACTCCAGACGATCAGCGACATGCTCAGCTGATTCTGCTGTGCGCCTTTATTAACCGCGGGCGGTTAATAAAGGCGCACAGCACTTTGCTAGGGGATCAGAACGATCGACCCGGTCGTTGCTCTACCTTCCAGATCCCGATGGGCTGTTGCCGCATCGGCGAGGGGATACTCGGCGCCGACGCGAATATCGAGCTTCCCGGCCGCAATGGCGTCGAAGACATCGCCCGCCCGCCAGGTCAGTTCCTCACGAGTGCGAATGTGATGCGCGAGCGTCGGACGCGTCAGGAACAGCGAACCCGATGAATTGAGCCGCTGCGGATCGACGGGCGGAACCGGGCCACTGGCCGCACCGAACAATGCGACAGTGCCGCCAATACGGACGGAAGCCAGGCTCGAATCAAAAGTTGTCGCGCCGACGCCGTCGTATGCCGCCGCTACTCCTTCGCCGCCGGTCAACTCCCGGACTCGCGCTGCTATGTCCTCGTCGTACCGCAGGACCTCCGAGGCACCGGCGCCGCGCGAGAGTTCTTCCTTCGCATCCGACGACACAGTCGTGATGACCTTCGCCCCGAGGCTGACGGCCATCTGCGTCAGGATCAACCCGACGCCGCCCGCGCCTGCGTGCACGAGCACGGTGTCGCCGCTCTGGATCGGATACGTCGACTTCGCGAGGTAGTGCGCCGTCATCCCCTGCAGGAGCGCCGACGCTGCGGCCGATGCCGGGACACCGTCGGGCACCTTCACCGCGACTGCGGCGGGAACAGCCACCTTCTCGGCGTAGCTGCCCGTGGCGGCCGCCCACGCGACACGGTCACCAACGGCGAATTCGGTGACGTCGGAACCGACAGCTTCGACGACGCCGCTGCCTTCGTCGCCGGGAATATAGGGGAGCAGGCGCTTGTACTGGCCCATTCGGAAATACGTGTCGATGAAATTGATGCCGATCGCTTCGGTTCTGACGAGTAGATCGCCTGGGCCGGGTGTCGCTTCGGGTTGTTCGGTCAGAGTCAGAACCTCTGGTCCGCCGGTCTCGGTCACGTAGATGGCTCGCATGGTTTCTGTTCTACACCCGGGACGGCCGACGCTCAGTCCATGCCTGGTGTCGCTTCCGGGCTACCGACCAGTATTGTCGAGTCATGAGCACCGATACCGAGAAGTCGGACGCCACCCCGTCCGCGCCGGAACTGCCGAAGTCCACGGTGAACGCCATCACCAAGTTCGTCGCCGAGCACGGCGGCACCGCCAGCGCCGTCATTCAGCCGGTCGGCCTGGCCGGCGTTCGCATCACTCTCGTGGGTGCCGACGGCATCCTCGGTGATCAGGTCGTCGAGGACCTCGCCACGGCCAATGCCGTCGTTGCGTCCTTCGACACCGTCACCGTTGCCGAGTGGGAGCGTGAGCTGACGAGCATCGTCACCCCCCAGGAAGGCCACTTCAAGAAGATGGCCGGTTGGGTCGCCAACCAGACTCGGTTCCCGAAAGCACGCAACGAAGCCTGAAATGACGTGTGGGGCGTAGGAACACTTCTTGGTGTTCCTACGCCCCACACGTGTCTTGAAGCGTCAGAGGGCCGGTATCGGCGAATCGGTCGGCGTGTACTGGCGGGTCTTACCCGCAGCCCAAACTGCTGCGGTCGCAGCCGTGCACAGTCCCGCACCGGCGACGTGCATGATCACCAGAACTTCCGGCACATCGGTGAAGTACTGCACGACCCCGATGAGCGCTTGGGCGAGGATCAGTCCGAGCAGGACTTTCAGACGGATCTTCACGGCCGCAGATGTCCCGACCGCATATAGACCGAATGTCAGACCCACGACCAGCGCGAGATATCCGACCAGCAGCTGTGAGTGCAGATGAACAAGCGTCACGATCTCGACCTCCAGGCGCGGAACCGTGCGGTCCAGGCCCTTGTCGCCCGCGTGGGGACCCGCACCCGTCACGAGAGTTCCGGCGACCAATACGCCGGCGAGCGCGACACCTGACAGCGCGGTAAGCCAGCGCAGCGGCTTTGGCATCACGACCAGAGTTGTTGCCTCGTCGGGTTCCGCGATCTTCGCGTACATCACCGTGGCAACCCAGACCATCAGCATCGACGCAACCAAGTGAATGGCGACCGTCCACCACAGGAGACCTGTGAGGACGGTGATACCGCCGATCACTGCCTGAACGACAGTGCCGAGCGGCATCATCCAGGCGTAGACAAGCACCTCTTTGCGGCGGCGAGCGCGAGTCACCGCGAGCACGATTGCGGCAGCGACGATGACGACCAGGAACGTGAGTAGGCGGTTGCCGAACTCGACGGCTTGGTGAATCACCGCGACCTGTCCGTGGCCGACCGGGACGAAGCTACCGGGGAAGCACTGCGGCCACGTCGGGCAACCGAGTCCCGAGTCCGTCACGCGAACCACCGCGCCGGTGACAGCGATGCCGCCCTGCGTCAGGATCACGATGAACGCGATGATTTTCTGCGTTTTCAGCGAGGGGAGAGGTAGTCGATCCACCAAGCGTAAAAATCCGGCATACACACGATTCACCACGCCAACGATCGTAGTTCCCCATCAACTACACAGTGTCGTTGGGGCCAGCTCGCTCCGCGCCTGCCCCGCGTCGTTGGGGGCAGGCGTTGAAGCAGGCGCGAAGCGAGCTGCCCCGCGTCGTCGGGACCAGCTCGCGTCAGTTCGCGCGAACGCGCACGATTCCTGAGATCGTTCCCTGGAAGTACTCGCCCGACTCGGTGATGAGTGCCGACATCTGCAGGGTGTCGTTGAGGATCGTCGACGGCAGGGGAGTCGAACCGATCTGTGACCCGTCCTTCGAGTCGATCACCGCGAACGAGTACCCGTCGAGCGGAGAGGTGCTCGGATTACCGTCCCGCGTGACGGTGTAGATCGAGCCGTCCGCCGTCGAGAGGTGCGGTACCGCGGAGCTACGAATCGTGTTGTCCCACACGACATGGCAGCCGACCGGATCGATGTCGACCCGGGTCATTCCGCCGTTGAAGGGTGCCGTGGCGGGGACCGCTGGACCGGCACCTTCAGGAGTCGTGGGGTACGGGTATCCGTAAGTGCCGGCCACGTAGACCGAATGACCGATGCCGACGGGGGAGTTCTCGCTGCCACTCGGTGAGCCGTCCTTGCTGGCCGCGGACAACACCGGCTGCGTGCACACCTCGGCGCCCGTGTCAGCGCGATAGACGTGCAAGCTCACTGTCGGGTGGGCGTTGTCGACGATGGTCAAGAAATCGCTGCCCGTCGACGGGCCGAAGTATGTCGGAGTCGATCCGGTTCCCCAGCTGAGCTGACCCGGATTGCGGGCCGGCCCTCGGTCGTACGGCTGACGCCAGTCGATGACGACTTCGTCGCCACTTCGCTTCAGTTGGTAGAGCGCGTGGGTCGTTGCGACGGCAGTGCCCGTCGGGGAGGTGGAGATGCTGTTCTGCACCTGCTCACCCTCGGGGAGCGCAATGCTGTGCGCGATTCGATCCGTGCCGACGTACCCGACGGTGCCGTGCCCGGTGGCGAACCAGACATTGCCGTCCCAATCCGGGGCGAGGCCGGTGACGTTGTCGTCGGCGGCAACCGCACCACTGAGATCGATGACATCCGCGAGTTCCAGCCGCCAACTGCCGTCCGGATTCTGCGCATGGGAAATGCGGACCAGTTGACGGTTTCCGTCGACGGCTACGAGACGGTTCTCGTTGTCGAGGTAGGCGTAGACGCCGCCGAGGAGGCTGCCCTTCGCGAGCGGCAGTTGCGCGACCGACCGTCCCAAGGGTGTGGCGTCGGCCTTCGGATCGATCAAATGGATGGTCGGGATCTGGCCGATCATCGTCGTGCAGAGCGAGACGATCATGCCGTCGGAACCCTGGAGGACCGTCGGGCAGGCGGCCATCATCGGGAAAGCTGTCACCTCGTGTGGGCCGGTTCCTGGACCAGGCAGCGGCGTGACGTCGGACGAGCCCGCGTCACCGTGCATGGTGGAAGTACCGACGGGACCGAGGTGCGGATTTGCAGGTGCGAGTGGACCGGACACCGAAGGGGTCGCCGTTGCGGGTCCGGCACACAACATCACTGTTGCGGCCACACAGCCGACGATCTGAGCTGTCCGTCGTGTACTCACGTGAACTTGAACCACCTTGCTGCGCAGACTCCGGCCACTGCGGCCCAGACGAGAAGTACGAGAATCGAGAACCAGTCCATCGAGGTGTCGAGGGCCGCTTCGAGTGCGTGTGCCAGGGCGCCGGACGGAACAATGCGCACCAGCGTGTGAACAGCGGTCGGGAGTTCACCGCTGGCGAAGACCACACTGCCGATGCCCACCATGATGAACCACAGGACGTTGGCGAGCGCGAGAACGATTTCTGCTCGCAATGTACCGCCGAGCAGGAGGCCAAGCGCTGCAAATGTGACAGTACCGATGGCAATGACCACTGCGCCGAGTACAAGTTCGACGAACGACGGACGCCACCCCAACGCCAAACCGATAGCGCCGAGCAACAGCGACTGCAGCGCCACGACGATGATGACGGCAGCGCTCTTGCCTGCGATGATTCCCCACCGCGGTAGAGGCGTTGCACCGAGTCGTTTGAGCGCGCCGTATCGGCGATCGAATCCGACGGCGATGGCCTGTCCGGTGAACGCCGTCGACATCACGGCAACCATCATGACACCAGGGAGCACGGTATCCACCCGAGAATCGCCCAAATCGCCGATCGGAAGTAGACACAGTCCGATGAGCAGGGTGATCGGGATGAACATGGTGAGCAGCAATTGCTCACCGTTGCGGAGCAGAAGAGTCAGCTCCAGTTTGGTCTGCGCCGCCAGCATCTTGGCCGCCGAATTGGGGCGGGGATCCGGCGAGAAGGTGCCTGGCTCGAAGCGGTTCTCGGCGAGCCGTCGGTCTCTGGCCACGCTGATGGGACTGCTCTGGCCGTTCGACGCTGTTTCGTTCATGACTTTGATCTCCGTCATCCCCTCAGTTCCCGGCCCGTCAATTCGAGGAAGACGTCTTCCAGACTCCGTTGATCGACGCGAATGTCGTTGATCAGCACGTCCTGATCGGCACACCACGTCGCAACTGTTGCCACGGTTGCCGGATCGATTGCACCTTCGACGACGTAGGTGCCTGGGTTGGATTCCTCGATGCGGAACCCGGCGAGTGAACCGGCCAGCGAATCGAGGCTCAAACCGGGAACCGTCGTCAGACGGAGTTGTCCTTCGGCGCCCTTGCTGGTGACCTCGGCCGGCGTTCCCGATGCGACGATCTTGCCGTGGTCGATGATGACCAGTTCGTCGGCGAGTGCTTCGGCCTCGTCCATGAGGTGTGTGGTGAGCAGGACGCTCACGCCGTCGCGTCGCAGAGCGTCGATGAGTTCCCACACGAGCAGGCGCGCCTGAGCGTCGAGCCCAGCGGTGGGTTCGTCCAGAAATACCAATTCGGGGCGGCCGACCAGCGCGCACGCCAGGGACAGTCGTTGCTGCTGGCCTCCGGAGAGACGTCGGTACGGGGTCTTGCGCGCATCGGTGAGGCCCAGTTTGGAAAGGAGCCAGGCGGGATCGAGCGGGTCGGCCGAGTATGCGGCCACGAGGTCGAGCATTTCTCCGGCCTTGGACCCGGGGTACGCGCCGCCGCCCTGCAGCATGACGCCGATTCGTGAGCGGACTTCACCGGAGTCGGCGATGGGATCGAGACCGAGCACTCGAACCGTGCCGGCATCGGGGGTGACAAACCCTTCGCACATCTCGACGGTGGTTGTCTTACCGGCTCCGTTGGGGCCGAGCAGGGCAACGACCTGGGCCGTCTCGACAGTGAGATCGATACCGTCGACGGCTCGAACACCGTCGAAGGACTTGACGACACCCTGGATCTGTACCGCCGGCGTCGACGATCTGGAGGCTCTCGAGGTCACGGGGAATCAGCGTAAGCCCCCGCCGAGTTGTCTTCGTCTACCGGTCCGCCTTTCGTGATCTCCGCTACTGGCTTGTCGCTACGCCAGGGGAGTGAATTGCGGGTGAAGACGATGAGCGTTCCGGCGGTGAGGATGGTCGCGATGACGGCCTGCACGATCATGAACGGAAGGTATTCGGCGCCGTTGGACATCAACATGACGCTGACGATCGAGGTGAAGACGACGGCAGGGATGCGGAAAATCGGTGCGGTCGCCCACGCGGCCAACGGAAGGATCGCCCACAGCAGGTACCACGGCTGAACGACGGGGAACAGGAGAACGATCGCTCCGAGTGCGATGCCGAGTCCACCGACCGGGTGTATGCGGCCCATGTACACCGAGATCATCATCCGTGCGGTGATGAGAATGGCAACCAGGTACGCGATGGGCCGGGTGATCGTGAGGATCGCCGTCGTGTGATCGCCGAGTCCGAGTAGTACACCGGCCAATCCCGTGCCGACGCCCAGAAGCGTCGGGATGGACATCCAACTCCGGACCGCCGTGGCGGTGTCGAGGGTGTTGATCCAACCCATACCGAGCCCACTGGCCACGCTGATGACAAACGTGACGACAGCGGCAACGACGCCCAGGAGAATCGCGGCTCCCGCCAGGGCTTTCCAGGTTCCACCCCAACGCCGAGCCAAGGCCATGCCGACGAATCCCAGCGCAAGCAAGGACGGAATCTTGACCGTCGACGACAACGCGATCAATCCAGATCCCGCAACGAGATAGAACAGCGCTCGCCCACGGATCGGCCCGGACCCTTCGACTGCGCGGAGGGCGATCTCGATTCCGGCGAGCATCAACCCGAGCATGAGCGCTTCGTTGTGGATGCCGGCCACCAAGTGGAAGAGCAACAGCGGGTTCGCGGCACCGAGCCAGAGCGAACTGACGGCAGAGACACCGCATCGCTTTGCCAGTCGAGGTATCGCCCACACGATGAGCGCGACGCCGGCCAATGCGAGCAAGCGGTGCAAGAAGATTCCGGCCACGATGTTGTCGCCGGTCAGTGAGCTGATCCCGCGTCCCAGCCACAGGAAGAACGGTCCGTACGGAGCCGGGGTGTCGCGCCAGATCGTCGGAACCGTGCGGGTGAGAACGTGGTCGACGCCCAGTGCCGCCTTGGGGCCGATGGCGTACGGATCGAGTCCACGGGCCGCGATTTCGCTTTGTGCCAGATACGAGTAGACGTCGCGGCTGAACATCGGCGGTGCGACCGAGAGCGGCAGGATCCACAGCAGGAGTGTGCGGTCCAACTGGGAACGGGTCATGCGCCGCGGTGCGCCGGAACGGCTGCGTATGTCCCCGACTGCAAATCGGCCCATCATCAGCCAGGCGAGAACGACGAGCACGGTTCCGGTCATCGTCATGGTGAGTGAGACCGTCGGCATACGTCCGGGAAGGCTGAGGACTCGAAGTCCTGCGGTCGGATTCTGCAGGACGGGTTGTGCGCCGGCGCCGAGCGCTCCGACTGCCATCAAGACCGCGCCGGTCGCGCCGAATCGGCGGATCCCTCGCAGTTGTGCGGTTTCCTTCGCGTTCAGGCCCGGGCGCTCGTCCTCGTCGCCGTGCAGCACCGCGGCCATACTCTGCCGGGGAGCGGATCCGAAAGGTCGAACGCCGATTGTGGAAAGCGCGAGTGCCTTGGGTTTTTCCAGCAGGATCGCGCGCGCCGATCGCGCGGTCGTCGTCTTCTCGGGGGTCTGCGGCACACCAGGCAGCGTAGCGGCTCCATCCAGCCGGACAGACAAGCACAAACAACGTACGTTGTCCGGATATTCCCGAATGTAATGCAGGTTGCCCTTAGTAGACCTGCGAAAAGAATTCCGTCACACTTGTGTTGTGAAAAGAAATGCGTCAGACCCACGAAGCAAGGAAGTTGCAGGTCAGCCCACTGTAGCGACCTCGCCGAGTGCTGCCGCAAATCCGGTTACGGTGAGCGTCGAAGGTCAGACGCGGGCGGCAGTGGTCAAGCTGCTACTCGAAGAAGGCCCCATTACCGCCTCCGAAATCGGCACACGCCTCGGTTTGAGTGCCGCAGGTGTCCGACGTCACTTGGATGCGTTGATCGAGTCGGGCGAAGCCCGTACCGCTTCGGCGTCGTCGCTGCGTCAGCGTGGACGAGGTCGTCCCGCCAAGCAGTTCCAGATCACCGCGACCGGTCGCGGCCGCCTCGGCCACACCTACGACGATCTGGCGGGAGCCGCGATGCGGCAACTCCGTGAAATCGGCGGAGACGCGGCAATCGAGGAGTTCGCCAAGCGTCGGGTCCAGGCGATCGTCGGAGACGTCGAACCGGCTGATCCGACAGATGTCGACAACGTCGAGGCGACAGCGGACGCAATCGCCGAAGCCTTCAACGCGGTGGGGTTCGCAGCGTCGACCCGGCCGGTCGGCAACGGCGTGCAGATCTGCCAACACCATTGCCCGGTTTCCCATGTGGCAGAAGAGTTTCCGGAACTGTGCGAGGCAGAGCAGCAAGCATTCCGGCAATTGCTCGGGACTCATGTTCAGCGTCTGGCGACCATCGCCAACGGTGACTGCGCCTGCACGACGCACGTGCCCCTCGTGTCCACCGGGAGTAGATGACCGGACCACAGTGTTCTACAGAGCGTTGCCACCGTGCAGCGTTCGAATAGAGATTTTTCAGCTAGTTCTTCAAAGTCAGAACTGCTCGACCACAGCGACCAGCCCTCGCTGAACCCGAGCAGCCGTCAAGAAACAAGACTCCGGAAGGAGCTCGCATGACCGTCACATCAGACCAGGCGACTACCACTGCGGCAGCAGGCACCGAGCCGCTCACGCAGGAAGAGACCATCGCGTCCCTCGGTCATTACGGCTACGGCTGGTCCGATTCCGACGAAGCCGGAGCCAGCGCGCAGCGCGGGTTGTCCGAGGCTGTCGTGCGGGACATCTCCGCCAAGAAGAGCGAGCCCGAGTGGATGCTCGACATCCGCCTCAAGGCGCTGCGCACCTTCGACAAGAAGCCGATGCCGAACTGGGGCAGCGACCTCGAAGGTATTCACTTCGACAACATCAAGTACTTCGTCCGGTCCAGCGAGAAGCAGGCCGAGTCGTGGGAAGACCTGCCCGAGGACATCAAGAACACGTACGACAAGCTCGGCATCCCCGAGGCGGAGAAGCAGCGCCTCGTTGCCGGCGTCGCAGCTCAGTACGAGTCCGAGGTCGTCTACCACTCGATCCGTGAGGACCTCGAGGAGCAGGGCGTCATCTTCCTCGACACGGACACCGGTCTCAAGCAGCACCCGGAGCTGTTCAAGGAGTACTTCGGATCGGTCATCCCGGCCGGCGACAACAAGTTCTCCGCGCTGAACACCGCCGTGTGGTCCGGTGGCTCGTTCATCTACGTTCCGCCGGGAGTCCACGTGGACATCCCGTTGCAGGCGTACTTCCGCATCAACACCGAGAACATGGGTCAGTTCGAGCGCACCCTGATCATCGTCGACGAAGATGCCTCCGTGCACTACGTCGAGGGTTGCACCGCGCCGATCTACAAGTCCGATTCACTGCACTCAGCCGTCGTCGAGATCATCGTGAAGAAGGGCGGCCACTGCCGCTACACGACCATCCAGAACTGGTCCAACAACGTCTACAACCTGGTGACCAAGCGCACCAAGGTCGAGGCAGGCGGATCCATGGAGTGGGTCGACGGCAACATCGGCTCCAAGGTCACCATGAAGTACCCGGCCGTGTGGCTGATGGGCGAGTACGCCCGCGGTGAGGTTCTCTCCGTTGCGTTCTCCGGCGAGGGCCAGCACCAGGACACCGGCGCCAAGATGCTCCACCTCGCGCCGCACACGTCCTCGACCATCATCAGCAAGTCTGTCGCCCGTGGTGGTGGACGTGCGTCGTACCGCGGTCTGGTGCAGGTCAACAAGGGTGCCCACGGCTCCAAGTCGACCGTCAAGTGTGACGCTCTGCTGGTCGACCAGATCAGCCGAAGCGACACCTACCCGTACGTCGACATCCGCGAGGACGACGTCACCATGGGTCACGAGGCCACCGTCTCCAAGGTCAGTGACGATCAGCTCTTCTACCTGATGAGCCGCGGACTGACCGAGGACGAGGCGATGGCCACCATCGTGCGTGGATTCGTCGAGCCCATCGCGAAGGAACTCCCGATGGAGTACGCGCTCGAGCTCAACCGCCTTATCGAACTTCAGATGGAAGGGGCTGTGGGTTAGTGACCACGCCAGAGACCGGAGTCATCGGAGCTGTTGCCGGGGAGAACCCGACCGCTCCTGTAAAGGGTGCAGCCACAGGCTCACCTATCACGAACAAGGGCGAGCAGTTCTCCTCGTTCGACGTCAATGCATTCGAGGTTCCCGGCGGACGTGACGAGATCTGGCGGTTCACCCCGCTGCGTCGTCTCCGGGGACTGCATGACGGCAGCGCCGTCGCCAACGGACAGGTCACCGTCGAGGTCGACGGGGGAAGCGACATCACCGTCGAGACCGTCGGCCGTGACGACGCGCGTCTGGGCAAAGCCGGCGTTCCCGCTGATCGCATTGCAGCGCAGGCGTATTCGAGCTTCGAGACTGCAACGGTCATCTCGGTGGGCGCCGAGGTCGAGGTCGAGAAGCCAGTCGTGGTCACCATGACCGGCCCCGGAGTCGACAACGTCGCCTACGGACACACCCAGATTCACCTGGCACAGTTCGCCAAGGCGACGTTCGTGATCGACCAGCGCGGCAGCGGAACCTTCGCGGAGAACATCGAATTCGTTCTCGGTGACAGTTCGCAGCTGACCGTGGTGGCCATCCAGGACTGGGCGGACGACGCAGTTCACGTGACGTCACACCACGCTCGCCTGAACCGCGACGCAGTGCTTCGATACACCTCGATCAGCCTGGGCGGCGACCTGGTTCGCCTGTCCGCCACCGTCAAGTACGACGGACCGGGCGGCGACGCCGAACTGCTCGGCCTGTACTTCGCCGACGCCGGCCAGCATCTGGAACAGCGTCTGCTGGTCGATCATTCGCAGCCCAACTGCAAGTCCAACGTGGTCTACAAGGGTGCGCTTCAGGGCGATCCCGGATCCGGCAAGCCCGACGCGCACACCGTGTGGATCGGCGACGTTCTCATCCGCGCCGCAGCGGAGGGCACCGACACGTTCGAGCTCAACCGCAACCTGGTGCTGACCGACGGCGCCCGCGCCGACTCGGTTCCGAACCTCGAAATCGAGACCGGTGAGATCGTCGGAGCCGGCCACGCAAGTGCAACGGGACGTTTCGACGACGAGCAGCTGTTCTACCTGCGTGCTCGTGGTATCCCGGAGGATCAGGCTCGTCGTCTGGTCGTACGTGGGTTCTTCCACGAAATCATCAACAAGATCGCTGTTCCCGAGGTGCGCGATCGCCTCGAAGCCGCAGTCGAAGCCGAACTCGCAGCCGTCGGCTCCTGACCGCCCCGCCTGCGACACCACCCCGTCGCTACGCTCGCCCGCCTCATCTTGAAGGAATTTCATGTCTACCAGTGACAACACCACCACCTCGGTCCTCGAGGTTCGTGACCTGCACGTCGAGGTCGCCAACTCCGATGCCAACGCCGAGCCCATCCAGATCCTCAAGGGCGTCGACCTGACGGTCCGCTCGGGGGAGACCCACGCGATCATGGGCCCCAACGGCTCCGGCAAGTCGACTCTGTCATACGCCATCGCCGGTCACCCCAAGTACCAGGTCACGTCCGGCTCCATCACCCTCAACGGTGAAGACGTCCTCGCAATGAGCGTCGACGAGCGTGCACGTGCCGGGCTCTTCCTGGCAATGCAGTACCCCGTCGAGGTTCCCGGCGTTTCCATGTCCAACTTCCTGCGCACCGCCGCCACGGCCGTGCGAGGCGAGGCTCCCAAGCTGCGCCACTGGGTCAAGGAAGTCAAGGAAGCCCTCAGCGAGCTCGAGATCGATCCCTCGTTCATCGAGCGCTCGGTCAACGAAGGCTTCTCCGGTGGCGAGAAGAAGCGCCACGAGATCCTGCAGTTGGGCATGCTCAAGCCGAAGATCGCGATCCTCGACGAGACCGACTCCGGCCTCGACGTCGACGCTCTGCGCACCGTCTCCGAAGGCGTCAACCGCTACAAGGAGCGCGAGAACGGCGGCGTTCTGCTGATCACGCACTACACGCGCATTCTGCGCTACATCAACCCCGACTTCGTTCACGTGTTCGTCGGTGGCCGCATCGTCGAGTCGGGTGGACCGGAGCTGGCCGACGAGCTCGAGACCAACGGCTACGTTCGTTTCACCGCGGACACCGCAGCTACCCAGGGAGCGTAATCACGATGACCACCTCGGTGCGCGAGCTCGACGTCACAGCGGTTCGGGCCGACTTCCCGATCCTGGCGCGAACCGTGCGCGACGGAAAACCTTTGGTGTACTTGGATTCCGGCGCTACCTCGCAGCGTCCGGTCCAGGTTCTCGATGCCGAACGGGACTTCCTGACCACGTGTAACGCGGCAGTACACCGGGGTGCTCATCAGCTCGCAGAAGAGGCGACAGACGCGTACGAGAATGCTCGCGCCACCATCGCTTCTTTCGTGGGCGCGGATTCGGACGAGTTGGTGTTCACCAAGAACGCCACCGAGGCTCTCAATCTGGTGACCTACGTTCTCGGTGACGATCGCTTCGACCGCCACGTCGGTCCTGGCGACGAAATCGTCATCACCGAACTCGAACACCACGCCAACCTCGTTCCCTGGCAGGAACTTGCGCGCCGCACCGGTGCGACGCTCAAGTGGTACGGCGTCACCGACGACGGCCGGATCGATCTCGATTCGCTGGAGCTGACAGACGCGGTGAAGGTCGTTTCGTTCACCCACCAGTCCAACGTGACCGGCGCGATCGCGCCCGTCGAGGAATTGGTGCGACGAGCACGCGCCGTCGGTGCACTCGTCGTGCTCGACGCGTGCCAGTCGGTGCCTCACATGGCCGTCGACTTCCACGAACTGGGAGTGGACTACGCGGCGTTCTCGGGCCACAAGATGCTCGGCCCTTCGGGGGTCGGAGTTCTCTACGGCCGTCGTGAACTGCTGGCAGCGATGCCTCCGTTCATCACCGGCGGGTCGATGATCGAGACGGTCACCATGGAGGTCAGCACCTACGCGCCGCCGCCTCAGCGTTTCGAAGCCGGCGTACCGATGACCTCACAGGTGGTCGGACTGGGCGCTGCCGTGGATTACCTGAACACCTTCGGGATGGACGCCGTCGCCGCGCACGAGCACGTGTTGGTGGAGGCTGCTCTCGAAAAGTTGTCGGCGATCGAAGGTCTGCGCATCATCGGACCGCAGACGTCCGAGAACCGCGGCGGAGCGATTTCCTTTGTCGTGGACGGTATTCACGCCCACGACCTCGGACAGATCCTCGACGACGAGGGCGTCGCGATCCGCGTCGGACACCATTGCGCGTGGCCGCTGCATCGTAAGTTCGGTGTCGCTGCGACGGCCCGTGCGTCGTTTGCGCTCTACAACACCACCGCGGAAATCGATGTTCTCGTTGCAGCGATCAAGCGTGCGCAGGAATTTTTCGGTGTCGCAGGGGAGTTGAACTGAATCATGCGCATGGAGCAGATGTATCAGGAAGTGATCCTCGATCACTACAAACATCCGCACGGCCGCGGACTCCGTGAGCCGTTCGGCGCCGAGGTGCACCACGTCAACCCGACGTGTGGCGACGAGGTGACGTTGCGCGTCCAGATCTCCGAGGACGGAACGGTCTCCGACGTCTCGTACGACGGGCAGGGTTGTTCGATCAGCCAGGCGTCGACGTCGGTGCTGAACGACCTCGTCATCGGGATGCAGGTCACCGACGCATTGAAGACGGTGACGGCGTTCAACGAGATGGTGAGCAGTCGGGGCACCGTCGAGGGGGACGAGGACGTTCTCGGCGACGGCATCGCGTTCGTCGGTGTCTCGAAGTATCCGGCACGCGTGAAGTGCGCCTTGCTCGGATGGATGGCATTCAAGGATGCTGTAGTCCAGATTGTCGACGGCAGTGCTGTGACGACGGCGGACAGCAGCAGTGAATTGGTCGACACGACTGAAGGACAGGGATCATGACCGAGACACAACCAGTGCAGGACGCCGAGGTCGGCGCTCCGGTGAATCCGAATCCCGATTCCACTGCGGAATTCGGTGGCGCACAGGGCAGTGGCACTGTCCCGTCGCCTGAGCGACTCGACGAACTCGAAGAAGCGATGCGCGACGTCGTCGACCCCGAACTGGGAATCAACGTCGTCGATCTCGGCTTGGTCTACGGACTCTTCGAAGACGACGGTGTCGTCACGATCGACATGACTTTGACGTCGGCGGCGTGCCCGTTGACCGACGTGATCGAGGACCAGGCGCGCGGCGCACTTGTGCGTAGCGATCTGTGTACCGACATGAAGATCAACTGGGTGTGGTTGCCGCCGTGGGGACCGGACAAGATCACCGAAGACGGACGCGAGCAACTGCGCGCACTCGGCTTCACGGTCTGACAAGCAGCCTCGCTGCACGATCAACTGAATACATTTCACCGGAGCGTCGGTGCCCGTTCGTCGGGTACCGGCGCTTCGGTTTGTTATATAGGGCCGTTTTAGCCATGATATTCAGGACAATAGTCCCAAATGGTTGTTTGATGAATATTTGCTGGAAGCTGACTGATCGGTAACATCGCAGCTGATTGTCACGATGTGATCTCCGGCGGGCGATTTGCCAGTTTCCACCCGAGCTTTCCAATGTATTCGTCTCATTTCGAAGTGCCCCGATCAGTTCGAAGCGTCCAGCGGACGCATATACCTGTTTGCATCATGATCAAGTTGTAAGAGGGAGATTCGTGTGGATGGCAGTCCCGACCGAGGAATCGTTTCCGCAGCTCGTCCGGACGACGAACTCACCTTCCCTCTTTCTGCCGCGCAACTTTCCCTGCTTGTCGCACAACAGCTTCGACCCGAGATTCCCGTCAGCATCGCTCAGTACGTCGACGTGGACGGCCCGCTCGACATCGAGCTGCTGACCGCTGCCAGTAAACAGACCGGCCGTGAGATCGGCTCCGGATACCTGCGCCTGGTCGAGGTGGACGGGGTTGCGCGTCAGTGGCTCGATCTCGACATGGACGACTCCCTCGACGTGGTCGACCTGCGCGCCGAATCCGATCCGGAATCGGCGGCGCGAGAATGGATGCGCAAAGAGCACACTGCTGCCATCGATCCGTTCACCGATCGCCTGGTCAGGCTGGCAGTCCTGGTGCTTCGCGACGACCATTACTACTGGTACAGCCGTATTCATCATGTGGCGCTCGACGGTTTCGGCGCGATGTCGATGATGAACCGCACAGCCGAGATCTACACCGCCGCGGTGCGGGATCTGCCAGTTCCCCCAGCGGTAACTGCCCCCCTCCAATCGTTGGTGAAGGCAGAGGCCGACTATCTGGGCTCTTCCCGGTGGGAACGCGATCGCGACTACTGGAACACCAAGATGGCCGACAAGCCGGGCGGAACCTCGCTCGCGTCCTCGACTGCTCCGTCGCAGGCGTGGTCACGCCTACGGTCGGCGACGGTACCTACGGAACTGCGAAGCTCCCTCGAACGGCTTGCCGTCGCTCACGACGTGACTACGTCGTCAGTGGTGATCGGTGCACTGGCGGCTTACCTCGCCCGGGCCACCGGGACCCGCGACGTGGTCCTCAGCCTGCCGGTCTCGGGGCGGACGACAAAAGCTGCTCGCAGGTCCGGCGGAATGATGTCGAACGTCGTCCCGATACGTGCGAGTGTCGATCCGCACTTCGCGGTGGGAGACTTGCTGCACGAGGTGAAGATCGAACTCACCGGCGCACTGCGTCATCAGAAGTACCGCCACGAGGACCTACGACGCGACCTCAACGCCGGTGATCACAGCATCGCCGACGGACGCGGCTTCCACGGGCCGTTGATCAACCTCATGCTGTTCCACTCGGGAATCACTCTCGGGGACGCGCACGGCGAACTGAACGTGATCTCGACCGGGCCGATCGAAGACCTCTCGGTCAACGTCTATCAGACTTCCGCAGCCGAAGAGATCCAGATCGACTTCGCCGCGAACCCAGACCTCTACACCAACGAGGACATCACGCGTCACCACCGACGTTTCCTCGAATTCCTCGAATTGTTCTGCGCTGCGGAATCGGGAACTCGATTGATGGACATCGACCCGGACGCCGCGGGGAAGTGGATCGCCGAAGTTCAACACGCCCGCAACGTCGAGTACTGGTCTTCGACATTGTCGAACCCCGCCGAGGATCTGGGTTTGCCGGTCGTCGCCGGATCCGGTCGGACGTCCACGCCCCTCGAGATCGAGGCAGACCTCTGCCGCCGCCTCGAGACGATGGCGACGACGATGAACACGAGTCTGTTCGTGCTTTTCCAGTCTGCGATGGCCGGACTGCTGCGCCGCGTCGGTTCGGCTGACGAGGTGTCGATCGGCGTCTCGGTCCGCGGGTACGGCGCCTCGAACCCGGACGATTTCGTCTCGATGTTCGCCAACCAGTTGGTGCTTCGCTCGACGGTGTCGAACACCATGACGCTCAACGACCTGGTCGGTGCGGTGGACACCGTCGCAATCGAAGCTTTCGAACACGCAGACATTCTTCTGTCTTCGGTGACCGCCGCACTCGGTGACGGCCGCTGGGTGGAGACGGGCCCGTTGTTCCGGGCGATGGTCTGCTTCGAGGAGCCGCTGGATGCTCACCCGAGATTTCCGGGGCTCATGGTCGGTGCGCCTATCGGATCGGATCTGGCCACCGTGCCGGAACTGTTTGTCTCCCTGGCGATTCCGACTGGTGAGCATGCCGATTTCGATCAGCCGATCTCCGGTGTTCTGGATTGGCTCGGCACGAAGGAGCAAGCCGAGGACCTCGCCGACCGTTATCTACGAATCTTGACCGCGATGGTCGGTGCTCCGCACTCGGCGCTCGGCTCAGTGGATCTGCTCCGCCCGGACGCGCGCCAGGCGCTGGTGCCGCCCGTTCTCCCGATTACCCCGGTCCGAACGCTCTCCGACATCCTTTCCGATCGCATTCGGGCGACCCCGGAAGCGATCGCCGTTGTCGCAGGTAGCGAGCGCGTGTCGTACCGCGAACTCGATCGACGATCGAATCAGTTGGCGCGCAAGCTCGTCGAGCATGGCGTGCAATCCGAGTCGTTGGTCGGAATCATGCTGCCGAAATCCGTGGACATGATCGTTGCCGCTGTCGCGGTAGTGAAGGCCGGCGGCGGATACCTCCCACTCGATCGTGCGCACCCCGCCGAGCGTTTGGCATACGTGGTCGAGGATGCGCAACCGGTGTGCGTCATCTCCGATTCCACTTTCCCGAACTCCGCCTTCCCGAATTCTGACGTGGTGGTCGTCGGGGTCGACTCCGACGAGTACTCCGGTGAGGGTCTGGAAACCGATGAGTGCCCGCGCGGGCACGGAGTCGACAATCTGGCATACGTGATCTACACCTCGGGGTCGACGGGCCGACCCAAGGGCGTCTCGGTTACTCACGCCACCGTGGTGCGATTGTTCGAGAACACGCAGGTCGAATTCGGATTCGACGGCAACGACGTGTGGACGATGTTCCACTCGTTCGCCTTCGACTTCTCGGTGTGGGAAATGTGGGGCGCGCTGCTCCACGGTGGAACGCTGGTTCTGGTCGATCACGAAGTCTCACGCGACCCCGATGCCTTCCGCGCGCTCGTCGCTGCAGAAGGCGTCACCGTGCTCAATCAGACGCCCTCGGCCTTCTACCAGTACATCGAAGCCGACCTTCGGGCCGATTCGGCGACCCGGCTCCGGTACGTGATCTTCGGTGGCGAAGCCTTGGATCTTCGTCGCCTCGGGCGCTGGTATGACAATCACGCGGGCTACGACGATCGCACGGAATCCGGGCCCGCACTCGTCAACATGTACGGCATCACCGAGACGACGGTGCATGTCACCCATCTCGAAATCGACCGGGCGAGCGCGAGTGCGGTTACCGGCAGCCGGATCGGTGACGCGATCGACGGACTTCGTGTGTACCTGCTCGACGAGCATCTCTCCCCGGTCCCGGTGGGGATTGCGGGGGAGATCTATGTCGCCGGCGGTCAACTCGCCCGTGGCTATCTGGGCCGACCAGACCTCACCGCGGGCCGGTTCGTTGCCGATCCGTTCAATGCCGGCGGACGACGGTTGTACCGGTCCGGTGACCGCGCACGATGGATTGCGCCTGGACAACTCGAGTACCTCGGACGCGGCGACGCGCAGGTCAAGATCCGCGGATTCCGGATCGAACTCGGCGAAATCGACTCCGTCATCCTCGGCGCGCCGGGAATCGACGACGCCGTGACCGTCGTGGCTCCGACGCCGGCTGGCGGCGCTCTCGTGACCTATGTGACCGCTTCGGACGCCGTGGACGCCGAAGCCCTTCGCGCGCACGCCGCCGAAGCCCTCCCGACCTACATGGTTCCCGATGCCTTCATGGTCATCGATTCGATTCCGTTGACCACCAACGGAAAACTCGACCGGCGTGCGCTGCCGTCGCCGATCCTCGCCTCCACCAAGGTCTTCCGGCCCCCGACGACCACGACCGAGGGCAAGGTAGCCGCGGTTCTGGCTGACATCCTGGGTAGTGGACCGCTCGGGCTCGACGATAATTTCTTTCATTTGGGCGGAAACTCGCTGGTAGCGACGACGGCTGTGGCGCGCTTGACCGAAGCCACCGGAGTTCGTATGCCGCTGCGTGCGCTCTTCGACCATCCCACGGTGTCCGGGATCGCGGCGACGATCGAGCGTGCCGCCCAGACCCCGGACGCCGACGGTATCCAGGTCGTGGCCCGGCCGGCGGTACTGCCTCTTGCTCCCGCGCAGCAGCGACTGTGGTTCCTGAACCGCGTCGCACCGGAATCAGGTGCATACAACATTCCGTTGGCGGTGTCGTTGCGCGGCGACGTCGATCCCGACGCACTGAGCGCCGCGATTGTGGACGTCGTGACACGTCACGAATCACTACGCACCGTGTTTCCTCAAATCGGGGACAACGCAACGCAGAAGGTTCTGGGCCTGGGCGAGGGTATCGCGGGGCTCGAGTCGATCGAAGTGGAACGCGAGAATCTCGAAAGAGTGATCTTCGAATTCTCCTCGGCGGGTTTCGATCTGGTCCGCGAACGCCCGGTCCGATACCTGCTGATCACTGTCGCCGACGATGAGGAAGGCGATGACAAGGACGGCGATGACGAGCAAGCAGTTCTCGTCGTAGTTCTGCACCACATGGTGGCCGACGGCTGGTCGCTCGCGCCGTTGGCTGCTGATCTCACCGGCGCTTACGCCGCCCGCGTCGGCGGCAACAGCCCGCAGTGGGCACCCCTTCCGGTGCAGTACGCCGACTACACGCTCTGGCACCGAGAACACCTAGGCGACGTGGCATCCACCGATTCGCTTGCCCACTCACAGATCGCGTTCTGGAAGCAGCAGCTGGCGGGAGCGCCCGAGCAACTCCACCTGCCGACGGACCGTCCGCGCCCACTCGACCCGACCATGCGCGGGGCCGGAGTCGACATCAGAATTGGCGCTTCCACTCATCAGAAGCTCGTTGTACTTGCCGGCGATCACGACGCCACGCCGTTCATCGCCCTGCACGCGTGCTTCGCCCTGCTTCTGGCCAGGTACAGCGGCACGGACGACATCGTCATCGGAACACCGGTGGCAGGACGAGGGGACAGATCTCTCGATCTGCTCGTCGGCATGTTCGTCAACACTCTGGCCTTGCGGACCGTCGTCGATCGGGACGCGACGTTCGCCGCACACCTGTCGCAGGTCAGGGCCGTCGACGTGGATGCCTTCGACAATGCGGACGTGCCTTTCGACGTCGTCGTGGACGCGCTCGAACTCGACCGCTCGCCTGCGCACCATCCGGTCTTTCAAGCTGCCATCACCTCTCGGATAACCACCGCTCACACAGCCGAACTGGCCGGGGTGTCGATGACGGCGCGGGCAGTCGAGACGGGGCTGACCAAGTTCGACCTCGAGCTCACCGTCACCGAACGTCACGAGTCCGGGACCGCAGCTGGAATCGATGCCACGTTCACCTATTCCACCGACCTGTTCGACAACGCGACCGTCGAAGCCTTGGCGCGAAACTTCGTGACCCTCGTGGAATCGGCAGTGTCGGAACCGACTGCACCGGTTGGTGACCTTCGTGTACTCGGATCCCGGGAGAGTGCCGCGATATTGCCGCGGCGCGGCGTGGCTTCGGTGGGCGAATCGACGCTGGCGCAGATCCTCGGGGCTACCGCGAGGACGTATCCCGACGCGATCGCCCTCGAAGACTCCGAGCGCTCACTCTCGTACGGGGAGCTGGAGCGTCGATCGAATCGGATCGCTCGATACCTCATGGACCTGGGCGTCGGCCCCGAGACACCGGTCGCACTGGCCGTCGCCCGATCGGTCGACTCCGTGCTCGCAGTCTGGTCGGTCACAAAAGCCGGCGGCGTTTTCGTCCCGGTCGATCCCCGTTATCCCGCAGATCGAGTTGCGCACATGCTCGAGGATTCGGGTGTGCGGATCGGAATTCGGTCCGCCGAGGTTGCGGCCGGTCCGGCAACCGGCGGGAACGTCGCAGTCTGGATCGACCTCGGCGACGCGGACACGGTTGCAGAATGTGCCGCCTACTCCGACGCTGCCATCGACGACGCTGCCATCGACGACGCTGCCATCGGCGACGCGGACAGAACAGCGTCGATCACTGCGGCGTCGGCTGCGTACGTCATCTACACCTCCGGCTCGACCGGAGTGCCGAAGGGCACCGTCGTCACTCACGCAGGTTTGGCCAATCTTGCTCGCGAACAACAGGATCGGTACCGGATCACCGCCGGGTCGCGGACTCTGCATTTTGCGTCACCGAGCTTCGACGGCGCCGTACTCGAGCTACTGCTCGCCGGTTCGACCGGCGCGACGATGGTGATCGCCCCTCCCGACATCTACGGAGGGGAGGCGTTGAGCGAGTTCCTCCGAAGCCGCGAGGTCACTCATGCCTTCATCACTCCGGCTGCTCTGGCGACCGTCGATCCGGCGGGCGTGACGGCGCTGGAATGCGTAGTCGTCGGCGGCGACGTGTGCACCCCGGAATTGGTCTCGAGCTGGGGCAACGGGCGCAGACTGCACAACGGATACGGTCCGACCGAAACCACTGTCATGGTTGCCATCAGTGACCCACTCTCACCGGGCGATCCGATCACCATCGGCGGTCCCATCCGCGGAATCGACGCCGTGGTGCTCGACGCTCGGCTGCAACCGGTCCCGATCGGCGGCGTCGGCGAGCTGTACATCGGTGGGCCAGGGCTTGCACGTGGTTACCACCTTCGTCCCGCGCTGACGTCGGATCGTTTTGTCGCGCATCCGTACTCGACGTCCGGTGCCCGGATGTACCGAACCGGTGACCTGGTCCGCTGGACCAAGGACCTGACCCTTCGCTACGTGGGCCGCAGCGATCATCAGCTCAAGATCCGCGGGTTCCGCATCGAACTCGGCGAGATCGACGCTGCTCTGATGGATTCCCCTCTCGTTCACTTCGCCACGACGATTCCCGTCGAATCCGCCGCAGGCACCACTCTGGCGTCGTACGTGTTGCTCAGCGGCGACGCTGATATCGAGTCGCTCTTTGCGGCACTCGCCGACACGCTGCCGCGGTACATGATTCCGTCGTCGATCACCCCGATCGACGCGATTCCGTTGACTCCGGTCGGCAAACTCGATCGGAGAGCATTGCCGACGCCGATACCGCGCGAAGTCCTCGGTACGGGTCGTGAACCCGAGGCCGGGCTCGAACGCACCGTCGCCGACGTGTTCGCTTCACTGCTCGACGTACCCGAGGTCCGGGCCGGAGACAGTTTCTTCGATCTCGGGGGCAACTCGCTCGTCGCGACGCAGGTGTCCGCGCGGTTGAGCGCAGCGACGGGACTCGCTGTGGACGTGCGCTCGATCTTCGAAGCGCCGACCGTCGAAGCGCTCGCTGCACGTCTGGCGGCGAGCGCCGAAGAATCAGACGATCGACCTGCTCTGAGCGCCGGTGCTCGCCCGGACCGACTACCGCTCTCCGCTGCGCAACAGCGGCTGTGGTTCGTCAATCGCTTCGACCCGCAGTCCGCGGTCTACAACATTCCGTTCGCGATCCGGATCACCGGAGACATCCACGGCGATGCACTCGAGGAGGCGCTTGCGGACGTCATTGCACGCCATGAGGTGCTTCGAACGATCTACGTCGACAGCGCCGACGGCCCGAGCCAGGTCATCCGAGCAATTTCCGACGTGCAGTTCTCCGTCGAGCGCTATTGCGGATCCGAAGGTATCGAATCCGCGACGACGGAGTTCGCGGCGCGTGGGTTCGATCTCGGTTCGGATCTGCCGATTCGGGCCATGCTGGTGCGCGAGGACACTTTCGCTCACGTACTGGTCGTCGTCATCCATCACATCGCCTTCGACGGCTGGTCCCTGACTCCCTTCGCGACAGATTTCGTCGCGGCGTACTCCGCACGCGTCGTCGGAGACGCCCCGGTTTTCATACCGCTCGACGTGCAGTACGCCGACTACGCGGTGTGGCAGCAAGACTCGCTCTGGCAGATCGACGACCAGAAGTCTCTGGTTGCCCGCGAGCTGACCTTCTGGACCGCTGCCATGGCTGGTGCCCCGGACGAGGTACTGCTACCGGTGGATCGCCCACGCGGATCTGTCACCACGACCGCCGTCGGATCGGTGCCGATCGTCATCGACGCGGCGACCGGGGAGCGGCTCGCCGCCTTGGCAAGGCGCAGTGGCACGACGCAATTCATGGTCGTACACGCGATCTTGACGGTTGTTTTGGCGCGTCTCGGTGCTACCGACGACGTGGTGGTCGGTACTCCGGTGGCAGGCCGCGGCCGACCCGAACTGGATTCCCTGATCGGGATGTTCGTCAATTCGCTACCGCTTCGCACACCGGTCGATCACCGAGCGTCGTTCACCTCCCTGCTCGAGGTCGTCCGTGAACGCGACCTTGCCGCCTTCGCGCACCCCGAGTTGCCATTCGAGGTGCTGGTCGACGCCCTCGATCTCGACCGGTCAACTACGCGACACCCGCTGTTTCAGGTCATGCTGTCGTACCACCAGAATGTGGTCTCGCCGCAGGTAACCGTCCACGACGCCCATCTCGAGGCGCAAGCGCTCGAACCGTCCGTCGCTAAGTTCGACCTCGAGTTCACCCTGCTGGCAGGCGATTCCGAGAACGCGGAGATCACCGGGTCGCTCAGGTTTGCCGAGGCGCTCTTCGACATTTCCACCGCGGAAACGATCGCCGCACGTGTGCAGTCGGTGGCCCGCGCCGTCGCCGCAGACCCGGACACCGCGATCGACGACATGAAATTCCTCAGCACCCTCGAGCGTGCGTCGCTGATGCCGGTACGAGGTCCGGCGTGGACCAGTTCGCGCACCTTGGCCGAAATATTGACGCGGACCGCCAACCGTTCAGGCGATTCGGTGGCCCTTCGATCTGGTGGCACCACCGTGCTCTACCGAGATCTCTTCGCCCGTGCATCGGCGCTTGCCCGCCGTTTGACCACGGAAGGTATCGGCGCCGAAGACATTGTGGCGATAGCGATTCCGCGTTCGATCGACTCGATCGTCGCGTTGTGGGGCGTTTCCTTGACCGGCGCCGCGTTCGTTCCGGTCGATCCGCGATACCCAGCCGATCGCATTCTGCACATGCTCACCGACTCCGGAGCCACTCGCGGAGTGACAACGGAAGCGGTGATCGAATCACTGCCCCGTCCGGTTCCGTGGATGACGATGGACGACATCCACGGCGACGGTGTCTGGCAGCCGGTTCCTGCCGCGCCGATCCGAATCGACAACCTCGCCTACATCATCTACACCTCCGGATCGACGGGAAAGCCCAAGGGTGTCAGCGTCACTCACCGTGGCCTGAGCGCATTGGCCGCCGAGCAGACGGCGCGCTACGGCATCTCGGCGCAGTCGAGGACGCTGCACTTCTCCTCACCGAGCTTCGACGCATCCATCCTCGAACTGCTGCTCGCCGTCGGTGAGGGCGCGACGATGGTGATCGCATCTCCCGATGTGTACGGCGGCGAGGACCTCGCAAAACTGATCACCGATCACCAGGTGAGCCACGCGTTCATCACGCCGGCAGCGCTGGCCTCGGTCGATCCCACCGGGCTGGACGTCTTGCAGTCGATCGTTGTCGGCGGCGAGGCCTGTTCACCCGAACTGGTCCGCAAGTGGGCACCGGGTCGCCGGTTGTTCAACGGTTACGGGCCGACGGAAACCACGGTCATGGTGTGCATCAGCGATGCCCTGACGGTGGGGGAGACCGTGACCATCGGTGGGCCCGTCCGGGGCGTGTCCGCGGTAATTCTCGACGGCTCGGCTCAGCCGGTACCCGTCGGGGTCACCGGTGAGCTCTACATCGCCGGCCTCGGACTTGCCCGCGGCTACCTCGACCAACCCGCGTTGACGGCGACGCGATTCGTGGCAGCGCCGTTCGGCCCGGCCGGCGCCCGCATGTACCGGACCGGCGACCTGGTTCGGTGGACGCCGCTCGAGACGATCGAATACGTCGGACGCTCTGATCACCAAGTGAAAGTACGCGGATTCCGCATCGAACTGGGCGAGATCGACTCCGTCCTCAGCGATTACCCCGGCGTCGAGTTCGCGGTCACCGTGGGCATCGACGCAGCTTCCGGTGAGACGATGTTGGCGTCGTACGTCGTGCTCGGCTCCGATGCGGTCGAGATGGACGAATTGCTGATCCATGCGCGCCGCTCACTGCCCGCCTTCATGGTGCCGTCGGCGATCACCCCGATCGAGCACGTTCCGCTGACCCCCGTCGGGAAACTCGACCGATCGGCGCTGCCGGCGCCGACGCTGCGTTCGTCCGAGCGGAGTGTCGAGCCGCTGACCACCGCGACCGAACTCCAGGTTGCCGGCGTCGTGGCGGAACTGCTGGGTATCGAACAGATCAGTGCGTCGGACAGTTTCTTCGAACTCGGTGGCAACTCACTGCTCGCCACCAGACTTGCCCAGCGACTGGGCGAATCGTTGGGCAGGCAGGTACCTGTCCGAATGCTGTTCGAGCACCCCGAAATTCGGGAACTTGCCACCGTGCTCGACACATCCGCCGGGGCGAAGGCGCTACCACCGATCACCGCCGTCGACCGCCCCGAGCAAATTCCGCTGTCCTACGCGCAGGCCCGCATCTGGTTCCTCAACCAGATGGATCCCGGCTCACCCGCGTACAACGTCCCTGCCGCGATCTCCCTCGACGGTGCACTCGACGTCCCAGCCCTCGAAGCTGCGGTCCTCGACGTGATCGAAAGGCACGAAATCCTGCGCACGGTGTTCCCCGACTCCGACACCGGCCCACACCAGGTGATCCAGGATGCATTCACCTCGCTGGAGTACGCAAATGCGGACACCCGTGAACCGGCAGAGCTCGCCAGGGAATTCGCGTCGCGTGGATTCGACATCACGACCCAATCTCCCGTTCGCGCGCTCCTGCTCGAGTCGACGCCGCAGCACCACACACTTGTCATCGTGATCCACCACATCGCGGCGGACGGATGGTCGATCGCGCCGTTGATGAAGGACGTGCTCACCGCCTACGTCGCGAGAAGTTCGGGACGCGCTCCCGAGTTCACCCCGCTCGAGGTGCACTACGCGGACTTCGCCATCTGGCAGCGGGAAGCGCTGGGCTCTGTGAACGAATCCGAGAGCGTGCTCGGGGCACAGGCGTCGTACTGGCGGGAGACGTTGCGGGGAGCACCTGAGCTGATCGACCTTCCGAGCGATCGAGCGCGCCCGCTCACCCAGTCGTTGAGCGGCGGCCACACCGCGGTCTCGCTTCCGGCGCACACCCGGATCGCGGTCGAGGCGGTCGCCGGCTCGAATGCGGCGACGCCGTTCATGGTGTTGCACGCTGCCTATGCCGTGCTGCTGTCCAGGCTGAGTCGAAGCACGGACATCGTGATCGGATCTCCGGTCGCCGGGCGAGGACACCGAGTTCTCGACGACCTCGTGGGAATGTTCGTGGGCACGGTCGGACTGCGCACGACGGTCGATCCCGGGTCGACGTTCGTCGACGTTCTGCGTACTGTCCGCTCCGTCGATCTCGACGCCTTCGCCCACGCGGACATTCCGTTCGAGCAGGTCGTGGACGTTGTGGCGCCGACCCGGACCACCGACCGTCATCCGGTGTTCCAGACGATGATCTCGTTCCACGGCGCCCACCCAACGACGTGGGACCTGCCTGGACTTGCCGTTCGTGCCCACGAGATCACACCGGACATCGCCAAGTACGACCTGCAGTTCACCGTTGTCGAACAGACCGCGGAGGAAGGCGGCGGCTACGAGGCCTCCCTCACCTACGCGAAGGACCTCTTCGACACCGATACGGTGGAGTCGTTTGCGGTGATGCTGGAAACGATCGTCGAGACACTGTCTGCCCAGCCCTCCGCCGTCGTCGGTGACGTGGATCTTGCGGGACGTGGCCTGCGTGCGTTGCCCGGACGTCCGGCCGGCGATGCTTTGACCTTGCCGGAGTTGCTGCTTCGCGGCGCGGCCGATCCGCACGCTCCGGCAATCGTCGACGTCGCCGCTTCCGTCACGCTCACGTACGGCGAACTCGACCGACGCTCCGACGCAATGGCGTTTGCGTTGATCGCTCGCGGAATAGCGCCGGAAATGATTGTGGCACTGGCGCTTCCAAGGTCGGCCGACTATGTGATCGCGCTCTGGGCTGTAGCGAAAGCCGGCGGAGTGTTTCTTCCCGTGGACCCGGCGTACCCCGCCGAGCGGATCGAGCACATGCTCACCGACAGTGGGGCGGTACTCGGTATCACCAGGGGCGAGTATGCGGCCGGCCTTCCGGGCGTCACGTCGTGGATCGAGTTGGATGCGATCGAATTCACCACCGAAATCGAGGCAGTCCATTCCGAGACACTGCCGGACGCGCCACTCGAGTTCGACAACCCGGCCTACTTGATCTACACCTCGGGCTCGACAGGAAAACCCAAGGGCGTGTTGGTCACTCACGCGGGACTGGCAGCGTTTGCCGACGAACAGCGGGAGCGTTTCGGCGTCACCGCGCACTCTCGCGCTCTGAGCTTCGCCTCGACGAGCTTCGACGCGTCGGTTCTCGAGCTCCTTCTGGCTTTCTGCGCCGGCGCAACGATGGTGATAGCGCCTCCGACAGTTCTCGGCGGTGTCGAATTGCACGAACTGCTCGACGAGCAGACGATCACCCATGCTTTCGTGACTCCAGCCGCCTTGGCGACTGTCGATCCCGCCGGGCTCGACCATCTCGAAGCCGTCGTCGTCGGCGGCGACGCCTGTTCCGCCGACCTCGTATCTCGGTGGGCACCGGGGCGCCGAATGTTCAACGCGTACGGCCCGACCGAGGCCACCGTCGCAGTCACCATCAGTGATTCGCTGGTCGCGGGGGAGCCCGTGACGATCGGCGGCCCGATCCGCGGCGTGGACGCGATGATTCTCGATTCCCGACTGCACTCGGTTCCCGGCCAGGTCGTCGGTGAGCTCTACGTCAGCGGCGACGGTCTCGCCCGCGGGTACCTCGGCAACCCCGCACTCACAGCCGCGCGCTTCGTCGCCGACCCGCATGGACCCGAAGGCGCTCGGATGTACCGCACCGGGGATCTTGTGCGCGAAGATCGCTCAGGGGCACTGATCTACCTCGGACGCGCAGACCACCAGGTCAAGATCCGAGGGTTCCGAATCGAACTCGGAGAAATCGACGCGGTGCTGGCAGCGGAAGCGTCCGTGCATTCGGCTGTCAGCGTCGTCGTCGGGGAGGGCGTCGACGCTCGGATCGTCGCGTACGTCGTCCCTGCACATGCGGACTTCGACGCCGCCGCGCTACGCCGTCACACAGGCACCTCCCTACCGGCGCACATGATCCCGTCCGCTGTTGTCGTGATCGACGCAGTCCCGACCACACCGGCGGGCAAGCTCGATCGCAGCGCTCTGCCTGCTCCCAACTGGGAGTCGCCGAGTGGACGCAGTCCGGAAGGCGGCGACGAGATCGCGATCTGCGCTGCTTTCGCGGAGGTACTCGATCTGGCCGACGTAGACACGTACGCCGATTCGAGTTTCTTCGAACTCGGCGGCAACTCACTCATGGCAACGCGTTTGGTCGCTGCCATCAAAGAACGCACCAGCATGACCGTCCCCGTCGCGTGGATATTCTCCGACCCGACTCCGGAGGCATTGGCGCGCAGACTCTTCGAACTCGAGGCAACAGTTGTGACAAGTGACGCGGATACCTCCGCACTTGCGGTAGTCCTGCCACTACGTCCGGAAGGCCGCGCCGAGCCACTGTTCTGCATCCATCCGGCCATCGGATTGGCCTGGTGCTACGGAGCGCTCGATCGCTACGTCGATTCCAGCCGGCCGCTCTACGGCCTGCAGTCGCCGGTCCTGACGGACTCCGAATTTCGGGCGGAGCTGATCGAGGACTTCGCGGCGCGGTACGTCGAGGAAATTCGCGGAGTTCAGCCGCACGGTCCGTATCACCTGCTGGGGTGGTCGATCGGCGGATTGATCGCTCACGCGGCGGCGGTGCAGTTGCAAGCCGCGGGTGAGAGCGTCGCCGACCTGATTCTGCTCGACAGCTTCGTTCTCGAAGACCCGACGATGGCGGGCGCGCAGCCTTCTCTCGCCGAAGTGATCGGCGGGTTGGGGATCTCGGTCCCGGACACCGGCGAGCGTGATCTGACACCCGAGGACGCCGAAGCACTCTTGCGCGAAGCCATCGGCGATCACCCCTTGGTCTCGAGCGATCGGATCGAGCGACTGTTCGAGGAATACTCCGCAGGCGCCGAACTGGCTCACCGATACCGCCCGGGCAAGTTCGTGGGCGATCTGCTGTTCTTCTCGGCACACGCCGACACCTTCGACCCGCTGCGAACCGCGTCGGCGTGGCGACCGTTCGTGTCCGGGGTCATCATCGACCGTCCGGTGCCCACGTCACACGCCGAAATGTTCACCGAGGCAGGTCTGGAGGCGATCGGGCCCGTGATCAACCTGGCGGTCGGAACGGGTCGTCACGCGGCCCCGGACGTCGACGCCGAGTTGGACGCTCTGATCGAGATCCAAGACGTGCGCGGCTGACTTCAGGCTCGTTTCTTCCTCGGCGTCGTCGACTTCGACGAGCCGGCCTTGGAGGCGTTCGACTTCGCTTCGTCCACACTGCGCTGCAGTGCGGCAACGAGGTCGACCACCTCTGCATCGGTGCCCTCTTGGTCGACCTCGGCGGCGGGGATGACCTTCTTGCCGCCGTTCTCGATCATCTCGTCGAGCAACTGCCGCAGTTGGAGCTGGTAGTCGTCGGTGAACTCGGTCGGATCGAAATCGCCCGCCATGCTCTCGACGAGCGTCTGCGCCATCTTCAGTTCCTTGGCCTTCGGCTTCTCCACGTCGTCGAGTGAAGGGAACTCTGCTGCGCGAACTTCGTCGGGCCACAGCAACGTCTGGATCACGAGGACGCCGTCGCGAGCGCGCATCGCGGCCAGGCGCGTCTTCTGTCGCAGAGTGAAATGCACCAGTGCCGTTCGATCACTCTCGGTGAGCACAGTCGAAAGCAGGACGTACGCCTTCGGCGACGCCGAATCGGGTTCGAGGAAGTAACTCTTCTCGAACAAGATCGGATCGATCTGATCGTTCGGCACGAATTCCAGCACCGGAATCTCGTGCTTCTCCGCGGCCGGGAGTTTGTTGAAGTCCTCGTCGCTCAAGATGACGCGCGATCCGTCTTCCGAGTCGTACGCCTTGTCGATGTCCGCGAACTGAACCGTGTTTCCGCACTCGGAACACACACGGTTGTACTTGATGCGGCCACCGTCTTTTGCATGGACCTGGTGAAATCGGATGTCGTGGTCCTCGGTCGCCGAGTACACCTTGACCGGAACGTTGACCAGACCGAAGGCTATCGAGCCTTTCCAAATCGAGCGCATGCCTCCCATGATGGTCGCCCCCAGCCGATTGCGCGAGGCAAACGCTCACGGTTGATCCCGAACCGTTGCGTCCGGGTGGGCCGGTTCGAGGCGCGGCGAGCGGGTATCCGCTCCGAGAATCCGACTCGCACACCTGGGGGCATACTCCGATGAGTATCCGAACCTACCGTCGACGCGTAGCAGCAGCGCTGGCAATTTCACTGGTTCCACTGCTGTTTGCGCCTTGGCCCGCGAACGCAGATCCGGCACGCACCGTAACTATCAGCGTCCACTCCGATGCGATGGGCCGCGACATTCCACTCGAGGTGATCCTCCCCGCCGACACGAGCGCCCCACGGCCCACGTTGTATCTGCTCAACGGCGCCGGTGGTGGCGAGGACAGTGCAACGTGGGAAGGACGGACCGATGTCCTGGACTTCTTCGCCGACAAGAACGTCAACGTCGTGACGCCGCTGGAAGGAGCGTTCAGCTACTACACCGACTGGCAGAAGGACGATCCCGTACTCGGACGCAACAAGTGGCAGACGTTCCTCACTCGCGAACTGCCGCCAGTCATCGATGCGCAGTTCGGTACCAACGGGGTCAACTCCATCGCGGCGATCTCGATGACCGCGACCTCGGTACTCAATCTCGCGATCGCAGCCCCAGGGCTGTATCGGAGTGTCGGGGCCTACAGCGGGTGCGCGGAGACTTCCACCCAGCCGGGTCAGGACTACGTGCGACTGGTGGTCGGTGCGCGGGGTGGCGCTGATCCGACAAACATGTGGGGACCGTTCGACGGTCCGGGATGGCGCGAGAACGATCCCGTCGTGAACGCGGAGAAGTTGCGGGGGACCGAACTGTACGTCTCCACCGGATCCGGGCTGCCAGGTCCGCACGACAACCTTCAGGCGCCCGATGTGAACGGAAACCCCGGAGCACTCCTGAATCAGATCATCGTCGGCGGCATCATCGAATCCGCGGTCAACGGGTGCACACACGGATTGGCGGACCGACTGAACGCACTGGGCATCCCCGCGACCTTCGACTTCAAGCCGAGCGGAACCCACTCGTGGGGTTACTGGCAGGACGACCTCCACAATTCGTGGCCGATGATCGCCAGCTCGATGGCAGCGCAGTAGTCGGTGCGGATCTAGTCACCGGAGAAACGGCGCGCGCATCAACGTCTTTCTCACGTGCCACGGTGACGATCGGAACAGTGTTGCCATCACTTTCGCCGTCGCGGCCGCGTCCCGCCGATCGGAAAGGTATGACCGCTGAGCCTCGACCGGTAGATCGAAGAACTTGTCGAAGAATGTGGTGACTTCGCCCGAGTCGAGGGTGAGAAGTGCGTTCAGACCAACGCGGCGGAGAGCGGATACCGCCTTGGCCGAGCGAGGCCAGAGTGCCGCGTTCGGATCCTCACCGTCGGCGATTGCTTTCGCGACAGTGTCGGCCTCGGCGAGTGAGGAGGCAACGCTGTATCCGGTTCCCGGATGCATCAGACCGCCTCGCCCGCCGAACCGGAGGACACCGTCCGGGGACGAGTCTTTCGGGCCTTCGACCGCAAAACGGACTCGCTCGACCGGCGCGTCGTCGGGGACTTCGCAGCCCCGATTGTGAAGTCGGGTACGCAGACGTGTTTCGAGTTCGCGCAACCCCAACGCCGGCCGGCCGACGAGGCAGGTCTCCTCGAGGAGGACTCGCTCGTCGTCGAGCGGGACCGCGTAGAGAAACGAGGGAGTGTCGGCGTCGGAGGTGCCGTTGTCTGTTCGCCAGTCCATGAACCAGGCCTCGCTGCCGCCCAGAATCGGATCGGCCAGAGCTCGGTCCACGATCATTCCGAAGGCCGTCTGCTGCGCGGTTGTCACTGCCAGATCGGTGCCTCGGGCGTCGACGACGACGGATCCCGTCAGCTGCGATCCGTCCACGCACACGACGGTGGTGGTGGACAGTGTTTGAGCGCGTAAGCCTCTGAACTGTATGGATGTGTCGGAGAGAAATGATTGCAGTAAAGATGTATTCAATACGCAATAGATGCGATCAAGCGTTTTCTGCCCGCTGGTCCACACGCTCGGGCGTTCGATCCGGCTCGCGATCACCTCGCCCGGCAGCCACGACGGCAACTCGTCTGCCCACGCCGAGTACGTCGGCGTCCACACCCGATGAGGATGCGGATCGACAACGACAACAGTGAGTTGCCGGGCGATACAGCGCGTCGCGAGTGCCCGCCCCGCCGGCCCTCCGCCCACGATCACCACGTCGGCGGAGGAGTCGAGTGTGCTCATGATCGGCGCACTACATCGATCCCGTTGCGAGCAGACCGCCGTCGACCCGGACCGTTTCGCCGGTGATCCATGCCGCCGCGTCGGAGACGAGGAAGCCGACCAAGCCGGCAACGTCCTCGGGGGTGCCGAGCCGCTTCATCGGGTAGCCCGCCGACGCCTTGTCCTCGCCGGCAGCGACCAGTGCTGCCGCGAACTGCGTCTTGACGATCCCGGGAGCTACGGCATTGACACGAATCTTCGGTCCCAGTTGCCAGGCCAGTTCTTCCGTCAACCGGATGAGCGCAGCCTTCGACGCGCCGTACGCCGCGATGACGCCCGTCGACCGGATCCCGGCCACACTTGCCAGGTTCACGACGGCTCCACCGTGTTCGCCCATCCACGCCCGATGTGCTTGTTGGACGTAACCGAGGGCGGCAACCACGTTCACGTCGAAGATCTTGCGCACGGCGTCGAGGTCCGCCTCCATGAGCGACCCGAAGACGGGATTGATTCCGGTGTTGTTGACCAGAATGTCGAGCGAACCGAACTCGGCGACGGCGCGGTCGACGGCACCGGAGCGGGCCTCGGCATCGGCAGCGTTGCCCGCGAATGCGACGACCTTGCGGCCGTGCCCCAGATCGGACAGTTCGGATGCAGCGGCCTCGAGGGGCTCCGGCTTGCGGGCTGTGATCAAGACGTCGGCGCCGCGAGCGAGGAGTTCGGCGGCGACAGCTTTGCCGATTCCGCGACTTGCGCCGGTGACGATGGCGGCGCGGCCTTCGAGGTCGCGAGGACGGGTGCTGTTTTCGCTAGTCATGTCCCGAACGTTAGCGGACTCACACGCTCCTGGTCGGAACGACCGTCAGGTCACGGTAAAATCGATAGTTCTTGTGTCTGTAGTCAGGCATTGTTTACCCGTATTCGTCGTTTTTCCTGAGGAGTTTGCTTGATTACCGCCACTGACCTCGAAGTTCGTGCCGGTGTCCGCACCCTTCTCACAGCTCCCGGGCCTTCGCTGCGCATCCAGCCGGGCGACCGGATCGGACTCGTCGGACGTAACGGTGCCGGAAAGACGACCACTCTGCGCATCCTCGCCGGTGAAGGTGAGGCATATGCGGGAAGCGTCGTACGCACCGGTGAACTCGGATACCTCCCGCAGGACCCCAAAGAGGGCGACCTGAGCATCCTCGCCAAGGACCGGGTTCTCTCTGCCCGCGGCCTCGACACGATGCTCCGCGAGATGGAGAAGCAGCAGATCCTGATGGGCGAGGTGCTCGATCAGGAATCTCAGGACCGCGCGGTCAAGAAGTACGGCCAGCTCGAGGATCGATTCTCGGCCCTCGGCGGCTACGAAGCCGAGAGCGAAGCCGCACGTATCACCAGCAGCCTCGGCCTCGAAGACCGTATTCTCGGGCAGCCGCTCAGCACGCTGTCCGGCGGTCAGCGTCGTCGTGTCGAATTGGCGCGAATCCTCTTTGCCGCCTCCGACGGCAGCGGTGCCCGCTCGGACACCACTCTGCTGCTCGACGAGCCCACCAACCACCTCGACGCCGACTCCATCACCTGGCTGCGTGGATTCCTCCAGAACCACGAGGGCGGACTGGTGGTCATCAGTCACGACGTCGACCTGCTCAACGACGTCGTCAACCGAGTGTGGTTCCTCGATGCCGTCCGCGGTGAGGCCGACGTCTACAACATGAACTGGAAGAAGTACCTCGACGCTCGTGCCACTGACGAGCAGCGTCGTCGCCGCGAGCGCGCGAACGCCGAGAAGAAGGCCGGTGCGCTGCGGATTCAGGCTGCGAAGATGGGTGCCAAGGCAACCAAGGCCGTCGCGGCTCAGAACATGGCCAAGCGAGCCGACAAGTTGATGGCGAACCTCGATGCAGAACGTGTCTCGGACAAGGTTGCGCGGATTCGTTTCCCCGAGCCCGCCGCTTGTGGCAAGACTCCGCTGATGGGCAAGAACCTCACCAAGGTGTACGGCTCGCTCGAGATCTTCACCGGTGTCGATCTCGCGATCGATCGTGGGTCTCGTGTGGTTATCCTCGGACTCAACGGTGCAGGTAAGACCACACTGCTCCGCATCCTCGCGGGCGCGGAGAAGGCGGACGCGGGTGAGCTGATCGCCGGTCACGGACTCAAGGTCGGCTACTTCGCTCAGGAGCACGACACCCTCGACGACGACGCGTCCGTGTGGGAGAACATCCGCCACGCTGCGCCGGATACAGGGGAGCAGGAACTGCGTTCTCTGCTCGGTGCCTTCATGTTCACCGGCCCACAGCTCGAACAGCCGGCCGGAACGCTCTCGGGTGGTGAAAAGACGCGTCTGGCTCTGGCCGGTCTGGTGTCGTCCGCTGCCAACGTTCTGCTTCTCGACGAGCCCACCAACAACCTGGACCCGATCTCACGCGAGCAGGTGCTCGACGCGCTCCGCAGCTACACCGGTGCCGTCGTCCTGGTCACCCACGATCCGGGCGCTGCCGAGGCACTCAACCCCGAGCGAGTCATCCTCCTGCCCGACGGCAACGAGGACCACTGGTCGCAGGAATACCTCGAGCTGATCCAGCTCGCCTAACCCCCTGTGAGTGGTTAGGGAGTCCCCGCACTCCTCAACCACTCACAGGGGCGAAGCCCCTCAATCTCGCCGCCGCACCGATTCCTCGACCAGATCGAGAACCGCTGACAGGTTGTCGACGCCGTGGCCGGAGGCGATTCTCGCGACCAGGCCGTCCATCACCAGATCCAGATACCCGATCAGAATCTCGGTGGGAACATCGTCACGGAGCCGCCCGGCCGATTTCTGCCTGGCGAGGCGCGCACTGGTCGCTTCCGTCAGTTCTACGGAGCGCTGTGACCACTTCTCGCGGAAGTCGGCGTCGTTGCGCAGTCGACGCGCTATCTCCAGTCGCGTTCCCAGCCAATCGAATTGATCGGGCTGCGCGAGCATGTCCCGCATGACCTGGACAAGGCCCTCTTCGGCGACGACATCTGCCATCCGGCTCGCATCCTCGCTTGCGAGAGCGAGGAACAGGCCGTCCTTGTCCTTGAAGTGATGAAAGATCGCTCCTCGGGACAAACCGGTGACTTCTTCGAGACGGCGAACTGTGGCGCCGTCGTAGCCGTATTCCGCAAAGCAGCGGCGGGCGCCGTCAAGGATCTGACTGCGCCGTGCCGCGAGATGGTCTTCACTGACCTTGGGCACGTTGTTGTCCTCGTCTCGCGCTTTCTTTGTGCTCTGAACGCACGTGGCGGACTCAGCACCTCGCTGAGTCCGCCACGTGGGTTAGAGCAGGGCTCGGTTGACTAGCCCCGGATCATGTTGCGAAGCACGTACTGCAGGATGCCACCGTTGCGGTAGTAATCCGCTTCGCCGGGGGTATCGATGCGTACGACTGCGTCGAACACGACCTTCTCGCCGTTCTCGCGCGTCGCCGTGACCTTCATGGTCTTCGGGGTGACGCCCTCGTTGAGCTTCTCGACGCCTTCGATGTCGAAGGTCTCGGTGCCGTCGAGCTTGAGCGAACCTGCGGACTCGCCGACCGGGAACTGCAGCGGGACAACGCCCATGCCGATGAGGTTGGAGCGGTGGATGCGCTCGAACGACTCGGTGATGACGGCCTTGACGCCGAGCAGGCTGGTGCCCTTGGCTGCCCAGTCACGCGAGGATCCGGAGCCGTACTCCTTGCCGCCCAGGACGACCAGCGGGATGCCGGCTGCCTGGTAGTTCTGCGACGCGTCGTAGATGAATGCCTGCGGTGCGCCTTCCTGCGTGAAGTCGCGGGTGTAACCACCGGAGACGTCGTCGAGGAGCTGGTTGCGCAGACGGATGTTCGCGAACGTTCCGCGAATCATGACCTCGTGGTTACCGCGACGCGAGCCGAGCGAGTTGTAATCCGCACGCTCGACGCCGTGGGAGTCGAGGTACTGCGCAGCGGGGGTACCGACCTTGATCGGACCTGCCGGGCTGATGTGGTCGGTGGTGACCGAGTCGCCGAGCAGTGCGAGGACGCGAGCGCCCTTGATGTCCTTGACCGGAGCCGGATCCATCGTCATGCCGTCGAAGTAAGGTGGCTTCCGCACGTAGGTGGAGTTCACGTCCCACTCGAAGGTGTCACCCTTCGGGGTTTCGAGGTTCTGCCAGCGGCTGTCGCCCGCAAAGATGGTTGCGTACGACTTGCGGAACATGTCCTGGTCGATCGAGGACTTGATCGTCTCTTCGATTTCCTGCGTGGACGGCCAGATGTCCTTGAGGTAGACGGGGTTTCCGTCGGTGTCGTTACCGAGCGAATCGGTCTCGAAGTCGAAGTCCATGGTTCCGGCGAGGCCGTATGCAATCACGAGCGGCGGGGAAGCCAGGTAGTTCATCTTGACGTCGGGGGAGATACGTCCCTCGAAGTTACGGTTACCCGAGAGCACCGCGGTGACCGAGAGGTCGTTGTCGTTGATGGCCTTCGAGACTGCCTCGGGCAGGGGTCCGGTGTTACCGATGCACGTGGTGCAGCCGTAACCGCCGAGGTAGTAACCGAGCTTCTCGAGGTACGGCCACAGGCCGGCCTTCTCGTAGTAATCGGTGACGACCTGCGAACCGGGAGCCATGTTGGTCTTGACCCACGGCTTGGTGGCGAGGCCCTTTTCGACGGCGTTGCGTGCGAGCAGTGCAGCACCGAGCATGACCGACGGGTTGGACGTGTTGGTGCAGGAGGTGATACCTGCAACAACGACGGCGCCGTGGTCGAGAACGAACTCACCGGCGTCGGACTTGACGACGACCGGCTTGCTCGGACGGCCTTCTGCACCGTTGGCAGCAGAGAGAACGTCGACCGCTCCGTCGTCGGCAAACGACAGAACCGCGGGATCGGAAGCCGGGAAGGACTCTTCGACGGCCTCGTCGAGCTGGGTGTGCTCGGTCGGGTAGTTCTCTTCCACGTAGTTGTGGATGTCCTTGCGGAACGCAGTCTTGGACTCCGACAACAGGATTCGGTCCTGCGGGCGCTTCGGGCCGGCGATCGAGGGAACAACGGTTCCCAGATCCAGCTCGATGTACTCCGAGAAGACGGGTTCCTTGTCAGGGTTGTGCCACAGGCCCTGTTCCTTGGCGTACGCCTCGACGAGAGCGAGCTGCTCGTCGCTGCGGCCGGTGAGGCGCAGGTACTCGATGGTCTCGGCGTCGATCGGGAAGATCGCTGCGGTGGAACCGAATTCGGGGCTCATGTTGCCCAGCGTTGCGCGGTTCGCGAGCGGAACCTCGGCAACACCGTTGCCGTAGAACTCGACGAACTTGCCGACGACGCCGTGCTTACGGAGCATCTCGGTGGCGGTGAGCACGACGTCGGTTGCGGTGACGCCGGGCTTGATCTCACCGGAGAGCTTGAAGCCGACAACGCGGGGGATCAGCATGGAGACGGGCTGGCCGAGCATTGCTGCCTCGGCCTCGATGCCGCCGACGCCCCAGCCGAGCACGCCGAGGCCGTTGACCATCGTGGTGTGCGAGTCGGTGCCGACACAGGTGTCGGGGTATGCCTGTCCGTTACGGGACATGACGGTGGGCGCCAGGTATTCGATGTTGACCTGGTGAACGATGCCCATTCCCGGGGGGACGACCTTGAAGTCGTCGAATGCGCCCTGGCCCCAACGGAGGAACTGGTAACGCTCGCCGTTGCGCTCGTATTCGAGGTCGACGTTGCGCTCGAGTGCGTCGGCCTGGCCGAAGACGTCGAGGATGACCGAGTGGTCGATGACCATGTCGGCGGGGGAGAGCGGGTTGACCTTGTTCGGGTCGCCGCCGAGGGTGGTGACGGCCTCACGCATGGTGGCGAGGTCGACGATGCAAGGAACGCCGGTGAAGTCCTGCATGATCACGCGGGCAGGCGTGAACTGGATTTCGATGCTCGGCTCGGCTGAGGGATCCCAGCTCGCGATTGCGCGGATGTGATCCGCGGTGATGTTGGCACCGTCTTCGGTGCGGAGAAGGTTCTCGGCGAGAACCTTCAAGGAATAGGGCAATTTCTCGGTGCCGGGGACGGCCGAGAGGCGGAAGATCTCGTAAGAGTTCTCACCGACCTCGAGGGTTCCCTTGGCTCCGAATGAATCGATACTGGTGCTCACGTCTGCTCCACTCGTCTATGAGGGTCGCTACCGACGGGGCTGTGTCGGCAGCTGAAGCGAGGTACTTCGGCCGGGAAGACCCTCCGTAGCTCACGCCAATCGCACAGTTCGCGTGAGAACTGTCCGAACATCGGAGCTGCAGTAGAACCTGTCCTGACCGGTGGTACCTCTTGGTCCAAGTCTAACAGTACGCTTGTCCTGTGAGAATTCAGGGCAAGTTGACCGAAACAATCTTCATGCAGACTGCGGGCCTGCGCAACGCAGGCTTGGCTGGGTGACCACACCCACAGTTACCGCTCGGGCGGCACGCGCGGCGGTTGCGTGTGACGCCTGGTGGCAGTCGACCTGAAGTAGGCTGCATGCAGGCCCGTCGCGGGTCGGCCGCCGAAAAACGACCTCGGAAGAACTCCCCGCATCTCAGCGGTGGACGGAATCCGAACAGCACCCGGATGAGAGATGTCTGCTCCTACCAATCACGCTTTTGCGCCTGTGCACGTGAAGTCCCCGTTGCACGTCGCTGTTCCGTCGGATGTCGATCTCGACGACGTGCTCGCGGACCTTTCGACGGACGGCGTCTCCGCCCCGGAGTCCGATGTTGTGGGGCTGACTGCGGTGGTGACCGACGCCCGTGAACGTGGTGTCGACTTGAGCGTCGTGGTGGTCGACGCAAATCCGGGCCGGCCGTCCGATCTTCGCGACCTGGCCACGACGGTCGGCAAAACCGAAGGCGGCACGGTTCTCGTTCTGAGCCCAGACTGGATGGGTAGCTACAGCGACTCGATCAGTCGCGTGCAGCTCGAAACCGCGCAGGACCGATCTTTCGGAGAAAGCGCGAGCGTGACCGCGGACCGCTTCTCGCACGAGATCGTGGCGCCGGGTCCGCCGTGGACGCTTTACACGGTCCTTGTCATCGCACTGGTTGCGGTTATTGCCGGAATTACCTTTGCCGTCAAGTGGCGGCGAGAGCCGGAAAACGCGCAAACCAGACATGTCGCCTCGACTTCAGAAACGGCGACATCTTCCGACCACCGGGCCGATTCCGTCTGACCTTGGTCCTTTTGCGAGATTTTCAGTAACTCGTCGAAAACAGGTACTCACCGTTGTTTGCGGTGAGTACCTGCCCTTTTTGGTACCTGCATGCCATTCGACCAGCTCAAATACCGTTTGTGTTATTTGTGGCTAAAGTTTCCAAAGAACGCTTGAGTGTCGTACGGTACAACTGGCACTTTTTGGGGAAGAAGTGTCGCAGACAGGCTGATGTTGTTCGACGCGTACTTGTCGGTTGCCTTGTTCTCGAGGTGTCGACGGTGGCGTTCGTACGGCACGTCCAGGTCGACGAGCAGCTCTCGGGCTGTGGGCGACCGGTGCTTGGTCTGCGCATTCCCTCCCCGCACGGATCGGCGACCCAGCGGGCCGTGGCGTTACACGCGAGGGAGAGTTATTTGTGAGGCAAGTAACACGTGGCGGCGAGTCCCGTCGTGGTCCTTCCCGTAAGTCGATGCGCCTGGCGCAACTGGTCATCGGATTCGGCGTTGTCGGGTCCCTGATCGTCGGTACGCCCGCCATGTCCTCGGCCGTACCACCGCCGCCGCCGAATCCGAGTGACTCGGACATCGCTGCGGCCGATTCGCAGGTCTCGTCGAGCGTCGGCACCGTCAGCGCGCTCATCAATCAAGTCGCATCGGCCAACGAACAGTTGTCGGCACTCGACAACGAAGTTGCGATCAAGCGTGAAGACGTCAACAAGACGCTCGTGGATCTGCAGAACGCTCGCGGCGCCGCAGACACCGCAGCGCAGGCCGTCGGCGTCACCAAACAAGCTCTTAAGGACGCGTCGGCGCAGATCGAGGTCGCTCAGACGGACTTCGACAAGTACGCACGCTCGAGCTACGTCAAGGGCACCAACACCGCGTCCATCTCGTCGTTCCTCGACGCCAAGGGCCCGGGCGATGTCCTCGACCGCGCGCAGGTCCTCAAACTGCTCGCCAATACGCAGAGCGCAGTGCTTGACGGTCTCCAACGAGCACGTACCGAGCAGGCGAACAAGGACTCCGCGACCCGCCAGGCAAAGCAGCAGGCCGACGCCGCCGCCGAGGTCGCGGCACAACTGAAGGATCTGGCCGAGCAGGCGATTCAGATCGCGCGCAACGCTCTCGATCAGCAGGTTGCCAAGAAGGCCGCGATCGAAGCCGAGCGGAACTCCGCTCAGGCTCAGCTCGACGCCGCCCGCAATGCAGTCGCAGGTTTGCAGGGCCAACGCCAGGCGTATGCGACGTGGGACGAGCAGCGTCGCGCCGAGGAAGCTCATCAGAAGGCTCTCGAAGCTGCCGCCAAGGAAGCTGCCGCACAGGCTGCTGCCCGCGCAGCTGCCGACCAGGCCGCCAAGGATCGAGCTGCAGCACTGGCAGCGGCTCAGCGTCCGCACACCGCTGTGGAAGACCCGACTCCGACCGTCATCCCGGACGACGACGACACCTGGACTGACGAGGAAACCGGGACCGACGAGGAAACAGGCACGGACGAAGAGACCGGTACCGAAGAGGAAACGGTCACCACGCCCAAGCCCACCACCCCCAAGCCGACGACGCCGAAGCCCAGCACGCCGAAGCCTTCCGTTACCGGAAGCGCTGCAATCGAATCCGTCATCGACCGCGGAATGTCTCAGCTCGGCGTGCAGTACGCCTGGGGCGGAGGCGACGAAAACGGTCCGACGCGAGGCATCCGTGACGGCGGCGTCGCCGACAGTTACGGCGACTTCAACAAAGTCGGGTTCGACTGCTCGGGCTTGATGATCTACGCCTTCGCCGGCATCGGAATCTCGCTGCCGCACTACACCGGCTATCAGTACACCGCGGGCACGCAGGTTCCGTCTTCGGAGATGAAACGCGGCGACATGATCTTCTACGGCCCCAACGCCAGCCAGCACGTGGCGCTCTACCTCGGTAACGGGCAGATGCTCGAGGCACCACAATCCGGTTCGAGTGTCATGGTCTCCCCGGTTCGCTGGGGCGGAATGACGCCGTACGCCGTCCGACTGGTGTCCTGACCGTCAGAGGAAATGCCGCTGACACCCGCATTGTCAGGGAACTATCAAGTTCCCGACGTGGTGTTACGGCATCGAGCGCAACTACCTGGAATAGTTGACGGGGAACACGTTACTGTCGGTACTTTTCTAGGTGAAAGCGATGGATTCTTGGTGACCTCACGTGAAGATTCGGTCGGAACGGTCGACGTAAGCAAGGCGAGCGGAAGTGCGGACGGAGCAGCACCTTCCCTGGCAGCCGACGTTCAGACCTTGGAACGAGCGATCTACGAGGTCAAGCGAGTCATCGTCGGGCAGGACCGGCTTGTCGAGCGCATTCTCGTCGGACTTCTCGCCAAGGGGCACGTCCTCCTCGAAGGCGTACCCGGTGTCGCCAAGACGCTGGCCGTCGAGACTTTCGCGAAGGTCGTCGGCGGTTCGTTCTCCCGCGTCCAGTTCACCCCCGACCTGGTGCCAACCGACCTCATCGGCACGCGCATCTACCGTCAGGGCCGCGAGGAGTTCGACACCGAACTCGGACCCGTCGTCGCCAACTTCGTGTTGGCCGACGAGATCAACCGTGCCCCGGCCAAGGTGCAGTCCGCGCTCCTCGAGGTGATGGCAGAACGCCACGTCTCGATCGGTGGCAAGCGGTACCACATGCCCGATCCGTTCCTGGTGATGGCGACGCAGAACCCCATCGAGAACGAGGGTGTCTATCCGCTCCCCGAGGCGCAGCGCGACCGCTTCCTGTTCAAGATCCTCGTCGACTACCCGACTGTCGAGGAAGAGCGCGAAATCGTCTACCGGATGGGTGTGGCAGCCCCGGAGCCGCACCAGATCCTCGGTCCGGAGGAGTTGGTCAGGCTCCAACGCGTCGCCAGCAACGTCTTCGTCCACCACGCGCTCGTCGACTACGTGGTCAGGGTCATCGCCGCTACGCGTACGCCGCGTGAGGTCGGACTCGAGGACGTCGCGGGCTGGATCGCGTACGGCGCCTCACCCCGCGCGACGCTCGGCATCATCGCCGCGTCGCGGGCTCTCGCTCTCGTCCGCGGCCGCGACTACGTCGTGCCGCAGGACGTCATCGAGGTGATCCCGGACGTGTTGCGCCACCGCCTCGTTCTCTCCTACGACGCCATGGCCGACGAGGTGACTCCCGACGCCGTCATCGCCCGGGTGCTGCAGACCGTCGGACTGCCGCAGATCGCCGCGCGGCCGGTTCCCACCGTTCCCGGTCCGCCTCAGCAGGGCGCACCGCAGGCACCTCAGTTCAACGCACAGGGCACCGCGAATCCACAGGGCACAGTCAATCCACAGGGAAACGGCGCGCCGATCGCGACCGCTGAGACGATGAGTCGCCCGCAGTGACCGAAGGCCGCGACGGTGGCCAGGCGACACCCGCCGGATCCACCGGTTCTCCGCCGTCGTTCCGATCCGGCGAGCTCAGCGATCCCAAACTCACCGCTGCGCTGCGCACCCTCGAGCTGACGGTTCGTCGTCGCCTCGACGGTGTGCTGCACGGCGATCACCTCGGCCTGATTCCCGGCCCGGGTTCCGAACCGGGTGACGCCCGCGAGTATCAGCCGGGCGACGACGTGCGGCAGATGGATTGGTCCGTGACCGCGCGGACGACGCACCCACACGTGCGCCAGTCGGTCGCGGATCGTGAGCTCGAGACGTGGCTTGTCATCGACCTGTCTGCGAGTCTCGACTTCGGGACCGCCGGATGCGAGAAGCGCGACCTGGTTGTCGCCGCAGCCGCGGCGATCACTCACCTGACCAGCTCGGGCGGTAACCGCGTCGGCGCCATCATCTCGACGGGCGCTCAGACAACTCGAATTCCGGCCCGTGGTGGGCGCATTCACGCACAGGCGATGCTCCGCAAGATCGCGACGACTCCGCACGCTCCGGACGGGGTACGCGGTGATCTGGTCGGCGCGATCGAAGCGCTCAGACGCCCACAGCGTCGGCGCGGACTCGCGGTCGTCATCAGCGACTTCCTCGGGCCGATCGACTGGGAACGCTCGCTGCGCGCCATTTCGGGACGTCACGACGTGCTCGGCGTCGAGGTGGTAGATCCGCGCGACCTCGAACTTCCGGACGTCGGCGACGTGGTGCTCCACGATCCCGAGTCCGGCCGGACCAGAGAATTCACCACGACGCCGCAACTGCGCGCCGACTTCGCCAGAGTCGCCGCCGAGCACCGCGTCGAGGTCAGGCAAGCTCTACGTCGTTGCGGCGCACCGCTCATGTCCCTGCACACCGATCGGGACTGGATCGCCGACGTCGTGAGATTCATCTCGGCACGCCGACACAGTTATGGTGCCGGCGCCGGAACTGGGGGCGTTCGTTCGTGAGTCTTTCTCAATTCACCGCACCGTGGTGGCTGCTGTTCCTCGCTGTCATCGCCGCGTTGGTGGTCGGTTACGTACTCGTGCAGAAGCAGCGAGCCAAGCACACACTTCGGTTCACGAACTTCGCACTGTTGGAGAAGGTCGCGCCTTCGCGGCCCGGGCGGTGGCGTCATATTCCGGCGATTCTGATGGTCATCGCATTGGTGTTCTTCACCGTCGCCCTTGCCGGTCCGACGGCAGACAAGAAGGTCCCGCGAAACCGTGCCACGGTGATCCTCGTGATCGACGTGTCGCTGTCGATGCAGGCCACCGACGTCGAGCCGACGCGATTGGCAGCAGCGCAGGAAGCTGCGAAGTCGTTCGCCGACGGTCTGACTCCCGGCATCAACCTCGGGTTGGTCGCATTTGCCGGAACCGCTTCGGTTCTGGTGTCGCCCACCACGAATCGTGACGCGACGAAGGTCGCCATCGACAACCTCAAGCTCAGTGAGCGAACGGCGACGGGCGAAGCGATCTTCACCTCGTTGCAGTCGATCGACACGCTGTCGGCTGTTCTCGGCGGCAGCGATCAGGCGCCACCGGCGCGCATCGTGTTGCTGTCAGACGGTAAGCAGACCGTTCCCGAGAACTCGGACGATCCGCGGGGCGGATTCACCGCTGCCCGTCAGGCCAAGGACAAGGGTGTTCCGATCTCGACCATTTCCTTCGGAACGACATACGGGCGAGTCGAGATCGAAGGAGACCGAATCCCCGTCCCGGTCGACGATGCGTCACTGAAGGAGATCGCCAACCTGTCCGGCGGAAGTTTCTTCACGGCATCGAGCCTCGAAGAACTGCGCCAGGTGTACGACACGCTCGAAGAGCAGATCGGTTTCGAGACGACACGAGGCGATGCGAGTCGACCGTGGTTGGTCCTCGGCGTCGTGTTCGCGACCGCTGGTCTGACGATTGCCCTGGTACGCAGGCAGCGTCTGCCCTGATCGAGAGCAGTTCCGAATTGTCCAAATACCGCTGGTACGCGGCCCGCAGAGAATTGATAGGTTGATCGCCATGTCTACCCCTCCCACGACAGTGGTTTCCGAACGGACCGTCACCACACCGCGCTCGGTGCTCGTCACCGGCGGTAACCGCGGAATCGGCTTGGCCGTCGCTCAGCGGCTCGCCGCAGACGGCCACAAGGTAGCCGTCACGCACCGCGGTTCCGGTGTCCCCGAAGGGTTGTTCGGCGTCGTTTGCGACGTCACCGACACCGAGTCGATCGACCGTGCATTCAAAGAGGTCGAAGCGCACCAGGGGCCGGTCGAGGTCATCGTCGCCAATGCCGGCGTCACCGACGACACACTGATCATGCGAATGAGCGAAGAGCAGTTCACGAGCGTCGTCGACGCGAACCTCACCGGTACGTTCCGCCTCTCGAAGCGTGCGACCCGGTCGATGCTGCGCGCGCGTTTCGGACGCTTCATCTTCCTCGGTTCGGTGGTGGGTCTGGCGGGACAAGCCGGCCAGGTCAACTACGCCGCGTCCAAGGCAGGCATCGTCGGTATCGCTCGTTCCCTGACAAGGGAACTCGGCTCGCGTTCGATCACCGCCAACGTCGTCGCACCGGGTTTCATCGAGACCGACATGACGGCAGCACTGGGCGACGACGTGAAGGACAAGGCCACCGAGTTCATCCCGTTGCAGCGGACCGGAAAGCCGGAAGATGTTGCAGCAGTTGTCAGTTTCCTCGCCTCCGACGATTCGGCATACGTCTCGGGTGCAGTCATCCCCGTCGACGGCGGACTCGGCATGGGGCACTGACCCGCTTTTCGCACACACACCTTTCTCGTACGTCTGAAATCAGGAGGACATCTCATGGGCGGTTTGCTCGAGGGTAAGACCATTCTTGTCACCGGCATCATCACCGATTCGTCGATCGCGTTCCACGTGGCCAAGGTCGCGCAGGAGCAGGGCGCGAAGGTACTGATCACCGGATTCGATCGTCTGCGCCTCATCGATCGCATCGCCCAGCGCCTGCCGCAGCCCGTGCCGCCGGCAATCTCGCTCAACGTCCAGAGCTCGGAGGATCTCGCATCTCTCGCCGAGCGTGTGCGCGAGCTGGCTCCCGAGGGTATCGACGGCGTGGTCCACTCGATCGGCTTCGCTCCCCGCTCCTGCCTGGGAAGCCCGTTCATGGACGCGCCGTGGGAAGACGTGGCGGTCGCGCTAGAGGTGTCCGCATACTCGTACAGCGCACTGGCCAAGGCCTTGCTGCCAGTGCTCAACGACAACGCGTCCATCGTCGGAATGGACTTCGATCCGGCACGCGCAATGCCCTTCTACAACTGGATGGGTGTCTCCAAGGCAACCCTCGAGGCCGTCAACCGTTACGTGGCCAAAGAGGTCGGCGTCCGCGGCATCCGCTCGAACCTGGTGTCCTCCGGCCCGATCAAGACCCTGGCCGCCAAGGCCATTGCCGGCGACAGCACCGGTCCGGGCGCGGAGTTGGACAAGCTGAACACCGCATGGGACGGTGCTGCGCCCATCGGCTGGGACGTCGACGATCGCGAGCCGGTCGCCAAAACGGTCTGCACCGTTCTCTCGGATTGGTTGCCCGGCACGACCGCGTCGATCATCTACGTCGACGGCGGCTTCCACGCGATGGTCGGCTAGTAGCACCCCTTCTACTACACAGGTGAGTACCCGGGTGACCCCCGCCGAACGGCATCACGCAAGATTGAACTCATGACCGCAAGTATGGACATGCAGTTCGATGCTCTTCTCGTTTTGTCGTTCGGCGGTCCCGAAAAACCCGAAGACGTACGGCCGTTCCTCGAAAACGTCACGCGCGGTAGGGGAGTGCCACCGGAGCGGCTCGACGCCGTTGTCGAGCACTACATGCATTTCGGTGGAGTTTCGCCCATCAACGCGCTCAACCGAGACCTGATCGAACGGGTCGAAGGTGAGTTGGCAGCAGCCGGCGTGGACCTGCCCGTGTACTTCGGCAACCGCAACTGGCACCCGATGGTCGAAGACACCGTCGCCAAGATGCGCGAGGACGGTGTCCGCAATGCCGCCGTGTTCGCCACGTCGGCGTGGGGCGGTTACTCGGGATGTCGGCAGTACCACGAGGACATCGTCCGTGCCCGTGAAGCCGTCGGTGACGGCGCACCGACGCTGACAAAACTTCGCCAGTACTACGACCATCCGCTCGTCGTCGGCGCGTTCGCCGACGGTGTGCGCGCGGCCCGCGCAGAGTTGCCCGAAGCGACTCGCGATACCGCGCGCCTGGTGTTCACGGCGCATTCGGTCCCGAGTGCCGCAGACCGCAATGCAGGGCCGCCGGCAGAGGGCGGAAACCTCTACAGCCGACAGGTTGCCGAGGCTGCGAAGTTGGTTGCCGAGGCCGTCGGCGTCGAAGATTTTGATCTGGTGTGGCAGTCGCGATCAGGCCCGCCGCAGGTTCCGTGGCTCGACCCCGACATCTGTGATCACCTGGATACGCTGTCCGCCAAGGACGTTCGCGCCGTGATCGTGTGTCCTGTCGGTTTCGTCTCCGATCACCTCGAAGTGGTGTGGGACCTGGACACCGAGGCCAAGGACAAGGCGGCCGAACTCGGTATGGATTTCGTGCGCGCAGCGACACCCGGCCGCGATCAGCGTTTTGCGCAGCTGGTGCCCACGCTCGTTCGGGAACTGGCCGACGCCGAGCAGCCACTGCGACTGGGGGTCGAGCCGCTGCTCGGCTCGACCACCAACGGTCTCTCGTGTGCGGTGAACTGCTGCGCGGCCGTCCAGCGCCCCCGTTGACGGAAGCTTTCCGACGCTCAGGAGTTCGGCTGCTTCAGCTTTCCGCAGGGTCCCGGAACGGTGGACGTGCTGCGTGAGGTGAGGAGCGTCTCGACGATCTGTCGATCCTCGGGGCTCAGTGACGGGTCGATGTAGTTGAGCTTGGGCGCCCCCAGTTCGCGGACTCGCCCGGCGAGGGTCGCTACAAATGACACTCGTTCTTCGTCGTCGTCGTTGACGTCGTGGATCTGCAGCACTGACACCGGAAACTTGCGCAGCGTCACAGGCAGGAAGCGGGCGCCGAGCACATGGTCGACGTTGAATCCCGCCCACTGCCCCTGGTTGGCTTCCACGCATTCGGCGTCGGAGTGAATTGCGCTCTCGCCGATGTACTTACGGGCGGGGAGCATCTTCTTCGGTGCTAGTTCGGATGCACCTTGCTGCAGCACGGGAAAGTCGCCGTCCGAGTACAACCAGGGTTGGTTGGCCATCGAGATCAACCGGCCGGCGTCCAGATCCGGGAGATAGCGAGACTTGAGGAGAAACGCGACGCTGTCGACCGAGATGCCCAGCAGTTCGGCGGCCTTCTGTCGGCTCATCGCAAACGTCGGGGCATTCTTCGGGGCGATCTGGATCAAATTGACCATGCGAACTCCTGTAAGTGTTCAATGTTTGCGGGTTTGGTACAGCTGACATGACAATTCGCCGATTATCAACCTCTAGCTGATTTCCGGCTTGTAGATGAGTCGGTTGTCACCATCCGAGTTCACGCAACCGGGGATCTCCGATCCCGAAGTGGTGGCCGATTTCGTGGATCACGGTTCGGCGAACTTGCTCGATCACCTCGTCTTCGGTGCTGCAGATCGCACAGATGGCCCTGCGGTAGATCGTGATGCGGTCGGGGAGGACGCCGGCGTACGTGGTGGTTCTCTTGGTCAGTGGGATGCCCTGATACAACCCGAGCAACCCCGGTCGTCCCCCTTCGAGTTGTACGGTCACCGCGACGTTGGCCATCTCCGCTCCCAACTTCGGGGGCAGACTGTCGAGCGCCCGCTTGACCATGTCCTCGAACTGACTGTCGTCCACGTCGATCATCTGCCCATTGTGCGTGCGAGGGCGGGATCCGGGTGTGTCCATGTGGAAACAGTGCAGCTTACGGCTATGTTCATTGCGTGGCCGAAGACCTCTATCACCGTTACGAATTCACATTCATCGTTCAGATGCTGACAGTCTCGCAAGAGCAGGCGATCGAAGAGAGCTTGGGCGGAAAGGTCGAGGACCGGCGTGGACTGCAGTTGCTGACGCTCACCTCGGAAGGTATGCGAGCGGCGACGACGGCTATCACCGTGGTCGACCAGTTGGTGGCTGCAGGCGTGCGTCCCCAGCGGACACATCCCGATTTGGTGTCACGTCAGGACATTGCCGACCGTGCGGGAGTGACGAGGCAGGCTGTCGGACAATGGGTGCGAGGGGTCCGGCAGGCGGCCACTCCCTTCCCGATTCCGTACAACTCGGTCGCCGGGGGGATCTGGTTCTGGGGCGATGTCCTGGATTGGTTGCGCCGTCAGGGGTACAGCCAGGACACCGGTTTGCGCTACCCGACGCTGGACGAACATATTCGCATCGACCGCCATATCGCGATCAATCACAAGACTGCGGGTTGACCGATCAATCGGTTTGCCTGAAAATAGCTATTGAAACAAACCGACGGTAGGTATAAAGTCCCTAAATACCTCAATCAATCTATCGGTGCGCGGTCCTGCTCTGGGGGGAGTTCGGTCTGCGCTGCAGATACCCGAGCATGCGAGCAGGAATCCATGGTTTCGACCCCCGAAGTTAGACCGATGCCCAAATCGGCCGCACTCACGACTTCTGTGGCTATTTCCAGCGCTGGAGCAACGACGAAGCTACGCGAAGATGCAACGGGCAGGGGTCGTCTGCGAGCGGCGACGGCGGCGCTGTTCCGGCGCTCACGCCCACGCGCGGCTTCCGCGCCACCGTTGAGCGTGCTTCTTCTCGTCACCTCCGACAATGGTCTCTCGCAGCGGGCTGGTCTTGTTCTTCGCGAGGCGGGGCACCGAGTCCGCACCGCCGTCGTCGCCGACGCGGACGCAGCGCTGGCCGCGACGTCTGCGGGAGATTTTGATCTCATCATCTGCCCGTTTCTGAAAGCCTATGTACCGGAATCTATTTGGCAGCGGTGGACAACGATCATCATCCATCCCGGCCCGCCCGGTGATCGCGGACCGTCGTCGCTGGACTGGGCGATAACGGATGGCGAACCGATCTGGGGAGTGACCGCGTTGCAGGCCGCCGAGGAACTCGATGCCGGAGCGGTGTGGGCGTGGCGGACATTCGAACTCCAGAGCGGTGCAACCAAATCTTCGGTATACAACGAGGCGGTCACCGACGCGGCGATGGAGTGCATTACGGAGGTCGTCGAACATTTCCGTACTCCTGACTTCCAGGCGATCCCATCGGACCGAGTTGCGCGGCCCGTGGCATCGGCCCGATCGAGGCCCAGCATGAAACAGGCCGATCGCGTTTTCAGCTGGGAGGAAGACGCGTCGAGCATCGTCCGCGCCGTCAACGCCGCCGACGGGTTTCCCGGCGTCGCCGTTCAGTTGGGGCTCGACCGGGTCTACGTCTACGACGCTCACCCCGATACCCACGTCGATGCAGCGCCCGGCACCATTGTCGAGTACTTCCACCAGGCGATACGTGTCGCCACCGGTGCGGGCTCCGTATGGATCGGACATGCGCGGCTCGTCGGCGCCGGCAATGTCAAACTTCCGTCGACCGCGGTCGTACGTCCGGACGTGTTCGTTCCACAGGTCTGGGAGAGTCGTTACCCCGAGACCGACTATCACCGCGACGGCGAAATCGGATATCTCTCGTTCCGCTTCTACAACGGTGCGATGAGTACGAAGCAATGCGCCCGACTGGCCGCCAGGCTCCGCTGGGCGATCGCGCAGGACACCAAGATCCTTGTCCTGACGGGTGACTACGACAGATTCAGCAACGGTATCCACCTCAACGTCATCGAGGCCGCGTCTGATCAAGCCGGAGAAGCGTGGGCCAACATCAAAGCCATCAACGAGATCGCGAAAGCGATCGTCACCTGTACGGAACAGGTTGTGGTGGCGGCATTCACAGGCAACGCCGGTGCCGGCGGGGTCATGCTTCCGCTTGGAGCCGACGTAGTCGTGGCCAGGGACGGTGTGGTTCTCAATCCTCATTACGCCACGATGGGCCTGTTCGGCTCGGAACTGCACACGTACACACTTCCGGCTCGGGTCGGCGGCCAGCAGGCCCGCAGCCTGCTGGCCGAGTGCAGTGCGATCGGTATCCGTCGAGCCTTGGACATCGGACTTGTCGACGCGATCGGCCCCAGACGGCCGGATCTGTTCGAGGCGTGGTTGCACGAGGTCGCCACCGACTTGCTCGAAGGAGATCGGATGGAATCGATGCTGGAGCGCAAACGTCTTCGACTGGAACGTGATCCGGTGGAGCCCTACGAGGAGCGTGAGCTCGAAGAGATGAAGATCGACATGTTCGGTGACCGCAACGGGTTTGCCGAGAAACGCCGGAACTTCGTGCTCAAGCTCTGATCGACACGCTGTTCGCCGACGCGACACGGGCAGTGCGAACGACGTCCCACAGTCGTCGCAGCAGGTCGTCACGCCTCTGCGCAGTGGACACGCTCGGGGCCTGATTGGTCGAGACCGACGCAGCGACGGTAAGAATGGCTGCCACGTTGTCGGCGGTGTCGATCACCTGTAGATGCCGAGGTGACAGTGTCGACGGCCAGCGGTACCCGGCCTGGGCCTGCAGCGCTTCGGCGACCAGCGTACGAGCGTCGCCCCCAGGCATTCCGGTGGCTACGGCCGGAAGCCCGCCGAGCACCTCCGCTGCGTCCCGAACAGCCTGGCGCAGTTCGTATTCGGCTTCACGGAGTCCGATCGATTCGGCACTGCCCGCCACGGTGGGAATGGAGAAAACCGTCCACCGCAAGACGTCCGGACCTTCCTTCGACGGCACGAGGCCGACTCCCGGCTTCCCGACGGCGCCGATCTGTATCCCTTCACCCGTTGCGATCGCAGCGCGCGCGAACTCGGTGCCAGTGGGCAGGCCACGTACATCGCCGGCCGTAGGAAGAACCAGGCGGACTTCAGCAGCCTCCGAGCGGGCGATTCTCAACAGGGTGGACACACCCGAAGCCGTGACTCCCGGCCACTCGAGATCGTGACGGACCGCGGTTTCCGCATCGGCGGCGCCGATCAGGTGCATCGGCGCCCACGCGGCAAGGGCGTCGATGACGTCGTCCGGCGCAGCGTCGCCGGCGAGCCATGACGCTGCCCACACGGTGAGGGTTGCGCTGGGAGAACTCATGACCGTGAAGTTTAGTTCGGCGTGGCGACATGCGCGGCCCCGGCGTTGTGACCTAGCGTGATCCGGCGTGAGCGGTGGCAACGGATACGGTGACATTTTTGCGGGTCATACCCGCAAACAGAAGCGCGTGACGCCTGAAGTGGTGGCCGAACGTGATCTTGTCGTCGAGGATGCGGCGACAGGATTCTGCGGTGCGGTAGTCGGTTTCGAGCGCACGTACGACGGCGATTTCGTGCGACTCGAGGACGGGCGTTCCCGGACGCGGTTGTTCGCGATGCGCGAGGCGGCCTTCCTCATCGACGGCTCACCGGTCACCCTCGTTCGCCCGGCCCCCAAGCCCGCGTCCACCAAACCCGCACGATCGGCTTCGGGTTCGACCCGAGTCGAAGGCTTACGTGCACGCACGGCACTGCCCAGCCGGATCTGGGTGGAGGGAGTACACGATGCTGCCCTCGTCGAGCGGGTGTGGGGCCATGACCTTCGCGTCGAAGGTGTTGTCGTCGAACATCTCGAAGGGCTCGACAATCTGGGGGAGCGGCTTGCCGAATTCGGGCCGGGCCCCGGCCGCCGTGTCGGTGTCCTCGTCGACCACCTGGTCACCGGTTCCAAGGAAACCCAACTGACTCAGGGCCTCGGCCCGAACGTGTTGGTGACCGGACACCCGTACATCGACGTGTGGGAGGCCGTTCGTCCCAAATCTGTCGGAATCGCCTCCTGGCCGAAGATTCCACGCGGCGAGGATTGGAAGACGGGAATCTGCCGCGAACTGGGCTGGGGGACACCTCAGGAGGGCTGGCGGCGGGTCTACAACTCGGTCGAGAGCTTCCGCGATCTGGAAGCTCCCTTGATCGGTGCCGTCGAACAACTTGTCGATTTCGTTACCGAGCCGAACTGACGTAGCGGCGGCCTGGGTCACACATTCTGGTTAGATGGTGTTGTGGCTGCACTTATTTGGCTGATCGGAGCACTGGTGCTCGCCGGGGCCGAAGCGCTGGTGGGGGATTTCTTCCTGCTGATGCTCGCCGGTGGGGCGCTCGCTACTGCCGGTGTCAGTGCTGTCACCGACTTCCCGGTGTGGGTCGACGCCGTCATGTTCGGAGTGTTCTCCGCCGCCCTCGTCCTGGGTGTGCGACCGATCATGTTGCGTCGCTTCGGTAGTCCGCCACCGACCCCGACCGGAATTCAGGCACTCGAAGGTAAGCACGCTCTGGTTCTGGAAGAAGTGGGCGAGCATTCCGGGCAGGTCAAGTTGGACGGCGAGGTGTGGACTGCCAGGCCGTACGACACCACCGAGGTGTACCCGCCGGGCACCAAGGTGACGGTGATGGAAATCAACGGCGCAACAGCAGTCGTCTGGAGGGGACCTTAATGGCAGCACTCATAGTGCTCGGTGTGTTGGTGCTATTCGTGATCTTGGTGGTCGCGAAGTCGGTAGCACTGGTACCGCAGGCAGAAGCCGCGGTGATCGAGCGGCTCGGTAGGTATTCGAAGACGGTGTCCGGTCAGCTCACATTCTTGATCCCGTTCGCCGATCGTGTGCGCGCCAAGGTGGATCTTCGTGAGCGGGTGGTCTCCTTCCCACCGCAACCGGTGATCACCCAGGACAACCTGACACTGTCCATCGACACGGTGGTGTACTTCCAGGTCACCAATCCGCAAGCTGCGGTGTACGAGATCAGCAACTACATCGCTGCCGTCGAGCAGTTGACAACCACGACGCTGCGAAACGTCGTCGGCGGAATGACCCTCGAAGAGACTCTGACCTCGCGTGATTCCATCAATGGTCAGCTTCGTGGTGTCCTCGACGAGGCGACCGGCCGCTGGGGCCTGCGAGTGGCCCGCGTCGAGCTCAAGAGCATCGATCCTCCGCCCTCCATTCAGGAGTCGATGGAAAAGCAGATGAAGGCGGACCGCGAGAAGCGCGCGATGATTCTGACGGCTGAAGGCCACCGCGAATCCGCTATCAAGACAGCCGAGGGTGCCAAGCAGAGCCAGATTCTTTCCGCCGAGGGCAACAAGCAGGCCTCGATCCTCAACGCCGAGGGTGAGCGTCAGTCCCAGATTCTTCGGGCCCAAGGTGACCGCGCGGCCAAGTACTTGCAGGCCCAAGGCGAGGCCAAGGCCATCGAGAAGGTCTTTGCTGCTATCAAGTCCGGTAAGCCGACTCCGGAATTGCTTGCATACCAGTATCTTCAGACGTTGCCGCAGATGGCGCAAGGCGATGCGAACAAGGTGTGGCTCGTGCCGAGCGACTTCGGTGACGCACTGAAGGGATTTGCGAAAACGCTTGGCGCGCAGGGGCAGGACGGTGTCTTCCGTTACGAGCCGCCGGCCGCCGAAGAGAATCTTCCCAACCCTGAGGACGATTCAGCTGAGGTGGCGGAGTGGTTCGAAACGAAATCCGATCCGGCTATCGCAGAAGCAGTCCGTGCTGCTGAAGTTGCTGCACGTACTCCCGTCGAAGATCCGGCAGCTGCGGTCAGGCACCTCCGTGAAAGTGCGCCCGAGCAGCCCGGATTCGTAGATCCCGCGCTGCCGCAGCAGAGTGAAAATCCTTGGCCCGGTCAGCTACCGCTGCCGTCCGAACGCGAAGAATTCCAGCAGAAGTACCCGTACCAGGATCAGCCGCCGGAGGGCGGCCAGCGCCGGTAGGCGCCTCTCGTAGTAATCGGGACGGGCACTCGTCACCTACGTGATGAGTGCCCGTCCCGTTCCGCATACTGCGATCGCCCAGAGGACGCTGACGAAGGTTCCCATGATGAACTGCTCGGACGCGTGAGGTTCGCGAAGTTCCGGGTACCGTGCGAGCCCCTTGACTGCCAAGACGATCGCGATCCCCTCCGGCCAGGTTGCGAGAATCGACGCCGCCACCGCGAGCCGTTCGAGGATGCCGATCACACGTCCGCCGCGAAGAGGTCCGGCGTCCGGTGCCGGGCTCCCGTCCGGTTGGCGACGAGCGATCTTGAAGGTGGCAAGTACCAACGGTGCACCGGCCGTGGCGGCGGCAAGTACGCACAGAACAAGCGTCGCCCCGAGAGCGAAACCGGTGACCGGGGTCGTTCGGGTCGATGCCAGTGCGGCAACACCCAGTGCCGGAAGAGCCACCACGGACGACGCCCATTCGGGGACTTCCAGTCGACCACGACTGAGCGGTCCCAGTGCCGCTGCAACTGCTGGTGCCGCGGCGGCGACGGCGAGCGCGATCAACGCCAGAACGACCATGTATTCGAGCCCCCTGCTGTGTCGACGAGTTTGTACCGGTGCGAGCGTGAGCAGTCTAGGGCTGGAGTCTGACCAAAAGTCGTTCTGCGAGTCTGCGCCCCGCGAGTTCTGCGTGCCACCCGGCTGTCAGGAGTCGCTTGGACATGGCCTGTTTGGTGATTCCGAGGTGGGCCGCCGCGCTGACCTGAGTGAGTCCGCTGTCCATCAGAGCGATGGCTTCGCGTCCGTCCTTCGTCTGTCTCGTGACAATCGTTCCGAGCAAGGTGAACGCGGCATCGACATCGGCGGCGAGTTCGTCGCGTGAGCTGTCGGCCGGCGCCTGTTCGACGGCAATTCTGGCCGGAGCTCGCTTGGCTCGCTCGACGGCGATCCGAGCAGCTTCGAATGCCGGCCCGCGTCCGGCCCGGGTCTGCCGTGGGAGAGGCTGCTCGACGGGACCGATCCCGATCCCGACACTCCAGTGCTCGCGCCGAATCAGCTCGAGTGCGACGAGGACGAGTAGCGCCGGATCGTCGGTCACCGCTTGAATCTCGTCGCCCGCCGTGCGCTCGAACGGCCGCAGGAGCCTGCGATCGGCCATGTCGTCGATGATGTCCCCGACGCGGTCGACATCGCGTCGGCTACCTCGCTGATCCACTGTCAGTACGAACATTAGTCAATGCTAGATAGTTGACTGTCAATAGTCAATCGTTTTGGGTTGACTCAATCAAATCAACCTCTTGAGGTTGACCGTTGTCAACGATGGTTTCGCCCGGTGAAGGCTGACGGCGAGCGTCGAACACCAGACCGGCGATGCCGATCGCAATGCAGATCCCGGACAGAATCAGGAGACGAGGATCGGCTTCGCCGGAGAGCGCATCGCCCAGAACGACAATCCCAACAGTGCCGGGCAAGATGCCGACGACGGTGGCAAGGATGTAGGGCACGATCCGGATCGACGAAATGCCGCAGCAGTAGTTCACCACCGAGAAGGGGACAAACGCGATCAAGCGCAGAGAGCCGACGGCCAGCCACCCCCGCTTTTCGATCCGCTCGTCCACCCGCCGGATCGTCGGACTCGAAATCCGTTGCCACACGACGTCACGGCCGATGGCGCGGACCAGGTAGAGGGCCAGAACGGCGCTCACAGTCGTTGCCGCCACGGTAAGGGCGATGCCGGTCACCGAGCCGAAAAGAACCCCCGCACTGAGGGTGAAGACGGTGCGCGGGAACGGCGCGACGGTGACTATCGAATGAACCAGGAAGAACACGAGGGGAAACGCCGGGCCAACCGAGTCTGCCCACTCTCGCACCTGGGACACCGTGGGATGTGGGGCGAGGAGGGCTGCGAGGAACAAAGCGAGCACTACCAGGACTATTGCGATCAATCTTCGGTCCAGCAGGCGTCCCATCACAGGTCACAAGGCTACCTGTGAACGGTGAACCGGGCCGACTGCCGACCCGCAATCGTGAGTCGAACATCGCCACGGGGGCGGGAAAGCGACGTGCTCCAGGCGACAATGAAACGGTGCTGTGACGAAAACCACTAGGCTTTCGGAGTGGCCTTCACCTGTAGTCCCGGCCAGTGAAACGAACTCGCGGGTAACCCGTAAACATGCTGAACAATCGCTAGGTAAGGGCCGGTCACACGTGCACGAACGACCGAATCTGCACGTCGTCTGACCGGTCGGAAAGTGGCCGCGAACAGCCCTGTGAAGAACATGACGTGATCCTCACGATATCTGGGCTCAACCGCGGGTTAGCATCACAGAACTAACGAACAAATCCGATTATCGGTAAAGCGCTCACGCAAAAAATGAGAGGGAGCGGACACAGTGTCATTAGCTTCAGAAGCCGAGGCTGTCGAGCAGGCGTACGCGGAGTGGCAGCGCTCCGTAGCCGGTGTGCTCGCCAAGTCCCGCAGAGTCGATGCGGCAGAGCTGGGCCCCGAGCCACAGAAACTGCTCGAAACCGTCACCTACGACGGTGTCACTGTCGCACCGCTCTACAGCCCACGCGACGAGCGTCCCGAGCAGAGCTTGCCGGGCACGTTTCCGTACGTGCGTGGCGTCGACGCTCACCGTGATGTCAATGCCGGTTGGTTGGTTTCCGCTGCATTCGGAACCGCTTCGGCGGCCGAGACTAATCGCGCCATCCTGGACGCCCTCGAAAACGGAGTCAGCGCACTCTGGTTGAAGGTGGGCGCCGACGGCGTTCCGGTCACCGACCTCGCCGCTGCGCTCGAGGGCGTTCTTCTCGACCTCGCACCGCTCACGCTCGACGCAGACGCCGAGGTAAACGATGCAGCCCGCGCACTCTTCTCTCTCCTCGATGATCGCGGTGAAGCCGGCGACGGCGTCAGTGATCGCAGCAGTATCCGAGTTCACCTCGGTGCAGCGCCGCTGACCAGTTCGTTCTCCGGCGCAGCCGACGTCGAATTTGCAGGCGCCGTCGAGTTGGCCGCTCTCGCTGCAGCTCGCGCGGAAACCGTGCACGCGATCACCGTCGACGGCACGGCCTTCCACAACGCGGGTGCCGGCGACGCCGAGGAACTCGGAGCCGCGATTGCCGCCGGACTCGAATACCTCCGCGCACTCACCGCAGAGAGCGGTCTGACCATCGGTGCGGCGTTGTCGCAGTTGGCTTTCCGCTACTCGGCAACCGACGATCAGTTCCAGACCATCGCGAAGTTCCGCGCCGCACGTCTCGTGTGGGCCCGCATCGCTCAGGTCTGTGGAGCTTCCGACTTCGGTGGAGCGCCGCAGCACGCAGTCACTTCCGCCGCGATGATGGCTCAGCGTGATCCCTGGGTGAACATGCTGCGCACGACCCTCGCCGCATTCGGCGCCGGCGTCGGCGGAGCAGATGCAGTGACAGTTCTTCCGTTCGACGTCGCCCTGGCCGACGGCACCCTTGGTGTCAGCAAGTCCTTCTCCTCGCGCATCGCGCGCAACACGCAGTTGCTTCTCCTCGAGGAGTCGCACCTGGGCCGCGTGCTCGATCCGTCGGCGGGCTCCTGGTACGTCGAGGACCTGACGCAGCAGATCGCCGCCACCGCGTGGGAGTTCTTCCAGGAAATCGAAGCAGCCGGCGGATATCTGGCGGCACTCGAAGCGGGAATCGTCTCCGGTCGCATCGCTGCCACGAAGGCCAAGCGTGACTCCGACATCGCACACCGTAAGACCACGGTCACCGGTGTCAACGAGTTCCCGAACCTCGGCGAAACGCCGCTGTCCGCCGAAGCCGTCGAGCCCGGCCAGTCCGTCGCCCGCTACGCAGCTGCATTCGAAGCGCTTCGTGACCGTTCGGACGCGTTCCTCGCCGCCGGCGGCGCCCGTCCCACTGCGCTTCTCGCGCCGCTGGGCTCGGTTGCAGAACACAACGTGCGCACCACGTTTGCGTCCAACCTGCTCGCTTCGGGTGGTATCGACGCAGTCAACCCCGGCCCCCTCGAGGTAGGCGCAGAAGCCATCTCCGCAGCCGTCAAGGCTTCCGGTGCCACCGTCGCGGTGCTGTGCGGCACGGACAAGCGCTACGGCGAGAGCGCCGCAGCGGCCGTCGCCGAACTTCGCGCTGCCGGCATCACCAAGGTGCTGCTCGCAGGACCGGAAAAGGCAGTCGCCGACGCGACCGGCGATTCTCGCCCGGACGGATTCCTCACAGCCCGCATCGACGCAGTGTCGGCTCTGACCGAACTGCTCGACTTCATCGAGACGGGAAGCTCCAAGTGACGACACGAGAGGTCAAGCACGTGATCGGCAGTTTCGCCGAGGTCCCACTCGAGGACCCGCAGTCTCCGGCACCCACACCGCCGTCGGTCGAGCAGGCACAGGCGCTCATCGAAGAGGGCGCAAACGCCAACAACTACGCCGCCGAGCAGGTTGTCTGGTCCACCCCGGAAGGCATCGACGTCAAGCCGGTGTACACCGGTGCGGACCGCACGGCCGCCGCCGAGTCCGGTTACCCGCTCGACAGCTTCCCTGGCGCAGCGCCGTTCCTGCGTGGTCCGTACCCGACCATGTACGTGAACCAGCCGTGGACCATTCGCCAGTACGCCGGATTCTCCACTGCCGCGGAGTCGAATGCGTTCTATCGTCGTAACCTCGCGGCCGGTCAGAAGGGCCTCTCGGTTGCCTTCGACCTCGCTACACACCGCGGCTACGACTCCGATCATCCTCGCGTTGCGGGTGACGTCGGAATGGCCGGTGTCGCAATCGATTCCATCCTCGACATGCGTCAGCTCTTCGACGGAATCGACCTCTCGCAGGTGTCGGTCTCGATGACGATGAACGGCGCTGTGCTCCCGATTCTCGCGCTGTACGTCGCCGCGGCAGGCGAGCAAGGCGTCACCCCGGACAAGCTGGCCGGAACGATCCAGAACGACATCCTCAAAGAGTTCATGGTTCGTAACACCTACATCTATCCGCCCAAGCCCTCGATGCGGATCATCTCGGACATCTTCGCGTACTCCAGCGCGGAAATGCCGAAGTACAACTCCATCTCCATCTCGGGTTACCACATCCAGGAAGCCGGAGCGACGGCCGATCTGGAACTGGCGTACACCCTTGCGGACGGCGTCGAGTACATCCGCGCCGGCCTCGACGCCGGTATGGACATCGACAAGTTCGCACCGCGCCTGTCCTTCTTCTGGGCCATCGGCATGAACTTCTTCATGGAGGTCGCCAAGCTCCGCGCCGGACGCCTCCTGTGGGCCGAGCTTGTTGCGAAGTTCGATCCCAAGAGCGCGAAGTCGCTCTCGCTGCGTACCCACTCGCAGACCTCGGGCTGGTCTCTGACCGCGCAGGACGTCTTCAACAACGTTCCGCGTACCTGCGTCGAAGCCATGGCTGCCACCCAGGGCCACACTCAGTCGCTGCACACCAACGCACTCGACGAGGCCATCGCACTGCCGACGGACTTCTCCGCCCGCATCGCCCGTAACACCCAGTTGCTGCTGCAGCAGGAATCCGGCACCGTGCGTCCCATCGACCCGTGGGGCGGCTCGTACTACGTCGAGTGGCTCACCAACGAACTCGCCAACCGGGCTCGTAAGCACATCGAAGAGGTCGAGGAAGCCGGCGGAATGGCTCAGGCCATCAACGAAGGCATCCCGAAGCTGCGCATCGAGGAAGCTGCCGCCCGCACCCAGGCACGCATCGACTCCGGTCGGCAGCCGCTCGTCGGCGTCAACAAGTACGTTCCCGACGAGGTCGACACCATCGAAGTTCTCAAGGTCGAGAACTCCAAGGTCCGCAAGGAACAGCTCGAGAAGCTGGTTCGCCTTCGCGCAGAACGTGATCCGGAAGCCGTCGAGGCCGCACTCGCGAACCTCACCCGCGCTGCCGCATCCACCGAAGGCGGCATGGAGAACAACCTCCTCGCCCTCGCTGTTGTCGCCGCCCGTGCGATGGCTACCGTCGGCGAGATTTCCGACGCCCTCGAAAAGGTGTACGGACGCCACCAGGCCGAGATCCGCACCATCAGTGGTGTGTACCGCGACGAGGCAGGAACGGTGAGCAACATCAGCAAGGCGATGGAACTGGTCGAGAAGTTCGCCGAGGACGAGGGACGTCGTCCCCGCATCCTCGTCGCGAAGATGGGCCAGGACGGTCACGACCGTGGCCAGAAGGTCATCTCCACGGCCTTCGCGGACATCGGATTCGACGTCGACGTCGGACCCCTGTTCCAGACTCCCGAAGAGGTCGCCAATCAGGCGGCCGACAACGACGTCCACGTAGTCGGTGTGTCGTCGTTGGCAGCCGGTCACCTCACCTTGGTGCCGGCGCTGCGGGAGGCTCTGGCTGCGGCCGGTCGTCCCGACATCATGATCGTCGTCGGCGGCGTCATTCCGCCCGGTGACTTCGACGAACTCTACGAGGCCGGCGCTGCTGCCATCTTCCCGCCCGGAACCGTCATCGCCGACGCTGCCAGCGGATTGTTGGAGAAGCTCTCCGCCCAACTGGGTCACGACCACAGCTGAGAAGGGGGTCACTGAAGATGGCACGTCAGCCCATCGACATTGATTCCCTCGCCGAGGCGGTACGCGGAAATCAGCGTGCCGGCCTCGCTCGGGCGATCACCCTCGTCGAGTCCACTCGCGACGACCACCGGGCACTTGCGCAGCAGCTTCTACTGAAGTTGCTGCCCGAGGCCGGGGGAGCGCACCGGATCGGCATCACCGGCGTTCCCGGCGTCGGCAAGTCGACCTTCATCGACGCGCTCGGAATGTACTTGCTGGGCAAGGGGCATCGGGTTGCGGTGTTGGCGGTCGATCCGTCGTCCACCCGCACCGGCGGCTCGATTCTCGGCGACAAGACACGCATGGCTCGGCTCACCGTCGAACCGAATGCGTACATCCGGCCGTCACCGACGTCCGGCACGCTCGGTGGTGTTGCCAAGGCAACCCGCGAGACCATCGTGCTTCTCGAAGCTGCCGGTTTCGACGTCATCCTGGTGGAGACGGTGGGTGTCGGCCAGTCCGAAGTCACTGTTGCCAACATGGTGGACTGCTTTACGTTCCTGACCCTCGCTCGTACCGGTGATCAGCTCCAGGGCATCAAGAAGGGTGTCCTCGAGCTCGCAGATCTGGTGGCGGTCAACAAGGCCGATGGCAAGCATGAGCGCGAGGCAAAGGGTGCTGCCCGCGAATTGGCGGGAGCGCTTCGCCTGATCTACCCGCACGACGCCATCTGGAAGCCGCCCGTCATCACGATGAGCGGCCTCGAGGGTGTCGGGCTGGACGAGTTCTGGGGAACTGTCACCAAGCACCGTGAGGTGCTCACCGAAGCAGGACAGTTCGAGGAGAAGCGTCGCAAGCAACAGGTCGATTGGACCTGGACGATGGTCAACGATCAGCTGCTACGCAGGCTCTCGAGCAACGATCGGGTGCGTGCGATCCGGGCCGACGTCGAGCAGAGCGTGCGTGACGGTTCGCTGACAGCAGCGTTGGCGGCGGGGCGAATTCTCGACGCGTTCGACGGAAGCAACTAGGGCGAAAAAACAAAATCCCGGGTATCCGAGCGCGGATACCCGGGATTTCTTCTGTGACGAGTTATCGTTCGCGTTTGACCGCAGGCTCGGTGAGTTCGTTCTCGACAGCGAGTTCGACTCCCGTGAAATCGCCTTCTGCCTCGGCCGGGGTGAGCGTGGACCGCTTCCACGCGTAGAACAGCAGCGCTGCCCACGCGCCGAGAATGGCCAGGTAGCCGGCCACTGTGACGGCCCCGGTGATGTCGAAGGATTTGAACAGCTTCTGTGCGTTGGTCAACACGATGACGCCGCCCACCGCCGTTCCGAGCAAGGTGGCAGGTACGCGGCTGACCAGCCACGCCGCGAACGGGGCAGCGATGACACCGCCGAGCGCGAGACCGGCGACAACGAGGAGGTTTCCCGCCGACTCACGACCCAATCCGACAAGGAATCCCAACGACGCGGCTGACGCGACCAGAAACTCCGAGGCGCTGACCGAGCCGATCACGGTGCGCGGCGCGGTCTTGCCACGCGAGAGCAGCGTGCTGGTGGTGATCGGACCCCAACCACCACCGCCGGATGCATCGATGAAACCACCGAACAGGCCGAGTGGGGACAGGAAACGTGCAGTGTGCGGGGTGGTGCGAGCGTCCGCGACGGCCGGTGGGCGGACCGAGAAGCGAAGTGCCACATAGATACCGATGGCCAGCAGGATCGTCGCCGTGATGGGGACTGCCGCTTCGGTGGACAGACCCGATAGCACGGTTGCGCCGATGAATGCACCGACTGCGCCGGGCACACCGAGCTTGGCGACGAGCTTCCAGTCGATGTTCTTGAACTTCCAATGCGACACACCCGAAGCGAGGGTGGTGCCGACCTCGGCCAGGTGAACAGCGGCGCTGGCCTGAGCCGGACCGAGGCCACCGATCATCAACAGAGTGGTTGCGGTGACACCGAAGGCCATACCGAGGGCGCCGTCGACGAGCTGGGCGCCGACGCCGACAAGGGTGAACAAAAGAAGGTTGAACATGAGAAGACAGACTCCGAGCGAAGAAGCGACAAAGTCAGGGGTGCAGGCAGCGAGAATCGCCGCTCAGCAACACGCCTGATCGAAGCATGCGCTACGACGAGTGGGCCAGAACGCCATCAATCCGAGCGCAAATGCCGGGGAGGCATCGTGGCTGGAAATCTGCACGTCAGGTCCTTTGTTCTCGTTCGTTGGTGTTCTGTCCATGCGAGCATAGCCGGTGCCCGGCTCGGTCAACCCACGACGCGGGCGTAATTTCCCACTCGGTGGACAAGTCGATCGAAGAATTCCGCCGGATCGGTGCCGACCGCGATATCCGCGTTGGGCTCACGCTTCCAGTGCCCGACCCAGTCCGCGACCGTCGTTCCGATCAGCAGTGGACTCTCGGTTTCGACATCTACCGTTGCCGGCTTCAGTGTCGCCAAGCTCGGATCGAGCGCGACGGCAGCAGCAAAGGGATCATGCATGTGAGCAAGAAAGCCCTGGTCGTATTCACGATGGAATTCCATGTAGAACCGGATCGCGTCGGACATATGCCTGATCACGCTGTTGGACGCGGAACTGCGGACGTCGGGGCCGTCGTCAGGCGAGATGATCTCTTCCGGAGTGCTCCCGGCAGCTTCGGCGAGCCGACGCACATGTTCGGGGAACATCTCGATGGATTCGGTGACGTTGAGGCCGCAGATGATCGGGCGCCGGTGCGCGGGTACGACGGAGAACGCGTCGAACACCTCCTTGGCGGCGTGCGGATCCACCGAGACGTTCCACTCCGCGGTCGGCGTCGTGTTGCCCGGATAGTTGAACGACCCACCCATCACGACCAGTCGCTTCAGCAGAGACGGCAGATCGGGTTCACGTCTGATCGCCAGCGCAAGGTTGGTGAGCGGCCCCGTCACCAATCCGGTGAGTTGTCCGGGGTACTCACGCACGAGATCCACCCAGAGGTCGGTGGCCGTTCTGACCGAGCGCTTGCGACCCGAATCGGGGAGGACGGCATGGCCGATCCCTTGCGGACCGTGAGTCTCCTCGGTGGTGCGCAACGGGATGACCAGTGGCTCGCGGGCGCCGAGTGCAACCTCGATGTCCGGGGCGCCGCAGAGCGCAAGCCAGTTCAAGTTGTTGGCCGCGACCTGTTCCACCGGAACGTTGCCGGCGGTGCTCGCAATCCCCAGAATCTCGGCTTCGGGGCTGGCAAGGAGATAGAGAAGCGCCAACGAGTCGTCGATGCCGGTGTCGACGTCGACGATGAGCTTGTGCGTATCACTCATCGGTGGCCACCAGGATCGTCGGTGAATGCAGGACAGGGAAGTTGACCGACCGAGCGATGAAGCACTTCGTGTGTGCGGGGCCGTGAAGCTCCTCGGCCTTCTCGACCATCGACGCCTCCGCGACCAATACCGTCGGATTCAACGTCACTTCGATGAACTGGCCGCCGCCATCGGATTCCTCGATCATGCTGCCGACCGGCTGATCGCTGTAGTCGAGAACGACGACCCCAGCGGCAGCTGCCAGACCGAGGTACCAAAGCATGTGGCATTGGGCGAGGGAGGCAACGAGCAGTTCCTCGGGGTTCCATCGCTGCGCGTCACCGCGGAACGAGGGATCGGAGCTGCCGAGAAGTTCCGGCTTTCCGACCGCGGATATTGCATGATTGCGCGAATATCCCTGCGTGCTGGACGTTCCGGTTCCCAGATCGCCCGTCCACTGAAGGTCGAGTGTGTAGGTATGTGACTTCACAGGTCCATCTTGCCCTGAATGTGCCGGTCCCTCAGTGTGCCCACTCCGCGCGATCCGATCCCCACGGATGGGCTGGTTCGGGGTAGTCCTCGAACTCTGCCAGCGCGGGTCGTGCGGTGGTCACGTCGGCATGGTTGACAACAACATTCAGGCCGGGAGCGGTCGGTAGACCGGGATGGACGGTTCGGCCGGGTGCGTCGAGAAGACGGGCGCCGGTGCTGGCCAATGACACGTCGACATCGCGGCCACGGCCGTCCTGCGAGCGCAGCATCAACGCGTCGAGGATCCCAGCTGCCAAGAAGTATCCGGTGGAGTGGTCGAGGGCCTGCGCTGGAAGTGCGCCCGGTTTCTCGTCGCCCTCGAGGAACGAGATACCGGATGCGGCCTGCACGATGCTGTCGAAGCCGCGGCGATTCGCCCACGGACCTTCCCATCCCCATGCGCTGACGCGCCCGTGAATCAGGTGGGCGGGAAGATCCTGCCCGATGAGTGCTTCGAGTGCGCCCGGACGGTAGCCGGTGACCAGTACGTCTGCGGTGTCGAGGAGTTCGCGGAATGCTGCCGCTTCCGCCGAGGACTTCAGGTCGAGAAGCGCCGACCGCTTGCCCTGGCCACTGTCGAGGTGCTGCCATCCGATCTCGGGGATCGCCGGAGGGTCGATCCGCAGAACGTCAGCGCCGACCAGCGCGAGGGCACGGGTCGCGACCGGGCCGGCGATGACGCGGGTCAGGTCGAGAACACGTGGGCGCGTCGGATGCGTGCGAGGTTTTCCCTCGTCGCGTACTCGGATGGATACCAGAGGCTCAGACCTCGCAGCTGCGCACTGCTCACTCAGGCGCCACTCGGTCTCGGTACGAACACGGACCGCGATGGCGCCGATCTCGGCGGCCTGCTGCTCGATCTCGATGGCGCTGAGTTCGGATATCCGTTGCGCCACTGCATCTTTAGGTGATCCATGGTCGAGCTCGAGGATGGCGAGCAGGCGGTCGCGATGGTGTGGATAGTTGCCGTGCGTGCGGACCCAACCGTCGCGGGCGGCAAAGAACCCGGAGTATTCGGAGAATCCGTTGATCGGTTCGCCGCCGATCCGGAACAGTCGATCGCTCGAGAAGGACGCGGCGATGCGCTCGGGATCGAGGGTCCAGTGTCCGTCGCCCGGGCCGGTTGACCGATGAATTGCCGAGGCGAAGGCCGCGACTGAGCCTGCAGCGAGGTCGAACACCGGCAAGTGCGCCGCAAGGAAGCCCGCCGAGTCCGGGCATTCGATGTGGCCGCGTCGGTCGTCGGTGTGCACCCCGACGTCACGTTGGTATTCGTCGAGATAGAACCCGTACCCGTGATCCATAAGGCGCCTTTCGGCAGTTCAGTGGCCGAGAAGCTCCCGGCACTTCTCTGCCAGCGTATCGCGGAGCGGCGCAGCACGATCCGCCAACTGTTGTTGCTGACGCACGTATTCGGCGCGGCCCGCGGGAGTTTCGATACGAATGGGGGAGTACCCGTACTCGGCGAGGTCGTATGGGCTCGCGCGCATGTCGAGTTCACGGGCCAGGAGCGCGTGTTCGAAGCACCGCATCACCAGATCGGAATCCACGAGTGGCAACAACTTGAAGCTCCACTTGTACAGATCCATACCGGCGTGCAGGCAGCCCGGCTGTTCGTGATCGATCTGAGTTTCGCGTGCAAGCGGGAGCGAGTTCTTGGGGGCCGCGTCCGGTGTGAAGAACCGGAACGCGTCGTAGTGCGTGCATTTGAGTGGCAGGGATTCGACGACCGCGTCGGTACCGGCGAACCCGAGCCGCAGCGGCACTGACTGGTGACGGATCGCGTCCTCGCCGCCGCGATAGACCATCGCCCATTCGTGGAGGCCGAAACAGCCCAGCACAGCGGGCCGCGCAGACGTCTGATTCAACAGATTCCACACGAATTCGACTGTGTGACGCCGACGCTCCAGCACGGCGGCCTCGACCGTCGCGGTACCCGATTCGTCGACGCGGTAGCCGGAGAAGGCTGCGTATTCGCCGGCGTTCTCGAGTGCGACTCCGTACCCGGGGTGCCAGCGGCGCAGTTGCGCGGGCTTGAAGTTGTAGTACGTGAAGAGGAAGTCGTGCACCGGGTGAGAGATACCGGCGCTACGACGCGCTCGGTGCGGCTCGACGAGCTTTTCCACCTCCTCGAGGTGAAGTGCCCGCCGAGCCGTCCACTCGCTCTGCGCGAGTGCGAGTGAATGCACCGAACGTGTCATCGATCAGCTGTTTCTTTGTCCGGGAACAGCATCCGTGCCGCGGTGCGTGCCGTCGCGAACCGTTCCGACGTACTCCTCGAGCAGATCCTCGAGCGCGACGATACCGATCACGACTCCGTCGGCGTCCGTGACTGCTCCGAGGTGCGAGCTGGCCCGACGAAGGCCGGCCAACGCTTCGGCCAGCGGCGTGCTGAGCGGAACGATGGGCAACGGGCGGATATCCGATGTCGGAACGACGGTGTCCGGCCCGGCAGCTTCGTCGAGCACCTCGTCGAGCACATCCTTGAGGTGCACGTACCCGGCCAGCGATCCATCGCTCGCTCGGACCGGGTAACGCGAGTATCCGGTCTCGATGACCGCACGCTCGATCTCACCCAGTGTTGTTCCCGACGGCGTGAGGGGAATGGTCCGCACCTTGTCGAGAGTGATCAGGACCTCGGAGACGGTGCGATCTGTCGATTCGAGTGCCTGCTTCAACCGCCGGTGTTCTTCGGCGTCGATCAGACCCTCGGATCGCGATTCACCGATCATCGCGGACAACTCCACCGCCGAGACAGTGACGTCGAGTTCGTCCTTGGGCTCGACGCGCAGGAGCTTGAGCACTCCGTTGGCGCACAAGTTGTAGAACGCGATGATCGGCCGAGCGATCTTGATGAACGCCAGATGCACGGGAACGAGCAGCATGGCCGTCTTCTCGGGGCCCGCCAACGCGATGTTCTTGGGCACCATTTCGCCGAGGAGGATATGCAGCACGACGACCAGCGAGAGCGCGATCGCAAACGAAATCGGGTGCAGCAATCCGTCGGGAAGGCCGACGGCTTCCATCGGCACCTCGAGGAGATGCGCAATGGCGGGCTCGGCGACCTTACCGAGGAGGATCGAGCAGATCGTGATGCCCAGCTGAGCTGCCGCAAGCATCAGCGAGAGGTTCTCACCGGCCTTGATGACCGTGAGTGCCCGCTTCTTACCCTGCGCGACAAGTGCCTCGAGGCGGTCGCGTCGTGCGGAGATCAGCGCGAACTCCGCACCGACGAAGAATGCGTTACCGGCGAGCAGCACGGCGGTGAGGAGTACACCGAAGAGGTTATTCATCGTCGGACTCCTTCGTGTCGTCGTCTGCGGATTCGGGTTCGACATGTGCCGGTACCGGCGTGATGGTCACTCGGTCGATACGACGGCCGTCCATACTGGTCACTCGGGCGATCCACTTGCCGCGGGAATCACCGGACGAGTCGACGTCGGGCAATTCCACTTCGTCACCCTCGTCGGGGATTCGGCCCAGTTCGGTGAGCACCAGACCGCCGAGCGTGTCGTAGTCGCCTTCGGGCGCGGTGTATCCGGTTGCCGAGGTGACCTCGTCGATGCGCAGGAGACCGGAGCATGACCAGCCGTCGCCGACGCGCTGTACGTCGAGTTCGGGTTCGTCGTGTTCGTCGCGCACATCACCGACGATTTCCTCGATGAGGTCTTCCATCGTGACGATGCCGGCTGTTCCGCCGTATTCGTCGACGACAAGCGCGACCTGCATGCCGTCGGAGCGGATCCGCTCCATGACGGTGTCTCCGTCCAGGCTCGACGGCACGACGGGAACACGTTGAGCCAGACTGTCGACGCGCGTCGTGCGCCTGCGCTCGGCCGGAACGGTGAACGCGTGTTTGATGTGTACGACGCCGACTGTGTCGTCGAGATCGCCGCGAACGACGGGGAAGCGCGAGTAGCCAGTTCGCGACGCCGTCACGATCAGGTCTGCGACGGTGTCCGAGAGTTCCAGCGATTCGATCTTCACTCGCGGAGTCATCAGCTCTTCTGCGGTGCGGTCACCGAACTGCAGCGAACGGTCGACGAGCATCGCCGTGCCCTTGTCGATGGACCCGCGCTGCGCGGACGTCCGCACGAGGGACCCGAGTTCCTGCGGTGATCGCGCCGAGCGCAATTCTTCCGCGGGTTCGATGCCCAGGCGTCGCACGATCCAGTTGGCGGTTCCGTTGAGGCCGTTGATGGCCCACCGGAAGATCAGCGAGAAGCCCGCTTGCAGGCCCGCAGTCGCGCGGGCGGTGGGCATCGGCTTGGAGATTGCGAGGTTCTTCGGTACGAGCTCACCGAAGATCATGGAGAACGAGGTCGCAATCACGAGCGCCAGGATCAAAGACGTTGTCGAGGCAGCGGATTCGCTGAGCCCGACGGCCTTCGTGACCGGTGTGATGAACCGTGCCAGAACGGGCTCGGCCAGGTAACCGGTGATCAGGGTTGTGATCGTGATGCCCAGCTGAGCACCGGAGAGCTGGAACGAGAGAGTCTTGTGCGCGTGTTGAACCTGCCGCGAGCGTCGGTCGCCGCCACGAGCAGCTTCGTCGACGGTGCTGCGTTCGAGCGCGGTCAGTGAGAATTCGGCCGCCACGAAGAGGGCGGTGCCTGCAGTCAGCGCGATGAAGCCGACCAGGCTGAGAATGGTGAAAACGATGTCCATGTGTCATCGCCACCTGAGGTGTGCACGGGGGCCGCCGGGTTTGTCTCCCGGCTCGCTAGAGGAGCCCTCCGAACCAGCGGAATCAGACGATTCCTCGGATAAAACGACGGGTGTAGCGCCGGGTAAGTGTGTGGGTGCCTCGGGCACCGGGTTCCTCTCGTCGGAGCCGAGTATTTCTCGGCTGTAGCGGGCTCGGTCGGGTCGCCGATGGGCACCCGACCGAGTTTTGTTTCCTGTTTACGGATCCAATGATACCGGCGGGTGCCCGGGAGTAGGGACCCGAGCACCCGCCGACTGTCATAAAACGTGGTTCACCAACCAGACGGAAGCGGCCGTCCTTCGGCGAATCCGGCGGCGGACTGCACTCCCAGAACTGCCTTCTCGTGCAGCTCCTCGAGTGAGCGCGCACCCGCGTACGTGCAGGTACTGCGTACGCCGGAACAGATCTGATCGATCAGGTCCTCGACTCCGGGACGCTCGGGATCGAGACGCATCCGCGAACTGGAGATGCCTTCCTCGAACAATCCCTTACGGGCGCGATCGAAAGCCGTTTCGGTGGCGGTGCGAGCGGCAACAGCGCGCTTGGAGGCCATACCGAAGCTCTCCTTGTACGCATTGCCCGCCTGATCGACTTTGAGATCGCCGGGGGACTCGTACGTGCCGGCGAACCACGAGCCGATCATGACGTTCGACGCGCCCGCCGCGAGGGCGAGTGCAACGTCGCGAGGGTGGCGAACGCCGCCGTCGGCCCAGACGTGCTTGCCGAGCTCACGTGCTGCTGCAGCACATTCCGCGACGGCCGAGAACTGCGGGCGTCCGACGCCGGTCATCATGCGAGTCGTGCACATGGCTCCGGGCCCGACGCCGACCTTGACGATGTCCGCGCCTGCGGCGATCAGATCGCGGGTTCCCTGTGCGGACACCACGTTGCCTGCAACCAACGGGACGCCGAGGTCGAGCGCCTTGAGGGTGGTGAGCGCATCGATCATTCTCTGCTGGTGACCGTGAGCCGTGTCCACGACGATCACGTCGGCACCGGCGTCGACGAGTGCCTTGGCCTTGGCGCCCACGTCGCCGTTCACACCGACCGCAGCAGCGACCCGGAGTGCGCCGCGATCGTCGACTGCGGGGTCGTAGATGCCGGCACGAATCGCGCCGGTGCGAGTGAGGACGCCGGCGAGGGTTCCGTCCTCGTTGACGATGACGGCCAACGGATCGTGCTTGGTTTCGAGCAGTTCGAAGACCTCACGCGGTGTGGCGGTGACCGGGGCGGTGACGAAGTCGGTGATCGCGACGGTACGTAGGCGAGTGAACCGATCGACATCCGCGCAGGCAGCCTCGGTGACGACACCGAGAGGCTTGCCGTCCTCGACCACTACGACTGCGCCGTGTGCACGCTTGGGTAGCAGCGCCAGCGCATCGGAGACGGCGTCGTCCGGACTCAGCGTGACCGGCGTATCAGCGACGAGGTGGCGGCTCTTGACGAACGCCACGGTCTCGGCGACAGCGTCAGTGGGGACGTCCTGCGGAATGATGACCAGTCCGCCGCGGCGGGCGACAGTCTCCGCCATGCGGCGGCCGGCGACTGCGGTCATATTGGCGACGACGACGGGAATGGTCGTTCCGGATCCGTCGGAAGAATTGAGATCGACGTCGAACCGAGAGGTGACCTCGGTCCGGTTAGGGACGAGGAAGACGTCGTCGTAGGTCAGGTCGTATGGGGGGCGTTGCCCTTCGAGGAACTGCACGTTTCACGAGCCTACCGTCGATTCCGCCGTAGCGCCCTCGGTATCGCGCGCTTGTGAGCGGGAGAGGGCGATCGTGGTCATGATCATGACGGCGACGGCGCACCCGATGAGAGCAATTCCGGGACCGTCGACGCGGAGGCGTTCGTCGAGAACCGTCATCCCCAGGAAGATGGCCGCGATCGGCTCGCCGATCGTCAGGGCGGGTAGCGACGCCGACAGGGGCCCGACCTGGAATGCGCGCTGTTGGAGGTAGACCCCGATTGCGCCCGAGGCGATCAGCGCCCACGTCTGCCATGCCGAAATCACCCCGACGACGCCGTGTCCGAGTAGGTCGGTGACGTACTTGGTGAATGCGACGGCCACGCCGTAGAAGATTCCGGCCGCAGAGCCGAGAAGCAGAGCGCGCCAGCCACCGTCGAGTTTGGACAAGCCGCCGATAGTTGCGACCACGGCCACTGCGACCGTGATCGTCAGTGGCACAGCCCAATCCGACCACGGAGCGTTGCTGTCTCCCTCGGTGGGATCGCCGACGACGAGGAAGATCGCCAAGGAAATCGCGAGCATGATCGCCAATGACCACGCAGAACGGGTGATGCGAATTCCAGAGAACCTGGCCGAAAGTGGCAGCGCGAACAGCAGCGAGGTCACGATCAGCGGCTGCACCACCAACACCGAACCCAACGACAGTGCAACGGCCTGCATGACGTAACCGCCGCCGTCACCGATCAGCCCGGCCCACCACCGAGGACTGCGAATCAACGACGCCACCAACGCCTCGCCCTCCGGAACCGCAGACGCGGCGCGCTGCTGAGCGACGGAGGCACACGCGAAGAGAAGCGCGGCGACGAGTGCGCAGAGAACAGAGATCAGTGGAAGATCGCCCATTCCCTCAGTGTGCGCGCTTGCCCGCCCGATTTCCGGCAGACGGCTTTCCTGCGCCGGGTGCGCCGCGACGCGGGGTCAAGCCCTTGGACGCCAGACGCTCCGAACGGGTCGGGACCGGAGTGCCGTCCGCACGGATCTTCTTCACACTCTTCGGATCGGTGACGCGCCGCGAGGAAGCCGCGCGCTTGTCGCCGTCCTTCTTCATCCGGCCTCCGGCAGCGGTCCGGCCTGCAGTGTCGTGTTCCTGACGGCCGCGCTTGGCGGTGTGCTTGACGGCGACCGTCGTATCGGGAGCTTCGACCGGTATTCCCGTCGGCTCCATCGCGCCGGTGATGCGCGTGAGCTCCAGATCGTCAGGACGAACCCGCACGCCGTGAACCTTGATACCTGCCTGCTTGGTCAACTTCTCGACCGAATCACGTTCTTCGTCGGTGACGATGGTGACGACGACGCCTGATTCCCCGGCGCGTGCCGTCCGGCCGGCCCGGTGCAGGTAGTCCTTCGCCTCCGCCGGGGGATCGACGTGAACGACCAGCGTCACGTCGTCGACATGGATTCCGCGCGCGGCGACATCGGTGGCGACCAGGACCGGTGTCGTCCCGTCGGAGAACGACGCGAGGGTCTTGGTCCGGTTGTTCTGCGTCTTGCCGCCGTGCAGGGCGCCGGCCGAGACACCGATCAAATGCAGTTGCTGCGCAAGACGATCCACTCCGTGCTTGGTCTTGACGAACATGATGGTCCGTCCCGCCCGTGAAGCGATATGTGCGACAACGGATCTCTTGTCGTCGCGGTCGACGAAGAGCAGGTGATGCTCCATGGTCGAGACCGTGGCAACCGGGGGAGCAGTCGAGTGCGACGCCGGATTGCGCAGGTAACCCGCGACCAGATCGTCGACCTTGCCGTCGAGTGTTGCCGAGAAGAGAAGGCGCTGACCGTCTTTCGGTGTCGTGTCGAGAATCTTCGCAACCTCGTCGATGAAACCCATGTCTGCCATGTGGTCGGCTTCGTCGATGGTCGTGATCACGACGTCGTCGAGAATCACCGACTTCTGCTCGAGTAGGTCGAGTAGGCGCCCTGGGGTCGCGATCAGGAGATCGACGCCGCGGGCAAGGATGTCGGCCTGACGCTTGATCGGAACGCCACCGACCGCATTTGCCACACGCAAACCGATCTCGGTAGCAGCGTCGTCGAGTGCCTTGTGGATCTGGATCGCCAGCTCACGGGTGGGAGCGAGCACCAAACCGCGCGGACGATTCCGCTTGCTCGCCCCGCCCTTGAGGCGCACCAGCATCGGAAGCCCGAAGGCCAGAGTCTTTCCGGAACCCGTCGCGCCGCGCCCGAGGACATCGCGGCCGGCAAGGACATCGGGGATGGTTGCCGACTGAATGGGGAAGGGGGCATCGATGCCGCTTCGGCGCAACGCGTGCACCATCACGGCGGGGATTCCGAGGTCGACGAACGAACGCCCTTCGGTCGAGGTGGGCGAGTCGATCGTCGATTCCTGCATTTGTCCAGGCTACCGGGTATCGGTAGACGCAGATGACCGCATCTACCGATACCCGCTGTGAATCAGGCCTCGATTTCGCTGCGGTCACCGCTCCACAGTGTGTGGAACTTGCCCGGCTTGTCGATGCGCTCGTAGGTGTGCGCGCCGAAGAAGTCGCGCTGCCCCTGAGTCAGGGCGGCCGGCAGACGCTCCGCGCGGAGACCGTCGTAGTACGAGAGCGAAGACGCGAACGCCGGTACCGGAATGCCGAGCATCGTCGCGGTGGCGACCACACGGCGCCAGCTGTCGATGCCTGCCTCGATGGCCTCGCGGAAGTACGGCGCCAGAATCAAGCTCGGCAGGCTCGGATCCGCGTCGAACGCGTCCTTGATGCGGTTGAGGAACTGCGCACGGATGATGCAGCCACCGCGCCAGATCGTCGCCAGGTCGGCAGGCTTGAGGTTCCAGTCGTACTCGGCGCTGCCGGCAGCGATCTGATCGAAGCCCTGCGCGTACGCCACGATCTTCGACGCGTACAGCGCGGCCTGGATGTCGGCGGCGAACTGCTCGGCGTCAGCAGGCTTGTCGCCGAGAGAGCCGGCGGCCAGACCCTGCGCCTGAGCTGCGGCGCGCTGATTGCGGCTACCGGACAGTGCGCGAGCGAAAACGGCCTCGGCGATACCGGTGACCGGCACGCCCAGATCCAGAGCGGACTTGACCGTCCAGCGGCCCGTGCCCTTCTGCTCGGCAGCGTCGACGATGACGTCGACCAACGGCTTGCCCGTCTCGGCGTCGACCTGGCGGAGCACCTCGGCGGTGATCTCGATCAAGTAGGACTCGAGCGTGCCCTTGTTCCACTCGGTGAAGACGTCTGCGACCTGACCGGCGTCGTAACCGAGTGCGTCGCGGAAGAGGTTGTACGCCTCGCCGATGAGCTGCATGTCGGCGTACTCGATGCCGTTGTGCACCATCTTGACGAAGTGACCGCTGCCGTCGGGGCCGATGTGCGTGCAGCACGGGGTGCCGTCGACGTGAGCGGAGATGGACTCGAGAAGCGGGCCGAGAGCCTCGTAGGACTCCTTCGGGCCGCCGGGCATGATCGACGGACCGTTGAGTGCGCCTTCTTCGCCACCGGAGATACCAGCGCCGACGAAGTGCAGACCGCGGGCGCGGATCGCTGCTTCACGACGGATCGTGTCGGTGTAGAGCGAGTTGCCACCGTCGATGATGATGTCGCCGGGCTCCATGGCGTTCGCGAGCTCTTCGATCACGGCGTCGGTCGGGGCACCGGCCTTGACCATGATCAGGACGCGTCGCGGCTTCTGCAGTGCGGCAACAAACTCCTCGACGGTCTCGGTGCGCACGAAATCGCCCTCGGAACCATGCTCGGCGATCAGGGCATCGGTCTTCGCGATGCTGCGGTTGTGCAGGGCAACGGTGTGACCGTGGCGGGCGAAATTGCGGGCAATATTCGAACCCATGACGGCCAGGCCGGTGACGCCGATCTGAGCTCGGGGTGATTCGGTGCTAGTGGTTGACATACTTACAGCTTTCCCTCTCGGTCCGCGGCTGTGAAATCCTGCGCTGTGCGCAGCCGAAAACGGTGCGGCCGCGACGCGCGTGAACATCAGACCGTGCATACAAAACACGGATGCAGATCACTTTAATTGCAGTGACCTGCATCCGTCTCGATACAGCTTCCGGCACAGCCGGAAGGTTCTCAGTGTTCAGTTGTCGAGCCGCAGCTCAGCGCAGGTATTACCGCTGTTCGCGCTTCGGGCCGTCGAATCCGTCATAGCTACGACGGTCGGTGCGGCTGCGGAAGCCGCCACCGCTGGTCGAGGCTGCACGGTTGTCGCCGCCGTCGCGGTTGCCCTGGTATCCACCGGAAGAGCGGTTGCCCTGATATCCGGTCGAGGGGCGGCTGTCGCGATCGCCGTACGAGCGGTTGTTGTCGCGGTTGCCCTGGTATCCACCACCGGAAGAGCGGTTGCCCTGGTAACCACCGCGGCTCTCGCCGTCACGGCTTCCCTGGTATCCGCCCGAAGAGCGGTTTCCCTGGTAACCCGTCGACGGGCGGCTGTCGCGGTCTCCGTAGGACGGACGGCTGTCACGGTTGCCCTGGTAACCACCGCTGGAGCGATCACCCTGGTATCCACCGGAAGAGCGGTTGCCCTGGTAACCACCGCGGCTCTCGCCGTCACGGCTTCCCTGGTAGCCACCCGAAGAGCGGTTTCCCTGGTATCCGGTCGAGGGGCGGCTGTCGCGGTTGCCCTGGTAACCACCGCTGGAGCGATCACCCTGGTATCCGCCGCGGCTCTCGCCGTCACGGTTGCCCTGGTAGCCACCCGAAGAGCGGTTGCCCTGGTAGCCGCCACGGCTTCCGCCACGATCACCGAAGGAACGCTCGCCACGAGAAGAGCTCTCGCGCAAGGGTTCTCCGGTCGGCTTCTTGGCGCCGGTGATGCGAGCAAGTTCAGCAGAACCCGGGGTGACGGCAACGGCTGCGGCATTGACGCCGGCCATTCCGGTCAGACGCTTGAACTGACGCTTCTGGTTGGGCAGCACGATGGCGACAACGGTGCCCTTCTCGCCGGCGCGAGCGGTACGACCAGCGCGGTGCAGGTAGTCCTTGTGGTCGGCCGGGGGATCGACGTGAACGACGAGGTCGATGCCGTCGACGTGGATACCGCGCGCTGCAACGTCCGTTGCGACGAGGACCGGGGTGCGGCCGTTCTTGAAACGCTCGAGGACGCGGGTGCGCTGGTTCTGTGCCTTGCCGCCGTGAAGCGACTCGGCAGCGATGCCGACGGCGCGGAGGCGATCGGTGATTCCCTCGCAACCGAGCTTGGTGCGGGCGAACATGATGGTGCGTCCGTCGCGGGCACCGATCTCGGCGAGGACGGAATCCTTCTGCCCACGATCGACGAGGAGGACGTAGTGCTCCATCGTGTCGACGCTCGCGCGGCCGTCTTCGGTGGAGTGGGTGACATGGTTGGCCAGGAACTGACGAACCAGCGACTGGACCTCACGGTCGAGGGTTGCCGAGAACAACAGACGCTGTCCGTCTGCGGGGGTCTCGCCGAGGATCGAGCGAACCTCGGGCAGGAAGCCCATGTCCGCCATCTGATCGGCTTCGTCGAGTGCGGTGATTTCCACCGAGTCGAGGATGCAGGTGCCCTGACGCAGGTGATCGCCCAGGCGACCCGGCGTTGCGACGAGGACGTCTACGCCGCGGCGAAGCTGATCGACCTGCTTGGCGAACGGCGTTCCACCGACAGCGGGACGAACCGTGAGTCCGAGTGCGCCGGCGTAGGAGTTGAGGGAGTCGACCACCTGGAAAGCAAGCTCACGGGTGGGGACGAGCACGAGTGCGCGGGGACGCTTGGCGGCCGGGCGATCTTCGTGGCGTGAGAGGCGGGTCAGCATCGGCAGGCCGAAGGCGAGGGTCTTACCCGATCCGGTCTGTGCGCGGCCGAGAACGTTGGTTCCGGCGAGCGCGTCCGGGATGGACTGCGCCTGGATGGGGGACGGGACGGTGATGGAGTTGCGCGCCAATGCGGCAACAAGCTGCTCGGGCAGGCCGATCTCGGCGAAGGTGATACCCGGCTCGGTGGCGACTGCTTCTTCGGCAGCGGGGGTGTTGACGGTGGGGTCTTCGATGTTCTCGGAAGACGACATTTGGACAGCGTTGGTCACGCGGAAACCTCTCCGGACTACGGGCACGTCGCGGAGCGGAAGAAGCCATGCTGAAATACACGACACAGTTCGCAAAGGGACGAGCCAGGGCACATGTCACCTGGCAATCCGAACGCATACTGCGGGGAATTGGGCTGTGTGCCGTTATATGTTGACGGACCACGATGGTGGCCGTGGTCCACTCTACGCCACCGGGGACACCGAAGTCAGGTGGCCCCGCCTGTGACCTGCACTACTACACGGGGTTGCGCAGGTCAAGACTCAGTATGCGTTGAAAAGCAGTCGAAGTTCGGTGAGCCAGGGCACAGCCACCGCAACCGTGGGAACCACGAGAATCGCGACCGCCCCGAGATACGCAAAAACTGCGATGCGGGGATCTGCATCGTCGGCCGAGAGGCGCTGCACTCGGATGAGCGTCGACGGGCCGCCCGCTGCCATCGCTCCGCGGGGTGCCGTCGATCCGGCACACGCGACAAGTGCCCGCGCGAGAGGGGTGGGACCGGTAGCCCGCACAGCTGAATCGTCGGCGAGCAACTCCACCAGCAGTTGTACCGATCCCAGAGCCGACTTACTACGGACGAAACGGGGGAACGCGTGGTTGACGGCCGTGAAAGCCTCGAGGACCAGATCGTGACGAGCTCGCAGGTGCGAACGCTCGTGCGTCAGGATTGCTTTGACCTCGGCATGATCGAGGTTCTGCAGAGTGCCTTGACTGAGTACCACGCGTTGGCGCAGACCTGGCAGGCAGTATGCGATCGGTTCGTCCACGTCCAGCACCCGCAGATCGGGTGTGCGTTCCACCGACGCGGGCATGGCGCAGTCGTCGAGAAGGTCCACCAACACGCGGTGACGTGCACGGCGACGTCGGGTTCTCACAGCGACCTGGATTATCGAGAAGATCAGCTTCGCGCCGATCAGAAGCGTCAGGGCAAAAACAACCACGTACAGAATCCACAGCGGGAGCCCGAGTGCATCGATTTCGGCGGTCGGGGCCGTCGTCGGCCTACCGTCAGCGCCGGGAACGAGCAGCTGGCTGGCAATGGCCAGGCCCGAGCTGAATGCCGACAGCACCGCAGCAATTGCGACGGCTTGCCACAGAACCAACGCCGCGCGTGGAGCGCGGTAAGGCCACGTGGAGCGGCTCAGGAGTGCGGGAACCGGACCGGCCAGCAACAAGGCAAGCAGTCCGAAAACCAGTGCAGTAGTGGCGTTCATGTCCTACACATCATGCACGACGAAATCAGTTCGGCCTAGAAATTCCGGGCTGCGCAGCCTTTTTCGCGGACTCGCGCACCTCGAGGGCAGCGAGCGCTTCGCGGAGAGCATCGGCTTCGTCAGCATTGACCTGTCCCACGAAGTGGACGAGTGCCGCAGCGCGACCGCCGGACTCCGGAGCCTGGGCCAGAGCGTCGACCATCAGGCTCGCGACCAGTTCTTCGCGCTTGTTGACGGGAAGATAGCGATGGGCGCGATCGTCACGCTGCTGAATCACCAGATGCTTCTTCGCCAGGCGCTGCAGAACGGTCATTACCGTCGTGTACGCCAATTCGCGATGTGTCGCGAGTGCTTCATGCACCTGTCGCACAGTTTGCGGTTCCGATGTGGACCACAAATGATCCATCACCGCGCGTTCGAGTTCACCTAGACCTGCCATTCTTCGATTCTACGGACTTCCACGACGAAATACGTACTACTGGTAGTAGTAACCGCCTCGGTGGGGGTGTGGTATTGGCCATAGTGATCTGCGTGACGGTTACGGTGGTGTGAGACGACCAAAGTCCCGACAATGACGATGCCCGATAATTGCAAGCCAACAGTCGATCCGCAGAAAGTAGCCGCACGTAGATGACGATCGACAGTTCGCCGGGCACCGAAGAATCGACATCACGGGCGCGGGTAGTCACGCAGAAAGCTGCCGGCATCATCCGTTTCGGCATTCGCGACGCACCCTTGACGGTCGTCCTACTTCTCACCATGTGGATACTGGGCGCCGTAACCGGCAGCATCGTTCACGGACCGTCCCGCGATCTCGAGCACACGATCGGTGCGGGAATGGGCTCGATCCAGCACGGACATGTCTGGATTCCACTGAGCTCCGCGCTGTGGGCAGGAAACCTGCTCGGGTACATCGGCGCGAGCGTGCTCCTGATTGCGGTCGCTGCACCCCTCGAACGGCGGATGGGAACGATCAAGCTGGCGATCGCCGGCGCAAGCACTCAAATCTTGGGAGTTCTGCTCGGGCTCGGCTGGGCATCCTTCGTGAAAGTGTTCGACTCCAATTGGGGGTTCCGCCTCCATGTCGGCTCCGCTGTCGGCGCGAGCGCGTGGATTGTCGGCGCCGCGATGGCCGCCAGCTCGAACATGGGGACATTGTGGCGTCGCCGCATCCGCGTCGGAACCCTGGCTTTGACCATCACCTTGGCCTTGTTCAGTGGTCAGCTGCAAGATGTCATCCGATTTTTTGCCGCTGTGGTGGGTTTGGTGATCGGACAGTGGATCGTCGGACGATCGGCTCGCGGTGAACGCATCGCCGGGACACAGCGAGAGGGCCGTGTCCTGGTCGCCATCGTCGTCGCGGCAAGTGCGATCGGCCCGATGATCGCCGCGCTGTCCCCACAGGCGGTTGGCCCACTCGCCGTACTCCGCGATCTCTTCCGTGGTGTTCCCTGGACCGTCGCAGAAGTACGTGAGCTGTGCGCCGAATCCGCGTCGGATCCGGACTGCCGACGCGGCCTCCTCGAGCTGAGACTCTCGGGGATCGGGCCGACTCTGCTCTCGTTGATGCCGTCGATTTTTGTGCTGGTGTTGAGCGATGGGCTCCGTCGTGGCCGCAGATTCGCCTGGATTGCGACTGTCTGTGCTCAGGTCGTCTTACTCGTCCTCTCGATCGGGAACTTCGTCATCAGGTTCGTCGACGCAGTCGACAGTGACAGCTTGTTCTACGGAATCAGCGATCCGAACGTGTATCGAACGCTGGTGCCGTTCCTGACACCGCTCTTCGTGCTGATCCTGCTGATCGCCACACGTCGATACTTCGACGTCGCGGCCCCGGCCAAGACGTATCGACGTCTCGGTGCTGCGATCGTGACCTTGCTCGCGGTCCTCGCCGTGATCTACGTCGGCGGCGGAATGCTCGCCAGGCACGGGTTCGACCGCGAGCCCACGGTCACGTTGCTGCTCGCGGACTTCCCACAGCGCCTTGTACCGCCGGTGTACCTGCAGTTGATCGACCCGCGCCTGCTTCCCGTGGACATCGAGTCGACGTTGCTCTTCGAGTGGACCGGCGTCGTGTTCTGGGGCGTTGCCGCCGTGTTGGTATTCGTGAGTTTCCTCAAGCCGGTCAAGACCGCCGATCCCAAAGCCGCCGAACGAGCGCGATCCATGTTGATCGCCGGTACCGGCAGCCCGTTGTCGTGGATGACGACGTGGAAGGGGAACACTTACTGGTTCAGCGCGGACGGTTCGAGTTACGTCGCGTATCGCGTCATCGCCGGCGTTGCTCTCACCACAGGTGATCCGGTCGGTCCTCCAGATCGCATGCGCGCGGCGATCGAGGGGTTCGCCGAGTTCGCGTCGTCGAACGGTTGGATTCCCTGCTTCTATTCCGTGACCGACGACGCCCGAACCATCACCGATTCGATGGGCTGGAGCGGTCTACAGGTCGCCGAGGAAACCGTGCTCGACCTGGGACAAGTCGCGTTCACAGGAAAGCGGTTCCAGGACGTGCGCACAGCACTGAACCGGGCGAAGAAGTCCGGTATCACCGCCGAGTGGCTTTCCTTCCCTCATGCACCTCTCGCGATCAAGGATCAGATGGTCGCGATCTCGGAGGAGTGGGTAGCGGACAAGGGGATGCCCGAGATGGGATTCACCCTCGGCGGACTCGACGAGGTCGACGACGAACAAGTGCGATGCCTGATCGCGGTCGACGAGGATCGCACCGTGCACGGTGTCACGTCGTGGCTACCGGTGTACCGCGACGGCAGAGTCGTCGGGTGGACACTCGACTTCATGAGGCGACGCTCCGAAGGGTTCCGTCCCGCGATGGAGTTCCTCATCGCTTCCGCTGCACTGAAATTGGAGGAGGAGGGCGTCGAGTTCCTCAGTCTGTCCGGTGCACCGCTGGCAACAATCGCCGGTGACTCCGAGAGGAATGCGAACGAACCGGAGGCCACGACTTTCTCGGCGATGATGGACAGCGTGCTCGACCTACTCGGTCGCACCCTTGAACCGGTGTACGGATTTCGATCGCTGCTGGCCTTCAAATCGAAGTTCCAGCCGCGGTACGTGCCGATGCACATGACATTCGCCGATCCAGCCGCGTTGCCGAGCATCGGCAACGCGGTCGGACGGGCATACCTGCCGACCGTGACGATCGGTCAGGGATTCAAACTCGTTCGGACGATTCTGGGTCGCTGATTCGCGATCGTCACGCAGGCTTTGCCGGCCCGCCGACGGCGCCGAACACGTGCCGGGTTCCGATCGGAACGATCAGCGGCCGATCCGAGACGGGATCGTCGATGACCGCGGCTTCGAGACCGAACACCTCGAGCAGAAGTTCCGCGGAAATGATGTCCTTGGGGACACCAGAAGCGACGACGGCGCCGTCGCGCATCACGATCAGATGATCGCTGTATCTGACCGCGAGATTGAGGTCGTGCAGAACCATCACCACGGTGCGCCCCATTTCCTCGTGGAGTTGATCCACCAGGTCGAGGACTTCCATCGAGTGCGCGAGGTCCAGATAGGTAGTCGGTTCGTCGAGAAGCAGGATGTCGGTTCCCTGGGCGAGAGCCATCGAGATCCAGGCTCGCTGACGCTGACCGCCGGACAATTGATCGACGGGCCGATCGGCGAGATCCGAGACACCGGTCAGCTCGAGCGCTTCGGCGACCTCGCCCTCGTCGTCCGCGGACCACTGCCTGATCCACGACTGGTGCGGGTGGCGCCCACGTGAGACCAAATCGGCGACGGTGAGCCCTTCCGGCGCAACCGGAGTCTGGGGGAGCATTCCGAGCACCCGCGCGACTTCCTTGGTCTTCATCGAACTGATCGCCTTGCCGTCGAGGATGACCGATCCACCCTTTGGCTTGAGCAGACGACCGAGCGCGCGCAAGAGCGTCGACTTGCCGCAACCGTTGGGTCCGATGACCGTCGTGATCACGCCGGTGGGGATCTCGAGATCGAGTCCGTCGACGATGATGCGATCCCCGTACCCGAGCGTCAGATTCTGCGCGACGAGACGCGAAGGAGCATCGGTGGACTGGGCGATGGTGGTCATGCTGTGACCTTCCGATTGTTACGAACCAACAGGTAGAGCAGGAACGGGCCGCCCAGTGCGGAAGTCACGATTCCGACGGGGAGTTCCACAGGCAGAATTGTTCGAGCGATGACGTCGCTGCCTACCACCAGTACAGCACCGGTCAGCGCGGAAGCCACGATGGGCGGGCCGGCGGAGCGCACCAGACGCATGGCGACCTGTGGCGCAGCCAGGGCGACAAAGCCGACCGGACCTGCTGCTGCGGTCGCGATGGCGGCCAGTGCCACGGCGGAAAGCAACAACTTGGCCTGTGATGATTGCAAGCGAACACCGAGTGAGGTTGCGTTGTCGTCGCCCAACCGCAGCGCTCCCATGGTGAACGATGCGATCACCGCGTAGCCGCCGACTACTGCGACGGCGATTGCGACCGGCCACATCTGATTCCAGGTGGCACCGTTGAGTGAACCGTTGAGCCAGACCTGTGCGCGAGAAGCGTCGTTGATGTCCGCCGAGATGAGGAGCCATCCCGTCGCTGCCACCAGCATGGCGTTGATGCCGATACCGATCAGGATGAGGCGGAACCCCTCGACGCCCTTGCGCCACGCCAAGGCGTAGATCACCACTGCTGTCAGTAGGCCGCCGCAGAGTGCAGCCAACGGAATCCCCAGTGTGGCAAGCAGTCCCACGAACGAGCCACCCCCGCCGAGTACGATGAGTGCCACTGCGGCGGCACTCGATCCAGCCGTGATTCCGAGGATGTCGGGGCTGGCGAGGGCATTGCGCGCAATCGTCTGGGTGACCGCACCGGCAATGCCGAGTGCCATACCGATGAAGAGCGCGGTGAGCGACCGAGGAAGTCGAAGGTCGAAGACGATCAGGTTCTGTGTCTTGCTGCCATTGCCGAGCAGGACCGAAATGACATCGGGGATCGAGATCGGATAGTCGCCTCGCCCGATGTTGATGCAAAGCAGAAGGAACAGCGCAACTGCGAGGGCAATGCTCACCGACACCGCGAGTGGGCGGTAGACGAGCGAGAATCCACCGAGGCGGATCGACTTACGTGAGGGGACGGTCCGGGGGAGTACCCGGAGTTCCTGCTTGAGCGTCACAGACTTGCCAACTTCCTGCGGCGTACGAGAGCGATGAAGAACGGAGCGCCGAACAGGGCCAAGATGATGCCGACCTGCAACTCACCAGGGCGCACGACCACGCGGCCGATGATGTCCGCGGTGATCAACATGACCGCGCCGAGTAAGCCCGCGTACGGGACCAGCCAGCGGTAGTCGGGTCCGGTGATGGCCCGGGCCACGTGAGGGACCACCAAACCGATGAACGCGATCGGACCACATGCCGCGGTGGCGGCGCCGGTCAGCAGGGTGATCGCGACGATGCCGAGTGTGCGACTGAACGCGATGTTAGTTCCCAGTGCTTTTGCGACGTCTTCACCCAGGCTGAGGACGTTGAGCCCCGGCGTACTTGCCAAGGCGATGACCAATCCGAGTATCAGGAACGGCAGGACCTGCCAGAGGACATCGAACCCGCGACCGGACACCGACCCGACAACCCAGAAACGGTAGGCGTCCAGGCTCGTCTGGTCGAGGATTATCACGGCGTTGGTCATGGCTTGCAGGAAGAATGCGACGGCCGCGCCCGCTAGAGCCAGACTCAGAGGACTTGCGCCGCCGTTTCCGATGGAAGACAAGCCGAAAACGACGATGCTGGCGACGAAGGATCCTGCGAACGCGAACCAGAGGTATTGACTCGGTGCCGTAAAGCCGAAGAGGTAGATCGCCATGACCACGAAGAACGCCGCGCCTGCGTTGAGGCCGAGTAGACCGGCATCCGCCAACGGGTTGCGCGTGTGTCCCTGAATCAAGGCACCGGCGATACCGAGTGCAATTCCGACAACAAGACCCAAAATCGTTCGTGGGGCGCGCAACGTCCGCACGATGATGTCCGTTTGAGTTCCGTCCGAATTGAAGAGCGCGTGGAAGATCTCGGCGAACGTCAGTGGACGAGCACCCACTGCGATACTCGCGAGCATCACAAGCGCGAGCAGCACGGTGAGGACCGCGAGTCCGATCAGGCGGCGCCGGCGAGTTGCACCGACGCTGTTGTCGCGTGCGAGTTCTTCGAAGCCCTCGTCGCGGGCCGTGCTTTCTCGGACCACCTCGATGCCGCTTCGGTCGAACGGTCTGCGCAGAGCCCGGCGGACACCGATGGGCTGTTTGGTGGTCGCGTCACGCGTGACCAGGCCAACCCATCCCTTCCCCGAGGTCCGACCGGTTGCCCCCTCACGGAATCCGAGGTTCCACACAAGGAGACCGACGGCGATGGCTATTGCTGTCCCGCCGAAGACTGCTCGATCGGCCTCGCCGCCACCGTTGTCGTCACGGAGCGACTGGACGATGTACCAGCCGACGATCAACGGAAGTAGGAACACCGCCGCGTCGAAAAGTCCAGCCAGGACACGCATTCGGACAGGAGCGGGGCCGCGCGGCACGATGCGCCGTCCGTACGTCTCGCTGGGTCCTCGGGGATGTCCGTTCCCGAGAGATTTGATCATCGTCACTGGCGGTTCGAGCTCCTGGTCTTGGTGCGCAGGGAATTCGCATCTTAGGTTACGGAACCCTATGCGGGTGCGCTTCCTGCGGGGGACGTTCCTGTGAATATGCGGTGCCCAGCGTCACAGTTCTTTACTCTTGAATTATGGTGAGGCTAACCTACATTAAGAACCACAAGACAACTTCGGCCGATTGGAGTGCACGGTGACCATCACCTTGACCACCCAGCATGCGGATGTTCGTGAATTCGAACTCCGGTCGAACGCATTGAGCCGCACCAGCGTTCGCCTACGAGCACTCAACCCTGACTATCCGCGCGTCTACGCGGTTGCCGCCATGGCGGGCGAAGGTAAACGGCGTTGGTGGCAACTGAGCGAGGGCCTGTGCGGGGATCGGGTGCATCAGATGTTCGCCCGTTCACTTCAAGATCTCGACAGCGCCGAAGCTGCGGCGATCCAGGTTGCAACGTCACTTATTCATGCCGTGGTCGGGAGGGTGGCCGCGTCGATCGTCTCCGAGGGGTCCGCATGGGACCCGGGGCTCGAGAACCTGTTCATCCACATGGACAGCGACGGCGGGATCGACTGGGCCGGCGTGGTCGACGAAACGCTGCGCGTTGCGCCCAACGGACGGGAGTCCGGCAGTGACGGTGTCGTCGACATGCCATGTGAAGAAGCGCTCCTTGTCTGGACCGCGCACCGTTGCCTGACTTCACTCCGAGCGATCTATGACGCCGTCGCCAGGTGTGCGCCCGTCGACCAGTTCAGATTCTGGGGCCTGGTAGGGGAGTCGATCCTGGGTGCAGCGGCCTACGTCCCCATCTTGGCCGGTGAGGGCGAATCGGCCGCTCAGCGTCGAGGGCAGGGACTGCTGGACGCCTTTGTGGCCGCCGGGCTGCCGGTTCGTGCGCGCCGCAAGGTCTCGCTACGCCCTCGTTGGAACCAGTTCGACGAAGGGCTTGCTAAATTAGGTCAGCCTTGCCTATGATTGTGGAAGACCTCGCAGAGAGCTACACGACGCGAGAGTGACGAAACTGCCGGACCGCGCCGGAGTCCTGAGGGCTGCAGAGACTCCCGGTCCTTCCCACGGCGGGTTTCCCATCGAATGATGGGAAACCCGCCGGTTCTTTTTCCAGACCTGATTCCAAGCTCGAGTTACCTCTCGTGTAATCAGGTAGGGAGTGGCAGCCACACCGGCGCCAGAGAATCACAGATGGAGATGGCATGGTCGACACTGCTGAGACCGCAGAGATGATGAAACGGCTCGGGACGGGCTTCGACGCCACCATCGGCCTGGAATACACCGAACTGAGCCCAGACCGCGTGAGGGCGCAATGGACGGTCAAGCCCACGCTGCACCAGCCCGCCGGGATACAACACGGGGGTGTGTACTGCTCGGTGGTGGAGTCTCTCGCCAGCGTCGGCGGCACCGTGTGGCTGGGCGAGCGAGGACACGTAGTCGGAGTCAACAACAACACCGACTTCCTGCGCGCAACGCGGGAGGGCACTCTCACCGCTGAAGCCACCCCGATTCATCGCGGACGCACCCAGCAACTCTGGGAAGTTCGCATCACCGACGAGGACGGCCGACTCGTTTCCAAGGGACAGGTTCGCCTCGCGAACATCACCGAGGTGGCGAAGATCGGAAACTGACCACGCGGCAGTCGATCAAATAACGAAGGGCGGCTGTGGAGTTGAACTCCACAGCCGCCCTGCGTTATTCGCCCAGGTACTGATCGATCAGCCGGCGGCCTTCTGCTGCTTGCCGGCAGCCTTCTTGGCGTCGCCATTCGAAGTGCTGCCGGACTCCGTCGCTTCCTTGTTCTTCTTCTCCAACTCGCCCATCGCGTTTCGCGCGAAGACCTGCTGCTCGGTGGACGCCATCTGAGCACGGCCACGCCCGAAGAACGTCACTGCCCACGACAAGAGCGTCGAGGCGCGTGAACGGAATCCGACGAGGTACAGGAGGTGAATTGCCAACCAGGCAACCCACCCGATGAAGCCGCTGATCTCGAGCTTGCCCACCTTGGCTACCGCGCTGAAGCGCGAGATCGTCGCCATACTGCCCTTGTCGAAGTACTTGAACGGAACTCGTTCCGACGGGGACTTTCCATCCAGTGACGCTTTGATCTGCTTGGCCGCGTACTTGCCGCCCTGCATGGCGACCTGAGCCAGTCCGGGAAGCTTGTCGAGCGACATCATGTCGCCGATGACAAAGACGTTGGGGTGTCCGGGAAGCGACAGGTCAGGATTGACCATCACTCGGCCGGCGCGGTCGGTTTCTCCGCCGCTTTGCTCTGCAAGCTGCTTGCCGAGGGGGCTGGCCTGCACGCCGGCGGACCAGACCTTGCACTGCGACTCGATGCGGCGAAGAGTGCCGTCCTTTTCCTTGATGATCAGACCGTCGTTGTCGACGTCGGTGACCATTGCGTCGAGCTGGATCTCGACGCCGAGCTTCTCGAGCGTCTCGGCAGCCTTGCGGCTGAGCTTCCCGCCGTACACGGGCAACACGGCAGGGGCGCCGTCGAGGAGCACGACGCGCGCTTCACGAGGATCGATCTTGCGGAAGGCGCCGTCCAGCGTTCGACGGGAAAGCTCGGCGATCTGCCCGGCCAATTCCACCCCGGTGGGGCCGGCGCCGACCACGACGAAGGTGAGCAAGCGCGCGCGCTCGGCGGGATCGTCCGACAGTTCGGCCTGTTCGAAGGCCCCGAGGATTCGTCCGCGCAGTTCGAGGGCGTCGTCGATCGTTTTCATTCCGGGGGCGAACTCCGCGAACTGATCGTTGCCGAAGTACGACTGACCGGCACCTGCTGCCACGATCAGACTGTCGAACGGCGTAACCGTGACGCGTTCGAGCAGACGCGAGGTCACGGTCTGATTCTCGAGATCAATGGTCTCGACCTCACCGAGCAACACCTGGGCGTTCTTCTGCTTGCGCAGCACCAGTCTCGTGGCGGGAGCGATGTCACCGACCGAGAGGATGCCGGTCGCAACCTGATAGAGGAGCGGCTGAAACAGATGGTGGGTTGTACGCGCGATCATCGTGATGTCGGCATCGGCTTTTTTGAGAGCCTGAGTGCCGAACAATCCTCCGAAGCCGGAACCGATCACCACTACGCGGTGGCGGTGCGGTTCAACCGACTGGATGCTCATTCCGTACTCCTCGAGTTCTAGGCGACAGTCCTACGGTAGTCCCACCGCGGCCGAGCTTCTCTGCGAGCAGTCCGACGCGCGCCGGTGTGTCCGAATCGATCAAGCAGCCTCCGGCGGCGATCACCCCGAGACGCGTGTGATCGTCGCGCCGGGGGTGTTCACCACTTTGTCGAGGTGTCAGCTACTGGCGGACCGACAAAATGAACAGTGCGATGCACCCGCCGACGAAAACCAGGATCGACAGAGCCACCGAGGCATACCCGACACCCACTCCAATTGCTGCCCAGTCCATGTGCCCAACCTCTCTTACGGTGCGATCCGGGATTCAGATCACATCTGCCTGAAGACATCACACCCTATTTGTCCCCACTTCCGAAACCCGGCACGCCCAACCATTGACATGCAAGCAAATGCTTGCATATCGTGAAGTTGTGAACGACCGGATGAATGCAGCCTTCAAAGCACTTGCCGATCCCACGCGAAGACTTCTGCTGGACCGCCTGTTCGTAGCCAACGGGCAGTCGCTCGGTGAGCTGTGCGAGAGCCTCGAGATGAGTCGCCAAGCTGTCACGCAACACCTCACGGCGCTCGAGGATGCAAATCTGATCAGCACGGTACGGCAGGGGAGAACGAAACTTCACTATCTCAATCCCGTTGCGCTCGAGGAGATTCGAGAGCGATGGATCAACAAGTTCGAGGTACCGCGCCTGCATGCGCTCAGTGCCGTCAAAAAACTCGCGGAGGAAGCCATGACCGACAAGCCCAGTTTTGTATATGTCACCTACATCGCCAGTACGGCCGAGAACGTCTGGAAAGCACTCACGGACGCGGGGGCCACTGCAGAGTATTGGGGACACAGCAACGTCTCCGACTGGCAGCCGGGATCGACGTGGGAGCACCGCCGGATCGACGGTTCGAACATCGCGGATGTAGTCGGCACCGTAGTCGAAAGCAGCCCACCGTCGAGGTTGGTCACCACCTGGGCTGATCCGAACGGTGAACCGGGCGTCGATATCTCGCGGGTGAGTTTCGACATCGAAGCCTTCGGCGCGATCGTGCGATTGACCGTCAAGCACACCGATTTAGCGGACGAATCGGCTCGCATGGAGGTAGCGGGCGGATGGTCGGCGGTGCTGTCGAATCTGAAGTCCTACCTCGAGACCGGAAATACTCTTCCGGTGGCGCCGTGGGAGATGCCGGTTGGTTGACGGTTGTCGACCGGGACAAACGAGTCCCCTGAACAGGAGGAGATCGCCGTACTTCTGTCCGAACAGTCGGCGCAGTCCGGACTCAAATTCGCATACCCGTCAAATATCGGCGCGTTCAGTCTGTAAAGTTGCCGGAAGGATGCTAGCGTTTTGCCCGACATCGAGTGAGGACGACCTCGTCTCGGACGCATGGGAGAAACGCTATGGGCGGCGACGCTTTTCAGAATGTTCCGGTTGATCGACGCAAGTTCGTCAAGACAGTTCTAGCGGCCTCGGCGGTAACTGTTCCGGTCGTGACGTCGATCAGCCTCGGTGGTGCGGCACCGGCCTTCGCGGCCGGTGACACGCCGAACCTCTCCGGAGCTCCTACTCGAGGCCAGCAGAATCCGAATCAACCAGGAGGCGAGCAACCAGGCGGGAATCAGCCCGGTGGTAATACTCCAGGAGGGAACCAGCCGGGCGGAAACGAGCCGGGCAACCCCGGATCGTCGGGAAGTTCGGGATCGTCGGGAAGTTCGGGTAGTTCCGGGAGTTCGGGATCGTCTGGAAGTTCCACAGGTTCCGGATCAACCGGTAGCTCGTCAGGTTCGGGTGGAACGACGACCGCCAAGCCCACCGGGCCGACGGAGCCGACAGAGCCGACCGTCCCAACTGTCCCAACTGTGCCGACCACTCGCACCGAGCCGACGTTCCCAACCAGCCCGACCAAGCCGACAGATCCCACGGAACCTGCATAACCGACGTAATCGATACAACGCCACGGGTTCCCAGGGAGCACACCGATGCCCGAGTTCGACGACGCCCTGCACCGCGCTCTGAAGAGGCTTCAGAGCGCGGTGCCAGTAAAGGTGAAAGAAACTCCGCCGCACGGAGAATCTGCCGACCTCACCATTGCAATCGCGACCTACGACGATTTCGACGGCGCATACTTCACGATCCACTCGATCCTGGTCCATCATCGCGAGATTCTGGACAGAGTCGAATTCGTCTTGTTGGACAACAACCCCGAGGGGTTGCCGGCGCCGATGCTCGAATCGTTTGCCGGTTACATCGATCGGTTCCGCTACATCCCGTTCACCGACGTTCGATCGACTGCGGTGCGGGACGTCCTGTTCCGCAAGGCCACCGGAAAGTATGTCCTGGTCCTCGACTCCCACGTGATCCTGGCACCGGGATCGTTGTCGGCGTTGCTGGCGTATTTCGATGCAAATCCGGAAACTGACGATCTGATCCAGGGACCGATGCTCTCCCAGGATTCCTCGCACATCGCGGCCACCCACATGGACCCCAAGTGGCGCAACGGAATGTTCGGCTCCTGGGGAGTTGATCCGCGAGCGAAGCAACACCCGGACGTGCCTTTCGAGATCATCATGCAGGGCCTCGGCTCATTTGCCTGCAGGCGTGAGGCATGGCCGGGATTGAACTCGCACTTCACCGGATTCGGCGGTGAGGAGGGATACATCCACGAGAAGTTCCGGATCAACGGCGGAAAGGTCGTCTGCCTTCCGACATTTGGTTGGCACCATCGATTCGAGCGCCCGGCGGGTGTCCCGTATCGAATAAATTGGGAAGATCGCGTTCACAATTACCTGCTCGGTTGGAGTGAGGTCGGATGGGATCTCGACTCACTCCATCGTCAGTTCTCCAGGTACCTCGGTGATTCGTATCCCGAGATTCGTCGCCGTGCCGAACTGAGCGTCCAGCGACCCGAGTTGGTCTTCGGCGGGGTGATCGTTCTCAGCGACGACGGCCGAGTAGCTCCGTGGCGTTCATGCCTGGCGGAGGCCGAGTCGATCGAACTGACCGTTCACCGTGCCATTCCGGCGGAGGACGCCGGTCCGGATGGGTGGAGGACGGCCTCAGCGTTCGTCGCCGGACTCGACAAGGCGATTCTGCTGGGCTGGAAGTCGGTGGTCTTCCTGGACGAGGCTCGCGTGATCGAACCCGCGGTTATGTACAAGCTGCGGAACATAACAGACGACCTCCCCGCCGAAGCCGATGCGGCCGTCATCCACGCACACGGCGAAGACCTGGTCGGGGCTGCACTGATTGTTCGCGCCGCGGCATACCGAACCTTGCGAGACGAACTCTCTCGGGGCATGGACGGACCCGTGCGGTCCGACTTTTCACTGGCGACCTATCTGCTCGAGCGGGGCGCAGTCGACGTTGTGCTCGATCGCCCACTGTCGCCTGCCCGAGTAGGGGGAGAACCCACCCCGGCTGTCGAGGATTCGAAGTCGGACCTCGGTGTTGTCGTCGTGAATCTTGACCTCGATATCGACAGATGGAAGGCGTCCTGGCATCGATTCATTCGCTTACCGCGCGTAACAGCGGTGGAGAGAGAATCAGCTTTCGAGGACGTGATGAATCAGGAAGCGGCCTTTGCCGTCTCGTGGCGTCGCGCGGTTTCTCGGGCGACCGAGAAGAGCTGGGATTCGGTCCTCATTGCAGCTGACGACGTGAGTTTGCTGGATGCGGCTGCGTCGATCCTGGACCACGCACGTGAAGACCTCGATCACCGCGATTGGGATGTCGTCCAACTCGGACACGACGCGAAATCGGCCGACGGAGCGCTGATCGACGGTTCGGCGCTCTTGCGCACCAGTCCGGAGAACCGTGGAGTTCACGCCGTCCTCGTTCATTCGCGCGCCTTCGAACGAATTCTGGACGCGATTGCGGATCCGGAGGTAGACCCCGAAGCATTCGAAAAATGGGCGGGCCACTACCAAACTTTGGGCAACTACCTGGTGGATGCGAACGCCGGGGGAGCGCTCACGTGTCTGACGCTCGCACCCGGCATCGCCTCCACACGCAGCCTGATTCGTTCGGGCGCAATCGAATCCGAATACTCACGACGCTTCTCGCTCTGACACCACCCCAAACGCAAATAGCTCAACACGAATATCGGACTGGTTGGAACAAGGAGATATCTTGACGGAACTACTCGAAGACGCGAGGCCTCAGCGCTCACAGACGGTGGAGAGCAATGATCTCACCGACGGTGTCGTGCTGTACGACAGTTCCAGCGAGGTTGCCCATCACCTCAACCCCATCGCGACTTTGGTGTGGGAACTGTGTGACGGCCGGACCGTCAGTGACATCGTCCAGGCGGTGTCGGAGGTACTCGAGATCCCTGACCATGACGCGGAGTCGGTGGTCAGCGAGACCTATGGACAGCTGAGCGCCTCGCGTCTGCTGGTGTGAGAATCCCGTGACAGGCAGCCACGTACCACAATTCCGAACGCACTACCTATGGGTTGATGCGATCGTGCGCGGCCCTGCCATACCCGAACTCGGTGTCATCGAGCATCGAATTGCCAGCCCCTGGCCTGCGGACCACAACATCGAAGTTCGGATTCAGCGGAATCGATCGACGTTCGGTCGCTGGGACGCCACCATCGACTCGACCATCGGAGGCAGAAAGGAACCGCTGATCGGTCTCGACGGACTCCACCTCGCGGAGAACGTTTACCGCACTGTGCACCGGGATGTCATGACGGCCGCAGATACCGAACTGTGGACACGCCTGCATGCCGCTCTGGTCGACTGCAACGGTGTGAGAGTGGCGATCGCCGGGCACTCCGGGGCGGGTAAAACCACCTTGGCGCTTGCCCTTGCCTTACGGGGTGCACAACTGCGAGCTGACGAAGGGGTCTTCATTCGCGGTACCGAAGCTGTGGGCTTGCCGCGCCGGGTTCACCTGAAAGCCGGTACGTTCGACGTTCTCCCGGACATCAAGGCGCACGATTCGCTGTATCTCCCGTATACCCCTTCGGTGTGGGCACTGGACCCGTCGACATTGCCCGCTACTCCCAACGTCGATTCGGCGGTTCGCGGAATCGATCTGGTGCTGATTCTCGATAAATGGGACGGGGGTCCTACTCGTGTCGCGCCGATGCCCGCACCCCAGGCGATACAGTCGCTGGCCGAGCAATCCGCTCTGTGGTCCGACAATCACGGACTGACCCTGAGAAACATCGCTGCCCTGCTCTCGAATGCCCCGTGCTACAGAATGATCCGGCACCACGGCGACACCGGCGCCGACACCGTGGAGGAACTGGTGGCGTCATGCGTGACACCCGGTACCTGATTTCGATGTTGGAAGCCGAGCACGGGGCCGACGTCATCCGTTCGTGTTCGCAGCAAGATTGGCCGCGAGTCATCGACGCCGCTGCCAGGCACAAGGTGCTGCCGCTGCTGGCCGCCCGCGCAGTCGATGCCGGCTTCGCATCGGTCCTGCCGGCGAGTTTCGCCGATATGCTGTCGGATTCCGCAGCTAGCGCGTCGAGTCCGGAATTGACGCTGAGCCTTGTCCATCACCGAAACGCACTTCGTATCGCGGACCTCGATGCGCAGCGCGTAGAACTGCAAGAGTTGTTACACAGCAGCGGATTTCCGACTGTCGCACTGAAAGGTGCTGCCCTTCTCGAGCGAAGAATCTGGCCGAACCCGGCGGCACGACGGATGACGGACATCGACCTCTTGGTCGTAGATCCCGCACACGCCGTTCCAGCCAACGACGCGATCATCGACTTCGGCTATCGAATGGTTCGCCCGGACGAGGTGGCAGGGGATTCCATCGATCACGACGATCATCAGGAACCAGCGCTCCTTCGCGACGACCGTCACGGCTCCGTCGAAATCCATTCACACTTGCTTCCGCGGTTCGCCCGTCACGCGTTGACCCGCGAGTCCGCGGTCCGAGGACTCAGCGCGGAGACCGAAGGATCCAGACTTGCCCTTGCCGATGTCACGCTTCATGTCATCGCTCACGCGCGGCTTGCCGATCGCGCCTTGATTCGCGCTGATCTGGCGTTGAACAGCGTCTTCGACGTGGGGTACCTGTTCGACTCCGAGCCGTCACTCCCGGCGATGCTCGCGCGACGCCGATTGCCGCGCGATGTCCGTCGCGCGGTGAACGTCCACTGGGCTGCGGTGGAATCGATCTTCGGAGTGAATACCGGGGTGACGACTACGTCGGCGCGTTGGTGGTGGCAATGCACGCTGTGGTTGGCCGATCGCCCACGTCTGCACTCGCTCTACCGCGATCTGGTCATGGTGCCGCTCTTTCTCGACCGTGATCGGCTTTCCATCCGGGACGGGCGCGACCTACGTGGATGGGACTTGGCACGCTCACGCGTATCCCACTTCGTCCGTCGTGCGAGGGCTGCCGTCGAAGATGCCGGGGGAGCAGCGTGAAAGTACTGATCACCGGCGGAGCGGGATTCATCGGAAGCACCGTGGCGTCGAAGTGCGTCGACGCCGGGATCGATGTCGTGATTCTCGACAACCTGCTGACCGGCCGTGCCGAATTTGCGCACAGATTCCCGTTCTACTGCGGCGACATCGCGGACGAGAAACTGCTCGACAGGATATTCGCAGATCATCCCGATATCGTTGCCACAGTTCACTGTGCGGCCTTGATCGTGGTCGGAGATTCCGTGAGTAGCCCGGCGCGGTACTACGAGAACAACGTATCCAAGTCACTGACACTGGTATCGAGTGTCCTTCGGAACGGCTGTGAGCGCTTCTTGTTCAGTTCCTCTGCTGCGGTGTACGCGCCGAGCGACGGTGGGTGTGTCGACGAACATTGGCGGATCGCACCGCAGAGTCCCTACGCGCACAGCAAGGCTCAGTTCGAAACGATGCTTGACGACATCGTGGCGGCCACAGGATTATCGGCAATATCTCTACGCTACTTCAACCCTGTCGGGGCAGATCCGGAATTGCGAAGCGGACCAGCGTCGGCGCGCCCGACCCACGCACTCGGAAAGCTGTTCGAATCATATTCGACAGGAACGCCTTTCAGGGTTACGGGGACGGATTGGCCGACGCGCGACGGATCGGGAGTGCGTGACTACGTTCATGTCTGGGACCTTGCAGACGCTCATGTTCGAGCACTCGAAAGGTTCGACCGGGTCACCGCTGATTCATCACGCATGACTGTGGTCAACTTGGGCAGCGGGCGGGGGACGACGGTGTGGGAATTGGTACACACATTCGAGAACGTGCTCGGCGAAGACGTCGACGTGGTCGCTGCCGACCGACGCACCGGTGACACTGCCGGTGCCTATGCGTCGAACGATCGTGCGTTACGACTACTCGGGTGGGTTCCGACGTTCACCCTGGAACAGGGGATCGAGGACACTGCACGGTGGCTGGCCGTACGGGCGCACCGGCTGAATTCTGCGCCGCTGAGCGTCAGCTTGGTGGCTCGCCCTCGACGGTGATGTTGTTGCTTCGTAGCCAGAATGTGGCGTCCGGATCCCACCCGGCGAGCACGGTGGCCCCCGAGTTGGCCGACAACGGGATCGCGATGCCTGGCGTGGTCAGATAGGCCATCAAGGTCAAGTGGATGGCGTCGTAATCTGCGGCGACCGAAACCCAGTCCGGAATGAACCAGTCACGGTATTCACCGGTCGTGTCGTACCAAACGAAGCGACGTGAAGCGGGCACTGGCAGGGGATAGGTATCGACCAGATTCGCCCAGTCCTGCGGACCGGTGATCTCGTAGATGCGGGGCGCGCCGTAGATCCTTACCGGCTGCACCCGCGCCTCGTTCGAGGAGCTGTCTTCTTCGAGAAACACCCCGAGGGCCCCGATACCGTCGCGGGCCCTGGTTGTTTCGGTTGTGCCGTTGGCAAAAGGGGTAGACCACCATTCGCCTCCGATGTTACGGTCCGGATCTTCGATCTGGTATTCCAGAAACCGGCGTTCGGTATCGAGTGCCTCATCGCGCCACTGTTCGAGGCCGTCCTTCGTGGGGTAAATCCGCAGGGGTAGGCCCGACCAGCCGTAAATGGGGTTTCGCTTTTCAACCAGATTCTGGTTCAGGCGGTCGATCGGCTCGGTCCACCAGGCGGCGTGTGGCGAGTCGAGTAGTGCTCCGGCAATCGGTCGCAGCGCCGCTGCGACATCCGGCCGGACGAAGATCAGGTCTTCTTCGTCCGGCGGCTCCCAGTAGCGTGCGCAATCTACGGCATACGCAAGACAGTGCAGAATCTCGAGTTCGGACATCTCGGCGATTGCCCGGATATCAACAGCGCCGAGAACTTCGAGCGCATGTTCCGGCGATTGAGGCCAGTGTCCACCGGAGTTGCTTGCGCTGGCGCGGCACGCGTGCCCGACGTTCGCACAGAAGCGACGGCCACGTGGTGAACCGAGGACGAGTGCAACGGAATCCATGTGGGTAAAGCTAGCGGTCAGGCTGACGGGGGACGTTCGAATACCCGTTACTTGACATAATGTAGATTATCGGCAAATTGTCGACCTGGCGATATCGGCTCATGATCCGTTTCCTGCGTCGTCGATCCGTAGATGTATCTGTCGACCATTCGCGTGCTTCCGCCCTGGACCGCTGGACGCATTGTGTGAGCTGATCATCTTGGCATGCCCGTCGTCGGACAATCAATCGTCGATCGCCGTCCGACACCGAGCAACCCTGCCGCTCAGGTGTCCAGGCCGCGCGGCAGGCCGCCTGACGCGGGTTGATGTTGATGGATGAGTCTCGCCCACTCCCAGCCACCCCGCCCTAATTCGTCACTGTGACGTATTGGGGACGACAGGCTGCCGAGCGGGTGCAGTTCCATTGTCATCGCCACGGACTACTATCGCCGCATGTGTTTTATTTCGACCGGCCGCTTCGAATGATCAGTGGCCGCGATGAGTGACACACCCAAGGCCGTGCACCGCTGGCTTGCAGTGCCAGACCAGTTCGACCGATTCACGCGATTCTTGCGCGACAACGGAATTCTGATGCCGACTCGGATAGGCATCGGCATATTGGTTTTCCTCCTGGGAGTCACGATTCTGCTGAAGCGACTGGGCACCCATTCGGCACAGACCATCGGATTTCCGTTGGACGTCGTCATCGCAGTGCTCGTGATGATCGGCGGAACAGCGCTGCCGTTCACTGCGACGACCCGGGAACGGTCGTACCTTTTTGTCATCGCGGGCGACCTCGCTGTTGCGGTGATCGTGCTGGCGGAGACCAATCCGGATCAAAGGCTGCTGGGGTGCCTCGTCTTCGGACTCGTCGGCTCGTACATAGCGTTCTTTCACAATCTTCGAGCGCAGCTGTGGCACCTGCTGTTTTCCGGGGCGGTCATCGTTATCGCCAGCATTGGCGTGTTCACCGATGTACCTTCCGGCCTCTCAGACGTCCTGGGACGCATTGCCTTTGCCATCCCTGTCATCACCGTCATACCGGTGGTCACGCAGATTGCTCTGGCGCTCCTGAGCAACGACGCTCAAAGCTCCGAACTCGATCCGTTGACGGACCTGCTGAATCGGCGCGGACTCTCACGGCGGACTTCCGAACTCCTGCAAGCGAAATCCAGCCTCGACCAGTCCTTGCTGGTGGTGGTGATCGACATCGACAATTTCAAACACTTCAACGACACCTACGGTCACGACGTCGGCGACCGCGTCATCCTGCGCACGGCGTATCGACTCCACGACTGGGCCAGATCGGACGCAGCGATCGCTCGTATCGGCGGTGACGAGTTCGTCGTCGTTCAGATCATGCCGTTGCCGTACGTCGGCGACTTGCTCGCACGGATCGCCCCCATCATGAACTCCCCTACGGGCGAACCACTCTCGACGACAAGCATCGGCATAGCCATACACAACGGCGGCTGGCCAGACGTGCAAGCAGCAGAAAGCGGCGTTCACGATCTACATCGCCTAGCCGATTCGGCGATGTACGAAAGCAAGAGGATGGGTGGAAATCACGTCCACTCCATCGTTCTCACCGATCAACAGGCGCAACAGTCAGGCGGTCGGTCAGTCGTCTGATTCTTCGATCAGATGCATCGCGGCTTCCTCCGCCGACGCTGCGCCGCCGTCGATTCCGACGTCTCCGGCAATGAGTTCGCTTTCCTCGTCCTCGTATCGGCCCTCGTCTTCGGCAACGAGACGCCCGACGCGGCGATTTCCGACTTCGTCACCGTTCGGGAATTCTTCTTCCCGTTCGAATTCGTCGGCATCTGCCGGATCCTTCAGGGGATCTCCCAGTGACGCGTACGGATCCGGTTCTTCCTCGGCCAGGCGCTCGTCGAGGGTCTCCCCCGCCGATTCTTCACTGCCGGTCAACCCGTGGGCGTCCAGGCCCAATGGGCGTTCCGGTGGTGAGATTCCCTCGTCGAGAATGTCGTCCACGCCTCGATCGATCAGGGTGTCTTCGGGTTGAAGCTGGTCGTCGGGATCGAGACTGTAATCGCCATTGCCGGCCGCGCCGGTGTCATCCGTGTCGCTCATACGATCAACGATGCCACGGGCACACCGAGTTGGCCATGTGCCGCGCCTGCTCGATACATCACTCGGGAGACATTCAGCACGAACGCGGGGCCGGCACTCCGTCGAACCGGTCCTGCAGGTACTCGAACGCGGTGGGCAGACCGAGGACCGCAGTGGTGAGGTGGTCCGGGCTGGGGAACAGCTGAGATTGAACCGTGGCTCCGGCGGCGCAGTACCGAGAAATCGTGTTGACCACCGAATCGATGGGGATAAGGACGTCGTCGGGGGTGTGCCATTCGAATACCGGGGCAGTCGGCACACCCGGGTAGAGTTCGACGCTGTTGTCGTCCATAACCTTTCGCACTTCGGGGCTGGACAACAGGGAAGTCGACGTCGACACCTGGGAAGCGCTGCGTCCTGCGCCAACTCTCAGGATGTCGTTGGTGCACGCGTTGGTGAGTTCGGTCCGCATCGACCGACCGAGGTCGTTGAGTTGATTACTCAGCGGAAGAAGATCGGGGTACTCGCGTTCGAGGCCCATTGCTGCGGCGAACGCGAGGCCGAAGGCCGGGTGCGGATCCTGTCCGAGGCCGTTGGCCATCTTGGACAGATTCATCGGAACGCCGCCCTCGGCTACACCGACGAGGTTGACCTCGGGTGCGTAGCTCGGGGCCAGTGCGGCCGCCCACGCGGTGGCCATGCCGCCGCCGGAGTAACCGGCAATACCGACTGGGCTGGCGCCACTACGCAATTCGGGGATTTTCTGAACGGCGCGGATACCGTCGAGCGTGATCTGTCCGCCCAGGCGCGCGGCGCCGTAGGCGCTGTTGGGTCCGAGATGGTCAGGAAGGGCAATGGTCCATCCACGTTGAAGCGCGACGTTGAGGATGGGCGCTTCACGGATGACGGTGTTGGGATCCGATGCGTAAAGCGCGCGAGATGGCGCACATCCCGTTCCGAGTGCGTTGACGATGTGCTGATAGGAGAGCAACGGGCCGTCTTGCGCTTGATTCGGCGGGACCAGGATCGTGCTGACCGCGGCGATCGGCTTGTTCTCGGAGTTCGTGGACCGATAGCTGACCTGCCAGATCGCGACACCAGGGAAAGTCATCAGGTCAGGGGCCCGGCGCACGGAGATCGGCGTGCCGGCGGTCCCCTCGGCCGCTGCTTGCGAATAGAACGGGTCCGGGTCCGGTGCCGGATATGCGGGATCTGCTTGTGCAGTCCACCCGGAGAGAAGTGCGGCAGTCAGTGCAGCAGCAGTCAGCATCGATCCGGTAAACACGCGTCTGGTTCGCAGTTTCAACGTTTTCCCCTCGTCCGGACCCACCCGGGGTCCATCACCCTGTGTGTTTCACTCATACCCATGTCGAACCTGGTTCAGACACCCCACTGAGCGATAACTTCCCGCAATCGTACAGCTATGCTTGCCGCCGGACCCGGTTCGATCATCTGGTTGTGTTCACAATCGACTTCGGTGACTCGAATGTCGCCTTGCACAAACCTTCGCCATTCGGCCACGTCGTGTCCGTTCTCCGTAGATCTTCCGGCTACGAAGAAGTCGATGGCTCCAAGGTGGACAGGCGGTTGGTGCCGATTCGTCAATTCGACGGAGTGGGAGTAACCGCGACTCATCCGCGCTAGATGCTCCGCTTCGATTCCGATTCCGGCGCCCAGGGTCTGCTCCAGCAATTCCGCCGCTTCTTCGAAGGTTTCGACGGTCTCGGATCCCGCCGGCATCGCGAGCCCGGCCAGTAGCTCGGAGACCGAGAGTTCTGCGGGCTGATCGGAATCCGACGACGGATAGCTGTCGAGGATCGACAACGTCACGTCACGTCCGCTCCGAGTGAGACTGTGCGCCACGGCGTGTGCGATGACGCCGCCGAGCGACCAGCCGGCCAGATGGATCGGGCCGGTCGATGCCACGGCTGCAATGCGATTCGCGTAGTCGTCGGCGAGTTCGGTCAGCGAGTCGAAGCTGGGTCCTCCGCTCAGGGACGGTAGCTGAAGACCGTAGACGGGTTGATCCAGCTCGAGGTGCTTGACGAATTCTGCATAACCCCAGGACAATCCGATACCCGGATGGACGAAGAACAGTGGTGCTCGATCGGATCCGGCGCGCAGCGTGATCATCGGGGCGAGCAGATCCGAAGAATCGTCCGGAGTGTGTGCGTCCATTCCGTCGGCCGCCCGGGCGACACCGGCAGGTGTCGGATCCAGGAAAAGCGATTGCAACGGCACTCGCATCCCGAGGCGCTTCTCGAGTTCGATGGTTATTCGAGTGGCGACGATCGACGTTCCTCCCAGTTCGAAGAAGTCGTCGTCGACGCCGATGTGCTCGTGACCGAGCACGGTCTCGAAGATGTCGACGACCGTTCGTTCGGTGTCGTTGGTCGGCGGCGCGTACGGGACTGTACGACGCTCGAAGCTCGGCGTCGGCAGTGCTTTACGGTCCAGCTTGCCGACCGGTGTCACCGGAATTCGGTCGACGACGACAATCGCGCCGGGAACCATGTGCGCAGGCAGGCGAGAAGACAGGTGGCGGCGAAGCTCCCAGTCGTCGACGGTCTGTCCTTCCACAGGCTGGATGTAGGAGGCGATCATCGTCTCCCCCGACGGCGCTTCGTGCCCAAGTGTTGCGGCGAAGTAGACGGATGGGTGTGCCATCAGGACTGAGTCGATTTCGCCGAGCTCGATGCGGAATCCGCGGACCTTGATCTGGAAGTCGCTGCGGCCGAGGTATTCGAGTGTGCTGTCGGAGCGCCAGCGCACCAGGTCGCCTGTGCGGTACATCCGCTGGCCGGGTTCGCCGAACGGATCGGCGACAAATCGGTCGGCGGTGAGGTCGGGACGATTGTGGTACCCGCGGGCGAGTCCGGGGCCGGTCACGTACAGCTCCCCGATGACTCCCACTGGCACGGGCTTGAGGTGCCCGTCGAGGACCAGGCCGGCAAAGCCGATGGCCGGTCGGCCGATGTTGATGTCCTTGCCCGGCCGCATGGGTTCACTGACGCTGGCCTGGATGGTGGATTCGGTAGGTCCGTATCCGTTGAACATGCGGCGGTCTCGGCCCCAGATGTCCACGAGTTCGGGTGGGCAGGCTTCGCCACCGACTGCGAGCACGCGGAGTTCTGGCAGCGCGGAGCTTTCGATGGAGCTGAGCGCGGTCGGCGTGATGAACGCGTGTGAGACGTGTTCGTCGGCAAAGATTTCGGCCAACTCGGATCCGCCGAAGACCGTGGGTGGGATGACGACCAGGCAGGCTCCGCTGCCGAACGCCATCATGAGTTCGAAGACCGAGGCGTCGAAGCTCGGTGATGCCAAGTGAGAGATACGCGAATAGGGCTGGACGTTGAATCTCTGATGTTCCTCGGCGTTGAGGTTGGACAAACCGAGGTGGGTGACGATGACGCCCTTCGGCTTCCCGGTTGAACCCGAGGTGTAGATCAGGTACGCGGGATGCCCGTGATGCAAGGGGATCGTGCGGTCGAGGTCGGTGATCGCGGCGGCGCTCTGGCCGTCGATCTCGTCGACGGTCTGCGCTTCATCGAGGACCATCCACTCGACCGTGTTGGGAAGTTGACTGCGGTGAGCGTCGTCGGTGATGCCGAGTACGGCCCGCGAATCGTCGAGCATGTGGTTGATGCGATCGTCTGGATAGTTCGGGTCGACCGGCAAGAATGCTGCTCCGGTTTTCGTGACCGCCCAGATGGCGACGATCTCCGCCGTGGACCGCGGCAGACCCAGCGCCACAAAATCTTCGGGTCCGACACCGCGCCGGCACAACGCTCGAGCCAGCTTCGTCGATTCCTCGTCGAGCTCGCGGTAGGTCATCGACCCCTCGCGACTCGAGAGAGCTGGAGCATCCGGGTTCGAGGCGACTGCCTCGGCGAGGATCTCCGGCCACACCTGCACGCGAGTCGCTGCTGCACCGGATGCCGGCACCAGGGCTGCTGTTTCGTCGGCGGCGAGGATGCCGATGTCGGCGATACGTGTTGCGGGTTCGCGTCCGACAGTGTCGAGGATCAGACGCAGGCGGTCGGCAAAGCGCCGAATGGTGGCGGGTTCGAAGAGATCGGTTGCGAAGTCGAACGCAGCGGACATCCCGGCCGGGGCGCCGGACTCGTCGAACTTCTCGTCGACGATCAGTTCGAGATCTTCCTTCGCGTATTCGGTTTCCACGGTGAGGCCTTCGATATCGAGGCCGGGCAAGTGGAAATGCGCTGGCTCGTTGTTCTGAAGTTCGAGGGCGACCTGGAACAACGGTGAGTACGACGTGGATCGGGTCGGATTGATGACGTCCACGAGCCGTTCGAATGGCAGATCCGAGTTCTGGAATGCGGCCAGATCGATTTCCCGGATGTGTTCCACCAGTTCGGCAAACGTGATGTCGGGGTCGACGCCGGTGCGCAGGACCAACGTGTTGACGAACATTCCGACGAGATGGTCGAGCGCTGCCTGACCGCGGCCGGCGATCGGTGTGCCGATGGTGACCTCTTCGGCGCCGGACAGCTTCGACATCAGCACGGCCAGTGCGCCGTGCAGAGCCATGAACATCGTCACTCCGTTTGCCCTGGTGAGGTCCGCGAGGGCGCGGTGGGTGTTGGCGTCGATGTCGAAGGTGAATCGGTCGCCGTGGAAGGTCTGTTGCACGGGCCGCGGGTGGTCGGTGGGCAGTGCGATGACGTCGTCGAGGCCGGCGAGTTGCTCACTCCAGTAGCGTAATTGGCGACTGATGACGGATTCCGGATCGTCTTCCGATCCGAGGACGCGGTGCTGCCACAACGTGAAGTCCGCGTACTGCACTTCGAGTGGCGCCCAGGTGGGTTCGGTTCCTGCCGTGCGCGCCAGGTAGGCCGTCATCACGTCGCGTGCGAGCGGCGCCATCGACGAACCGTCGGCGCAGATGTGATGGACCACGACAAACAGAATGTGAACGGGTTCGTCGGTGTCGAGGCGGAAGAGCGCGACGCGCAGCGGCAGGTCCACCGACACGTCGAAACCGGTCGTGGCGAGTCGTTGCATGCGCTCTGCGAGTTCGTGCTCTCCCAACGTCATTTCACGGACCGGCGGTACGGCCTCGTCGGCGGTGAGCACTTTCTGAATCGGATCGCCGCCGACGGCGGGGAACACCGTCCGCAGGGTTTCGTGCCGCTCGACGACGTCGGCGATCGCCTGTTGCATGGCGGTGACGTCGAGGTCACCGGTGAGGCGAACAGCTAGTGGGATGTTGTACGCGGCTGAGCGTGTGTCGAACTGGTTCAGGAACCACATGCGCTTCTGCGCCAACGAGAGCGGCACGTTACCGTCGCGCTCCATGGGAGTGAGCGGCACAGTGCCGACGGCAGTGACAGCGTCGGAAAGCCGTTCGGCGAGCTGAGCTGTCGTCGGTGCCTCGAAGAGCACGCGCACCCCGACGTCGATGTTCAGTGCGGAGTTGAGCCGCGAGACCACGCGAGTGGCGATCAGCGAGTTGCCGCCGAGTTCGAAGAAGTTGTCGTCGACGCCTACCTGCTCGACGCCGAGTACATCGATGAAGGCGTCGGCGATCCGACGCTCGAGGCTGGTGCCGGGAGCCCGGAATTCCACGCCGGTTCCGGTGAACTCCGGGGTCGGCAACGCTTTTCGATCGAGCTTGCCGACCGCGGTGCGCGGTAGCTCGTCGACGATCATGATACTGGCCGGAACCATGTGCGAGGGAACACGTCCGGCGAGGTGCGCGGTGATCTCTGCGCCGGTCAGCGTCGACCCTTCCTCGACGGTGAGGTAAGACGCGAGAACGGTTGCGCCAGCCGGTCCGTCGACGCCGAGTGTCACGCAGTTCGTGACACTTGCCATTGCAGTGATCTGGGCGTCCACCTCACCGAGTTCGATACGGAATCCGCGAATCTTGACCTGGAAGTCGCTGCGCCCGACGTACTCGATGGTGTGATCGCTTCGCCAGGAGGCGATGTCACCGGTGCGGTACATCCGGTCGCCTGGCTTGCCGAAGGGGTCGGCGACAAATCGCTCGCTGGTCAAGCCGGGACGCCGGTGGTATCCGCGAGCCAGGCCGATGCCGGCGATGTACAGCTCACCGGGAGCTCCGACGGGCACCGGTTGCAGCCGCGAATCGAGGATCATCTCGTGCACACCGCGGATCGGGCCACCGATCGTGATGGGTGCACCCACTGTCATGGGTTCGCTGATGTCTGCCATGACGGTTGTCTCGGTGGGGCCGTAGGCATTGACGAATTCCCGCCCGGGTGCCCACAGACCGACGAGATGTGGTGGCAGGGCCTCTCCCCCGACGACGACGTGCCGGAATTCGTCCAGGCCGGCCGGATCGACGGTGGCGAGTGCCGCCGTGGTGACGAACGCGTGAGTGACGTGTTCGCGGCGGATCAGACTTGCCAGTTCGGCGCCGCCGTAGATGTCGGTCGGGACGATCACCATGGTTGCTCCGACACCGAATGCCTGCAGGTACTCGAAGATGGCACCGTCGAAGCTGGGGGTGGCGAAGTGCAGGGTCCGAGAGTGGTGATCGGCGTGGAATCGACGTTGCTGATCGAGTGCGAAGCTGTCGAGTCCGGTGTGGGTGACGACAACTCCCTTGGGTCGGCCGGTGGATCCCGAGGTGTAGACCACGTAGGCGGCGTTGTCCATGACCACCGGTGCAAGCCGTTCGTCCTGGGCGATCGGCAGCGTGCAGCTTGTGGCGACGTCGTCGTCGAATGCTTCCTCTCCGAGCACCAACCAGGACACTATGGGTGGCAATGTGTCGATGGCGTCGACGACGGTCAACCCGAACAACACCTCGGAGTCGCTGAGCATGTGTTCGATTCGGTCGGCCGGATAGGTGGGGTCGACGGGGACGAACGCTGCGCCGGTCTTGGCCACTGCCCACACCGCGAGTACTGATTCGACGGACCTTTCGATGCCAATGGCGACCGACGTCTCGGGCCCGGCGCCGCGGCGGATCATGGCTCTGGCCAACTGGTTCGAGCGTCGGTCCAGTTCGATGTAGGTCATGGAACGGCTGCCTGCCGAGAGCGCGATGCGGTCGGGATATGTGGCGGAGACGTCGGCGAGTATTTCCGGGAGCGTACGAGCGGAGCGACCCGGGGATCCGAAGACCGGCGCAAGATCACGGCTCTCGAACTCCGTGAGAACCTGCAGGCGGGCCAGCGGCTGATCCGGCGCCGACGCCAGCTGCTCGAGGACGATGCCCACGCGCTCGGTGATCTTCGCGACTTCGCGGGCGGAGAAGTGCGTCGGCAAGTACTCCATCTTCAGGTTCAGCGTGTCACTTTCCGACGCGACAACGGCAATCGGATAGTGCGCCGAGTCGCGTCCGTCGATGCCGAGGACGTGCATTCCCGCGATGTCGGTTTCGGCGGTCAGGGCTGCCTCGTCGACGGGATACGACTCGAATACCGTCAGGGTGTCGAATGAACCGGCGGCGCCCACTGCTCCCGCGATGTCCGACAGTCCGATGTGGTGGTGGTCGAGTAGTGACGCTTGCTCGGATTGGACGCGAATGGCCAGTTCCGCGAGGGTTTCTCGGGCGTCGAGGCGGATTCGCACGGGCACTGTGTTGATGAACAAGCCGACAATCGATTCCACACCGGACACCTGTGGTGGGCGTCCGGAAACGGTTCCACCGAAGACGACGTCGTCGCGGCCGAGGAGTTCGGCGAGCACGATTCCCCAGGCCACTTGGACCAGGGTCGCCATGGTCAATCCGCGGCTTCGCGCGAACGCCCGAAGGGTCTCGGCTCGTTCGGTCGGCAGCGAGTACGAGTGAATGTCACTGGCAACGGTTTCGGCGGCGGTGCTCGCTTGCGAGAGTTGGGTGGATGAGTCCACTCCTCGTAGCGCTTCCTGCCAGGCTCGCAGAGAAGAGTCGGGGTGCTGCTTCGAGATCCAGGTGAGGTAATCGCGATACGACTGAACTCTGGGCAGAATCTCAGGGTCGCCGTCGGTTGCGTAGAGAGTGAGCAGGTCGCGAAGTAACAGCGGGGTTGACCAGCCGTCGAGCAGGATGTGGTGGTTCGTCACGACGAAGCGTGCTGTGTCCGGTCCGAATCGTACGAGCATGAACCGGATCAGGGGTGCTGTTTCCATATCGAAACGCTGAGCGCGATCACGCTCGAGCAGCTGAGCGAACGCGACTTCACTGTCCTCGGTCCCGGACAGGTCGATCTCGGCCCAGCCGATCTCGACACCGGAACGGATTACCTGCAGCGCCCGCCCTCCCGGCGCGGAGGCAAATCCCGCGCGCAAGCTCGGATGACGATCAACCAAGGCCTGCGCGGCGCGACGCAGGCGCGGTGCCTCCACCCGACCCCCGAGCTCGAGGGTCAGTTGCACCATGTACGGATCGATTTCCGTTTCGTCGAACTGGGCGTGGAAGAGCATGCCCGACTGCAGCGGTGACAGTGACCAGATATCGGTCAGGTCGGGGAACCTACGCTCGAGCTGTTCGATGCTCTGCTGATCCGCGGTGACGAGATCGAGATCGGTGGGCGTGAGCTCGCGCTCGGAGTGTTCGTCCACGTATTCACTCAACGAGCCGAGTGCTCGGGACCAGAGTTCCGCCAGTTCCGTGACTTCGTCCTCGCTGAGGATGCCGCGGGGGAAGGACCACGTAGCGCGCAGAATCGGACCGTGCGCGGTGTCGGTGGTGACGGCATTGATGTCGAGCACCGACGCGGCGGCAAGATCTCCGCTGTGCGCTTCGTCGAGCGTCACTTCCGAGATCGGCAGCCACGGCACCTCGCCGTGCTCGGGGTCCGAGCCGGCAAAACGTCCGAGGTAGTTGAACGAGATCTGAGGTGTGGGCAACTCCTGTAGTTCGTCGTTTCGGTCGAGGTACTTGAGCATCCCGAACCCGATGCCGTTGTCCGGCAGACCGAGCAGCGTTTCCTTGACGACTTTCACAGCGGAGGCCGCGGTTGATCCCCCGGACAGTGCATCGACGACATTGAGTCCGGTGAGATCGATCCGGACGGGGAACAAGGTGGTGAACCAACCGACTGTGCGCGAGAGGTCTGCGCCAGGCGCTGCGTTCTCCTCGCGCCCGTGTCCCTCGAGATTGACGAGCACTTCCCCGCTGCGCTGTCCGCGCGATCGACGCCAGGCGGTGACGGCAATCGCGAGAGCAGCAAGCAGCCCGTCGTTCACCGAGCCTCCGAAATGTCGTGGCACCGCCGAGATGATGTTCTCGGTCACCGAGGTCGGTACGTCGACGCTGACGCGGTCGACGGTGGCTCCGACGTCGACCGCGGGGTCTAGCCCGCGCGTTCCGAGCATTGGTTCGTCGGTCCGCATCCTCGACCACAGGTCGATCTCGTCGCGTCGATCTGCGGCGGTCTCGGCGAGCGCTGTCGCCCAGCGACGTATCGACGTTCCGCCGGGCGGAAGAATCGGTGTTTCGCCGTCGAACGCCGACGCATATGCCGTGACCAGGCCGGGGACCAGCATTCGCCAGGACACACCGTCGACCGCGAGGTGATGAAGTACCAGGAGCAACCGTCCCGCCTCAGGCCGGTTGCCGTTCGCGCTGACCGGATCCAACCAGACTGCGCTGATCATCTTGCCGTGCTCGGGATCGAGTCGGCTGGATGCGTCCTGCATCGCGGCTTCTGCCGCGCGCAGGAATTCTTCGCCGCCGGTGGACACGATGGGGGTTCGGTGCAAGATGTCGGAGGCTGCGACGGTGCCGGGTTCGCTGATCTCGAGTTGGTGAGTCGCGGCCTCCAGACGTGCCCGCAGTACGTCGTGGCGGTCGAGGATCGTTTGTAGTGCGCGCTCCAGCGCGGGGCCGGACACATCCGCGGGCAGTGCGATCAGCGCACTCTGGCTGTAACTGCGGATCGCGCTCAGGTCACCGCGACTACGTTCGACGAGCCACTCCATGATCGGTGTGAGCGGTAGCGGGCCGGCTCCCCCGCCGGGTAGCTCGGTGAGAACCGGTGCCGTTTCCGATGATTCGATGAGGAGGACCTTGGTGAGGCCGGCCACGGTCTTCGCTTCGAAGACGTCCCGCGGAGTGAAGATGAGGCCTGCGGACTTCGCCCGTGAGACGAGTTGGATCGACATGATCGAATCGCCGCCGAGGCCGAAGAAGGAATCGTCCACTCCGATACCGCCCCGCCCCAGAACCTCTCCGAAGAGGTCCGCGAGGACCGCTTCGGTGGCGGTGGCTGGTGCCCGCGTCGCCTCGGTTGTTCCCGTCACGGTGAAGTCCGGAGCCGGGAGGCTGCGTCGGTCGAGCTTTCCGTTGACCGTCAGTGGAAGCGATTCGAGGACGACGATCGCGGTGGGCACCATGTACTCCGCGAGTTCGGCGGCGACGAAGTCGGTCACCGTCGCTGAATCGACGGTACTGCCTGTTTCGGCGACCACGTACCCGACGATCCGCGGTGACGCTCCCTCTGTGCGAACAAGTGCTACCGAGGCAGCGACGCCGGGGCAGCGGAGCATTGCGGCTTCGATCTCTCCGAGTTCGATGCGGAAACCACGCACCTTCACCTGGAAATCACTGCGGCCCACGTACTCCAACTGCCCCGCGTCGTTCCACCTCGCCAGGTCCCCGCTCCGATACATTCGATCCCCCGAACTACCGAATGGATCGGGAAGGAACCGCACCGAAGTCAATGCGGGTTTCCCGAGGTATCCCCGAGTCACCTGGTCACCGGCGACGTACATTTCGCCGACAACACCTGGTGGCACCAGGTTCAGTCGCCGATCGAGTACGTAGACGGACAATCCTGGTACTGCTCGCCCGATGATGCTCGCCGACGCGTGCTCGCTGTCGTTGCGGTCGAGCGCGATTCGACTGACGTGCACTGTCGTCTCGGTGATCCCGTACATGTTGACCAGCGTCGGCGCCGTGTCGGCCCGCCGGTCGTACCACTTGCGCAATTGCCCGAGATCGAGCGCTTCTCCACCGAAGACGACGTAGCGCAGTGCAAGGTCGGGACCGGTGCCGTTCGGTGAGTACGCACGGTCGGCTTCGGCGAGTTGGTAGAAGGCGGTGGGTGTTTGGTTCAGCACCGTCACTCGCTCACGGCGGAGCAGTTCGTGGAACATGTCCGGCGATCTGGTCGTGTAGTAGTCGACGACGACCAACCGGCCACCGTGCAGCAGTGGCCCCCACAGCTCCCAGACGGAGAAGTCGAATGCGTACGAGTGGAACATCGTCCACACGTCCGTGTTGTCGAACCCGAATGTCGGGGAGGTGTTGTCCATCAGAGTAAGGACGTTTCGGTGGCTGACCTGGACACCTTTGGGGCGCCCTGTGGATCCGGAGGTGTAGATGATGTACGCGATCGCGTCGGGCAGAAGTGGTGTCGTCCGGTCCGCGTCGGTGATGCGATGTGGCGCGGAGTGATCGAGGCGTACAGCGATCTCCGGCGATCCGAGTTCGACGATGTCGATGCCGGATTCGATGATCTCCGAAGGTAGGTCGCTTCGGAAGTCTCCGGTCGTGACCAGGCATACCGGCCGCGCGTCGTCGAAGAGGAATCGCATGCGCTCGGCCGGGTAGGTGATGTCGACCGGCAGGTATGCCGCCCCGGTTTTGATGACGGCGACGAGGGCGAGCACGAGATCGGTGGTTCTGGGCATCGCAACGGCAACCACGGATTCCGGACCGATACCGCGGCCGATCAGGAGCCGCGCCAGGCGGTTCGCGCGCCCGTCCAGTTCGGCGTACGTCATGGCGCCGTCGCTGTCGTTGACCGCGGTCGACGACGGATGTGCTGCAACAGCTTCGAAGAATCGGTCCGCGATGTTGTCGGCCGGAGCCGGTTCGGCGTGAATGTTCCACTCGGTCAGCATCTGTCGACGCTCGCCGGCGCCCACGACGTCGATGTCACCGGTAGGAGTCGACGGCTCTCGGGAGACCGCCTCGAGGAGGGTGAGCAGTCTGCGCGAGAACGACTCGATCAATCCATCGTCGAACAGGTCTGTGGCGTAGATGAATTCGGCGTCGATTCCATCCGTTCCGCCATCCGCGTCGTAACGCTCGGTGACCGAGAGTTGCAGATCGAACTTGGCGACGGGTAGGTCGAACTCGACTCCCGAGACCGACAGACCTGGCAGTTCGAGTTGCGGTAGCGCGTTGTTACGGAACTCGATGAGGATCTGGAACAACGGAGTGTGCGACGTCGAGCGTTCCGGGGCGAGTGCGTCGACCAACCTTTCGAAGGGCAAGTCGGTGTGTTGGAACGCGCCGAGGTCGCCTTCGCGAACCTGGGCGAGTACGTCCTCGAACGACGCGTCGGGCGTGATCTGTGTCCGCAGCACAAGAGTGTTGACGAACATTCCGACCAGGTGATCGAGTTCGGCCTCGCCGCGCCCGGCGACAGGTGTACCGATGGCGATGTCCTCGGTACCGGCCAGGCGTGCCGCAAGTACCGCCAGTGCTGCGTGCATGACCATGAACATGGTGCTGCCGTGCTCGCGGGCCAGATCGGTCAGCGCCCGATGGGACTGCGGCGATACCGCGAACCGGTGAACAGAGCCGACCATGGACGGCTTTGCCGGACGTGGGAACGACGTCGGCAGGGCGATCGGCTCGCCCAGTCCCGCGAGTCGGTCCTTCCAGTAATCGAGCTGACGGGTCAGAGCCGAGTCCGGATCTTCCTCGGAGCCGAGCACTTCGTGCTGCCACACAGCGAAGTCGCCGTACTGCACGGCCAGTTCCGACCAGCTCGGCGCACTGCCGGCGCTGCGGGCCGCATATGCCGCTGCCACGTCCGCTGCCAGGGGGTTCATCGAGAACCCGTCGGCGACGATGTGGTGGACGACGATCACGAGTACGTGCCTGCGCTCGTCCCCGTCGACGCGCAGGACCGCGCAGCGGATCGGAACTTCGGCCGAGGCGTCGAAGCCTGCCGAGGCCAGCTCGAGGATTCGATCGGACACTCTGGCAGCAGTGACGATTTCCGGCTCCAGGATCGGCATGACCTCGTCGCTGGACATCACCTGCTGCACCGGCTGTCCGTCGATCGAGGGGAACTTCGTCCGCAAGCTCTCATGGCGACCCAATACGTCCGCTACCGCGGCCTGCAATGCGGCGAAGTCCAGATCGCCGTCGAGGCGCACTGCCAGGGGAACGTTGTAGGCCGGCGAGGTCACGTCGAACTGGTTGAGGAACCACATCCGCTTCTGTGCCAATGACACGGGCAGTGGATCCGGGCGAGATCGCCGAGTCAACGGTGGTCGGGGGTTCTCGCCGCGGCCGACACTCTCCGCCAGACGAGACAGCTGCCGAACTGTCGGAGACTCGAACAATCCTCGAACGCCGATGTCGGTGCCGAGAAGTGCGTTGACGCGGGCGATGACGCGGGTCGCGGTCAGTGAGTTTCCGCCGATGTCGAAGAAGTGAGTGTCGACACCGATCGGGGACACTCCGAGCACGTCCTCGAAAACGCCCACCACCAGCCGTTCGAGCTCGGTCGCCGGTGCAGCGAGTGTTTCGGGATCGGTGTCGAAGCGAGGCGCAGGAAGAGCAGCTCGATCGACCTTGCCGACGCCGGTCAGTGGTAGCTCGTCGAGCACGACGACGCTCGCGGGCACCATGTGTGCCGGCAGTAGCTCCCGTGCCGCCGCCCGGATGTCCTCGGCGCTCACCGGGCGTTCGTCGTCGCAGACGACATATGCCGCCAAGGCCTGCTCGTCGGAGGGTCCGCGCACCGCCAATGTGACCGCGTACTCCACACCGGGCAGCTGACCCAACGCCGTGTCGACCTCGCCTAGTTCGATACGGAACCCGCGGATCTTGACCTGGAAGTCGCTGCGTCCGAGGTACTCGATGGTGCGGTCACTGCGCCAGCGCACCACGTCTCCGGTGCGGTACATCCGCTCCCCCGGCTCGCCGTACGGGTTGGCGACAAATCGTTCGCTCGTCAGCGATGAACGCCCGTGATAGCCGCGCGCGAGTCCAACTCCGGCGACATACAGTTCGCCGGGAACTCCGACGGACACCGGTTGAAGTCTGCGATCGAGGACGACCTCGCTGAAGCCGCGGTTCGGCGGCCCGAGATAGACCTTCTCACCGGCTGGAATGGGGTCACTGAGGTTGCAGGAGATGGTGGTTTCGGTGGGTCCGTAGACGTTGACGAACGATCTTCCCGGCGCCCAGGTGCGCACCAGGTCCGCCGAGGGAGCCTCGCCACCGACCGTGATGGTGGTCAGATCGTCGAGTCCCTCGGGATCCACCGACGTCAGCGCTGCGGGCGTGATGAACGCGTGCGTGACATGTCCCTCTCGGAGAACGTCGGCCAGTTCGGCCCCTCCGTAGACGGTGGTGGGAGCTACGACCAGTTCGCCGCCGACGGCGAAGGCGAGCAGATACTCGAGAACGGAGGCGTCGAAACTCGGCGAGGCGAAATGCAGTGCGCGTGAATTCTCCGTGAGACCGTAGCGATGACGCTGTTCGTCGGCGAAGTTCTCGAGACCGGTGTGCGTGACGACGACACCCTTGGGCCGGCCGGTCGAGCCCGAGGTGTAGATGAGGTAGGCAGTGTTCTCCAGCCGCGGGGTTCCCCGGCGCTCGTCTTCGCGTAGCGGTGACGTGGACACTCCGGAGAGCCGAGTGGCGTTCTCCGGGTCGTCGAGTTCGAGCCACTTCGTTGCGCCACCGCCGGCCGGTGCGTGTGCAGCCGTGGTCATTCCGAGCGATGATGCCGAGTCCTCGAGCATGAACGAGATCCGGTCACTCGGGTAGCGAGGATCGATCGGCACGAAGGCGGCGCCGGTCTTGGTGATCGCCCAGACCGCTGCGACGGATTCGAAGGACCGTTCCACACAGATCGCCACCCGTGAGTCCGGGCCCGCGCCTTCCGAGATGAGCACGCGCGCCCACTGATTCGACGCCTCGTCCAGCTCTCGATAGGTCATCTTTCTGTCACCACAGGACAGTGCGACCCGTTCGGGGAATCTGCTCGCGGTGTCCGAAAAGATGCGATCGAGTGTCCTTACCGAGCGGCCTTGCCGGCCGCGCGCGGGAACCAATTGCTGCACTTGCGAATCCGGCATCAAACGCAGTTTCGCCAGCGGAAGATCCGGTTGTGCGGTGATCAGTTCGAGGGTGCGGAGCAGCCGGTCCGCGATCGCGTCGATGTCGTGATCGCCCAGGACTCCCGGGAAATACTCGAATTTGAGCCGCAGTCGCCCGTCTGCCGCAGAGGCAACGATCGCGAGTGGATAGTGCGCGGCATCCTCGGCGTCGTGGACGTCGAGAACGTGCATTCCGGCGATGTCGGTGCCCGAGGAGAGTCCACCGCGGTCGACGGGATACGACTCGAACACAGTCAGCGTGTCGAACGATGCAGCGGCCCCCACTGCCGAAGTGATGTGCGAAAGCCCCACATGATGGTGATCGGACAACCGCGCCTGTTCCGCTTGGACACGAACGCACAGCGCTGCCAGTGACTCTCGCGGGTCGAGGCGAACTCGGACGGGGACAGTGTTGATGAACAAACCCACCATCGACTCGACGCCGGACACCTGGGGTGGTCGGCCGGAGACGGTTCCACCGAAGACGACGTCGTCGCGGCCGAGGAGTTCGGCGAGCACGATTCCCCAGGCCACCTGGATCAAGGAGGCTGTCGTCAGGCCACGGGAGCGGACGAATCCACGCAGAAGTTCCGTCTCACGTTCTCCGAGGGCTGTGGTGGTCGAGCGTGAGGTGGCGCCGTCCTCGTCGACGGCGTGAGTTCCGGTGAGCAGCGTCGGGTCGCCGAGTCCGCGGAGCGCTTCGCCCCAGGCTTCGATCGACACGCTGTCGTCGCGAGTGCTGATCCAGCTCAGATAGTCCCGGTAGGGGTGCACGCGTGGGATGGCACTGTGATCACTGTCGGTGGCGTAGAGCGTCAGTAGGTCACGGACCAGCAGCGGCATCGACCATCCGTCGAGGAGGATGTGGTGGTTGGTCAGGATCAACCGATACGCGTCGTCTCCGGTTCGCAGAAGCAGGAACCGCAGCAGGGGCGGCGTGGCCATGTCGAAGCCTCGCACCCGATCCGCATGGAGGAGCTCGCGTATCTCGGTTGCCTGTTCGGTGGGGGCCAACGGAGAGATGTCGATCTCGGTCCACGGCACGTCCACGTCGGCGCTGATCACCTGCACCGATCGCCCACCGGTGTCGGTCGTGAACGCAGCTCGCAGGTTCTCATGACGGTCGAGCAACGCCTGTGCGGCGCGGTGCAACCTGGACGCGTCGACGCCGTCGAGTTCGAGTGCGAGTTGGACGGTGTACGCGTCGACTGTGTGTTCGGCGTAGCGGGCGTGGAAGAGCAGTCCGGATTGCAGCGGTGAAAGGGACCAGACGTCGGTCAGTGTCGGGAACTCGCGCTCGAGGTGGTCGATGGACTCCTGGTCCAGTTCGATCAGGTCGATGTCCGACGGTGTGAGTCCCCCGCGTTCGCTGTGTTCGGCGTAGGTGGCCAGAGCGCGCAACGACTGCACCCAGAGTTCGGCGATGGCGCGAGCATCGCGCTCTGCCAGCACGCCGGTGGGATAGGCGATAGTGGCACCGATGTGCGGTGCACCCGAGATTTCGGTGGTGACGACATTGACGTCCAGGACCGAACCCACGGGCATCTCGGACCGAGCTGCCGCTTCCAGATCGACGTCACGGGCCAGTGCCCAGTCCCCCAGCGACTCTCCTGCCTCGGTGCCGGAGAAACGACCGAGATAGTTGAAGGAGATCTGCGGTTGGCGGAGATCTTCCAGTTCCGCTCGGCCCACCTCGTCGAGATAACGCAGAACTCCGTACCCGATGCCGCTGTCCGGAACTCCCAACAGTTCTTCCTTGACCCGCTTGAGAACCACCGCTGCCTCGGGGCCGCTGCTCAACACGTTCGAGATGTCGATGTCGGCGAGGTCGATTCGCATCGGGAAGACACTGGTGAACCAGCCGACGGTGTGCAGGACGTCCGCACCGGGCACCACGTGAGCCTCGCGTCCGTGACCTTCCATCGAGACGAGCACGTTGTCGGTTCGTATGCCCTGTGCCTGCCTCCACTGCGTCAGTGCCAGCGCGAGAGCAGCAACGAGACCGTCGTTGACGGATCCACCGAAGAGCGCGGGAAGCGTGGTCAGGACTGTGTCGGACAGTTCGACGGGCACGTCGGCGACAACTCGGCCGACCGAATCGAACGTGTCGAGCCGCGGGTCCAGCGGCCGGGTTCCGATCAGAGGGTCGTCACCTTCGAGGATCGAACGCCACCGGGGCAATTCGACTCTTCGATCGGGCGCGATGTCACGGAGCGCATGCGACCAACGACGAACCGACGTGCCCGAATACGACGGCTCCGGCTCCTCGCCGGCGTCGATCCGGTGGAAAGCGGACGCAAGTTCCGGTACGAGCACGCGCCAGGACACGCCGTCCACCGCGAGGTGGTGGATCACCAGGATCAACCGGCCGGTGTTGCGTACGCCGGACAACCAGACGACCCGCACCATCTCGCCCCGGACGGGGTCGAGTTCTCGACGTGCATCACCCAGGGCAGCGACGATCGCCGCGTCGAACACTGCGGAGCCCGGCTCGGCCTCGACCTCGACTACCCGGCAGATGTCCTCGGCTGCAACAGATCCCGGATCGTCGACAACGAGCCCGCGCTCGCCGTCGAGTTCGAGACGCGAGCGAAGGATGTCGTGACGATCGAGAACAACTTGAAGCGCTGCGGTCAACTGCTCCGCACTGCGAAGCCCGTGCGGCGCATTGAGAAGAGTCGCTTGGGAGAACGAATCGAGCCCCTGGAGATCGGAGCCGAGCCGGTCGAGCCACCACTGAGCCACCGGCAACAACGGCACGTGGCCGACGCCGCCTCCGGGAAGTTCCTCGAGCACCTCGGGTTCGTCGTCCTTGGTCGATGCCAGCAAAACCGCAAGACCGGCGACCGATTTCACCTCGAAGACGTCACGCGGGGTGAACACGAGCCCGGCGTCGCGGGCACGGGCGACGAGCTGAATCGACATGATCGAATCGCCGCCCATCGAGAAGAACGAGTCGTCGACGCCCACCGATTCGACACCGAGGACATCGACGAACAAGGCGGCCAGCGTGCGCTCGGTATCGGACTCGGCAGCCCGCGAGCGTGCCTGGGTTGCTCGCAGGTCGGGAACCGGCAGGGCTCGGCGGTCGAGCTTTCCGTTGGCAGTCATCGGCAGTTCGTCGAGCACGACCACCGCCGCAGGAACCATGTACGGGGCCAGAGCCGAGCCCGCGAACGCGATGACGGCCTCGGGATCCACAGTCTGAGCATCGTTGGCGGGCACGACGTATCCGACGATTCGCGCGGCGCCTCCGTCACGTTCGAGCGTGGTCACCACGGAATGCGCGACCCCGGGGTAACGAGCCAGAACTGCTTCGATCTCGCCGAGTTCGATGCGGAACCCACGAATCTTGACCTGGAAATCACCTCGGCCCTGGTACTCGAGTTCGCCGTTCTTGTTCCACCTGGCGAGGTCGCCGGTGCGGTACATCCGTGTGCCCGCACTGCCCGCGGGATTGGGCACGAAACGTTCGGCGGTGGTGCCGGCGCGGTTGCGGTAACCGCGGGCGAGTCCGTCGCCACTGACGTACAGCTCCCCCGTCACTCCGACCGGGACGCGGTGCAGGCGATTGTCGAGGACCCACGCAGTGATGCCTGTCGACGGGCGACCGATCGTCACTCGATCGGCCGGGGACATCGGCTCGGTGATGCTGGCGACGACCGTCGATTCGGTCGGTCCGTAGGCATTGATCATGATCCGGTGATCACTGACCCAGGCGGCGACGAGATCGGGCGGGCAGACGTCGCCACCGGTTCCGATGCAAACCAGCTCGTTCAGTTCGCTCGGATCGACCGTGGCCAGAGCGGCCGGGGTGATGAAGGCGTGCGTGACGTGCTGATCGGCGATCAGGCTCGTCAGTTCGGTTCCGCCGATGATGCTCGGTGGAGCGATGACCATCGTGGCCCCGGCACCAACGGCCATCAGGAGTTCGAGAATCGAGGCGTCGAAGCTCGGTGAGCTGAAATGCAGCGTGCGCGAAGTCGATTCCACCCCGAATCGAGTACGTTCCTGTTCGGCGAGTGCCGAAAGCCCACGGTGAGTGACCATGACACCTTTGGGGACGCCGGTGGAACCGGAGGTGTAGATGACATAGGCGGGATTGTCCAGAGACACCGTCCCCGCCAGTTCCGAGGCCTCCAGCCGCTGATCTCCGAACTGTTCGAGGGTTACCAGTGTCTCGGCCTGATCGAGCAGAACTGCGTCTGCCTCGTCGGGGACGACACCCACATGCTCGGCGGTGGTGAGGACGACGCCCGCTCCCGAGTCGTTGATCATGTGATGTACGCGGTCGACGGGGTACGCCGGGTCGACGGGTACGAATGCGGCGCCGGTCCGAGCAACCGCCCAGATCGCGACCACGGATTCCAGTGAGCGTGGCAATGCCAGGGCGACAACGGATTCCGGACCTGCCCCGCGGCCGATCAACAGTCGTGCAAGCCGATTGGCCCGGCGGTCCAGATCGGAGTACGTCAGATGTCGGTCGCCGAAAATCAGTGCAGTTCTCTGCGGTTCGTCGACGTACTTCCGCTCGAGCAACGTCGAGAAGTGAACCTGGCCGGGAAGTTCCGGTGCAGACACGACGCTCATCGTGTCGGTGTCGACCACGAGATCGATGTCGCCGACCGGCGTGTGCGGTGATTCGGTCACCGCACCGAGGATCCGAACAAGATATCGAGCGAAGCCTTCGACCGTCGACTCGTCGAACAGGGCGCTCGCGTAGGTGAACCCGGCCTCGATTCCCGCCGGCCGGCCGTCGTCGTCGAATGTCTCGGCAAGCGTGAGTTGCAGATCGAAATTCGAGACGGCGGATTCGAGTTCGAGGACCTCGACCTCGAGGTCCGTCAGACGAACTGCTGGTCGACTGGTGTTCTTGAACTCCAGCATCACCTGGAACAACGGTGAATGCGAAGTCGACCGCTCCGGAGCGAGCGCATCGACGACGCGCTCGAAGGGGACGTCTGCGTGAGCGAAGGCGTCGAGGTCGGTGCTGCGAACTCTGGCCAACAGATCGGTGAACGAGGCTGCGGGGTCGACATCGGCGCGCAGCACCAACGTTCCGACGAACATACCGACCATCGGATCCAGGAGGGCATTTCCGCGTCCGGCGATCGGTGAGCCGATCGTGATGTCTTCCATGCCGGACAATCTGGCCACGAGCACCGCGTACGCGGCGTGTATCGCCATGAACATACTGCTTCGGTGTTCGATCGCGGTTTCGCTCAGACGACGATGGATGCCGGCATCGATGTCGAATCGAACGACGCCGCCCGAGAGATCCTGTACACGCGGCCGCGGGCGATCTGCGGGGAGCGCGAGAAGCTCGGGCACACTTGCCAGCTGACGTGTCCAGTACTCGAGCTGGCCGGCGAGGGTGCTCTCCGCTTCGTCGATCCGTCCGAGAGCCCTTTCCTGCCAGATCGCGAAGTCCGCGTACTGGACCGGGAGAGGAGACCAGTCGGGTGCCTCACCTCGATGCCGTGCCGAGTACGCGCTCATCACGTCGAACGCCAACGGTGCCATCGAGAATCCGTCGGCGCAGATGTGATGGACGACCACAGCCAGGACGTGATCTTCTGCGTCGACCTCGATCAGTTCCGCCCTGATCGGTGGAGCCTGCGTCACGTCGAAGCCCCTCGCGGTGACGCGTTCGATCTCCCCGAGTACCGCTTCGGTGCTCGCGCCGACAATCGGTAGCGACCCCAACGCTTCACCGGGTTCCACGATCACCTGCGCCGGCACTCCCTCGATCATGGGAAACAGCGTGCGCAGCGATTCGTGGCGATCGAGCACATCGGTGATCGCGCCTTCCAAGGCCGCAACGTCCAACCGGCCTCTCAGCCTGATCGCTATGGCCACGTTGTACGCCGCGGAGGTGACGTCGAATTGATTGACGAACCACATGCGCTTCTGGGCCAGCGACAGCGGAATCGACTGCGGCCGCGGCAACGCCTCGAGCGGAAGAACGGCTGCTCCCCCTCGCGCCGTGGCGCACTCGACCGCCAACTGCGCAACGGTCGGCGCGTCGAACAACTCTCTGATCGACAGGTTCAACGAGAGTGAATCGTTCACGCGCGCCACGGCTCGGGCAGCGACGAGACTGTTTCCGCCGATCTCGAAGAAGTTGTCGTGAACACCGACGGCCCCGGATTCCAGCAGCTCCTCGAAGATCGCCGCCAACTGTGCTTCGAGCGGTGTTCGCGGCGCCAGATACGTCTGCGAGCTGTCGAAGCTGGGAGCGGGCAGAGCTTTCCGATCGAGCTTGCCGGTCGAGCCGAGCGGAAACACGTCGAGGGCGATGACCACTGCGGGAACCATGTAGGCGGGAAGGAGACCTCTCAACTCGGCGCGCATGCCGTCCGTGTCGATCGAGGTGCCGGTCTCGGCGATGACGTAGCCGACCAAGCTGTCACCGACCACGTCGTCGTGATGGACGAGAGCAGCAGCTTGCGTGACACCGGGCAGCCTGAGCAACGCTGCTTCGACCTCGGCGAGCTCGATGCGCTGGCCGCGGATCTTGACCTGGAAATCGCGTCGACCGACGTAGTCGAGCAGCCCGTCGGCGCGCCACCGGACGACATCACCGGTTCGGTACATCCGGGTGCCAGCCGGGCTGTACGGATCGGCCACGAATCTGTCGGCGGTGAGATCGCTGCGCCCGAGGTATCCACGCGCCAGTTGCACTCCCGCCAGGTACAGCTCGCCGTGAACGCCGACCGGAACGGGATGCAGCCGCCCGTCGAGGACATAGAGCTGGGTGTTCCACACAGGAGCACCGATGGGAACGGTGACGGTCATGTCTGGGGTGAATTCGGCGGCGCTCACGTCGACGGCAGCCTCCGTGGGTCCGTACAGGTTGAACAATCCTGCAGAACTCAGACGGGTGAACGCCTCCGCGGTGGTGGGAGCGAGAGCTTCACCGCTGCAGAACACCTGACGCAGGCTTGCGCACTGCCCGGCAGTCGCGACCGCGACGAATTCCGCGAGCATCGACGGAACGAAGTGCGCCGTCGTGACGCCTTTTTCGGCCATCAACGCCGACAGGTACCCGGGATCACGGTGCCCCTCCGGTTCCGCGATCACCAACTGCGCACCAGTTTGCAGGGGCCAGAACAGTTCCCACACCGAGACGTCGAAGGTCACCGGAGTCTTGTGCAGCACCACGTCCGACGCGTGAAGTGGGTACGCGTCTTGCATCCACAGAAGGCGATTGACGATCGAACGGTGTGATACTGCAACGCCTTTCGGCCGACCGGTCGATCCGGACGTGAAGATCACGTATGCAGCATTGTCCGGGAGGAGGGGTCGGATCCGATCAGCGTCGGTGATCGGCACCGTCGTGGACACGGGACGATCGAGATCGACGTCGACGATCGGGACTCGCGCGGGAAGTGCGCCGTGGTCCTGGGGCCGGCTCAGCACACAGATCGGTGCGGCGATGTCGAAGACGTACGCGATACGTTCGGCCGGATGGTCGGGGTCCACCGGGACATACGCCGCACCGGCACGGATCACGGCGTGGACCGCGACGAGTAGTTCGGGTGACCGGCGAATCGACACCGCGACGCGCATGTCCGGGCCGACACCGTGGGCGATGAGGGTTCTGGCAAGTTCACTGACCCTCGCGTCGAACTCCGCATACGTCAGTGTCCGCTCGCCGTAGATGAGCGCGGCCCCCTCGGGCGTCCGGGCTGCCTGCTCCGCCACCAGGTCGGAGAGGGTGGTGATCGGTACGGCGTGTTCGGTGGCATTCCAGCGCTCGAGGACCAGTTCCGCCTCGCCCACAGCTGTGAGATCGACGTCGCCGACGATTGATTCGGGGTCGGCCGCTACCGCGTCGAGGAGCATCGTGAAGCGATCAGCGAGGCCCGACATGGTGTCCGAGTCGAAAAGTTGGCTGGCATAGTTCAACTGGCCGTCGAGATGGTCGCCGCGGTCGGTGAGAATGACCTGAAGATCGAACTTCGCTGCACCCGTGGACAGTTCGTCAACAGTGACGTCGAGCTCGGGCAAGGTGACCTCGGCGGGAGCAGCGCCTTGCATCACCAACATGACCTGGAACAGCGGTGCCTGGCGCTCTGCGAGGGATTCGACGAGTACGTCGTACGGCACTTCGGTGTGCTGCAAGGCCGCCACGTCGACGTCCCGGACGCGGGTGAGAACTTCACCGAAGGTGAGTCCCCCGTCGAGAACCGTCCTCAGCACCACCGTGTTGACGAACATTCCGACGACGTCGTCGAGGGCGCGCTCGCTACGCCCGGCCACCGGGGTGCCGATCGTGATGTCGTTCGCTCCACATTCTCGACTGAGCAGGACGGCCAGCGCGGCGTGGATCACCATGAACACGCTGACGTCGCATCGCGCCGCGATCTCGCCGACCCGGCGGTACGTCGCGGAGTCGATCCGGAAATCGAGATCTCCACCGCGCAGCGAGACACCTGCAGGCCGCGGGTGATCCATCGGCAGTTCCGCGAGCTCACCGCGTTCGGCGAGCGTGTGCGACCAGAACCGCAACTGCTCGGCGAGAATCGAATCCGGGTCGGACGCTTCGCCGAGCGCTCCTCGTTGCCATTCGCTGAAATCGCCGTACTGCACTTCGAGCGGCAACCACGCCGGTACACGCCCGCTCGCCCTCGACGCGTAAGCGACCATCACGTCACGAGCCAGCGGCGCCATCGACAGGCCGTCCGCTGCAATGTGGTGAACGACGAGGACCAGCGTGTGCTCGCGTTCGTTCACCTCGAGCAGAGTGGCGCGGATCGGCACCGATTCGCTGACGTCGAATCCCGTTCGTGCCAGTTCGCTCGCCCGCGCTGCGGCCGCTGCGGCAGGCACCGTTTCCACCTCGAGATGATCGAACATCTCGTCCACACCGAGAACGTGCTGGACCGGACCACGGGCGCTCTCGGGGAAAACGGTCCGCAAGACCTCGTGCCGAACGATCACGTCCCGCAGTGCGGTGAACAGTGCGTCGACGTCGAGATCGCCGGTCATCGAAACCGCGATCGGAATGTTGTACGCCGGCGAACTCGGATCGAGTTGATTGGTCAGCCACATACGTTGCTGAGCCAGAGATACCGGTATCCGGTCAGGGCGATCGATACGCGTCAGTGCTGGAGCGCGCGTGTTCCGCGAGTCCGCGAGGTCTGCGCGAGCAGCCAGAGCGGAGACGGTAGGCGCCTCGAAGAGGTCGAGAACGCTCAGCGTCGTCCCGAGTGCTCCGTTGACCCTCGACACGACTCGGGTCGCGATCAGCGAGTCACCGCCGAGGTCGAAGAAACTGTCGTCTGCTCCCGCCCTGGTGATGCCGAGCAGATCGCAGAACACCGCAGAAATTCGCTTCTCGGTCGAGGTCTCGGGGGCACGGTATTCGGCCGTGCCGCCCGCCGAATCGATGTCCGGTAACGCTTTCCTGTCGATCTTTCCGGCGGGAGTCAGTGGAATGGAATCGAGTACGACGATCCGCGACGGAACCATGTGCGCTGCCAACGAGGATCCGGCGTGGGCGATCAACTCGGAGTTGTCGATGTGCGTGCCCTCAGCCGCCGTGACGTACGCCGCCAACAGTGTTTCCCCACTCGGGCCCGAAACTCCGGCGGTGACGGCCTGCGCGACGCTCGGATGGCGGCGCAGTACGTCGTCGATCTCGCCGAGTTCGACGCGGAAACCGCGGATCTTGATCTGGAAGTCGCTCCGTCCGAGGTACTCCAGCTCACCCGCGCCGTTCCACCGCGCGAGGTCACCCGTGCGGTACATGCGCTCTCCCGCAACGCCGTTGGGGTCGGCGACGAATCGTTCGGCCGTGATCGTGGCTCGCGCGTGGTATCCACGCGCCAAACCGATACCGCTCACATAGAGTTCGCCGGCGACACCGATCGGCACCGGTTGAAGCCGCGAATCCAGGAGGACGGCCGCGGCGCCGCGCATCGGCTTTCCGATGGTGACGGGAACATCGCTGCTCAGCGGTCCGGTCAGGGTGGCGACGACGGTGGTTTCGGTCGGTCCGTACGCGTTGAACATCGAGCGTCCGTGTGACCACTGATCTACCAGCGCGGGCGAGCAGGCGTCGCCGCCGGTCACGACCACTCGTAGATCCGGTAGGCCGGCGGGATCAACTGTTGCCAGAGCGGCCGGGGTGACGAAAGCGTGTGTCACCCGGCCGACGCGCATCACCTGGGCCAGTTCGTCGCCGCCGTACACGGTGGGCGGCGCTATCACCATCGTCGCCGCGCCGCCGAAGGCCAGGAGAAGTTCCAGTACCGAAGCGTCGAAGCTCGGCGAAGAAAAATGCAGGGTGCGGTCGCCTGGTTCGACTCCGAACCTGATTCGTTCTTCGTCGGCGAAGCTGCTCAGCCCACGGTGACTGACCACGACGCCTTTGGGGACGCCGGTAGATCCCGAGGTGTAGATCAGGTAAGCCGGGTCGTCGTAGCGCACGCGTGAGCGACGTTCGACATCGTCGAGCGGTGCGTCCGAGCGGTACGCGTTCGGTTCGTCGGTGCGGAATTCGTCCAGAAGCAGCCAGTCCACCGAATCGGCGAGCCCGGCATGGTGCTCCCCCACGCTGATTCCGACAACAGCTCCCGAATCGGTGAGCATGTGCCGAATACGATCCTCGGGGTAGTGCGGATCGATCGGAAGGAAGGCGCCGCCGGTCTTGGCCACTGCCCACGTCGCGGTCACCGATTCGATCGACCTCGACAGTGCAAGGGCGACGTAGGTGCCTGGGCCGACTCCCCTGTTGATCAGTTCGCGGGCGAGTGTGTTCGACTCGGCGTCGAGTTCCCGGTAGCTCACCTCACGATCACCGAAAACGAGCGCCGGGGCATCGGGGTTCACAGCCGCGGCCCGCCGGAGGATATCGGGCAGGGTCAACGGCGCGGACGCGGTCGCTCCCCGTGCCGGCATAAGGAACTCACGCTCGAACTCGTCGAGAAGATCGAGATCTCCGACCGACGTTCGCGGGGCTGCCGCTGCGCCCGCAAGGATCCGCACCAGTCGCGAGAGGAAGGCTTGGACCGTGGATTCGGCGTAGTGCTGCGTGGAGTACGCCACCTCGAGGGCGCCGGTATCCGCGTGGACGTCGATCGCCACATCGAGGCCGGCAATCGTGGTCTCCTGCGAGCCGTCGTTGAGATGGACGTGCAACTCGGGCAGCTCGGGGATACCTGCCGCCGATCGAACCAACAACGTGTCGCGTTCTCGAGCAAGAAAACTCACGAACTCGTCGAACGGCGCCGCCGGATCGACCTCGCAGCGCAGTGGCGAAGTCCCCCACTCGGTCCTCGTTCCGATCAACACGTCACGGCGCTCGGTCGATCTCGACAACAATGCCGCAAATGCCGCGTGGACAACGGCGAAGAGTGAGACATCTTCCGTACGTGCAAGTTCGGCGACCGCGGGATCGAGCGGGAAGCTGAGCCGATTCGTAGTGGTCGGCTCCGATTCTGCGTCGATTCGCTCGAGCCCCAGCGCCGAACCCTCGTCGGAGTCCCCCAGATATCCAGCCCAGAACCTTTCGGTTTCCCTCCGCTGCGCACTGCGTGCCCCGGCCTCGGCGCTTGCCGGATGAATCCGGTTCATCGGCGTACCGGCCGGTGCTGCTGTCAGTTCTGCGACCAACTCGGTGAACGCCCGGTGGTGTTCAACCAGTTCGTCGTGACCGTAGCGATTGGGGTTGCCACGAAAGTCGATCAACGTCTGAGCTGGGTCGCCACTCTGGTACACGTTGACCAGGAGATCCTCGACGGGCCCCGACGTGACGATGTGAAACTCGCCGGTCAGTGATCCCAGTGTTATCTCCTGCCGGAAGAGCATCACATTCATCATCGGACCGGACAGTCGTGCATCGCCGACCGCCAAGCCCGCATCGCGCCTGATGTCTTCGAGACTGCATCGCTGATGACGAAGCGCGCCGAGGAGTTCGAGTTGGACCCGCCCGACCAGATCGTCCACGCTTTCGTCGGGGTCGACGTGGATGTGAAGGGGCGCGACGTTGACCAGCATTCCGCCGGAGCGTTGCAGCGGTGCCGTGGTCCTCGCCGAGACCGGCAGATTTATCAGAACGTCGTCGTAGCCGGTGTTGCGAGACAAATAGCACGCCAGTGCAGAAATCAGCACCGCCGCCGCAGTGGCACCGGAACGCGAATTCCACTCGTCCAAGGCAACAAGGCTGTTCGCCGACATCGCGGCACTGACGAGTTCGCTACGCGCGGTCGGAGGTCCCTCACGCGTTGCCAACGTAGAACCGTGCTCGACGCCGGACACTCGCTGGGCCCAGTATTCGCGGTCGGCCTCGAACCGACTCGATTCGCGGTACTTCTGATCGAGTTCGGACAGCGTCGTGACGTCGAGCGCCTTGTTTACCGCAGGCTCCCGGCCCTCGACTGCTGCGGTGTAGATCGCGGCAATGCGATTCACTATCGTCATTCCGCTGTATCCGTCGAGAGCAACGTGGTGAATCCTGGTGTACCACAAGTAGTCTCGATCGCCAGTTTGGAGAATTGTCATCTCGACGAGACGATCACGCGTCAAGTCGAGCGTCGTCGCGTAATCGTTGTCCATCCACTCCGACGCAGCCTGCCGAGGGTTCTCACGCTCGCGGAAGTCGAAGTAGTCGATACCCGGATCGATCGTGAAGTCCACGATCTGGCACGGCTCACCATCGGGGTACATCAACCGCAGAAATGGCGACTCGAACTCGTGGGCGGCCTCCACTGCAGCGCGGCTGAGCAGTTGCATGTCCAGGTCGCCGTGGAACTCGATGTACTGCGCAATGAAATACGGCACCGTCGGGTGAAGTTGCTGCGCAAACCACATACTGCGCTGCACCGCTGACAGGGGAAACGCCCCTGCCGGCAGGCTTCGCGATCCGGTCAGCGGATCGATCCTCTTGCCGGTATCCATCACGACCACCCCCACACAGCGTTGTGACGATCAGCGCCGGGAACTGTGGCTCGGGGATTGAAGAGAAACATCGCACCGCCTCGATATCGAGTGGAAACCATGTGGCGATCCTGCGAGAGCGCAGCCGAAGGTCATCGACCTCGACGAAGGGTCGCTTCGAAGTCCGAACCTCCCCGAAGGTCCGAACTCAGGATCAGAATTTGTCGTCGTCAGGCGTCAGGCGCACCGCAGTGCTGCGGTGCTCAACGCAAGGCTAGAAACCGGTTGCCCACACCTGCTTCACCGGAAACGTTCGGCTTCACGGGCAAGTTCGGTCAACCGTTCACACAACTGTGCGAGTTCCGAACTTTCGGCTCCCTCGGCAACAGCAGTCGCCACATCTTCGGCGGCGCAGCGAACCTCGAACATCCGATCCACCAGTTCGACGGCCTCGACGGCGGTCAAGATGACGGCGTCAGCCGGGATCGTCGTGCCCTTGACGGCATTGCGCTGCTCGTACGCGCGCTGGCGACAAGACTGGCTGCAGTACCGGCGACGACGACCCACTCCCGTCACCGCGACCTCGCGGCCGCACCACACACACGGGTTTCCGGAACGCGCAGTCTGCGGTGATCCGACGCGTGTGCTCTCAGCCATGAGTCGACACTGTACTCGAGATTCGGACGCCTTCGATGAACGCGCGCGGTACCCGGTAAGATGGAGAGGTTGCGTCTTCTCGCCACACGGGAACCAATCGGGTGCTCGTGGCGTTGTAGATGAGTGTGAGCGTCTACTCCCCAAGTCAGGGCGCCCACCAGCGGTGACGAACGAAGAGAGGACACCACCATGGCAGATCGCGTACTTCGAGGTAGCCGTCTCGGAGCTGTGAGCTACGAGACCGACCGTGACCATGACCTCGCGCCCCGTCGTATGGCCAAGTACAAGTGCGAGAACGGCGAGATCTTCGACATCCCGTTCGCGGACGAAGCCGAGATCCCCGGCACCTGGTTGTGCCGCAACGGCCTCGAAGGCGCCCTCATGGAGGGAACTGCCCCCGAAGCCAAGAAGGTCAAGCCTCCCCGCACCCACTGGGACATGCTGCTCGAGCGTCGCTCGGTCGAGGAACTCGAAGAGCTCCTCAAAGAGCGTCTCGATTTGCTGAAGGCCAAGCGTCGCGGCGCATGAACTAGCACTTCGATCAAGACCGTCCGGTTCTACACCGGGCGGTCTTTCTCGTTCTACGGGGAGTGATCGTTCACAAGTCGACGTCATACTTCGGCCCTTCTTCGACGTGGCAACTTCAGGATGCTTCGCGGTCCTCAAAGGCACTTCAGGACAACGTCATTCAGCATCCAGGCGCACTCGCGAGCCGACAGTGCGCGGATTCGCGATTCGCGCTGGAGAACCATCGGCACTGCTTCGTGCACCAGTGTGAGCTGTATCCCCCACCCCGCGACACACCAAACTTCGGTACCCCACTCACGCCGATCGTGAACTGGTAGCCCAGTCACTCGGCCGGGTTGCTTGCCAAGTGACGTTGGCAAACAACCCGGCCGACTGGGGTGTGGGTAAATGACTTACGGTGCTGAACGGTACTTCCGCTACTTCGCGGTCACTGAGCGATGCTCTGTGCCGCGGTTCCTTGGCGGAGGCGGGTGATTTCGTTGCGTGATTCGACGACCTGGGAGCTGTCGTCGCCCTTGCTGACAGCAAGGTCGCTGCACAGATCCAGCGCGGCACGAACGATATGTCGTCGTTGGCGACGTTCGGTGCGAGTGGGTGCGGCTTTCGCGTAAGTGCGTTGTTGTCGCCATCCGCCGGCGGCTGTCACCTCGGCGTCGGTCAGGACGCCGGACTCGATTTCCGGGGCGAGAATGTCACGGACGAAGTGGGACTCACGTGGGTGCGCCCAGACGAACGCGATCCACAAGGCAGTGAAAGCGAAGACGATGTCGCCGATCATGATGACGAACACGAGCGAACTGCTGCCGCCGGCGATCGCGAGCATCGAATCCCACACGCCGTGGATCAGGATGGGTGCCACGATCAACGCCAATCCGCGTCCGATCCGCCGGGGCTGGGCCGGGGTGCCGATCAGATAGATCACGCCGGCGCAGAAAAGGGCTGTAAAGAGGGGATGAGAGACGATGTCGGAGTAGGTGCGGGTGGCGATGGAACCGATCAGTCCGTCGGTTTGGTGGGCGCCGAAGCCCTGCGTCGCGCCGGCAATCGAGTACAGAAAGTCTTCGCTGGTCTGAAATCCCAAGCCGATGAAAGCGCCGAGGAGCAGGCCGTCGGTTGCGGTGCGCACCAGTCGCGGTGCAAGCGCGAGGAGGACGACGATGCCGATGCCTTTGGCGGTTTCCTCCACGAACGGTGCAGAGAGGCCCGCATGCCAGTCCTGAGCCCATACCTGCCCGAAAATCTTCGTGTAGAGCGAGCCGACTGCTCCGTTCGCGGGTACTGCGATAGTGAACGTTGCTGCGGTGGCGCCCCAGATGAAGCCGGTTACCACTAGCCCTACGGGTTGGCGTTCGTAGCGGTCGATGTGCCGGAACCACCATGTCCAGACCGCGGCGCTGATGATGCCGACGATGCCGGCAACGAGGAGTGCGCGCCCGAAGTATCCGGCGAAGGGGGCGAACATCTGCCAGCCTTTGACGAGGCCGAATCCGCACATCCACAGGTATATCCAGAACACGACGTTGCGTGGTTGGAAGAAGTGAAATTTCTCGCCCCAGGCCGTCGTATCGAATGCGCGGGAGCGGGTTTCGAGGAGATCGCTGCTCACTTGGTGTCTCCCTCATGTGTGCCGATGGAGGCGATCATGTCGGTGATTTCTCGACCGCGGGCGGCGATCTGATCGGGTGGGCCGACTACCTGTACCCGAATTCCCTCGCCGTCGGTGACGAATGTGGTCACCGATCCGGCGGACCGCGGAGTGTCAAAGCTGACCTGGACGCCGCTCAGACCCCCGTCGGTGCTGATCGGCTGGCGTGTACCGGAGACCGCAAGCACGGAACTGCCGTTCGTCGCAAGACTCACGGCATCTGTTTGGGAGAGGAGCTCGTCGGCAGTTCCACTGAATGTGTCGGCGTCGACGCTCACGGTGACGGTGCCGCCGGTCAACGTCACACGTGGGAGCGAATCGGACGCGCCATGTTGGTCGGTTCGGAAACCACTCTCGACATTCCAGCCCGCAGGTGCGGCGAAGGAGACCGTTTCGGTCACGGCCATTCGGTCTCCGGCGCCGGTTGGATCTTCGGAGGAGACAGCGGAATCGATGGCGGGCACGATCACGGTCCAGAGCATCCACACCCCCAAGATCGCGAGGGCGTGTGGGAAGACGCGTGTGTCGAGTCCGAGGAAGCGGTGATCCGCTGGTGGACGTCGTCCGTGTATGGGCTCGTGCTTGTGTGCAGTACTCGAAATAACGCTCAATTTCCCTCGTTTCCATTGCACGGCAGGTGCACTGACTATCGCAGAAACGGACAAATTTCGTGCATCAGCCGGCACCTGCCGGTCATCGAGACGATCGTGCACCAAGTTCCCGTCGGCGCGAGATCACCGAGAGCTCCTAGTCGACGGTGAACCGTCGCATCGCCAGATGTCCGAACACGCCGACCAGAATCAACGTGACGCCTGCGGTCACGGAAACGGAGTCGGTCACCAACCCCGCGATGCCGGTCACGGCTACGAACACCGGCAAAAAGTCGAACAGCCTGAAAATCGACTGCGGTGGTTCGGTTTCGAGGCCCTGAGCCTGAGCGGCCTTGTTCGGCGCATACTCGGGGTACCACTCGGTGAAGGAGATGGCGAAGAAGGTTCCGAGCAACTGCAGAATCCATCCGGTCCAGAAGTTGTCTCCGTCGTGCAGCAGTGCGTCTCCGAACAGGCCCACTGCGGCCGACCATGTGAAGGCGAGCGCCCACACTGCGGTGATGACGTAGTTGATGCGCAGAAACAGTGGCGTCGTCCAATACTCTTCAGGCGTCGACTCTTTCGCGTACTGCAAAGTGAAAGGATTGCGGAGCAGGATCGATCCGAAGGCAAAGACCACCAGCGCGATGTTGGTCAGTTCGCCTCCCCAGAGTTCGAACCACCGAATCGTGTTCGCCGACGCGAGGAGGCCGATGGCCGCCAGAACGCCGAAGAACACGACGTCGAAGACCTCCAACAGCTTCACCGTGCCGCCGCGCCGGTGACTGGCCGCCAAGATCAGCAGTGACAACCCGAGCGCGGCGGCCGCGGATTCCTCGAACCTTCCCGGCCCGGAGAGCAAGGACAGCAGGATCCACGGTGACAGCCCCGCGAGCGGTGACTGCAGCACCGCGTCGACGACACTGGTCTTGCGAACTGCAGTCTGGGGCCCGGTCTTCTCAGGCTGGGTCTTGTCTGGCTCGGTCTTGTCTGGCTCGGTCACAGGAGGCCGCCTTTACGCAGGAACGGGTGGCACAGCGAGTACCCGCGTAGGCGCCCCTCGGAACATCGGCAGCCCGATATCCGTTGCTCGGGTCAGATTGCCGCAGTCTCCTCAGGTGATTGCTCGGCCCGATCTCGGCGCCGGGCTACCAGCGCCATGGCAATCGCACCGACCGCGATGATGCTGAGCACGATCTCCGGCGCCGGACCTACTCGGCTAGCGAGGGTGGAGCTGGTCGAGAGCGGCACCTTGGCCACAAGTGCCGCCGGCACGAACAGGTCGGTCTGCGACGTCACTGCCCCGTCGGGAGCGATGATGGCGCTGACACCACTGGTTGCGGCCACAACGACGGCACGGCCGTGCTCGACTGCCCGCACACGGGACATTGCCAGCTGCTGATACGTCATCTCGGTGTCCCCGAAGGTGGCGTTGTTGGTCGGTACTGCCAGCAGCTGCGCACCATTGCGCACCGATTCCTGGAACGCCCGGTCGAACGCAACCTCGTAACAAGTCGCGACGCCGATCGGTACACCCGCTGCGTGGACAACGCCGTTGCCCTCGCCGGGCACGAAATTGCCCGCACGATCGGCGTACGAGGAGAAGTTCCGGAAGAAGCTTCGGTATGGCAGGTATTCACCGAACGGCTGGATGATCTTCTTGTCGTGCTGTTCCTGAGGACCATTGGCGCCGTCCCACACGATCACTGAATTGGTGGTCGTACGATCGGCATTCACGAGTACGGTGCCGACAAGAATCGGGGCTCCGATCGCTTCGGAGGCTCGGGTGATGTCGGCCGCGGCATCGGCGTTTCGCAGTGGGTCGATGTCCGAGGCATTCTCCGGCCAGATCACGACGTCAGGCTGATCGACGCGGCCCGCGTCCACCTCGGCTGCCAGTTTCACGGTTTCGGTGACGTGGTTGTCGAGGACCTGCTTGCGTTGCGAGTTGAAGTCCAAGCCCAACCGCGGAACGCTGCCCTGGATCGCGGCGACGGTGATCGTTCGGTCGCCGGAATCCATGGTGGCAAGAAACGGCGACACCACGAGAGCAACGATCACGGGCACGATGGCGGCGGCAACGGCTCCGAAGAATCCTCGGTCCCATCGTTTTGCCGCGACAGCGACGACGACTGCTGCCAAGCCGGTACCGGTCAGGGCCACCGCGAAGCTGAGCAGCGGCGCACCGCCGATACTCGCGAGTGGGAGGAGCCACCCTTCGGATTGACCGAATGCGAGCCTGCCCCAAGGAAATCCGCCGAAAGGGACGCTGGAGCGAAGCCACTCGGTAAGCGTCCAGGTCGCGGCAATCCACAAAGGCGCCCAAGGCAACCTCGCCACCAGTACCGCCAGCAAACCGAACAGTCCGATGAACAACGACTCCACCGCGGCCAACGCGATCCACGGGACCGCGCCCACGAACACACCGATCCACGGAAGCAACGGCACCAGGAATCCGAGACCGGCCAGGTACCCGTAACCGAAGCCGGCACGAAGACGCAATCCGCCTCGACCGAAGTTCGTCAACACGCACGTCAGAAGAGCGATCCCGACTGGCGCCAGAAACCACAGCGGACGAGGTGGGAACCCGGCGAAGATCATGAATCCGCCTGCGGCTGCGTACAGCGAACGTAGCCATGCCGAACCGGTGAGCACAGCGCTCACGCGGGAGCGATCACTGCTGGGCGCCTCTGCGCCGGCCTCACTCACTCGTCGAGCCGCGCTGGTAGACGACGCGTCCGCGATGCACCGACTTGATGCAGACCGGAATCGGCGCATCTTCCGCCAGCCTGGGCAGAGCGGGTACTCGCGAGCGCGGATCGGTAGACCATCGCTGAACCGAATCGGCCGGTGCACTGACTTCGAGTTCGCCTGCCGCCCACAACACGTAGGAGGCGGGTGCACCCGGATTGAGCGTTCCCGCGGCGCCGTCCCGCACTCCGCCCGCGCGCCAGGCGCCGCGCGTTGCGGCGGAGAAGGCCGCACGCGGTGAGATTCCACTTCCGTCGGTGCGGTGCTGGACAGCGGCGCGCAGCATCGCCCACGGCTCGATGGGGGTGACCGGGGCATCGGAGCTGAATGCGAGCGAGACACCCTTACCGGCAGCAGGTGCAAACGGATTCAACGCTGCTGCGCGGTCGACTCCCAGGCGCGTGGCGTACAGACCGTCGGTACCGCCCCACAGTGCGTCGAACACCGGTTGGACGCTCGCGATGACACCCAAGGCCGCGAAGGTTTCCGCGTCGGCCATCGACATCATTTCCGCGTGCTCGAGGCGGTGACCCAACGCGGCGACCTTGGGGCCACCCAGTTCGTCGGCGACCTTGCGGAACGCGGCCGCTGCCGACGAGACGGCACCGTCGCCGATGGCATGGAAGCCGGCCTGGACACCCGCGAGGGTGCAGGCCCGGATGTGTGCGGCGATCGCGTCGACGTCGAGATAGGCGTTGCCCGTCGAATCAGGTTGGTCTGCATAGGGTTCGAGCAGCCACGCGGTATGCGAACCGAGCGAACCGTCGATGAAGAGATCTCCGCCGAGTCCGTCTGCTCCGGTTTTGTCGAGGAGTGCGCGAGCATCCTCTTCGGTGTCGACGCGCTCACCCCAGTAACCCCGAACCTCCACTCCGTGGTCGTGGGCCAGTAGTTCCTGGAAATCGGTCAGTCCCGAGATGTCCGGTCCGCCGCACTCGTGCACTGCGACGATCCCGCGGGAGGCGCACAGATCGAGCGCCGCGGTACGAGCAGACGCGCGCTGAGATTCGGTCAGCAGGTTCCGAGCCGCATTGCGCGCCAGGTGGTGTGCGTCGAAGGTCAGCGGGCCGTCGACCGAGTATCCGGCAGTGTCGGCGAGGCCGGAGATCCCGTCGCGCAATGCGCTCGAGCACGCGGCCGAGTGAACGTCGATCCGCGAGAGATACACCTTGCGGCCAGGGGCAGCCGCGTCGAGATCCGCGGTCGAGGGCGGCGTCTGATCTGCCCACTCGGTGTCGTCCCAACCGTGTCCCCAGATGACTGCGTCGGGATGGGCAGTTTCGGGGTTTGCCGCTGCGAATGTTCGTACTCGCGAGAGGCATTCGTCCAGTGAGGGCGCGCCCACGAGATCGAGACCGACGAGATTGAGTCCCAATGCAGTGATGTGGACGTGGGTGTCGACGAACCCGGGAGTGACAAACGCACCGCCCAGGTCTTCGATCTCCGCGGCGGGGTGCAACGCCCGTCCGGCGCGCTCGTCGCCGACCCACACGACGGTGCCGTCGGTAATGGCGATCGAGGTCGCGTCAGGTGCAAATGAACTGTAGATCCGGCCGTTGACCAGCAGACGAGTAGTCACGAGCACCCAGTCTGCCTGTTAGTACTGCGGCCCCCGCGAACGGGTGGGTGTATCCGTGTCCAGAATCTCACCCTCGAGGACCAGTTCCTTGCCGTTGCTTGCTACGTACTCGGTGGTTTCGGGTGTCTCGACGATGATCTCGCCGTCGATCACCTCGCCGTTTCCGCGCATGCGCGCCGCGTAGCCGACGGTTCCGGCGAAGGCGTCACCACCGGCGGCAAATGCTGCTGCGCGCTTGCCTGCCAGGAGCACCGCAAGCGGGCGGAGCGCCCACCGGGTCGGCGGAATCAGAAGCAGAAGGCCCAGAACGGAAGTCACGAGTCCGGGTACGAACATCAACGCGGAGCCCGCCGCGACCAAGGCGCCGTCGGCGACCGCCAGTGACGGCGATCCCTCACCTCGCGTTGCCTTGCGGAATCCGTCCATGACTCGTCGCCACTGCGAACGCATGAGGATCAATCCGACAAGCGAACCGGCGAGAAACAGCAGCACTGTCCAGGCGACACCGATGGCGTTGCCCACGATGACCAATGCGGCGATCTCGACGATCACGTAGAGGAGGAATACGGCGGCGATCATGACGTCCCCTTTCAGACGGTCTATCCGTTCAACGCTCGAGGGGCCGGATTTTCTCCCGACAACGACGTAGAGGTGCAAAACAGGCGAGTGCCGTGAGTCACACGGGCTTTCTCTCGCGCACGTGCGACTTGCCTGGCGTTAACTAACGCTCCGCTAACGATTCTAAACCTCAAGTTGACGTTGAGACTATGCGCATGGTCAAGTCACTTCGGGCCGCATTTCCCGGCCTCATGAAATGAAGGAGCCCGACATGAGCCGACTCCCCGGCAAGACACTCGCCCGACGCATTCCCGCTGCCATCGCCGGCACTGCCGCCGTCGTGGCACTCACGGCCGGCAGCGCGATGATCAGCGCGGGAACCGCGGCCGCAGAACCGGTAGTACCCGAAGGAATTGCCGCGCTGATCGCGCAGGCCGCAGCCATCTCCCCCGAAGCCTCTGCTGCTGTTCAGCAGTTGATCGGCACGGCAGGCGCTGATCAGATCACGACCGCCCTCGATCTCCCGGACATCGGCGTCACCAAGCCGCAGTCGTTCATGTACCCCGCACCGACGGTCGGGTGTGGCGTGGCCGGTGAACCTGTCACCGTCACCCTCAGCTCCGCACAGGCCGGTCCGAACTTCCCGTTGCCGCCGTGGGTCGAGGCCGACCATCTCCGGTTCCAGGCAATCCCGGGTTACGTCGGCATACCCAAGACCTCAGGGTTGAGTGTTGCCTGGATCAACGTCGGCACCTTCAAGGGCGGCATCGTCCCGTTGGACGAGAAGTTGCCCGTACTCGATACGCCGTTGCTCTCGAAGGTCGTCGACACCGGCGACGGCAAGGTGTTTGCCGCTCTGTTCGGCAATGTCGATTACGCAGACGGGAAGACCTGCATCGTGCTGCCAACAGTGGGCGCTTTTGATGCCTGAGCAGAGCGAAACGCTCGCTGCCTGACAGGCGGCTGGCCTACGCGCCCGGAGTCACCAGTCCGGTCTCGTAGGCCAGCACCACCGCCTGCACACGATCACGCAGATCGAGTTTGGTCAGAATGCGTCCGACGTGCGACTTGATCGTCGATTCGGACAGGTACAGCTGCTGTGCGATCTCGATGTTCGACAGTCCCGTGGCCACGTGCCCGAGAACTTCGCGTTCGCGTTCGGTCAGGACGTCGAGAACCACCGGATCGCGTCGCGGCGCCGGACCGTCCACGATGAACCTCGACAGCAGACGACGTGTCACCTTCGGGGAAACAACCGCATCACCGGCCGCCACGCTGCGGATAGCCGACACGAGGTCCTCGGGCGGGGTGTCTTTGAGTAGAAACCCACTCGCTCCGGCACGCAGGGCGCCGAGCGCGTGTTCGTCCAGGTCGAACGTCGTCATGACCAGGACCCTGGATTCGATCCCGGAGGCAAGAATCTGCTCCGTCGCTTTCACACCGTCGACAATCGGCATCCGCACATCCATCAACACGACGTCAGGCTTCAGCGCTACCGCCGCTGCGACCGCCGCGGCTCCGTCACCGGCCTCACCGATGACCGAGATGTCCTCATGTGCTTCGAGCACCATGTTCAGGCCCATCCGCATGAGTTCCTGGTCGTCGACTAGCAGCACGGTGATGGGCACGGCGTAAACCTATCGGGCCTGAGACGTCGGTGCCAATGCGATTGCGGCGAGCCGGTATCAATCGTGGATCTCGAGCGGCAACTCTGCGTACACACGCCAACTGCCGTCGGGGCGTCGTCCCGTCTCGAGTGTCCCGTGCAGTACCGCCACCCGCTCACGCATGCCGACCAGTCCGTTGCCCGAACCGTGAGCGAAGGTCGAGCTCGACGTTCCGTTGTCGACGACCTCGAGCAGTACCGCGGTCTCGGTGCGGCGCACGGTGACTCGGGCCTTCGGGTTCGCGCCGGCGTGGCGGAGGACATTGGTCAGTGATTCCTGAACGAGGCGATGAATGCCCAGGCTGACCGATGGACTGACGTCGTCGAGCTCGCCGGTCAGCTCGAGGCGCACGCCGAGACCGGCAGCCCGCATCATCTCGACGACCTTGGCGAGGCCGGCCGTTCCGTGTTGCGGCATCAAATCGCTACTGACCTCGGTGCGCAGAAGCGAGACGGTCCGGCGAAGCTCGGCAAGCGCGTCACGTCCGGTGCTGGAGATGTTGCCGAGCGCCTTCTTCGCCAACGCCGGATTGGAATCGACGGCGTACGAGGCGCCGTCCGCTTGAACGATCATCACGCTGACCGCGTGGGCAACGACGTCGTGGAGTTCGCGGGCGATCCGGGTTCTTTCCGTCGCCACCGCATCCTCGGCGCGGCGGTCTCGTTCGTATTCGGCCACTTCGAGTCTGGCGGCCACTTCCTCGTCGTAGGCACGTCGCGCGCTCAAGAACTCGGCGGTGATCCAGGCCAGCGCATAGAGCAGCGTCGCGATGATGATCGTCAGGATCACGTCTTGGCGGATGACGAGCAACGAGAAAGTCATGTCCAGGGCAAGGAAGCACGCGAATATCGCCCCGGTACGCCGATCGACGTACGCAACGAGTGTGTAGAGCGAAACTCCGAGCGCCAGCAGGCCTGGATGTTCCGCAGCCGGATCCCCGGTCGCCCACATCATCAGGGTCGCGAAGTACGACATCGACAATATGGACGCAGCGGACACACGCGGATATTTGCGACGCCACACGACGGGAAGGCAGATCAGAAATCCGACGACGAGCTGAGGCCACCGCTCCTCACGCGGCGAACTGACGAACGTGACTACCTCGAGCGCGAAGAACACGAGCGCCAGCGCGCTGTCCGCGATCATCGGCTTTCCTCGCAGCCACAGGCTGAACCTCCGCATGTGCTCAAGAGTGTCACAGCTGTGAAAGAGTCACCGCCGTGGATATTGCTGATTGGGGACTGCTGATGACGGCAGCAACGGCGGCGGGTTGGGTGGACGCCGTCGTCGGCGGCGGCGGATTGATTCTGTTGCCCGCGCTCTTTCTGGTCGCCCCGCAATTGACCCCGCAGGCCGCACTGGCCACCAACAAACTGACGGCATTCACCGGGACGAGTGCTGCGGTGTACACGTTCTCGCGTCGAATCCCGATGGAATGGCGGCAGATGGCGCCGGCAGCCGCCTTGGCTGCGGTGACGTCCGCGTGCGGGGCGGCGGCCGTTTCACTGATCGACAAGAAGTACTTCATTCCGATCGTGATGGTCGTACTCGTCGCTGTCGCCGTCTTCGTGACAATGCGGCCGACGCTGGGCACCACGATCGCCACTCATCGTCCGACGCAGCGCAAGACCGTCCTCGTCCTGCTGCTCTCCGCCGGACTCATCGGGCTTTACGACGGTCTGCTCGGACCCGGTACCGGCACATTCCTCATCATCAGCTTCGCCACCTTCCTCGGAACCGAATTCGTTCGGAGCGCGGCCATGGCGAAGGTGATCAATCTCGGTTCCAATTTCGGCGCGCTCGCCTACTTCGCCGTCACCGGGCATGTCTGGTGGAGTTTGGGTTTGGCGATGGCGGTGTGCAACGTTCTCGGCGCGGTCATCGGTTCGCGGATGGCGCTGAGCAAGGGATCCGGATTCGTCCGGATCACGCTGTTGGTGGTCGTGATCGCCATGGTGATTCGCCTCGGATGGCAGCAGTTCGGTTGAGATCGGCGGTCGTCGGCTAGCGTCGTGTGCGTGACCGTCACCCGAGATGTCGATGCAGATTTCCTCGCCCTCCCGCTGCGAGCCGTCGCTGATGCAGCGCTGTCGGCAGCGAGAACAGCCGGCGCCCAGCACGCCGATGTTCGTGTCCACCGCGTGCTCACACAGTCGATCCGCTTGCGCGACGGCGTAGTTCAGGCGGTGTCCGACGGAGACGAGATCGGGGTCGCCGTCCGCGTGATCGTCGACGGCACGTGGGGATTCGCCTCGCACGCCGAGGTATCCCCTGACGTCGCGGCTGCGCTGGCACGCCAAGCGGTCGAGGTTGCGAAGGCATTACGCTCGCTCAATCGGGATCCGGTCACCCTCGCCGACGAACCCGTCTACGCCGACGCGACGTGGGTGTCCCCGTACCTCGAAGATCCCTTCGCGACACCGACGGCCGACAAGGTAGCGCTGCTGGTCGACTACTCCGGACGGCTTCAAGCCGCTGACGGTGTGGATCACGTCACGGCGAGTGTCCTCCAGGTCAAGGAGCAGACTTTCTACGCGGATCTGGCCGGTTCGTCGATCACCCAGCAACGGGTGCGTCTGCACCCCGAATTCGAGGCGACCGCCGTCGACAAGTCGGCCGGCAGCTTCGAATCGATGCGCACCTTGGCGCCGCCGGTAGGTCGCGGATGGGAGTACCTCGGGGCGCAGAGCACGTGGAACTGGGGCGATGAGCTCGCGCAGATCCCGGAGTGGCTGGCCGAGAAGACGAAGGCACCGACCGTCGAAGCGGGTCCGACCGACCTCGTGATCGATCCGACCAATCTGTGGCTCACGATCCACGAATCCATCGGACACGCCACCGAATACGACCGCGCGATCGGCTACGAAGCGGCCTACGCCGGTACGTCGTTCGCGACGCCGGACAAGCTGGGAACGCTGAAATACGGAACGCCACTCATGCACGTGACCGCCGATCGTAACGAAGAGCACGGCCTGGCCAGCGTCGGATTCGACGACGACGGCGTCGCCTCTCAACGGTGGGATCTGGTGGCAGACGGAACACTGGTCGGGTATCAACTAGACCGCGTGTTCGCGCCGAGGCTGGGGCTGACTCGTTCCAACGGCTGCTCGTACGCCGACTCCGCACATCACGTTCCCATCCAGCGAATGGCCAACGTCTCGCTCTCCCCCGACCCTTCTACGGACACCTCGACCGCAGACCTGATCTCGCGAGTCGAGAACGGCATCTACGTCGTCGGTGACAAGTCCTGGTCGATCGACATGCAGCGCTACAACTTCCAGTTCACCGGTCAGCGGTTCTTCAAGATCCGTGACGGAAAGCTCGACGGTCAGGTGCGTGACGTGGCGTATCAGGCGACGACGACGGATTTCTGGGGCTCGATGGAAGCCGTTGGCGGTGAGTCGACCTGGCGCCTGCAGGGCGCATTCAACTGCGGCAAGGCGCAACCCGGTCAGGTTGCGGCGGTCAGCCACGGCTGCCCGTCCGCTCTGTTCCGCGGAGTCAACATCCTCAATACTCGTTCGGAGGCTCAGCAGTGATCGATCCGCAGCAGGTCGTCGAGCGTGCATTGGCCGCGAGGACGGTAGACGAATCGTTGGTGATCGTGACCGATGCGAGTGAGGCGTCGCTGCGGTGGGCCAACAATTCGATGACCACCAACGGAGTCTCGCTGTCCCGGACGTGGACGGTGATCTCGATCGTGCGCGAGGGTGACATCGCGAAGGTGGGCACTGTCAGTTCCAGCAGTGTCGATCCGGAGCAGATTTCTGCGCTCGTACAGGCAAGCGAAGAAGCTGCGCGCACAGCCACTCCGGCTGACGACGCGTCCGACCTGATCACGCAGTCGGCGGCAGAGACCGACTGGGACCTGCCGGCCGCCCTGACCGACATCGGTGTCTTTGCGCAGTTGGCTGCCGACCTGTCCACGGCCTTCGACAGTGACGACCAGTTGTTCGGCTTCGCTCACCACCAGTTGCACACCACCTGGCTCGGAACTTCGACGGGCGTGCGACGTAGAACGGCTCAGGCCACCGGCTCCGTGGAGATCAACGGCAAGCGCGGCGACGCCAGCGCCTGGGTCGGATCCGGAACTGTCGATTTCACTGACATTTCAGTGCCGAACCTTTTGTCGCAGTTGACCACTCGACTCGACTGGGCGGAAAATTCGGTCAGTCTGCCCGCCGGCCGCTACGAGACGATTCTTCCGCCTTCGGCTGTCGCGGACCTGATGATCTATCTGATGTGGACCATGGAGGGGCGCGGCGCCGAAGAGGGCCACACCGCACTTTCCACCACCGGTGGTACCCGGATCGGCGAGAAGCTCGGATTGCCACTGACACTCACCTCCGACCCCGGCGCCGAGGGCTTGCAGTCCGCGCCGTTCGTGATCACGACGTCGTCGAGTGAATCCGTCTCACTGTTCGACAACGGTATGGAGATCGAACCCGTCGACTGGGTCCGAGACGGCGTCGTCAATGCACTGGCGTACCCGCGCCACGCTGCACGAGAATTCGGTCGACCTGTCGCAGTTCCCGGCGACAATCTCATCCTGACCGGTGGTGACGACACCTCGATCGAGGACATGATCGCAGGTACCGAGAAGGGGCTACTGCTCACAACCCTCTGGTACATCCGTGAGGTGGATCCGACGACGCTGCTGTTGACCGGACTCACCCGTGACGGGGTGTATTTGATCGAGGACGGCAAGATCGTCGGCGCCGTCAACAACTTCCGTTTCAACGAGAGTCCGCTCGATCTCCTGCGGCAGGTCACCGAGGCTGGACGCACCGAGATCACGCTTCCCCGCGAGTGGAAAGACTGGTTCACCCGCACGGCCATGCCGCCGATGCGGATTCCCGACTTCCACATGTCCTCGGTCAGCCAGGCGCAGTGATGACGAAGGTCGTGATCGCCGGCGGCACCGGCGCTCTCGGCCGCCGGATCAGCGACGATCTCGCCGACCGCGGGTATGACGTCGTGGTCCTGACTCGGTCACCGAAACCCGGCAGGCACAGGCAGGTTCAGTGGGACGGTGTCACGGTAGGCGACTGGGCAGGAGAACTCGACGGCGCCGCGATGATCAATCTGGCCGGCGAGTTGGTCGATCGCCGACCCACCCCGGCAAACATCGCACTGCTCACCAGCTCCCGTGTCGATCCGACCCGCGCGCTGGTCGAAGCGTCGAAACTACTGGCGAACCCTGTTCCGGTGTGGATCCAGGCGAGCACGCTCGCAATCTACGGCGACGCCGGAGAGACCCGACTCGACGAGGCTTCCCCACTCGCTGACGGACCACCTCAGATGACCGACGTCGCAAAGGACTGGGAGGCAGCGGTCGAGGGAGCAAACACGTCACGAGTAGTGATCCTGCGAACCAGTGTCGTGTTGGAGAAGGGCACACCGGCGCTCGAGCGACTCCTGTTGCTCGTACGTCTCGGTCTGGGCGGACGCGTTGCCTCGGGTAGACAATGGACCAGTTGGATTCACATCGACGACTGGCTGTCGATCGTTCGTTGGGCCCTCGAACCCGATTCGGCTGCCTCGGGCGTGGTCATCGCGACGGCCCCGGATCCCGTCCGCAATTCAGAATTGATGGCCGGGCTGCGCAAGCACCTTCACCGGCCACCTGCGCCGCCGACGCCCGCTGTCATGGTCAGATTCGGCGCGTTCCTGCTGCGCAGCGACGCTGCCTTGGGCCTGACGGGTCGTCACGCCGTGTCGAAAGTGCTGACGGACAACGGCTTCCCCTTCACCTATCCGCGGTTCGATTCAGCGTTGGACGATCTGCTCGGCAACTGACGCGGTCAAGCTGCAGTGATGGCAAGTCCGATCGTTCCGGTCTTGCCGCGGCGCAGGAGACTGCCTTTCATGGTGATCCAGCCAAGGATTCCGTAGCGACGCGCGATCGCGTCGCGAGCATGATCGGTGCCCGGCGCGTCGAGGATCTCGGCGACGGCGGCAACCGGTTCACCCTTCGGATTTCCCCGCGCGTCACACGCGGCGACTGTGACCGAGGGGTTTCGCGTGATGCGCTTGACCTTGTAGGAATCGGTGACGGTCCACATCAGGAGCTTGTCGCCGTCCGGCGCGGCCCAGAGCGGCGTCGCCACCGGCGTTCCGTCCTTGCGGAAGGTAGTGAGTAGGACGTACTTGGCCTCGGAGACGCGCTTGAAGTCGGAGTTCACTCCTCGAGGATAGGGGCGGGAACCTCTCACTGGACACCGATGAGCCTCGGCGACTATCCGGCGACCTTCCGCAATCGGCTGAAACATGCCACTTATGCACGTTTTATCCGGTTTCTGTGCGCATTCAACATGCCGTTTCGTCCCCAAACTCCATCTCGAGTTATTCTGAGGCAAATCATCGAATTGGGGAGTCGAACAAACACATGCAGCGTCGTGACATGCAGCGTCGTGACTTTTTCAAAGCGGCCGGAGTGGGGGCAGCAGTTGCAGCCGCGACACCGCTCATGTCGACCTCGATCAGCCACGCCGCCCCCGCGCCTCTGCGTGCGCTACCGATGGGTGCCGATCACTACCGCGCACTCGTCCCCGAGTTGTTCGTACCCTCGCCCACTCCCCCGGAACATTCCGAAGCCATCGTCATCGGGTCAGGTTTCGGCGCCAGCGCGACCGCTCTCCGGTTGGCGCAGAGCGGCACCCAGGTCACCATCCTCGAACGCGGACTCCGATGGCCGCATGATCCGCAGCGGGAGATTCACACCTCCGACATGCTGGCCGACGGCCGCGGAGTTTTCCGGCGCACATCGTTCACCAACCTCACCGGACTCCCGGTGGTGTGCGACTACTTCAGCGGCGTCCTCGATGCCACCGACTACGAACACATCTCGGTCTGGCGCGGCGCTGCAGTCGGCGGTGGTTCCATCATCTTCACCGGCGTGATGATCGCGCCCGAGCGCCGATTCTTCGACGCAGTCTTCGGCAACTCCCTCGACTACGACGAGATGGCGTCCACCTGGTACCCCAAGGTGCGCCAGATGCTGCGTCTGAGCCCGTTGCCCGAAGACATTTACCAAACCCCGAATTTCGGTCACTCGCGTCGTTGGGATCAGGACGCTCGTCGTGCCGGATTCGATCCGCAGCGGATCGACGGGATCTGGAACTGGGACGTGGTGCGCTCAGAACTCGACGGCCGAACCCGAGCCTCGGCCACTGTCGGTGACAGCAACATGGGTAACTCCAACGGCGCGAAGTTCGACCTCACACAGAACTACATTCCCGCCGCCGAAGCCACCGGACGAGCCACCGTCTGTTACGGACATCAGGTGCTCGCGATCAGTCGCGAACGTGATGGACGCTACGTCGTCGACGTCGAATCGACGGATCCGACGGGTGGCGTTCTGGCCCGGAAGACTCTTACCTGTGACCGTCTGTTCCTCGGCGCCGGTTCGATCGGCACCTCCGAACTGCTGGTACGCGCCCAGGCGACGGGCGCGCTGCCGAACCTCAACGAACACGTCGGTAAGGGCTGGGGAACGAACGGCGACGCCGGGATGGTGCGCTCGTTCGGCTTCAGTGACGGCACTGCGCAAGCCGCACCGTCGGCATCACGGATCGTCGACGAGTCGGGAATGCCCCTCTCCCTGGAAAACTGGTACGTCCCCGGGCTACCCGTCAACATCGGCATGCTCGGAACCTTGGGTATGACCCTCGATTCGCAGCGCGCCGACTTCGCCTACGACGGGGGCAACGATCGGGTGGTGCTGAACTGGCCGAAGAACGGCAACGACGCCACCGTCGAAGCCCTGCGCGCCGTCCAGAACAAGATGGCCTTTGCCGGCACCACGCTGCCGTCCGCCTTGCCGTTCGCGAAGGACGTCAATTCCTCGTTCACCGCGCATCCCCTCGGCGGTGCGGTTCTGGGCAAGGCCACTGACGGCTACGGGCGAGTCAAGGGCTACGACGGCCTGTACGTGATGGACGGCGCTGCTATTCCGGGCAGCACCGGCACCGTCAATCCGTCACTGACAATCACTGCTCTGGCGGAGCGGAACATCGCTCAGATCATCAAGTCCGGACGCTGAAGCACTTCAGCGCCCGGACCTGCCGGTGATCGAGGTTTACTCCCCCTCGAGTTCGCCTTCGGTTTCGAGGTACACCTGACGCAAGCCGTCGAGTGTCTTCTGCTCGGGGTGCTCCCACATGTTGCGCTCGGCGGCTTCGAGGAGCCGCTCGGCGATTCCGTGTAGTGCCCACGGGTTGGATTGCGTCATGAACTTCTGGTTCTGCTCGTCCAGAACGTAGGTCTCGGCGAGCTTTTCGTACATCCAGTCCGCGACCACGTTGGTGGTGGCGTCGTACCCGAAGAGGTAGTCGACCGTGGCTGCCATCTCGAAGGCACCCTTGTACCCGTGACGGCGCATCGCGTCGAGCCAGCGGGGATTGACCACGCGCGCCCGGAAGACACGTGCGGTCTCTTCCGAAAGTGTGCGTGTGCGAACCGATTCCGGCCTAGTGCTGTCGCCGATATATGCCTCGGGCGACTTTCCGGTCAGCGCGCGCACGGTGGCAACCATGCCGCCGTGGTACTGGAAGTAGTCGTCCGAATCGGCGATGTCGTGCTCACGTGTGTCGGTGTTCTTGGCCGCCACGTTGATTCGACGGTATGCACTGCGCATGTCGTCGGCTGCCGGGATTCCGTCGAGCCCACGGCCGTACGCGAAGCCGCCCCAGTTGGTGTACACCTCGGCGAGGTCGTCGTCACCGCGCCAGGTCTTGGAGTCGATGAGTTGCAGCAGTCCGGCGCCGTAGGTTCCGGGCTTCGAACCGAAGATACGGGTGGTCGCACGCCTGGCGTCGCCGTGCTCGGCAAGGTCGGCCTGTGCGTGGGCGCGCACGTAGTTCTGCTCGTCCGTCTCGTCCAGTGCCGCGACCAGCTGAACGGCGTCGTCGAGCAGTGCGAGCACGTGTGGGAACGCATCACGGAAGAATCCGGAGATGCGGACGGTGACGTCGATGCGCGGGCGGCCGAGTTCTTCGAGATCGATGACTTCGAGGTTGACGACGCGTCGGCTTGCTTCGTCCCAGACGGGGCGAACACCGAGGAGCGCGAACACTTCGGCGATGTCGTCGCCGGAGGTACGCATTGCGGCGGTTCCCCACACCGACAGACCCACCGAGCGCGGGTATTCGCCGTGATCGGCGAGATAGCGAGCGGCGAGCGACTCGGCCATCGCCTGACCGGTCTCCCATGCCAAGCGTGAAGGAACTGCCTTGGGGTCGACGGAGTAGAAGTTACGACCAGTGGGAAGAACGTTGATCAGGCCGCGGAGCGGTGACCCACTCGGACCCGCGGCGATGAATCCGCCGTCGAGCGCGTGCAGGACCTGCTTGATCTCGTTGTCGGTCTGCCGCAGACGCGGAACCACTTCGGTGGCCGCGAACTGCAGGATCTTCACGACGGTCTCGTCGTCGCTGAGTTGTTCTGCCGCAGCGGGGTTCCAATCGGCGTCGTACATGCCGCGAACCAGTGCGTGCGCCTTTTCCTCGACGTCGTCGACACGGGCGCGCGACTCGTCACCGTCTTCGCTGAGCCCGAGTGCTTCACGCAAACCGGGAACGCTCTGTTCACCGCCCCACATCTGACGGGCACGCAGCATGGCGAGGACCAGTTCGATTTCGGCGTCGCCCTGGGGTGCGCGGCCGAGAATGTGCAGACCGTCGCGGATCTGGACGTCCTTGATCTCGCACAGCCAACCGTCGACGTGCAGGAGCATGTCGTCGAACACGTCTTCTTCGGGCCGCTCGGCGAGGCCGAGGTCGTGGTCCATCTTGGCGGCACGCATCAGTGTCCAGATCTGCTGGCGAATAGCCGGGAGCTTGGACGGATCGAGTGCGGAAATGTTGGAGTGCTCGTCGAGCAGTTGCTCGAGGCGGGAGATGTCGCCGTAGCTTTCGGCACGGGCCATCGGCGGGATCAGGTGATCGACGAGCGTCGCGTGAGCACGACGCTTGGCCTGTGTTCCCTCGCCCGGGTCGTTGACCAGGAACGGGTAGATCAGCGGCAGGTCGCCGAGCGCTGCGTCGGTGCCGCAGTTGCTGGACATGCCGAGCGTCTTGCCCGGCAACCATTCGAGGTTGCCGTGCTTGCCGAGGTGCACAACGGCGTCGGCGCCGAATCCGCCGTTGTCCGGGGTGGCAGCGATCCAGCGGTAGGCCGCGAGGTAGTGGTGGCTCGGCGGCAGATCCGGGTCGTGGTAGATCGCGACAGGCTTTTCACCGAATCCCCGTGGCGGTTGGACCATGAGGACGATGTTGTTGAATCGCAGTGCCGCGATGACGATTTCGCCGTCCGGATCCTGCGAGCGATCGACGTACAACTCGCCGGGCGCTGTGCCCCAGTGTTCCTCGACTCCGCTGCGCAACTCTTCGGGCAGGGTGGCGAACCAGTCGCGGTACTTCGCTGCCGAGATGCGGATCGGATTGCCCTCGAGCTGCTCGGCAGTGAGCCAGTCGGGATCCTGTCCGCCGGCCGCGATCAGGGCGTGGATCAGCGCATCGCCGTCCTTGGCTGCCAGGCCGGGAACTGCGTCAGGACCGTCGACCGGACCGAGGTCGTAACCGGCAGAACGCATTTCGGTGAGCAGATCGATTGCGCTCGCCGGAGTGTCGAGGCCGACGGCGTTGCCGATACGGGCGTGCTTGGTCGGGTACGCCGAGAGCATCAGAGCAACGCGACGCTGGGTGGTCGGAATGTGGCGAAGCTTGCCGTGACGGACTGCGATGCCGGCGACACGGGCAGCGCGCTCGACATCGGGGACGTACGTGGACAGCCCGTCGGAGTCGATTTCCTTGAAGGAGAACGGGACGGTGATGATGCGACCGTCGAACTCCGGCACCGCCACCTGCGTCGCGACGTCGAGAGGCGACAGTCCGTCGTCGTTCTCGTCCCAGGTGGCGCGGCTACTGGTCAGGCACAGCCCCTGCAGGATCGGGACGTCGAGTGCAGCGAGTGCGGCGACGTCCCAGGCTTCGTCGTCCCCACCAGCGGACGCGGTGGCGGGCTTGGTGCCGCCGGCAGCAAGAACTGTCACGACCATGGCGTCGGCGCGGCGGAGCGTGCTCAGAAGTTCGGCTTCTGCGGTTCGCAGAGATGCGCAGTAGATCGGGAGCGCGGTGCCACCGGCCTCGGCGACCGCGTCGCACAACGCCTGGATATACCGGGTGTTTCCGGCCAAATGCTGGGCGCGGTAGTACAGAACTGCGATGACCGGACCGCTCGCCGAGTCGAGATCGGGCGCGAAATCAGCGATGCCCCAGGAAGGCAGGTGAGCCGGCGGCTCGAAACCGTGGCCGGTGAGCAGGACGGTGTCGGAGAGGAAGTGGTGCAGCTGTGCCAGATTCTGTGTGCCACCCTCAGCCAGGTAGTTGTGCGCCTCGGCAGCAACACCGGCGGAGACCGTCGAGCACTCCATGAGGTCGGCATCCGGCGCGTGCTCGCCGCCGAGAACGACTACGGGGAGTCCGGAGGCGAGGACCATCTCCAAGCCGTCTTCCCAGCTGCGACGGCTGCCGAGGATACGAACGATCACGAGGTCGACGCCGTCGAGCAAGGGCGGCAAGTCCTCCGAGACCAGCAAGCGTGAGGGGTTGGCCCAGCGATAGGAGACGCCGTCGCCGGCTTCCTGGCTGGCGCGGGCGCTCAGCAGATCGGTGTCGGACGTGGAGAGCAGAAGAATCACGGGTGAAGCCTTCCTGGGGTTTCGCGCCCCGTGGCACAGATCTGTCATCGACGGCGGTTGAGGGTCTGACTCGTGTTTCCGAGCGGAAACACGTCCCGCTCGAGCAACACTCACAGTGGCGCGACCGCACCGGACTTTCACCGGTTTCCTCAACTGCCGTCACTGGTGGTGGTGATGCTACCGGTCCGCAGAAGGCACTCATGACAGGTCGTACCCTGGAGCCATGCCCACGGACCGTTCACAGCCAGACGCGTGCCCGGGTGCACTGCAAGTTCACCACGCCGCCGACGGCGCACTGGCACGCGTGCGCCTACCCGGCGGACTCCTCACCCCGGTCCAATTGCAGACGCTCGCCGACGCAGCGCGCGATCTCGGCAACGGGCAGATGGAACTCACCTCGAGGGGCAACGTCCAACTGCGCTCGGTCTCGGACCCCGAAGCCTTCGCAGCGCGAATCGCGTCGGCCGGTCTGCTGCCGTCCGCGACGCACGAGCGAGTGCGCAACATCCTCGCGTCCCCACTGTCCGGCCGTATCGGGGGCGTAGCCGACATTCGTGAACTGGTCCACCGTCTCGATTCGGCGATCCAAGCGGATCAAGCATTGGCGGATCTGCCAGGGCGAACCCTGTTCACCCTCGACGACGGGCGCGGAGACATCACCGGGCTACGGGGCGATTTCGGGCTCCATGCGCGCAGCGCCACCGAGCATTCACTGGTGCTCGCCGGTCACCACACCACTCACCGCGTCCAGGCGGACGACGCCGTCGAATTGCTCCTCGAGGCGGCTCGATCATTCCTCGACGTCCGCGACAAGCACTGGCGCCTGGCCGAGGTTCCGGACGGAATCGAACGCACCCTCGAGCAGCTGGGTCTGAGCGCCGAGTCCACCGGTGCGGCGGACCTCACGCCGGATGCACGACCCACCATCGGCTGGCTCGAGCAGCGCGACGGGACCGTAGCCCTGGGCGGAGGCTTGCGATTCGGGCTGCTCGACGCTCGGCTGGCCGAGTTCCTGGCCGCCGTCGACAAGCCCGTTGTCGTGACGCCGTGGCGATCGGTGCACATCTTCGACCTCGACGAATGGGCTGCCGAGCAGGTAGTCCGGGTGTTGGCGCCGATGGGGTTGATCTTCGACGAGAACTCACCGTGGCTCGACGTCACCGCCTGCACCGGAAGCCCGGGATGCGAGAAGTCGCTCGCCGATGTGCGCACCGACGCAATCACCGCCGTCGAGCAGGCAGAACTGCCCGTCGTCGGGCGCCAGCACTGGGCCGGGTGCGACCGCAGCTGCGGACGTCCCCGCGGGGACGTAGCGGATGTGATTGCGACGGGTGACGGTTACCGGGTGAATCCGGCCGATCGGTGATGCCTCTATCGTGTGGCACATGATCGAGTACATCCGTGACGGCGCGGAAATCTATCGCCAGTCCTTTGCCACCATTCGGGCCGAAGCCGACCTGAGCCGTTTCCCGGCGGATGTCTCGCAAGCTGTAGTGCGCATGATTCATGCAAGTGGCCAGGTCGATCTCGTCGACGACGTCGCCTTCACACCCGGTGTCGTCTCGGCTGCGCGCGCAGCTCTGCGCGACGGCGCGCCGATCTTCTGCGACGCCCAGATGGTGGCTGCCGGCATCACGCGCAAGCGTCTGCCCGCCGGCAACGACGTCATCTGCACCCTCGGAGATCCGCGGGTTCCCGTGCTGGCGTCGACCATCGACAACACTCGTTCGGCAGCTGCTCTCGAACTGTGGGGAGCCAAGCTCGAGGGCGCTGTTGTCGCGATCGGAAACGCACCCACCGCACTGTTTCATCTCCTGAACCTCATCGAAGCCGGCGCGCCCCGTCCGGCCGCCATCGTCGGAGGTCCGGTCGGCTTCATCGGTGCTGCCGAGTCGAAGGAAGCCCTCATCGAACACGCCAGCGGGATCGATCATCTCGTTCTCCGCGGCCGACGCGGCGGCAGCGCGATCACCGCCGCCGTCGTCAATGCGATTGCGAGCGAAGTCGAATGAGTGCAGGCAAGCTCTGGGGTGTCGGTATCGGCCCCGGCGATCCCGAATTGGTGACCGTCAAAGCCGCTCGCGTCATCGGCGAGGCCGATGTGGTTGCGTTCCACTCCGCGAGGCACGGCAAGAGCATCTCCCGCGGAGTTGCAGCGCCGTACATGCGCGAAGGACAGATCGAAGAACACCTCGTCTACCCCGTGACCACCGAGACCGTTGATCATCCCGGCGGATACCAGGGCGCGATGGACGAGTTCTACGAAGCGGCTGCCGAACGGTTGGCAGTTCACCTCGCGGCCGGTCGAACAGTTGCCCTGCTCGCGGCCGGCGATCCGCTCTTCTACAGCTCCTACATGCACATGCACAAGAGGCTGGCCGATCGCTTCGACGCCGAAGTGATTCCCGGTGTCACCTCCGTCAGCGCGGCATCTGCTGCACTCGGAAAGCCGCTGGTCGAGGGTGAAGAAATCCTGACGATCCTGCCCGGAACATTGCCGCAGGCCGAGCTGACCAGGCGGCTCAAGGAAACCGACGCCGCTGCCATCCTCAAGCTCGGACGCACGTTCCCGCCGGTCCTGCAATCGCTCGAGGATTCCGGCCGCTTGGATGAAGCGCACTACGTCGAGCGCGCGAGCACCACACGTCAACGCGTCGAATCCGCTGCCGAGGTCGACCCGGACGGAGTTCCGTACTTCTCGATCGCCATCGTTCCGAGCCCGTCGAACAACCCTCGACCCGCAACCGAATCCCGCGGCGAGGTGGTCGTGGTCGGACTCGGGCCGGGCGACACCGCCTGGACCACACCCGAAGTGGCGCATGAGCTTTCGTTGGCCACCGACCTCGTCGGCTACGGCCCTTACGTCGATCGCGTGCCGACGCGTCCGGGCCAGCGGCGCCATTCCAGCGACAACCGCGTCGAAGCCGAACGCGCCGCGATGGCGTTGGACCTGGCGAAGAACGGCGCCCGTGTAGCTGTCGTCTCGTCGGGAGATCCCGGCGTATTCGCCATGGCTGCAGCAGTTCTCGAAGTTGCCGCCGAAGACCAGTGGCGCGGGGTCCCGGTCCGCATCCTTCCCGGTATGACGGCGGCAAACGCTGTCGCCAGTCGCGTCGGCGCTCCCCTCGGGCACGACTATGCGGTGCTCTCCCTCTCCGATCGCCTCAAGCCGTGGGATGTCGTCGCTCGCCGTATCTCGGCAGTTGCAGCCGCAGATATGGCATTTGCGGTCTACAATCCGGCGTCGAAGTCGCGGACGTGGCAGGTCCAAGCCATGAAGGACCTCGTACTCGAACACCGCTCCCCCGATACTCCTGTTGTCATCGGGCGCGATGTTGCCGGAGCCGAGGAATCAGTTCGCGTCGTGACCCTCGGCGAGCTCGAGCCTTCCGAAATCGACATGCGGACTCTGCTGATCGTCGGATCGTCGATGACGACGGTCGTCGAAACCGGTTCGGGCCGTCAGGTGTTCACCCCGCGGCGGTACCCGGAGTAACCACCACTCGGCGATAACATGGCGTCATGCCCGTCAACCGGACCCGGAAAGCCAGATACGCGCGCAAACGCAAACGCCGAATGGATCTGGTGGAGCACGACCTGTCCGTCGAGCAGTGGTCCGCGCTCAAAGCGGCCTGGGGTGGCTGCGCGTACTGCGGCGAGCCGGACGAGTCGCCGCAGCGTGACTGTGTGCTGGCGATCTCCCGCGGTGGGCGCTACACGCTCGACAACATCGCACCGGCGTGCCGCTCGTGCAATGCAAGCAAATGCAACAGCGAGGTCACTCTCTGGTTGCGGCGCAAGGGGTATGACGAGAAGGCCTTCCTCCTGCGACACGCGGAGATAGGTATCGCGATGAGGGCGCAGTTCTCGGAGCAGTCGTGACGACCCCGCACGAGTTGCGCCCGATCCTCGACGAGTTGATGGAGTTCGAACCTCTGTTTCACCGAACTCGAGTAGCGATGTCACGAGACGAGTTCGATGCGGTCGTCGACCCGGAGTTCCGGGAGATCGGAGCCTCCGGCGCTCGATACACCCGCGACTACGTGCAGTCGGTAGTTGAGCGCCGACGCCTCCGCGGCGAGGTGAACGACGCCGCCGAACTCGGGTGGAGGGTTGACCGGCCAGCACTGAGCAGGATCGCGCCTGACACGTATCTGGTGACGTACCGGCTGGCGCAGGCGCATCGTGTCACCGAGCGATCATCCATCTGGCGGTTCGCCGAGAATCGATGGAGTGTGTTGTTTCATCAAGGCACAGTCGTCGAAAGTGGTTTGGAAGCGTGAACAGCTCCACCTCCGCCTCGGGAGAGAGAATTGCACGGTGTGGGCACTCACACCTTGCGCACTCCGCTGACCCACGGTGATACTAGATGCAGTATCAATATTGCATGGGGAAGAGAGACAAGCTGCTCGCGCAAATGCGGACCGCGCCGCAGAACGCCGGGTCTCACGCCAAGTTCCAGACGCCGTGGCCGGGACCACGCATCAACATTCAAAAGGGTTCGGGCGGTAAGGCCAAGCAGTACCAGGTAGGGCAAGTTCTGGCAGCAATCGAACGCATGGAAGGAGAATCGCCGTGATCCCCGCAGTGGAGCACTACACATACCGAGTCGAGTGGTACGAACCCGACGGAGAGTTCCTGGGAACCTGCACGGAGTTCCCTGGCCTGTCGTGGCTCGCGGATACCCAAGCAGCCGCGCTCGACGGCATACGTACAGCGGTGGCCGAGACGCTCGAGGACATGGCAGAGACAGGTGAGCGGATCCCCGAGCCGCTGAGCGATCGCGGATATTCCGGCAAGTTCCAGGTCCGGATCACGCCGACTTTGCACCGCAAGCTGGCACGCGCCGCCGCCGAGGAAGGGGTTTCCCTCAACGCGTTGATCTCCGAACGTCTCGCGTCCGCGTGATCGACGGGGTACCGAGGGAAGGTCGATCTCGCGCTAAGCCCAAGAGCTGGAGCGTGTTATTCCAATCAAGTCGCAGCGGTTGAAAGTGGTCTGGAAGCGTGAACGAATCGATCCACAACCCCACCATTCCGCTTTGGGTGGACATCACCTTCACCGTCTTCGTTCTTGCCTGGATCTTCATCACGATTAGCGCGCTCGTGGCGATCGTGCGCACCGACTTCGACCGCTCGGGCGGCAAATTCTGGTGGTCGGCACTGGTGATCGCGGTGCCTGTACTCGGTGCGCTCGTCTGGTTGCTGTTCGGTCGACCCCCGCGTGACTCCAGGTCCCGAACCTGATCTACACCGACGGCCCGGCAGTAGTCTGAGTACGGTCCGGTGCTGTCACTCTGCGCGTATCAGGGGAGAACAACGAGATGAGACCACTTCGATACTCGATCAACGTCACTCTCGACGGCTGCTGCCATCACGAGGCGGGGCTTCCACCCGACGAGGAGTCGATGCGCTACTGGACCGCTCAGATGGAACGAGCCGATGCTTTGCTGTTCGGCCGTGTGACCTACGAGATGATGGAGTCGGCGTGGAGGCGGCCCGGAACGGGCACATGGCCTGACTGGATGGACGAGTGGGAGATCCCGTTCGCCGAGGCAATGGACCGGGCGAAGAAGTACGTCGTGTCGAGCACGCTGAGCGGGGTCGATTGGAATGCCGAACTCGTGCAAGGCGACTTGGGGTCAGCGATTCAACGGCTCAAGGAGCAGCCCGGCGAAGGTCTGTGGGTTGGCGGCGTGACACTCCCCCTGGCATTGGCAGACCTGGGACTGATCGACGAGTACGAGTTCGTTGTGCAACCGGTCCTCGCCGGACACGGACCGACGTTGCTTGCCGGTCTGCGCGAGCGCATCCAACTCGAACTCGTCGATCGCCACGAGTTCCAGTCGGGTGCAGTCGCCGTGCGATATCGGCCCACTCAAATACTGGCTTGACGCGGCTGGCCAATGCGAACATTCGTCTCCCGCCACCGGAATCAAGTGGTGAGTCGTCGCGGCGTTGACCTTGGTCGTGTCGGGAGGTTCGTGGTTGACGAACACCATCGCATTCACCGCGACTGCGTTTGTCCAGGTCAGCATCGAACCGGTTCAAGCATCTGACGATGAGCCGATATTTCATCAGCAACGTGACATCCCCCGATGACGTACCCGCACCTTTCGAATGCCTCGCGCAGGACCTTGGCGGTCATCCCTCCGACTACGAGGCGGATCTGATGATTGCCGCATCGGAGACACAAGGGGCGAGATCAAAGCATCGGACTGCATCACGTCCAAGGTCGTTCTTCCGGCGCACCGTAGGGACCGGATCCCCGGGTCAGGTATCAGAACGGTTCAAATACCTGCAGGTAGGCGACGTGCGACCCGGCTAAAGTCCTCGTGCACGATGACGCTCTTCGCCCATACGGCCGGCACTTAGCTTCAATCGACGCAAAGCCCATAACGCGGCGACAACCACCCGGGACATGTCATCGCCTCAGTTCGAACGCAAGAAGAGTCACCACCGGGGTTGTTCGGTGTTCGGTGTTCGGTATTGACCGAACACCGAACATGCTGAGACGAGACACATGTGAACACCGAAGCTTTCACGATAGAAGCTTTCGTGATCGACGGCTTCGCCGAATTGCGCATCGACGCCCAATCGCCCATCTGCGAACCCGACACCGGCGTCGACCGTGTTCTGGAAACGGACGGCGTTGCCGTCCCGATCCATGAAATATCGCTCCCTGGTCATCGACCAGGTTGCCGAACGACTACTCACCGAAAACCGGTCTCCGGACACGACATTGTTCGTCGTATCGGACCGCGTGATCGAAACCACGCGCGGTCCTCGTCCAGCGACGCTGCGGCTATCTCGACCTTCGCGGACGACTCGCCCTACGTACAGGCAGCATGGTCATAGACACCGAAGTCAAGGCGCTCCAGAAATGCCGTGAACGGTCGGAAGCACTCAGTGGCAAGGCCGGCCTCAAAGTCGCAGCTTGAGTACTCAAGCATCTCGAACGAACTATCGCGGTGCGTGAGCTCGCGCGGGAGTTGGGTCCTGGTGATCGTCTGCAAGCTTCACCGCGCGCGTGGGCCAACGACACCGCCAGCGACATGACCATCGCGGGAATCCGGGCCCACTGCGATTGCGCTAGGGGTGTGAATCCGTTCCTCGTCGCCAGCGCGAAGACTTTGCAGCTCAGAGGCTTAGGTGTGGGCGCAACAGATTGCCAGAGGTGTAGTACAGAGAGTCTTGAGTGGTCAACGGGCTACTCGATCGCCGGGTATCCACATCCGTGGCGGGCCGGATCTTTCAATCCAACGCATCACGGCGGCATACGCTGCTCGGCGTACGCTCCGATTGCCTCCGCGAGCCATTCAGGAAGGGCCGGTTCAATCGTCTCCACGAAACCTCGCTGGAGTGGATCGTCCACATACATCTTGCCTAGTGACCGATATGCCGACGTCGAAGGCGTCCAAAATTGGCTCACCGCAGCATAGTGTTCGGCGACGACATCAAGGACTTCTTCGGAGGTGGCTGCGGCTCCTGTAGCCATGAGATCCGCAAATTTCTGCAGTAGACGAGATTGCTGAGCGCTCATGTGCGCTACGTCGGCATCGGTCATCGCCGTGGGAGGGAGAGATCCCGCTATCTCCGACACGGCCTTGCCGAATCTGTCGTCGAGCCGGGTTGTGAACGCGGAGAACTCTCGCTCATGCCTTTCCTCGTCGTAAGGTGACGCATTCTCGAGCGACACGACGTGTTCTTCGAGGGTGGAGATGAGTTGATCGAGACGATCTCTCTCCATCGTGAGGGCATCGATATGGATACGAAGCGACTCGGCTTCGCCGTCACCTCCAACCGTCACGTCGCGAATCTCGTCCAGCCCTAATCCACTGCGTCGTAAAGCAATAATTCGATACAAGCGTGGCAGGTGCGCTTCGTCATACCAGCGATAACCATTGCCGGACACCGTGGTCGGAGTGAACAATCCGAACTGATCCCAATGCCTGAGCGTTCGCGCGGAAACTCCCACTCGCCGAGACACCTGTCCTATCGACAGTTCCACCACAGAATCCTCTCACCTGCTCACGACTTGACCTTCACATTGTGTCAACTTCTACCGTTCCAGACATGGGAACAACTATCACGAACGTGCGTGTCTTCGACGGCCTGGATCTCATCGCTGCAACAGCGGTCCGGCTCGAACTGGGAACGATTGTCGAACTCGGCGATCTGGTCATCGCTCGCGCCCACGATGACCTGATCGACGGACGCGGAGGCACTCTGGTTCCGGGTCTCATCGACTCACACGTCCATCTGCTCCCCGGTGCTCCTGCACAAGCACTGTCGTTCGGTGTGACCACGGTCCTGGACATGTTCAGTAAGCCGCCACTCGTTCAGCGCGCCATCAGCGAAGGCCACGAGCGGGGGAACGCGACGGTATTCAGTTCGAGTATCGGTGCCACCGCACCCGGTGGGCATCCGTCGATGATGTACGCACCGTTCCCGTATGTCAGCAGCGCTCAGGAGGCGGCGGATTTCGTCAGTGCCCGGCGCAACGAAGGCGCAACCTACCTCAAACTGTTCTACGAGAGCGGCCAAGGGGTCGGGATGACGCTGCCATCACTCGAACTTCCGACCATCCGCGCACTCGTCGACGCGGCACATGCGGAAAACATGCTCGCAGTTGCGCACGTGCAACAGGCTGTCGACGCGGTCGAGGTCGTCGACTGCGGAGTCGATGTTCTGGCTCACGCACCGACGGATGAGATGACGCACGCCCAGATCGCCGCGATCGTCGAGGCCAAGGCGGCGGTCATCGCCACCCTCTCCATCCAAGACGGGTTTCCGTCCCCCGGCGAACCGGCGCCGTTGCTCACCCAAGCGGCTCTGGTCGATGCACTCAGTCCGGCGTGGATCGACGTACTCGAAGCTCAATCGAAACGGTGGATGCCACCGCAGATGCCTTCATTCGAGATCGCAGCACAGAATGTCGGGGCTCTGCACCGAGCGGGTTGCACAATCCTCGCGGGAACGGACGCACCGAACCCCGGCACGGTTCACGGCGCTTCGCTGCATAGGGAGCTACAGCATCTGGTGGCCGCGGGATTCTCGCCTGTTGCTGCGCTACGTGCTGCGACCGCGGGTCCGGCGGAGGTCTTCGCACTCGTCGGCCGCGGGCGGATCATTCCTGGCGCCATCGCCGACCTGGTGCTGGTCGATGGAAGACCTGACGAGGTCATCAGCGATTCACAAAAGGTCGTCGGAGTGTGGAAACGAGGAGAACGGCAAGATCTCACCCGCTACGACGGTTCCGCGACCGAACGTGCGGGGATCTCCTTTCATCATGAGCAAACTCAACGAGTCATCGACGCGGTCATCGCGATGTATCCGCAATTTGCAAAAGAACTGCGAGGGCAATCGTTCGCCCGCACAAAACAACCCGAGAAGGACACTCACTGATGCGATCGCCTGAACCTGTGCATCGCGACGACGACGGCGAACTCATCGGACTGCTGAAAGGGAACGCGACTGGATTGTTCGAGCCGTGCACGCTCTTCGGCTATCCCCTCACTGAAGCGACAACACACGAAACCGCCACTGAATACCTCACCAACCACGGGTTGAGCTACCTGGCTCAAAACTGGGAATTTCGTGACGGAGATCGATGGCTGACGGCGCAGATCATCGAGGCCAACCTCAGCGCCGTGACCGTCCGTCTCATCGACTACGGCAGCCCGGACACATACGGCAGCCAACGAACATTGCATCCACCCTCCATCGAACACATTCGACTCCGCCGTTGACTGCATGTCATCGCGCCCCTGTGTTATCTCGGTGTCCTTCGAGACGCAAAATCGTTCAGGACATACCAAATTTCTTTTCGGAATAGAACTCTCGGACCCTGCAGATGGGCACTGTTTCCGTACGATCTGGATCTGTGCCATCGCCTGTCACGTCAATCTGTGGTTCAAGGAGAGACGAGAGCAATCTCTCCAGCGGATCCGAGCAGCGGGCGACCGAGATATCGCCGCCGACGACTTCGATCTGGTCGCCGAATTGCTAACTGACGCAACAGATCATCAACGCTGACCACAAACGGGCTATGTCGGACGCGGGAACCGGCCCGGGTGACATTAGTGAAAAACTCCCGTAAGTACGGTGTCGACGTGTTCGACGATCTGCTCACCGACTGGGCCTGTGTCCCCCCGTTGTGAGCGCGTCGCGGAGTCCGGGCGGTCACGCCATAATGGTCGACTTCGTATCGACGTCCGACACAGGCCGGACGCCGATACGTGTTCACGTCAGCTCACAGGAGCGCCACCGCTCCCGCCGAGGTGGCGGGCGAAGAACCGAGCCGAACTGTCGCGCTCGTAGTCGGGCACCGGATAGTGCCTGCCCGAGTAGGCGTGCAGCGTCTTCTCCTTCGAGCCGAAGGCATCGAACAATGCCACCCCTGACGTGCGGTCGTAATCCTTGTCGTCCCAAGGGATCCGGTACTCGACCGGGACCGTGAGCTTTCGTGCCGCTTCGATGAGGGAGTCGTCCACAAAAACTCCCCCGAAGCTCATGGCAGCGATCCTGGATTCGACCGGGGCCAACATCAGCCCGGTCACGACCCCTAGCGACACGCCGCCGAAGCCGATCGGAGCGTCGGCGTTGACGTCGGGCAGCGTTTGCAGAGCGTCGATGGTCGCCTGCCATTCCGGCACTGCACGCTCCGCCAACGATCGGTTGTACTCGACGACGATCGGGGCGACCGGCTCGTGGGCCGCCCTAGCCTGGTGGATCGCCTCGACCCACTGTTCGTCCTGTGTGTTCCGCGGCCGGTCGCCGTGTCCGGGTGCGTCGATCGCGGCGACTGTGAACCCGTGGGAGCTCACACTGTGGAGTGCGCTGGCAACCAGTCCTGGTGCCTTCTTGTGCATGCCGCCGGAGTGCCCGGACAGCAGAAGGGGTGATTCGACAGATCCGGACGCGGGTGACCAGAGCACACCGGTGATGTCGTCCAGATTGAAATGGCGTTCGACGACACCGTTCAACGTCGTCTCGGAAGTGAATTCGATGGTCGGAGAATTGGATTGCATGGTGTTACCTTTCGGGATTGCCTACTCGAGGCGCTCCCGGCGACACCTACGTCAATCGCCGATCCGTGAACACGAGTGGGAGCACCCACATGGTTACAGCGTTCATGGGTCTCACCTCCTGGCGTGTTGTCACGGTCTCGCACAAGCTATCAACCCGAACCGAAGCTCGTCCAATCATTTTTCCAGCGCGCCCGACAGCGGTCAGACCCGCGATTGGTCGACGCTCTCGCGGACGGCACGGATGTAGCGGCGCGTCACAAACGCCTGAACTCGACGTCCGATCGGAGCGCCGAGACGCACCCACCACGTTCCAGGCTTGGAGAATGCGACGATCTCGATACGAACCGCTTGGCTGGTCTCGTCGAACTGGACGACAAACAATTCCTCCCCGCATTCGGGGTGGCCTGCGCGGGTTCCGTACGCGAAGCCCTTGCGATTGGGGTCGTCGACGACATAGACGATCCGAACCGGAATAGTCACCGGACCGAGTCCGAAGGTCGCATCTTGACCGGCCACCGCGGTCGGGGCTGCCGTACGGACGGTCAGACCGGCTCCGCGGTGCATTCCCCATTCCAGGACGGTACGAGCTGCGACCTCGAAATCTTCACGTCCGGATCCGACCGTCGCGCTCTCGTGAACGTGGTGATAGCCAGCGGGGAGAACGCCTGACGTTGCGCCCACCTCGAGGTACGTCAATCCGCCCGGGCCGGACGCCATCACTGCTCGCGTCGGTGGCTGAGGATGTTGATCACGTGACCGTCGGGGTCGGCAGCGAAGAACCTGCGCACACCCCACGGCTCCTCGGTGACGGGATAGACGATGGCGTCGCCGCGCTGCACCGCGGCCTCGTACGCCGCATCGAGATCGTCCACCTCGACGGAGACGTCCGGCACGACGGGCGCATGCGCGTCGTGCGTCATGACGCTGATCTGCAAGGACGGATCCGTCGGCGAAGCCAACGTCACGATCCACCCGTGATCCATGACAACTTCGAGGCCCAGCACTTCGGTGTAGAAGCGCTGCGCGGCCTCGAGCGAACTACTCGACAGATCCGAAACTATCCGCGTGACGGCCATGTCCCGCAGGCTACGCCGCCGCCGGAGTCCACCGCGACTTGACGAGGCGCTCGATGTCACCGGAAAGTTCGTCGCTGACGATTCCCGGAAGCAGGATCTGCCACATCTCGTCGACACGATCCGGAAGGTCCGAGCGTCGGGTGAGAACGTTCGAAACCAGCTGTACTCCGGTGAATGCCGAGGGCATGAACCTGCCGAACGATTCTGCACTGACCGATTTTCGGATTTCACCTTCCGCCTGAGCTCTGGCGGTGAGATCGGTGATTGCCGAGATCCATTCGGCGTACGGTTCCACCGGCCCCTCGTACGTGCTCAGTTCCAGCGTCAGGCGAATGCCCGCGCGAACGATCGGCTCGTCGACGATCTGGCGTGCCATTTCGTGCGTGAGCATGATCATCTGTTCCAACGGGTCCTTGCCCGTCGCGGAAATCGCCTGCACCGATTCGATCGAGAGCCGATGCTGTTCGGCAATGATGAATTGCGCGAGCTCGTCCTTCGACGCGAAATGGAAGTACAACGCGCCCTTGGTAGTACCGGCCCCCGAGACTATGTCGGCCATGCTGGTGCTGCCGTAACCAGTCTTCTCGAACTGCGCGGCCGCGCCGGCAACGATTTGCTGCCGAGTCAGCTCGGCGCGTGCTTGCTTGACCACTGAATCCCTCTCGTCCTCCAAAGGCCCCCGCCCAGCAAACCCCACGGTTCGCGCCACACTCCAGCTATACCCAAAAACTTCACAATTGCCCCACATTACCAGCGCTCCTTCCATTGCTTCAATTACGAATGCAACAAAGGCGCTGGTCAGACGTCCGATTTAGAGGGAATCTCCTCTCCCCAACGTGCTTTCGTCAACCCGCGCACGGTCCACCAACTCTCCGACGAGGAGCGTCAACTCCATCATCTGGTCCGTAATTTCCTCACGCAACTGCGTTGCATCTGCCTCGGAAATCGCGCCGGACTTGGTATCGAAAGACATCAACAACTCGATATTGGTGCGAAGTGCAGTCAACGGAGCCAGAAGGTCCTGGCCCGCTTCGGTGATCAGACTTCTCTGGCGCGCCCGCGATTCCGACAACGTCCCGAGCATCCGATTGAAACTGACTGTCAACGACGCCAACTCGTCGTCGCCGGTCACCGGAATCGGCGCAAGATCATCCGTTTCGGCAACCCGCCGCGTTGCCGCAGTGAGTCGCGCAATTGGCCGTAATCCTGTGCGTGCCACAGCATCTCCGGCCGCGTAAGCGAGTGCGATACCGGCCGCCCCGAGTGCCGCCAACACCACTGCGAGTCGCTTGAGGACCGAACGGGTCGGCCCCAAGGATTGCGCGACAACCAAAGTTTGGCCCGCAACCGAGGGCTCGACAAGAATTCGATACGCATCGACGGTTGCGATCGTCTGCGACGAATTGCCGTCTGCGATCGACCTGATGGCGTCTGCGCTGGTGCTGAACGGCGGCAGACCGGGAGTCGCCGTCACCAAGGCGCCGTCGGCAGTGAGAAGCCCCACCGCCTGGATGACCGCTGTATCCGCGCCGGCCGTCAATCCCAGAACCGGTGTGACACCGCCGAAATTGACGGTGTCGGTGATCGCGTCACTCGTGCGCTCGAGTTGTCGATCGACGTTGCCTTGCAAATACGCGTTGAACACGATGTACACCGCCGACGCCGACACGATCACCGCGATCGCCACCAGGCCTGCAGTCAGCAATTTCACGCGCGCATGGAGCGTCCGCACGTGAATTCCCGATGGTTTTCGACGGCTCATTCCGGGAACCGACACTCTCATGCGCGGTCCCGCAGTGCGGCGTCGAAAGATCCCAACATCCCTCCAGTATGGTCACGGAACCTTAGACGAACCTGAAGCGAACGCGATGTCGGCCTCACAACGCCGTTCCACTACCGAAAGCCGTGAGCCAGTCCACCGCCCCGGCTTCGGTGTCGAATGCCGGAGCGGTCGCCGGGATCGGTGGTCGTTCGACGACGATCACCGGGATCGACAATTGCCTGGCTGCGGCGATCTTTGCGTACGTCTGCTCGCCGCCACTGTTCTTGGTGATCACGACGTCGATGCCGTGAGTTCTCATCAGATCGACTTCCGCTTCGACGTCGAATGGGCCACGTGCGAGCAGCAACTGCGAGTGAGGCGGCAATGTCCCTGAAGGCGGATCGATGGAACGCACGAGAAACAAGACGTCCTTCACACGGTCGAACGCCGAAACTCCTTGCCTCCCGATCGTCAGAAAAGCGCGTGAGCCGACGGTCGGCACCAATTCTGCGGCGTGATCGAGATCGCGTACCGGAAGCCAGGTGTCGCCGGGTTGCTCGCGCCACGGGGGGCGTCGATACATGGCGTACGGAACGGAATTCGCGCGGCACGCGTCGAATGCATTTTTGGTGATGCGAGCGGCAAACGGATGCGTGGCGTCCAGCACTGCACGAATATTGTTGGCCGACAACCACTCCGAGAGCCCTTCGGCTCCCCCGAACCCACCGATGCGCACTTCCCCCTCCGGCCATCGAGGATCACGAACCCGGCCGGCCAGCGATGTGACAACTTCGAGGTCGGCTGAATCGGCCAACCGAGAAGCGATCACTCGACCTTCACCCGTGCCGCCGAGCAAGAGCACGCGACGACGAGTACCCGTCGGGGTCAGTGTGTGCTTCTCTCACGCGCCGCCGAGTAGAGATAGCTGTCCGGGAATCCTTCAGCAGTCAACACTCGGCCCACGATCACAACGGCCGTCTTCGTGATGCCGGCTGCATGAACAAGTTCGACGATCGTCTTCAAAGTGCCTCGAACAACGATCTCCTCGGGCCGCGAGGCGAAGGCGACGACCGCCACAGGGCAGTCCTCGCCGTAATTGTCGGCCAACTCGGATGCGATCTGTTCGATGCGATGAGCGCCGAGGTGAACCACCATCGTTGCGCCGCTGCGGCCCAGGGACCGCAGATCCTCGCCCTCCGGCATTGCCGTCGACAAGGTGGAGACTCGGGTGAGAACAATGGTCTGCGAGACGCCTGGGACGGTCAGCTCACGCCTCAGCGCTGCGGCGGCCGCGGTAAATGCAGGAACACCGGGAATCATGTCGAAATCGACACCCGCGGCGTCCAGGCGACGAGCCTGCTCGGCTACCGCGCTGAAGATCGACGGATCACCGGAATGCAGACGCGCGACGTCCAGCCCGGCCGAATGCGCTTCGACAAGGATCGCGGTGATCTCGTCCAGGCTCAGGCGAGCAGTGTCCACGACCTGCGCCCCGACCGGGCACCACTCGAGCAACTCCGCTGGGACAAGGCTGCCGGCGTACAAGCACACCGGGCTCGCAGCGATGATGCGTTGCGCGCGGACAGTGATCAGATCTGCCGCACCGGGACCCGCACCGATGAAATGAACGGTCATTGTGTGGATTCCTCCGGCGTATCTGTGCCTGCGCCTGCAGACGGCTGACTTTTTGTGACGGACCATTGGACCACCGGAAGTTGCGGTCGCCAAACGTTGAACGCGCCCAAAGGCTCGGCGCGCTGCACCTGAAAGCGTCGCAGCGTCCCACCATGGCGACTCATCCAGCCGAGCAGCAACGATTCGGACTCGGCAGTCACGGCGTTGGCAACCAGACGACCACCCACGCTCAACTGCTCCCAGCACGCTTCGAGCATTCCCGGTTGCGTGACGCCGCCGCCGACAAACACCGCATCGGGACGCCGAACCTCTTCCGCAAACGCCTCGGGCGCGGTCCCTTTCACTGCCAACGCAGGCACGCCGAGATTGAGTGCATTGGCACCGATCTGCGATACCCGGCTCGCCACTTTCTCGAATGCTGTTGCAGTGCAACGCGGGTGGGTTCTCATCCACTCGATGGCGACGGTGCCCGACCCTCCGCCGACGTCCCAGAGGTGTTCTCCCGGCGCCGGTGCGAGTGCACACAAGGTCAATGCGCGGATCTCCTGCTTGGTCATCTGACCGTCGCCGACAAACGCAGCATCCGGTAGACCCGGGATTCGAGTCAGCCGCAACGGATGATCGACCGAGATGCACTCGACGGCCAGAATGTTCAACGCGTCCACGTCCTCGTCCGCGTGATCCCACTCGTCCGCCACCGTGACGGTCCGCGATTCCTCGGCCCCGCCCAGCTGGGCCAGCACGGTCACGATCGATCGTCCGAAGCCCGCGCCGGACAACAGACGAGCCACCTCCCCCGGTGTCGAGCGCCCGTTGCTCAGAACCAACAGGCGCGCGCCATCGACCACTGCCGCCGAGACGGTCGCCGAGTCTCGGTTCACCAGGCTCACGACGTCGACCTCGGCCGATGCCCATCCCATTCGCGCGCTCGCCAACGCCACCGACGACGGGTGCGAGATCACTCGCACGTTGTCCGCGCCGAGCAACCGGACCAACGTGACGCCGAGGCCGTGGAACATCGGGTCACCGCTGGCGAGCACACATACTTTGCGGTCCGCGTTCTCGGCGAACATCGACGGCAACGCCGGAATCATCGGAGACGGCCAGGTGAGCCTGGTGGGCGCACGCCGTGCCCCGAGATATGCCGCCGGGACCAAGTCCAGCTGGCGCGGCGACCCCATCAGGACCTCCGCACCGAGGATTGCACCCTGCGCGCTCTCGGACAGCCCTTCCCAGCCGTCGGCGCCGATGCCGACGATCACCACCGGGTGTGCGGTCATCGCGGCATCCGGCGCCAGATCGTCTGAGGCAGAAGCCGCATGACGAAGAACACCGGCTGCAGAATTCGCGGAACCCACACCCGAGTCGCCCCGGAGTTCAGTCCCCGTACGACGGCGTCGGCGACCTGCGACGGAGTGCTCGACATCGGGGCAGGCGACATTCCCTCGGTCATCTTCCCGATGACGAACCCTGGCCGTACCAACATCAACTGCACGCCCGAACCGTGCAGCGCGTCGCCCAGACCGCTGGCAAAACCTTCCAAGCCGGCCTTTGCGCTCCCGTAGACGTAGTTGGCGCGGCGAACCCGAACGCCGGCGACGGACGAGAACACCACGATCTTTCCGGTTCCCTGTCGGCGCATGATCTCCGCGAGGTGCGTGAGGATGCTGATCTGCGCCACGTAGTCGGTGTGCACCACCGCGACCGCATGCGCCGCGTCGGTTTCGGCACGCGCCTGATCGCCGAGAATTCCGAAGGCCAGCACTGCAACCGAAATCCGACCGTGCTCGGCGACTACGGCGTCCAGGAGGTCTCCGTGCGTGTCGACGGCGTCGGCGTCGAACTCGACGGTGGAGACGCCGACCGCTCCGGCGTTCCTGAGCATCTGCTCCTGCTCCGACAGCTCGCCGCTGCGTCTGGCAGCCAGAACGATGTTGCGGCCCGGCGCGAGCCTGACCGCGATCTCGAGGCCGATCTCACTTCGTCCGCCGAGGAGCAGTACCGTCTCGATGTCATTCACGTTCGCACCCGCAGTCACCGCTCCAGTGTCCTGGATTACCGTCGTGGCATGACGCTCACCCCCTCCACCACGCCATCGGCACAGCAGACTCTCACCGAAGACGGGCTGAAGTTCGTCGGTGAATACCACCTCGCGACACTCACGACGTTGCGTCCGAACGGCACCCCACACGTCGTGGCCGTCGGGTTCACCTGGGACCAGGAAGCCGGAAAGGCGCGCGTGATCACCAGCGGTGGTTCACAGAAGGCGATAAACGCAGCGCGTGGCGGATACGCCGCAGTCAGTTCGGTCGACGGTGGTCGCTGGCTCACGCTCGAAGGGCCGGCACGCGTGCTCGCCGACGAGGACTCCGTGGCCGACGCCGTTCGGCGCTATGCCGAGCGGTACCGCCAGCCACGGGTCAACCCAGCGCGCGTGGTCATCGAAATCGACGTCACCCGCATCCTCGGGTCCGCGGCGTTCAAGGAAAGCTGATCAGCCGAGGACAGTCAGGCCGTGCGGACGGTTGTTGAACGACTCGCAACCGTCCGCGGTCACGACGACGATGTCCTCGATACGGGCACCCCAACTGCCGCGGAAGTAGATTCCCGGTTCGATGCTGAAGGCCATACCTTCGACGAGTTCGATGGTGTTGCCCTCGACGATGTACGGCTCCTCGTGCACGGACAGCCCGATACCGTGACCGGTGCGGTGAACGAAGACCTCCGCAAGACCTTGTGCGGCAAGCACTTCGCGGGCGGCAACGTCGACGGATTCTGCGGATACTCCTGGCCGCACCGAATCGACGGCAGCCTGCTGTGCCGCTTCGAGTACCGCGAACTGCGCTGATACCTCGGCGGACGGCTGTCCCATGCTGTACGTGCGGGTGGAATCCGAGTTGTAGCCGGGCTCGACCGGTCCGCCGATGTCGATCACGACGACATCGCCGCTCTCGATCACCCGGTCCGAAACCTCGTGGTGCGGATCGGCGCCGTGCGGGCCTGATCCGACGATCACAAACGCGGCCTCGGTGTGCCCCTCTTCGAGAATCGCCTCCGAAATCGCCTCGCCCACTTCGGCTTCCGTACGGCCGACGATCAAGAACTCGGCCATGCGGGCGTGAACACGGTCGATCGCCGCACCGGCCCGTCGCAACGCCTCGATCTCGGCGTCGTCCTTGACCATCCGCAATTCACGCAAGACGCCGGTAGCGAGGATCGGCAACGCGCCCAAGGTGTCTGCGAGCGGGATCAGGTGCAATGCAGGCATCGCATCCGTCACCGCAACCTTGGCGCCGGTCGGGAGTTGCGCCGCCACAATCGCATACGGGTCGACACCGTCGACCCAGTCGAGGACGGTCAGCCCGAGATCGCCCACCGCCGATTCCTTCAACGACGCCAACTCCAAGCGAGGAAGCACGACAGACGCCTTCGCCGTATCCGCAGCGATGACCAACGCGGTCAAGCGCTCGAAGGAGTCGGCCCGAGAACCCGTCAGGTACCGCAGATCCGGGCCTGGAGTCACCACCAGACCGTCGAGCCCTGCTGATCGAGCCAACTCCGCGGCGCGAGCGATACGTGCGCCGTACACGGCGCTGGAGAATCGGGAATCCTGTTCGGCTGGAGACGTCATGGCTTACAGGTTAGTGCCGACTGGCAGGATGGTGACCATGAGTGGGCCATTGCTTCTCCTCGACGGTGCCAGCCTGTGGTTTCGTGCGTTCTACGCGCTGCCCGAGTCATTCGTCGACCCCGACGGAAGACCTGTCAATGCCGTGCGCGGTTTCACCGACATGGTGGCTTCCCTGATCACCAAACACCAGCCGAGTCGTCTCGCGGTGTGCCTGGACTTGGATTGGCGACCGCAGTTCCGCGTCGATGCAGTCCCGACGTACAAAGCGCATCGCGTCGAAGAAGGCTCTGACGGTTCGTCCGAAGAAGTTCCGGACACGTTGACGCCTCAGGTCGACATGATCATGGACGTGCTCGCAGCAGCAGGAATCGCGACGGCGGGTGCCGTCGGACTCGAAGCCGACGACGTGCTGGGAACGCTCGCCGCCACCGAGCGCGAAGATCTCACCGTCGTCGTCAGTGGTGACCGAGACCTTTTGCAGGTCGTCACCGACGAGTACGTGCCCGTTCGTGTCCTCTACGTGGGCCGTGGCTTGTCCAAGGCCGAACTCTTCGGACCGGTCGAGGTTGCCGAGAAGTACGGAGTACCCGGTGACCGTGCGGGCGAGGCATACGCCGAACTCGCGGTACTGCGCGGAGACGCCTCCGACGGTCTACCCGGCATCAAGGGTGTCGGTGAGAAGACTGCGTCGACGCTGATGCTGCGCTACGGCTCGTTGGCCGGACTTCGCGCGGCCGCAGCTGATCCGGAATCCGACATGGCCAAGGGAATTCGCGCAAAACTCACCTCACCAGAGGCCATCGCTTACCTTGATGCTGCGTTGCCGGTAGTACGAGTGGTTCGCGACGCGGACGTTCAGTTCTCGAAGGACGACCAACTCCCGGCGGCCCCCGTCGATCCCGCACGCTTCGAGGAAGTGGCGGCCTCGCTGAACATCGAGCGTTCGGCCGGACGGCTTGCCGCCGCGCTCGAGGCTGCGGCGGCAGGCCGTTCCGACCAGTAGAGCGTCAGCTCGGGCGGCTGACCTCGTACGTGCCGTTGTCGTCGACAAACGTCACAGTCACGTTCGACTTCACACCCGCGATCGAAAGCGTGCAGGTGAACTTGTTGCCTGACTTGACTTCCTGGTCCGCGGGGCACTGAACGTTGCTCACGTTCTTTGCCCCGTAGGACTCGGTGACGATCTTCTCGACGCCGGCCTGAGCCGCGCTCTGATCGAGTGTGTTCTTGCCGAAGACACCGAACACCAGGGCCACCACGACAGCAGCAAGAACGACGAGAACACCGATCGCACCGAAGATCAAGGGCTTCTTCGACTTACCCGACTGGTTTCCGGGCGCACCGGGACTCGGGAACGGCTGAGCCTGGTTCCACTGATTCTGCTGTCCCGGCGCTTGGCCGGGAGCGGCGGCGCCCCATGCCTGCTGAGGTGCGGCAGCAGGCGGCTGACCCCAGGCCTGGGTTGCGTCAGGTGCCTGCTGTTGCCCCGGCTGACCCCACGGCTGAGCGGGAGGCTGCTGCTGAGGTTGTCCCCACGGCTGTTGCTGGCCGGGTTGTCCTTGTCCAGGTTGCTGCGGCTGACCGTACGCAGGCTGACCACCAGGCTGCCCGGGCTGGCCGTAGGCAGGTTGTCCCCACGGCTGTTGCTGGCCGGGTTGTTGACCGGGCTGCGGTGTTTGACCAGGCTGACCCCACGGCTGCTGCTGGCCGGGCTGCTGACCAGGCTGCTGCTGACCGCCCGGCTGCTGAGGATTCTGCCCCCACTGCTGCTCGTTCGGCTGCTGCTGATCACCAGGACCCCATTGCCGATTCGGATCGTTCGGTCCGTAAGGCCCGCTCATGTTCGCCTCCCACTCGAAATACCAGTCTGCGAATCAAACCACATAGTTGCGGTCATGCTGCGTCGACAGCAACTACCCCGCGACGAATTGCAGCTACCGCCCGCGCCGCAGTCTTCGCGACGTCGGCATCCGTCGATGTCAGGCGGACCTGATCGAGGAGATCGATCACCTGACGACACCAACGTACAAAGTCACCCGCAGACAACGCACGGCCCTGCACTCCGGCCGCGATCAGTGCGTCGACAAGCGAGTTCTCACTCGCCCAGTGATAAACGGCGGTGACGAATCCGAGATCCGGTTCCCGCGTCGGCGGCAGCTTGTGACGAATCTCGTCCGACCGCAGTTCGCTCCACAATCGTTGAGTGTCGTTGAGGGCGTGACGAAGCGCCGCTGTCGGCACCCGATCAACGGTGTCGCCGTCCCGACGTGATTCGTAGACCACCGAGGAGACGACGGCCGCCAACTCGGCCGGGCTGAGACCTGTCCACGCCCCGGTCCGCAGGCACTCGGCGACCAGAAGGTCGCTTTCCGAGTAGATGCGGCTGAGTCGTCGTCCGGATTCGGTGACTTCGGGCGCTGCTTCGGCAGTCATGTACTCACGCTCTTTGAGTAGCGCAATGATGCGGTCGAACGTCCGCGCCAACGAGTTGGTGGTGGCCGCTGCCTTTTCCCTCATCGACTGCGTTTCCCGGGCCAGTCGGTTGTAGCGCTCACCGATCCGGCTCAGATGTTCACGATCGGGCCAGCTGTGGCACGGATGCGAGCGAATAGCGCGTCGCAAAGTAGCGACCTCGGCGTCTTCGGACGCGCCCGCCTTGTGGCGCTTTTTCCGCCGGGGGGCACTGATCCCGGTACTACGCAATGCCGAGGCCAGATCGCGCCGGATCCTTGCGGTGTGGTGATCGACATGCTTGGGCAGGCGCATCTTTCCCAGAACGTCGGCTGCTTCCGGGAAATCACCCGAGGAGAGTCGGCCGGCCCACTGATCGGCAGTCAAAACCAGCGGACGCGGGTCCTTCGGATCGTTGTCCGGGACGAGGACCACTGCCACCCCGGAATGACGACCGATGGGAATTGCGATCACGTCACCGCGGGCGAGTGCACGGAGGGACTCCACCGCATCTCCGCGTCGGTCTTCGCGGCCCTTACGTTCGAGCGCGCGCTCGCGCGCACTGAGCCGCTCACGCAACGACGCGTACTCGAAGTATTCGCCGTCCGCACCGCCGAGTTTCTCCTGCAAACCCTTCAGCGCTTCTTCGTTCCGCTCGATGCCACGCACCAGGCCGACCACCGAGCGATCCGCTTGGAATTGTGCGAAGGAACGCTCGAGCAGCTTCCGTGAATCGGCCGCGCCCATGCGTTCGACGAGGTTGATCGACATGTTGTACGAGGGGCGGAACGAACTGCGGAGCGGGAACGTCCGGGTCGACGCCAAGCCGGCGACATCCGTGGGCTCGACCCCGGGCTGCCACAGGACCACAGCGTGCCCTTCGACGTCGATGCCGCGTCGGCCTGCCCGACCGGTCAGCTGCGTGTACTCCCCCGGTGTCAGTTCGGCATGCGATTCACCGTTGTACTTGACCAGACGTTCGAGGACCACCGTGCGTGCCGGCATGTTGATGCCGAGGGCCAGCGTCTCGGTCGCGAAGACCGCACGCACGAGACCCTTGACGAACAGTTCCTCGACTGTCTGGCGAAATGCCGGCAACATGCCGGCATGGTGAGAGGCCAGTCCGCGTCGCAGTGCCTTGCACCAGTCCCGATATCCGAGAACTTCGAGATCCTCCTCGGGTAGTTCCCCGGTGTGTTTCTCGATGATGGTGTCGATCTCGCGAACCTGCTCCGGCGAAGTCAGATCCAGTCGGGACCGCAGGCACTGTGCAAGAGCCGCATCACAACCGGCGCGGCTGAAGATGAAGGTGATCGCCGGGAGCAGTCCGGACTGGTCCAGCTGCGCGATGACGTCGGGGCGTGGCAAGGGCCGGAAATCGTTGGAACTCTGGTAGCTGCCACGACGCCCGCGGCCACGCGGCTGCCAGCTCTCGACGCGTTCGAGAGCCTGACGCTGCTTGACGTGGCGAACCAGATCCTGGTCGACGAGCACGGTCTTCGGCCCAGCCGCAGGATGACTGCGGCTGTCGAAGAGATCGAAGATCCGTCGACCGACCATGATGTGCTGCCACAGCGGGATCGGCCGCGTCTCGTCGACGACCACGGTGGTGTCGCCGCGGACGGTTTCCATCCAGGAGCCGAATTCTTCGGCATTGCTCACGGTCGCCGACAAACTCACCAGCCGAACATCCTCGGACAGGTGCAGGATCACTTCCTCCCACACCGCACCACGGAACCGGTCCGCCAGGTAGTGCACTTCGTCCATGACTACGTGCGAAAGCCCGCGCAGTGCCTCGGAATTTGCGTAGAGCATGTTCCGCAGGACTTCAGTGGTCATGACGACCACCGGTGCGTCGGAGTTGATACTCGAATCACCCGTCAGCAGGCCGACCTCGCTCGGGCCGTACCGCTCGACGAGTTCTGCGTACTTCTGATTACTCAACGCCTTGATCGGCGTCGTGTAGAAACACTTGCGGCCCGCCGCGAGAGCCAGGTGGACAGCGAACTCGCCGACCACGGTCTTGCCTGCACCGGTCGGCGCGCAGACAAGGACTCCGTGGCCCGCTTCGAGCGCAACGCATGCCTTCACCTGGAATGGATCGAGTTCGAACTTCAGGCTGGACGCAAACGTGCTCAGTTCACTCTTGTTCATAACCACCTCGTCAGGGTTTCACACGCCGCCGACGTGGTGGCACGGCGCTCAGAGGGTGTCAGTGAAATCCTGACCGGGCGCGTTGTCGCCGCCGGTGTCGGATTTCTCCGCAACCGGAGCCTTGGACTTGGACTTACGTCCGAACAATCCACTCGATTCGGCCTTGGGTTTGGTCGGATTGTCGAAAGCCTCGTTCAGATCGGACGGAGACGAGATGGAGGAAGCTTCCTCGTCGGACAGTGCGCCCCAGTCTTCACCGGCTCGCTTGGCCTTACGTTTGTCGTTGAGGCGAGCGATCTGAACAGCGACCTCGAAGAGAAGCGTCAGGGCCAGCGCGAGCGCCAGCATCGAGAACGGATCCGAACCCGGCGTGGCGACTGCAGCAAATACGAAAAGCCCGAAGATCAATCCTCGACGCCAGGCCTTCAAACGCTCGTACGTCAGAATGCCGGCAAAGTTCAGCACGACGACGAGCAGTGGAATTTCGAAGCTGACACCGAAGATGAGCAGCAGATTGATGATGAAGCCGAAGTACTCCGAACCACTGAGCGCGGTGATCTGGACGTTGTCACCGATGGTCAGGAGGAAGTGCAAAGCCTTCGCCACGACGAGGTACGCCAGGATCGCGCCGAGAATGAAGAGAGCGGCACCGGCGGTGACGAATCCGACCGCGTATCGACGTTCTTTGGCGTAGAGCCCCGGGGTGATGAATGCCCACAATTGGTAAAGCCACACCGGGCAAGCAAGAACGATGCCGGCGGTGAGCGCCACTTTGAATCGCAGCATGAACTGCTCGAACGGCCCGGTCGCCAGCAATCGGCACGCGTCGTCGGTGCTGAGGTTGGCGCGACTCTCGGACGGAAGCTCGCAGTACGGTCCACGAAGCAGATCGCCCAGACTCTCGAGACCGAGTATCGAGTGTGAGTACCAGAAGAAGCCGAACGCCGTGGTGATGATCACGCCGAGGAATGCGAACAACAAACGAGTCCGCAATTCGTACAGGTGGTCGACCAACGACATGGTGCCGTCTGGGTTGACCTTCCGCTTGCGGTTACGCGGATCTAACGGAATACGCACTGTGCATCCTGGTCTTGGTCAGCAGACAACCGGGGTGAACGAATATTTCACCCCGGCTAGAACGCAGTGTGTACTAGAGCGGCTTGACTTCGGTCGGCTGCGCAACAGGTGCTGCTGCACCGTTTGCGACAACCGCGGTGTTGGCCGTCGGCAACTGTGCCGGAGCAGGCTGTGCGACCGGCGCGCTTGCGGGCGCCGCATCGTCGTTCTGCATTTCCTTGACTTCGCTCTTGAAGATGCGGAGTGAACGACCCAGACCGCGTGCTGCATCGGGAAGCTTCTTCGACCCGAACAGAATTACGACGACAACAGCGACAATCAGCCAATGCATCGGCTGCATTGCACCCATAACGACCTCCCATGATCAGATTCCTCGATGCTACCGGACACAACCGGCGCTCGGAGGTGTCAAAGCACTTACTTCAGCTACCTTTTACCTGTTTGTTTCCTGCGAACCCACTGAACGCGGAGTTTCCCCAACTTTTACGAACCGATTACGTCGTAGGCGTCGAGTGCCGCAACGGCCCGATCATGGACTTCGGAGACCAGTTCCGGCGGATGAAGGACCCGAACTCCCTCACCGAATCCCAACACCAGCCTTGCCATCCATTCGAGTGTTCCGAAACTCATCGTCGCCTCGACCGACCCGTCGTCGTTCACGTGCTCGACGTCCATCGGGTAGTAGTCGAGCATCCACACCCACTCTTTGGTGATGAACAACCGTGCTTCCGGAAGGGAACCGTCGCCGCTGAACAACTCGAGATTCGAATCTTCCTCGAGGGCCTGCGGCGGCGGGTCGGCGGGCTCGTCGAGTTGGACGGCGGCATCGATCCGATCGAATCGGAACAACCGCACACCCTCGGCCTGACGGCACCAGGCCTGGAGGTAGCTGTAGTTGTCGACCAACACGATACGAACGGGATCGACGATGCGCTCGGAGACCGCGTCACGCGAGGCCGAATAATACGTCAATCGCAGGGCGGTCTTGTCTGCGAGCGCGGCTCTGACCGTCGCGGCGATCGGGTCTTCGGCGATGTCCGGCGCCGGCGATGTATCCCGGTCCTGACCGATAGCTCGTGCCGCGGCCGAGCCTGCTGCGTCCTCGATCTTCGCGATAGCGCGCTGGGCCGACGACGGATCGACCATGCCCGGCATTTCCACCAACGACCGAAGGGCGATCAGCAATGCCGTCGCTTCGGTAGAGGTGAGGCGCAGCGGGCGATCGATCCCGGCCGAGAACGTGACCTCGATACTTTCCTCGGAGAAGGACAGGTCGATGAGATCGCCGGGACCGTACCCGGGCAGTCCGCACACCCACAGCTGATTCAGATCGGTCATCAGTTGAGTCGTGCTGACGCCGAGTTCCTCGGCCGCCTCGGCGGGACTGATGCCCGGATTCGCGATGAAGTACGGCACGAGGTTGAGCAGCCGTGCCAACCGCGATGACAGTCGATTGCTCATCAGTTGTCCCCCTGTCCGTCATTGCTGGTGGCCGGGCTCGCCGCGGCGGCGCGAAGCTTCGCGACGACCTCAGCACGCAAATCCGGTGGGTCCAACACCAGTGCATCCAAACCGTGACCGGCGATCAACCGAGCGGTCCATTCCCAGGATCGGACGGGAATGGCCAGCACGCTGCCATCACGATCGGTCAGCCGCCGATCGGACGACGACGTCGCAAGCCGCCGAAGCTCATGTGCGCGGCCGTCTGCGACCCAGACCGTGGCGGTTCCGGTGACGACTCCCGATCCGGTCACGCGGTCGACGACCTCGCGAAGATCAACACCTTCGGGTTTGTGAACCGAACCGGCCGGGCCGAACTCCCTGACATCGTCACCGATCCGGGAGAGCCGGAAGGTCCTCACCGCATCACGGTCGACGTCGTGCCCGACCAGATACCACTTGCCGTTGTGCGTGACGACGCCCCACGGCTCGACGGTGCGCTCGGTGAACGGTTCGTTCAATGCGCCGCGGTGCTGAAAATGAACTGCTCGGCCGGCGTCGACGGCTGCAAGCAGCTTGCCGAGCGCGGGCTCCGAACCCCGGGTGCGCGCGGGAATCGCCGTGACCGGCGCGGCACTGACTTCTGAGTCGACCTGGACGCCGGCCGCTCGGAGTTTGAGTAGTGCACTCTGGGCTGCCGAAATCAGTTCCGGCGACTCCCACAACTGCACGGCGACAGCAACCGCAGCAGATTCCTCGCTGGTGAGGTCAACGTCCGGAAGCTCATAGGCATTGCGATTGATCCGATAACCCTCGACCGTCGAGAACCGTCCTGCCAGACCGGTTTCCAACGGGACACCCAGGTCACGAAGTTCGTTCTTGTCGCGTTCGAACATGCGACTGAACGCTTCGTAGTTCGCGGAATCGTTGTACCCGGCCACACTGTCGCGGATTTTCTCCGCCGTGAGGAACTGTCTGGTGGACAGCAATGCGATCACCAGGTTCATCAACCGCTCGATTTTTGATGTCGCCACGCCGAAATCCTAGTGGCTATCCGATAACCGAACGCGCGCCGGACACTTTCGTGCCCGGCGCGTCGCCGCAAAACAGACCTGCCGTGTTGTAAATCGTGAAAATGAGTGACCTACATCGAAGCGATCAAACGCTCGACACGCTCGTCGACGGAACGGAACGGATCCTTGCACAGCACCGTTCTCTGCGCCTGGTCGTTGAGCTTGAGGTGAACCCAGTCGACCGTGAAGTCCCTGCCTGCGGCCTGGGCTGCAGTGATGAAGTCGCCTCGCAATTTGGCGCGCGTGGTCTGCGGCGGATTCTCGACGGCATCGTCGATCGTCTCGTCCTCGGTGACCCGCTTGACCAAGCCCTTGCGCTGCAGCACGTCGAAGACTCCCCGGCCGCGTTTGATGTCGTGGTACGCCAAGTCGAGCTGCGCGATCTTGGGATCGGACAGGTCGAATCCGTGACGGTCCTGGTAGCGCTGGAACAGCTTGCGCTTGATGACCCAGTCGATTTCCGTGTCGACCTTCGCGAAATCCTGAGCTTCGACGGCATCGAGGGTGCGACCCCACAGGTCGACTACCTGCTCGACCTGCGGGTCCGGTTCGCGGTTACGCAGGTGTTCGACTGCCTTGGCGTGGTATTCGCGTTGAATATCGAGGGCACTGGCCTGACGACCACCAGCTAGACGGACAGGCTTTTTACCCGTCACGTCGTGACTCACCTCGCGGATGGCACGAATCGGGTTGTCCAAAGCGAAATCGCGGAACGAAACCCCGGCTTCGATCATCTCGAGCACGAGTGCTGCAGAACCGACCTTGAGCATCGTCGTTGTTTCGGCCATGTTCGAATCGCCGACGATCACGTGCAGTCGGCGGTACTTCTCGGCGTCGGCATGCGGTTCGTCGCGGGTGTTGATGATCGGACGCGAGCGCGTGGTCGCCGACGAGACACCTTCCCAGATGTGTTCCGCACGCTGCGAGAGGCAGAACGTCGCGGCTTTCGGCGTCTGCAGCACCTTGCCGGCGCCGCAGATCAACTGGCGCGTGACGAGGAACGGCAACAAGACATCCGAAATGCGGGAGAACTCACCGGCGCGCGCGACGAGAAAGTTCTCGTGGCATCCGTACGAGTTTCCGGCCGAGTCGGTGTTGTTCTTGAAGAGGTAGATGTCGCCGCCGATCCCCTCCTCGGCGAGTCTCGCCTCGGCGTCGATCAGCAGTTCTTCGAGCACTCGCTCACCGGCACGGTCGTGATTGACCAACTGGATGAGGCTGTCGCACTCTGCGGTCGCGTACTCCGGGTGCGAACCCACATCCAGGTACAAGCGGGCTCCGTTACGGAGGAAGACATTGGAGCTGCGACCCCACGACACGACACGACGGAAGAGGTAACGAGCAACCTCGTCGGGGCTCAGTCGCCTGTGCCCGTGAAAGGTGCAGGTAACGCCGAATTCCGTCTCGATACCCATGATTCGTCTCTGCACACTTCGACACTACAACCAGAATGCGAGGTTCACCCGTGTACTTCGATCGCGTCGTAAGTCACGACTCGACAACGTCGGGCGGCGGCATAGTGTGACGGTGTGAGCCTTATTCGCCGAAAAGTTGTCCGAAGCGACGTCAAAGTCATGGAAAGCACTGGAGCACTGCGCCCTTCCGTGCTCGACCCGACCATGCGGTTTCTCTCCAGAGCTGCCGATCACGGCGTTTTGTGGATGGTTGTCGCAGCCTTGCTCGCGATGATCGGTGGCCGCCCCAGGAGGGCAGCGGCACGTGGGATGCTCGCGCTGGCAGGTTCGAGCGCGCTGGCCAACGGCATACTCAAGCCCCTCTTCCCCCGCCGGCGCCCACCGGCGCGTGTCTGGCTGAGCCCGAAGCGAGGCGTCGACATTCCGACGTCGTCCTCGTTCCCCTCCGGGCATTCGTCTTCTGCCGCGGCATTCACCGCGGCAGTGGCCATGGAGTCCCCGGCGGCGGGCGCCGCACTCGCGCCACTGGCCGCAGCAGTGGCGTACTCACGCGTTCACAACGGAGTGCACTGGCCGTCCGACGTCTTCGCAGGCCTCGCGGTCGGCGGCGCAATCGCTGCCGGCACACGTCGTTGGTGGGCGGTGCGAGACGAAGAACCCGCCGAACTCGGACCCGAATGTGTGGTTCCCGCGCTCGCGCGCGGAGAAGGCTTGTTGGTCTTCACCAATCCTGGTTCAGGCTCCGAGGACGACGGGATCGTGGAATCGATTCGAGAACTGCTGCCGGAGGCCATCGTCTACGAGTTCGACGCGGACATCGACTTCGACATGCAGATCGATGCCAAGATCCCCGAACTCTCGCCGAAAGCGTTAGGAGTATGCGGCGGCGACGGAACAGTGGTCACGGTCGCGACCGCGGCGACAAAGCACGAGCTACCACTTGCGGTCTTTCCCGGCGGAACGTTGAACCATTTCGCCCGCGACGTCGGGGCGGTGAATGTCGAGGAGACCGCACAGGCAGTCGAGTCCGGTCAGGCGGCATTTGTCGACCACGCGGTGGTGCGCACGGATTCCGGAGTGACTGCACGGTTTCTCAACACAGCCAGCCTGGGCGGATACCCGGACGCTGTGCGTCTGAGGGAAAAGTGGGAACCGCGTTTCGGTAAGTGGCCGGCCGCTGGTGCTGCAATGATCCGGGTTCTCGCAGCGGCAGAGCCGATGACTGTCACCATCGACGGGAAGCGGACCACCATCTGGATGCTTTTCGTCGGAAACGGGCGATACTCCCCCGCTGATCAGGTGCCGATGTCGCGTCCGGAGATGAACCGTGGACTGCTCGACGTCCGCTACTTGCGCGCGGACAAGAAGTTCTCGCGTTCACGCCTGCTGTTTGCTGCTGCCACAGGAACATTGGGCAGCTCGCGGGTCTACGTTCGCGAACTCGTGTCCTCGATGTCGGTTCGAGTGGCCGATTCACCGGTAGCCATCGCCACCGACGGTGAAGTGGTGGCAGACGCGCGCCGGTTCGATTTCGACACCGAACCGGGCGCGGTGGCCGTCTACAGAATCACGCAGTAACTCCCAGACCGACGCAGCAACTACGAGGGTGCGTCGCCGTTTGCCGGCGGCGCGTCCTCAGTTGCTGCCGGAGTTGGAAGCATCTCTTCCAATGCCGAACCAGCGATTCTTTTGAACGCACGGCGTGGACGGTTGCTGTCGAGAACGGCAACCTCGAGTGCACTCACATCGAGTGTTCGCGGTTCCGCCTCAGTGGTTCCGGCCGGCGCCGGACCGCCCTTTTGAAGCGCCCCAACCGCGAGCCGCACCGCGGATTCGAGGTCGAGGTCTCGCTGGTAGGACTCGCGCATCGCCGTCACGATCGGTTCGGTCGTACCGCCCATGACCACGAATTCCTGCTCGTCCGCGATGGAACCGTCGTACGTGATCCGGTAGAGCTGAGCCGGCGTACTACTCCCGAAACGGCCGATCTCGGCAACGCAGATCTCGACCTCGTACGGCTTGGGCTGCTCGGTGAAGATCGTTCCCAAGGTCTGTGCGTACGCATTGGCGAGGGAACGCCCCGTGACGTCCCGACGGTCGTACGAGTACCCACGCATGTCGGCGTGGACGATGCCCGCGCGGCGCAGATTCTCGAACTCGTTGTACTTGCCCACTGCCGCAAATCCGAGACGGTCGTACAGTTCACTGACCTTGTGCAGCGCCCTCGACGGGTTCTCGGCGACAAAGAGCACTCCGTCGCGGTAGGTGAGAACGACGACGCTGCGTCCGCGGGCAATTCCCTTGCGCGCCAATTCCGAACGATCGCGCATGATCTGTTCGGCTGATGCGTAGTACGGCATCGTCATAGCGCAGACTCCCCTTCCGGACTCGCTGTCGCAGTACGAGCCGCGACGATCTCCCTTGCGATCTCGGCAGCCTTGGCCGTCGACAACTCCACGGCACCGGCCGAGGTGATGGTGACCGCTGTCGGATAGATCCCGCGTGTCAGATCAGGACCACCGGTAGCCGAATCGTCATCTGCCGCGTCGTACAGCGCCTCGACCGCGAACCGAAGCGCGGTGTCCTCGTCGATTCCCGGGGAATACAGCTTCTTGAGCGCCGATTTCGCGAACAGGGAACCGGATCCGACTGCGTGATAGCCCGCGCGCTCCTCGTATCGCCCACCGACGACGTCGTAGGAGACGATGCGACCTGCCCTCGACGGATCGACCGCGTCCAGGTCGTAACCCACGAGCAATGGCACGACCGCCAAACCTTGCATCGCTGCTCCGAGATTTCCTCGAACCATCGACGAAAGTCGATTAGCCTTGCCGTCGAACGTGAGTGGGACGCCTTCGATCTTCTCGTAATGTTCGAGCTCGACCGCGAAGAGCCGGACCAGTTCGATTGCGACCCCGGCCGTACCGGCGATACCCGCAGCCGAGTAGTCGTCCGTGACGTACACCTTCTGCACGTCACGGCTGGCGATGAGGTTGCCCATCGTCGCTCGGCGATCACCCGCGAGCAGAACTCCACCCGCATAGCTGATCGCGACGATGGTGGTGCCGTGCGGAGCTACGTCTCCCCCGCCCATGACAACACCTCCTGTGTCGGCGAAGCGGTTCTGCGGAAGATGCTCCGGTGCATGCACCCGAAGGTATTCCGAGAATGACGACAGATTCGAGCCGAAGCTCAACCGTGTGTCCCCGTCGGTGATCCGGGGCGCGCGATCCACCGTCACTGGCCGCCCTTCTGGACATAGGCACGGACGAAGTCCTCGGCGTTCTCTTCCAACACGTCGTCGATCTCGTCGAGCAGGTCGTCGGTTTCTGCAGCGAGCTTCTCACGACGCTCCTGGCCGGCACTGCCGTCGCCACCAGTGGTTTCGTCGTCTTCGCCGCCACCGGCACGCTGCGTCTGTTCTTGAGCCATCGCCGTCGACCTCCTTGTGTGAAGGGAGCTCTCGCGAGCATCCTGTTCGGCCCAGCAGAGTCGGTAACTGATCCCGCTCGGACCTTCACCCTACCGAGCGGCACCGTCAGGTGTGGAGAGACGCGACGGCGAGCCGCATCGGCTGTTTCAGTGAGTGAGCTGATCAACCAGTTCCGCGGCGCTGTCAACGGAGTCGAGCAACGCTCCGACGTGCGCTTTGGTACCTCGAAGCGGCTCTAGGGTGGGGATGCGGATCAACGACTCGCCGCCGAGATCGAAGATGACCGAATCCCAGCTCGCGGCCGCGATATCGGCCCCGAATCGGCGTAAGCACTCGCCACGGAAGTATGCGCGAGTGTCGGTGGGAGGGTTCGTGACCGCGTCGAGAACCTGCTGTTCGGTGACAAGCCGCTCCATGGAGCCGCGAGCAACCAGACGGTTGTAGAGGCCCTTGTCGAGTCGCACGTCGGAGTACTGCAGATCCACCAGATGCAATCGCGGAGCCGACCACGCGAGTCCCTCACGATTGCGGAAACCTTCGAGCAGACGCAGTTTGGCCGGCCAGTCGAGGATGTTCGCGCACTCCATGGGATCGCGCTCGAGGAGATCGAGAACCATCGCCCACTTGGCGACGATATCGTCCGCTCGCGGATCACGATCCGCCTCGCGATCGAGGAACTTCGAGACCCGTTCGAGGTAAATACGTTGCAGCGCAAGCCCCGTCAGTTCACGACCGTCGGCCAGCGCAACGGTCTTGCGAAGAGTGGGGTCGTGGCTGATGTGGTGGACGGCGGTGACCGGACGTGCCAGTTGCAGATCGGTGAGGTCGACGCCCGCCTCGATCAGGTCGAGTACCAGCGCGGTTGTTCCCACCTTGAGGTAGGTCGACATCTCCGCGAGGTTCGCGTCACCGATGATGACGTGCAGCCGGCGGTACTTGTCCGCATCCGCGTGCGGTTCGTCGCGGGTGTTGATGATTCCGCGCTTGAGCGTGGTCTCGAGGCCTACTTCGACCTCGATGTAGTCGGATCGCTGCGAAAGCTGGAATCCGGCCTCGTCGCCGGACTGACCGAGACCCACACGACCGGAACCGCAGATCACCTGCCGAGACGCGAAGAACGGCGTCAAGCCGGTCACGATCGAGGCGAACGGGGTGTCACGCGAGCAGAGATAGTTCTCGTGCGTGCCGTACGACGCACCCTTGCCGTCGACGTTGTTCTTGTACAACTGCAACCGTGGGGCACCCGGCACGCTGGAGGCGTGCCGCGCAGCTGCCTCCATCACTCGTTCGCCGGCCTTGTCCCAGATCACGGCATCGAGCGGGTCGGCGACCTCGGGGGCCGAATACTCCGGATGGGCGTGGTCGACGTACAACCGTGCCCCGTTGGTGAGAATCATGTTCGCGGCGCCGATCTCGTCAGCGTCGATCACCGGAGCGGGACCGCTCATTCGCCCCAGATCGAAGCCTCGGGCATCTCGCAGCGGAGATTCGACCTCGTAATCCCAGCGTGTGCGCTTGGCCCGTGGCACGCCCGCTGCGGCGGCGTAGGCAAGCACCGCCTGGGTTGAAGTGAGAATCGGATTCGCCGACGGCTCACTGGGTGAAGATATTCCGTATTCGACCTCGACACCGATGATCCGCTGCATGACACAAGAGCCTATGTGATTGCGGCGCGGCACCCACAGGCGTGGCACAGTTGGAGGAATGCACCAACCTCTCACCGCAGACCTGAATCCCGCGGACGAGGTAGTCGCCGTGTACGACCGGACGGGTAATCCGATCGGCCGAGCACCACGTTCCGTCGTCTACTCGGGTGGGCTCTGGCACGCGAGTGCGGGCGTCCTGGTTCGCACCGGGGACGGCTCCCGCATCTACGTCCATCGCCGAACCGACACGAAAGCGGTGTTCGGGGGCTATCACGACTGTCTTGCCGGAGGTGTCGTTGATCCAGGTGAGACGCCGCAGGAAACCGCGATCCGTGAAGTCGGTGAAGAACTCGGAATCTTCGGAACAGCAGATCAGCCACTCCAACTGACGGAGATCGCTCGAATCTCCTGGGACGGCGAGTGGAACAACTCTCCGTTGCGCTGTCACCTGTTTGCGTTCGAACTCAGATACGACGGGCCGATGGCACATCAACCCAGCGAGATCGCCGAAGGTTGGTGGTGGACGCCGAAAGAACTCGGCGCCCACCTGCAGGACCCGTCGTGGCCGTTCGTTCCGGACTCACGCGCGCTGCTGGCCGACTATTGCTGGAGCTGAACACCGCTGGAGTTGAACACCGCTGGAGTTGAACACCGCTGGAGTTGAACACCGCTGCGACCGTGATCAGCCCGGGGTGATCGCCGAGAGCCAAGCAGCAAACGCGCTGGGGTTGCGGGTCTGCGCGAGAACGCGTCCCGGGCCGGTGAAGTCGAAGACAAATCCTTCACCGGACTTCATCGACTGAATGGTGCGCCCCTGAACGGCGCGCCGCATGTTGAAGTTCATCCCGAGGTCGTAGGCGACCACGTGACCGGTATCGATCGTGACCGTCTCGCCTGGCTGCAAGTCGATGACGTCGATCGCGCCGTAGACGGCCAGCACTACTTCACCGTCGCCACTTGCCCGCAGACCGAATCCACCCTCACCGCCGAAGAGGTTGGACATGCCTCCCCACTTGGACTCGACGGTCACGCCGTAGGAGTTGGCCAACCAGGTTCCACGGTTGAGGAAGAACGGGCGATCGGACGTGATGGTCAGTGGGATCAGATCGCCGGGAAGCACGCCGGTCACGTCGACCCAACCACCTTGCGGCGGAGCGGTATACGTCGTGACGAAAAACGACTCCCCACTGAGCATCGACCGCTTGAGTCCCTGCAGGACGCCGCCCTGCGCCTTCGCTTCGAGAACTACGCCGGCGGAATGCGCGAGCATTGCCCCGCTCTCCACGCGCAGCGGTTCGCCGGGCGCGAGGTAGCAGCGAGCGACAGTGGACGACGGATTGTGTCGAAGATGTATCTGCACGGCGGGACTCTAAACCAGCACGACCGACCGGTCCAATCGCAACGGAGGGAACGGCAGCGACGCACAGATCGGGCCGACGACTCCCGAGGAGTGGCCGGCCCGATCGGTGTTGGTTTCGCTACAGGTACTGGCCCGTGTTCGACTCTGTGTCGATCGCGCGGCTGGCACTGGCGTTCTTACCGGTGACGAGAGTGCGGATGTAGACGATCCGCTCACCCTTCTTGCCCGAAATACGTGCCCAGTCATCAGGATTGGTGGTGTTGGGCAGATCCTCGTTCTCGGCGAACTCGTCGACGATGGAATCGAAGAGGTGCTGCACACGCAAGCCAGGAGCACCGGTGTCGAGTACCGACTTGATCGCGTACTTCTTGGCGCGGTCGACGATGTTCTGGATCATCGCACCCGAGTTGAAGTCCTTGAAGAACAGAACTTCCTTGTCGCCGTTGGCGTAGGTGACCTCGAGGAAACGATTCTCTTCGCTCTCCGCGTACATGCGATCGACGACGCGAACGATCATCGCCTTCAAGCATGCGGTGCGATCGCCACCGAACTCGGCGAGGTCGTCCGCATTGATCGGCAGACCGTCCACCAGGTACTTCGAGAAGATGTCCTGAGCGGATTCCGCGTCGGGGCGCTCGATCTTGATCTTCACGTCCAGTCGGCCCGGACGCAGGATGGCCGGGTCGATCATGTCCTCACGGTTGGAAGCGCCGATGACGATGACGTTCTCGAGCCCTTCCACACCGTCGATCTCGCTGAGCAGCTGCGGGACGACCGTTGTCTCCACGTCGGAAGAGACTCCCGAACCACGGGTACGGAAGATCGAGTCCATCTCGTCGAAGAAGACGATCACCGGCGTCCCCTCGGACGCCTTCTCACGAGCACGCTGGAAGATCATCCGGATGTGACGCTCGGTTTCGCCGACGAACTTGTTCAGAAGTTCCGGGCCCTTGATGTTCAGGAAGTAGGACTTGGCGTCCTTGCTGTCCTGACCGCGAGCTTCGGCGATCTTCTTGGCCAACGAGTTGGCGACGGCCTTGGCGATGAGCGTCTTACCGCAACCCGGCGGACCGTAGAGCAGTACACCCTTCGGCGGCCTCAGCGAGTACTCGTGGAACAAGTCCTTGTGGAGGAACGGGAGTTCGACGGCATCACGGATCTGTTCGATCTGACGCCCGAGACCACCGATGTCGTCGTAGTGAACATCCGGAACTTCCTCGAGAACCAGATCTTCGACCTCGGCCTTCGGGATGCGCTCGAAGGCGTACCCGGCCTTGGTGTCGACGAGCAACGAGTCGCCCGGACGCAGTTTCCTGGTCGGAGAATCGGCGTCGTACGCGATGATGTCGGCTTCGGGGTCGGCGAAGACGGCTGCCAACGGTGCTGCGAGCCAGACGATGCGCTCTTCGTCGGCATGACCGACCACCAGTGCGCGCAAGCCGTCGTCGAGTACCTCACGGAGCGTGCTGATCTCACCGACCTGCTCGTAGGTGCCGGCCTCGACGATGGTGAGTGCCTCGTTGAGGCGCACCGTCTGTCCGAGGGCAAGGGTGTCCGTGTCGATGTTCGGTGAGCACGTCAATCGCATCTTGCGACCCGACGTGAACACGTCGACGGTCTTGTCCTCGTGTACCGAGAGAAGGACTCCGTAACCGCTCGGCGGCTGACCGAGTCTGTCGACTTCTTCACGAAGTGCGATGAGCTGCTGACGGGCCTCCTTGAGGGTGTCCATCAACTTGCTGTTTCGGATGGACAGCGAGTCCACCTTCGACTCCAGCTCACGCACCTGCTCCGGCGATTGTGCAAGTTGTCGGCGCAGTACTTGTGCTTCCACTCGTAGCGCGTGGAGTTCTTCTGCTGCCGCAACCGAATCCGGGTTCTCTGTCGAGCTCATGTGCGTCTCCTCCCAGTGCGATCCATCAACGCTACCGGCATAAGGCCCCAAGTGTCGCCAGACACGGTGCGCGAGTGCGAATTCACACGTGAGTACGGACCGTGCCGACTGGTCTCGAGCCAGGTTTTGGTCATGTTAGCCTTGCCTACAAGATGGAGACAGCGCCTGTCTCTCTTTACAACGAAAGGTAACGCTGTGATCATCCGCAAGACTCTCATCAGCGCTTGTGCCGTCGCTGCCGTCCTGACCATGGGTGCATGCAGCTCGGACGACAACAAGGATTCGACGGCTGCCAGCTCGACTTCGGTCGCCGCCTCGAGCACCACGGCCAAGGCCTCGGCTTCCGCCACGACGCCTGCTGCCGCTGCCGCAACGGCTCCGACGGCCGAGGAGCTCAACGCTTCGCTCGTCGCTCTGATCGATCCGGCCAAGCCGATCGAGGAGAAGACCGCTCTGGTGGTCGACGGAACCAAGCGTCAGGCCAACATCGAGACGATGAGTGCTGCGCTGGGCGGTAACCCGGCCTACGCGATCACGTTCAACGTGGACAACGTCAAGGTCGACGGTCAGACCGCAACCGCAGACGTCGCCGTCGTCAGCCCGCACGGCGCCGCACCCGCCACCCCGTGGACCTGGGAGCTCGAAGACGGCTCCTGGAAGCTGTCCGACACCTCGGCATGCGTGCTCCTGGAAATGGGCCGCGCTTCCTGCACCGCATAACTTCCAGCTACGACAAGAGCGGCGATCCGGAATCCGGATCGCCGCTCTTGTTGATTTCGTATGACTACTTGGCTGCCGTGTTCGAGCCCTTGCCCGCGCGCCGCTGCGGCTTCGGGGTGACCGTTCCTTCGGCCAGACGACGAGCGCTCACGAGGAACGCGGTGTGGCCCTGCATCCGATGCTCGGGACGCACCGCCAATCCGACGACGTGCCAACCGCGCACGATCGATTCCCACGACCGTGGCTCGGTCCAGCATTCCTGCTCACGCATCGCTTCGACGACCTTCGAGAGCTGAGTAACGGTCGCGACGTAGACGATCAACACGCCGCCTGGCACGAGCGCCTTCGAGACGGCGGGCAGGACGTCCCATGGAGCCAGCATGTCGAGTACGACGCGATCGACCTTGCCGCCGTGCGCTTCCGGATCGAACTCCGCCAGATCGGCGATGGTCAGTTCCCAGTTCGGCGGACGTTCACCGAAAAAGGTCTCGACGTTGCGAACCGCGTGTTCGGCATGATCGTCGCGGACCTCGTAGGAGATGACCTTGCCCTCGGGTCCGACGGCACGCAGTAGTGAACACGTCAGTGCGCCGGAGCCGGCTCCGGCTTCGAGCACGCGTGCTCCTGGAAACACGTCGCCTTCGTGGACGATCTGAGCTGCGTCCTTCGGGTAGATGACCTGTGCACCGCGCGGCATGGACAGCACGTAGTCGACCAGTAGCGGGCGCAGGGCGAGGTAGGGCGTGCCGTTGACCGACTTGACGACGCTGCCCTCGTCGGCGCCGATCAAATCGTTGTGAACGATTCCGCCCTTGTGGGTGTGGTACTCGCGGTTCGCCTCGAGAACGATCGTGTAGTGGCGTCCCTTGCCGTCGGTCAGCTGGACTCGGTCGCCGACGCGAAACGGCCCCGACGGCCGCTTGCCCGGCGCAGTGAGATCAGCTTCTGGAAGCTCTTGTTCGGGAATCTCGGCGACAGCGGACTGCACAACCTCATCCACTTCGGTCGTGCCTTCTTCTGGTTGCAGCTCGTTCGCCATGCGCAGATGATCCCTGTTCGCTTGTTTCCGGTGTCCTCGCCACCGGCTCCGACGGAGTTGTCGGACCAACCGCATAGCCTGCCAGGTGTGAGCTCTGTCGAATTGCCAACCCCCACTCCAACGGGTGCAACATCACAGGAGCGCCCGCGTAGTCGGCCGGCGCTCTCTCCTTCGCGTGCGGGTGACTACAAGCAATGCCCCCTGCTCTACCGGTTCCGAGCGGTCGACAGAATTCCGGAAACACCTACCAGAGCCCAGGTCAGAGGCACCGTCGTCCACGCGGCCTTGGAAGCGCTGTTTGCACTCCCCACCGGTCACCGGGTTCCCGATCGCGCAGCCGAACTCGTCCGTCCCGCGTGGGAACGTGTCAGTGCCGAGTCTCCCGAGGCAGCTGATCTGATTCCGGAAGACGAGCTGGACGCGTTTCTCGGCGAAGTCGGCAAGCTCGTCGCGACGTACTACACGCTCGAAGATCCCACTCGATTCGATGCCGAGGCGTGCGAGGTCTACGTCGAGACCGAGTTGGAGAACGGCGTTCGACTCCGCGGCTTCGTCGACCGGATAGACGTTGCACCGACCGGTGAGGTGAGGGTGGTCGACTACAAGACCGGAAAGGCACCCCGCGAGTTCACCGAGTCCAAAGCGCTCTTCCAGATGAAGTTCTACGCGCTCGTACTACTGCGCACTCGCGGAATCGTTCCCGCGCAACTGCGCCTGATCTATCTGGCCTCCGGCTCGATTCTCACGTACGCCCCGGATCACGACGAGCTCATTCGATTCGAGCGGACCCTCTCCGCCATTTGGAAGGCGATCCTCGCGGCAGGTGCGACCGGAGACTTCAGACCCAAGCCTGGCAAACTGTGCGACTGGTGCGATCACAAGTCACTGTGCCCCTCGTTCGGCGGAACACCACCGCCGTATCCAGGTTGGCCGGACCTGCTGAGCACCGAACCTGTTGCTGCAAAGGAGAATTCATAACATGACGGACAGTTCGTACTACCGCTACCTCGGAACCACGGAGGAAGGGCACGAGCGGTTCGCGAGCACGCAGGCGACTGTCAGCATCTGGGGCCCGACACTGCAGCACGGTGCTCCCCCGTCGGCGCTGTTGGTACGAGCACTCGAGCGGTGTGGTGCGCGCGACGAAACCCGTCTGACGCGCGTCGTCGTCGAGATTCTCGGGCCTATTCCGATTGCCGACCTCGAAGTCCGGTCGTGGATCGAACGCCCCGGTCGCCGAATCGAATTGATCGTCGCCGAGCTGTGGGCAACCACCGCCGACGGATCTGCCCGCGCGGTTGCGCGCGGTACGGCATGGCGGATGGAGACCGTCGATACCGGCGAGGTCGTCCACGTAGTCGATCCCCCGCTCGAACCCCGTGACAGCGGCACCCCGGGCGTTCTCGAGGGTCTCTGGAGCGTCGGCTACCTCAAGACCCTCGACTGGTCCTGGATTGCTCCGATCGGGTGCGTGGGAACCGGGAAGGTATGGGCGCGCCCCAAGCCCGAGCTGGTCGAGGGCGAGAAGATGTCTGCCCTCGAGCGTTTGTTCGCGGTGGCCGACATCTCCAACGGCGTCGGCGCCAAGCTCGACCCTGAGCACTGGACGTTCCTCAACACCGATCTCACGGTGCATATCTTCCGTGTACCCGAGGGCGAGTGGGTCGGTGTCGCCGCCGAAACCACTACCGGTCCGGACGGCGTCGGCATGTGTGCGGGAGTGCTCTACGACGAGCAGGGTGCCGTCGGCCGTATCGCCCAGACTTTGCAAATTCGCGCCCGTTCCTGATTTCCAGGAACGGGCGCGAATGCGCGTAAATCTATTCAGACGGTGATCAGAAAGCGCGTACCGAGCGGATGTTCGACGCGAGGATGGCCTTGGCGCCGAGTTCCGCCAAGGCATCCATCACCTGGTTGTGTCCCTTGATCGGAACCATCGCGCGAACCGCGACCCAGTCGGGGTCAGCCAACGGCGAGAGGGTCGGCGACTCCATACCCGGAGTCATCTTGATCGCGTCGTCGAGGATGGTGCGCGGGCAGTCGTAGTCGATCATCAGATTCTGCTGCGCGAAGACAATTCCGCGTACGCGTTCGATGAGCTGATTGCGTGCGGGATCGTCCTGCGGAGCGCCGGTGCGCTCGATCAGGACACCTTCGGAATCGCAGAGCGATTCACCGAAAGCAACGAGGTTGTGTTGGCGGAGAGTACGACCCGACCCGACCACGTCGGCGATCGCGTCGGCGACACCGAGCTGAATCGAAATCTCCACTGCTCCGTCGAGACGGATGACGGTTGCGTCGAGTCCGCGATCGGTGAGGTCCTTGCGGACAAGGTTCGGGTACGACGTCGCAATGCGCAGGCCGGACAGATCCTCAACGGCCCAGTCCTTGCCTGCCGGTGCTGCGTAGCGGAACGACGAACGGCCGAAGCCCAGTGACAGACGCTCGGATACGGGAGCGCCCGAGTCGCCGGCGAGATCACGACCAGTGATGCCGAGATCCAGCTCACCGGAGCCGACGTAGATCGCAATGTCCTTGGGACGCAAGAAGAAGAACTCGACCTGGTTGGCAGGATCGAGGACCGTCAGATCACGGGAATCGGTGCGTCGACGGTAGCCGGCCTCGCTGAGAATTTCGGCGGCGGACTCGGACAGTGAGCCTTTGTTGGGAACTGCTACGCGCAGCATGGTGGATGTCCTTTCGGAAGGTGTGGGTGACGTGAGACGACATGAATCGGAAGCCCTGGACGAGCGAGATGGCGAACATCTCGCTGGTCAGCTCCGATCACAGATGTCGGTACACGTCCTCGAGGGTCAGTCCGCGACCGACCATCAACACCTGCGTCCAGTACAGCAGCTGGGAAATTTCCTCGGCTAGCTGCTCATCGCTCTGGTATTCCGCAGCGATCCACACTTCACCGGCTTCCTCGATGACCTTTTTGCCCTGAGCATGCACACCGGCGTCGAGGGCGGCGACAGTGCCGGACCCCTCGGGGCGAGTAGCAGCACGCTCGGTCAATTCGGCGAACAAGGATTCGAAGGTCTTCACGGGTACACATTCTTTCACGAGGACGGAAGCGGTTTGCACACGCCCACGAACAGCGGTGTTCACAGGCCTGCGTCGAGGCTGCGCGAACTCACGAACCTGCGAGTCTGCCCGGTGATCGGATCCGGGTATTCCAACGCCCGCGCCAACAATCGCAACGGAGTCGAGAAGTCGCCGGGCACCGCGGGAAGGTACTCGGGGTAGTAATTGTCACCGACGATCGGGACGCCCAGCGAGTTGAGGTGCAGCCGAAGCTGATGGGTACGGCCGGTCCGTGGGAGCAACCTGTATCGGCCGAGAGTCCGGCCGGCCGAGTCGGTGATCGTCTCGATCAGTTCGATCGAAGTCTCACTGTTCGGCTCGCCATCGATCTCGGTAGCCGTCATCTCGCCGTGAACTTTGTTGATGCGGCTACGCACCGTGCGAGGGAAAGTCAGTTCCGGATCGAAGCCTGCAATCGCCTCGTATTCCTTGACGATCCGCTGCTCGGCAAAAAGTTCCTGGTACGGCCGTCGTAAGTCCGGTGTCGCCGTGAACACGATGACACCCGCCGTCATTCGGTCGAGGCGGTGAACGGGCGCAAGGTCCGGAAGATCCAGATCACGACGCAGTCGCACGACGGCGCTTTCGACGATGTGCGCTCCCCGTGGAATGGTCGCCAGGAAGTGCGGTTTGTCGATCACGAGAATGGAGTCGTCGCGGTACAAGATCTCGATCTCGTGCGGAACCGGAATCTCGGGGGCCGGCTCGCGGTAGAAGTACACGAAACGGGTCGGCTGATAGGGCGTTCGGCTCGTGATCTTCCGCCCGTGCTCGTCGACGACGTCTCCGGCATTCACGAGGTCCGCCCACAGGTCCCGCTCCCCCGGGTGCTCGCCGATCAGATGCTCGAGGACGGTATGCGCCGACGACTCCGCCGGCATCCGCAGACGGTCGGGTCCGAGACCGTTTCGGATCGGCAACGGAGCCTTGGGCACTGCTCAGTCCTGCTCGAGGTCTGGTGAACAACTCTCGCAGAGCAATTCGAGGGTGCGGCCGTCGCCGTCGATCCGATTGCGGTACCGCGGTGTCGGAGTACCACAATCGACACACACGCCGAGTGTCTTGGCTTCGGATGAGAACTCGATGTTCATCCGCTTGTCGAACACGTACAGGGAGCCGTCCCAGAGGCCCCGGTCGCCGAAAGTCTCGCCGTAACGGACGATTCCGCCGTCCAACTGGTAGACCTCGTCGAAGCCGCGCGAGCGCATCAGCGAAGACAACACCTCACAGCGCACTCCGCCGGTGCAGTAGGTGACTACGGCTTTGCCCTTGAGATGGTCGTATTTTCCACTGTCGAGTTCGTCGACGAAATCGCGGGTGGTGGCGACGTCCGGAACTACCGCATCCCGGAAGCGGCCGATCTCGGCTTCGAAGGCGTTGCGGCCGTCGAAGAACACAACGTCGTCACCGCGACTGTCGACGAGTTCGTGTAGTTCCTTGGGCGCCAGATGAACTCCGCCACCGACAACACCGTTCTCGTCGACTTTCAGCTCGTCGGGGGCTCCGAACGTCACGATCTCCGAGCGAGCCTTGACGCTGAGGCGAGGGAAGTCGTTTCCGAGTCCGTCCGACCACTTGATGTCAGCGGTACGGAACGGCTCGTAGCCACGCGTTCCGCGGACGTATCGCTTGACATCCTCGATGTCTCCGCCGACCGTCGCATTGATTCCGTGAGGCGAGACGATGATCCGGCCCGTCAGGTTGTTGGACTCGGCCAGGCTGTGCTGCCACAGCTTGATCGCTTCCGGGTCCGCCAATGGCGTGAACTGGTAGAACAGAACAATTTTCGGAATAGCCACAGCAAATCCAGCCTAACGTGCCGCGCTCGAGTGAACGTCGTGAAGATCGTGAATGGACAAGTCCACCAGAGACTCTCGAAACACGCGTCCTGGACCCTCCGGGACATCGACCTCACACGGAACGACGAGCACCGCGCAACCCGCGGCGCTTGCCGACGCAGTACCGGTCGGCGAGTCCTCGATCGCGAGGCACTGCGCCGGTTCGAGTCCGAGCAGATGCGCTCCGCGCAGGTACGGATCCGCCGCCGGTTTTCCGTTGGGAACCTCGTCGCCGCACACCGAGTGCTCGAAGAATTCACGGCCGAGCATGCCGAGTGCCCGATCGACCAGTACTCGCTCGGTGTTGGTGACCAGTGCAGAACGCAGACCACCGTCACGCACGGTCGCCAGTGCATCGCGAGCACCCGGCCGCCAGGTCACGCCGTCCTCGAACAGATCGCCGACGCGGGTGTACATCCAGTCCTTCGCCTCGGCGACGGCATCGGGATGCTTCTCCAAGCCGAGGGCGTCGAACACCGTCGCCAGGGCGAAGGGGCTCGACGCACCGATGACGGCGATGCGTGTCGCTTCCGTCATCGGTCCGCCCAGGCGTAGGGACAACTCACGAAGCGCGATGTCCCACAGCTTCTCCGAATCGAGCAGGGTGCCGTCCATGTCCCACAGGACACCACCGAGGGTCGATTCGGATACCTCGGTTAACAGTTCAGACATTGAAATACTTTGCTTCCGGGTGGTGCAGGACAAAAGCGTCCGTGGACTGCTCGGGATGCAGCTGCAGTTCTTCGGACAATTCGACGCCGATTCGCTCGGGTTCGAGCAACGCCACCAACTTGGCACGATCCTCGAGGTCCGGGCACGCGCCGTATCCGAACGAGTAACGAGCGCCGCGGTACTCGAGATCGAAGTAACCGGCAACCTCGGTCGGGTCCTGCTCCGCGACGGTATGCCCCTCGGGAAGCACAAGCTCTTCACGAACGCGTCGATGCCAGTACTCGGCCAGAGATTCCGTGAGCTGGACGCCGATTCCGTGAACTTCGAGGTAATCACGGTACGAGTTCGACGCGAACAACTCGTTGGCGAAGTCCGCGATCGGCTGACCCATCGTCACCAACTGGAACGGAAGTACGTCCACCTGGCCGGTCGCTTCTGCTTCCTTACGCGAGCGCACGAAGTCAGCGATGCACAGGAAACGGTCGCGGTGCTGACGCGGGTAGGTGAACCGGAACCGTTCAGGTGCATCCGGTTTCGGTTCGGTGAGCACGATGACGTCATCGCCCTCCGAGATCGCCGGGAAGTAGCCGTACACAACCGCGGCGTGCGCGAGAATGCCCTCGGACGTCAGCCGATCGAGCCAGTACCGGAGCCGCGGACGGCCTTCCGACTCGACCAGTTCCTCGTACGTCGGACCGTCGCCCTTGCGCTGACCGCGAAGGCCCCACTGGCCGAGGAAGAGAGCGCGCTCGTCGAGCAGCCCCGAGTACTCGGACAGAGAGATTCCCTTGACGATGCGCGAGCCCCAGAACGGCGGTGTCGGCACCGCAATGTCGGTAGCGACATCGGAACGCTCCGGCAGGACGACGGGAACCGCTGCAGCTTTACGCTTTTCGGCGATGCGCTTGGAACGCTCGTGACGAGCCTTACGCTCGGCAGCCTTCTCGCGAGCAGCGATGGCCTCTGGGCTGTCCGGCGCCGGGCCGCCGCCGCGCTTGGTCGTCATGATCTGGTCCATCAAGTTCAGACCCTCGAAAGCGTCGCGGGCATAGCTGACGTCGCCCTCGTACACCTCCTGCAGATCGTTCTCGACGTACGAACGCGTCAGCGCGGCACCACCCAGCAAAACCGGGAACTGTTCCGAGACACCGCGAGAGTTCAGTTCCTTGAGGTTGTCCTTCATGACCACTGTCGACTTCACGAGCAGTCCGGACATGCCGATGACATCGGCCTTGTGCTCGATCGCAGCATCGAGAATGGTCGCGATGGGCTGCTTGATGCCGAGGTTCACGACGTCGTAACCGTTGTTACTCAAGATGATGTCGACAAGGTTCTTGCCGATATCGTGGACGTCGCCCTTGACCGTCGCAATGACGAGGCGGCCCTTGCCGTCGTCGTCCGTCGCTTCCATGTGCGGCTCGAGGAACGCAACTGCTGCCTTCATGACCTCGGCGGACTGCAGAACGAACGGCAACTGCATCTGTCCGGAACCGAACAGTTCACCGACGGTCTTCATGCCCGAAAGCAGTGTCTCGTTGATGATTTCGATCGGGGACTTGACCGTCATCGCTTCGGTGAGATCGTCGTCGAGGCCGTTGCGCTCGCCGTCGACGATACGACGCTCGAGCCGGTCGAACAACGGAAGTCCGGCGAGTTCCTGCGCACGGGACTCGCGCGCCGACGCAGCCGAGACACCCTCGAACAGAGCCATCAGCTTCTGCAGCGGGTCGTAGCCCTCGCTACGACGGTCGTAGACCAGGTCGAGTGCGGTTTCACGCTGCTCGTCCGGAATTCGCGCCATCGGCAAAATCTTGGACGCGTGAACGATCGCCGTGTCCAGACCGGCCTCGGTGCACTCGTGCAGGAACACCGAGTTGAGGACCTGACGTGCCGCCGGGTTCAAACCGAACGAAATGTTCGAGATACCCAGGGTGAAGTGCAGTTCCGGGTACGCAGCCTTGAGCTGACGGATGGCTTCGATGGTCTCGATGCCGTCGCGTCGCACCTCTTCCTGACCGGTGGAGATGGGGAAGGTCAAGGCGTCGACGATGATGTCGGACTCGGCGAGTCCCCAGTTTCCCTTGATGTCCTCGATCAGACGCTTGGCGATGGCGACCTTGGTCTCGGCGGTGCGAGCCTGGCCCTCTTCGTCGATGGTCAGGGCGACGACCGCCGCGCCGTGCTCCTTGACCAACGTCATGATCTTGTGAAAACGCGATTCGGGGCCGGCGCCGTCCTCGTAGTTGACGGAGTTGACAGCGCAGCGGCCACCGAGGTGTTCGAGACCGGCCTGCAACACGGCAGGCTCGGTGGAGTCGAGCATGATCGGCAGCGTCGAGGACGTCGCCAGACGGCTGGCCAGTTCCGACATGTCGGCGGCACCGTCGCGGCCCACGTAGTCGACGTTGAGGTCGAGCATGTGTGCGCCGTCGCGGGTCTGGTCCTTGGCGATGTCCAGGCACTTCTGGTAGTCCGCGGAGAGCATTGCCTCGCGGAAAGCCTTGGAGCCGTTGGAGTTCGTGCGTTCACCGATCATCAGGATGCTGGCGTCCTGCTCGAACGGCACCGCCGAGTACAGCGAAGAGGTACTCGGCTCGTGGATCGGGGTGCGCTGGGCCTTCTCGACCTGACGGACCGCGTCGGCGACCGCGCTGATGTGCTCGGGTGTCGTACCGCAGCAGCCGCCTACGAGGCCGAGTCCGAACTCGGAAACGAAACCACTGAGGGCTTCGGCCAATTCGTCGGCGGTCAGCGGGTACTCGGCGCCCTTGGGGCCGAGCTGCGGCAGACCGGCATTGGGCATGACCGACACCGGCAGCGTCGAGTACTTGGACAGGTGCCGGAGATGTTCGCTCATCTCGGCCGGCCCGGTGGCACAGTTCAGGCCGATCATGTCGATACCGAGTGGCTCGAGTGCCGTCAGCGCCGCACCGATCTCACTGCCCAGGAGCATCGTTCCAGTTGTCTCTACCGTCACGTGCGTGATGATCGGCAACCGCAGTCCGAGTTGCTCCATCGCGCGCTGACTGCCGAGAATGGCCGCCTTCACCTGAAGCAGGTCCTGGCAGGTTTCGACGAGGATGGCGTCGGCGCCACCGTCGATCATGCCGAGCGCAGCTTCGGTGTACGCGTCACGAAGGACTGCGTACGGTGCGTGCCCGAGGCTGGGGAGCTTGGTTCCCGGTCCCATCGAGCCGAGTACGAATCGGGCCATGCCGTCGCGGCCTGGTCCCATCTCGTCCGCTACTTCACGGGCGAGAGCAGTGCCTTTTTCCGCGAGTTCGCGGATCCGGTGAGAGATGTCGTAGTCGGCGAGGTTGGGCAGGTTGCAACCGAAGGTGTTGGTCTCGACGGCATCGGCACCAGCGGCGAAGTACGCACGGTGGATGTCTTTGAGCACGTCGGGACGGGTGTCGTTGAGGATCTCATTGCACCCCTCGAGGCCGAGGAAGTCGTCCAGGGTGAGGTCCGCGGCCTGCAACATGGTGCCCATCGCTCCGTCGCCGATGACAACGCGCTGTTTCAGCGCATCAAGCAGGGCAGAGTTAAATGGGGCAGACATGCCGTCCAGAGTAGTGGGCGCACCGACAAGCTCTGGCCGTAGGCTGGGTGGGTGAGTCCAAGTGAGTTCCCCGTCACTCCCGACGGCCCGGTCGATTTCGACGATTCCGCGGCCTTCGAGAGCCCTGACGGCTTTGCCGTCGACAGCAGCGACCGCCTCGAGGGCGACATCCCTGTCCTACGTGATCCCATCCTCGTTGCAGCTTTCGAGGGCTGGAACGACGCCGGTGACGCAGCCAGCGGTGCGGTCGAACATCTCGAGCTGATCTGGGATGCCCAGCCGCTCGCCGAACTCGATTCCGAGGACTACTACGACTACCAGGTCAACCGTCCCACGGTCCGTCAGGTCGACGGTGTCACTCGCGAAATCGTTTGGCCGGCAACACGTTTGTCGGTCTGTTCACCTCCAGGCAGTGAGAGCGACATCGTCCTTCTTCGCGGGATCGAACCCAACATGCGGTGGCGCAGTTTCTGCGAGGATCTGCTCGAGTTGATCGACCAACTGAACGTCAAGACCGTGGTCATCCTCGGAGCCCTGCTCGCCGATACTCCGCACACCCGCCCGGTGCCGGTCACGGGCACGGCGTACAGCAGCGAATCCGCGGCACGATTCAACCTCGAACAGACCCGATACGAAGGCCCGACAGGCATCACCGGAGTTCTTCAGGATGAGTGCGTTCGTGCTGGTGTACCCGCTATTTCGTTCTGGGCAGCGGTTCCGCACTACGTCTCGCAGCCACCCAACCCGAAGGCCACAGTGGCCCTCCTTCAACGAGTCGAGGATGTTCTCGACATCGAGGTCCCCCTCGGTGAACTCCCAGCTCAGTCGGAGGATTGGGAGGAAGCGGTCAACGAAATGACCGCGGACGACGAGGAAATCGGCGAATACGTGCGCACCCTGGAAGAGCGGGGAGACGCCGAAACCGACATCAGCGAAGCAATCTCCAAGATCGACGGCGACGCCATCGCCGCGGAATTCGAGCGCTACCTCAGACGGCGAGGACCCGGCAGCTTCGGACTGTGAGCAAGAACACTCCAGTAGAAGGTGGAAGTACACAGCGCCCACTGCGCCTCCGGCTTCAACTGATCGCGCTGTACGCCGGCGGGTTCCTCGGCCCGTTCGGCGGCGGCGTGGTTGCTTCGATCCTCCCCGAGATCGGTGACGATCTAGGGGTCGGACCGTCGGCGGCCGCCTCCTCCCTCACCGCGTACCTGCTCCCCTTCGCCGCTCTGATGTTGGTGTCGGGGACGCTCGGGACACGGTGGGGCAAGGTCCGGACGGTGCGGATCGCATACGGCGTCTACGTCTTCGCGTCGTTGGCATGCTTTCTCGCCCCGACACTCGAGATCTTCCTGGCCGCCCGGGTACTGCAGGGCTCCGCGAACGCATTCACCACGCCGCTGTTGCTTGCTTCGTTGGCGGCCGCAACTCCGCAGGCTCGGTTGGGTCGAGCCCTCGGTGCCTTCGGCGCATTCCAGGCGGCAGGGCAGTCGTCGGCTCCGTTGATCGGCGGACTGGCGGCCGAATTCGACTGGCGTCTGGCCTTTCTCGTCATCGCAGTGGTCGCGGGCATTCTGGGAGCCGTCGGACTCCCGAAGTCCGAAGCACCGGCAGCGACCACCCCCGCCCGTCTCCGCGATGCATTACGCCCCGAAGTGCTCCGCATCGGTATCGCTGCATTGCTCGGCTGGGGCGCCCTCGGTGGACTGAGCTTCCTGCTCGCCTTCCGCTTCGAAGACGAGTTCGGGCTGTCCCCCACCGTCCGCGGCCTACTGCTCACCGTCTTCGGCGTGGCCGGCATCCTCTCGGCCCGGCGCATCGGAATCCTCATCGATCGCATCGGCGCACGCTCCTCCGTGATGATCGGTGCACTGGGCGGAGCAGTTCTGGTCTCCGTCGTCGGCCTTGCCGGCTTGGTGCCGGTGATCGCGATCGCATGGTTTGTCGCAGGTGTCGCGAGCCAGTTCGTCCTTGTCGGCGTCAACGCGGCGGTGCTCGGATCCGCGGGGCCCAACCGTGGCGGCGCCGTGTCGGTCGTCCAAGCGATGCGCTTCGGCGGCGCCGCTCTTGCTCCCCTGGCCCTGACACCGATTTACGACTCTTCGCCTGCCGCGAGCTTCATGATCCCCGCACTATTGCTCGCCGTCGTCGCTCCCCTGATCATGCCGAAGCAACGCTGATCGGTCTCGGCAGTTTCGAATTTGAAGTTGTGTAGGTAGTGAGTTTGTCGGCGAAAGCGACCACCGTTGTCGCGAGGCTGCCACGGCGAACATTGTTCGGAAAATCTTGCGTTTCCGTCGTCGACGGATATTGATACCATCGGAACATGAGCGAATCTGAGTCGGAACCGGAACGGCCGATCGACATTTTTCGGCGATCGGTTGCCGTCATCGAAGAAAATTTGCCTCCTACCTGGTCTTTGTCGACACAGCGCTCCCCCGACCTGTCCGAGGCGCCACTCCGACTCGACCTCCGCTCCCCTGACGGCGCGGTGGCCAAATTCGGCGTCTACGCCGCTCACGGTGTCCTGAGCAGCGACGTTCCCGGTATCGCCGATCGCTTCCCCACCGGTCAACCCGGCTTCGTGTGCGCAAAATATCTGTCCGAGCCGGTCCGCCGGCAGCTCGATTCCCACGCGATCTCGTACGCAGACGCCACGGGCAACGTGTCGTTGACCGCTGATCGACCCGCCGTCTGGGTGCGTGGACGCGGAGCCGACGCCGATCCGTGGCGGGGGCCCGGACGTCCTTCCGGACAGTTGACGGGCGATCCGTCAGCTCGCGTCGTGCGTGCGCTTGCCGATTTCGCGGCGCCACTGGCGATCACTGCCTTGGTGCGCCTGGCCGGTGCGTCGACGGGAGCAACCTATCGGGTGGTTCAGACACTGTCGGATCGTGAACTGGTGACCAGGCTCCCCCGCGGTGGGATCGGTGACGTCCGCTGGCCGAAGATGCTTCGTGAATGGGCGGCTGAAGCCGGCGCCAAAGCGCCGACGCCTCACGGCTTTCACGCGCCGGACGGGTTGGAAGCACTCTTCGATCAACTGCGTCAGCTCAGCGGTCACATCTACGCCGGTACCGCCTCGGTGGCCGCGGCACCCTTTGCTCGGTACGCGCCCACTCGACGTGCCCACTTCCATGCCGACAACGTCGATCAGTTCGCCGACGCTCTCGGACTACGGCGGGTGGAATCCGGCGGTGACGTGTGGATCACCGCTCCCCTCTCACCGTCTGCCTTCGACCGATTGCTCACCCGCGACGGCATCCGCATCGTCGCCCCCAGCCAAGCGTTCGCCGATCTGCTGGTCGGCCCGGACTCCGACGAGGCGGCGGCCGAGCACCTGCTCACATGGATGATCGAGAACGAATCGCAGTGGCGACGCGCCGCATCCCCTGCTACGGATCGCCCGTAGGAAAAAGAGGGGGCGTCTCTCGCCTACCCTGTCATGGTGGAAGAAACGAGTGCGCCCGATTACGCCGCGTACGCCGACACCAATCGACTGAAGCTGTTTTCGTTCACGATCGCGGAAAAACGGGCCGAGTACCTCTGGGTACTTCGTGCCTTCGACCATGCTCGCGCCAACTACACCGTCCTGCTGCATGCCGGAGCCGTCGCGCAAATCCTCGAGAAGATCGGTGGATCGGATCCGGCGGCCGATCTGTCGGCAGCAGAGGTCACTCCCCTGTTGGATCAGCTCCATGTGTGGGAGATCCTCGAGCGCAGCTACGACGGCACCCGCGCGGCCACGCTGGCCGAGTACCGCAATCGCCACTTCGTCTACCAGTTCGGTCAGGCCGGATACCAGGTCTATCGATCAGTCGAAGACGTTCTCGCCGCACGCCTGGACTCGGCCTCGCTCTCGCGTCTCGCTCTGCCGGACCTGCTCGCAGACATGTCCGAACTCGCCGAGGCCAACCGAAGCTCCGACGGCGATCTGATCTTCCGCAAGCTCAAGCGCCTCGACTCGACACTCTCCGACATGGCCGATCGAGCCGCGCACTTCTATCTGACCCTCGGCGACCTCGTACGGACCACGGAGATCACTCCGCAGGCTTTCCTCACGCACAAGGACGCTCTGCTCACGCACATGCGGGAGTTCAGCTCCGATCTGGCGCGCTACGCCCCCAAGCTCAAGGAAGCGATCGAGCACGTCGAATCCACCGGGGTCGATCGCATGATCCGCCTCGCCGCCGCCAGTGACGAACGGGTGTTCGTCCCGATCACCGAACGCGAAGACGACTGGGCTGCGCGTTGGCGAGGATTGACCGCCTGGTTCGTCTCCGCGGAATCGGGGATCAGCGAGTCCGAGCGTCTACGTGAGGGCACGATGAGCGCGATCGCCGCGGTTCTCGCGCTCCTTCGCCGCGTCACGGAAACCCGTCGCGGCGGTGTCAGCCGCGAGAGCCAGCTCCGGCACCTCGCCGGCTGGTTCGCCGCCACGCCGTCCGAAGACGCAGCTCATGCTCTGTTCCAGGCAGTGTTCGACCTCGGCCGTCCACGCCACCTCTCGATGGTGCATCCGGACGCCGACATCATTTCTCACTCACGTTCGTGGTGGGAGGCACCGCCGGTCGAGATCGCGCGAACACTCGCCGAAACCGGCCGCCCGCCCTCACCAGGATTGCCGAGCAAGGTCGCCCGCAACGACGGCAGCATCCGCCGTCTGCGCGAAGAGCAATTGGCGGCGCAACGTACGCGCAGCGCCGCGGCGCAATCACTCGCGTCGAACGGCGTCTATCAGCGTGAACTCAACGAGCAGGAGACCGAAGTTTTGCTGAGTCTGCTCAATGCAGCACTGACCGCGCGCGTTCCGGTGGTGGGACGCGTCAAGAGCTCCACCGGTAGTGAGAACGGGGTGAAGCTGACGCTCAGTCCCTCGGACGGTTCGACCACCATCAAGACCGCCCGCGGGCGTATGCACCTCGACGGCATCGAGGTCAGTGTTCGATGAGAGCCCGCGAGATCACGCCCCTTGCCCTCGACTCGTATCAACGCGCGGCGCGAGTGATCCTGTCCAACCACCTGATCACCTCGACGTACCCGGATCGAATTGCGTTGCCGCTCTTGCGCCGTTGGGCCACCGAGCTGCGTGACGACCTACTCGAACTGTTCGGCTACCGCCTCGAGGTGACGGAGACCACCGCGCGCCTGTTCACGGTGTCGGATCGACTCAACCCGTCGGCACCGGCCCGAACTGCCTCCGAGCGAACCTTCGATCGCACGCGTTACGCCTACCTGGCATTGTGCCTGGCCGCGTTGGGCCGCGCCGGGAACCAGATCACGTTGTCGGAGTTGGCGGATCACGTCGCGGCTGACGCTGCGCAAGTGGACGGCGTCGAACTCTCCACCGATCGTGCGTCGGACCGCGACGCCTTCGTCGACGCAGTGGGCTGGCTCGGCGTCAGAGGCGCCATCGCCCTCGCCGACGGTGACGCAAACGGCTGGGCGTCCAATCCCGAAGCGGGAGAAGCGCTCTACGACATCGACCGTTCCGTCGTCGTGGCCCTGTTCCGTCCGCCGCGCGCCCTGCAGCACCTGCACTCCATCCGCGGACTCCTGGCCACGGAGACCTCGAGCGCCGCCGAGGACGACGGAATTCCTGTGGACGCGAAAGAGATCGGACGCCGAGTGCGTCGGGCACTGGTCGAGCGGCCGGTCGTACTGGCGGGTGAACTCGATCAGCACGAATTGATCGCCTTGGCGCAGCCCAAGACCGCGTCGGAAGTCGAACTACTGACGGGGTTGGTGGCCGAGCGTCGCGCCGAGGGAATCGCGATGATCGATCCCACCGGTCGCCTCTCCGACGTCCGCTTCCCGAGCACCGGAACGATCGCCCAGGTTGCGCTACTCCTCGCCGGCGAGATTGCCGACCGCGTACTCGACGTCGACGCTCCGGAGCTGCCGAAACTTCCGATCCCGCACGTGTCGGACGATCACCTGATCGAACAACTCGATGCCGCCATCCCCGAGGCCGGGATCTTCGAGGACCTCGCCGACGAGGACGACGATTTCGTGCTGCCTGCCGGCGAACCGGCCGAGCCCCCGGAACCCGTCACGTACCCGATGATCGACGACGACTGGCTCGCCGACAAGGTCACCGAGTTGGTGGACCAGTTCGGTCGCACGTTTGCAGCGCAATGGCAGGCCGATCACAACGGGCTGCGCAAGCAGGCGCTCGGGTTGCTGCAACGTCTGCGCCTGACGCATGCGGTCGACGGCGGCGTACTGGTGTTGCCCGTCCTGGCCCGGTACCGCGACGTCGTGGTCTCCGTACGCGAACGCGATCCTCAGATCGACTTCGCGGTAGACAACTCCGCACCGGATCCGGTCGACGAATTCGGCCCCGAATCTTCCACCAACGGCGAACTATCAGAGGTAGAGAACGTATGAGCAACGCCCGCTTCCGACCTACTCGGGCTGGAATCATCAACCTCTGGGATTACCGAGACCAGGAGTTCTCGTTCGCCGACGGTCGACTGGTCCTACGAGGGCCAAACGGATCCGGTAAGACCAAGGCCCTCGAGGTCTTGTTCCCGTTCGTTTTCGACGGCCGCATCGAACCGCGGCGCCTCAACCCCTTCGCCGGTGAAGAGCGCACGATGAAGTCCAACCTTCTCTACCGGGGCCAGGACAGCGCGCACTCCTACGTGTGGATGGAGTTCTGCCGCGGCTCCCTCGAAGATCCCGAGTCGGTGACCGTGGGAATCGGCATGCGTGCAACCCGCACCAACGACAAGGTCACCCGCTGGTACTTCGTCGCCGACGGCCGCGTCGGAGTCGACTTCTCGCTGATCGGCAACGACGATCGTCCTCTCACCAAGAAGCAGTTGGCCGAACAACTCGGCAGCGATTCCATCACCGACCGTCCCCTCGACTACCGCACCGCGATCGACGCGCGAATGTTCGGTCTCGGAGTGCAGCGCTACGACCAGCTGATCAATCTCATTCTCACGCTTCGCCGTCCCCAGCTCGCGAAGAACCTTGATCCGAAGGGCCTTTCGCAAGCGCTCACCGACGGCCTCCGTCCACTCGACGACCAACTCGTCCTCGAAGCTGCGCGTTCGTTCAGCGATATGGAAGAGGTCGGCCGCGCGCTCGAGGGGCTCGCAGCCGCGGATCAGGCAGCGCAGAGTTTCATCGGCGTCTACACCAAGTACCTGCGTCAGCAGTCGCGCGGAGAGATCGAACAGGTCAGCACCCGCCTCGCAGCAGTCACCAGAGGCGTTGCCGCCATGGACGAGTCGTCGCTCGCCCAGACCCGCAGCCGTGAAGCCCGGGCAGCAGCCGAGGAGCGCTTCAACCAGGCCGAGCAGGCACTCGAGAACGCGCGCGCCAATGTCGAGGCGTTGCAACGCTCGAGCGCCTACGAAGGCAAACAGCAGCTCGACGATCTCGCCCAGGCCGTCTCGACGCTCAAGCTCTCGACCGAGCAACAGGCAGACAAGTCGAGGAAGGCGCAGGCTGCACTCGCGCAGCGCGGCGACGAAGCCGACAAGGCCGCATCGTCGGTCAAGCGTGCAGCCGAGGCACTCTCACGTGCCGAGGACGAACTGCAGGCAGCCGCCGAGGACGCCGGCATCGTCTGGACTCCCCTGCCCGACGGCTCACGCAGCGACCAGATCACCGCAGCAGTGCGTGGCCATGCCGAGGAGCGTGACGGCGACGTACGCGTCGTCCGCACTGCGCTCGCGACCGTCGAGAAGGCCGCTACCGAACGAACCCGGGCCGAAAACAGCTCGCGCCGTGGACAAGAGCTGCTCGAAGCGTCCAAGGCCGCTGTGCTCGAGGGCGAAGCTGCCGTGGAACTCGCACGCAGTCAGTGCGCCAGCGGGCTGCGCGCGTGGTGGACCGATCACTCCTCCCTGTTTTCGGCTGTCGGCGCGGACACGTCGCTGTTCGAGGCTCTCGACGCGGCGCTCGCCGAAGTCGGCGACGAGGACGCTCCGGCGCTGTCCGCAGTTCTCACCGAGCACACCGAGGCAGGCACCGAGACGCTGCGCGAGCGACGTCGTGAGGCCGAAGCTGAAATATCTGCATCACACGCCTCCATCGCAGCTCTGAAATCCGAGCGCAAGGCCGTCTCGGCGGAACATGACGATGCTCCGCCGGCCTTCCACGCACGCACCGACAACCGCAGTGATCTGGGTGGGGCGCCGCTGTGGCAGCTGGTGCGCTTCGCCGATTCAGTCGAACCAGACGTGGCTACGGGAATCGAATCCGCACTCCAGGCGGCAAATCTGCTGGACGGCTGGGTCTGCCCCGACGAAACGATTCCCGATCACGTCAGTGAGCAGTTCCTGACCGCTCTGCCGGTCAAGCAGCGCCCGAAGGGACGAACGCTGGCCGACGTCCTCGAGGTCGAAGGCAATGCCGACGTACCCGACGCTCGGGTACAGGACATTCTCGCGTCGATCAGTCTCGTCGAGGCACCGGGCGACTCCGATGCCAGCGTCGCGATCGGCGTCGACGGCCGCTTCTGGCAAGGTGTCGCGCGTGGCCGGCACGTCAAGGCCGACGCCGAGTACATCGGCACGACAGCGCGGGCGCGTCGACGCGAAGCTCGGATCACCGAGATCGACGCGGCTCTGGAAGAACTTGCCGCGGCAGTCGATGCAGCCAAGGCACTGGTGACGCAGACCAACGAGCAGCTGAGCCGAATCAACTCTGCGGCAAAGGAATTGCCGAAGACAGGATCGATCCTCCGCGCACTCAAAACTGTCACCGAATCCGCCGGTGCACTCCGCACTCGCTCGGAGGCCACGGAAACGGCACAACGCGAACTCGATGCGGCGATCGCCGATCTCGCGGCGAAGGAAAAGCAACTCCGGGCGACGGCGTCGCAGCACCGGACCCCGCATATCGGCCGTGAACTCGACTCCCTCGCGGCGGCGATCCGTCATTTCGAGAAGCAGGGCGAACTGGCGCTGCGCTGCCGACGCGAGCATGCCAAGGAAGTCGAACTCGAACGCGAGTCTCGCGACCGTCTCGACGAATCACGCGCCAATGCGGAGGAATTCGCCGAGGAAGCCGCCATCGCCGAGGAGAGTCTGCTTCAGCAGGTCCAGCGCCTCGAGACACTGCGCGACACCCTCGGGGCCAGCGCCGAGCAGATCGACCTCGACCTGGCAAAAGCCCGCGCGAAGATCGAAGAATGCAAGGTCGAACAGCGTGCTGCGCGAAAGGCGTACGACGCCGCCGTCCTCCAGATCGGCACGGCAGAGGGTGCGTACAACACCGCCGTCGAGACGCTTCGGCACACCCTGACCGAAACCCGCAGTGATGCGGAGCGACTCGCACCCTATGCGCGCCCGGACCTTCTCGAGTTGTTGGGCGTCAAGGAACATCTGAGCTGGCCGGCAAGTTCAGCGGCGTGGATGAGCCCCGATCAGTTGGTCTACCGCATCCAGAACGAAGATCGCAGCGAGGATGCGGCCCACCCGCCCGTCCTCCCCGAAGACGTCGACAAGTTGTACCGAGCGCTCGAGGCTGCGACCTCGGCGGTGCGTGTCACCGACGGAGCCCGCAAGGCAAGCCGCACGGCACTGACCTCGGCGTTGCAGGACTTCGACGCCCAACTCGCGGCGGCCGGACAGGACTACCGCCTGCAGTGGGATGCACCGGACGGACTGACCGTCGTACGAGTGCAGGACGATCAGGGCTATTCGTCGATCGGTGAATTCGCAACGCGGATCCACGATGCTCGCGGCGATCAGGAGCAGTTGCTCACCGAATCCGAGCGTCGCATTCTCGAAGATGCCCTGCTGACCGGATTGGCTCAGCAGATCCACGAGCGCACGGTCGACGCACGCGTGTTGATCGCACAGATGGGCACGGAGATGCGTGAGCGTCGGATGTCCTCGGGCAACACCATCGGCGTTCACTGGGTGCTCGCCGACAACCTCGACGACAGCTCGCGGGCGATCTCCAAGCTGCTGGATCGAGACGCGTCGGCCCTCGGCGTCGATGAACTCGCTACTCTGCGAGCTCATTTCGCGACCCAGATCCGTACCGCCCGCGCGGCGCACCCCGAACGCTCGTACCCGGAAATCCTGTCCTCGGCGCTCGACTACAGGCAGTGGCGCGTGTTCTCGTTCACCCTCATCAGCGGTGAGGGCAAGGAAGACCGCCTTACCGTCGCGCGGCACAGCGCGCTGTCCGGTGGCGAGCAGTCGGTTTCGCTGCACCTTCCTTTGTTCGCCGCGGCGCACGTCATGCTGGACTCGGCCGACCCGCACGCCCCGCGTCTGCTGGCACTGGACGAGGCCTTCGCCGGTGTCGACGACAACGGACGCAGCGAGCTGCTCGGCTTGAGCGTTCAGTTCGACCTGGATCTCTTCATGACCGGCTACGACCTGTGGATCACGTACGCAGACGTCCCCGGCTGTGCGCACTACGACCTCGCGCACTCCACGGCCGAACAAGCGGTCAGCGCCGCGCTGCTGGTGTGGTCGAACGGTGAGCTGCTCGCCGAGCACGACGGAACGGATCTGGCGCGGGCATTGGGCTCGCCGCTACGGCGCCGGGTGCCGACACCAGCCGAAGGTGCGTTGGACTACGCCTAGAAACTGCTGTGCGCCTTTATTAAACCCCCCCGGGGAAAAAAAGCGCACAGCACGGGTTCATCCAAAACCAATAACCACCCCGGCGGCGACCGCATCG
>NZ_JAWLSE010000005.1:553994-623514 GCF_033142365.1 Rhodococcus sp. IEGM 1241
CCACACCAACCAACCACAGACACACACCAAACACAAAACCACACACCCAACCCAAAAAAAAACCCCCCCACTAAAAAAACCCCCCCACAGCAGGGGTTCAGCGAAGCGAAATACCCAGCAGGGCGTCGACGGCATCGGCGAACTCGCCGGGTGCCTGCGTGTCGGATCCGCCGCCCTCGATGGCGCGCCGTGCCCAACCGTCGAGCGCGTCGAGCGCCTTCGGAGTGTCGAGATCGTCGGCCAAATGCTGACGCAACCGCGCAACAGTGTCGGTGGCTGACGGCGCGGAATCGAGAGCCGCTGCCTCGCGCCATACCTTCAGACGCGACTGAGCATCCTCGAGGACCTGATCGGTCCACGCGCGATCCTGGCGGTAGTGGCCGGAGAGCAATCCGAGACGAATTGCTGCGGGATCGACCCCTTCACCGCGCAGTTTCGAGACGAAGACGAGGTTTCCGCGACTCTTCGACATCTTCTCGCCGTCGAGGCCGATCATGCCCGTGTGCACGTAGTGCCGCGCGAAACGGCGATCACCCGTTGCCGATTCGGCATGTGCTGCCGAGAACTCGTGGTGCGGGAAGATCAGGTCGCTGCCACCGCCCTGGACGTCGAAGCCGGAGCCGATGCGGTTGAGCGCAATGGCCGCGCACTCGATGTGCCAACCGGGGCGCCCCGGCCCGAAGGGTGAGGGCCACGAAGGCTCGCCCGGACGCTCCGCCCGCCAGACGAGAGCGTCGAGCGGATTGCGCTTTCCGACGCGATCGGGATCTCCGCCGCGTTCGGCAAAGAACTTCTCCATCGTCGCGCGGTCGTAGCCCGACTCGTAGCCGAACTGCTCGGTCGCGTCGGCGCGGAAGTAGACGTCGGGGAACTCGGCGTCGTCGACAATGTACGCGGCGCCGGACGCCACGAATTTCTCCACCAACTCGACTACTTCGTTCACCGATTCGACGGCGCCGATGTAGTCCTTCGGCGGAAGCACGCGCAGCGCTTCCATGTCCTCCCGGAAGAGCGCGGTCTCACGCATGCCGAGGACGATCCAGTCCTCGCCGTCGCGATTGGCGCGCTCGAACAGCGGGTCGTCCACGTCGGTCACGTTCTGGACGTAATGGACGTCGTGTCCGGCGTCGCGCCAGATGCGGTTCACGAGGTCGAACGTGAGGTAGGTGGCCGCGTGACCGAGGTGGGTGGCGTCGTACGGGGTGATGCCGCAGACGTACATCGTCGCTTTCTTGCCCGGGGTGACGGGGCGAACCTGACGGTCGGCTGTGTCGTACAGCCGCAACGGCGGCCCCTGACCGGGAACGGACGGGAGTGCGGTATCGGACCAAGACTGCATGCTGCCGAGCCTAGTGGAGACTGCTCTGAGGCTGGGAAGGTGCTGGCTGATCCTGCTCCGGTTCGGGCGTCGACGCGAGCTTGCTCGGCCACCAGATCTTCTGACCGATGTCGTAGGTCAGGGCCGGGACCAGCAAGGATCGGACGATCAGAGCGTCGAGCAGGACACCGAACGCCACGATGAACGCGATCTGCGCGAGGAACAACAGCGGGATCACCGCCAACGCCGAGAAGGTTGCTGCCAGAACAACTCCGGCAGACGTGATCACCCCGCCGGTCACGGTGAGTCCCCGCAGCGCACCCGCCCGAGTGCCGATCTTCAGCGCTTCCTCACGCACCCTCGTCATGAGGAAGATGTTGTAGTCGATTCCCAGAGCCACGAGGAACACGAACGCAAACAGCGGGACCACTGGATCCGCGCCGGGGAACCCGAAGACGTGGTCGAACACCAGCGACGAAATGCCCAGTGTCGCAGCAAACGAGAGCACAACGGTGCCCATGAGAAGCAGCGGTGCGAGAAGCGAACGCAGCAACAGGGAGAGAATCACGAACACCACGATGATCACCACGGGAATGATGAGTGTCCGGTCCCGTGTCGAGGTGGTCTTCGTATCGAGGTCGGTCGCAGTGACGCCACCGACCAACGCGTCGGCGCCGTCCACGGAGTGAACTGCATCACGTAGTCGCACGATGGTGTCTTCGGCCTCGAGTGAGTCGGCAGCGTCAGTCAACGTCGCCTGCAGGGAGACTCGTCCGTCGACAACCAGTGGGGCTCCCCCGTTCTGTACGACGCTTACGTCGCTGACGCCCTCCACGCGACTGGCTGCCGCAACGGCGTCCACCTGGTCCGCATTCGCGATGACCACGGCCGGTGAACCCGAACCCGCGTCGAAGTGCTCGCCGAGAATCTCCTGGCCTGCAACCGAATCGACGTCGAGCAAGAAGATGTCGGACGAAGAGACGCCGCTGGCTTTGAACTGCGGCATCATCAGCGCGAAGATCACAAGCACCAGCGTCGACGCCACCCAGAAGCGGCGCGGGTGCCTACCGATTCGAGCAGCGAGCCCGGCCCAGAACCGGTGATCGTTCGCCTCGTCGTGGTGCTCGCGGTCGGCGTCGAACTTCGGCTTGGTCGGCCAGTACGCAGTCCGCCCGAACAGAACGAGGACAGCAGGTAGGAACGTCATCGATGCGAGGAAGGACGCGGCGATACCGATGGCGGCCACCGGACCGAGTCCGCGGTTCGAGTTCAGGTCGGAGAGCAACAGGCACAGAACGCCCGCGATGACCGTTCCGGCAGACGCCGCGACGGGTTCGAGCGTCGCGCGCCACGCAGTCCGCATTGCTGCGTACTTGTCCTTCTCGATCCGCAATTCTTCCCGGTAGCGAGAGACCAGAAGCAGCGCGTAGTCGGTGGCGGCACCGAACACGAGGATGAACAGGATGCCCTGGCTCTGGCCGTTCAGTGCGATGACGTCCGCGTCGGCGAGCAGATACACGAGCAAGCTCGACAATCCGAGTGCGAAGATCGCCGAAAAGATCACCACGAACGGCAGGATCGGGCTCCGGTAGACGATGATCAGGATCAGGATCACGACCGATCCGGCTACCAACAACAGCAGTCCGTCGATACCGGCGAATGCTGCCGACAGATCCGCAACCTGCCCAGCGGGGCCGGTGACCTTGACTGTCAGTCCGTCAGGGCTCGACTCCAGCGCCGCGCGCAGCGCTTTCACGCTGTCCTTGACCTCGAGGGTGCTGTCGACCGGCAGGAACATCTGCAACGCCTGGCCGTCGGCCGACGGGATCGGCGGCGATGACGCGTCACCGAATCCCTCGGTACCGACAAACGAATCGACGGTCTGGGACAGGAAGGTGGAGTCGGTGGGCTCGAGGCCACCTGGTCGTTCCGCCACGACGATGGCCGGCACGAAGCGGGTGTCCGTGAAGCTCTCTTGAAGCTTTGCCACCTCGGTGGCTTCGGCCGACGCCGGCAGGAACGACGTGTTGTCGTTCTGCTGCACGGTGCTGAGCTTTCCGGCGAACGGGCCGCCGAATCCTCCGATTGCCAGCCAGCCGATGACGAGGAGAGCTGGCACAATCCATCGAAGGCGACGAACAGGACGATTTTGTACTGGTGTGCTCACTGGGTCTCCAGGGATCGGCAGCAGAGAGGACTTGCCGACTATTTTGTTCAGCATGCTGAGTAATTGCAAACGGAAGGCAAAAACATGAGCAGCGACGGCCTGGACGACTGGCCAACCGGCCGGCTGTTGTCCACCGCTGCGCGCCTGGTAGAGCACTCATGGGAGAAGGTTCTGCGGTCTCAGGACATGACGCACGCGGGCCTGATCGTGCTCCACTCGATCGCCGGTGGGGCGGCATCTCAACGCGACATCGCGAAGAACGCCCGCGTCACCGATCAAACGATGAGCCGCACGATCGACCGTCTCGAACGAGCGGGTTACGTCACGCGTGACACCGATCCGCGGGACGAGCGCCGGCGCGTGATCGCGATAACCGACGCCGGAAGACTGACGTACGAGCGACTACTGACGCTCGAGAAGGAAGATGCGGCGTTGACCGTCGGCGTCGGGGACGTCGCCGCGCTGCGCGAACAACTACTGCGATTGGTTCGCTCACCCGGATTGAAGACGGCAACTCGCGAACAGCAGGAAACGTCTCGAGACTAGAAAGCCGGCCAGGGAATCGTTCGATGGCCGTTCGGTTCGGGCATTACCGCGGACTCGGCGAACTGCATCGCCCGGACCGCCAAGGCCACGATTTCCTCTTCGGTGATCAGTTCGGACAACTCGTCCCCGAGATCTCCATCGAGAGTTGTCGCGAATTCGGCGACGTCGGCGATCAAAGCACCGGGTACGGGCTGCCCCGCCCACCCCCACAACACGGTCCGCAGCTTGTTCTCCGAGTGAAGACAGATTCCGTGATCAACGCCGTACACCGAGCCGTCGACGCCTTCGAGGGCGTGACCACCTTTGCGGTCGGCGTTGTTGATGAGGACGTCCAGAACGGCCATTCGCTGCAGCCGTGGATCGTCCGCATGGATCAGAGAGACTGGTTCGCCCTCCGAGTCGAAGGCCTGCAGGACCTCGAACCACCCTGGCGGAACATTGCCGGGACTGCACAGGTCGACCATCTCGAGTCCGCCAGATCCATCCGCGCGGCGATCGACGGTGTCAATCCAGCGCTGCACCATGCCTGTCCCGAAAGGGCCGTCCCGCAACACTGTTCGCGGAATCACTCCCCAGCCCAGCGCCTCGGACACGCGGTACGACGCAACCTCACGCCCGGCCAGAGTGCCGTCCGGGAAATCCCACAGTGGGCGTTCACCCCGCACCGGTTTGTAGACCACACGGGTGGACTGCTCCCCCAGAGTCGACTCGCACACTAGCGTGGCGTTGCTTGCCGTGGTGATCTGGCCGATCAGGGTCAGATCTCCCTCGAGCAGAACGTCCGGCACTCCAGGTTCGGACACGACGTCAGACCTCGTCGTCGTCTGCGTCGTCGATCGCAAAACCGAAGGACTCGCCGCGCCGGTATCCGTTGGTTCGGATGCACACGTGCCCCTCGGGCGCCAGCGGCTCACCACACAGAGGGCATGGCGCGCGTCCCGCCGCGATGACGCGTTCGGATCGGAGCGAGAATTCGCGCGCTTGTTCCGGGGTCAGGAACACACGGACCGCGTCCGGACCGTCGTCGGCGTCGTCGAGGACAACCGATTCGTCGAACTCCGTCTCGCTGACGGCAAGCAACTCCACGACGACCGCACCGGCATCGGCGTCCCAACCGAGCCCCATCGTGCCGACCCGGAACTCCGCGTCGAGCGGTGTGACCAGCGGGCTGAGATCGGAGACATCGTCGGCCTGCGGCGGAACCTCGGTTCCGAAGCGTCGATGTACCTCTTCGAGGAGAAGGCCCATGCGATCGGCGAGGACCTGAACCTGCTGCTTCTCGAGCAGCACACTCACCACCCGTGAATCGTGCACGGCTTGGAGATAGAAAGACCTGTCACCGGGCTCGCCCACCGTTCCTGCGACAAATCGGTCAGGAGTGCGAAATACGTGAATCGCGCGCGACATTGCACCTCCTCGAGTTCGAGCAGAACATCACTGAATACCCATTATCCGTCACAGCTCACGCACCGACCTCTCCACCGGGGACGGACTCCTGCGCGGGAGCCGAACCGTTGGTCGCGGTCTTCGCTGCACTGATCGCTGCGAGCACGTCTCCGGTGTCGTTGACTCGAAGAACGAACGGCAGTGTGGCCGTGTAGCGAATCACGCTGACCGAGGCCGGCTCGGCGACGATCCGCTGGAACGAATCGAGGTGCATCGCAAACGCGTCGGCGAGAACCGATTTGATGACGTCACCGTGTGTGCAGGCGATCCAGACGACGTCCTTGCCGTGCTCTTCGGCCAGCCGTGCATCGTGCTCTCGGATCGCGGCAACGGCTCGCGCCTGTACCTGGGCCAGCCCTTCACCGCCGGGAAAGACTGCGCCGGAAGCGTGGCGCTGCACCACTTTCCAGAGCGGTTCTTCCAACAGCTCCTTGAGCGGGCGACCCGTCCAGTCGCCGTAATCGACCTCGATCAGGCGATCCTCGACCACCGGCGTCAGACCACGGTCGACGGCAATGGGGCCGACCGTCTGCTCGCACCGCAACAGCGGCGAGCGGACGATCTCCGCGATGTCCAGACCGACCAGCCGATCGACGACGCCTTCGGCCTGTTTCCGGCCGTGGTCGTCGAGTTCCACACCCGGCGTTCGACCGGCCAAGGTATGGGCAGTGTTGGACGTCGACCGCCCGTGCCGCAGTAGGACAACTGTCATTCCACAACCCTAATGGGGCGGTGGCCGCACGGACGGGTGGTCGACGTCGAAACGGGCTCTATGTCGCGGACACGACCCCTGTGGCCAGCAGCGCAAGGACGACTACGCCGAGAGCGATTCTGTATCCCACGAACCAGTACATGGAGTGATCGACAACAAATCGAAGCAGCCAGGCGATCGCTGCGTAACCGACCGCGAAGGCGATGACGGTTGCCACCAGCAACTGCGGACCGCTCGCGTTCAGACCCTCACCGGCCGGCTCGAAGGCATCCGGGAGGCTGAACAAACCGGAGGCGAGAACCGCCGGGATCGCCAGCAGGAACGAGTAACGAGCTGCGGCCTCACGGGTGAGTCCGAGGAAAAGACCGGCGCTGATCGTGCCACCCGAACGTGAGACACCCGGGATGAGCGCTAGCGCCTGAGCCGAACCCATGATGATGCCGTCGCGCGCTGTGAGCGATTCGATCGGGCGCGTCTTGCGTCCGTAGTACTCGGCAGCGGCGATGACGAGCGCGAACACGATCAACATCGTGGCAATCAGCCACAGATTGCGTGCGCCGGTACGGATCTGGTCTTTGAACAGAAACCCGAGGATGCCGACCGGAATGGTACCGATGATGACGTACCAGCCCATCCGGTAATCGAGATCGCCCCGGTGCTCGGCATTGAACACACCCCGGAACCAGGCAGTGATGATCCTCACGATGTCGCGAGCGAAGTAGATCAACACCGCAAGTTCGGTGCCGAGCTGCGTCACCGCGGTGAACGACGCACCGGCGTCACTGCCGAAGAATATCTCCGACACGATTCGCAAATGTCCGGAAGACGAGATGGGCAAGAACTCGGTCAATCCCTGCACGAGGCCCAGGATCACGGCCTGGAGCCAGGTCATCGCTTCGCCCATCACTCACCGATCCCGGCTGATTCGAATGGGGTTACTGCACACAGGTTTCGTGTGTCGGGTTCACGTTTCACCGGCGCCACGCTACCGGGGCCCACGGCGCCGCGCCGCGCCCGGCACGTCCGTGTCCGAATACCCCGACTCGAGGCGAGCGCCTACTAGTCTGCACGTGGTGAGATCTCTCGGGTGCCGCACTTGCGCACACGAGTCGGGCGCGAGATGCAGGCGGTTATGAAGCACAGATCTGTCGGAACGAGCGGACTTCGGGTCTCGCGACTTGGGCTCGGCACACTGACATGGGGACGCGACACCGACGGCGACGAGGCTGCGGCGCAGCTGCTCGCCTTCGCCGAGGCCGGCGGAACCTTGGTCGACACCTCGCCCGCGTACGGCGCCGGTGCGGCGCAACGGATCCTCGCCGAGTTACTCGACGACGTCGTTCCACGTGACGAACTCATCATCAGCTCGAGCGCCGGCATCGATCCCACTCCGATCGGCACCGACCGCGTCGACTGCTCGCGGCGCGGATTGCTCCGCCAGCTCGACGCGACTCTTCGTGAACTCGGAACCGACTTCCTCGACATGTGGCAGGTCGCAACCTGGGATCCGCTCACGCCCGTCGACGAGGTTGCAGCAACCCTCGACTACGCGGTCTCGAGCGGCAAGGTGCGGTATGTGGGCGTGCGCGGCTACCTCGGCTGGCAGCTCGCGACGGCCGTCGGAGCCGGTGGCGCAACAACACTCGCCGCGACGCAGGCCGAGTACTCGTTGCTCGCGCGCGGCGTCGAGGAAGAATTGTTCGCAGCGGCGGCCCACCACGGCGTCGGAGTCTTCGCCGCAGTACCCCTGGCGGGCGGTGTTCTGACCGGCAAGTACCGCGACGGCATTCCCGTCGATTCCCGCGGCGCCGACGAAGCACATTCGCAAGATGTACAGAGCTATCTGACCGATTCCTCGATCCGGGTGGTCGACGCCGTCGTTACCGCCGCCGACGGTCTGGGTACTTCCCCACTGGCGGTGGCACTGGCCTGGGCGCGCGATCGCGCCGGGGTGGCCAGCGCCGTCGTCGGCACGCGGGATCTCGCCCAGTTGACAGGAGTACTGGCAACCGAAGAATTGGAACTTCCGAAAGCGATTGCCGCGGCTCTCGACGATGTGAGCGCTTGATCTGTCCCGCTGATCGAAATACCGAAGGTATCGTGTTGGCGAGGGCAGGCTAACCTAGTAGGCAACGCTTGACTACAGCCTCAGGAGAATCAATGACCACGCTCGACGTAGACAGCCTTTCCGCAGACGCAGGCCCCGCCTTCTCCGAACGAATCAAGACCGAGACGGACGCAGCACACCGCGAGACGGAGCAGTCCCGATTCGTAGGCGCGCTTCTCGGCGGTGAGCTGACCACGGCTGGCTACGCCGCTCTTCTGGGACAGACGTACCTCGTCTACACGAGCCTCGAAGAGGCCGGCCGCACACACGCCGACAACGAGTTGGTCGCTCCGTTCCTGTCCGAGGATCTGTTGCGGGTGGCTTCGCTCGAAGCCGATCTCGAGTTCCTCGGCGGACCGAACTGGCGCGACGAACTCGTGGCCTTGCCGGCAACCGAGCGTTACATCGCCCGCCTGAAGGAAGTGGCGTTCGATTGGCCCGCCGGCTTCGTCGCACATCACTACCTGCGATACATGGGTGACCTCTCGGGCGGACAGATCATCCGCCGGATGCTCGAGCGCGCCTACGGATTCGAGACCGACGGACTTCGCTTCTACATCTTCGAAGGCATCCCCAAGCCGAAGCCTTTCAAGGACGACTACCGCTCGAATCTGGATGCGCTGCAGATTCCGGCCGAAGAACAGCAGCGTTTCATCGACGAGGTGAATCTGGCGTACCGCCTCAACGGTGACCTGTTCGCCGACCTCGAAGGCGACATCGAGAGCTACCTCGTCAAATGATGAAGCGCTTGGCCGCGGCGGCACTGGTCGCAGCAGCCGGTTTCGGTCTGGTGGCTTGCGGATCCAGCGACAACTCCACGACATCTCAGGGTGCCCGGACCGCAGTACTCGAAGATTCCAGCCCGGTTCCCGTGTCCGACAACCCGACCGCAACGCTGCCCGTGACGGTGAAGAGCTTCGACGGCGTCGACGTGACCATCACCGACAACAGCCGGATCGTTGCGGCCGACCGCTACGGGACGCTCGCAACGACAACGGTGGCGCTCGGCCTCGGTGACAACCTTGTCGGCCGCGACACCGCCGCCAAGTTCCCCGCGGTCGCGGACGTACCGGTTGTCACGGTCGGCGGCCAATCGCTCAATACCGAAGCCATCCTCGATTTGAATCCCACCGTGGTTCTCACTGACACGAGCATCGGGCCCAAGAGCGTCCAGGATCAGTTGCGCGCCGCCGGTGTTCCCGTGGTGTTCTTCGACCCGACCCGAACCCTCGAAGGTGTGCCGGGGCAGATCCAAGCAGTCGCCGACGCGCTCGGCGTTCCGGCCCAGGGCGCAGCGCTGATCGATCGAACCGAATCGGAGATCGCTGCTGCGCGCGATCTGGTTCCCAACGACGGCGATCCACTGAAGATCGCGTTCCTCTACATGCGCGGATCGGCCATCACCATGATCGGCGGTGAAGGTTCGGGTGCCGATTCCTTGATCGAGGCCCTCGGCGCCACAGATGCGGGTACCGCCTCGGGCATCACACAACAGTTCGTACCCATCACCAGCGAAGCGCTCATCGCCGCAGCGCCTGACGCCCTGCTGATGATGACGGACGGATTGGCATCGATCGGCGGAATCGACGGCCTCGAAAAGGTCCCTGGCATCGCTCAGACGCCGGCCGGAAAGAACAAACGAGTAGTCGACATGGAGGACGGTGTCCTGCTCAGCTTCGGGCCGAACACCGGACGCGTCATGGCGGCACTCGCCGAAGCGATCTACGAGCCCGGTGGATCGTGAGCAAAGATTTGTGAGTGCTGATTCGTGAGTACAGAAACAGGTAGTTCCGAAGCAGGTAAGTCTGTGTCCGCAGCCGAGGATTCACATGACGTCGGGGGCGCCGACAAGTCGGCGTCTGGCCCCGCGTCGCGGTCGCGGGTGAGTGCGGTTCTGGTCAGCTTGACTCTCGCCCTGGTGATCGTCGCAGTGCTGTCGGCGTGCATCGGTCAAGTTCCGACATCGCCTCTCGAGGTTTTGGGCAGCATCCTGCACCGCATCGGACTCGATCTCGGTCCGATGCCCGCCCATCCCAGCGGTGAAGTGACTTTGTGGGAGGTTCGTTTCCCCCGCGTCGTGCTCGCCATCTGTGTCGGCGCGGCGCTGGGATGTTCCGGTGCGCTCCTGCAGGGTGTGTTCTCCAATCCACTCGCGGAGCCCGGGGTGATCGGAGTGTCCGCGGGCGCTGCAGTTGGCGCGAGCGCTGTCATCGTCGTCGGCGGCACGTTCGTGGCCGGCTGGGCCGTTGCTGCGGCGGCGTTCGTCGCCGGGCTGTTCACCACCGCGGCGGTCTACCTGCTTGCGCGCCACGAAGGCCGAACCGAAGTAGTGACATTGGTGCTGACCGGCGTCGCGATCAATGCGTTCGCCGGCGGACTCATCGCGTTCTTCACCTTCGTCGCCAGCCCGTCCGCTCGCGATCAGATCGTGTTCTGGCAACTCGGCTCACTCAACGGAGCGTCGTGGAATGCCGTCATGATCGTGGCGCCGATGACCGTTGTCGGAATTGCCGCGACGGTCATGATCGCTCCGCGTCTGGACCTTCTCGCACTCGGTGAACATGCAGCTCGTCACCTGGGTGTCAACGTCGAACGGCTGCGCCAGTTCGCGGTTCTGATCGTCGCTCTCCTGGTCTCGGCGAGTGTTGCCTTCACCGGCATCATCCTCTTCGTCGGACTGATCGTTCCGCACCTGATGCGCATTCTTGTCGGCCCCGGCCACCGCGCGCTGATTCCGGCGAGCGCCCTTGCCGGCGCACTGGTTCTGCTTGTCGCAGATCTCGGCTCGCGGTCGCTGATCGACAACGCAGACCTGCCCCTCGGAATGCTGACCGCTCTGGTTGGCGGCCCCTTCTTCTTCTGGCTTCTCCGACGAACACGCGCGCAACAGGGCGGGTGGGCATGAGCAGCCTCGTAAGAAACTGGCGCGAACTGTTCGGCCACGTCACCCCCGAACCGGAAAGCCCTGGCGTCGGTGATGTCACCCTCGAAGCGCGCGACATCACCGTCGAACGCGGTGGTCGACACATTCTCGAAGGCGTATCCATCGAAGTCCGGGCAGGCGAGCTCGTCGTCCTCGTCGGACCGAACGGCGCCGGTAAGTCGACTCTTCTTGCGGCGTTGGCCGGTGATCAGCCCGTCATCGCTGGGCGGGTGGTCGTCGAAGGCACTGACCTCACTCAGTGGTCGCCGATCGACATGGCGCGCCGACGCGCGGTGCTCCCCCAGAAACACACCATCGGATTTTCGTTCAGCGCTCGCCAGGTCGTTCGCATGGGACGTGCGCCATGGGCCGGAACTCGCCGAGAAGACCGCGACGGCGCTGCTATCACCGCAGCGATGAAGACCTGCGATGTCGAGGGGTTCGCCAATCGGCCGTTCGCCGTGCTGTCCGGTGGCGAGCAGGCGCGGGTCGCTCTTGCCCGGGTACTGGCACAGGAAACGTCGACCATCCTGCTGGACGAGCCGACTGCAGCACTCGATCTCGGACACCAGGAAGTGGTGATGTCCGTGGCGCGCGCTCGCGCTGCGGACGGCGATGCCGTCGTCGTCGTTTTGCACGATCTCGCGTTGGCAGCGGCGTATGCCGACCGAATCGTCGTACTCGAGAATGGACGCATCGCCGCCGACGGTCCCCCGGAATCGGTGCTGCACGAAGACCTTCTGACCCGCGTCTATGGTTATCCGGTCGAGGTGTTCCCGCATCCGACAACCGGAGCAACGCTGGTCATCCCACGCCGAGAATTCACCGAACAGAATCGATGATCGATCCCAGCCTGTTCAGGACTGCTCTCACCGTCGGCAGGCTGCGACCCTCGCCCTGACGAACGCCGTCACCGACGTCCGGATGTGACCAATCAGTCTCGGTCGAGAGAACTGCGTCGCGGACCACACCGGCGATGCTTCGCTCGTCGGTCAGATCGATGTCGGTGACCGATCGCTCCGCCGTGGCGACAACGTCCGAAGGGGTCGGCACACTGTGCTCGCAGTATTCGCCGTAAACCTCGACGAACAGCACGCTCTTGCGTACGCGGAACGCGAAAGTTCGACCGTCGGACCTGCCGAAACCGTGTGCATGAGCGCCGACGGTGAGGTCCTCGATCTCGAAGCCCGACCGCGCCGGTTCGGGCGGCTGTGCGCCGGAATCGGTGGGTTCTGTGGGAATCACAATGATCTCCTCGGTGATTGCAGCGTCAACCGCAACCGCTGTTCGTACGGTATCGCGTCAAGGGTGTGAGCGGAATGGTCGGTAGTTCCTCGACGCGATGAACGGCGCCCGACTGCGATCAGGGATGATCGATGACAGTCGCACTGCGTGAAGAACAGATGACAAGAAAACGAGGAACTACACATGGCTCGCCTAGGGATCCGCACCACTGCAGCAGCAATGGGGGCGGCGGTTCTGCTGGTCACAGGATGTTCTTCCGGAGATGGCGGAGACGACCTCATCACGATCGATCCCGCTACGGCAGCGGTCTCACCGGCCACCACCAGCACCCCGGACGGCGTGGTTCACCCGTATTCAGGTCTGATCGATTCCATCACACTCGACCCGATCACGCGCAGCGCTGTTCTGGTTGCCAACGACCCACGATCGGTGCTGGTCGTTCCTTCGGACAGTTTGGCCGGCGCCGACCCCGCCTCCGCAGGTCGTCCGATAGCTCTGGATTCAGACGTACGCGACGTTTCGATCGGCTCCGACGGTAGCGCTCTGCTGGCGATGGATCGCCAGGTAGTGAAGCTGAATCTGACATCGGGCGAACAGACGTCCATACCGGTCGACGGCCAGGCGAACTCCGCGGTCGAGCTGACCGACGGCCGCATCGCGATCGGCACGGACAATGGTTCAGTTCACATCGTCGACCCGAAGACCGATCAGTCACAGACGGTTTCGGGGTTTGCATCCGTCGACGAACTTGCGGTTACCGGCGACAACCTGAGCGCCCTCGATCACCGTCAGACCTCGCTGACGGCGATCAATCTCGAAGACGGCAAACTCGGCGTCGCTCTTCGCGCCGGTGAGGGCGCAACTCATCTGGCCACCGATCGCTTCGGACGCATCCTTGTCACCGACACCACCGGCAACGAACTGCTCGTCTTCACTGCCGATCCGCTCCTGATGCACCAGCGCTACCCCGTCGGCGAGTCGCCTTACGCCGTCGCCTACGACGAGACCGCGGATCGGGTGTGGGTGACACTGACGGCGACCAACGAAGTGGTCGGCTTCGATCTGTCGTCCGGCATCCCCGTGGAGACCGGACGGTTCAAGACGGTGCGACAGCCGAATTCGTTGGCCGTAGACTCTTCCAACGGCAATCTGATCGTCGGATCAGCAACCGGTGACGGGCTGCAGGTCATCCCGTCACGGGAGAACTGATGGAAAAGCGTACGCGCGGGATCCCCGCGCAGTGGGAGACGTCGGACGACAAGTTCGACTACGTGCCGCTCCGGCTACCGCCGAACGTTTCGCGGGTCACGGCGTCGATGCGCCTGGCGATCTCCGCCGAGTTCGGCGGGTGGGAACTCTCCCGAGTCCGTCTCTACCCCGACGGCAGTCGTCGCGTGCTCCTCAAGCGAAAGAAGACGCCGCTGCACGTGACCGATCCGGACGGCATTCAGCACTGATCGTTCAACAGACGACCAGAACCCGCCGCTATCGAAACCGCTGACAAAATCACACCATCGAAGAGCTGGAGAATCGTGTACCAACTGCTGCTGAGCCTGATGTTCCGAGTCCCACCGGAACGCATCCACCACATTGCCTTCACCGCGATGAAACTGGTGACACAGTTCGCTCCCCTTCGCTGGCTGGTCGCAAAAGTCCTTGTCGTCGACGACCCGGTTCTGCGCAGTCAGGCTTTCGGTCTGACGTTCCCGGCACCTCTCGGCCTTGCCGCAGGATTCGACAAGGACGCCACCGGAGTCGACGCCTGGGGCCCGTTGGGATTCGGTTTCGCCGAGGTCGGAACAGTGACGGCCCAAGCTCAGCCCGGTAACCCCGCGCCGCGTCTCTTCCGACTTCCGGCCGACCGCGCTCTGATCAACCGAATGGGCTTCAACAACCACGGCGCTGGTCACGCGGCGAATTTCCTGCGACAGCGCCGCGTCACGGTGCCGATCGGTGCCAACATCGGCAAGACCAAGATCGTCGAAGCTGCCGACGCCGCTGCCGATTACACCGCCAGCGCCCAGCTTCTGGGTCCGCTGGCCGACTTCATGGTCGTGAATGTCAGCTCGCCGAACACGCCCGGACTCCGTGATCTGCAGGCCGTCGAATCTCTGCGCCCGATCCTGCAGGCCGTGCTCGACACCGTCAGCGTGCCGGTACTGGTGAAGATCGCGCCCGATCTCTCGGACGAGGACGTCGACGCTGTCGCCGATCTGGCAGTCGAACTCGGGCTTGCCGGAATCGTCGCGACCAACACCACGATCCGCCGCGACGGTTTGAAGACCCCGGATGCCGAGGTAGCTGCACTCGGCGCTGGCGGGCTGTCCGGTGCACCGGTGGCCGACCGCTCGCTCGAGGTGCTCCGGCGCCTGTACGCCCGAGTCGGCGACAAGATGACCATCATCTCGGTCGGCGGTATCGAGACAGCCGACCAGGCGTGGGAACGCATCCTCGCCGGCGCGACGCTGGTGCAGGGGTACACCGGCTTCATCTACGGCGGACCGTTCTGGGCTCGCAGCATCCACAAGGGCATAGCCAAGCGGGTCCGCGCAGCCGGTTTCTCGTCGATCGCCCAGGCAGTGGGAGCTGAAAATCCTCGCTAGAGAGTGCTGTGCGCCTTTATTAACCGCCCGCGGTTAATAAAGGCGCACAGCAAAGTGACTATTCGACCTCGAACGTCCCGGTCAGGGTTGCACGCGCGATCGCGTGATGGAACACGTTGAAACCGAGGAACGCCGGCGACGAGTCAGGGGTGACTCCGTCGAGCGTCTCCACGTCGAGGGCATGCACCGCCACGATGTAGCGATGCGGACCGTGCCCGGGAGGCGGGCCTGCGCCGATGAAACCGAACCCGCCACCGTCGTGGCGGAGGGTGACGGTTCCGGCAGGCAGGACATCGCTGTCCGCCGCGCCGGCACCGGCCGGGAGTTCGGTGAAGGAAGCGGGGATGTTCGCCACGGCCCAGTGCCAGAATCCTGACGCCGTCGGTGCGTCCGGATCGAACACCGTCACCACGAAGCTCTTCGTCTCGGCCGGAAAGCCGGACCACGAGAGCTGCGGTGAGATGTCTTCGCCACCGGGAACACCGAAAGCTCCACTGGCCTGAGCAAGCTTCAGCGGCTGGCCCGCAGTGATGTCGTCACTGGTCAGCTCGAAACTCGGCAACTTCGGCAATGGTTCGTACGGATCGTGCGCCATGCGAATCCTTTCTGTGACAAGAGAGCTCGATGTGCGTCGAGCTCACGGATCTATCTACGTGCTCGTCAGGAATTGAGCAGGAAATGTTCCAGAACACGTGTCCCGAACAGTAGTGCGTCCACCGGAACTCGCTCGTCGACGCCGTGGAACAGCGCACTGAAATCGAGCTCGGGCGGCAACTGCAAAGGTGCGAAGCCGAAGCAGCGAATGCCCAGTTTCGCGAATGCCTTCGCGTCGGTTCCGCCGGAGAGCATGTACGGAACTGTGCGAGCCTCCGGATCGTGGGCGAGGATCGCCTCGTTCATGGCGTCGACGAGGTGGCCGTCGAACGTTGTTTCGTACGAATCCAGCTTGGTGATCCACTCGCGGGTCACGTCGGGGCCGATCAGCTGGTCCACCGTGCGCTCGAATTCGGCCTGACGTCCCGGCAGCACGCGGCAGTCGAAGACTGCCTCGGCAGTCTGCGGAATGACGTTCGCCTTGTATCCAGCCTTGAGCATCGTCGGGTTCGCCGTGTCACGGAACGTCGCCCCGATGATGTTGGCGATCGTCCCCAGCTTCGCGAGAGTCCCGTCGATGTCGGGTGATCCCGGATCGAAGTCCAATCCGGTCTCTTCGCCGACGGCGGTGAGGAACTCGGCAACCGAATCCGAGATCACGATCGGGAACTGATGAGCAGCGAGTCTCGAGACCGCGCCGGCGAGTGTCGCGACTGCGTTGTCGTCGTGGAGGAAGGAGCCGTGCCCGGCACGTCCCTTGGCCGTCAGACGCATCCAACCGAGGCCCTTTTCCGCAGTCTCCACGAGGTAGAGCCTGCGGTCGGTTCCGTCGGGCCGCGGAACCGTCAGCGAGAAACCGCCCACCTCACCGACGGCTTCGGTCACTCCCTCGAACAGATCCGGGCGGTGCTCGACCAGCCACTGGCATCCGTACTTGCCGCCCGCTTCCTCGTCCGCCACGAAGGCGAACACCAGATCACGCGGCGGTACGACGCCTTCCGCCTTGAACTGTCTGGCGAGGGCCAGGATCATCCCGACCATGTCCTTCATGTCCACGGCTCCGCGCCCCCAGACGTAACCGTCCTGGACAGTGCCGGCAAAGGGATGGACGCTCCAGTCGGCGGGCTCGGCCGGAACGACATCGAGGTGACCGTGAAGCATCAATGCACCTCGACCCGACTCAGCTCCCTTCAAGCGAGCAAAGACGTTCCCGCGGCCGGGCGCACCGGACTCGACGTATTCCGTCTCGTAGCCGACTTCTTGAAGCTGCGCGGCAACCCACTCCGCGCACGCACGCTCACCCTTGGTGGTTTCGAGTTCTCCCGTGTTCGAGGTGTCGAAGCGGATGAGAGAACTGACCAGTTCGACTACTTCTGCTTCGGCTCTGCTCGGATTCGGATTATTCGGGGTTGTGGTCATTCCACTTTCCTACCATCGAATCAAGCGACGCGGGCGACCGGAATGCCCCGCAACCTGGCGATTTGGGGCAGCACACCTAATCGGATACTCTTTCCCAGCACCGAGAAATCGGGGCCGAGTCCGAGTGGCGGAATGGCAGACGCGCTAGCTTGAGGTGCTAGTGTCCTATTAACGGACGTGGGGGTTCAAGTCCCCCCTCGGACACTCTGTGTTGAGACAGACAGGAAAAGCTCCGGTTCATCGAACCGGAGCTTTTCTCGTAATTGGCGAAGTTCCCGCACCAGGGAACAGTCCGCGCGAGCGGCGATCGAGATGGAACAGAAGTTCGAAGTGGATACAGACACCAAGAAGTCGGATGCACTGCAGGCAGATTCGCTGGAAACAGCCGATTCAGAATCTGCTCGAGCCGAACTCACCGGCCTCGACCCCGCAGAACTCGAAATCTGCCTGAAGGTCCTTTCCGAAGCCGCCGAACTCGACGACGAGCATCCCGATTCGATCACCATGCAGCGCGCTGTCGGCCATCTGTTCAAGCGACTCAAGAAGAAGCGCCGCCTCGCCTCGCGCGCAGCCGTCAACGAAGCGGACCGCCAAGTAGTCGCCGCGACTGCCACAGGTTCACCCGATCGCATCGACGACGAGACCGCAGGCATTCCGATCAAGTCGAACACCGCGGGCGCTTCCGCCGGCACACTCATCAAGGCGCGACCGTGCTACATCTGCAAGCAGCGCTACACCGCAGTCGACGCCTTCTACCACCAACTGTGCCCCGATTGCGCTGCCACCAGCCGCAGCAAACGTGATGCGAGCACTGATCTGACCGGCCGACGCGCACTTCTGACCGGCGGCCGCGCGAAGATCGGTATGTACATCGCGCTGCGCCTGCTGCGTGACGGCGCGCATCTGACCATCACGACGCGATTCCCCAACGACGCGATCCGCCGATTCAAGGCGATGGAAGACAGCAACGACTGGATTCACCGTCTGCGCATCGTCGGCATCGACCTCCGCGACCCCGCCCAGGTTGTTGCACTCGCGGATTCCGTTGCCGCACAGGGTCCGCTCGACATCCTGATCAACAACGCCGCGCAGACCGTCCGACGCTCCCCCGGTGCCTACGGCGCTCTGGTTGACGCCGAGTCCGGAGCACTGCCCGCCGGTGAACTCCCTGATGTCCTGACCTTCGGCAAGACGAGCGACGCCCACCCCGCGGCTCTGGCCGGATCGCTGTCGGACGTCGCAAGCATCACCTCCGGAAATCTCTCCGCCGACGCGGTCAGTTCACTCGCACTCGTCGCCAAGTCGGCTTCACCCGATCGCATCGAGCAAGGCATCGCCATCGACGCCGGCGGGCTGCTGCCGGACCTCGCGCACACCAACAGTTGGGTCCAGACCGTCGAGGAAGTCGATCCGATCGAGCTTCTCGAAGTCCAGCTCTGCAACTCGGTCGCGCCCTTCATCCTCGTTTCACGCCTGCGCCCGTCGATGGCCGCGGCAGCTGCGCGACGCAAGTACGTCGTGAATGTCTCCGCCATGGAAGGCCAGTTCAGCCGCGCATACAAGGGCCCTGGCCACCCGCACACCAACATGGCCAAGGCAGCACTGAACATGCTGACCCGCACCAGCTCCAAGGAAATGCTCGACGACGGCATCCTCATGACCGCCGTCGACACCGGCTGGATCACCGACGAACGCCCGCACTTCACCAAGATGCGGTTGGCCGACGAAGGTTTCCACGCGCCGCTCGACCTTGTCGACGGTGCAGCCCGCGTCTACGACCCCATCGTTCAGGGCGAGTTGGGCGTCGACCTGCACGGCTGCTTCCTCAAGGATTACAAACCCTCGCCGTGGTGATGGGCGGCACCCCGTAGTGGTGACAGGCAGCACCTAGGCGCCCCGATGTGGCGATCTCGTCACCGCCAAACCCCCGTGTCGAGTAGCTCAATTCAGGTAGGGCACAGCATTGCAGGCGATAATGGACTGCGAACCTGCTCACCGACTCGGAGGAACCATGACGATCGCCGTCGTACACAAGGACAGCCCGGAAGGCCGCGCCGCAATCGTGGCCGCCGCACGGGAATCCGTGGGTCGAAGCGAGGAACTGCTGGTTCTGCACGTCCTGGACGATGTCAACATCGGGGACACGGCCGACACCGGAGACACCGAGGACGATCGGGCCGCTCTTCGCGGCGAGATTCAGTCAGCGCTCGACGCCGGTGGATTCTCGGAGACGAAGTGGGATCTGCGCACCACCGAGCACGACGGCGATCCGGTGACCGCGCTCGTGAACCTGGTCCACGGCGCGGGTGTCGATCTCCTGATCGTCGGAACACGCCGGATGTCCCCCATCGGCAAGTTCCTCCTCGAACGCCCGCTGCAGCGTCTCCTGCTCGAAGTGGAGGCTCCGATCCTCGTCGTCAAGGAACCCCTCCCTGCTGAGTGACCTCGGTCACATAACTTTCGAGTGCGCGTTTGTAGGCTGGCTCCATGACTGGAACCTCGCCCGCCCGAGAACTCGACATCATCGTCTACGGAGCGAGCGGCTTCGTCGGAAAGCTACTCGCCGACTACCTCGTCAAACATGCTCCCGAAGGCACGAAAATCGGCCTCGGTGGCCGCTCCCTCGCGAAGTTGGCAGCCACTCGCGCCGATCTGGGTACCGCCGCGGCCGATCTCCCCCTGATCATCGCCGACGCCGACGACGCCACCGCATTGAAGGCGCTCGCGCAGCGAACTCGGGTCGTCGCCACCACGGTCGGCCCGTACGCCAAGTACGGTCACACCCTTGTTCACGAATGCGCCTCCGCCGGAACTCATTACGTCGACCTCACCGGTGAGGTGCTGTTCCACCGCGAGAGCATCGACGCCAACCATGAGCTGGCGGTCTCGACCGGCGCAAAGATCGTCCATTCCTGCGGATTCGATTCCATCCCTTCCGATCTCGGAGTTCACGTCCTCCACGAGAAGGTCACTGCCGACGGCGCCGGTGAGCTCACCGACACAACGCTGGTGGTCACGGCGCTGCGCGGCGGCGTGAGCGGTGGCACGATCGATTCGCTTCGCAATCAGATCGACGTGTCGAAAGACGATGCGCGCCTGCGGAAACTCGCGGCCTCGCCGTATTCATTGAGCCCCGATCGTGACCGGGAGCCCGACCTCGGACGACAGAGCGACGTGAGCGTGGTCGACGGCAAGAAGATCGATCCGTCGTTGAAGGGTTGGAAGGCACCGTTCGTGATGGCGTCGTACAACACACGAGTCGTCCGTCGCAGCAATGCGCTCCGAGAGTGGGCGTACGGCAAGAAGTTCAAGTACAGCGAGGTGATGAGTGTCGGTTCCTCGGTGGTGTCACCGGTAATCGCGGGCGGTGTCGCAGTCGGCCTCGGCGCGCTGGTCGCCGGACTCGCTCTTCCTCCGACGCGTTTCCTTCTCGACAAGGTATTGCCTGCGCCCGGCGAGGGCCCGAGCGAGAGCACCCAGAAGAAGGGGCACTTCACGCTCGATGTGTTCACCACGACCACGACCGGCGCTCGATACACCTCACGAGTGAAGGCGAAGGGCGACCCGGGATACAGCGCGACGGCGGTAATGCTCGGCGAATCTGCGTTGTCATTGGCGAAGGACCACAAGGATCTCCCCGCGGCCACCGGCGTATTGACTCCATCGACAGCGCTCGGCGACGTCCTGGTCGAGCGTCTAACCAAGGCCGGTTTCGAGATTTCCGCGCGCAAACTCTAGACAGAACGAATTTCACTTGATCGTTTCAGCTCTTCGCGCCCGATTATCGCAGCTCAGGGCGCGGACAGCGGTGGGAATACTCCCAGGTAACATTGATGTTGGTTCATGGCATCCATATGTGGTGCTCCGCTTTCGGAAAAGTGAGGCTATTCATGACTGAGCGCGTTCAGGTCGGCAGTCTTCAGGTTGCCAAGGTTCTCTACGACTTCGTGGTCGAGGAGGCTCTTCCCGGCACCGGTGTAGACGCCGAGACGTTCTGGGCCGGCGCCGACAAGGTCATCACCGAGCTCGCACCGAAGAACCGCGATTTGCTTGCCAAGCGTGACGATCTGCAGGCTCAGATCGATCAGTGGCATCGCGATCATGCCGGCGCTCCCATCGACGCTGCCGCATACAAGGCGTTCCTGCAGGAGATCGGCTACCTCTTGCCGACGCCTGCCGAGTTCTCGGTCACCACCGCGAACGTCGACACCGAGATCACCTCGACGGCCGGCCCGCAGTTGGTCGTGCCGATCCTCAACGCGCGCTTCGCTCTCAACGCGTCCAACGCCCGCTGGGGTTCGTTGTACGACGCGCTGTACGGCACCAACGCCATCTCGGAGGAGAACGGCGCCGAGAAGGGTTCCGGCTACAACAAGGTCCGAGGCGACAAGGTCATCGCCTGGGCGCGTGAATTCCTCGACGCGGCAGCACCTCTCGCGTCGGGGTCGCATGCAGATTCGACCAAGTACGTGATCGACGGCAGTGAACTGAAGATCACGTTGGCAGACGGTACGGTCACCACCCTCGCCCAGCCGGAGAAGTTCGTCGGCTACCTCGGCGAGAAGGACGCACCGACGAGCATCCTGCTGCTCAACAACGGATTGCACGCCGAGATCCAGATCGACGCGTCCTCCCCGATCGGCAGCACCGACGCCGCCGGTGTCAAGGACGTCGTTCTCGAATCGGCCGTCACCACGATCATGGACTTCGAGGACTCGGTCGCCGCTGTCGACGCCGACGACAAGGTTGTCGGTTACCGGAACTGGTTGGGCCTCAATCGCGGTGATCTGTCCGAGGAGATCAAGAAGGGCGCCAAGTCCTTCACTCGTACGCTCAACGGCGACCGTAAGTACACCGCCGTCGACGGCAGCGAACTCAGCCTGCACGGTCGTTCGCTCCTGTTCGTCCGCAACGTCGGTCACCTCATGACCAACCCCGCGATCCTCGATGCCGACGGCAACGAGGTCCCCGAGGGCATTCTCGACGCTTTGATCACGAGCACCTGTGCAGTGCACGGCCTCTCGATCAGTGACGCCAACGGCCCGCTCGACAACAGCCGCACCGGCTCGATCTACATCGTCAAGCCCAAGCAGCACGGCCCCGAGGAAGTTGCCTTCACCACCGAACTGTTCGGCCGCGTCGAGCAGGTCCTCGGGCTTCCCGAGAACACGCTCAAGGTCGGCATCATGGACGAGGAGCGTCGCACGACAGTCAACCTCGCTGCCTGCATCAAGGAAGCCGTCGACCGCGTCGTGTTCATCAACACCGGCTTCCTCGACCGCACCGGCGACGAGATCCACACCTCCATGGAAGCCGGCGCGATGGTGCGCAAGGCCGAGATGAAGAAGCAGAAGTGGATCGGTGCCTACGAGGACTGGAACGTCGACACCGGACTGGCCTGCGGCCTGCAGGGCAAGGCGCAGATCGGCAAGGGCATGTGGGCCATGACCGAGCTGATGGCAGACATGCTCGAGCAGAAGATCGGCCACCCCAAGGCCGGCGCCAACACCGCGTGGGTTCCTTCGCCGACCGGCGCAACGCTGCACGCGACGCACTACCACCGCGTCGACGTGTTCGCTGTTCAGGACAGCCTGAAGGGCAAGCCGCGTGCGAGCGTCGACGACATCCTGACCATCCCGCTCGCTCCCAGCACCGACTGGACGGACGCGGAGAAGAAGGAAGAGCTCGACAACAACTGCCAGTCCATCCTCGGCTACGTCGTCCGCTGGATCGACGCGGGTGTCGGCTGCTCCAAGGTTCCCGACATCCACGATGTCGCGCTCATGGAGGACCGCGCCACCCTGCGCATCTCGAGCCAGCTGCTCGCCAACTGGCTGCGTCACGGCATCGTCAGCGAGAGCGACGTTGTCAGTGCACTCGAGCGCATGGCCCCGGTTGTCGACCGTCAGAACGAGGGCGACGCCGAGTACCGCAACATGGCACCTGATTTCGATTCCAACATCGCGTTCCAGGCTGCCAAGGAACTCATCCTCGAAGGCGCGAAGCAGCCCAGCGGATACACGGAGCCGATCCTGCATCGCCGCCGCCGCGAGTACAAGGCTGCCAACGCCTGATTTCACCTTCTTCGAACTCGAAGCTGAACCCGAACAGCCTCGGCACCGCTACCGGTGTCGAGGCTGTTCGCGTAGGCCCCGAAGATTCGTCACTAGACTGGCCGAGGACACAGTCCGTTCAGCAGATATTCTTCGAGTGACCAAGGTAGGGCAAGGTACGTGGGCGAACATCGCGGCGGGTCAGGCGCCAGAGGTATCAGCAAGGGGCCGATTCTCGTCGTCGTGCTGATCGTCTTGATCGTTGCAGGCTTCTTCGGGTGGAAGGCCCTCAGCAACCGGATCGACGATCAGGGCCAGCAGGCAGCAGGTACGTGCGTCGAAGGCAACAAGACACTCGACGTCACCGCGGATCCGTCCATCGCCCCACAGATCGAGGAACTGGCCAAGCGGTACACCCAGACCTCTCCGGTCGTGCGCGATCACTGCATCGCCGTCGTGGTGCACGGTGCGCCGTCCGCGTCGGTCTCGACGGCACTCGAAGCCGGTCCGGCGGCATCCTGGGACGACGCAGCATTGGGACCGCGTCCCTCCCTGTGGATCCCGACGAGCTCGTTCGAACTCGCGCCGCTGGCGGGCAAGGCCGTGATCAACGGTGATCCCCGCTCGCTCGCGAGTTCCCCGATCGTTCTGGCAGCCGGTCCCGAGACCGCGGCAGCATTGGCCGGCGCCGCATCGAGTTGGAAGACATTGCCTTCCGATCTGACGGTCGCCCTGCCGGTCGGAAGTACCGAAACCTCGATGGCCGCACAGGCGATCGCTGCCGACGTCGCCGATGCGGGTGCCGGTCCGGTCACGACGGATCAGGTGAAGTCCGCGCAGGTCAACGCTGCGCTCAGTCCGCGGGCGTTGCAGTTCCAATCCTTGCCGACTCCCCCGACGTCCACCGCCGAAGCCCTCGGAGCACTGAGCGCCGGAACACCGGATTCGGTGAAAGCCGTTCCGGCCACGGAACAGTCGATAGCGCAGAGCGCGAACGCGGCGATGACGACGTACTCCCCCGCCGGCGCAACGCCAGTCGCGGACTATCCGGCGGTCATCGTCTCGGGCAGCGGGATCGACGAAACCGCCTCGCGCGCAGCGGCGCAGTTTGCCGATTTCATGCGTGAGCCGAATCAGTCACAGTTGTTCGTCGGCGCCGGTTTCCGGGTCGAGGGTCAAGATCTTCCCGATCTCGGTGCGGTGTCTCCGGCCAAGATCTCGTCCACGTTGAAACCGGCTTCGGCCGAAACCGCAGCTGCGCTCGGTGACATCGTCGCCAATCCGGTCTCTCCGCGTAGTGCCACCATCCTGATGGACACGTCGGCGTCGATGGGTACCGACGACGGTGGCACTACCCGCTTGGCGAACGTTGCCGCGGCAGTGAACACGCAATTGGGTCGCAGCCCTGACGCTTCGGACATCGGCCTTCGCGAGTTCAGCACGGGCACCGACGGAAAACCGTCCGAGCGCATCCTGGTTCCGGGCGGTTCACTGTCCGAGCCGAATCGGCGTGCCACCATCACAGATTTCCTCAACGGGCTTCGAGCCGGCGGAAAGACCTCCAAGTACCCGGCGCTTGCCAGTTCGTACAAAGCCGCGGTTGACGGTTTCGACGCGGGACGAGTCAACTCGGTGCTGCTGATCACCTCGAGTACACCTGACGAATCCACCACGACGCGAGCCGAACTGCTCAGCGCGATCGCCGCTGCGGGCAATCCGTCGCGTCCGGTACAGGTCGACGTGATCGTCGTCGGTGCGGGCGACGACGTCTCCACACTCCAAGACGTCTCGGATCGGACCGGCGGAACCTTGGTTCGCGTCGATTCGACGTCCGACCCCGCTCTCGCGGCCACAGTGACCAAGATGCTGTCCTGATGGGGCGCGTCGCGGTTTTTGCAATCCTTCTCGCCCTTCTGACCTGGTTCCTGCACCGCCGACTCGTTCGCGCCACCGGCATCCCGAGGCGATGGGCTCGTCTTGCCGACACTGCGCTTGTCGTCTTGGCGGTCTCGACGCTCATCGGGGTCGGCAGCGGCGAAATCTTCCCGACGTCCTGGGCGCGACCGATCGGATTTCTCGGATGGGTCTGGCTGGCTTCGTGGCTGTACCTGATTCCCGGACTGCTCGTGATCGGCCTGCTTGCCGGGATCAGTCGACTACGTGCACGCCGCACGGATACCACGACCGAAGTCGACCCGGCCAAGCGTCGTACGTTGCAGTTGGCTACAGCAGCAGTCACTCTCGCGGCGATCGGCACCGCCGGCTACGGCGTCTACGAGGCGTCGGGCCCCAAGATTTCACGCGTCCGCGTGCCGCTTGCTCGCCTACCTGAGGGCTTCAACGGATACCGGATCGCCTTGATCACCGACCTGCACGTGGGACCGGCCCGCGGGGTCGACTTCACCCGCAAGGTGGTCGAGATCGTGAACTCGCAGAATGTCGATATGATCGCGATCGGCGGCGATCTCGTGGACGGCACCGTCGCAAAAGTTGCTCCCGATCTTGCTCCGCTCGCCGATCTTCAGGCGCCGGACGGAATCTTCGGAGTCAGCGGAAACCACGAGTTCTACGCGGACGACGGCGGCAAATGGCTCGACGTGTGGGAAACATTGGGGATCACCACACTTCGCAACAGTCGCGCCTCGATCCAGCATGACGGCGACACCATCGACATCGTGGGCATCCACGACTACACGTCGCCGGCCCCGTACGAGCCGAACCTTACTGCCGCGCTCGCAGGTCGCGATGCGAATACTTTCGCCTTGCTTCTCGCGCACGAACCGCGTCAAGCGATCGAGGCGTCCGAGATGGGTATCGATCTGCAGCTGTCCGGGCACACTCACGGCGGTCAGATGTGGCCGCTGAGGTATCTCGTTCCGCTGCAGCAGCCTTCGGTGCAAGGCTTGGACAAGGTCGGAAACACAGTGCTGTACACGACGCGTGGCGCCGGGGCTTGGGGCCCGCCGGTACGCGTCGGCGCACCGCCGGAGATCACCGTTCTCGAACTCGTACGCGAGAGGTGATGATCTCCGGCGGGCACACGCCTTAGTTGCCTGCGAACGCTTCGATCGGCGGGCACGAGCAGACCAGGTTGCGGTCGCCATGTGCACCGTCGATACGACGCACGGACGGCCACACCTTCGGGCGAGCCTTGCCTCGCGGGAAGACGGCAATCTCACGCGAGTACGGGTGATCCCACTGCGCTGCAATGCTTCCGGCAGTGTGGGGAGCACCGCGTAGCGGGTTGTCCTCCACCGTCCACTCGCCGGCGCCGACGCGATCGATTTCGCCGCGAATAGCGATCATCGCCTCGCAGAACTCGTCGATCTCTTCGAGGTTTTCGCTCTCGGTGGGCTCGACCATCAGTGTGCCGACCACGGGGAAGCTCATGGTCGGTGCATGGAAACCGTAGTCGGCCAGACGCTTTGCCACGTCGTCGACGGTGACGCCAGTGTCCTTGGTCAACCCACGGAGGTCGAGGATGCACTCGTGCGCGACCATGCCGTTCTCGCCGGTGTAGAGAACCGGGAAGTACTCGTCGAGTCGACGTGCGATGTAGTTGGCCGACGCGATGGCGGTCAGGCTGGCGCGGCGCAGGCCCTGAGCACCCATCATCCGGATGTAGGTCCAGGTGATGGGCAGGATGGACGCACTGCCGTACGGCGCTGCCGAGATCGTTCCTCTACCACCGAGTTCGGGGGCCATCGGGTGTCCGGGCAAAAACGGCGTCAAGTGTGAGCGCACACCGATCGGGCCGACGCCGGGTCCACCGCCGCCGTGCGGAATGCAGAAGGTCTTGTGCAGATTCAGGTGGCTGACGTCGCCGCCGAATCGGCCTGGACGGGCAAGGCCGACAAGCGCATTGAGGTTGGCGCCGTCGACGTACACCTGGCCACCGGCGTCGTGTACCGCTGCGCAGATGTCGGAGATCTCGTGCTCGTAGACACCGTGCGTTGACGGGTAGGTGATCATGATCGCGGCGAGACGCTCGGCGTGATCGGCGATCTTCGCACGCAGATCGTCGACGTCGACGTCACCGTTGGGACGGCAGGCGACTACCTCGACGCGCATCCCGGCCATGACGGCAGACGCCGCGTTGGTGCCGTGAGCACTCGACGGGATGAGGCAGGTGTCTCGATGGTCGTCGCCCCGGCTGAGGTGGTAGTTGCGGATCGCGAGCAGGCCCGCGTACTCCCCTTGGCTGCCGGCGTTGGGTTGCAGGCTGACGTTGTCATAGCCGGTGACCGCGACCAACCAGTCTTCGAGATCCTTGATGATCTTCAGCAGACCGGGTGCATCCGACGTGGGCGCGAACGGATGGATCGCGTTGAACGCCGGCCAGGTGATGGATTCCATCTCGGCGGTCGCATTGAGCTTCATGGTGCACGAGCCCAGCGGGATCATGCTGCGATCGAGGGCGATGTCCTTGTCGGAGAGCGCGCGCAGGTAGCGAAGCATTGCCGTTTCCGTACGGTAACGGGTGAAGGCTTCGTGCTGCAGGTAGTCGGAGGTGCGCTCCTGAGCAGCCGGAACCGAGTTGCCCTCGGCTTCGATGGCGACAACAGCATCCTCGATCCCGAACGCGTCGAGCACGGCAAGGACGTGGTCGGCGGTGGTGGCCTCGTCGCAGGAGATACCGACATGATCGGCATCGACCAGACGCAAGTTGATCCCGGATTCCTTGGCCGCAGCGACGACGTCGGCTGCCTTGCCCGGAACCTGAGCCAGCACGGTGTCGAAGAACGAATCGTGGACTACGGTCACGCCGCCCTCGCGCAGGCCGTTTGCCAACGCGTGTGCGCGGGCAGCGACGCGCAACGCAATCGCCTTGAGCCCCTCGGCGCCGTGGTAACTCGCGTACATCGCAGCGAGGATCGCGAGGAGCACCTGCGCGGTACAGATGTTGGATGTCGCCTTCTCACGGCGAATGTGCTGCTCACGTGTCTGCAGCGCGAGGCGGTATGCCTTGTCTCCGTCGGCGTCGATGGAGACGCCGACCAAACGGCCGGGCAGCTGACGCGCGTGCTTGGAGTGCACGGCCAGGTAACCGGCGTGCGGTCCGCCGTACCCCATGGGAACACCGAAGCGCTGGGTGGTCCCGAAGCACGCGTCCGCACCGAGTTCACCCGGCGAGGTGATGAGCGTCATCGCAAGAAGGTCGGCGCCGACGGCAACCAGTGCGCCGCGCTCGTGAGCTTCCGCGATGATCGAGGTGTAGTCCACGACGCGTCCCGAAGCGCCCGGGATCTGCGCGATGACACCGAAGAAATCACCCTCGGGCAGTCCGGCAGTGAGATCTGCGGAGACGATCTCGATGCCGAGCGGCTCGGCGCGTGTCTCGATGACGGCGAGGGTCTGCGGGTACAGGTCCGCGTCGACGACAAAGCGTGGGGACTTGCTGCGGTTCGCGCGGCGCAGGAGCGTCATGGCTTCGGCAGCGGCGGTGGCCTCGTCGAGCATCGACGAGTTGGCCAGTTCCATGCCGGAGAGATCGGCGACCATGGTCTGGAAGTTGAGGAGGGCTTCGAGGCGGCCCTGGCTGATCTCCGGCTGATACGGGGTGTACGCGGTGTACCAGGCCGGGTTCTCGATGATGTTGCGCAACAACACCGGCGGCGTCAACGTGTCGAAGTAGCCGAGGCCGATCATCGACGTCGCGACAGTGTTCTGGGCTGCAAGTGCAGTCAGTTCGGCAAGTGCCTCGTGCTCTCCGACCGGAAGCGGCAGAGCGTCGAGTCCGGCCGCGATGCCGTTGGGGGCAGCGTCGAGGATGACGGAGGGAACGGCCTTGGTTGCCAGTTCGTCGAGTGAATCGACACCGACGAGTTCGAGGATGCGCGCGAGTTCCGCGGCGTTCGGACCGACATGGCGGTCGGCAAATATACGGCTTGCAGCGTCGATCACGACAACTCCCAGACAGATCGGAGGATCAGGACACACACCGAACTGCGGTGCGTTCCTCCCCCTCTGTCGCATGCTCGATTCCCGAGCGCCTGAGAGATTCGGTAGTGATCCGCCGATAGACGGAAGCCACAGCCTTTCCCCGTCGGCGGGTGGGTTGTCCCACCGCTTTCCAGAGGCGTCGGAGCCCGTACGGTCCTTGGTGCCTGAGAGATTGACGGGGAGGTATTGCTCCTTCGGCGCCCTGATCCCGCTCACGACTGACCTTTGAGACAAAGACTGAAACAAAGACAAGTTCGGTGAATCGGTATCCGAGGCTCTCCCGTACGCCGGCGACGCAGGCCCAGTCTAGTTGACCGAAACGCCTACCTGCACCGTGGCATCCTCCAAAGAGATGTGACGTGCGTTATCCGGTTTTGCGGCTGGCGCGATTCTTGCGTCGCGAAGCCAACTCGTCTTCCGGGTTGGGATCGCTTTCGCCGCCGTCAGCCCGCTCGGCTGGGAAGTCGGCGATTGTTCCGGTGAGTTCACGCATCGCTCCACTGACTGCGATGCCGAATACGCCCTGCCCACCCTGGAGGAGGTCGACGACCTCTTCGGGAGACGTGCATTCGTACACGGTGGTGCCGTCGGAGAACAGGGTGATGTTGGCAAGATCGCGGACGCCGCGCTTACGGAGGTGATCGACGGCAACGCGAATGTTCTGCAGTGAGATGCCGGTGTCGAGCAGACGCTTCACGATCTTCAGAACGAGGATGTCCTTGAAGGAGTACAGACGTTGGCTACCGGATCCGGCAGCGCCACGGATTGACGGAACAACCAACGACGTCCGTGCCCAGTAGTCGAGTTGGCGGTACGTGATCCCGGCGATCTGGCACGCACTGGGTACTCGATATCCGACGAGGTCGTCGGGGATGGAATCGTCCGGGAACAGGCCTGGCTGCAGCTCTTCGGAAGACATTTCTGCAGTCGGCTCGGCACTATCGGCTATGCCCGTTCCGCGCTCATTCGACTGTTCTTCCACTGCCGTCTCCCTCTCGCTTCGCCATCATGTAACCAACCTGTGCTATCAGCAGTCACGAGAATCCCGTGCCGACCGAACTTTCAGATGTGAATCCAAGGCAGGTAATTCCATGAGTGGACTTACCCAGAGTACGCCTCGATCGACAAGGCGAGAAGATCTCCACCGCACGCAACGGTAAGACCACGAGGGTGCTCGGTCAACGCAACACGCCGACCGAGACTCAACCTCTACTTGAGAGTTGAAGACTAAAGCCTGATTACGGACAAACAGGACTAACCGTCAGTGGCTTTGAAGTCGTCCGGCGAGATGGTGTCAAGGAATTCCTTGAACTTCTCGACCTCGTCTTCGCGCTCGTCAGGAATGACCAGACCGGCCTCGGCGAGAACAGCCTCCGACGCGAAGATCGGAACGCCGATGCGCAGGGCCAATGCAATCGAGTCCGACGGACGTGCCGAGACGGTGGTCTGCTCGTCGAAGACGAGATCCGCGTAGAAAGTGCCCTCTTGCAGGTCCACGATCCGCACTTCCTTGAGGCTCCGACCGAATGATTCGATCAAGATCTTGATCAGGTCGTGAGTCAGCGGCCGCGCCGGCTCGACTCCCTGTTGTTCGAGAACAATCGCGGTAGCTTCGGTTTGCCCGATCCAGATCGGCAGGTACCGATCGCCGTCGGACTCTCGCAGCAACAGGACCGGCTGATTCTGAGGCTGCTCGACACGAACTCCGATCACACGCATTTCGCCCATCGAGCTTGCCTCCAACCTGACGTGATCCAGCCGACCGACTCCGATGCGGTCGTACTGAAATTCTATTCGAGTGTGCCCCGCTGATCGAGGAACTCAGCGATCGAGACTTCCCCGAACCGCCGACTTGACCAGACATGTGTGCAAAGTCAGCGACAGCGCAGCCAGTTCCCGGACCATTTCCTCGGCACGATCACGTGCTCCGGCGTCACGACCCTTGGCAACCGGTCCGGCGATCTGGGTCACGAGTCCCGCTTCACGATCAGCAGCCAACTTGAACGCCCGCAGATGACGAACCTCCAAGCCGTACTCGGACATCGCCTTCGCGGTGCGCGCCAGCGTCACGGCGTCCTCGTCGAAGAAGCCCGCTGCGCCGGGAACGACCAAACCGGTACGGATCAGATCGGTCAGAAACCGATCGTCGATGTCGGCGCGAGCGAGAAGGTCCTGACGACCGACTCGAACTTCGCGATCGACCCGGAAAGCCTCGGGTGAGACATCGCCCGTAGCGATCGACAGGACGCGAGCACGACGAGGCGCAGGAACTTCTGCACTCACCGTCGCTGCGCCGCTGTCGATCGCTTCGAGTTGTTCTTTGATCACTTTGAGCGGCAGGTACTGATCACGTTGAGCGGTCAGCACGAAGCGAAGACGCTCGCAGTCCTCGACAGAGAATCTGCGGTATCCCGACGGTGTCCGTTGTGGGCTGATCAAACCCTCGGACTCGAGGAAACGGATCTTCGAAATCGTCACGTCGGGAAAATCTGGACGCAACCGATCCAGCACGGAACCAATCGACATTCCGGGCTGGCTCTGCTGCCGCACTGCCGTCATTAGCTACCCGCACCTGCTGACGACTCGCCGACCTGCGAACCGCCGGCACGAGGGCCGGTGAGGAACACCAGACGGAACTTGCCGATCTGAACCTCGTCACCGTTCGCGAGAACTGCCGAATCGACAGGCTCACGGTTGACGTAGGTGCCGTTGAGGCTTCCGACGTCGACGACGTGGAAATCCGCATCTTCCTGACGGAACTCGGCGTGACGACGGCTGACGGTCACGTCGTCGAGGAAGATGTCGCTGTCCGGGTGCCGACCTGCCGACGTCGTCGGCTGATCGAGCAAAAAGCGGGATCCTGCATTCGGTCCCCGCTTGACCACCAGAAGGGCGGCTCCGGCGGGAAGGCCTTCCACGCCCGAAACCGGCTGCTCGGCGGCCGGTGCTGCAGAGGAGGTGTTGTCGAGCTCATTGAGGAAGTCCGCACGGAAAACCGAAGTGGTCTCCGCCGGCGACTCCCCATAGCCCGCGTCGTTACCGTTCTCGCTCACTGTTTCTCCTCCTGGGTCAATCATCCAGATCATGAATCACTGGACTACGCAGTGCACTTTCTTCACGAGCATCTTTCACAGTCACGTTCGATACGGCCCTGCGCCCCGACTCGGCACATGCGTACCTAACGACCGTACCCTGCGCAGACCGCCGCGTGCAGCGAGACAGGCCGCGACACAACACGAGTTGGCCGGTCCACGCGCAGGTTTTCTACTCGGACGTGAGTCCCTTGTATGCCTCCGCGTCCAGCGTTGCCGCGAGTGCGGCGTCGAGTGTGGCCTCGTCGGCGACCTCGAGCTCGACCAACCAACCCGTGTTGTACGGATCGGTGTTGACGAGGTCAGGCTGTCCGTCCAATTCACCGTTGGCTGCAAGAACTTTCGCAGTGAACGGAGCAAAGATGTCGGAGACGCTCTTGGTCGACTCGACCTCACCGAGCGATTCACCGGCGGTCACGTCTTCGTCGACAGCGGGAAGCTGGACGAACACGACGTCACCGAGCTGCGACTGAGCAAAGTCGGTGATACCGACTCGAACTGAGGTCGGGCCGGTCCGCTTCACCCACTCGTGCTCCGCGGTGTAGCGCAGATCGGTAGGTGTATCGAGCTCACTCACAGTGGCTTCCTTTCACAGGCCGTCCGAAAGTCGGACGCAAAAGATCAATTTCCGGGTTGAGCGTATTGGCGCGGATTCAATTGTCGCAAGACGGAGATCGTGACCTGCTGCGATTGGTCGACTGAGGAAGTTCCGCCGTTGCGTGCGACGTTGTCGAAAACGCCTCCGGGAATGTTCAACGCTGCTGCCAACGTCGGTGGATCCCCGATCGCGGTCACAGTGTACGGCTGCTCGATCCGGGTTCCGTCCAATTCGATCTCGCCGCCGCGCCCACTCACCCACGAGTTCACGCCGATACGAATGGGTTCGCCGTTCGCACCTGCGATCGAGATGGCTTCGGCCCCGGCAGCACGTAGTTCCTGGATGAGATCGAGAATCACTTCGGAGCCGACGCCCCCTGCTGGATCCGTCAGGGTCATCGTCACACCCGGTCCGGTAGCAGGAGCGGTCCCCACCTGAATGGAGAGCGAGGTCAGCCGCGCCCGCGCCTCGTCGAGCGCTGCTCCGGTGTTGCCGCCGGCTTCCAAAGTGGCAAGCGATTCCTGAAGATTCGCGACTTCCTGCCTCAGCGCGGCTTCACGCCGATTCAAGTTGTCGAGAACCACCAGGAGGTCGGCAGGGCGCGCGGCGTCGAGTGAATCTCCGGCCACGGTGCTGCGTACCTGTGTGGCAATCGCGACACCGAGCACACCCAGAAGCACGGCGGCGAGGATCGCGAACACCACGTTCGTGCGATGTTTCGACGGCGAACGCAACTCGTGACGACCTTCTCCCGTAGTCGTCACCGGTGGTTCTTCGGGGTCAGTCGCTGCGTGGTCGGACATGGCTCACGCTCCGAACAGTCGTCGTCGCAATGCCGCTGCGTTGCCGAAGATCCGGATACCCAGCACGACGACGATTGCCGTCGAGAGTTGAGTACCCACACCCAACTGATCGCCGAGCCAGACGATCAACGACGCGACGAGCACGTTGAAGACGAAGGAGACCACGAACACCTTTGCGTCGAATATCTCGTCCAGATACGCGCGTAGTCCGCCGAAGACGGCGTCGAGTGCCGCAACGACAGCAATCGGAAGATAGGGCTGGATGACGTCGGGCACCTGCGGGCTGAAAACGACGCCCAAGACGATGCCGACGACCAGTGCTGCGAGTCCGTACAGGGCGGAACCGGCCTTCATCGAACTCCTTCTGTCACTTGGGTTCTGTGGGTTCTGTTGCCACCCGGACCGCACGAGGCGTCGCGGGCGGCAGTGTCAACGATTCGTCCTCGGCCACTGCGAAACCGACTCCGTACAGTTGCGAGACGCTCGACATTCTCACGTAGGCGTCGCTGACGACGAACTCTCGCTGCAGCGCGCGCGTGTCGCCGATCGCCTCGACGCGGTACGGCGAGAAGACAGGTTGGTTGTCGACGAGCATCGCGCCGCCCGCCTGACGGATGGTCACCGTCGGCCCGATTCGCACGCCGCCGACGGCGATTGCCTCCGCTCCGCCAGCCCACAGGGCGTTGACGACGGTCTGCAGATCACGATCGAGGACAACTGTCTTACCGCCGACGCTGCGCTGGGACGCATCCGAGAGGTTCGGGCGCCCGGCCGGGTCAGTCAACGTCACCACCAGCCCCTCCCCGTGAACGGCTTCGGCTCCTGCGCCGGATTCGACCGCTCGCAATTGATCGAGGACCGCGCTGCCTCTGGCATCGCCTTCGAGCGCCACGCCACGGGCGGCGTCGACGTCGCCGCCGAGTGAATCGCGGGACGCGGCCAGCGAATCGATTCGATCCTCCGCGTCACGGACCTTGGCGACCAACTCGCTTCGAACCTCCTCGGTGCCGGTCACCTGCTTGGTGGCCTGAACTGCCGAGACCGTGACGATGAACCCGATCAACAGTGCACCGAGGGCCAGCCACGGCCCCGTCTTCGAGGATCTGTTCGTCGTGTGCTCGTGTTGGCGTTCGAATGCCGTCGCTTCGTAGCCCGGATCGAGATGTTCGGTCATGAGCGACCGAAGCAGCGACGGTACCGGGTTACGACGGACGTCCTCCCCGGTCGACTTCATCGGCGCACGACCTCGTGCGTTCGCGCAACGTCAACGGCTTTGAGCACGTAGATCGCGGCAGTCCACACGTACAGGACGGTTCCCCAGATCAGGAAAGCGAAACCGAAGGCATGGGTGAACGGTCCGATGGCCCAGTCTCCGTGTCCGGCAAGAATCAAGGGCAGCGCGAACATCAGGAGGAAGGTCGCAGCCTTGCCGAGGTAGATGACCTCGGGCGGCGGCAGTCCACGCCGGCGGTAGATCGGCAGCGTCAACGCGAGTAGAAGATCACGGCCGATCAAAATCGCCGCGACCCACCAGGGAATGAAATCGCGGGCGACGAAGGTGACCAGCGTCGTCACGACGTAGAGACGGTCGACCAGCGGGTCGAGAAGCGCTCCCAGACGCGAGGTCTGTCCGAGCACTCTGGCCAACTTGCCGTCGAGCCAGTCGGTGAACCCGCTGAGCATCAGCAGCGCCAATGCCCAGCTGTCCGAGTGCGTGACGAGCAGCAGGTAGGCGAACAGCGGCAGAGCGAGTAGACGCACGATACTGAGCACGTTGGGAACAGTGAGAATCCGATCCGTGGGGACCAGTTCTTGTTCGCCAGAGTTCACTGCACACACCTCGCGTCTTTCGATTGCCGTGCGGCCAGCTTTCCACAGCACGACGGACTATTCGCCGAGGCGCCGTAGCCCGAACTGTCCCGAGCGTGTCGAGCTGACCTTATTGCCAGGCGAACACCGGCTGCTCGAGGTTGTCGATGCGCGTGTTCCGTCCGTTCAGTACTTCGCGGAACTGATAGATGACGGCGCCGGTCGGCGCATGGATCAGGCTCGTTCGGAAAGGCCACTGGATCACCGGGTTCGGTGATTCCTCGATGGTGACGAAGCGCGAGTCCACGTCGAGCTCCTCCGACGTCACGGCATACACCTGGGCCACCTCGTCGGGATTGGGTACCAGTCCCCCGATGTCCTCACCGGACCAGACGACGAACGGTCGGATCACAAATCCCGAACGGGTGACGTAGTCGTCGAGCCGGCCGATGATGTTCGACTCAGGGACGTCGACGCCCAACTCTTCGGACAGCTCCCGAACCGCTGCTTGTTCGGAAGACTCACCCGGGTCGACGCTTCCGCCTGGCAACGCGAACTGACCGGGGTGAGCGCGCATCTTGCTCGGCCGCTTCGTCACCGGGAACACGGGTGTTCCGTCCGCAGTCCGCATGACGACGATGACCACCGACGCCGAGCGCCTTCCGTCCAATTCGACCGACCGAGGTTCGAAAGCGGCAAGTGAGGCGACCAGGTGGTCCCGATTCAGTAAATCTCCGTTCACCATGGCTCGACAGTAGCGCCACGAGACTGAGACCCCCAGCCAGTCTCGTCCATTTTGACCGCTTCGCCTGATTATCGGTCTGTATTCCTGTCATGCTGAACAGGCAGAATCCACCGTGCGGCATGGCGAGAAGAGAACCTCGATGGCTGAGCAGTCCCAGACCCCCACCCCGCAGACCGACCAGAGCGCGCCAGGCGCGCCGAATCGGGCCTCTCGCTTTGCCTCCGACGCGCTGAGCGTCCTGCGGCGCGTGCCGTTCACCTCGATCGTCGTGCTCACCATCACCGTCGTCGGGATCGCGACCGGCGCCTTGTGGAATCACGTCCGTACCTACTCGTGGTTCGACGACATCGCCTACGGAGTCCCTGCCTTGCAGGAAGGTAAGTGGTGGACTCTCGTCACGGGTTGGTTCTTCGGCTTGACGCCGGGTCAGTATGTTTCGATCATCGTCGTTTTTGCCTTCGCGGTCGGCTGGTGCGAGTGGCGCCTGGGAACCAAGAACGCGGCCATCGTCACCATCAGCGGTCAGTTGGCGGGCGAACTGGGTGCATCGCTCCTCCTCTGGGCGGGCAGCCACACCGATTGGGATTGGGCTCGCAACCTCGCCACCCACCGCGACGTCGGTGTCACCACCGCCATCATCGCCGCACTCGCCGCGACCACCGCAACTCTGCGCTCGCCCTGGCGAATGCGAGTGCGCGCCATCCTGTGCGCGTACATCGCGATCGCCTTTCTCTTCGAAGGTCGCCTCGCCGACGTACAGCACCTCATCGCGGTTGCGATCTTCCTTCCGGTCGGCGAAAAGTTCTTCGGCGACGGAGAGCGCGGGTTCATCCCCCGAACGCGACGCGAGATCCGTCTGCTCGGATTCATCGGCCTGCTCCTGATCGGAGTGGTCGAGATCGCCGTGTGGTTGTTCCCCGGCAGTGGACCCTTCGGGCCGACGGAAGCCGAAACCGGTTCGGGCTGGACCGCATTGGTCGACGTGATCATCGTTGCACTGATCGCGGATCAGTTGCGACGAGGTCGCCGCTGGGCCTGGTGGGTTGCCGTGGTGTTCGGCTCTCTGACGGTCTTGGCCACCGCCCTCGTCCTCGGTTCGGTCATCTTCTTCGACTACGAAAGCGCCGGAGCCGTCACGGTCGGTACCGCGCTGCTCTGGCTTCTCGAACTCATCTTGTTGATCAAGGGCCGTCACGCTTTCCACGTGCCGATGCGGCGCAAGATTCGAGGCGGACCGCTGTCCGGGAACGATCCTCGCGCCACTGCGCGGGAACTGCTCAAACAGCACGGCGGCGGAACCATGTCGTGGATGACGACGTGGGACGGCAACAGTTACTACTTCGGCGAGTCGGGTGAGAGTGTCGTTGCATTCCAACGGCATGTCGGTGTCGTCGTGGTGCTGGCCGATCCGATAGCGAGCCCCGAGCGACTTGCCGCGGCGGTCGACGAGTTCACGACGATGTCCGAAGCCAACGGCCTCACTCCCTGCTTGTTCTCCGTAGGAAAGGAAACAGCCGATGCCGCCACACGGCGGGGGTGGCGCACCGTTCAGGTCGCCGAGGACACGATCGTCGACCTGCCGGAATTGCAGTTCACCGGAAAGTCCTGGCAGGACATCCGCTCGGCGCTCAACAAGGCCAAGAAGGACGACATCACCTTCCGGATGACAACACTGGCAGACGAGCCGTTCTCCGTATTGGCTCAGGTGCGCGCTATATCCGAGGAATGGGTGGGCGACAAGGGACTACCCGAGATGGGGTTCACCCTCGGCAGCGTCGAAGAGGCGCTCGATCGCGACGTCCGGGTCGGTTTGGCCGTCGACCCGACGGGAAGTATTCACGGCGTCACCTCGTGGTTGCCGGTGTACGGCGAAGGCGGCGTGGTCCGGGGTTGGACGCTCGACGTCATGCGTCGACGCCCGGACGGCTTCCGGCCGGTGGTCGAGTTCCTCATCGCATCGTCGGCCCTCGAATTCAAAGAACAAGGTGCCCAATTCGTCTCACTGTCCGGCGCGCCGCTGGCCCGCAGCGACGACGGCGCCGACGCCGCATCGATGGACCGCCTGCTCGACATGCTCGGAGCCGCGATGGAACCGCTCTACGGCTTCCGGTCTCTTCACGCATTCAAGAAGAAGTTCAAGCCGAGATACGAACCCGTTTTCCTGTGTTTCCGCGACGAGGCCGACCTGCCTCGAATCGGAATCGCGCTCACGCGTGCTTACCTTCCGGACGCGACAGCTCCTCAGCTGATCAAGCTCGCCACCAGCAAGAGCTGACGCCGTGCGGTCCTGGTTCGAGCACACGGTCGTCGACACCGGCAGACTCCCACTGTTCTTCCTTCTGCTCGCCTTTGTCCTGACGTTCCTGTTCATTCGGTTCAGCGTTCGAATGATCCGAGCTGAGGTCTCGTGGTGGCCAGGCAATGTCACGCCCGGTGGAATGCACATCCACCACATGGTTTTCGGTTTGATGATGATGCTCGTGTCCGGCTTTGCCTTCATCGCTCTGGCCGACTATCACACCCCGATCGCCAACTGTGTTCTTGCGTCGGTGTTCGGTATCGGCAGCGCGCTGGTCCTCGACGAGTACGCACTCGTGCTACATCTGCGCGACGTCTACTGGGCCGAAGAGGGTCGCTCGTCCATCGACGCGGTGTTCGTTGCCATCGCGATCTCGTTCCTTTTCCTTCTCGGAGTCCACCCGATCGGGTTCGCGGGAGAGTTCGACCCGTATGAGCAGGACCGTAGCCTGGCGACGTTGATCGGCGTTGTCGTCGCGATCGTGATCCAACTCGGACTCGCCGTGATCACGTTGATGAAGGGCAAACTCTGGACCGGCTTGATCGGACTGTTCTTCACCCCGCTTCTGTTGGTCGGAGCAATTCGGTTGAGTCGCCCGGGTGCGCCGTGGGCGCGTTCGCGTTACCGCGACAAGCCCGCGAAGATGAGCCGGGCAGTCGCCCGTGAGCAGCGGTATCGCGAGCCGATGATCCACGCGAAGATCTACGTTCAGGAAACGGTGTCAGGAAGTTTCGGTTCCACTCCTCCGACCCCACCACCACTCCCAGTCGTCGACACCACGACGCCTACGACGAAAGTCGGACTATCACGGCGGCTTTCGGACAGAATTCGCTGGCGCCGAACTCGCCGACGATTACGAACAGTCCCGGTCTGGCGCCTCCCCGTGATCCTCGTCGTGCTGTCCGTCGTCACCGCGAACATCCTCGTCGGGATCGACGGAGACCTGGTGAGCGACGGCGACGTCGGTACCATTTCCGAGGGCGTGGACGCCGGGGCCACCGCAACGCTGCTCAGCGTCATCGCCGGCGGGATGATCACTCTCACCGGTCTGGTGTTCACCGCCATCACCCTCGCAATGCAGTTCGGCGCCTCGCAGATTTCGGTGCGGGTGGTCCCGATGCTTGCGCAACAGCGAGTCATGCGGTGGTCGATCGGCATGTTTCTGGCCACGTTCGTCTTCTCCTTGATCATTGCGCTCGATCTGGCGCTCGATTCGGAGAATTCCTCACCGACCATCTCCACGGCGATCGCACTGCTTCTGGCATTGGCCAGTGCGATCCTGTTCATCGCGTTGGTGGCGAAGGTCGGGTCGATTCTCAATTCCAGTCGGTTGCTGCGTTGGATAGCGGCCCAGGGTCGCAGCGCGACGATTCGTGCCTATCCGCTGTACGAGGACTTACCTTCCGGCGCACCGAAACCCAGTCAGCCGCTCCCCCTCCCCCAACCGCGCGAGTCCGAAACCTCCGAGAGCGCCGACGCACTGGTGATTCGCCTGCGCCACCTCTCACCCGACGGCCGGATTCTGCTGGCGATCGATCTCGCACGACTGCAGCGGTTGGCCAGCCGCTGGGACGTCTCGGTCGAGGTCGTCCCCAGCATCGGCGAGTTCGTCGCCCAGAACGCGCCCCTCTTCGAGGTACGCGGACCGTCGCTGAAGGTACGTCCTGACACCTTGATGTCGTGCTTGATCTTCGGTGACACGCACAGCCCGGTCGTCAGCCCCGGTGCAGCGCTTCAGTCGATCGTGGACATCGCGCTCAAGGCACTGTCACCCGCCATCAACGACCCGGGCCGAGCCGTGCAGGCTCTCGACCACATCGAAGATCTTCTGGTACTTCTCGCCCCGCGGGTCCGCTTCGACACGTCAACCTCGGATCTCACGCTGATCCGAGGGCAGCAACGCACCTGGACCGATTACGTGTCCGTCGCCACCGACGAGATCCGGCACTTCAGTACCAATTCCGCGCAGGTCCAGCGCCGTCTACGCGCGGTATTCGCGACCTTGCTCGAAGCCTGCCCGCCGGACCAGCACCCTCCGCTACTCGAGCGCGTCGACGCACTCGATGCGCAATTGACCCGAGAATGGACCGGCGCACTCGACCTTCGGCTCGCGAGTGTGGCAGATCCGCAGGGATTGGGCTCCGAAGCCGGGGCGACCGGAAGAATTCACCCGCTGATCATCGGGTCTTCGGAACTTCCAGACGAACGTTCATCCGGGCAGGCCGAGTCGCGTTCCCAGCCAACCTAATTGACTCGCCAATCCAGCCGACCACACCTGGAAGCTGTGTCCGCCGTCGACCTCGGCGTACTGGACGTCCATCCCTGCGGCTTTTGCGGCTTCGTAGAGCGTTTGAAGACCTGGGCGGTAGTCGTTGTCCTGTTTGCCGACCACGAACACTCCTGCGCTGTCGGGGAACTTCTTCTCCCGGAGCAGATCCTGCGGATTCACTGCCACGAACGCGGCTTCGTTACCGCCGAACGCTGCATCGACCGTCTGCTTCCGATCACCGAGGGTGGGTTCGATCTGACCGGACAGATCCAGGAACGTCGGATACACCGCGGGGAAGTTCGTTGCCATCTGGAACGCGCAGGTACCGCCGTAGGAAAGTCCCCCGATCGCCCACTTCCTCGGGTCGGGATCCACCTGGAGGTTCCCGCGCACCCAGTCGGGAACATCGCGCGAAAGGTACGTTGCGACGTTCCCGAGTTGGGAATCGACGCAGAGCGGATTCGCCAGTTCCGACCCGGTCCCGTCAGCAACGACGACAACGGGAGCCAAGCCCGAATGCGCAGCGGCGTAGGCGTCCATGGTCTGGACGAGACGTCCGCCCTGTAGCCAGTCCTCGGGCGCGCCTGGTTGGCCGGCAAGCAGTACCAACACCGGCAACTCCGGCCGTGGGTTGGTGAAATACGCGGGCGGTAGATAGATCTCGGCGTCGCGGGCGCTGAATCCGGAGACCGTCCCCGCAATCGTGACCGTGCTGACCTTGCCGGCCGACGGCATGTCCGCTGGAACCTTCCATTGCGAAACCGGTACCGCCCCGTCCTTGCCGTCGTCCAGGTCGGCGAGTGAAACCTTCTCCGCGTCCGAGAGTCCCAGCGCTGTTCCCAACGTCGGATACGACTGGAACTGCAGATTCACGTGAGCCGCGCTCGACACGACCACCAGGAGCACGGAGACCACGGTGAGCACGCGGCCGTCGATCCGCGTCGCCGCAAATACCCGCGAAACACCCAGCAGCACGCCGAGAATGCCCAACCCGATCCACACGTAGACCGGACGGGCAATCGGATCGGGGAACGGGTGCCACACCTTCTCGATCAGCCAGTACAGCACGAGAGTGATCGCGATTGCCGCGACGATGCAGACCGGAATCGAGATCAGCACGTGACGCCTCGATCTCGAGAAGATCAGCCACAGAAGTGCCAGAATTCCGAGCACCGTCACCACGGGCGGAACCGGGCCCGTGACCAGCGACAGATCCGTGATCGTGTGCACGTCGTCTCCCGTCGCAGCCCTGTTTAGACAATATCCAAGAACAGGACATTTCGGAGCTGATGGCGTCAGATCACTGCGTTCGACGCCTGGGCACGTAGGTCTCGGGCCAGGTGATCCCGACGTTCGAGAACAAGCCTCCGCAGCGACGCGGGAGCCTCCGCATTGGCCTGGATCCAGGAATCGACAGCAGAGGTGTCTTCAGCTGCCGGGAAGAGTCCGTTCACCAACCGTCGCGCGATCTCGATGCTGCGTTCGGACCACCACTTCCCCAGGGACGAGAAGTACTCGACCGCATATCCCTCGATCAACGACGGGTCCGTGCCCGAACGGAATCCGGCGATCGTCGCATCCAGGCGGTCGTTCGAGAGTGAGGCATCGGTGGTCGCCGACGCCCAGGCAGCCGCCTTGGTCTCGGCATCGGGAATCGACGCCGCGGCGCGGACGTACGCCGTTCGACCCGCTGACGTGCTGTCCTTGCTCAGCTCACCGTCGAAGTCGCTTACACTCGCATGGCCGGTCGCGGACAGGGCGATCCACAATGCCCACCGCAGATCAGGATCGAGAGCCAGTCCGACCGGTCCCGGGCACGTGCCGTCGAGTATCGACCGCAACTCGCCGGCGCGAGCATCGTTGACCGCTGCGGCGGCCGACAGAGCCCGTGCCCATGCCAGCTGTCTTCCGGACTCCGGTTCGGCTTCGAACAACGCCTTCCAGGTCGTTTCCAACCAGCCCGCACTGACATTGGGCCGCAAGCTTTTCGGAACGTAGTGAAGAACCGCGTATTGGGCATCGGTCAGGATCGCGCTGAGAATCGCAAGATCTGTCTCTGCGGGAGCGAATCGTTCCACCATGTCGAGGTATCGGAACACCGAGAGCTGCGCATCGCGCACCGAGTTCCACAGCGACGACCAGATCACACCGCGCGCAAGCGGATCGCTCACGCGGTCCAGGGATGCCTCGACCGTGGACAGAGATTCCGCGTCCAATCGCACCTTCGCGTAGGTGAGGTCTTCGTCGTTGAGCAGTGTGAGCGCTCCGGGCGGAAGGTCGACCGACGTGCGGGATTCGGTGATGTCGAGTTCGACGCGTTCGGTGCGAACAAGATCTCCGGACTCGTTGTAGTCGTAGATTCCGACTGCGAGCCGATGCGGCCTCGGGTCCGTCTGGACCAGGTCTGTTCCGTCGAGCGACAGCGTAGACACTCCGGTGGTCTGCAACCAGATTCGGGCCCATTCGCGCACATCACGTCCGGAAGTCTCCGCGAGCACATCGAGCAGATCAACAAGCGTGGTGTTCCCGAATGCGTGGGCCTTGAAGTACCGTCGTGCCGCTTCGAAGAACGCGTCACGGCCGACGAACGCCACGAGTTGCTTGAGGACACTGGCGCCCTTGGCGTAGGTGATTCCGTCGAAGTTCAGCTTTGCAGCTTCGAGATCGACGATGTCGGCGACGATGGGATGCGTGGTCGGCAGCTGATCTTGGAGGTACGCCCACGCCTTTCGCTTGATGGCAAATGCTACCCAGGCATCGGTGAAGCGAGTGGCTTCGGCGCTGACCAGCGATCCCATGAAGTCGGCGAAGGATTCCTTGAGCCACAAGTCATCCCACCAGACCATGGTCACGAGATCGCCGAACCACATGTGCGCCATTTCGTGCAGGATCGTGTTGGCGCGACGCTGATGCTGCTCGTCGGTTGCGGTGCCGCGGAACACATACGCCTCGGTGAAGGTCACCAGTCCCGGGTTCTCCATGGCGCCGAGGTTGTACTCGGGGACGAAGATCTGGTCGTACTTGCCGAACGGATACGGATAGTCGAAGTGCTCGGCGTAGAAGTCCAACCCCTGACGGGTGATGTCGAAAACGTTGTCCGCATCGAGGTGTGGAGCCAACGACGCCCGGCACAAAGCGCCCAACTCGACAGTGAGTTCGCCGCGACTCCACGACGAGGCCACGCGGTGATACGGCCCGGCCGCGATCACGGTGATGTAAGTCGAGATCGGCAGCGTCGGCGCGAAAGTGACGCGTTGCGCACCGTCGACGGAGAGAGTCCGTGTCGCGGGCTGATTCGACAGGACTTCCCAGCCGTCAGGTGCTGTCACCTCGAATGTGAAGGGCGCCTTGAGGTCCGGTTGCTCGAAGCAGGCGAAAACACGCCTGGCATCGGCGGGCTCGTATTGCGTGTACAGATACGTCTGATCGTCAGCGTCGTCGACAAATCGGTGCAGCCCTTCACCGGAACGGCTGTAGTGGCCGTGAGCTGCCACTCGCACGACGTTCGATCCGCCGAGTCCGCGCAGCACAATCCGGGACCCGTCGTACTCCACCGGAATGGACGCACCGTCGACGTCCACGGAATCGACTGCAGCACCGATGAAGTCGAGCCACGTGGACTCCGCCGACGACGTCAGATCAATTGTCGTGACGGTCGAAAAGGTCTTCGAGGCAGAGTCCGCCGCCGATCGCAGATCCAACTCCACCCGGTACCCGGTGACGTCGATGGTTCGAGATCGTTCGGCGACTTCGCTTCGATTCAGGTTCGCAGTACTCACGCACTCGATCCTGCCAGGCCGCACGCGGCGATGTGAGCCGCAGTGTGCCTATCCCTTGAAAGCGCCCTGCCAGACGGTGTCGAACGGCGTGTGTGCCGAGACGCGGCCTTCGATGCCCGCCGTGACGAACTTCTTGGCCAGAGCGACGGCTTCTCCCACGTCGGCGCCCTTTGCCAGTTCGGCGGTCACCGCGGCGGCCAGCGTGCAACCGGCACCCGAGACGCGCTCTTCGCCGACCTTGGGGGCGGAGAGAACCGTCACGTCGGTCCCGTCGAACAACACGTCGACGGCGTCGCCACCGGCGAGTTCGACACCACCCTTTGCGAGCACGTACTTGGGTCCGAGGTCGTGGATACGACGTGCGGCCTCGATGAGGTCGTCCACGCTTTCGATACTGTCCATTCCGGCGAGGGTGCGTGCCTCGAACAGGTTGGGTGTGACGACGGTGGCGAGCGGGAGGATCGAATCACGAAGTGCTGTATCGGTATCGAGAGCCGCGCCGGGCTCCTGGCCCTTGCAGATCAGGACCGGGTCGAGGACGACGTGGCGCCAGGACTGCCGACGCAGACCCTCTGCCACAACCTCGATCGTGGCGGGAGTGCCCAACATGCCGATCTTGACGACGTCCAGATCGTGAGCCGCAGTGGCAGCCTCGATCTGATCAGCGATCACGTCAGGAGCGATCGGCACGAAGCGATGACCCCAGTTGTTCTTGGGATCGAACGAGACGATGCATGTGGTGGTCGCTACGCCGTAGACGTCCAATGCCTGGAACGTCTTCAGGTCGACCTGCAGGCCGGCACCGCCAGTCGCTTCGGACCCAGCGATGACATAGGCGAGGTCAACCACAGCACAATCTCCTTCTTCGGACTTTCGAAACGTGCGTGGATGGCCACGAACGCGGGGCCCAGTTTATCAACCGTTCCGACGTCTGGTTTTCGGCTATGCGGGCACCGGAGTTCCCCACGCGACGTCGTTGTCCTCGTAACCGAAGGGTGGACCGACGAACTCGCCGCCGCAGGTGATCAGCGCGAGGGTTTCCGGTCCGTCGAGGCTGTTCAATCGCTCGACCGGCAGCTCGCCGTCTTTGCCATAGTGATCGACCGCGTCGATACGGTAGTTCCAGGTCTGTCCCCCGGCGCCCGCCACGGTCACGATCGAGCCGATTTCCAGTGTCGAGAACTTCTTTCCGAAACCGTCACCCTGATAGATGTCGTTGATGTGTCCGGTGATCACCACGGTGCCCGCGCCCGAACCCGGGAATGCCGAATCTGCCCACCATCCGATCTCACTGACATCCTCGGGCGGAATGAGCGAGCCGTCTGTCGTCGTCTTGATCGACAGAACGTCAGCGGTGCTGTCGACTATGCGAAGCGTGGTCGGGACATCCGGACCGTCGACCACAGCGCGAATCTCTGGCGGCAAATCTTGTTGGCCGGTCGCGAGGACGCGGGTCGGCGAGTCACCGTCGTCAGAACATCCGCCGATCAAGAGCATTGTCGCCACTACTGCGGCGGCCCATGTTCGACGGACCGTGAATCCAGGTGCCGCTGTCACGGGCGAGAAGTCGGGCCGGACGGAATCTGGGAAATTGGTACGCGGTTTCCGACGTCACGACCGGGAAGTGCGTCACCGGAATCCCCACCGTTCCCACCGGAACCGTCACCACCGCCGTTCCCGCCACCGCTTCCATTCCCGCCGCCGCCGGGGCCCGGGCCGGGGCCGGGGCATTCACCTCCCGGATCGGTGGTGTCTCCTGCCAAGACAATCTTGACTGCCGAGAGGTTGACCGTCTGGTTCTGTGCCACTTGTCCAGGAGTTGTGACGTCGAATGCAAGCTTGGCACGAACCGGAATGACCGAGCCGTCGTCGGCATCGGTGACCGTTGATCCTGAGCGACCGAGATCTTGGGTCAACGTCATTCTGGAGATCAGATCCTGATCTCCGGTCAAGCCGGCGCCGTCGATCCGAAGGGTCCCTCGGACGGGACTTCCGTGGGCTCTGATCGTCACCGCTGCGCGAAACTCGAGAATGTCTCCCGGCACTGTCCGCCAAGCCTCGATCGAGTTGATCTTCGTTCCCGGCGAACCAGTCGAGATGTCGTACCAACCGTCGATCACTGCCGGATCAAGTGACATCGAATTGTCGTTGATCTCGGGAGTGCACGCGTGGGTGAGTGCGACTGGTGCTGCCGATCCCACCGCGGGAAGTGCCGTCGATACAACAGCTGCCAAGACGAAGGCCGTCGCGGAGATGCCCGCGGAACGCCTGCCGAAGATCGTCATTCTCTCGCTACTCTTTTCCGCGGACCGTAGCTTCCGGTCAATTCAGTCAAAATACCAGTACAGCTGGATAAATAGGTCGAATTCCGTGCCGAATTCTTCTTGTTTTCTGTGAACTTCGGTTACGAGCAATTCCTCCGCACACGCGTTCCGGCAAGGGGTACATCGCATCAACAGGGGCCAGAAGTTACATTTCGCCCGCACATCGGAGCAGAACGCACTGATTTCTCACCGAACCGGACCGGCATTTCCGTTTCACGACAGTCGGCCGGTGGAACAACGATCGGTACAACGTGCCGGGCACGTGTCCGGTCACCCCTCCGAATCAAGGGAAACCGCCATGTCGGATACAACGTCAGTCAAGCAGGGTTTCGCGGTAGGAACATCGATCGGGGCAGCAGTCATCTTGGTGACGGTCGGTATCGTGCAGTTCTTCCAAGGAATCGCTGCCGTCGCCGAAAACGAAGTGTTCGTAGTCGGGATCGACTACGTCTATCAATTCGACCTGACGACGTGGGGTTGGATCCATCTCGTGCTGGGCGCGCTCGTCGCTCTCGTCGGTCTCGCATTGTTCACCGGAACGGCGTGGGCGCGGGTATCGGCAGTCGTGATCTGTGCCATCTCGATCATCGCGAACTTCTTGTGGCTGCCGTATTACCCCTGGTGGTCGACTCTCATCATCGCGCTGAACATCGTCGTGATCTGGGCTGTGTCGACATGGAAGCCCGCCCAGACGACGCACGCCGCTGCGCATGCACCGTCAACGCCGACTCAATCTGTTTGAGTTGAAAGCATGTGTAGGTGGATGGCGTATTCGGGAGAGCCGATACTGGCCCATGACTTGCTGTTCAGGCCACAGCACTCGCTGATCGACCAGAGCCTGCATTCTCAACTCGGGGCCACGACGACAAATGGCGACGGCTTCGGAATCGGTTGGTACGGGGAGGGGCCCCAACCGGCAGTTTTCAAGAGCATCGAACCCGCGTGGAACGACTCGAACCTGCGCGAGGTCACCTCTCAACTGCGCACCCCTCTCATGTTCGCCCACGTGCGCGCTTCGACGGGAACTGCAGTGCAGCGCAGCAACTGCCACCCATTTCGGCACGGCAATTGGTTGTGGATGCACAACGGTTCACTACGCGGATTCCACGACATGAAAAGGGAATTGGTGACTGCCATTGATCCGTCGCTCTTTCCGGATCTCGAAGGATCGACGGACTCGGAAACCTTGTTCTTCCTCGCGCTGACGTTCGGCCTGACCGACGATCCGTTCGAAGGTGTCGCGAGGGCCGTCGGATTTGTCGAGCACACGGCTCGCTCGCAGGGAATCGACAATCCGGTTCAGATGACCGTTGCCACGTCGGATGGCGTCTCCACCTGGATCTTTCGCTATTCGAGCGAGAACCGGTCGAGGTCACTGTTCTTCTCCACCGAGATCTCCACGTTGCGCAAGCTCCATCCTGAGGTGGATGCCCTGCACCATCTGAGTGAGGAGACCCGAATCGTCGTATCCGAGCCTCTGCGCGACCTTCCCGGAGCATGGAACGAGGTTCCCGAATCCGCCGCAGGCGTCATCCGGCCCGGACGGGACGAGATGCGGAACTTCGCGCCGATCCCACCCCGATAGGTAAAGCATGACGCAGACCTGTTGCGCCGAATTCTCCCGCGGGATGGGTCAAGATGGCTTGATGTGGAAACAGGCACTCGGGTTTGCTTTGTTCGGTGCGACCGTTGCCATCGTCACGGCGGCGCTGACACAAGGATCGTCACAGGCGTCGGCCACGATCATCCTCTTTTCGGGTGGCACGACAATCTCGGGCTTCGCGGGTGAATCGCAATGGGCCTGGCCCATCGAGGCTGCGGTGATCGGCGCCGTTCTGGGCGCGCTGACCGGGCTCGTACTCCACCTCGCGGGTGTGCGAATCTCCGGAGGTCAGGACAATCGAATGCTTCGAACTGTGGTGGCAGGCCTTGTGGGAGTCACGCTTGGGTTGACGCCCCTGTTGGTCTTGATCAGCATGGCATTCACCAGGTCGGTTGACATCGGATGGTCCCCGCTCCTGGTTTATGCCGTCAGCGGTTTCCTGGCCTACGGTCTGGCGGTCGCCGCCGTGTTCGGAGTTCTTCGCGCTGCCGGGGATCGACTTACTACGCGCACGACGCAGGCGGTGGCGGCGATGCTTCCGGTCGGGGCGTTGGCGGCGACGACTGTAGGTGTCGGTACTGCGTGGAGGCTGGGCTTTTCCACCGCCGCTCCCACCTGGATCGCGGTCGTGCTGCTGGTGGTTCTCGTATTGGCCATGACGTTCGTTGCGGCCCGGGCGTGGGCTCTACGGATTCAGCCTCGTGACTTACCAGAAGTCGCATAGGCAGTGGGACGATTGATTCGGACGGGTGCGTCGAGATGAGGGGCGAACGAATCTTCGCGGGACTCGTCGTCGGCCTCCTACTGGGGCTGTTCGGCTACCTGCCATTGGTACTCCTGTGGCAACACTTCGCGGACGTCCCGCAGCCGCAGCTGTATCCGAACCGTTCGTTCACGTCGTTCGGGCCCAACCCACCACCGCTCACCTACTGGATAAGTTGGGCGGCGCCTGCCGCCGTGTTCGTCTTGCTCGGACTTATGACTATTCCCAGTCGCACCGGCCGGCAATTCGCGTTGCCATTGGTGTTTGCGTTCCTTCCGGTCGCTGCAATGGTGGCGTGGTTCTGGATCTCGATGGAACTGTTCTTCAGCCCCGACTGATCACTCACTCGACCGCATATCGCGAACCTCACCGCGCGCACGAGCAATGGCGCCCTTGTTGCGCAATGCGATCCCCTGATGCACCGCAGCAAGTACCAATGCCAGCACTGCCGCAGGGAGGCTCCCCACCATCGAGAGCAGAGAAGGCATATCCGAGCTGAAAGCGGTAAAGAAACCCACTACTGCAGCGCAGAGCATTGTCGCCGAGACGATCCAGGAAACTAATGGTCGCGGAATCACGGCTGGAATGACGCACAGAGCCACCGGCAACGCCAGCACCAAGAAGAGCTCCCGCCCGAAATAGTCATGAATCGAGCGGTAGCAATCAGCAGAACTGAGCGGGCCTAGACCTATTTCGCAATCGGTGATCTCGTACAGCGGCCACTGTGCCGTCGCGGATCCTAGGATCCCGGTGGCAACCGCTAGTACAACCCACGCGATCCGAATCCCCGTCATACGAAGAGATCATGCCAGTAGGGAAAATTGTGCGCCGGCGCAGAAATCGGTTGCAACCCAAAATGCACGAAGGAGCGATAACGTCGACGGTAATCGAAGAAGGGACCAACGACGTTGATCGCATTGGGCGCACTGATTCTTGCTACTGCTGCCCATGTCTACGGCGCTCGCCTCGCAGCTCACGGAAACTACGGGTGGAGAATACCTCTCGCGGTGGGACCGTCCTCATCGCGAGCGGCACACCATGTTCGGCGTGCGCAACTCGCAGGTTGGGTTTTGAGCCTGATCGGGACATTCCGCGTCGTTGGCAACTATTGGGAGACAGCACCTCTTTTGAGTGCGGGTATCGCAGTCGCTGTACTCGGAATAGTTAACGGCCTGCCGAGTTTGACTGTCACCCTGATGCACAATCGACGGCCGCAACAGGCTTGAAGTTTTCGAGCATGTTTTGTGGAAGGGTGCTTGCATGGCAACACAACCGCATGGCCAGTCCATAACCCCGGCGTGGAAAGTATTCACGGCCATCGGTTTTGCAGGTGTTGTGGGCGCTGCCGTGACGTACTTCCGAGACGGGTCCACTTTGGCGATCATTGGCGGGATGGTCATCCTCGCGATTGGTCTGCCGCTTACTGTCTGGTCCTTCCTGCGAATGCTGCGTGAGAATCGAGGACATCGCCTTCATTGGTGGAGAACACCGCCGGTCAATCCGAGGAACGTCGACCTGTCTCGTGCTGTCGGCATTCCGACTACAATATTCGGTGCACTGGCCATCTGGCTGAATACAGCAGGTTCGGCGCCGTGGTGGTTGGCAGCAATCTTTACCGCCATTCTGATCGCGCTCTTCGGAGCAACCGTTGCCGTCCACAATATTCGCCTCAGTCAGCGAAACTGAGCTAGCCTTCCGCGCATGCCGGTTTCTGCGGATGTTCGCGAGCGCCTTCGGTCTTACTTGGATCCAGATGACGAGATCCGGTACGTATTTCCAGCAGACGTTCTGATGAGCGCGAAACCGAGTGTGTTTGTCGTGGTGAGCCGAAAGGCGATCACCGTGTTCTCCACGAGCTTTCGGTCCAGAAAAGTGCCGCGGACGGTCCTTACACGGTTTCCGAGAATGACCGTTCTCGGCCCGGTCGATACTGCATCCACACCGCACTTCACTGCGGCGGGCATTACGTACGAGATCGACGAAGAATATGTTGCAGTCGTGAATGCTGCCGACGCGGAGCTCACGTCACCGCAGGACTTCCCACGAGATCCGTTGCCGAACCTGTGAGGCACATACAAAAAAGGCAGTTTCTCATTTCTGAGAAACTGCCTTTTTGATCTAACTTCGGTCGGGCTGACAGGATTTGAACCTGCGACCACTTGACCCCCAGTCAAGTGCGCTACCAAGCTGCGCCACAGCCCGTCCCACGCCCTTGTTTCGGGCGCTTGGAAAGATTACATCAGGGACGGGCCGAAGTACCAATCGGCTGGTCAGAGCCTTTTCGGTACCGATCTGGACGCAGAATCAGCGGCCCTTACGGTCACGCTTCTCGCGCACTCGTACGGATACGCGGATCGGGCTGCCGTCGAAGTTGAACTCTTCACGCAGACGCCGCTCGATGAAGCGGCGGTAGCCGGCCTCGAGGAAGCCCGTGGTGAAGAGAACGAATGTCGGCGGGCGTGTGCTTGCCTGAGTCGCGAACATGATGCGAGGCAGGCGACCACCACGCATCGGAGGCGGCGTAGCCGCCACAACTTCCTTGAGCCAGGTGTTCAGGCGACCCGTGGGGATGCGCTTGTCCCAGGACTCCAGAGCCGTGTCGAGAGCCGGCACGAGCTTCGCCACGGCGCGACCGGTGTGGGCGGAGATGTTGACTCGCTGAGCCCACGGAACGCGGACCAGATCGCGGTCCACTTCCTTGTCCAGCATGAGTCGACGGTCCTCGTCCACGAGGTCCCACTTGTTGAACGCGATCACCAGTGCACGACCCGTGTCGGCCACCATGCTCAGAACACGCAGGTCCTGCTCGGTGATCGGCTCGTGTGCGTCGATGAGCAGGATCGCGACCTCAGCGGCCTCGATTGCGCTCTTCGTACGCAGCGACGCATAGAACTCCGCACCGCTGGCATGGCTGACGCGCTTGCGCAGACCAGCTGTGTCGACGAAACGCCAAGGGCGCCCGCCGAGTTCGACGATGGAGTCGACCGGGTCGACGGTGGTGCCGGCAACATTGTGCACGACGGACCGCTCGTCACCGGACAGCTTGTTGAGCAAGCTGGACTTTCCGACGTTCGGCTTTCCGACGAGAGCAACACGACGCGGGCCGCCGCCGGGGATACCTTCACGCGGGGTTTCCGGTAGCTTCTCGAGAACCTCGTCGAGCAGGTCGCCGGTACCGCGTCCGTGCGTCGCACTCACGGAGTACGGCTGACCGAGGCCCAAGGACCACAGCGCTGCAACCTCGGACTCGGTGCGTCCGTCGTCCACCTTGTTGGCAACGAGGATGACCGGAGTCTTCGAGCGGCGAAGCACTCGAGCGACAGCTTCGTCCGTCGTCGTAGCGCCGACAACGGCGTCGACGACCAGGAGAATGGCGTCAGCCGTTCCCATGGCCAATTCGGCCTGGCGGGCAACGGCCTGCTGAAGACCCTTTGCGTCGGGTTCCCATCCGCCGGTGTCCTGGACGAGGAAGCGCCGTCCGGCCCAGTTCGCCTCGTACGAGACGCGGTCACGGGTAACGCCGGGGATATCCTCGACTACCGCTTCACGACGGCCGATGATGCGGTTGACGAGCGTCGACTTGCCGACGTTCGGTCGACCGACAACAGCCAAGGTCGGGACGGCAATGTGCGCTTCGCCTTCGCCGTCCGCTTCGAGATCGGCGTAATCCCACTCCGATTCCTCGGACCAAGTTCCGTCACCGGCATATTCGGTTACCAGATCGTCGCTCACTGCACTGCTCCAGTTCTGTCGCTGACCACCAACAGCAACTTGGCGATCACATCTTCAATTCCCAATTCGCTCGTATCCACCAGGATGGAATCCTCGGCAGGGCGCAACGGCGACACTGCCCGAGTCGAATCGAGATGGTCACGGCGCTGCACATCAGCCAGCACCGCTTCGTAATTGTCTTCACGGCCTTGGCCGACGTTCTGCGTATTGCGCCGTGCTGCACGGGTTTCCGCCGATGCGGTCAAGAAGATCTTGACATCTGCATCGGGGAGTACGACGGTTCCGATGTCGCGACCTTCCACTACAATCCGCTCCGCACCGGCCGCCAACTCACGCTGAGTGGCGACCAGCAGGTCGCGAACCTCGGGCACAGCCGAGACCGCGGAGACAGCCTTGGTGACCGCGTCGCCGCGGATCTCCTCACTGACGTCCGCGCCGTCGAGATGCACCTGCTCACTGCTTGGATCGGTACCGATGGACCACGGCAATGCCGCAACGGCAGCGGTGATCGCGGCGGAATCAGCCAGATCGATTCCCTGACGAAGCACGTGCAGGGTCGCGATCCGGTAAATGGCTCCGGTGTCGAGGTAGCGAGCACCCAAACGCTGCGCCAACGCGCGAGAGACGCTGGACTTGCCGGTTCCGGACGGTCCGTCCATAGCGACTACCAGCGGCATGGACGAATCGGTCACAGGCCGACCGCCTCGTACAGTCCACCGACCTCGCTACGTCCGAGGACGCGCTGCGTTCCCGGACGCTGATCGCCGAGAGCGACAACTCCGACGTTGGTGCGAACCAGACGGACAACGGGGTGACCGACGGCATCGAGGAGGCGACGCACGATGTGCTTACGGCCCTCGTGCAGAACGAGCTTGACGAGCGTCTTGCCCTCGTTGATCTCGAGCACGGTGAACGCGTCCACCTTGGCCGGACCGTCATCGAGAGTGACACCGTCACGCAGCTGCTTGCCGGTGCTGCGCTCGACAACGCCGTGAACCGTGGCGAGGTACGTCTTCGGAACCTCGAACGACGGGTGCATCAGGCGGTGAGCCAAATCGCCGTCGTTGGTGAAGAGGAGCAAGCCTTCGGTGTCGGCGTCGAGACGGCCGACATGGAAGAGCCGCTGACCCGATTGAACGCGCTCGGAGACGATGTCACCGACGCACGGACGACCGAGATCGTCGGACATGGTGCACTGCCAGCCACGCGGCTTGTTCATCGCGAGGTAGACGAGGTCCTTCTGCACGACGACGCGGACGCCGTCGACACGAACCACTGCGTTCTCGGGGTCGACACGCAGACCCTGCTCGACCACGATGCGGCCGTCGACCTCGACGCGACCCTGGTCGATCAGTTCTTCAGCTGCACGGCGTGATGCGACGCCGGCCTGAGCCAGCACCTTCTGCAAGCGGACGCCGTCGCCCTTCGGCGGGCCGTCGTGCTTGGTGATCTCGGCATGCTGATGACGTGCCGGCTTGGCGTTGGAGACCAACGGGTTCTGAGAGACGACGCGCTGCGGCTTCTCGGTCTTCGGCTTGCCACGCTTGTTGGTCGCCGGCGGTGTGGGAGCTGCCGGGCGCTTGCGCGGAGGTCCGTCGAACTTGGATCCACGAGGTGCGTTCGACCATGCGCCGCCGCGAGGAGCGTCGGGGCGTGCGCCGCGCTGATCGTCACTACGACGGTCGGCGCCACCGCGCGGTGCCCGACGGGCGTCTACGTGGGGGGTACGGCGGTCATCGCTGCGGGGTCCGCGGCGGTCGTCAATGCGCGGTCCGCGACGATCGTCGTTGTAGCCACCACGACGGTCGTCCGTACGTGCGGGGCGACGGTCGTCGCTGCGCGGCGGGCGACGGTCATCGCTGCGCGGCGGGCGACGGTCATCGCTGCGCGGCGGGCGACGGTCATCATTGAATCCACCGCGACGGTCGTCCGTGCGGGGACGGTCGGATCCGGCGTTGCGGTCGTATCCGGAGGTACTGCGGGAAGTGTTGCTGCGTCCACCACGGGGCGCTTCGCTACGTGCGCCGCGGGGGGCGTCGCTGCGACCACCACGGGGTGCATCGCTGCGTGCGCCGCGGTTGTCGCGGGAGTTGTTACGGTCCGGTGTGCCATCTCGGCGAGCGGGATTGTTCACTTTTTTCCTGTCAGTTTTCTACTGTTTCCCGAGCGTGGTCGGGTCTTTCTCGGTGCTGACGAGCGCCGGAATTCCGGTCAGTCGTCGACTTCGGTGTCCACTACGTCAGCGGGCATGTCTGCCTTGTTCATTCTCGCAAATCGCGGATCGGATTCCAGGCTTTCGCTGATGTCGTCGATGAGATCGACATCAGGCAAGAGCGGGGCCAACTCCGGGAGCTCGCTGAGCGAGGCCAGGCCGAGCCGTTCGAGGAACAGTTCGGTCGTGGAGTACCGTGTCGCGTTGGTGTCCGGGTCAGGCCCGGCTTCCGCGATCAGTCCGCGGGCAAGGAGGGTGCGTACCACCCCGTCCACGTTGACGCCTCGTACCGCACTGATCCGCGCACGAGTCAACGGTTGACGGTATGCGACTACGGCCAAAGTTTCCAATGCCGCCCTGGTCAATTTGGTGCGTGCGCCGTCCAATAGCAGCTTTTCCACGTACGGGGCAAACTCTTGTCGCGTGTACAGACGCCATCCGTCGCCCGCGTAGCGAAGGTCCATTCCGCTGCCGCGAGCGGTCAATGCGGCCGACATCGACGTCAGGCGTTCTTCGACGCGCTCCGGCGCGGTTCCGGTGACAGATGCGAGTTGGTTCACTTCCGCCGGCGAATCCACGACAAGCAGAAGCGACTCCAGCACTGCGTCGAGTTGATCGTCGTCGAGGTCGAAATCGGGTGCAGACTCTTCGGACTCCGAGGCGTCGTCGGTAGGCTCGATAATCTCGTCTAGCTGCGAAGACTCTGATTCCGTCGGTTCGGCATTCATCCGTAGTCCTCCTCTGTGACCGGCGCGGCCGGGTCGTCTCCGGTCCAACTCACCATCAGCGGTCCGAGGGCCTCGGGTTGCTCGAACACGATGACCTGCCGGCGATACAGCTCGAGCAATGCGAGAAACCTTGCCACTATCTCGACGGTGATTTCGCACTCGGCAACGAGGTCCCCGAATGGTGTCCACTCCCCGATGCCTCGCTCGCGCAGCAACTCGAGAATTCGCTCGGCCTGTTCGGGTATCGAGATATTGGACACATGGAGGTGATCGAGGCCCACTGTCGGCACCGGACGCGGTGTGAACACCGTCGCCGCGATCTCCGCAAAACGCTGAGGGTCGACGCCCAACAACACCTCGGGCAGGAGTTCGGTGAACTGATCCTCGACGGCAACAGAGCGCGGATAGCGCCGCAGCGCTGCTTCCTCCAACTCACCGAACAGCGCCGCAACCTGTTTGTACGCCCGGTACTGCAGCAGTCTCGCGAAGAGAAGATCACGTGCTTCGAGAAGCGCCAGATCCTCCGCGTCCTCGACCTGCCCGGCGGGCAACAACCTGGCCGCTTTCAGATCCAGAAGCGTAGCTGCGACGACCAGGAATTCCGTCGTCTGATCAAGGCCCATCGCACTGCCGAGTTCCTTGGTGTACGCGATGAAATCGTCCGTGACGGTGTGAAGGGCGACTTCGGTGACGTCGAGCTGCCGTTGATTGATCAGGTTCAACAGCAGATCGAACGGGCCTTCGAAGTTCCGGAGAGTGACTCGGAAACCGGCAGCCTTGGCTGCGGTCTGAGCGTCGGTCGGGACGTTCGGATCGATCGAATCCGGCTCGACTTCGACCGGATCTTCTTGCGATGCAATCAGTTCCACTAACGACCAGACCGGTGAATGACCTCGCGGGCCAATGCTCGATATGCCTCGGCGCCAGCCGATTTCGGCGCCCACGTCGTGATCGGCTCACCGGCGACGCTGGTTTCGGGGAATCGAACGGTGCGGTTGATCACCGTGTCGTAGACGACGTCGCCGAACACCTCGACCACTCGCGCCATCACCTCACGAGCGTGCAGGGTCCGGGCGTCGAACATCGTGACGACGATGCCGGCCAACTCGAGCTTCGGATTGAGACGGTCGTGCACCTTTTCGACGGTGTCGTTGAGAAGTGCCAGGCCGCGCAGGCTGAAGTACTCGCATTCCATCGGAATGATGACCGAATCGGCGCACGCCAGCGCATTCACCGTGAGCAGGCCAAGCGACGGCTGGCAGTCGATGAGCACGTAGTCGTACCGATCGAGAACCGGGTGCAGCACGCGCCCCAAAGTCTGCTCACGCCCGACCTCGGTGACCAATTGAATCTCGGCGGCCGAAAGGTCGATGTTGCTGGGGAGCAGGTCCAGACCGTCCACCCGAGTGCGCATCAACACGTCGTCGATGGACACACGCGGTTCGACCAGGAGATTATGGACGGTCAGTTCCAGGTCGTGATGCTGAACGCCCAGACCAGCAGACAACGCTCCTTGGGGATCGAGATCCACCAAGAGCACTCGGCGACCGTATTCGGCCAACGACGCGCCCAGGTTGATGGTCGACGTCGTCTTGCCGACGCCGCCCTTCTGGTTGCACATCGCGATGATCATCGCGGGTCCGTGGTGCGCCAACGGTGTCGGTTGGGGTACCTCGCGGACCGGCCGGCCCGTCGGACCGAGTTCTTCCGTGGAAACAGCAGGGGTTTCCGCAGGTGGAGAGGCTACTGGCGTCGTATCTATTTCGAACATCGCCTCTGGTTCGGAGGGTACAGCTGGTGCTGATTCGTTCACGCGCTCGAAGAGTTGGGCATTGACATGCGGCGGCGCGGACTCCGCCGCTGGTGGCTGCGATGTCGACACGGTCCGATGCTCCCCTACTCTTTCGGCGGTTGCTCTCGGCGCCGGCAAACCCCCGAAACTGCGGTGGAGGCCGCTCGCGCTCCTTGAACGCTACCGCTTACATCACCGAATGGTCTCGCAGACACGCATGAGCCAACCAACGCCTAACGGGCGCGTGGGTGTGCCTGAGCCCACACTTCGCGCAGCGCTGTGACGGTGACCAGTGTGTAGATCTGCGTCGTGGTTACCGAAGCGTGACCGAGAAGTTCCTGCACGACACGTACGTCCGCGCCGCCGTCGAGCAGGTGTGTGGCAAACGAGTGCCTGAGCGTATGGGGTGAGACGTCCGCCTTGATCCCGGCCGACGCGGCCGCGTCCTGAAGAATCTGCCATGCACTCTGACGCGAGAGGCGTCCCCCGCGAGCGTTGAGAAAGAGGGCAGGAACACCACGCGTCGCGAGGCTGGGGCGCCCGCGGACGAGATACGCGTCGACGGCGGCGATCGCCGGCCTGCCGACGGGGACGATCCGCTGCTTGCCGCCCTTGCCCTTGAGCAGCACGGAACGGGTTTCGGTGTCGATGTCGTCGACGTCCAGATCGATCGCCTCGGTGATGCGTGCTCCGGTCGAGTACAGAAGCTCGAGCAGAGCGCGATCCCTCAGGTCGCGGGGCCCGTCACCGGCCGCACCGCCACCCGAAGCGTCGAGTAGGGCGATCACGTCGTCGAGCGGCAGAGCCTTGGGCAGCTTGCGTCCGGGCGTCGGCGGCTTGACCGTTCGAGCCACATCGACACCGACCAGGCCCTCGGCGGCGGAAAACTTGTGGAATCCGCGGACCGCGATCAGGGTCCTCGCTGCCGAACTGGCCGCCAACGGTACGACTCCGGCATCTTTGTCACCCAGGCGCAGATGAGTCACGAATTCGGTGACGTCGTTCTCCGTCACGCCCGCAACGTCGTCGATGCCGCGCCCGTTCAAATACTCCGCGTACCGATTCAGGTCGCGGCGATACGAAAGCAGAGTGTTGCGCGCAGATCCTCGCTCGACCGCTAGATGGTCGAGATACGAGTCCACCTGTCGGGCAAGCACTTCAGGCTCGCGACTTGCGTTCTCCGAATGCGCGAGGACGATCGGGCCACGGTGCGTCGGCGGGGCGTAGCGGCTTTCCCGTCGAGCGTGCGGTAGCGATCGCGAGAATGCCCGATACCGCGGTGGCATTGACGATGTCACCGCGCAGCGCCATGTCGACGGCGTCGGCGAGCGGAACTCGCGAAATCTCGAGATCGGCTTCTTCGTGTTCGGGATCGTCGCGCTCCACCTCGTGCAGCCCCTCGGCGAGGAAGACGCGAACCGCCTCGTCCGTGAACCCGGGTGAGAGAGCTACATCGACCAGCACCGACCATCGATCGGCGCCGAGTCCGGTTTCTTCGCCCAGCTCACGCGCCGCCGCCTCGACCGGGCTCTCCCCCGCAGCGTCGAGCAGACCGGCAGGGATTTCCCACAACCGGTGCGCGAGCGGGTGACGGTACTGGTGAATCAGCACCAGGTTGTCGTGCTCGTCCAGTGCCACGACGGCAACGGCGCCGTGGTGTTCGACGACTTCCCGATCGGCACGCTGACCACCAGGCATCGCAACGGTGTCGACGCGCAACGCGATGATCGCGCCGGTGTAGACCGTCTTGGAGCCGAGGGTGTCGAATTCGTGCCGACCGGGATCGCTCATCTGTGGCTAGACCTTTTCCACGTTCTCGACTGCAGCGTCGAGCGCTGTCTCGGTGGCAGCGGTGTCGATCTTCTCGTCACCGTGGACGTCGACGGGCAGGCGCTCTTCGAGCTTGTACGTCAACGCTGCTTCGACGAAGGCGGCGAACAGCGGGTGCGGGCGCGTCGGGCGGCTCTTGAGCTCCGGGTGTGCCTGGGTGGCAACGAAGAACGGATGCTGCTCACGCGGGTACTCGACGAACTCGACCAGGTGACCGTCCGGCGAGGTTCCGCTGAACTGCAAGCCGGACTTGGCAATCCGGTCGCGGTACGTGTTGTTGACCTCGTAGCGGTGACGGTGACGCTCGGAGACGTCCTCGGTTCCGTAGGCCTGAGCGACGACGGAACCCTTGGTCAGCACGGCCGGGTAAGCACCCAGACGCATTGTGCCACCGAGGTCGGCGTCACCGGCGATGACGTCTTCCTGATCAGCCATCGTGGAGATGACCGGGTGCTTGGTGTCCGGCTCGAACTCGGCCGAGTTGGCGTCGTCGAGGCCGACGCTGCGAGCAGCTTCGATGACGACGCACTGCAGACCCAGGCACAGACCCAGCAGCGGCAGCTTGCGCGAACGTGCGAAACGGATCGCGCCGAGCTTGCCCTCGATGCCGCGGATGCCGAAGCCGCCCGGGATCAGAACACCGTCGACGTCACCGAGAGCGGCCTGCGCTCCGGCTTCCGTCTCACAGGCATCCGACGGAACCCAGGAGATCTCGACCTTGGACCGGTTGGCAAATCCACCGGCGCGCAGTGCCTCGGTGACGGAGAGGTATGCGTCGGGCAGGTCGACGTACTTGCCGACCAACGCGACCCGCACGGTCTCACGCGGCTGGTGAACACGATCGAGGAGGTTGCCCCACACGGTCCAGTCGACGTCGCGGAACGGGAGACCGAGCTGGCGAACGACGTAGGCGTCGAGGCCCTCACGGTGCAGAACCTTCGGGATGTCGTAGATCGAGGGAGCGTCGGGCGTCGAGATGCAGGCGTCGACGTCCACGTCGCACATCAGGGCGATCTTGTTCTTGAGGCCCTGCGGAACGTCACGATCGCAACGAAGGATCAGCGCGTCGGGCTGAATGCCGATGCTGCGCAACGACGCAACCGAGTGCTGCGTGGGCTTGGTCTTGAGTTCTCCGGAGGGGCCGAGGTACGGCACGAGGGAGACGTGCAGGAAGAAGACGTTGTCGCGGCCGACGTCGTGGCGGACCTGGCGAGCGGCTTCCAGGAAGGGCTGCGATTCGATGTCGCCGACGGTTCCACCGATTTCGGTGATCACGACATCCGGGCGGTGTCCCTGCAGATCCGGACCGCTCATCTCGAGGATGCGACGCTTGATCTCGTCGGTGATGTGCGGGATGACCTGAACGGTGTCACCGAGGTACTCGCCGCGGCGTTCCTTGGCGATGACCGTCGAGTACACCTGGCCGGTGGTGACGTTCGCCTGACCGGATAGGTCACGGTCGAGGAACCGCTCGTAGTGCCCGACGTCGAGGTCGGTCTCGGCACCGTCTTCGGTGACGAACACCTCGCCGTGCTGGAAGGGGTTCATGGTGCCCGGATCCACATTGAGATAGGGATCGAGCTTCTGCATGGTCACGCGCATTCCCCGCGCGGTCAACAACTGTCCCAGGCTCGAGGCGGTCAAACCTTTGCCGAGCGAGGAAGCTACACCTCCGCTGACGAAGATGTGCTTGGTGGCGGTACGCGTGTTAGTGCGTGACTGTGGCAAAGGGGCTCCCGTGACGACTGTGCAGGGCTTGGTCTGATGAAGCATGCTGGGGCCTGCCGACCCACGGGATTTCACGGTAACACCTATCGGGGGTCGGTGCCTACAACGCGCCGACTTTCCGCCCCCGATGTGACCGGCGTATCAATACCGGGGTGTTCAGTTGGTGGGTGCGCCGACGGTAACCGCCGCCGCTCCCGGTCCCGTGCCGTAGCGGCCGGCGCCGCCGTTCAACTGTTCCTGAAGTGCCAACGGCGTCGTGATCTTGCCCGATTCCCGGTCGATGTTGTCGATGGTCGTCAAGCCCGCTGAGAGCGCCGCGTCCGCACGCGCGACGGCAACAGGACCACTGCCCTCGGCCGAGCCAGGCCGGCCCGCGAGAATCGTTCCTGCGCCGCGTCCGTCGAGAGCACCGGCAAACCGGGCGATGACGGCGCCGCGGTTACCCGTGGCTGCGTCGGATTCGCTCTTGTTGTCGCCGGTGAGGACCACGGCGAGCTGAGCCGGCTTGACCGCTCCGTCGTCGTAGCTGATGAAACCGGCGCTACGCAGCGAGTCGAGCGCGAGATTCATCTCGTCCGGAGTGCTCTGCGGTTCGCTGTTCTGCCCGTTGAGAAGCAGAACCGAACCGAGCAGATCACCTGCGAGACTGCCCTGATCGACCGCACCGGTCTTGAGGGTGATCCCCGCAGGGATGACATTGGTGACGACGGTCCGCAAGCGGTCACCACCGGTGGCGTCGACAAACGAATCGGTGAGCGAGACGCGTCCGGTCACGGCACCGCCGGCGGCAGTGACGAGTCGGTTGACACCGTCGAGATCACTGGGATCCGCGTCCGGTGCCGTGATGACGACGACGGTGCGACCAGCGAGACTGTCACGCACGACGCGACCGCCGACAGCGGCATCGAAGCCGTCCGCGGAATTGAGTTGCTGCTGAAGCTGATTGGACTGTTGATTGAGGTCTTCGATCTCGTTCTGCAGGTCCGCCTTGTCGTCACGCAGACCGGACAGCAATCCACTCGACAGCATTCCGGAACCGAGCACCACGCCGATCGCGAGTGCCAGAAAGATTGCCGCTATGGAAATTGCATGTTGACGCATCGAAATCACTTGAAGAGCCCCTGAACCCACAGCGCGAAGCTGTTCCACGTTGCGATTGCCCAGTCGAGAACTTCACTACCGGCATTGGACACGACCAGGGCGACGATCACTGCCACCAGGGCGGCGAGCACCAGGAGCGCGATCGCGCCGCCGGACACTCGACTTCGATACAGAGTTGCGACGGCCTTGGCGTCGACCAGTTTCGGTCCAACCTTGAGCCGTGTCATGAACGCCGACGGATTGCTTTCACGACGCCCACGGTCGAAGAACTCGTCCAAGGACACCACGTTGCCGACCGTCACGATCAGTGAAGCTCCGTGGTGATCGGCAAGCAGCAGCGCAAGGTCGGTCGGTGAGCAGGTCGCCGGGAACGTCATCGCCCCGATACCGAGATCCTGGATTCGGGAAAGCCCCGCCGCATGACCGTCCTGGTCTGCAGGCAGAACAACTTCCGCGCCGGACTTGAGCGTGGAACTGGTGATTTCCTCCGGGTCGCCCACGATCAGATCGGGGCGGTATCCGGCCTTGCTCAACACGTCCGCACCTGCGCCGACACCGATCAAGATCGGCGAATACTCCTTGATGAAGGGCTTGAGGTTCTTCAGATCGGTCTCGCGTTCGGGGCCATCGGAGACGACCACGACATGGCGGTCCTTCAAGTCGATATCGATGTCCGGAACACCGATTCCGTCGATGAGCAACGGGCTTTCGGTGCGGATGAACTCGATGGTGTTACCCGAGAACGCTTCCAAGTGATCGACCAGGCCGGTCTTGGCCTCGATCATCCGGTCGGAGATTTCGGCCTCGGTCTGCTCTTCACCCTTGACGAGGCTCTTCTCGCCGTTGAAGATCTCGCCCTCGTGCAGGCGGATCTTGCTGCCGTCCTTGATGTTCTTGAAGACATCACCGTCGACGGCATCGATCAGAACGATGTCGTTGGCGACGATCACTTCCGGTCCGAGGTTGGGGTACCGCCCCGAAATCGACGGCGACGCGTTGACCACGGCCATGACTCCGGCTTTCACCAGAGCATCGGCGGTCCGGCGATCGATGTCGATTTCGTCGAGGATCACGATGTCTCCAGGACCGACACGGCGCAGAAGCTTCGCCGTGTTCCGATCGGCCCTGGCGATGCCACTGATCCCAGGCAAGGATTCGGTGTTACGTGAGAGCAATCCGGGCATCTTCATGGCTTCGATGATGAACCTGAAACCGCGTTGACCGGTGGAGGCGCGCCGACAACTACCACATCAGTCACACCAACACCACAGAACCTTCAATCTGTGACGCGGGCCGCATTCGCGATCTCGAGCAGTTCTTCGGCGTGCGCACGACCGGTTTCGGTGTCGTCCAGCCCTGCCAACATACGGGCCAATTCGACCACCCGATCCGAATCCGACAAGGTCCGCACGCCACTGCTCACCACTCCGCCTTTGTCGTCGACCTTGTCCACCACGAGGTGGGTGTCGGCAAACGCAGCAACCTGCGGAAGGTGGGTGACAACGATAACCTGATGCGTGCGAGCAAGTTTCGCCAATCGGCGGCCGATCTCGACAGCAGCGCGGCCACCGACCCCCGCGTCCACCTCGTCGAAAACCATCGTCGCACCGGTGTCGCTACCAGCGAGAACAACCTCGAGCGCCAGCATGACGCGTGACAGCTCACCACCGGAAGCGCTCTTGCTGATCGGAAGTGACGGTGCCCCACTGTGCGCGGACAGGCGAAATTCCACCTCGTCGACGCCGGCAGACCCGGCATGCAGGTCTACTCCCCCGACACTGAGCGGCGCCGAGTCCTGCGGGCCGGCAGGCTGCGAACGCACAGTCACTTCGAGGCCCGCACGTCCCATCGCCAGACCGGCGAGTTCCGCGCTGACGGCTTTGGCGAGCTTTGCCGCCGCCTTGACTCGCGCGGCGCTCAGCTTGGTAGCTGCCTCCGCGGTCAGGCCAGCCGTCTCCTCGACCTGCTTGGCCAACAGTGACAACGCATCCGAGGACACGTCGAGTTTGGATAGACGAGCGCGAGCAGTATCTGCCCATTCGAGAACACCGTCGACATCGGCGGCGTACTTGCGAGTCAGAGTCTTCAGTTCCGATTGCCGCGACAACAAAGAGTCCAGAGCACCCGGGTCTGCGGGCAGCCCGGACAGGTAGGTGTTCAGGTCACCGGCAACGTCGGTGACGACGGCAATAGCGTCGGCCAACCGGGAACCGAGGCCATCCAGATCGGCGTCAGTGACCGACTCGATGCGCGCCCTCGCTTCGGACATCAGGTCTAGCGCCGGCATGACACCGACGTCGCCGCTTGCCATGTCGTCACTACCGGCGAGCGCAGCATGCGCCTCTTCCGCAGCCGAGCGGAGCGAATCGAGTTCACTGAGTCGACGAACTTCGGCAACGATCGCCGTGTCCTCGCCGGGCTCGGGTGCCACGCCGTCGATTTCGTTTAGCGCGAAGGTCAACTGATCTGCTTCTTGCGCCAGTTCACGAGCCTTCGACGTGCGCTCGATCAACTCCGAACGAGCATCGAGCCATTCACGACGGTGTTTGCGGTACCTCGTCAGCAGCGTTCCGATTGCCTTGTCCCCGAAGCGGTCCAGCGCGTTGCGTTGCTGGTCGGGACGAAGCAATCGCAGCTGATCGTTCTGTCCGTGGACAGTCAGAAGTGGGTCCGTGAATTCGGAGAGAACTCCCGCCGGCACGCTTCGTCCGCCGAGATGAGCCCGAGACCGCCCATCGCTGCCGACTGTCCGCACGGCGATGATGGTCCCGTCCTCGTCGCGCTCGGCGCCGGACGATTCCAGGATTCGGACGATCTCACGCTCGGTGGCCGGTGAGACGTCGTCGGCGATGAATCGTCCTTCGACAACGGCCCGCGACGCGCCCAACCGCACTCGACCGGCATCCGCTCGCGCTCCGCTGAGGAGGTGCAAGCTGGTGACGACCATCGTTTTACCTGCGCCGGTTTCACCGGTCAGGACGGTCAGGCCCTCGTGAAACTGGGCGCTGGCCTCGGAGATCACACCAAGACTGTCGATACGGATCTCTGCGAGCACGATTAAGGCTTCCTTCCTCGCCATCCGGTAACCGGAAGCTCGAACTTGCGAACCATCCGATCAGCGAAAGGCGCAGAGTCCAACCGGACCCACTTGACGGGAGTAGCGCCGCGAACGATCTCGACGCGAGCGCCGGCAGGCAGTTCCAAGGTACGACGGCCGTCGCAGAAGACCAGGCCGTCGTGGCTACCGGCGACGGTCTCCACCGCGATGATCGAATTCGGGCTGGTGACCAACGGCCGCGCGAACAGCGCATGCGCGTTGCTGGGTACGACGAGCAATGCTTCGAGTTCGGGCCACACGACGGGGCCGCCTGCGGAAAATGCATAAGCGGTCGAGCCTGTGGGAGTTGACACGAGAACACCGTCGCAACCGAACGCAGACACCGGTCTGCCATCGACTTCGAGGACAACTTCGAGAACTCCCAGACGCGAACGGTTCTCGATACTGGCCTCGTTGAGCGCCCACCCGCGGTCGATGATCTCGTCGTCCACCCGAATCACGACGTCGAGTGTCATGCGAGACTCAACGCGATATTCCTTGCGAACTACTTGTGCGAGAGCCTCGTCGAGATGCTCGGCCTCGGTCTCTGCCAGAAATCCGATCCGTCCGAGGTTGATGCCCAGTACCGGAATGGACGCTTCTTGAGCGAGTTCGGCGGCGCGCAGAAACGTGCCGTCGCCACCGAGGACAAGTACCAACTCGCATCCAACGGCAGCATCAGGGCCGGGATGAACAACCGTGACGTCGAGACCCGGCGCAGAGAAACCCTCTGGTTCCGTCATTGCTTCGATGCGCGAACTGTCTGCTTCGTCGACGAGGACTCGCAGTCCGATTCCCGCGCGCTCGAAGATCTTCCCGACCCGCTTGGCAGTTTCCGTGATGTCACGTCGACCAGGGTGTGCGACAAGAAGGATCTCGCGCGACTCGCCGTTCGTGACCGCGTTCACTGGGGCCCTTCCTCTACAGCCTTGCGAATCATGTCCTCCACCGTAGGAATTCCCTCGGTGTTCGTCTCGGCGTCGGTATCCGTCTCTTCATCGCCGGATGTACCCGACTTTCGAAGCCACAGGAAATACTCGACATTTCCCGACGGACCGGGCAATGGGCTGGCCACGACACCTAACGTCCGCAGACCTACCTTTGCAGCAGCCTCCGACACGTCGAGCACAGCGGAGATTCGCAGTTCCGGATCTCGTACGACGCCACCGGCACCGACGCGGTCCTTGCCCACCTCGAACTGAGGCTTGACCATCGGAACCAGGTCCGCGCCGTCAGCGGTACAGGCGACAAACGCCCCGAGTACCAGTTTGAGAGAGATGAACGACAGGTCCGCGACAACGAGATCGACAGTTCCGCCGATCGTCTCGGCATCGATAGCGCGAACATTGGTTCGGTCGATGACATGAACTCGGTCGTCGGACTGCAGGCGCCACACCAATTGGCCGTAACCGACGTCGACGGCGACAACTTCCTTCGCACCGCGTGTCAGCAGAACGTCCGTGAACCCGCCGGTGGAAGCGCCGGCGTCGAGGCACCGGCGACCTTCGACCGTCAATCCTTCGGTACCGAAGGCGTCAAGGGCACCGATCAGTTTGTGAGCACCGCGCGACGCCCACGAAACTTCCTGCTCCACCTCGACGACCCGAAGTGGCGTTCCGGCTTCGATCGCCGTCGCGGGCTTGGTCGCAACTGCTCCGGAAATGAGAACTCGGCCCGCGGAGATCAGTTCTTGCGCATGATCTCTCGATCGTGCCAGACCGCGACGGACCAATTCGGCGTCCACCCGTGCTCTACGTGCCACGTCAAGCCCTGTCCACAGAGGCGAGTGCCTGGACGAGCACCTCGTGTGCCTGTTCCAAAATATGTGCCTTCTGCGGAATCACACCTGCTCCGTGATGATCGTTCGGATCGTGTTCGATGCCGCCGAGGCGTGCCAGCAAACCGTCGACGTCAGAACGTATTCGTTCCGGATCGACGGTAGGGCGTGACCCGGGCAGCGGTGATCCGTTGCTCGAGTTTCCGGGGTGCGGTGTCGGCGTGCTCATCGGGCACAACGTTAGTGCATGACTCTCCGTTGCGCATACACCCGCACCCCCGCGAGTCGAACACATATGCGAGAAATCAGGCCAGCCAGGAAGCAAACAGATCCGCCACGCCGGCATCCGACGCTTCCAGCGTCTGGAACGACGGATTAGCCCATGCGACAGGCGCAACCGCACGTAGAAGTGACATTTCGTCCCCGACAACCGGGCCGTCGACAACCAGCGCCGACCCGTTCACGGAGACAGACCACTTGGAGTCCGCACCGACCAGCGATTCGACAGCCGGCTGATTGAGCGAATCCAGAGTTGCTGCAATGTAGGTGGGGCGCTGCTCAATCGGAGCCCGCAGTACGTCGCCCGGCGTGCTCACACCGGTCAGTACCAACAGTGAGTCGATCGAAACAGCATGTGCGCCTTCGATATCAGTGTCCAAGCGATCACCGACGACCAGTGGACGCGAGCACCCACTGCGTGCAAGCGCATCCTCCATCAGCGGAGCAGCAGGCTTGCCTGCCACCAAGGGTTCCTGCCTCGTGGCGGCGCGCAGAGCCGCCACCATCGAGCCGTTGCCGAGCACCAAACCTCGTTCCGACGGCAGTGTGGTGTCCAGGTTTGCAGCCACCCACAGCGCCCCGGCCCTGATCGCCAAGCATGCCTCGGCGAGGATCGACCAGTTGGTCTCCGTCGAATGTCCTTGGACGACTGCAACCGGGGAATCCGCGAATTCGCGCACCGGAAACAACCCGACGCGTGTCACCTCGTCGGCCAATGCATCGGTACCGACGACGAGTACGGCGGCACCGGGTTCGAGACGCTCAGCCAACAGGCGCACCGCCGTCTGAGAACTGGTGACCACGCGATCGTCTTCGGAATCGAAACCGAGTTCGGTCAGATGTGCGGACACTGCCGAAGGCGAGCGACTCGCATTGTTGGTCACGTAGTACAGAGCCTGCGTACCCTGACCCAACGCAGCCTGGGTGCCGGGAATCGCATGAGCTCCGGCGTACAGCGTGCCGTCGAGATCGAGCAAAAGTACGTCGTACTGAGTACGAAGCACGGTCACTGATCTTCTCCGGTCAACTCGGCCACCCGTTCTTCAGCATCCGTGTCACCCTCGAGGTCTGCAGCTGCAGCATTGAGGAACCACTTCAATCCGTCTTCGACACGACCTGCTGCAACGAGGGCATCAGCGTACGCATAGAAAAGCCGAGCCGCCGCTTCACCGGTACGCGCTGCGTCAAGATCCTTGGTCTGCAGTGTGACAACTGCCTGATCGAACTGACCGAGATCCATGCGGGCGCCGGCGACCACGATCCTCAACTCAGAAGCCTCGTCGCCGGAAAGCAGGGCAGCCTCGTCGCTACGACCGAGCTCGATTGCGCGTTCGGGTCGACCCAAACCGCGTTCGCAGTCGGCCATGACAGCGATCAGACCCGGTCCACCAGCCATTCGACGGGCAGCGCGAAGCTCGGAGAGAGCTTCAGCCCATTCACCGGCGTGGTACGCGGTGATTCCAGCAGCTTCACGAACGACCGCAATTCGGCCGGCGCGCTGACGAGCAGCGCGCGCGTGGAGCAGTGCAAGTTCCGGGTCTTCGTCGACAAGCTTGCCTGCCATGACGAGGTGACGCGCAACTGTGTTGGCGTTGTCCTTGTCGAGGCTGAGCAGATCTCGACGCACGGCCGGGTCCAACTCGGTGGGCTCTACGTTGTCGGGCAAATCCGGTTCGTCAGGTCGTGCTTGCTGACGGTTGCGGTCGCCGTCGCGTCCACGAGGGGTGAACCCACCCTCGCCGCCGCGACGCTGTCCGCCGTTGAATCCGCCGCCACGGTTACTGTTTCCAGCACCGCCACGGTTGTTGTCTCCGGCACCACCGCGGCGGTCTCCGCCTGCAGCGCCGCGTGATCCACGCCCGTCGTTGTCACGACGGGGGCCACCTGATCGAGGCGCTCCTCCCCCACGGAAGGACCGACGCTCGTCGCCATTCTCCGACACAGTCATTCCTCTCATACAACGCACGAAAGGGGACCCAATATGTTGGGTCCCCTTTCGGTTAACGGGTGTTCGGCGGTGTCCTACTCTCCCACACCCTGTCGAGTGCAGTACCATCGGCGCTGAAGGGCTTAGCTTCCGGGTT
>NZ_JAWLSE010000060.1:0-1171 GCF_033142365.1 Rhodococcus sp. IEGM 1241
CCGACTCGCATGGAACCTGTGCGCCGGCACCCTCGGAGCCGTCAACGCATCAGCGATCCTGCACGAAAACGTCGACCTCACAACCCGCATCGATGACGTGCTCACCATCCACCTGTCCGCCACACACTGACGCCGATATCCGCCTTCCCCTGAACACCGAAAACAGAGAACACTAGGGAGACTTCATGCCTGACCGCATTGCACCCAGCGACCTCTATCTGCAACTGCACGGCCAACTCGGAGTAATCAACGATCTGCTTCACCGAGTCGCCGCCAGCGCCGCCGATTACAAGCTGTACGACCCTGAAACCCTCGAAGCGGACACCCTCGGCGACGCCACCACAGGGCCCGAAACTTACGAAGCCGTACTCCGCGAGCTCGACCTCGTTGACACCGCGCTCAAGGCAACCGACGCCGCCTACAGGCGCGTCCTTGACGAAGCCAGCCGTCTCTACTTGAAAGACTGACTGCCAGGACATCATTGGAGGATCTGCGCTTGACCGACACGCGAGTACACCTCACAGAACCCCTACCTGGGCTACCCATCTACTTGACCTTCTCCGAGATCAAGCATCTACCAGACCTCACCGAGATATTCCGACAGGCCACCGAAGAAGTTACGGCGGGTACAGATCCCGAGACCATCGCCACGCGCATCAAAAGGAAAGCCAGATTCGCCAACTCCCTCTTCGAACAGGCGATGAACTATCGATACATCACCCAGTCGGGAGACTCGTCCAGCTTGATTTCCACAAGTCAGCCCGGATGGATCAACATCACCGTTCATCCCCACAACGCGGGGGAACTAAGAGTGATCGACAACTTCTTAAGCGCCCACGACGAGCTCTACGACGCGAATGCCCTGGACACAGAGACCAATCGCCCCATTCTTCTGGTGTCTTCAATAATGGATGAGACCTTCGAATGCAGGCGCACGACGAAGAGAGTCCTCGTTGTCCCCCTACATCGGATCGGTTCATTGGAAGATCTGCACGACTGGTGAATGAACACACGCGGTGCCGAAATTGTCTGCCCCGCCAAGTAACCTTCACGATGCGACGAGAAGCAGGTCGCCACACCTGCCAGACCGACGATCACTCGACGGTCCCGATCTGTAGGGAACCCCTCGGATCGGCAGCTGTGTGGCGACCTGTTTCTAGTTCGACACCAC
>NZ_JAWLSE010000061.1:0-1132 GCF_033142365.1 Rhodococcus sp. IEGM 1241
CCGTCACCGGAGCCCTGAACACCGCGGCCTCGAACACCGGCTCCGGCAACAACTTCCGATCCAACTTCCCCGAAGCATTGAGCGGAAACGCATCCAACACCATGATCTGCGACGGCACCATATACGACGGCAACACCGCACCCAACGAATCCACCAGTGCCGCAGTATCAACCACCGCACCCGACGCCGGCACCACATACCCCACCAACTGATCACCGGTCACCGTCGACACCACAGCCACCGACGACACAGACACCGACACATCAGCCACCAACGCCGACTCGATCTCCCCCAACTCGATCCGCTGACCACGGAACTTCACCTGAAAATCGGTACGACCGATGTACTCGAGCTCACCCGACACACCCCACCGCACCAAGTCCCCCGTGCGATACATCCGCGAACCCACCCCACCGAACGGATTCGCCACGAACCGATCCGCCGACAAATCCGGACGAGAAACATACCCACGAGCCAACTGCACACCCGACAAATACAACTCACCCGCAACACCCACCGGCACCGGACGCAACCGCGAATCCAACACGAAAACCTGCGAATTCCACTGCGGCACACCAATAGAGACCACACCACCATCGACGGCGCCCGTCACATCCGCGAACGTGATCGACACCGCAGCCTCGGTCGGACCATACAAGTTGTGAACCCGCGCACCCGACACCACACCGAAATCACGCACCGCCTGCGCCGGCAACGCCTCACCGATGACGAACACATCACGCAACGAACCCAACAACTCCGCAGACACAGCACCCGCGAACACCGACAACATCGTCGGCACGAAGTCCGTCACCGTCACACCCTGATCAGCGATCACCGACGCCAAATACCCCGGATCCCGATGACCGTCATGCGTGGCCACCACCAACCGAGCACCCACCGCCAACGGCAAGAAGAACCCCCACAACGACACATCGAACGTCGTCGCAGTCTTCTGCAAATACACATCCGACCCAGTCAGAACATACTGACCCTGCATCCACGCCATCTGATTGACGATCGCCTCATGCGAAACCGCCACACCCTTCGGCTTCCCCGTCGACCCCGACGTGAAAATCACATACGCAGCATTCGAACCACGCAGCGGCGCAACCCGATCCACATCCAACAC
>NZ_JAWLSE010000062.1:0-1112 GCF_033142365.1 Rhodococcus sp. IEGM 1241
TGTATGAGGCACGGACGTTAGTTACGCGGTGCCGGCGGTAAGCGGCAGGCGGTCGTCCTCCGCGTGCTGAATGCGGTCGGTGATAATTGTAGTGAACATTCCAGACTTCGACCGCGGTGCGCCTTTGCTGCTCGCTGGTGTATTCGCGGGAGTAGAGCAGTTCTTCGGCGAGGATGCGGTTGTAGCGTTCGACTTTCCCGTTGTGTTTCGGTGTGTAGGGCTTGATGCGGTAGTGCCGAGCTTCGCGGAGTGAAGCGGTGAAATCTGCTGCCCGGTAGCATGATCCGTTGTCGGTGATCACGCGCTCGATCCGGTTGATGCCGTGGGCGGCGAAGAAGACGCGGGCGTTGTTCATGAAATCGATGGCTGTTGCGGCGGTTTCGTTGTCTCGGGCTTCGGTGTACGCCAGGCGGGTGTTCCCGTCGATCGCGGAGTGCAGATAGGTGTAACCGGTGCGGGCCTGCTTGTTCTTCGATTTCCGGCGCCGGGATCGTTTGGCCCGCTCGGACCCGCGACCGTGAGCACGCCAACCACCGCCGTCGGGGATTTTTCCGACTTTCTTGATGTCGACATGCACCATCTGGCCAGGTCGTTTCGCTGCGATGACCTGCGGTTTGCGGTTGTTCTCGCCGTTCGGGTCGATGAATCGGCGCCGGTGCAGGCCTAGGTTTCGCAGGATTTTCGTGACTGTTCGACGCGCAATCACCGTTCCATCCATACGGAGTTCGAACTCGATTCGCGAGGCCGACCATTTCCGGGTCCGGCGCATGGATTCGATCTCGGCCACCACCGCTGCTGCTGTGGCAGTCGGGTGATGGTGTGGCGTGCTGGATCGGTCCTGTATTCCCAGGTCGCCATACTTGCGATACCGGTTGACCCATGTGGAGGCGCATTGACGGGAGATGCCCATCTCGGCGGCGACATGGGCGATCGGACGGCTCTGACACCGCTCGATCAGGCGTCGTCTTCCCTCCACGGTTAGCGGAGCATTACGGTGTGTCACAGGGCTGGTCCTTTTTGGTCGAGAACGGTTGTGTCGCAACTCCCATTCTTACGCCGAGGACCAGCCCGTCTACTTCAATCCCGCGTCAGCAACGTCCATACCCACAACA
>NZ_JAWLSE010000063.1:0-951 GCF_033142365.1 Rhodococcus sp. IEGM 1241
GGTGCTCGGGCGGCGTTGACTGCTCGGGTGCGTCCGGAGCGGGTGCCGTTGTCGTTGGCGCAGCAGCGGATGTGGTTCTTGAACCGTTTCGATACGTTGTCGTCGGCGAACAATATTCCGGTGGCGATTCGGTTGTCGGGGTTGTTGGATGCGGCGGCTCTGCAGGCTGCTGTGTCGGATGTTGTTGCGCGGCATGAGATTTTGCGGACGGTGTATCCGGAGGTCGACGGTGTCGGGTTCCAGGAGGTGTTGTCTGCTGATCGGGTGCGGTTGGATGTGTCGCCGGTGGTGGTGTCGGAGTCCGATGTCGTTGGTGCGGTGACGGAGTTCTTGTCGGCCGGTTTCGATGTGGCGGTGGAGGTTCCGGTTCGGGCGCGGTTGTTCGCGGTGTCGGAGTCGGAGTTCGTGTTGGCGTTGGTGGTTCATCACATCAGTGGTGATGGTGTGTCGATGGGGCCGTTGACGCGTGATGTGATGGTGGCGTACGAGGCTCGTTCTCGGGGTGAGGTTCCGGGGTGGGCGCCGCTCGAGGTGCAGTATGCGGATTACGCGTTGTGGCAGCGGGAGACTCTTGGTTCGGAAGATGATCCGTCGTCGTTGATTTCGCGTCAGGTCGGGTTCTGGGAGTCGGCGTTGGCGGGGTTGCCGGATCAGTTGGATTTGCCGGCGGATCGTCCGCGGCCTGTGGTGGCGTCCAATCGTGGGGCGAGTCATTCGTTCGTGGTGGGTGCGGATGTGCATGCTGGTTTGAATGATGTTGCTCGTGAGTCGAATTCGTCGTTGTTCATGGTGGTGCATGCGGCGTTGGCGGTGTTGTTGTCGCGGTTGTCGGGGACGTCCGATATTGCGATCGGTACTCCGGTGGCGGGTCGTGGTGAGCAGGTTCTCGATGATTTGATCGGGATGTTCGTCAATACGTTGGTGTTGCGGACGGAGGTGGATTCTTCGGAG
>NZ_JAWLSE010000064.1:0-779 GCF_033142365.1 Rhodococcus sp. IEGM 1241
ACCAAACCCGCACAGAAGACCGTCGGCTTGGACGGACTCAACGTATCCGTCTCGACAGCAGCAACAAGCGGTATCGAAAAATCGAAATCAGTCAAAAGCGGGGGATTGGCCGGACTCACCAGCAAAGTCTCCGTACGCCAGATCCGTACCGAAATCGGCAAAGAAGGCCTACGGCAAGCAGCTGTCGACGCCGGGAGAAAGCCACCCTCTGACCGAACACTGCGCCGCTGGGCGCAGCAAGGACGAATCCCGCACCCCGACGTCACCGAACGTGCACAACGGCGAGCCGCCATCGAACGCCTCGGTGGAATCGACGCTGTCGCAAAGAAAATCGGCCGTTCACGATCAGCGGTCTCTCGCTACCGTTCCGGCGAAACGAACGAACTGCGCGCTGACGCGAAAAAGAAACTCAAAAACGTCAAAGCTCGCGACATCATGGACCGCGCCGGCGTCCTACGACCCGACGGGCAACCCAAAAAGGCCACCATCCGAGTCCGCGGGGGAGTGTCCGTCCGCAACGGTTCCGAAGAAGGTTACGACTATCGAGTGCGTACCCTCGATTTCGCGAACTCCGACAGCCCCTTCAGTCTCGACGAAACACGAGAACTCGCCATGGCTTTGGCCAACGACGATCATGCCCGGGTGGTTGCCATCCTCGAACGTCACGCCACGATGGATTACCCTGAAAACAAGGGATTCGACCAGTACGGCGACACTTTCGGATTTCACTTCGATTCCATCGAATCCGTCCACATCGACTGGACATAGAACTGCCCTGC
>NZ_JAWLSE010000065.1:0-763 GCF_033142365.1 Rhodococcus sp. IEGM 1241
CTCGGAATGCCTGGATTCGGATCGATCTCGGGAAGGACTTCCACATGATTACCAAGCTTGAATTCTTGTTCAGAGAATCCTGCAGTTTCGGGCCTGCGTGGACCGACGACTACGACGGACCAGGCGGCCACGATGGTTGCGATTCGCGCATTATCTGCACGCAGTTTTGACATATCTCAAAACCTCGCTGGTAGGGGCTCCATCGTTCGATGTCGACGGTGTGAGTTATGTGAGTGACGATGGTCAGGTCGTGTGACGGTCGACCGATTCGACCGCACGGATAGGGACGATGGCATGTTCAATCACGCATGTGGCCGGTTGATTGGGTTCGGTGGATGTGTAGCACGACTGGTCTGATGTCGGGTTTTCCCGACATCATCCTCATGAGTTTTGTTGATAAGAGTGTAGATCCTCTGCACTGCATATGATTTAGGAGTTTCACGTTGCATAATCGCTTGGTGCGTTCCCGTTCCCTCCTGGTTGCCGTCACTGCCCTTGTTGGATTGTCGATTTCCGGTTGCAGTACGACGTTGGCGGATGTGATCCCAGCAGGATCGTTGTCTGTGGAGAGCTCTGTCGGTCAGCACGATGTTGATGTGGCTTCCTCCGTCGCGCTGTTGGAGACCCTTCCGGTGAAGGGGCGTGCTCCGAAAACTGGTTACAGCAGAGATCAATTCGGTCAAGCTTGGTCTGATGATGTCGATGTGGAGTTCGGGCATGACGGGTGCGATACGCGCAATAATCTGTTGGCTTCGCGGCTGAC
>NZ_JAWLSE010000066.1:0-704 GCF_033142365.1 Rhodococcus sp. IEGM 1241
CTTGTTGCCCGTGACGTGGGCGGATAGGACGATGAGGAACATGGCTGGACGGAAGAGGAACTCCGCAGAGGACATCGCGCGCAAGTTGCGCCGAGCAGACGAGCTCACCGCGGCGGGGAAACCCAGGAAGAGATCGCCGGCGAACCCGAGGGGTGTCGGCAGCGCCGTACTGGCGTAAACAGTACGGCGGCATGGATACCGACGCAGCGCAAGAACTCAAGGAATTGCGGGGGCAGCAGGGCAAACTCAAACGACTCCTCGCCGACGCCGAACTGGAGAAGGACGCCCTGCGGGAGGTCGCAAAGGACGCTCCTATAGACGTCAAGGGGTCAGTGCGCGGCAGTCACGTCGGAGTGCGGTGGAGACTTCTCGGGCGAGGTAGCGCTTCTGGCAGCGGATAATTTCGGGCATCGATTTTCCCTCTGACGTGCGACGTTGCACGTAGGAGCGGGCGTTGTCGCTGTATCGGAGGCGGACGATGGCGCCGGTGTGAAGTGCTTGGTTGGCGCGTCGGTCGCCGCCACGATGCAGTCGGTGACGAGTGGTCTTTCCTGATGAAGCGGGAATCGGTGCTACTCCGCAGAGGTGAGCGAAGGATGATTCCGATTTCAAGCGGCCCGGATTGCGGAGAGGAATCGTCAAATTCTGTGGATTAAGGTGTGTCAGGCGACCTCGGATACCGGCGTGTCCGGTGACGGTTCCGG
>NZ_JAWLSE010000067.1:0-687 GCF_033142365.1 Rhodococcus sp. IEGM 1241
GTGTTGGATGTGGATCGGGTTGCGCCGCTGCGTGGTTCGAATGCTGCGTATGTGATTTTCACGTCGGGGTCGACGGGTCGGCCGAAGGGTGTGGCGGTCAGTCATCGCAGTGTGGTCAATCAGGTGTCGTGGTTGGCGGAGCGTTATGCGGTGTCGGGTTCTGATGTGGTGTTGTTCAAGACTCCGGTGACGTTCGATGTGTCGGTGTGGGAGTTGTTTGTTCCGTTGGCGGTGGGTGCTCGGTTGGTGGTGGCTACTCATGACGGTCATCGGGATCCGGGGTATTTGGCGTCGGTGGTGGCGGCGGAGTCGGTGTCGATGGTTTCGTTTGTGCCGTCGATGTTGGAGGTGTTCGTCGATCAGGTTGTCGACACGTCGGAGGCGACGATTTCGCGTCTCGGTGGTGCTGGGTTGGGTTCGTTGCGGGTGATTTTCGCGGCGGGTGAGGCGTTGCCGGCGTCGGTGGTGGGTCGGGTGTTGTCGGTGTTGCCGTCGGTTGAGGTTCATAATTTGTATGGTCCGACGGAGTTCACGGTGCATGCGACGGCGGCGGGTCCGCTCGATGGTGTGGGTGTGGTGGTGCCGATGGGTGCTCCGGTGTGGAATTCGTCGGTGTTGGTGTTGGATTCGCGGTTGCGTCCGGTGCCGGTGGGTGTTGCGGGTGAGTTGTATTTGTCGGGTGTGCAG
>NZ_JAWLSE010000068.1:0-633 GCF_033142365.1 Rhodococcus sp. IEGM 1241
ACCGTCGGCAATGTCTTGTCCCAGATCGGGATCACCACCCGAAATCGCGACCACGCCAACCATGCGCAGAACAACGTCGTCTTCCGGCCGGAAATCGTTGGCCCGTCACCGAAGTCGTACTGTAACCACAGCCCAGGTTCGGTTACCCACGGCCGATACACTCGCCGCCGACCAGCCCGAAACTGGGCCTTCGCCTCCGCGACCGTCCGGCGCGTGGTCCGCTCACCGCCGGTGAACCCCAGCGCGACGATCCGTTCGTGGATGACATCCGCGCGGACCTTGCCCTGCGAGCGGACCACCAACTCCTCGATCTTCGGCAGAAAGTCGTCGATCGCCCGCGCTCGATGCCGCCGGCGGTCCGGCGGCTGCCCCGCAGCGCGCATCTGCACATACCGGGCCACCGTGTGGTGATCACACCCAGCCAGCTCCGCCGCCGCCCGATAACTACCCGTGAGGTCGTACGCCTCCAAAATTTCCATGATCTCCCTGCTCGATTTCATCCACCCAGCGTTGCCGGGACCGAATCTGACTCACAGCAGGTGGGGAACTATCTGGCCGTACGCGGGGAGAAACCATGGCCACAAAATGCGCCATAAATGGCCGCCAGTGGGGAGCTTACGATGGCCGTCGACA
>NZ_JAWLSE010000069.1:0-631 GCF_033142365.1 Rhodococcus sp. IEGM 1241
TGTAAGTGTTTGTAGTGGCCGGCCCGGGGCCGGCTGACAGGATAGGTGTCGTCGCTACAACGCCGTGTGACTCATGAATCGCTTTGCTCCTTCGTGGTGCACTGGCCGGGGTTTGTCCACTCTGTTGTGGTGGCGACGCCGGTCCGGTCTTGCTTCGGTGGCTTGATTAGAAGCCTGCCCGACCTCGTTGCCGCGAGGTCGTGGCCCGTTACAGGCCTGCCTCGAAGTGCTCTTTCCGGGCCGACGCCGACAACGACGTCGCCCATCGGAAAGGACATCCGTCGCTATGCCTATCGTCGCAGATAACTACGAAATCGTCATCGGGGTCGATACTCACGCCGCCGCCCACGCGCTGTGCGTCGTGGCCGCCGCAACTGGTGCGGTGCAGGACAAAGCAAGTTTTCCAGCAAGCCCGGCGGGTCTTGATCGGGCCCGCACGTGGATTGCACACAGAGTAGGTCAACAAGCCGCCCTCGTTGTCATCGAAGGCATCGGCTCCTACGGCGCCGGACTCTCCGACCGCGTTCTCGCGGCGGGATTCCCGGTAGCCGAACCCTCCGTGATGGGGTCGGCGGATCGCAGAGGAGTCGGTAAGACCGACGATCTCGACGCCGCTCGTATCGCCCGATCA
>NZ_JAWLSE010000006.1:0-31529 GCF_033142365.1 Rhodococcus sp. IEGM 1241
GTCGCCTTGGTAGGCCATTACCCCACCAACAAGCTGATAGGCCGCGGGCCCATCCTGCACCGATAAATCTTTCCACCCCAAGTCATGCAACCTGAGGTCATATCCGGTATTAGACCCAGTTTCCCAGGCTTATCCCGAAGTGCAGGGCAGATCACCCACGTGTTACTCACCCGTTCGCCGCTCGTGTACCCCGAAAGGCCTTACCGCTCGACTTGCATGTGTTAAGCACGCCGCCAGCGTTCGTCCTGAGCCAGGATCAAACTCTCCGTTGAAGACTCTAGATTTCACAGCCGAAACTGCTAATCAGTCATAGACAAAAAGAGTCAAATCACTAGCAAAAAAACTCAACTAGCAAAAAATGTGTCGGCAACCATTCAGACGGAAGAATGAACAATCACCGACGAAAAATACTCACACCACACACAAACCAACCAAACCCCAAGAGGCGGTTGATCATTCGCGGATGTGAAGTACCAAAAAAATTTTGGCACTGACATTCATCGACACACTGTTGAGTTCTCAAAGAACACGCACACACCATCACCACGACCCTATGGCCGCCGCTCCGGGGCAACTTTTCCAGCCTATCCCAACCAGGTCACCGGCGCAAACCGGAACCCCGTGAAGAAAAACTGGATTGTGTTCGCCAGGCACTTCGTACAACCTCGTGTCACTCACCCTCGCAGGTGGGAGTCGGTGTCCGTGTCGCTCTGACCTGGACAAAGTTACGCGAAGATCAACACAACACCAAATCGCCAGGTCAGAGCACTGCGGTCGGTTAACTTCACGGAACCCAGTACCTCTCGGCCAGTTCTTCGACGATCGGATCGCCTTCCTCGGCCTGTTCCAACGCTTCGAGATCGTCGTTGATCGACACCAGCCGGGGATCGTCACCCTCAGCTTCCTGAATCGGGTGCCGACCGTCCTCGGCGAGTTGCCTCAGTAGCTTTTCCTTGACGCGCGCTTTCAACGAATCAGCCATACCGCCAGCATGTGCCGCTCCGGCCCAGTTGTCGAGGCCTACTCGTCGTCCTTCTTGCCGAAGACACGTCGTGCCGTCGGAATCAGGATGATCAGCGCGCCGAGCAGAACGATGAGCGAAAAAACCTGCAGTGCCATGTCGACCTCTTACCGTCACGCCGGCGCGAGCCAGCTCCCCCACGGGGTGTTTCGAACAACCGTAAATGCAACGAGAACTCCGAGCACCACGATCGTCACAGTCGGCCGAAGCACGATCATGCGATCCCGCGTGCCCTTCCAACGGCGCACTGTCCAACCGATCCACGCGATCACCAACACCGCGACAAACGGCACGATCAAGACATTGCTGGACACTGCGGCGCCAACATCCAGATTAGTCAGGTCATTGACCGCACGAAGGCCACCACACGCCGGGCACCACAATCCCGTCAACGCGTACATCGGACAAACGCCGTAACTACCCGCACTGTGGGGATCACGGAAGTGGAGTACCGCGGCGGCCGTCACCGCCACTGCAGCAACACCGACGGGTGCGGCCAGCGCGCGTCGTCGACTTGCGACCACTTCCAACTCCATGACACCCACTGTAGGAGACCTCGGCAGCGACTAGCGCGCGCGAACGACTACCGACCGGACCACCATGTCGTGCCAGCACTGGTGCTTCGAGTCCCAGAGCGGCCAGAGATAGTTGAGGAAGCAGGCGCCACCCAGGATCGCCATCATGATCCAACGAAGCAGCGCCATCACCGGGCCGAGAGGCACACCGTCGGACTCCCGAATCACCGAAATTCCCAGCCACATCTTGCCGAGCGTCTGTCCGGTGTTCCCTTGCCTGAAGACGAGATTCCACACCTCGATCAAGAAGATCGCCAGTATGCCGACGACCATGACGATCACCCCGACCGGATTACCGCCTTCAGCGCTCACGCTGCCGTCGTCGTATGTGGTCACTTCGGATCCGGAGAACGCGATCACTGCTCCGATGCCCGCGAGGATGACGCCGGGGAGCGGAACGACAAAGCCGTCGAGGATTGACGCAAACACCCGAGAGATCCAGCTTGCGTACGGATAGGCGGGCGTCGGCGGCTGATAACCCTGCGGCGGCATCTGCCCGTACGGCGGCTGATTCTGCGATGGTTGGCCTGGTCCCCAGTTCTGATCCGACATCGAGGTCTCTCCTGTTCAGGCACGTGTTCGCCGAACTCAGGATAAACCGCACATACGCAAGAATTGGGAACTAACGACAAGAGCCCCACATCCGGATTTCCGGGTGTGGGGCTCTTGGCTGAGCTGCCTGAGAGAATCGAACTCTCGACCTTTTCATTACGAGTGAAATGCTCTACCGACTGAGCTAAGGCAGCGTGCCTTTCGGCGGTGGCGAGTCTATCTGGTCAACCCCCGGATCGCGAAAACGGGGGTCGGAAAGCGGCTCCGATGGAGGCAACCATCGCATCGAGCGCCCACTGCAACTTGACGTTGAAGTCGACGGCCTCGCGGCATTCGAGCACCGCTTCGATGCACTTGAGCAACCCCTCCGGGGACGTTCGTGCAGCCAACTCGGCGGCCTGCCGAGCCATGTCGGGATGGGTCGCCGTCGACGTCGACCCCAGCGAATAGGAAAGCGCGTCCCGGTACATGCCGGCCAGGTCGATCAGCGTCCGGTCGAGAAGATCGCGGCGGGCCCGGGTGTCGCGCGATTTCTGGCGTGCTTCGAGGTCCTTGATCAGACCAGCCGATCCGCGCAGAGTCCCGGCTGTTCCCTTGCCGGTTCCACCGCCACCCAAGGAGACCTTGAGCTCCTCGAGTTCCTGTTCCTTGAGTTCGGCGTAGAACGCCTTGGTGTCAGCCTCGATCGACTTCACCAAGTTCTCTGCGGCCTTGTACGCCGTCGAAGCACCGATCGCGTCTGCGGCCAGCCGAAGCGAACGCTGACGCTCGTCCCGCGCGCTCTCGTCGGTGGCGAGGCGCCGCGCCCGACCGACATGTCCACCGCTGATCGATGCGGCGATTCTCGCCCGCTCCGGATCCAGCCCGTCGCGGTCGATCAGTACCTGAGCGATCGATTCGACGGACGGCGTCACCAACGGCATGTGCCTACACCGCGAACGGAGGGTGACAGACATGTCTTCCGGATCGGTCGTCGGCGCGCAGAGCAGGATGACCGTGCGGTCCGGTGGCTCCTCGACAACCTTCAGCAGGGCGTTGGCTGCGCCTTCGGTCAAACGATCGGCATCCTCGACCACGATGACCTGCCACCGCCCCGTCGTCGGCCGACGCGAAGCGATGTTGACTATCTCGCGCATGCCTTTGACGCTGATGCTCAGGCCGTCGGGGATGATCCGTCGTACGTCACCGTGGGTTCCACCCATCGTCGTCGTACACGCATGACACTCACCGCACCCTGGTGCACCGTCGGAGGTGCATTGCAGGGCTGCGGCGAAGCAGAGAGCAGCAACCGAACGACCAGAGCCGGGTGGCCCGGTGAAGAGCCACGCGTGGGTCATCTCCGAGCCGCTGGAATCGCCACGAGCCGACAGTGCAGCATCACGCAGGCTCTGCTCGACGTCGTGCTGACCCACCAGCCGACCGAACACACCTCGTTCGGCCACTTCAGTACTCATGCAAAAACCCTAACCGTCGGCACCGACGAAGCCTTACGAGTCCTTCTTCGCGGGAGCCTTCTTGGCGGCAGCCTTCTTGGCCGGGGCCTTTTTTGCGGCTGTTTTCTTGGCAGCGGCCTTCTTTGCCGGAGCCTTCTTGGCAGCAGCCTTCTTCTTGACCGGGCCGCGCGCACGACGATCAGCCAGCAACTCCGACGCACGAGCATCGGAAATGGATTCGACGTCGTCGTCCTTGCGGAGGCTGGCGTTGGTCTCGCCGTCGGTGACGTACGGACCGAAACGGCCGTCCTTGATCACCATCGGCTTCTCGCTGACCGGATCGACGCCCAACTCACGCAACGGAGGCGTTGCCGACGCCTGACGCCCACGACGCTTCGGCTCGGCGTAGATCTTGAGGGCCTCGTCGAGCGTGACGGTGAACATCTGCTCTTCGTTGGCGAGCGAGCGTGAATCCGTGCCCTTCTTCAGGTACGGACCGTAACGGCCGTTCTGCGCGGTGATCTCTTCCTTGGATTCGGGGTCGACACCCACGACGCGCGGAAGCGACAGCAGACGAAGCGCATCTTCCAAGGTGATCGTCGCCAAATCCATGGACTTGAGCAGCGATCCCGTCCGCGGCTTGGGGCCCGCGACCTTCTTGGCAGCCTTCTTCGCGGGCGCCTTCTTGGCTGCGGCCTTCTTCACCGCAGTCTTGGTACTGCCCGAACTGATTTCTTCCGGCTCGGGAGCGGAGACGGGAACGATGTCCGGTTCCGGCTCGGCCGGCGGTTCGGGCAGGATCTCGGTCACGTAGGGACCGAAGCGGCCTTCCTTCGCGACGATCTCGTGGCCCGTCAGTGGGTCGACGCCCAGCTTGCGGCCCTCTTGAGGCGTCGAGAACAGCTTCTCGGCGTACTCGGGAGTGAGCTCGTCCGGCGGCAGGTCGTCGGGAAGATTTGCCCGCTGCGAGATCAGATCGCCTTCGGGATCGTCCGGGTTCTGAACCATGCGCTCGAGATACGGGCCGAACCGGCCGACGCGGACGTGAACCTCGCGGCCCTCGGCGTCGTCGAAGAGACGGATGGAGTTGACCTCGCGAGCGTCGATCTCCTCGAGGTTGACACCGACCATCTTCTTCAGCCCGCCCTCGCGGGCGACCGAACCCTCTGCGCCTGTCTCGCCGCCGAAGTAGAAGCTGCTCAGCCAGTTGCCACGCTGCTCACGGCCGCCGGCGATCGCGTCGAGATCGTCTTCCATTCCTGCCGTGAAGTCGAAGTCGACCAGCCGGCCGAAGTGCACCTCGAGCAGTCCGATGACGGCAAACGCCACCCAGGACGGAACCAGCGCGCTGCCACGTTTGTAGACGTATCCGCGATCGAGGATGGTCTTGATGATCGACGAGTAGGTCGAAGGACGACCGATGCCGAGTTCTTCGAGCGTCTTGATCAGGCTGGCTTCTGTGTAGCGAGCGGGCGGGTTGGTGCTGTGCCCGTCCGGATCGAGCTTGGTGGCCGTGACTTCCTGGCCCTTGACCAGTACCGGAAGCCTGGATTCGGCGTCGTCGGACTGACCGCCGGCTTCTTCGTCGACACTTTCGACGTAAGCCTTGAGGAAGCCGGCGAACACGATGGTGCGACCCGAAGCGGAGAACGTGCAGTCCTCGCCGGTGCCTGCCGTGCCGGAGATGCGGAGCGTCAGCGTCGTACCGCGGGCGTCGGCCATCTGTGAAGCGACGGTCCGCTGCCAGATCAGTTCGTACAGCTTGAACTCGTCGGAATCGAGCTTGGAGTGCAGCTGACCCGGGGTCTGGAACACGTCGCCGGCGGGGCGGATCGCCTCGTGCGCTTCCTGCGCGTTCTTGACCTTGCGGGTGTACTGACGCGGCGTCGGATGCACGTATTCCGGACCGTACAACTCGGTGGCCTGCGCACGAGCGGCTGCGATCGCCGACTCCGAGAGCGTCGTCGAGTCGGTACGCATGTAGGTGATGTAGCCGTTTTCGTACAGACGCTGCGCGATACGCATGGCGCGCTCGGACGTGAAACGAAGTTTGCGTCCGGCTTCCTGCTGGAGAGTCGACGTCATGAACGGCGGGTAAGGCTTGCGCGTGTATGGCTTGTCCTCGGCGGAGGAAACCGTGAGGTCGACGCCCTGCAACGCTTCCGCGAGACGACGCGCGTACGCCTCGTCGAGCACGGTGACTGCGCTGCCCTTGAGCTTTCCGTCAGCTCCGAAATCACGGCCGGAGGCGACACGCGAACCGTCGACGGAGACCAGGCGAGCACCGAAACTACGCGGGCTGGCCTCTGCACCGGCGTCGAGCGTCGCGGAAATGTCCCAGTACGACGCCGACTTGAACGCCATGCGCTCGCGTTCACGCTGGACGATGACGCGAGTGGCCACCGACTGGACGCGGCCGGCCGAGAGCTTCGGCATGACCTTCTTCCAGAGAACCGGGCTGACCTCGTAACCGTAGAGACGGTCGAGGATGCGGCGGGTTTCCTGAGCATCGACGAGGTCGGTGTCGAGTTCGCGGGTGTCTTCGGCGGCAGCACGGATTGCCGGCTCGGTGATCTCGTGGAAGACCATTCGACGAACCGGAATCTTGGGCTTGAGAGTCTCGAGGAGATGCCAGGCGATTGCCTCGCCCTCGCGGTCGGGGTCAGTTGCGAGGAAGAGCTCGTCGGCGTCCTTCAACAGAGACTTGAGTTCGGCGACCTTGCCCTTCTTTTCCGGGCTCACGACATAGAGCGGCTCGAAGTCGTGATCGACGTTGACGCCGAGACGGGCCCATGACTCGCCCTTGTACTTGGCCGGAACGTCTGCTGCGCCTCGCGGCAGGTCGCGAATGTGACCGACCGATGCCTCTACGACGTAGTCCTTACCGAGGTAGGGAGCGATTTTGCGCGCCTTGGTCGGTGACTCGACGATCACGAGGCGACGAGGGTTACCGGACGCTCCCTGACCGCTGCCGTTGTCCGCTTTAGCCACCTGCTGCCCGAGCCTTCCTTTGGACGTTCACTGCCGTCGGCAGATCTTCAGAACTAGACGTGTGGAGCAAGTTATACCCCGTGTCTCTCTTTACAGAGTGACATACCCGCAAGACATTCGTGCAGATCAGTACAGTATGGGCTCCGTCGGACACGCGGCATGAGCACCGTCGGACACGCGGCATGAGCACCGTCGGACGCGAGGCAAGAGCACTGTCAGACGTGCGGCCAGGCGACCGAAGTGTCGACGTGTTTCGGCGCCTCACCGAGGTATTCGACGAGCTTTGTCAGTCTCTTCTTTCCCGACACACGGAGCCCCGGGCCCGGTGTCCGGTTACCCAGTTGAGTCGGCGCGATACCAACCCGCATCAAGGCCTGAGCCAGCGGTGCGTGCGTCTCCTTGGCATGAGGGTCGAGGCCGAACACGAATCGCTCGCCGCCTTCTTCGAGCCTGCCGGCCGCGACGGCCCACACCCGGAGTTGGCGGGAGTTCGGTACCCAACCGACCGGCACCGCCTTCACAGCTCCCTTGGTCCACTGCACGGACAGCGGAAGGAGTGCGGGCGTCGACTGAGTGCGGACCAATGGGCTGCCTTCTTCACTACGCGTCACCTCGGCCCCGAGTCCGCACTGCGCGATCAACTCGGCAACGGCCTGCGCTCTCCAGTCCCGATCCACGACGATCGAGATCCGGGCACGGTCCTCCGAGGTCACGACCTGACCCGGTCCGGCCAGCATTCCGGCGAGGTCCGTCACGGCAGGTGGAATCGACTCGGCAGAGAAAAAGGACAGTTGGCTCACAGAGTGAAACGTAAGCCACGAAGGTACTGACGGCATAGACGACCGGCCGTGGTCGAACAGCTGCGTGCATTACCTCGGACAGAGAAAGACTGGCTCAGCCCGAAAAGATTTGTCCCCCACCGCACGGATGCGATGGGGGACAAATACTGTCCGAACTAATCGCTCAGCGAGTGAGCGGAAAAATCAGACCGCGCGAACGCCGGTAGCCTGGGGACCCTTGGTGCCCTGGCCGACCTCGAACTCCACACGCTGGTTCTCCTCGAGGGTACGGAAGCCGTTGCCCTGAATTTCGGAGTAGTGAACGAAGACGTCTGCGGAACCGTCTTCGGGAGCGATGAAGCCGAAGCCCTTTTCAGCGTTGAACCACTTCACAGTGCCCTGTGCCATGCTTTTCCTTCTCTTTCTAACACCGGATTCGGTGAACAGCCCTTACAGTCCACCGGGCCGGTTCCGACCGCTGTACGTCTTTATTTCCCCCTCAGGAAAGGCAGAGCACCGCGCCCGCAACAACGATCCTGCGAGCGTGCACTTTCTCAAGCCTACGAACACAGAAGCTGCGACCGATTGTCAGTCAACCATGTTCTCCGCGTGCACAACAGTCGAAAAGGGAACTAAAAACGTTAAAAGTTCGCTACAAGAAAAACGGCCCACGATCGTGGCTTCCCGCTTCCGCGCCGACCACCCGGTTCCACCAAGACCGCCGGCCGTTGCGTATCATCAAAACTGCAGGTAGCGACAGTTTCCGATTGCCGCCACACCCCAACGCCGAGCCCGGAGAGTCACGTGAACGCACCTTCCCCGATCCCCGCCCCGGGAGGGAAGCCTGGCGACACCTACGGGCAGATGCTGCTCGATCGCGTCGTCGCCGGGGTCAGTGGAAGCGAAAAACCACTGATGTTCACCGCGCAGTTGCCTGCTCGCGTAGCCGAGTTCACCGAATGGCCGGAGTGGGTGCACCCCAGCGTCGTACGCGCGCTCGCCGAGCACAGCGTGCGGTCCCCGTGGATCCACCAGAGTGAGGCCGCCGACCTTGCTCACGAGGGAAAACACGTGGTCGTGGCCACCGGTACGGCGTCGGGTAAGTCACTGGCATACCAACTCCCGGTGCTGACGGCCATGGCGACCGATCCGCTCGCAACTGCCCTGTACCTCTCCCCCACCAAAGCGCTGGGCTCGGATCAACTGCGAGCAGTGCTGTCCCTCACCGACTTCGACGTCGAACTTCGCAGCACGAACGCCAGTGCGTACGACGGCGACACCTCGCAGGAACTCCGCACCTGGGCACGCGAGAACTCACGCTGGCTCTTCACCAACCCCGACATGATCCACATTTCGCTGCTCCGCACCCATCAGCGATGGGCGCACTTCTTCCGCAACCTGAAATACGTGATCATCGACGAATGCCACTCCTACAGGGGAGTCTTCGGATCCAACGTCGCGCTCGTGATCCGGCGACTTCGCAGGATTGCAGCGCGCTACGGCGCCGAACCTACCTTCATCCTGGCCAGCGCGACCACGGCAGATCCCGGCGCAGCGGCCTCGCGGCTCATCGGCGCACACTGCACCGAGGTCACGGAAGACGGATCGCCGCACGGCCCACGCACCGTCGCACTGTGGGAGCCGCCGCTACTCGAGGCATTGACCGGCGAAAACGGTAGCCCGGTACGACGTCCCGCGGGCGCGGAAGCAGCGCGGATCATGGCCGACCTCATGATCGAGGGCGCCCGTACTCTCACCTTCGTCCGCTCCCGCCGCGGTGCCGAACTGACCGCGATGGCCACCAAACGTCTACTCGCCGAGGTGGACCCGGACCTCGCCGAGCGAGTCGCGTCGTATCGCGCCGGATATCTGGCCGAGGACCGTCGCGAACTGGAAGCTGCGCTCGCCGACGGCACGCTGCTGGGCGCAGCCACCACCAACGCGCTGGAGCTCGGCGTCGACATCGCAGGCCTCGACGCCGTTGTCGTGGCAGGCTTCCCGGGGACCGTTGCCTCGTTCTGGCAGCAGGCCGGTCGCTCCGGGCGACGCGGCGAGGGTTCACTCGTCGTGTTGATCGCCCGCGACGATCCACTCGACACCTACCTCGTTCACCATCCGTCGGCGGTACTCGACAAACCCGTCGAGGCGACGGTGACAGATCCCGGAAATCCGTACGTCCTGGGACCACAACTTCTCTGCGCTGCAATGGAACTCCCACTTTCCGATGCCGAGGTCGACGCTTTCGGGGCTCTCGAGGTTCTGACCAGGCTGTCGGAGGAAGGCAAGATCCGGCGCCGAAAGCACGGATGGTTCGTCACCGCCGATTCGAACCCCCACGGCTCTTTGGACATTCGCGGCGGTATCGGAACTCAGGTGGCCATTGTCGACGGTGAATCCGGCCGGATGCTGGGTACTGTCGATGCGGGCCGCGCTCCGGCCACAGTTCATCCCGGTGCCGTGCACATTCATCAAGGCGAGACCTATGTCGTCGATGAACTGGACCTCGACGTCGGACTCGCATTGGTGCACACCGAGAATCCGGACTGGACCACTTCGGCCCGCGAGACCACCGAAATCACGATCACCGAACAACTCGAGCACAAGAACTACGGCGACATCGCCGTCGCTCTCGTCCAGGTCGAGGTGACACATCAAGTCGTCGGGTACCTACGACGGTTGACTTCGGGTGAAGTCCTCGACTCGATCGAACTCGACATGCCCGCTCACACTTTGCCCACCAGGGCAGTGATGTACACGGTCACGCCGGAACTTCTCGAATCCATCGGGGTGCCGCCCGAACGGTTCCCCGGATCACTGCATGCCGCCGAACATGCCGCGATCGGCCTGCTGCCACTGGTGGCGATCTGCGACCGCGGAGACATCGGCGGCGTATCGACGGCGATGCACGCGGACACCGGACTCCCGACTGTCTTCGTCTACGACGGTCACGCCGGCGGCGCCGGGTTCGCCGACCGGGGGCACAGCGAACTGTCACGATGGCTCACCGCGACGCGCGACGCCATACTCTCCTGCGAGTGCGCTCACGGATGCCCGTCCTGCGTCTATTCACCCAAGTGCGGCAACGGAAACGACCCACTCGACAAAGACGGCGCGGTCAAGGTTCTGACCGCCGTCATCGAGACGATCAGCTGAGACACGATCAGCCGACTGGACCCGCACGAGCGGAAGCCCGCGCATCACCGATCCCGAAGCCCGACAACAACACCGGTGCACGTATCTCGACCACCACATCCCACCCCTGCACCTCACATTCCGCGAGCACCGTACGCATACGCTCCGCGATGGCCGCGGACTTCGCACACGCAGACGCCTCACCTCCGTCCAAGGCGCCCGCACCGCCGAGAGCCGAAAGATCGGCGGCCGACTGAGCAGTGTGCCGGGCCACCACCGCGGACCCGACATGCAGCATCCCACCAGTCACCATCACGATCGCTGCCAAAACGCAGCACGCCAGAACAGTGGCAACACCTTCGTCGTCACGTAGGTTCACCCCTCTTCCACCCCTGACTCCACAGCTGCCACCGCCTCGGAAGAAATGTCGACCAGCGGCAGCAACGTACTCTCGGCGCTGACAACGGCAACGGCAAAGCCGTCAACGATCTCCACCGAGATCGACGCATCTTGGGGTGCGATCCGGCGGGCCGTGGCGACCGCAGACTCACGATCACCACGTGCCACCAACCGCGCGGCCTCACGAGCTGCGTCGACACACCGCACCTGCATCGACACCGCGAGGACGCCACCGATACACAGCACGACCACCGTGACGATCGAAGCCAGAGCAATCGCAGCCTCCACCGTCACGGCGCCGTCGTCGGCTTGCCGAATACCTCTCGTGGACAACATCACACAGCTGTCTTGAGCGCCTTGTCGATTATGCCTGTCAGCGCCGAGACAATGGAGTCGCCGGTGACAACCGTGTACAGGACGGCACCGAATGCGGCAGCCGCAATCGTGCCGATCGCATACTCCGCGGTAGACATACCGTCGTCCTCCGTTACCAACAGCGCAAATCTGGCCGACATCGTCCTGAACGTCTTCGAAATCATTTTTCCCCCTTCAATCAAAACCTGTGGCAGCAGTTCTGCCGCAGGAGCTTTCATACGGATCCGGCTCACAACAGGCCGTTACCGAGCACAGTCGTGGCAAGCCCGATCACCACCGGGACGATGCCCAAGGCGATGAACGCCGGCAGGAAACACAGTCCGAGTGGACCGCTGATCAGCACTCCCGCACGTTCGGCCGCGGCAGCAGCCAGATCCTCGGCGTCACCTCGACTGCGCTCGGCGAGTTCGGCCATGGACGAGGACAGCGACGAACCCGAACGGGCGGAACGCCGAGCCATTCTGGCCAGCGCCTCGGTATCGGGATCGAGAGCGGCTTCGCTCCACGCGGCGTCGGGATCAGCACCGAGCGTGAGAAGGTCGGCGACGCGACTGAGCGTGTCAGCCATCGGTTTCGGCGCGGTCGACGCCATCGCTGTGATCGCTGCGGAGACGGGAAGCCCCGCTCGCAGGCAGGCCCCGAGCAGGTCGAGACTTGCGGCAACTGCGAGTGGATCCGGCTTGTCCGGGGCTGCAACCGAATTTTCTGTTGTTGTGTCCGCGAACAGAATTTCTGCCGCCCTGGCCGAAGCGCCGCGGCGAGCGGGAATGATCGCGAGCGCCAACGCGATCATCGCCACGGATACCCAACTCAAGACGTGACCTTCGCAGTTATCCGGTCGGTCCAGAGCAAACCAGCTGAGACACAGGCAGTTCCGATCACGAGCAGCACGCCGCCGAGCCCACCGCCGAACAGCACGCGCAGAGGCGACGCCCCCATCAACTGGCCGAGGCCGATCCCCAGCAGCGGTAGAAAAGCCAGCACCGCAGCCGTCGCCCGAGCGCCCGCTAAACCGGCCTCGGTGCGCTGACGAAAGCGTCTACGCCCCAACATGTCCGTCCGGACCGCGCCGAGTAGTTCAGCCAGAGCCAGACCGTGTTGGTCTGCGACCCGCCAGACGGATCCGATGCGGGAGAACTCACGCTCGATGCACGAATCCGGTACCGCGAAGGCCGCCGCGGCAGAACCACCGAGACGCGCCCTGGCCCCAGCGGACCGGAACACCACACTTACTTCGCCGCTACATTCCTCGCCTGCAACAGAACTGGCAACTGCAGGATGCGCGCCGACGCTCAGCTCGGCGATCAGCACCTCCAGACCGGAGAGCAGCATCTTCTGTGAGAGGTCCCGGTTTTCGGCCGCCTTCGCGCGGCGCCCACGAAAGATCAAGGTTCCGGCGAGGACGACCGCCGCGCATCCTGCCGACAAGCCTCCGAGAACCCATGCAGCCGACACCGCGAAAAATGCGGCGACCAACTGCCACGGAATCTGCCGGGAGGGCTTGCGGATGCTCGGGGCGTACGTAGCGAGCCGAGCACGTGAATCCCGCACCGGCGCAATCGAGACCGCCAACGCGAGGACCAGGAAGGAAACTGTCACGTCCCGACCTCTCGATTGCGAAGCCGGAACATCCGCTCGAGCCGCTCACGACCCGAACCGCCGTCCGGCCATGCCTGCATGATTTGTACGTATCCGCCCGCACCGCGGTCGATGACGCCGATCTGTTCGAGACGCCTCGATCCGTCGGCCAACCGATGCACGTGCAGGATCACTTGAACTGCCGCGGCAAGTTGACTGTGCAACGCGTGGCGATCCATACCGCCGAGCGCAGCCAACGCCTCGAGTCTGGCCGGCACCTCTTCAGGCGAATTGGCGTGAACGGTGCCGGCGCCGCCATCGTGGCCGGTGTTCATCGCCGTGAGCAGATCCGTCACCTCTGCACCGCGGACCTCACCGACGACGATGCGATCGGGACGCATCCGCAGTGCCTGCCGAACCAGATCGCGCACCGTCACCTCTCCGACACCCTCGACGTTGGGAGCCCTGGCGACGAGGCGGACGACGTGCGGATGCGGCGGCGCTAGTTCGGCCGCGTCCTCGACGCAGACGATTCGCTCGCGCGGGTCGACGGCGCCGAGCATGGCGGACAACAACGTGGTCTTTCCCGCGCCGGTCCCGCCGATCACCAGGAAGGCCAAGCGGCACGAGATGATGCGATCGAGGAGTTCGCGCGCGTCCGGTTCCACGGCGCCGTGAGCACACAGCGCGTCGAGACCCTGTGTTGCGGGCCGCAGCACTCGCAGTGACACGCAGGTTCCGCCCTGGGCCACCGGTGCGAGTACGGCATGAAGTCGTACCCCGAAGTGCCCGTCGCCGACGCCCCGCAGACGGCCGTCGACCCACGGTTGGGCGTCGTCGAGGCGTCGACCTGCCGACAGTGCCAACCGCTGCGCCAGTCGACGCACGGCTGCCTCGTCGGTGAACCGGACCCCGGACCTTTCGAGGCCGACCCCGCGGTCCACCCAGACCTGATCCGGCGCGGTCACCAGTACGTCGGCGACACCGGGTTCGTGCAGCAGTGGTTCGAGCGGCCCTGCGCCTGTCAGTTCCGTCTGGAGCACCCTGACGACCTCCAACAGATCCGTGTCCGCCAGAACGCCAGAGGACTCGGCTCGCACGGCGTCGGCAACGGTGGCCGCCGTCGGCTCGGCGACCGACGACGCCGTCAGCCGCTCGCGAACTCGGTCGAGCAGTTCTGTCGTGACCAACGCGCTCATGCCGCAGCCCTGCGCGGGCGTGCGCCGGATTCGACGGCGTCGAGTACCGCCGTTGCCACCGCACTCAGCGGACAACCTCGGGTCAATTCGAGGCCACCGCGCTCGAGCATCGGCGCCAGCGAGCGGTGGCCGCGCATCACGGCCGTCAGCGGCAGGCCGAGCATGTCTGCCACATCGGCGCCGCGTAGGCCTCCCGGCGCCGGCCCACGCACGACGAGCCCGACATTGGAGTTGTGTCGCACCACCCAGGCTCCGACCTTCTCGGCAGCGACGCACGCAGCCAGGGTGGCCGGAACCACCACGAGAACCAAATCCGACATCTCCAACGCGGCCTGACCTACCTCGCTGGGATGACGTGGCACGTCGCAGACCACGAGTCCGCCGGAACTGCGACCTGCGTCCAGCACGGCGCGAACGGCGGCCACTGTCGGACCGTCGATCTCGTGGCGACTGCTCGCCAGAACCCTCAAGAACTTTCCCTTTGCCGGCAGGGCATCGCGCAGCGCATCCGGGGCCAACCGCCCGCCCTCGACGGTCAGTGCACCCCAACGCAATCCGGGGGTCGTCTCGATGCCCAACAGCACATCAGCGCCGGAGCCGAGGGCGTCGACGTCCACCAGTAACGTCGGGACGTGACGTGCCGCCGACGTCAACGCGACAGCCGCCGCAGTTGCCGAGGCTCCGCCGCCGCCACAACCACCCACCACGCTCACGACGGTGCCGTCACCACTCACGTCTACGTGGTCGGCCAGAACTGCGACCAACGCGTTCTCCTCTTCCGGCAGGGACAGAACGCTGTCGGCTCCGATCGCGGTGGCGCTCTTCCAGTCGTCGACGGTCGGTGTGCCGTCGCACACGAGGAAGACTCGCGTTCGTTTAGGGGAACAAGCCAGAGCATCCCGCGCAGCCGACGCGTCCAATACGACCGCCGAGGCCCGGTTCCACTGTTGCCGGGAAACGGGATGCTCGGCCTCGTCCAGACGGCGGTCCACCGCGGCAGCGACGCGTCGCACGCTCGCGAGGACCTTCGCGTCGTCGACGAGAACCAGAATGGGAGCCCCGGTTTCCCGAGAGTTGATCGTCGTGTTCATGACTGCAGAGCCTGAACGAGCACCGGCACCGAAAACAGTGGGTCGAGAGAGCCTGTGGACAACTGGGAAGTTGTGGAGAAACAGACCTGAGACAGAGGACGACCCCCGCCAATGGGGGGAGGAGGCGGGGGCCGTCTGAGTTCAGCCCCGGGGGGTCGGGCTGAACTAGTTCGAACGAATCGAACAGCAACGATCTTACACCCGCCATCGGCGAGAAATGCAAGCCTGAGCTGCACTGAACTGCTGTTTTTCGCCGAAAGAGGACGCTTGCCGAGGAGCACACGAACCGCCTGTCGGACTATCCTCATTCCTGTGACCGACAAGCCTGCGAACGGACTGAATACCGGGCGGACAGCCGCTTTCTTCGATTTGGACAAAACGATCATCGCGAAGTCGAGCACCCTGGCGTTCAGCAAGCCATTCTTCGCCCAGGGTCTGATCAATCGACGCTCGGTTCTCAAGAGCAGCTATGCGCAATTCCTGTTTCTTCTGTCCGGCGCCGATCACGATCAGATGGAGCGCATGCGCGAGCACCTGACTGCGATGTGCGCGGGCTGGGACGTGGAACAGGTGAAGGCCATCGTCGCGGAGACTCTGCACGACATCGTCGACCCACTCGTCTTTGCCGAGGCGGCCGATCTGATCGCAGATCACAAGCTGCGTGGACACGACGTCATCGTGGTGTCGGCGTCGGGCGAGGAGATCGTCGCTCCGATCGCCCGCGCCCTCGGCGCCACCCATTCCGTGGCGACGTCGATGAGGGAAGAAGACGGCCACTACACCGGCGAGGTCGACTTCTACTGCTACGGTCCGGGCAAGGTCGAGGCGATGGAAAAACTCGCCGCGGAATACGGCTACGACCTCGCCGCCAGTTACGCCTACTCCGACTCGGTGACCGATTTGCCCATGCTCGAGGCGGTCGGACATCCCACCGCAGTCAACCCCGATCGTGCATTACGCAAGGAAGCAGCCGTAAACGGTTGGCCCATACTGACTTTCTCGAACCCGGTCTCGCTTCGCGCGCGATTGTCGGCCCAGTCCACGACGACGGTCGCCACAACTGCAGCGGTGGGAATCGCAGCTCTGGTGGCCGGCGCCATGACCTTCGGGCTACTGCGTCGGAAACGCTGAAATCCAATGCCCACAAACAAAAATTGGTACTTGCTGTGAGCCCGGACACAGGGTACAAAGGAGTTACGGAAGAACGGAAGGCCAGGAACGGCTCGGAAGAGAAGGACCGTTTCCCCAACCGAAATTCCTAGCACGGGCACTAGGGCACCCACGCGGAGCACAAGCCACTATAAGGGCAGAAGCGTTGTGGGCCTGCGAGATTCGTTCAATTTGAGCGAGGACCCCGCACCGGTTGCGGGGACGACCTCAGAAAGTGCGATCCCTCGCCGAGGCCACCCACACAACCCACCGAGCACGCTTGGTAACGAGTAGTCCGTGCTGACGGGCGGCGAAGTCGATTTATCGGCAGCGCCGCCCGTTCGTTATGTGCCGGCCCCGCCCTGTTGCAGACTATCCAGTCGCCGCGTCGGCGATCGAAGTCGCTTCTCGCGCACCGGCTTCGAGAGCTCCGCAGCACAGGATCACCCAACTGCCGACACCCGCTGGATTTCCCGAAGCGAATCCAGCCGCGCCGTCCGTGTACGCCTGCGGCCGCCGAAGCCAACTGACCTCGGGGACTCCCAGATTGTGCGGATCCAACCCGGACGAGACCGCAACCAGACGCGAAGCCGCACGTGCAACGATGCCGTCAGCGGTGCCGAACGGGCTCAGCGCCAAGAGTTCTCCGTGTACGACGGCCGCCAGAACCGGCGCCGGCGCACTGGTTCCGCCGGTAACGAGTTGCGCGAGAGCGTCCAACCGCTCCCCCACTCCGCGATCCGACCGTGGCCGCCCCAGTTGATCCGCGTCCTCGACGAGGTCTGCCGCGGCCAGCAGGTGCAGCCGGGCCAAAGCCTGCAGCGGGGCGCGCTTCCACGTCGACTCCATGAGCGGAAGACTGTCGCCGTCCAGTGCCTGAGCCACGCGCAGAGCACCCGCGAGAATCGGATCACCGGCCATGCCCTCGGCCGGCAATTCGGTGGTGCCACCGGCCAGCGATGCGGAAGCTCGCGCAGCGCGAACCGCGGCTTCGGCGGCAGTGGTGGGCCAACCGCGACGGTTGGTCTTGTGCCGATGAACCTCACCCAGAGCGTCGCGCGCATGATCGGCGGCGGCGCGTACGCCTGGAAGATCGACGAGGGGCTGCAAGGGGTCCGTCACGATCAACGACGGTACCCTTGCAGCCCCTCTGCGGACTTGCCTACCTACCTGTTGCGTCAGCTTCCCAGCGTGATGGACCCGCCGGGAATCGCGTCGAGCAACTTGCGGGTGTAGTCCTGTTGCGGATTGCCGAACACGTCGTCGATCGGTGCCGATTCGACGATCGAGCCACGCGACATCACCAACACGTTGTCCGCGATCTGACGAACCACGGCCAGGTCGTGCGTGATGAAGAGGTACGTCAACCCGAACTCTGCCTGCAGGTCGTTGAGCAGGGTCAAGATCTGATCCTGCACGAGCACGTCGAGAGCGGAGACCGCCTCGTCGCAGATCACGACCTCCGGCTGAAGTGCCAACGCTCGCGCAATTGCGACGCGCTGACGCTGTCCGCCGGAGAGCTCGTTCGGGAACCGTCGCATGACCGACTGAGGCAGACCGACCTTGTCGAGAAGTTCGCGGACGCGAGCCTCCCGTTCTGCTTTGGTCCCGACCTTGTGGGTACGCAGCGGCTCTTCGATCGTGCGGTAGATCGAGTACATCGGGTCGAGCGTGCCGTAAGGGTTCTGGAAGATCGGCTGCACTCGACGACGGAACGCAAAGGTTTCCTTCGCACCGAGTTTGGACACGTCCTGACCGTCGAAGACCACGTTGCCTGCAGTGGGCTCGAGCAAACCGAGAACCATCTGCGCGACCGTCGACTTACCGGAACCCGATTCGCCGACGATTGCAGTCGTGGTTCCGCGGCGGACCTTGAAGGACACGTCGTTCACGGCTGTGAAGTCGGTGGTCTTGCGGAAACCCTTGCGCAGCTTGAACACCTTGGTCAGATGATCGACGACAAGAACGTCGTCGGTCGCCTTGCCGAAGGACTCTGCCGCACTTTCCTCGGCCTTCACCGCTTCGGCGACCTCTTCCGCCTGTTCGCGAATCTCGGCGCGCGCCACTGACGAGCTGAGCCGCTTCGACGCCAACGACGGCGCAGCAGCGACCAGCTTCTGCGTGTACGGATGCTGCGGGCGCTTCAGAATCTCCAGTGCCGGACCGGATTCGACGATACGACCCTTGCTCATCACGATCAGATGCTCGGCGCGCTCGGCGGCCAAGCCCAGATCGTGAGTGATGAGCAGAACGGCGGTGCCGAGTTCCGTTGTCAGACCGTCTAGGTGATCGAGGATCTGACGCTGGACCGTGACGTCGAGCGCCGACGTCGGCTCGTCCGCGATCAGGAGCTTCGGACGAGCGGACAACCCGATCGCGATGAGTGCGCGCTGACGCATACCGCCCGAGAACTCGTGCGGGTACTGCCCCAACCGGCTCTCGGCCTCCGCGAGTCCTGCCTCCTCGAGCAGTTCCGCAGCCCGAACCTTGGCTGCCTTGCCCTTGGCGATCCCGTTGGCGGCCAGTGCTTCCTCGATCTGGAAGCCCACTTTCCACACGGGATTCAGATTCGACATCGGGTCCTGCGGAACCAAACCGATCTGGCTTCCCCGGATGTGGACGAAGTCCTTCTCCGAGACCTTCGAGATGTCCTTGCCGTCGAAGATGATCTCGCCTGCCGTCACCTTGCCGGTGCCGGGAAGCAGATTGATGATCGAGTGCGCGGTAGTGGACTTACCCGAACCCGATTCGCCGACGATCGCGACCGTCTGACCCGGGTAGACGGTCAGGCTGACGCCTCGAACTGCCGGAACCGGACCGGAATTGGACTGGAAAGACACCTCGAGATCACGAATCTCGAGCAACGGAGTTTCCTCCGAGGTGAGAGTTTCCTTGGTGGTCATCGTGCTCACCGCTTCCGCGACTTGGGATCGAGGGCGTCGCGCAGAGCGTCACCCATCATGATGAATCCGAGAACGGTGATCGCCAAAGCCGTTGCCGGGTAGAACAGAATGGTCGAACCCTGACGCAGCGTCACCTGAGCGTTGCTGATGTCGCCGCCCCACGAAACCTCGGTGGACGGAAGACCGATACCGAGGAAGGACAGCGTCGCCTCGGCAACGATGTACGTACCGAGCGATATGGTGGCGACCACGATGATGGGCGCCAACGAGTTCGGGATGACGTGGCGGATCAGTGTCTTGAGCTTCGAGACACCCAACGCTTCCGAGGCCATGACGTAATCGTTGTTCTTCGCCGAGATCACCGCGCCTCGAGCGATTCTTGCCATCTGCGGCCAGCCGAAGAGCGCCAGCACGCCGACGACGGTCCAGATGGTGCGATCGGTGAACAGCTGCATCAGGACGATGGCAGCCAGGATCAGCGGGATGCCGAAGAAGATGTCGGCGACACGGGAGAGGATCGAATCGGTCCATCCGCCGTAGAAACCGGACAGCGCACCGAAGATCACGCCGATCACCAGCACCGACGCCGTGACACCGACGCCCACGAGTACGGATGCGCGAGCACCGTAGATGGTGCGCGAGTACACGTCACAGCCCTGGCGGTCGAAACCGAACCAGTGCCCTGAGGTCGGCCCTTGCATGCTGTAGGTCAGGTCGCAGAACCGCGGATCGGTGCTTGTGAACAAGCCCGGAAACGCTGCGATGACGATGACCGCGAGGATGATGATCGTCGAGATGATGAACAGGGGACGCTTGCGTAGGTCGCGCCACGCGTCGGTCCACATGCTCGTCGGCGCCTGATCGAGTTTGACGGCGTCCGTCTCCCCCGGTGCCGCAACTTCGGGCGGCGCCACGAAATGACTTTGCCGGACTGCGCGTCCGGTCTTCACGGTCTCAGACATAGCGGATCCTCGGATCGAGCGCGGCGTACAAGAGGTCGACGAGCAGATTCGCGATCAGGTAGATCACGATCAGGATGGTGACGAACGAAACCACCGTCGGCGCTTCACCTCTGGTCACGGCCTGGTAGATCGTGCCGCCGACGCCGTTGATGTTGAAGATGCCCTCGGTGACGATGGCGCCGCCCATCAACGTCGCGAGGTCGGCACCCAGGAACGTGACCACGGGGATCAGCGAGTTGCGCAACACGTGCACGCGAACCACTCGTCCACGGGAAAGTCCCTTGGCGGTAGCGGTGCGGACGTAATCGGCAGTCAGATTCTCCGCCACGGACGTTCGGGTCAGTCGCAGTACGTACGCGAACGAGACCGAACCAAGAACCAGGGCAGGGAGCAGGAGATTGGTGAAGCTGGTGTTGCCACCGACCGTCGGCGGGACGATGCCCCATTTGACGCCGATGAAGAACTGAGCCAGGAAGCCGATCACGAAGATCGGGATGGCGATGAGAACGAGGCTGAACAGCAGGACGGTGCTGTCGAAGAATCCGCCCTTACGCAGGCCCGCGATGAGGCCGAAGCCGACACCGAAGACCGTCTCGACGATCAGTGCCATGAAGGCAAGTTTCATCGTGATCGGAAATGCCTGTGCCAGAACTTCACTGACAGGTCGTCCGGAGAACGACGTGCCGAAGTCCAGCGTGAAGATGCCCTTCAGGTACAGCAGGTACTGCTGATAGAAGGGGAGATCGAGGTGGTAGCGCTCCCGAAGCTGTGCTGCCACAGCCGGACTGAGCGCCTTGTCGCCCGCCAACGCGGCAATCGGATCACCGGGAAGCAGGAAGACCATGGCGTAGATCAGAAGAGTGGCCCCGAGAAAAACCGGGATCATTTGAAGCACTCGGCGACCGATGTACCAGAGCATCGGATCACCTCCTTGTCGATGATCGTGTACGTCAGCGGACAGTCCGGTGTGAACACGAGTTCGGGACGGCAGGCAGGGCGCCTGCCGCCCCGAACTCACGTTTCAGATGCGGATCGTTCTACGCGTCAGTTCTTTTCGATGTCTTCGTAGACCGGAACACCGTTCCAGCTGATGGTCACGTTGGAAACGTTCTCCGACCATCCACTGGCAGCGTTGCGGTACCACGTCGGAACTGCGGGCAGGTCCTTGAGCAGGACTTCCTGGGCCTGATCGAGCAGTTCCTGAGCCTTCGCCTGATCGGTCTGGCCGGCCGATTCGCGCAGGAGGCGGTCGAACTCGGGGTTGGAGTAGTCACCGTCGTTGGAGCTGCCGCCGGTCTGGTAGTTCTGCGCCAGGAAGCCGTACTGCTGCGGGTAGTCGCCCTGCCAACCGGAGCGGAAAGAGCTCTGGATGGTGCGGTCGGTGGCTTCGGTGCGGATCTGAGCGAAGGTGGCGTACTGCTTGCCCTTCGCGTCGATACCGAGGGTGTTGCGGATGCTGTTCGCCGTGGCATCGACCCATTCCTGGTGTCCGCCGTCGGAGTTGTAGGCGATCTCGAAGCTGCCGGACCACGGTGCGATGGCGTCGGCCTTGGCCCAAGCAGCCTTGGCCGCCTCGGGATCGAACTTCACGTTGCTGTTACCGGTCAGCGAGTCGTTCCAGCCCTTGATTGCGGGGCTGGTGAAGTCGAGTGCAGGCGTCCTGGTCTTGTTGAAGATCTGCTGGGTGATCTGATCGCGGTTGATCGCCATCGAGATCGCCTGACGGCGGAGCATGCCCTCTTCGCCGCTGAAGTGCGGCAGGCGACCCGGGATCGTGAACGTCTCGATGGTTGCCGACGGCTGGTTGACGGTGCGTCCGGGCAGGTCCGACTCGAAGGTCGTGACGGCGCTCGGAGGAACCTGGTCGAGAACGTCGACGTTGTTGGCCAGGAGATCGGTGTACGCCGTGTCGAGGCTGTTGTACATGATGAAGTCGACGCCGGCGTTCTTCGGCTTACGGTTGCCGTTGTAGTCCGGGTTCACGACGGTGTCGATGCGGACGTTGTGCTGCCACGCGCCGGTTCCGTCGAGCTTGTACGGGCCGTTGCCGATCGGGTTCTCACCGAAGGCGGTCATGTCCTTGAACGCGACCTCGGGCAGCGGGTAGTACGCCGTGAAGCCGAGGCGATCGGGGAACGCCGACTCGGGCTGCTTGAGTTCGATGGTGAAGGTGGAGTCGTCCACAACCTTCAGACCCGACATGGTCTGTGCCGTCGGAACCTCGGCGGCAACTTCGTCGTAGCCCTTGATCGGATCGAAGAACGATGCCTGAAGCTGAGCGTTGGTGGAGAGGGCTCCGTAGTTCCACGCGTCGACGAACGACTTCGCGGTGACGGGGGTGCCGTCCGTGAAGGTCCAGCCGTCCTTGAGCTTGACGGTGAAGTTCTGACCGTCGGTGCTCTCGATGGACTCGGCAACCTCGTTCTCCGTACCGCCGTCTGCGGTGTACGAAACGAGACCGGAGAACAGCGAGTCGAGGACGCGGCCGCCCATGTTCTCACTCGTGTTCGTGGGGATCAACGGGTTCTGAGGCTCGCCCGCCCAGGCGTTGACGACGCCACTGGACGATCCGCCCGACGAATCGCCGGACGAACATGCCGTGATCAGCACTGCCGTCATTCCGAGCGCGACCGCGCCGGTCGCTATGCGTGAGATACGCAAAGGAATTCCTTCCACATCTAAGTGACCCCGAGCATGCTCGCGGCCTGCCGACAGCCGTAACTGCCGGCGTCGTGTCGCCTACAACTGAAAGTGAACGTGACTTCGAGTTGCGGTCGAATAATGGTTTGACAATAGACACATCGAACCCGAAGCGCGCACCGCACCCATTGTTGGAAAATTGGGGGTAATTGAATTCGGGCACATTCATTCGTCGGCGGAAGTGACCACCCGTCGCATCGATTCGACCGATCGTCGCAGGACAACGGGTTGCAACGTGATGCAACGGTGCGTTTGAGCGAGCTTGTGACTACCCTCACACGGAGTCAGAAAAGTGTCGATCAATGTGGAAAGAAGGCCGTCAGCCATGACAAGCGCAGCCGAAACAGACGTCCCCCAGGCATATCCGCCGAGCGCAGAGTTCGCTGCGGCCGCCAACGCGGGACCGGAGTTGCAGGCTGCCGCAGATACCGACCGCCTCGCTTTCTGGGCGAATCAGGCTGAGCGCCTTCACTGGCACGAGAAATGGACCGACGTCCTCGACTGGACCGACGCCCCCGTCGCCAAATGGTTCGTCGGCGGAAAACTCAACGTCGCCTACAACTGCGTCGACCGCCACGTCCTCGCCGGCAACGGCGACCGCGTCGCCATTGCATTCGAAGGCGAACCAGGCGATTCCCGGAATCTGACCTACAACGACCTCCTCGCCGAAGTCAGCCGCGCCGCAAACACTTTCACCGACCTCGGCCTCGTCGCCGGTGACCGCGTAGCGATCTACATGCCGATGATCCCCGAAGCGATCGTCACCATGCTCGCCTGCGCCCGCCTCGGCCTGACCCACTCGGTCGTCTTCGCCGGATTCTCCGCCACCGCCCTACGCTCGCGCATCGACGACGCCCAAGCCAAGCTCGTCGTCACCGTCGACGGCCAGTGGCGACGCGGCGCCGCAGCACCCATCAAAACAGCGGTCGACGAATCCGTCGCCGGAGCCGACTCCGTCCAGAACGTGTTGGTGGTCAACCGGACCGGCATCGACGTCGAGTGGACCGACGGCCGCGACCTGTGGTGGCACGAGACCGTCGCGCAGGCCTCACCTGAGCACGAAGCGCAGGCCTTCGACGCCGAACATCCCCTGTTCATCCTCTACACCTCCGGCACCACCGGTAAGCCCAAGGGCATCATCCACACCTCCGGCGGCTACCTCACCCAGGCGTCGTACACCCACCACAACGTCTTCGATCACAAAGCGGGACAAGACGTCTACTGGTGCACCGCCGACATCGGCTGGGTCACCGGACACTCCTACATCGTCTACGGCCCCCTCTCCAACGGCGTCACCCAGGTCGTCTACGAAGGCACCCCCAACTCCCCGAACGAGCACCGCCACTTCGACATCATCGAGAAGTACGGCGTCTCCATCTACTACACCGCACCCACCCTCGTGCGCACGTTCATGAAGTGGGGCCGGGAAATTCCCGACGCCCACGACTTGTCTTCGATCCGTTTGCTCGGATCTGTGGGCGAGCCCATCAACCCCGAAGCGTGGCGCTGGTTCCGCGACGTCATCGGCGGCAACAAGGCCCCCATCGTCGACACCTGGTGGCAGACCGAGACCGGTGCGATCATGATCTCCCCGCTGCCCGGTATCACCGCCACCAAGCCCGGATCCGCGATGGCACCGCTGCCCGGTATCTCCGCGAAGATCGTCGACGACGACGCCAAGCCCCTCGGCCCCGGCGGCAACGGTTACCTCGTCCTCGACGAGCCGTGGCCGGCGATGCTCCGCGGCATCTGGGGCGACATGGACCGCTACCGCGACACCTACTGGTCCCGTTACGCCGAAGAAGGCTGGTACTTCGCCGGTGACGGCGCCAAGTACGACGACGACGGCGCCCTCTGGGTCCTCGGCCGCGTCGACGACGTCATGAACGTCTCCGGTCACCGCATCTCCACCTCCGAGGTGGAGTCAGCACTGGTCAACCATCACGGAGTCGCCGAAGCTGCCGTCGTCGGTGCCGCGGACGAGACCACCGGACAGGGCATCGTCGCGTTCGTCATCCTGCGCGAAGGCGTCGAGAACACCGGTGAGGTTCTGATCGCCGAGCTCAAGGCGCAGGTCTCCACCGACATCAGCCCCATCGCCAAGCCGCGTCAGATCACGATCGTGCCGGAACTGCCGAAAACCCGATCCGGCAAGATCATGCGCCGCCTCCTGCGCGACGTCGCCGAAGGCCGCGACCTCGGAGACACCTCAACCCTGGTCGATCCCAAGGTATTCGACGCAATCCGCGGCAAGTAAGGCCAGCGGCCCCGTGCGCCTTTTTGGTAGTCCCCACTACCGGAAAGGCGCACAGGGGCGGAGCCCCTCTCGCAACTTCACTTCCTCTTTCGACGTCAGCCAGGACTCCTCGGCCACGCGAATGTCTGCGGCAACCCGCTTGTGCAGAGACTTTCCACGCGAGGAGAGAAACACGCGCACCTTCCGGCGATCGTCCTCACCGACTTCGCGATAGATCAGCGCAAGCGAGACCAACTTGTCCGCAACTCGCGTCAGCGTCGGAGCCGGTGTTCCCGTTCGATCGCGCAGCTCAGCCATCGTCAGCCCCTCGGTCGACGCCAAGGCTTCGAGAGTCATCCAGTGATCGAGAGTGAGATTCTCAGCCGCCAGCGTCTTCTCCGCCGCTGCCGCGGCCATTCGAGCCGCTCGGACCAGCGCGGTCGTCAGCGACGCGTCAAGAATTCCGGAGTCACTTTTTCCCACTGATCGCTCCCCCGCTGTTGCGTACTTCACACTTCTCGGGCAATACTTTCAAATGAAATGATAGTAACCCAGGCCAGGCCGCTGACTTCCGATTCCGGCGGCGACGCATGAGCGCTACCGGCGCGCTCGAACGCGCGCGCAGGGCCGTATGGCGCCTGGGCATGGTGGTTCCCCTCCAAGGACCGGCCGGACTGTTCGGTCCGTCGTGTGAAGCGATCAGCGAATTGGCCGCCCGCGACCTCAACAACTCCGGCGGCGTGCTGGGACGCGAAGTCCAGATCGAAGTGATCGACGGCGGCGCTTCGCCGGGCGTCGTCGCAGCCCGCGTGCAACAGCTACTCGACGCAGGTGACATCGACGCCGTCAGCGGTTGGCACATCTCCTCGGTCCGCCACGCACTCGCACCGGTGGTCGCAGGCCGTATTCCGTACTCGTACACCTCGCTCTACGAGGGCGGCGAGGTCCGACCAGGAATCTACTGTTCGGGCGAAACACCACGACAGCAGATCGCGCCGGCACTGAAGTGGCTGCGCGACAACGTCGGAGCGCGCAAGTGGTTCGTCGTCGGCGACGACTACATCTGGCCTCACAGCTCGCTCGGGGCCGTGAGGCAATTCGCCACCGAACTCGACCTCACCCTGGTCGGCGGTTCGTTTGTCGATCTGGGGCGCGGCAACATGAAGCAGTTGGTCGAGACCGTCTCGAACTCCGGTTGCGACGGCGTGATCATGCTCCTCGTCGGGCAGGACGCCGTCGACTTCAACCGAGCCTTCGCCCGCCGAGGCCTCGACGAGTCGATGATCCGGTTCAGCCCGTTGATGGAAGAAAACATGCTGCTCGCAAGCGGCCCCCGCGCAACCCGGAACCTGTTTGCCTCGGCAGCGTACTTCCGCTCGATGGTCGACGGTAACTCCATGGACCTGCTCGGGCGCTACATCGCACTGCACGGCGCGCACGCTCCGGCACTGAACAACGCTGCCGAGTCGTGTTACGAAGGGATACATACCCTTTCGGCCCTGGTTCGACGCGCCGACAGCACCCACCCGCACGCCCTGGACGCCGTCGTCGAAGGCGCCGCGTACGACGGACCTCGCGGAACCGTCGAGTTTCGCGATCGCGTTGCACGACAGAAGATTCAGCTGGCCGTCGCGGACGGACTCGACTTCTCGATCATCGCCACCCTCTGAAACCTTCCCCTGAGATCCACCTCTTGACTTCTGTGGCGCGCATCACTTAGTTTCATTTGGAATCATTTCATTTGAAAGTAACCCGTCCCGAAAGTAACCGGAGGTGCCCGATGGGCAGTGTTGGTTTGCTTTACGTGGGAGCCGTCCTCTTCGTCAACGGACTGATGCTGCTCGGCACAGTTCCCGTTCGATCCGCCTCGGTCCTCAACCTCTTCGTCGGCGCACTTCAATGCGTCGTCCCCACCGTTTTGTTGATTCAGGCACAGGGAGATTCGAGCGCCGTCCTGGCGGCCTCAGGTCTCTACCTGTTCGGATTCACCTACCTCTACGTGGGAATCAGCAATCTCGCCGGCTTCGAACCGGAAGGAATCGGGTGGTTCTCACTGTTCGTCGCGTGCGCCGCGCTCGTGTACTCCTTCCTCTCGTTCACGGTGAGCAACGACCCCGTCTTCGGGGTCATCTGGCTCGCATGGGCAGCACTGTGGACGCTGTTCTTCCTGGTGCTCGGCCTCGGCCGCGAGAACCTCAGCCGCTTCACCGGCTGGGCAGCAGTCCTGCTGAGCCAGCCCACCTGCACTGTTCCTGCCTTTCTGATCCTGAGCGACAACTTCCACACCACACCCGCGGTAGCCGCCGGCTGGGCCGGAGCGCTTCTGATTCTCCTCGGCCTGGCCAAGATCCTCGCCGCACCCAAAGCCGCAGTACCCCAGACTCATCCAGTCTTCAACTGATCCACACAACCAAGGAGTGAAAGACAATGCGACACGGTGACATCTCCTCGAGCAACGACACGGTCGGCGTAGCAGTAGTCAACTACAAGATGCCCCGCCTGCACGATCGCGCCGGAGTGCTCGAAAACGCGCGCAAGATCGCCGACATGATGATCGGCATGAAGACCGGACTCCCCGGTATGGATCTGGTGGTATTCCCCGAATACTCCACGCAGGGAATCATGTACAACGAAGAGGAGATGTATGCGACAGCGGCAACCATCCCCGGTGACGAGACCGCAATCTTTTCCGCCGCTTGCCGCGAGGCCGATACCTGGGGAATCTTCTCCATCACCGGTGAACAGCACGAAGACCACCCGAACAAGCCGCCGTACAACACGTTGATTCTCATCGACAACAAGGGCGAAATCGTTCAGAAGTACCGAAAGATCCTGCCCTGGTGCCCCATCGAAGGTTGGTACCCCGGCGACACCACGTACGTATCCGAGGGTCCCAAGGGCCTGAAGATCTCGCTCATCATCTGCGACGACGGCAACTACCCGGAGATCTGGCGTGACTGCGCGATGAAGGGTGCAGAACTCATCGTCCGCTGCCAGGGCTACATGTACCCCGCCAAGGACCAGCAGGTGATGATGTCCAAGGCAATGGCCTGGGCCAACAATTGTTATGTGGCAGTTGCCAATGCGGCCGGATTCGACGGCGTCTACTCCTACTTCGGACACTCCGCGATCATCGGATTCGACGGTCGGACGCTGGGTGAGACCGGCGAGGAGGAATACGGAATCCAGTACGCGCAGTTGTCCGTCTCAGCCATTCGCGACGCACGCGAGAACGATCAGTCCCAGAACCACATCTTCAAGCTCCTCCACCGCGGATACTCCGGTGTCCACGCAGCAGGTGACGGAGACAAGGGCGTCGCTGACTGCCCGTTCGAGTTCTACAAGCTGTGGGTCACCGATGCCCAGAAGGCTCAGGAACGCGTCGAGGCCATCACCCGAGACACAGTGGGCGTGGCGGACTGCCGCGTCGGAAACCTGCCGGTCGAGAAGACAATCGAAGTTTAAGGATCTCGCTGTGCCGTATATCACCGACATGCTCCATGACCGGAACAGTGCAGCAGCACCACCACTGGCCGAGGAACAATCCGAACCCGTACCGGTCGGAGCCTTCGACGCTCGCAATCTCTCGAAAGCCCTCAGTTCCAAGATCGTCGGACAACAGGCCGCCGTCGACGCAGTGGTTCGGGCGATTTCGATCGCGCATGTCGGTGCCACGGATCCGACGCGTCCACTCGCCAATATCCTTCTGGTCGGCCCCACCGGCGTCGGCAAGACGGAGTTGGTGCGCCGCGTGGCCGCGGAACTACGGTCCGGGCCCGACGATCTGTGCCGCATCGACATGAATGCTCTTGCTCAAGAGCATTATGCGGCGTCGTTCTCCGGGGCACCGCCTGGGTACGCCGGCAGCAAGGAGTCCTTCACACTGTTCGACAAGAACACCGTCGAGGGCGATCCGTACACCCCCGGAATCGTCCTGTTCGACGAAGTGGAGAAGGCCGACCCCACCGTTCTACGTGCGCTCCTGCAGGTCCTCGACAACGGCGAACTCCGGTTGGCGAACGGTCAGCAGAAGATCTCGTTCCGCAACAGCTACGTGTTCCTGACCTCGAATCTCGGTTCTGCTGCGGTGGCGGAACGTCGACGGTCCCGGGTGCGGCAGCTCGCCGATCGCGTCCGGATCGATCGACCACACCATGGTCACCACTTGGTGCAGCGCGCTCTCGAGAAGTTCTTCGACCCCGAGTTCTTCAACCGCATCGACGAAACCGTGATCCTCGACGAGTTCGACGAACAGACCGCGGAACAAGTGACCCGGCTCGAGATCGAACTGATCACGACTCGGTTGGCCAGGAGAGGCGTCGACGTCGACGTGGACGACAGCGCCGTCGCTCTGTTGCAACGGCGCGGATTCGATCCGGTGTACGGAGCACGTGGCCTGCGTCGGACCATCCGAAACGTCTTGGCCGACCCGGTGGCCGCCGCCGTTCTCAACCTACGACCAGTCGGGACGCAGCCACTCGCCTTGCAGGCGCGGGCAGTTGGTGATCAGATACAGGTAAAGAAAGTCCCATGAGTGCTCGCTCACGTTGCGGATCGAATCCGCAACGTGGGCGACACATTTCAAACATGTCCGCGTAACGCCACCTCCCTAGGTTGGGTGCCTGCACCACAAAGTGCACATGCACAGGCACCCAGGGGAAGTGACGTCATGACAGCAGTGAACGAGCAGGTGTCCGCCGGCGCACCGGACAGGGCAGATCTCGGTGAGAACGCCGCACTGAAGGAGACTCTGGAGGACTACACCCTCCGATTTGCGCCACGCAGCTACCGCAAATGGGGAACCGGCGTCGTCGCGACCTCCGCACTCGGCGGAATCGCGTATCTCGCAGACTTCTCGATCGGCGCCAACATCGGCATCTCGTACGGCACCGGTAACGCATTGCTGGGGATCGCCGTGTTTGCCGTCGTCATCATGGCCACCGGCTTCCCACTCGCCTACTACGCCGCGCGATACAACATCGACCTCGATTTGATCACGCGCGGAAGCGGTTTCGGCTACTACGGCTCGGTGGTCACCAACGTCATCTTTGCGACGTTCACCTTCATCTTCTTCGCGCTCGAAGGTTCCATCATGGCCCAGGGTTTGAAACTGGGGCTCGGGATCCCACTCTCGATCGGATACGCGGTCTCGACCCTGATGGTCATTCCACTGGTCATCTACGGAATGAAGGCTCTGGCAAAGCTCCAAGTGTGGACGACGCCTCTGTGGCTCGTCATGATGGTGCTGCCGTTCCTGTATCTGCTGTTCAAGCACCCAGATTCGGTGAGCGCGTTCTTCGCCTTCGGCGGTGAGGACGGCGCAAACGGCAAGGGCGTCAACTTCGGATCGGTGATGCTGGCCGCGGGTGTCTGCCTGTCGCTGATCGCACAGATCGCCGAGCAGATCGACTACCTACGCTTCATGCCGCCCAAGACGCCGGAGAACACCCGTCGTTGGTGGGCTGCAGTAATTCTCGCGGGGCCCGGCTGGGTCATCTTCGGCGCGTTCAAGCAGATCGTCGGACTGTTCCTCGCCGTGTACATCATCGCGAACGTCGTCGACGGATCTTCGATCGCCAACCAGCCCGTGCACCAGTTTCTCGAGATCTACCAGGACATGATGCCGCACTGGCTGGCCATGACCCTTGCCGTGATCCTCGTGGTCATCAGCCAGATCAAGATCAACGTCACCAACGCGTACTCCGGCTCACTGGCCTGGACCAACTCGTACACCCGCGTCACCAAGACCTACCCGGGACGCATGATCTTCGTTCTGGTCAACCTGGCGATCGCACTGATCTTGATGGAAGCCAACATGTTCGACTTCCTCAACACGATCCTGGGCTTCTACGCCAACTGCGGTATCGCCTGGGTCGTGGTCGTCGCCTCCGACATCGCGATCAACAAGTACTGGTTGAAGCTCTCCCCGAAGGTCCCCGAGTTCCGACGCGGGATGCTCTACGACGTCAACCCTGTCGGCTTCGTGTCGATGCTGCTGGCCGCGGGCATTTCGATCCTGGTGTTCTTCGGCGCATTCGGTTCGGCGATCAAGCCGTTCTCCCCGATCGTCGCGATCGTCATCGCACTGGTGATGCCGCCGGTCCTCGCCGTCGCCACCAAGGGCAAGTACTACCTGCGGCGCACCGACGACGGCATCGATCTGCCGATGTTCGACGAGTACGGGAACCCCTCGGGTGAAACGCTTCTGTGCTGCGTCAGCGGCATCGAGTTCGAGCGACCCGACATGCTCGCGTCGAACGTTCCCGGCCCGAACGGCGAGAAGCAGTACATCAGTTCCTTGGCCTTGAGCACCGACAAGACCGGTGAGCACGTCCTGCCTGCTCAGCTTCCCTGACAACTGCTGTGCGCCTTTATTAACCGCCGGGGGGGGATAAAGGCGCACAGCAGGGGTTTGCCCCGACATCGTCGAGCGCCTCACCCATTGTCTCGCGCC
>NZ_JAWLSE010000006.1:31539-250225 GCF_033142365.1 Rhodococcus sp. IEGM 1241
GGGGGCGGGCCCCCCCCCCCCGCGGGGGCCGCCGGGCGGGCGGGACCCGGTGCCCGCACCCGGGGGGGGCGCGTTTTTGCCCGGCGGGGGGTTAAAACCGCCCCACAGCAGGGTTATGCCCCTACATCGTCTAGCGACTCACCCTTTGTCTCGCGCATGACCAGCAGCGCAACAAAAGTCAGCGTCGCCGCCACGAGGAGGTAGATGCCGACCCAGCCGACGCCGTAGTTCTTCGCGAGGTAGACGGCGATGAACGGCGCCACCGCAGCGCCCAGAATGCTGGCGGTGTTGTACGCGATTCCCGAGCCCGTGTAGCGGACGTTGGTCGGGAAGAGTTCCGGGAGAACGGCACTCATCGGCCCAAAGGTCAGGCCCATGAGCAGCATGCCCACGATGAGGAACGCCAACATACGACCGTCGTTCATTCCGTCCGGTTCGAGGAACACGCCGAAGGTCAAGCCGAACACCATGATCAGGCCGGTGATGATCAGCAGTGTGATACGACGCCCGTAACGGTCCGCAAGCCAACCCGAGACCGGCACGGCGGCAGCGAAGAACACGACTGCGATGAGCTGCAGGACAAGGAAATCGGTGTACTTGAAGCCGGCGCCAGTTCCGCCGTCGGCCGCCGTCTTGCCGGTTCCGTGGCTGAGTACCCAGGTGGTCATGATGTAGAAGAGCGTGTACGTCGCGAGCATCACGAACGTACCGATGATGAGCTGACGCCAGCTGGTCTTGAATACCTCGGCGACCGGGGTCTTGACCTTCTCGCCGCGCTCGACTGCACGCGCGAACACCGGGGTCTCTTCGAGCTTGAGCCTGACGTACAGGCCGATCATCACCATGATTGCGCTGAGCAGGAACGGAATTCGCCATCCCCAGCTCAGGAAGGCACCCTCAAGGTCCGGGCTGGAATTGTCGTGGTTCATGAACAACGTGATGATCAGGAACAGTCCGTTGGCCATGAAGAAGCCGATGGGTGCACCGAGCTGCGGCCACATCGCCGCCCAGGCCCGCTTGCCTTCCTTGGCCGTCTCGGTCGCGAGCAGAGCCGCGCCAGACCATTCGCCGCCGAGTCCGAGGCCCTGGCAGAAACGCATGAGCGCCAACAGCGCCGGGGCCAGTAGACCGATCTGGTGATAAGTGGGCAGCAGTCCGATGAGGAAGGTCGCGATGCCCATCGTCAGCAGCGAGCCGACCAGAGTTGCCTTGCGTCCGACGCGGTCACCGAAGTGTCCGAAGAGAATCGAGCCGAGGGGACGGGCGACAAACGCGAGTCCGAACGTCGCCAACGACGCGAGAAGCGCGGTGGTGTCGTTGCCCTTCGGGAAGAACAGGTGCGGGAACACCGATACTGCCGCTGTTGCATAGATGTAGAAGTCGTAGAACTCGATGGACGTACCCACCATGCTGGCAACCACGATTCGGCTGCGCGGCACTCCGGCGACGGTATCTGCGTCGCCGCCCTCCGGCTTGGGTGGGTTCTCACTGACTGACGTGCTCAAAACATGCTCCTGCGCCGTTATACGAAAATTGTCCAATTGGTGGGATGGTGTCCCAATCAGTAGGAATTGAACACCCGCGGGGTTTTCCGGCGCAAATTCGGTTCGCTAATTCGGCTCAGCGAGCAATCCGCGATAAAATCCCGTAAAGGTGAGCCGGGAAGTCTGGTCGGCACGTGCATTCGATGCTTTACAACGTCGATCACGTTCATGTCTGTTGCATCCGAACTCGGGTGCACGAACAAAGGTCGTCCCCACGCGTGATCTCCACTTTGCGTTCCGAACTGTCCCGCTATCTCCGCACCGAAACGGTGGGCGGATCGATACTGCTCATCGCCGCTGCCGTCGCTCTGATCTGGGTGAACTCACCTTTCGGTGAGAGCTACATCGCACTGCGCGACTTCCAGATCGGCCCGTCTGCACTCCATCTGGACCTCAGCCTTGGCACCTGGGCGCAAGACGGACTGCTTGCCGTCTTCTTCTTCGTCGCCGGCCTCGAACTCAAACGCGAACTGGTGGTCGGCGAGCTCGCGGACCGCAAAGCCGCGATGCTCCCGATCATCGCGGCGTGCGGCGGCGTCCTGGTCCCCGCGATCATCGCGGCGTCCATCGGCTTCGGCACTCCAGGTATGGACAAGGGCTGGGCCATTCCCGTCGCGACGGACATCGCTTTTGCCCTCGGCGTGCTCGCTCTCACCGGATCGAAGATCCCCGCAAGCGCCCGAGTCTTCCTGCTCAGCCTGGCCGTCGTCGACGATCTGCTCGCCATCATCCTCATCGCCGTACTGTTCACCGGCTCCCTCGCGATGTTGTGGCTGCTGACCGCGGCCGCAGCCCTCGCTGTCTACGCCTACGCCCAGCACAAGCGCATCACGACGCCGTTCCTCTACGTCCCGCTGGCACTACTGACCTGGTACGCGATGCACGAAGCGGGGATACACGCCACACTCGCGGGCGTCGCGCTCGGCCTACTCACCCGTGTCAGGCGCGATCCGGACGAGGAGTACGCGCCGGGCAGCCGCCTCGAGCACCGCATTCAGCCGTACTCCGCAGGCTTCTGCGTCCCCGTCTTCGCACTGTTCGCCTCCGGTGTTCCGATCAACGCCGCGGTACTCGGCGACATTTTCACCGACCCCGTCGGGCAATCGGTTGTCGTCGGCCTTCTGGTCGGAAAGACCGTCGGAATCTTCGGAATTTCCCTGCTCGCGATCAAATTGGGCATAGCCACCAAGCCCAAGACACTGGAATTGAGAGACATGTTTGCCCTCTCAGTTCTCGGTGGCATCGGGTTCACCGTTAGCCTGCTTGTAGCAGACCTCGCATTGGACGGGGTCGGCGATGGCAGCGAGGCCGAGATAGCGAAGGCCGCAGTTCTCGTGACATCGTTGGTGGCATCGCTGATCGGATCAGCGCTGCTGTGGCGACGTGGACGAGTTCATGCGGCTCGAGACGACGCTTCCACCGCCATTGCCACGGACGCGAGAGAACTACCTGGAGAGGTCGACAAGTGAGCTTGACCAACGGAGAGAGCCAGCGCTTCACCGGAGATGGAGTACCGAACACGGTCTCGTCCATCCCTCTCACCGATGTGGACGCCCGCACGCCGGGTGAGGCCACCATCGGGGCCCTCGTCAAGGACGCGACCGCACAGGTCTCCACCCTCGTGCGCGCCGAGGTTGAACTTGCCAAGGCCGAGGTCACGGGCGAGGTCAAGAAGGGTCTGCAGGGCAGTGTCTTCTTCATCCTGGCCTTCACGGTTCTGCTGTTCAGCTCGTTCTTCTTCTTTTTCTTCTTGGCCGAGATGCTCGATACCTGGGTGCCGCGCTGGCTGGCGTTCCTCATCGTCTTCCTGATCATGGTGGTGACCACCGCGATTCTGGCGCTGCTCGGTTATCTGCGTGTGCGCAAGCTGAGGGCTCCGGAGAAGACGATCGAATCGCTCAAGCAGGCCAAGAACGTCCTTCCCGGCAGCCATGACGACGCAAAGCCGTCTGTCGATTTCAACGCGCGCCGGTAGCGAGTCTGATCGAAAGTGGCAGCCCCAGATCCATCCACCGTCAGGTTCGACGGCCCCTGGATTCACCGGGACATTCACGCCAACGGCATCCGGTTTCACGTCGTCGAGGTAGGCGACGCGGAGCCGGATGCTCCGTTGGTGGTCCTGTTGCACGGATTCGCCGATTTCTGGTGGTCCTGGCGCCATCAGTTGACGGCACTGTCGGAGCAGGGATTCCGCGTCGTCGCCATGGATCTTCGTGGGTACGGCGATTCCGACAAGCCCCCTCGCGGCTACGACGGTTGGACGCTCGCCGGTGACGTAGCCGGTCTCATTCGTGCGATGGGTTACGGCAAGGCCACGCTGATCGGTCATGCCGACGGCGGGTTGGTGTGCTGGGCGACCGCGCTCCTGCATCCACGCCTGGTGCGGTCGATCGCGTTGATCTCGTCGCCACACCCGATGGCACTCAAGAAAGCAGTCGTGCGCGACCCATATCAGCGCCGCGCGCTTTTGCCCTCGTTCCTGGCCTATCAGGTACCGCTGCGCCCGGAACGTCGGTTGACGGCCGACAACGGCGCCGAGGTGGAGCGTCTGGTTCGCTCGCGGTCCGGCCCCACCTGGCCGCAGCAACCCGAGTTCGCGGACGTGATGACCAAGATGCGGGCTGCGATCCGAATCCCGGGCGTCGCGCATTCCACGCTGGAGTACCAGCGCTGGGCCTTCCGCAGCCAGCTCCGGCCGGAGGGTCGTCGTTTCATGCGTTTGATGGATCAGGTTCTTCGCATTCCGATCGTCCAGATTCACGGCGAACTCGACCCGTACGTGCTCACCCGTACCGTGCGGCGCGACAAGCATTGGGCTCCCGGCGAGAAACTGCGCACCATTGCCGGAGTTGGTCACTACGCGCACCAGGAAGCCCCCGAGCGCGTCAACCGCGAACTCGAGGACTTCCTCCTTACAGAGAAGTGACCGCTACAGAATGCAGGCGCCTGTCGGCACCGGCGTCGACGCCGAGGCAGCCGCGTTCAACTGGCGCGATACTTCCTGGGCGGTGAGGACGAATCCGGTGTCGCTGTCGTCGACGGCAGCACCGAACACGACGCCGAGGACGCGGCCCTGATCGTCGACCATCGGCCCACCAGAGTTGCCCTGCCTGATGGATCCGCGGACGGTGTAGACCTCACGTTGAGTGGTTCCGGCCTTGTAGATGTCCGGTCCGTTCAGGTTCAGGACCTCACGAACGCGGGCTGCGCTGGCCGTGTACGGACCGCCGCCGGGGTAACCGAGCACCAACGCGTTGTCGCCGGTCTGAGCCTGCTCCGGAGCAAACGGCAGCACCGGTGCGTCCAGTCCGGGAACCGCCAGAATCGCGATGTCGACGGCGGAGTCGAAGAGAACCACCTGCGCGGGCAGCGCGCCCTCCATGGTGTCCACCGTGATGCTCTCGGTTCCGGCAACCACGTGTGCGTTGGTCATGACGCGTTCGGGAGCGACGATGAATCCGGATCCCTCGAGCGCGCGCTGGCAACTCGGTGCGACACCGTTGATGCGTAGAACACTCGGACGCAACTGCGCCGCCAACGGACTGGCCAGAACGCTCGCGTCGGGTGCTTCGACCTCGGTGATGGGCGTACGCCCGAACGGGCCGATGACGTCCGGCAGGCCGGAGGTGTCGAGCAACGCCGAAAACTCCGTCGGGATGCGGCGCAGCCACTGCGGCGCCAGTTCGTCCACGCTGGCGAGAACATCCGAACCACGAACAGCGGCGGCAATATTCGGCTGCGACGAAGAAGTGAGCGGAATCGCGAGCAACCACGCCGCGACCACGACGGCCACCGCCTGTAGACCCGCACCGATGACGCTGTCGACGGATCGCGCCGTCGGACTGTGCATTCCGCTGCGCGCCGCGCGTCCGAGCACCATGCCGGCGACTTCGCCGATGATGACCAACACCACGATCAGCGAGATGCCCGCGAGGATGCGCAGCTTGCCTTCGGTGACGTGCACGAGCAGGTGGGGCGCCAACAGAATTCCCGCGACGGCACCGAGGATCACGCCGACAAACGCCAACGCCGACGCCACCGCACCCTGACGCCATCCGGACGTGGCCGCGATGAGGGCGACCAGAACGATGGCGATGTCCACCCAACGAGAACCTGTCATCGCGGCACCGCCGAATCCTCGACACCTTCACCGAACTCGGACAGCGCTGTGTCCAGGTCTCTCACGTCCTCGTAGTTCCACGGAATCTCCCAGCCCGACACCGTGAACAGCGCCGCGAGGATTCCTGCTGTGAACCCCCAGACCAGCATGCCGTCGGCGCGGAACGCCGGGCCCTGGTATCCGAGGGGATGGCGAACCTGAAACCGGTTGTCGGGGTCGAGCAACGTGCGCAGCGGCACCCTGGCCACCCGTCCGACCTCGCCCTCGTCCTGAATCCCCACCGTCGTCGGCTGCTCCCAGTAGCCGAGCACCGGCGTCACGTCGAAACCCGACGGCGGGATGAAGATCTCCGGCAGCACGGTGAGCGGCTGAACTCCGCTCGGATCGAGCCCGGTTTCCTCCTGCGCTTCACGCAGCGCGGTGCCGATGGGGCCGTCGTCGCCCGGATCGGCGGCGCCGCCCGGGAATGCGACCTGTCCGCTGTGCTGACGCATCGTCGACGCCCGTTGGGTCAGCAACACGTCTGCGCCCTCCGGCAAGCCGCCGACGGCGAGAGGGTCTGCCTCACGCGGTCCGCCGAAGAGCACGAGCACCGCGGCCGGACGCGTCACGGTCCCGCGCGGCGCGCGACGCTCGAGGACGGGGTTGATCCGGTGTGGATCGGTGGGCTCGGTGCTGGCGACAGCTCGCAACCACTCGGGAACCGGTGTGCTCATACGACGACTCCCAGATATTGCGCCGCAGCGGCGGCGATTTCGTCCGCACTGCGGAAAGGTTGAGGCAAGACCTTGGCGACTGTTCCATCCGCGCGCACGAGCACCGACACCGGCAGCACCGGCGGTGCGCCCACTGCGATCCGTACCTTGCCGTCACCGTCCTGGACGCCGGGTAAACGCACCGAGTAGTCGATGAGTCGCGTCAAAGCGTTCTCCTGATTCGGATCCGAATGCACCGTCAGAACGTTGATGCTGCCCTCGGCGCGCTCCGCGAATTCCTGAAGGTACGGAAGCTCTTCGGCGCATGGCGCGCACCAGTACGCCCACAAGTTGAGCAGAGTCGGTTTTCCGCCGACCGCTGCGGCAAGGTCGACGGGCCGACCGTCTGACACGCAGTCGAGGGTGATTCCGGCCAGCGCCGAGCCGGCCGGAGCTTCGCCCGTCGGAGTCGGACAGGGAGCCAGTGAGGCCTGGCTACGGAGTTGATCGAGCGATTCCGACGACGGAGTGAACGTCGGCGGCTGATACGCGGACGACGACGGACCCGTGGACGTGGGCGTCGTGTCGTCTCCCCCGCGCGGCCAGATCGCCACGACGAGAGCCGCGACGACCACGAGCGCAGCGAGAGACCATCTTCCAGCACTTGTCATCGGCGATCACAACCCTGCCAGGGCGAGCAGATGGTCGGTCTCGGGGCCTTTCACCAGGGCCGCGGCCTCGGTTTTGTCGGTCGGGCCGAGTCCGTACGACGGGCAGTCCTTGGCGAGAACGCACACCCCGCACGCGGGCTTGCGCGCGTGGCAGACCCGGCGGCCGTGAAAGATCACGCGGTGCGAGAGCAGTGTCCATTCCTTACGTTCGATCAGTGCCCCGACGGCGTGTTCCACCTTGACGGCATCTTCTTCCTCGGTCCACTTCCACCGGCGCACGAGCCGACCGAAGTGGGTGTCGACGGTGATTCCCGGGATGTCGAAGGCATTGCCCAGCACGACGTTCGCGGTCTTGCGTCCGATGCCTGGGAGTTTCACCAGATCTTCGAGCTTGTTCGGGACCTGACCGTCGTGGCGTTCGAGTAGCGCCTGACCGAGTCCGATCAACGACGTCGTCTTGTTCCGGTAGAAGCCGGTGGAGCGGATGTACTCCTCGAGTTCGGTCCGATCGGCTTCCGCGTATGCCTTCGCGTCGGGATAGCGGGCGAAGAGCGCCGGCGTGACCATGTTGACGCGGACGTCAGTGCATTGCGCCGACAGGATTGTCGCCACTGCCAGTTCCAACGGAGTCGTGAAGTCGAGTTCGCAATACACGTGCGGGAAAGCCACAGCGAGCTCGCGATTCATCCGACGCGCCCGGCGTACCAATCCGAGGTGTGATTCTTCCTTCCGCGCACCCCCCGAACGCGGTTTCTTCCGCTGCTCTGAACTGCCTGTCGGGGTGGTCTGCACTCAGACAACTGTACGGATACGACATGAGTGGAGACTCCGTCGTGTCGATTCTGAGACCTTCGACGTGTTTACTTCCCCCTATGCAAGGACTCGCAGTAATTCTCTTTCCGCTACTGCTGATGCTCTTTGCCCTGGCGATGGAACGAGTCGAAGGGCGATTGCGTCGGCTCTCGGTTCAAGAGCACGAAGTAGAAGACTTCCTCGATCAGGCAAGTCACGACGACGTCGCCCGCCTGGCAAGCGATGGGTTTCCCCATGCGTTCGCTCGCTTCCACCGGAAGCGGAAGGGCCGTCAGTCGGAGGCTCCCGAGAGCGCCAGCCTGGGCGAAATCCGGACACAACGGGCAAGTTGACGGCCATACAAAGTAGTCACCGCAGCAGATTCCGGAAGAATTTTCGGCTCTTACGTGGCATCAATCACTCGTCGCGAGCTATCGGGACGTAGACTTCGATGCCGTACCTGTTGCATTGAACACAGATTGCATTGGACACAGTGTCTCACTCATGAGGGCTGAGCCTGTGTACGACGGTTTGTGCGCAGCGCGGGTACAAAGATAGTTAGCGCAAAAATGACACCACAAACGAACAAATCCCAACAAGGAGCGCACGTGGACGACGTCCTGGCAAGAGCCGGCATCTTCCAAGGAGTCGAGCCCTCAGCGGTAGCGGCGCTGACAAAGCAGCTGCAGCCCGTCGACTTCCCCCGTGGACATGTCATCTTCAACGAAGGTGAACCCGGTGACCGCCTGTACATCATCGTGTCCGGCAAGGTGAAGATCGGTCGACGCTCACCCGACGGTCGCGAGAACCTACTGACGATCATGGGCCCGTCCGACATGTTCGGCGAACTGTCCATCTTCGACCCCGGCCCCCGCACCTCGACGGCTACGACCGTCACCGAGGTTCGCGCCGTGAGCATGGACCGCGACGCTCTCAAGGCATGGATCCAGCAGCGCCCCGAGATCGCCGAGCAGCTGCTGCGCGTTCTCGCCCGCCGACTGCGTCGTACCAACAACACCCTGGCCGACCTGATCTTCACGGACGTTCCCGGCCGTGTTGCCAAGGCGCTCCTGCAGCTCGCGCAGCGCTTCGGCACTCAGGAAGGTGGCGCCCTGCGCGTCACTCACGACCTCACGCAGGAAGAGATCGCCCAGCTCGTCGGCGCTTCCCGCGAGACCGTCAACAAGGCGCTCGCCGATTTCGCACACCGCGGATGGCTGCGCCTCGAAGGCAAGAGCGTTCTGATCTCGGATTCCGAGCGTCTGGCTCGTCGCGCCCGCTAGTTTCTTCCTTCTCGACTCTTTCGGCCGCTCCCACTTCGGTGGGGGCGGCCGAAGTCATTCCCTGGACTGTTGTTGTACCTATCGGTAAAGTATGTACCGATAGGTACACATCCGATCGAGAGGCCACGCAATGACCGTCCGAGCACCGATTCCGCCCTTCACCCACGAAACCGCCGTCCAGAAGGTCCGCCTCGCCGAGGACGGATGGAACTCACGCGATCCGCACAAGGTGTCGCTGGCCTACACGCCGGACAGTTGGTGGCGCAATCGGTCGACGTTCGTCACCGGCCGATCCGAAATCGTCGAACTTCTGACCGAGAAGTGGACCCGCGAGCTGGACTACCGGTTGATCAAAGAGTTGTGGGCACACGGCGACGACCGCATCGCCGTGCGATTCGCGTACGAGTGGCACGATCACGACGGGCAGTGGTTCCGCTCCTACGGCAACGAGAACTGGGAATTCGACGCGGACGGCCTCATGCACCACCGTCATGCCAGCATCAACGACGTCCCCATCGCGGAGTCCGAGCGAAAGTTCTTCTGGGATTCGACCGGACCACGCCCGCACGATCATCCGGGCCTGAGCGAGTTGGGTCTGTGATGAAAGGATGAATCCATGGCCAGACAGGTAGCTGAACGCTCGGACACGATCCCCGCCCTCGCGAACGTGTTTCGAACCTACGGGTTCGACGGAGCAAGCCTGGCCGTCATCACCGAACACACCGGTTTGGGCAAAGGCAGTCTCTACAACTTCTTTCCGCGAGGAAAGGAAGAGATGGCCGAGGCCGTACTCGACGAGGTCGACGGCTGGTTTCGCACCGAAGTCTTCGAACCGCTTCGAGCAGAGTCGGTTCCACCGCGGCAGCGTATCCAGAGCATGTTCGCTACCGTCGCCGACTACTTTCGGTCAGGGCAACGCATTTGCCTGTTCGGCGCATTTGCACTCGGTGAAGAGCGAAACCGCTTCGGCGCCAAGGTGCGAACCTACTTCGACGAATGGACAGCAGCTCTCGAGGCGGCACTCGTCGGCGCCGAAGATTCCACCGGACTCGCCGAAGAAGCCGTGGCCGGAATCCAAGGCGCAATAGTGATGTCCCGAGCCCTGGACGACGGTGCCGTATACAGCCGAGTGACGACGCGACTCGAAGATCGACTGGTACAGGCACTCACGCCGTAACGCATACCGCACGACCACAAAGGCATTTGTGCCGCGGCATGCACCTGGCATGCTCGAAAAGGTATGCACAAGAGGAAAGGAACCCATGCCCTCGTCCGAGACGGTGATCGCATCCACAGCTTCGGGGAAGATCCGCGGCCTAAAGCGTGACGGTTCCTACTACTTCGGTGCGATCCCCTACGCCCGCGCACCGCGCTTCGAGAAGCCGCGGCCGGCGGGACCGTTCTCCGACGTCTTCGACGCCACAGCGCTTGGAACGGTCTTCCCCCAACCACCTTCACGGCTCGAGCGCATCATGGGGCCACCGCTCCCCGAACCGGAGCAGAGCGAGGACAGCTTCACCGTCACCGTCACAACCCCGTCGCTGACCGGTCATCGCCCGGTGATGGTCTGGCTTCACGGTGGCGGTTACTCCAGTGGCGGCGGCTCCCTCCCCTGGTACGACGGCGGCGCTTTGTCAGCCGAGGGCGACGTCGTCGTGGTGTCGGTCAACTACCGCGTCGGCGTGCTCGGATATCTCCTCCTCGACGGCGTGAGCGAAGGCAATCTCGGGGTCCACGATCAGATCGCAGCGCTCGAGTGGGTGCGCGAGAACATCGAGGCATTCGGCGGCGACCCAGACTCGGTCACCGTGTTCGGGCAGTCGGCCGGCGCTCATTCGATTGTGAATCTGTTGAGCAGTAACAACTCTCGAACTCTGTTCCATCGAGCAATTCTGCAGAGCACCCCACGGCCGGACCTCAACTTCACGCAGGTTGCCGCGATCGAGAACGGTGAAACATTTGCCCGACTGCTCGACGGAGATCCTCGGACCGCGCCACTCTCCCGCATTCTCGACGCATTCCGCAGCACCGCAATCGAGTTCAGCCGGCGGTCCCCTAACGTCGTGCAACCGCCCTTCGCACCGATTTCCGAACTGGATCCGGTGATCCGAACTTTCGAAACAGCGCCGGACGTCATCGTGGGATACACCCGCGACGAGGGATCCGCTTTCGTGCGCGACGTGGCGGGAGTACCCGATCCCGAACGCGTCGCCGAAAAGGCACTGACACAGAACATGTTTGCCGAACCGGCGACGGAGCTGGCCGACGCCTTCACAGCGGCCGGCGCGTCGGTGTACACGTATCGCTTCGACTGGGCACCGACGGACGACGTCTTCGGAGCCACTCACTGCATCGAACTACCCTTCATGTTGGGAACCGAGCAGTCCTGGAAGAGCTCACCGATGCTGGGCAGCAGCGACTGGCAGAGCATCGACGCACTGGGCCGTCGGATACGCCGGCACTGGACGTCGTTTGCGCACACGGGAAGTCCGGACAGCAGCGAAACCTGGGAGAAGTACACCTCGGCCCAACCGATCGGAATCACCTTCTTCTGAGCAACTTCGGGCGCCTACCCACTCGCGGCAATCCCGTCTAGGATTGCTCCATGGACATGCCCAAGCTCCTCGACGGGCGACTAAAACTCCGCCATCTCCTGCTCGTCGACGCATTGAGCCGTCAGGGCAGCGTGGTCGGCGCCGCTGCCGCACTTCACATCACACAACCCGTCGCGACCCGCAGTCTGCACGACATCGAGTCCATTCTCGGTGTTTCGCTCTTCGACCGCGGGCCACGCGGAATCACCCCGACCATTTTCGGCGAGGCCTTCACAACTCATGCGCGGGCCGTGATCGCGCAGCTGACCGAAGCCGGGCGGCACGTCGTCGAACTTGCCGACGCCAATCGCGGAACCGTCATCGTGGGAACACATCTCGCCGGATCCAACGTGCTGCTTCCCGGTGCTATCGCGCGCCTGAAGGTTCACCACCCGCTGCTCACCGTCATCGTGCGCGAAGGCACGCCCGAACAGTTGCTCACCGATCTGGAAGCGGGCCGAATCGATCTGATCGTCGGCCGGCTCACCTCACCTACCGATGACACCGCGACAAGACGGAACCTCTACGCGGAGTCCGTCGAACTCGTCACCCGCGTGGATCACCCGCTCGCTCACCGCGAGGACGTCCAACTCGAAGAACTACGCGGCTTCCCCTGGATCCTTCCCGGGGTCGAGACAGTGCTCCGCCGCGAGCTCGAGGAGTTCTTCGCCCGCAACAGCCTGCCGTTGCCCGAAAACCGCGTCGAGGCAACCTCTTTCCTCACCGTGCGCCAACTGCTGGTCGAGACCGACATGATCGCGGTCCTACCGAGCCTCATCCCCCGCGACGACGCGCGCTTGACCACCCTGTCCATCACACTCGATCCGATCGGGCACAGCGTCGGCATCACCTCCTCGGCGACTCGCACGTCGAGCCCGTCCGCACAGGCCCTGATCGCGACGCTGGAGTCCTTTGCAGCTGAGCTCATGCGACCGTGAAACGCCGATCGGCCCGTTCCCCGCGAGGGGGAACGGGCCGATGTCGGATCAATCCAGTACTCAGGCGTTTTCGGAGACGCGAATCTCCTCGTGCTCCAAGCCCCGCGACGAATCGGGGACAATCTTGAACAGTGCGATGGCGCCGACCAGGCTGATTGTGCATATCGAGGCGAGGTACCAGGTGACGCCTACCGAAGACCCGGTGGCGTCCAGCAGTGCGGTGGCGATCATCGGCGCCAGTCCACCGCCGAGAATCGCACCACTCTGAAGGATCAGAGACGAACCGGAGTAGCGGACCTTGGCCGGGAAGGTATCGGCGATGATGCTGCCCTGAACGCAGTGGGTGACCGGCACGATCAGACCCATACCCAGGAACGCGATGACAGCGACCACTTTGTTCTCGGTGTTCAGTAGCGGGAAGAACACGATGCACCACAACAGGATTGCGGCAGATCCGCCGATGAACATGTGTCGACGCCCGTACTTGTCAGCGATCTTGGTCCAGAACGGGATGGAAAGGAACCACAGGACTGCGGCCGCGGTCACGCTGAGCACCAGGAATTGCTTGTCGTAGCCCAGATGTTGAGTTCCGTACGACAGGGTGAACACCATGAAGGCGTACGCCACGGCGGAGTTCGCCAAGCACGCGGCAAGCGTGAGAGACAAACGGGGGAAGCCGACCTTGAGCGACTCACGCAGCGGGAAGCGGACTATTTCGCCCTTCTCCATGATCCCGGCGAATGACGGCGACTCGGTGACGCGCAGGCGAATCACCAGACCGATCGCCACCAGAACGAAGCTGAGCAGGAACGGGATTCGCCAACCCCACGAAGCGAATGCCGAGTCCGACATCACGGCGTTGGTCGTCAGGAAGATGCCGTTGGCGAGAACCAGTCCGGCGGGTGTGCCCATCTGCGGGAAACCTGCATAACGATTCTTCTGCCCTGCCGGCGCGTGCTCCATCGACATGAGTGTCGCACCGGCGCCTTCACCGCCCAGACCGATGCCCTGAACGACGCGCATGGCCACCAGGAGGACGGGCGCCCAGAATCCGATGGAATCGTAGTTCGGGATGAGGCCGATGAGTGTGGACCCGACGCCCATCATCACCAGGGAGACCACGAGTGTGGCCTTGCGCCCGATCCGGTCACCGAAATGCCCGAACACGAGCCCACCTACCGGCCGTGCGATGAATCCGACGGCGAAGGTGCTGAAGGCAGCCAGCGTGCCGGCCGTGGGGCTCAGGCTCGGAAAGAATTGTTTGTTGAAGATCAGCGCGGCGGCTGTGCCGTAGAGGAAGAAGTCGTACCATTCGAGAGTTGTGCCGGCCAGAGTTGCCATGGCAACTCGGCTACGGGCAGCTTTCTCCGGCAACGGCTTTCCGTCACTCGTTGTGCTGTTGGATATCTTGTCTGACATCGCGGAACCTATCGATTGGATGGGGCAGGCGGACGATGAAATCTGTAGTCACCGACCCCGTCTTCGGGATTGTCGGCATCACGAGCGTCGTCGATCGTTGTGTTTGGAATTGTGCTCGCTCGAGACATGACTCACAAATGCCGAATTCACCGTCCGCCATACCGGAAAGGGTATAGCCGGGGTCTCAGACGAGACCCAGGAAGCGTTCGGCATTCCCCCGCGAAATCAGTTGGCGCGCAGTATCGTCCAAGAACTCACTCTTGCGAACCACCTCACCGACCGGACGCTCCCCCAAGGGGTACGGGTAATCACTACCCACCATCACACGGTCCACCCCCACCGTGTCCACCAGCAGTCGCAGTGCGCGCTCGTCGAAGACGACGGAATCCACGTAGAACCTACCCAGGTAATGCGAAGGCGGGAACTCCGACGTACCGATGATGTCGTTGCGGCCGTGCCAGGCGTTTTCCATCCGGCCCAACCAGAACGCGAAAGATCCACCACCGTGCGCAAATCCGATCTTGAGACGATCGTCGATCTTGTCGAACACCCCACCGAGAATCAGCGCGAGTATCGACAGATGCGTTTCGGCCGGCATCGCGGTGAGCCACTGCGCCATCCAGCGATCGAGGCGCGGAGAGTTGGCCATGTCCCACGGGTGCACGAATACCGGCACGTCAAGCGACGCGCAGTGCTGGAGAAACGTCACCACGCCCTCACTGTCGAGGTCCAGATCGCCCACATGATTGCCGATCTCGACACCGCGGTGCCCGTTCGCGATGCACCGCTCGAGCTCACGGCACGCTGCGTCGGTGTCTTGCAGAGGCACCTGGCAGAACGGAATCAACCGATCCTTCGCCGGCTCCACGATCTCGAGCGCGAGGTCGTTGAAGATCCGTGCGATGCGACTTGCCTGCTCGCCGCTTCGGCCGTAATTGAAGAATGCCGGCGTCGGCGAGACGACCTGCGTGTGCACGCCGTCGGCATCCATGTCCCGAAGCCGCACCTCGGCGTCCCAGGCATCGGACTGGATGCGGCGGAACTCCTTGGTGCCCATCATGATCATGGCTTCGGTCTCCGACTCGACCTTCAGCCACGGCGCTTGCGGCCCCGCGTCTTCGGTCAGATCCGGCCACCCGTTGGGCACGTAGTGGGTGTGGATGTCGATCAGGTTGCTCATCACTCAGCCCTTGCCGGGATGGAGCGTGCCGCACTTGTCACACGTGCGGGCTTCTTCGCTCTCGTAGAACTTGACGAACACCGGCGGAAGGTCGGCCACGATGTCGCGCACCTGAAGTTCGACCTCGTGAATCTTGTGATCGCATTCGAGGCAGTACCACTGGAACTTCTCGAGCGTGCCTTCCTTGCGGACGCGTTCGATGACCAGGCCGATGGAGCCCGCAGTGGGACGCTGCGGCGAATGCGGAATGTCTCCCGGCAGCAACCAGGTTTCGCCCTCACGAATGTCGACACGCTGAGGACCGTCCTCGGTCATGACGTTGACGTGGATGTCGCCTTCGAGCTGGTAGAACCACTCCTCGTACGGATCGAGGTGGTAGTCGGTCCGCTGGTTCGGTCCGCCGACGACCTGCACGATGAAGTCGTCTCCGAGCGCCATCGTCTGATTGTTGACAGGCGGCTGCAGCAGGTGGCGGTTGTCGTCGATCCACTTCTTGAAGTCGATGACGGGAGGAATCGTGGTCATGATGCATTCTCCGTATCTTCGGACGCTGAGCGCTTGGAGGCGGGCACGTACGCCACGCCGGAAATTTCGATGAGCAGATGCGGGTGGGGCAGTTGGTGAACAGCCACAGTCGTTCTCGTCGGACCGTTTTCGTCGAACAGTTCGGCGTACACCTCGTTGTATCCACCGAAGTCGTTCATCGACACCAGGTAGGAGGTGACCTGAACCAGATCACTGAGTTCTCCACCCACTTCGGCGAGGATTGCCGCGATGTTTTCGATGACGGCGCGCGTCTGCGCCCGAATGTCGAGCACCGTCGTCCCCATCTCGTCGACCTCGACGCCGACAAACGTGTTGTCGGGTCGACGCGAACTGGTCCCGGAGACATAGACGAAATCGCCGACCACCTTGACGTGGGGGAACTTTCCGCGCGGCTTCGCCAGCTTCTCGATGACCTGCGCCCCACTCATCGCTTCACACCTTTCACCGTGACGGTTCCGAGTCCGTCGATCGTGCACTGTGCGACGCCCTCGTCGAGTCGCACAGCTGCTGTGGCGGCACCGGCCAGAATTACCTGACCGGCGCGCAACGGAATTCGGCGTCGGCGGGCGATGTCGAGCAGTGCATGCAAAGCGCGCACCGGATCGCCGAGAATGGCCGACGTGGAACCGACTACCGTCTCGCCGCCGACCTCCATACGTACGGAACGGTCTTCGACGTTCTGTAGCGGCAGCCACCGCCCGATCACATACCCGGCAGCGCTGGTGTTGTCAGCGACGACGTCGGTGTAGGTGAAGCGGAAGTCGCGATAGCGCGAGTCGATGATCTCCATTGCGGGAGCCAGTGCATCGACGCAGGTTTCGATGTCGACGTTCGGATCGTCGAGATCGACGTCCTTCGACAGACGGTATGCCACTTCGGGTTCGATCTTGGGATGAATGAACTTCCTCAGGTCGACTTCGCCGCCGTTGCTCACGCACATCGCGTCGGTCAACTGACCGACGATCACTTCGGAGACACCCATCTGCGCCATCTTCGCTTGGCTTGTGAAGCCGAGCTTGATACCCACAATCGATTCGCCACGGCTGGTTCGTCGTTCGATGAGTTCGTTCTGAATCCGGTAGGCCTCGTCGATGTCGATGGTGTATTCGTCGGCGAGGCTCGGGGTGTCGGTGCGAGTCTGCGCAGCGTCGTCGAGGCGACGCGCGAGCGCGGATACGGTGTCTTCGGGGGCTGTCATCACGCCTCGCTCATTTCTGGAAAACTTTTGCGGTTTCGATGTTCACAGTTGCACACATACATTCGTCGGTTCGGTGTAGAAGTGCAGCGAGGACTCGCCACCCTCACGTCCGATACCGGACAGGCCCATACCGCCGAAGGGAGATCGCAGTTCGCGGGTGAACCACGTGTTGACCCAGGAGATTCCGACGTTCATCTTCTGGGCGACGCGGTGTCCACGGCGCAGGTCGTTGGTCCACACGGAGGCAGCGAGGCCGTACTCGGTGTCGTTTGCCAGGGCGATCGCTTCTGCCTCGGTCTCGAACGGGATGAGTGCTGCGACGGGTCCGAAGATCTCCTCGCGCACGACGCGATTCTTGTTGGTCAAGCCAGTCCACAGCGTCGGTTCGATCCACGATCCACCGGACAGTTCCTGTCCGAGGTCCGGAATTCCGCCGCCGGTCAGCACTTTCGCGCCCTCCTGCTCGGCGATCTCGAAGTAGTCGAGAACCTTCTTCCGGTGTGCCTGCGAGATGAGCGGTCCGGTCGTCGTCGCAGTGAGCGTCGGGTCGCCCAGACGCAATCCTGCTGCCCGCTCGACGAGTCCACCGGCGATGTCGTCGAAAATGCTGCGGTGCACGTACACCCGCTCGGTGCACAGGCAGACCTGGCCTGTGTTGGTGAACACCGACTTGGTCAGACCCGTCAACGCTTCGTCGATGTCGACGTCGTCGAAGACGATCGCGGCGTTCTTGCCACCGAGTTCGAACGAGACCGGACGGACTCGCGGCGCAACGGTTTTCATGACATGGGAACCGGTTGCCGAAGAACCGGTGAAGGTGACGCCGTCGATGCCGGGGTGCGTGGTGAGGAACTCGCCGGCGGAGTTCGCACCGAACCCGTGGACGACGTTGTAGACACCGGCAGGCAGGCCGACTTCTTCGAGTACCTCGGCAAGCAACGACGCGGTCGCTGGGGTTTCCTCGGAGGGCTTGACCACCACGGAGTTCCCGCACGCGAGCGCGGGCGCTACCTTCCAGGTCAGGAGAAGCAGCGGCAGGTTCCAGGGAACGATGACAGCGACGACGCCGAGCGGCTTGCGGATCGCGTAGTTCAGCGCCTGCTTGCCACCCGCGAGATCCGTGACAAACGATTCCTGTCCGGCCGCGGCGACGATGTCGGCGAAAGTGCGGAAGTTCGTCAGGGCGCGCGCGACGTCGAGTTCGCGTGCCTGTGTGATCGGCTTGCCGGTGTCCGCCATTTCTGCGGCGACGAACTCTTCGAATCGCTCCTCGATCCGGTCGGCGGCGCGTCGCAGCAGAGCCGTCCGCTCGCGGACCGGCGTATCGGCCCAACCGTTGTCCAGAGCACGTCTGGCAGAGGTCACGGCCCGATCGACCAGGGCCTTGTCGGCCTCGTGGACCCGGGCGAGAACACGGCCCGTTGCTGGGTCGACCTGATCGAAGCTCGACGACTCGTCGGGTTCGACATAGGAGCCGTCCACGTAATTGCGGATCCATCCGTCGCATTGTGAGGTCATGGACTAACTATTGGCCCGTGACCCATATCAAACAAATGCAAAAACTGCCGCCAGCTATACCTCGATCGGCATAGATGGCGGCAGTTCGGCTACACAACTCAACTCTTTATGTCGGCGCCGAGCGCCTCAGCGGCGCAGAATGTCGGCGCCGAGCGCCTCAGCGGCGCAGATACGCCAACTGCACGTTGACGGATTTCTCCGCCACCGGCCACAGCTTCGGGTCCACGTCGGAGTAGACGTGCTCGACAACATCGCGCACCGATGCCGACTCCCCCAACGTCGTCAGAGCGTCCCGCACCTGGGCTAGACGCTCCTCGCGGTGAGCAAGGTACTGCTGCGAAATCGCCTGCAGATCGGGCAGGTCCGGACCGTGCCCGGGAAGAACCGTCAGTCCTTCGCCGAGTGCGGCCAACGACCGCAGTGATGTGAGGTAATCCCCCAGATCGCCGTCGGAGTCGTCCAGAACTGCGGTGCCGCGGCCGAGAATGGTGTCGCCTGTCAGCACGCTCGCATCGTTCTCGATGACTATCGACACCGAGTCAGCGGTGTGTCCCGGAGTCGCGAGGATCCGCAGCTTCAGACCCGCCACCTCGATCACTTCACCGTCGACAAGCGCCGAAGCACCCCCGCGCAGAAAAGTGGGGTCGACGGAACGCACCGGAGCCGAGGTCAATTCATGGAAACGGTCCACCCCGCCGGTGTGGTCGTAGTGCCGGTGCGTGATCAATGTCAGCGCAACCGGACCGATACCAGCGACACGTTGCAGGTGTTCCTCGTCGTTGTCGCCCGGATCGACGACAACACACTCGACGCTGCCGGGAGCATGCAGAATCCAGGTGTTCGTACCGTCCAGCGTCATCATGCCCGGATTGTTTTCGAGCAAGACCGAAGCGATGTCGGTGACGCGGCGAAGCTGCGCGTAGGCGGGATGGACCGTCGACATCAGCGAACTTCGACGATCAGTTCCACCTCGACCGGAGAGCCGAGGGGAAGCTCTGCCACGCCGACTGCCGAACGAGCATGGATACCGGCGTCGCCGAGCACCTCACCGAGGAATTCGGAAGCGCCGTTGATCACGCCGGGCTGACCGGTGAATCCTTCGGCGGATGCCACGAAGCCGACAACCTTGACAACGCGAACGACGTTGTCGATGCCGACCAGGGCGTCGATGGCAGCGAGAGCGTTGAGCGCGCAGGTGCGAGCCGCAGCCTTGGCGTCGTCATCTGACACGCCCGCACCGAGCTTGCCGGTCAGCGCCAGTTTTCCGTCGACGAACGGGAGCTGACCCGACGTGTACACGTGGTTGCCGCTGCGAACCGCGGGAACGTACGCAGCAACGGGTGCCGCGACGGCGGGAAGTGCAATGCCCAGTTCGGCGAGACGCTCCGACCAGGTCTGTGTTGCCTCTGCCATGTGATTCAGCCCTTCGGACGCTTCATGTACGCGACGTGCTGCTCGCCCGACGCGCTCGGCAGGACTGCCACGAGTTCCCAGCCGTCGACACCCCAGTTGTCGAGAATTGCCTTCGGATTGTGGACCAGCAACGGAGTCACGGTGTATTCCCAGGAAGTTATTTCGCTCATGCGGTGAGCCTATCCCGCGTACATCTTCGGCCCCAGACTTATAGGCTCGCGGTGTGGTTGCATCCCAAGATGAGCTGAGCAGGACCTGGCCCGAGTCTGCGACAAAGGCCCGCCTGCACTTTGTGTCGGGTAAAGGCGGAACCGGTAAGTCCACGGTTGCCGCCGCGTTGGCGCTCGCGTTGGCCGAGGGCGGCAAGCGCGTTCTCCTCGTGGAGGTCGAGGGCCGCCAGGGAATCGCGCAGCTCTTCGACGTACCGCCGCTTCCACCGCAGGAGACCAAAGTCGCGGCCGCCGAAGGTGGCGGTGAAGTGATGGCTCTGGCCGTCGACATCGAGACCGCGTTCCTCGAATACCTCGAAATGTTCTACAACCTCGGCTTCGCCGGCCGGGCGATGCGCAAGTTCGGCGCCATCGAATTCGCCACCACCATCGCTCCCGGCCTTCGCGACGTTCTGCTCACCGGCAAGATCAAGGAGTGCGTCATCCGCACCGATCGAACCGGCAAGCGCGTGTACGACGCCGTTGTCGTCGACGCTCCCCCGACCGGACGAATCGGCAGCTTCCTCGACGTCACCAAGGCGATGGCCGATCTCGCCAAGGGCGGCCCGGTGCACTCCCAGAGTGAAGGCGTCGTTCGGCTGCTGCACTCGCCGGAGACCGTCGTACATCTTGTTGCACTTCTCGAAGCGCTGCCCGTTCAGGAAACTGCCGACGCCGCCGCAGAACTGGCGCGCGACGACCTCAACCTCGGTGCCATCATCGTCAACCGCGCCAGCCCGAGGTTCTTGCCCGAAGACCAACTCTCCGGTGCCGCTGCCGGCGATATCGACGCGGCTTCGATCCGGTCGACACTCTCGGACGTCGGCATCGATCTGTCCGACGACGACTTCGCAGGCCTGCTCACCGAGACGATCGAGCATGCCTCGGTGCTCGAAGCTCAAGAATCCAGCGCCGAGAAGCTCCGCGAGATCGACGGGGCTCGGGTGCAACTTCCCGCACTCGCCGACGGCGTCGATCTCGGTGGGCTGTACGAGCTTGCCGAATACCTCACGGAACAGGGCGTGTGATGACCGAGACCACCGAGAACGTGACGGTCGGCAGTTCCAGGACCGGCCGACGCGCAGCTCCTGCCCTCGATATTTCGGCGATCATCAAGGACCCGACGGCCCGGATCGTGGTTTGTTGCGGCGCAGGTGGCGTCGGCAAGACCACGACGGCCGCGTCCCTGGCGTTGCGTGCAGCCGAAGAGGGCCGACGCGTAGTCGTCCTCACCATCGATCCGGCCCGCCGCCTCGCACAGGCCCTGGGTGTGGCCGAACTCGACAACACTCCGCAGCCGGTGAAGCTGGGTCCCGAGGCCACGGGCGAACTGCACGCAATGATGCTGAACATGCGTCGGACTTTCGACGAGATGGTCATCGAGCATTCGAGCCCTGAGAAGGCCGAGCAGATCCTGGCGAATCCCTTCTATCAAACCGTTGCCACATCGTTCTCCGGAACGCAGGAGTACATGGCGATGGAGAAGTTGGGGCAGCTGGCGTCGAACGACGCGTGGGATCTGGTGATCGTCGATACCCCGCCGTCGCGCAATGCGCTCGACTTCCTCGACGCCCCGCAGAGGCTCGGCACATTCCTCGACGGACGGATGATCCGGCTGCTCTCCGCACCCGGCCGTGGCCTGACCAGGCTCGTCGCCGGCGCGATGGGATTGGCACTGAAGGGTGTCTCCACCATCGTGGGAAGCCAAATGCTTTCGGATGCATCGGCATTCGTGCAGTCGCTCGACTCGATGTTCGGCGGTTTCCGTGAACGCGCAACGAAGACCTACGAGTTGCTACGTCAGCCGGGGACTCATTTCCTGGTGATCGCAGCGGCCGAACCCGACGCTCTGCGCGAGGCGGCGTTCTTCGTCGATCGCCTTGCGGGCGACTCGATGCCGTTGGCCGGTCTGGTTCTCAACCGCACGCACCCGACATTGACGGCTCTGCCTGCCGATCATGCGGTGACCGCCGCCGACAAACTGGAAGCGAAGGAAAGTGCGACCGAGGCCGAAGCCCTCACCGCAGCCGTTCTCCGCATCCATGCCCATCGGGCAGTGATCGCGAAGCGGGAGATCGCCTTGCTGAGTCGATTCACCGCAGCTCACCCGAGGGTGCCGCTGATCGGTGTTCCGTCGCTACCGTTCGAGGTCTCGGACCTCGAGGCGCTGCGCGCGGTGGGAGATCAGCTCACTCGTAAGGGCTGATCCCCCCGATCGACCTGGATCAGACTGCTGAGTGATGCTGGCGCTGGTCTTCGAAGAACTCGGACCAGGAGTCGACGTCGGGGTGCTGCTTGAGCAGTGCACGGCGCTGACGCTCGGTCATTCCGCCCCACACACCGAACTCGACACGATTGTCGAGAGCATCTGCTCCGCACTGCATGAGGACCGGGCAGTGACGGCAGATGGTGGCCGCCTTGCGCTGCGCGGCGCCACGAACAAAAAGTTGGTCGGGGTCGACCTCGCGGCATCGTGCCTTAGTTACCCAGGCAATTCGTGCCTCGGCCTGCTCGATGTCCAAACGGCTACTCGGGGTGGCTGTGTACATTCTGGGTCCCCTCTACAAAGTCTGACCGTCGCCATAGGGCGAGCAGCGCACCATCTCAACCGTCCCCGCGGTAGCACGGTGAAAGCTGAGACACATTCGTGATCGAGTGTTACATCGATCACACTGATCACAATTTAGGTAAAGAACGGCCCTAACGCAAGACGCTCGGGAGCATTTTTTGGTACGGCAGTACAAAGCGCGTGTTCAGAAGGTTTTGAACACCCCCAAAACACTGAAACCGGTTCCAATGGGTGGGCACACGTACTCTGTAGATCGTGTCGATTGCAAAAACAGTGGCGAAGCTCGCCGGAAGCTCCGCATTGGCGGGTGTCCTGGTCGCAGGGGTGATGTTCCCAGTGGCGGGCGGATTCGGATTCGCGTCCAACCGCGCCGCCGATACCGTCGACAACGTCTCGGCCGAACTGGTCGAAGGCACGGTCCCCGCGGTGTCCACCATGGTCGATGCGGCAGGCAATCCCATTGCCTGGCTCTACGACCAACGACGCTTCGAAGTCCCGAGCGAGAAGATCTCCAACAACATGAAGTTGGCGATCGTCTCCATCGAGGACCGTCGGTTCCCCGACCACAAGGGCGTCGACTGGCAGGGAACGCTGCGTGCCTTCCTCACCAACACGACGACCGGTGAAGTGCAGCAGGGCGCGTCGACACTCGATCAGCAGTATGTGAAGAACTACCAACTGTTGGTCGTGGCCAAGACGGATGCCGAGCGCCGCGCTGCCATCGAGACCACCCCGGCCCGAAAGATCCGCGAGATCCGGATGGCCCTGACGCTGGACAAGGAACTCACGAAAGACGAGATCCTCACCCGGTACCTCAACCTCGTACCGTTCGGCAACGGATCCTTCGGCATCCAGGACGCCGCTCAGACCTACTTCGGCGTCGATGCCGCAGATCTGACCGTTCCCCAGTCGGCGATGCTTGCCGGCATGGTTCAGTCCAGCTCCGCACTGAACCCGTACACGAACGTCGAGGGCGTGACCGAGCGTCGTAACACCGTGCTCGACACCATGATCACGAACATTCCGGATCGTGCCGACGAGTTCCGTGCGGCCAAGGAAGAGCCCCTCGGCGTCCTCGAAACCCCCAACAACTTGCCGCGCGGCTGCATCGCTGCAGGCGATCGCGGATTCTTCTGTGACTACGCACTGAAGTACCTCTCGGATGCCGGAATCACCCGCGACCAGATCAACGAGGGTGGTTACCTCATCAAGACCACTCTCGATCCGCAGGTCCAGGCGTCCACCAAGGCCGGACTGAACGCGAACGCGAGCGCCAACCTCGACGGCATCGCGAACGTGATGAACGTGATCAGGCCGGGCCAGGATTCACACAAGGTCATCGCGATGGCCAGCAGTCGCACGTACGGACTCAATGCCGACGCCGACGAAACCGTCCAGGCGCAGCCGTACTCCCTTGCCGGTGACGGTGCGGGTTCCGTCTTCAAGATCTTCACGACCGCTGCGGCGATGGAGAAGGGCCTCGGCATCAACGCGACCCTCGACGTGCCCAAGCGCTTCGAAGCCAAGGGCATGGGTAGCGGTGGTGCGGCAGGCTGCCCGGTCTCGACGTACTGCGTGGAGAACGCCGGCAACTATCCGCCGACACTGTCCGTGACCGACGCCCTGGCACAGTCCCCAAACACCGCTTTCGTCAAGCTCATCGAGGCGACCGGCGTCACGCCGACGGTCGACATGGCTGTCCGCCTCGGCATGCGCTCGTACGCCGATCCCAACACCTCGGGCTTCGACGAGCGCAGCATGGCCGACTTCCAGAAGGAACAAAACCTCGGTTCGTTCACCCTCGGCCCCACCTGGATCAACCCGCTCGAACTCTCCAACGTCGCGGCCACTCTCGCCTCGCACGGCAAGTGGTGCCCGCCGAGTCCCATCGATTCGGTCTTCGACCGCTACGGCAAGCCGGTGGCCGTCACCGAGCAGGGCTGTGAGCAGGTCGTCGAGCCCGGCTTGGCAGACACACTCGCCAACGCCATGAGCCGTGACGACGTCGGCGCCGGTACGTCTGCCGGTGCTGCAAGCAGTGCCGGATGGAGCCTGCCGATGTCGGGCAAGACGGGTACCACCGAGACCCACAAGTCCTCGGCGTTCCTCGGCTTCACCAACAACCTCGCTGCGGCCGTCTACATCTTCGGCGACTCCCCGACGCCCGGCGAGATCTGCTCGAGCCCGCTACGCCCCTGCTACAGCGGCAACCTGTACGGCGGTACCGAACCGGCGAGATCCTGGTTCGCGGCAATGAACCCGGTCGCCCACAACTTCGGGCCCACCTCACTGCCTCCGATCGACGAGAAGTACGCACGGGGATCGCAGAACGGCCAGGTTCCCGAGGTTGTCGGCCTGAGCCAGTCGGCGGCGACGTCGAGGTTGCAGGCGTCCGGCTTCACGGTCAATTCCGTGACCACGGCGTCCGGAGCACGCGCGGGAACGGTCACCGGAGTTTCGCCGTCCGGGTCCGCGATCCCGGGTTCGACCGTCACGATCTACATCAGTGACGGTTCCGTAAGGGCTCCGGCAGCACCCGCATCCCCGGCAGCTCCAGCAGCTCCGGCACCGGGCGCGACTCCCCCGGATGCGACTCCGCCGGGAGGCGAACCCGCACCGCCTGCGGGGACCCCGCCGAACTGACGGCTCTGAAAACAAGAACGGCCGCGATCTCCGAGAGACTCGGAGTTCGCGGCCGTTTTCGGTTTCCGGTGGCGCGCTTCTACAGGCGGGACTTCACTGCTGCAGAGATGCGTGCGCCATCGGCCTTGCCCTTGGCCAGCGCGCTGGCGGCTTTGATGACCTGGCCCATCTGACGCATACCCGGACGCTCACCGAGCTCCTCGGACACCTGAGCGAGGGCGGTGTCGACGACGTCGACGAGTTCGGCGTCGGTCAACGGCGTCGGCAGGTACTCGTCGATGATCTGAGCTTCGGCGCGCTCTTTCGCGGCAAGTTCTCCGCGGCCGTTCTCGGTGTAGATCTCGGCCGATTCGCCGCGCTTCTTCGATTCCTTTGCAAGGACTTTGATGATTTCTTCGTCGGTGAGGACCCGTGCTTCCTTACCGGCAACCTCTTCGGTCTGGATGGCTGCCATGAGCATCCGAAGGGTGGCTGTACGTAGCGGATCCTTCGCCTTCATGGATGCAACCATGTCGGTTCGGAGGGTGGCTTTGAGCGATGGTGTCGTGTCGGACATGGTGGAAACGTTACGCGCTCGGCGTTTCGAGCGTGCCGATAGTTACCTCCGCCCGGACACAATTCTCTGTGGAATAGCTGTAAAAGGCGGCGAGAGCGACGCAGAAGAACGCCACACCCGTATCCTTGAGAGGTGTCTTCCCAGTTCCGCACCAATCTGACCCGCACCGCACTTGGTGCCGCGGGCGCCGCTGCACTAGGGATCGGGTACGCATCCGGCATCGAACGCAATGCATTTGCACTGCGTGAGGTGACGATGCCAGTCCTGGCGCCCGGTTCGTCGTCGCTGCGGGTCCTCCATCTCAGCGACCTGCACATGATGCCGAACCAACGGTTGAAACAGAATTGGTTGCGTGAGCTCGAAGGCCTCGACCCCGACCTCGTGGTCAACACCGGCGACAACTTGTCGCATCAGCGCAGCGTCCCGGCAGTGGTCCAGGCGCTCGGTGATCTGTTGGCTCGGCCAGGTCTGTTCGTCTTCGGCAGCAACGACTACTTCGCTCCGAAACCGAAGAACCCACTGAGCTACATCTTCAACAAGGACAAGCGCATCACCGGGGATCCCCTCCCCTGGGGCGATCTGCGGGCCGCATTCACCGAACGTGGATGGCTGGACATGACCCACGTGCGCCGCGAACTCGAAGTGGCCGGTATTCGCATCGCGGCGGCCGGAGTCGACGACCCGCACCTGAAGCGTGATCGCTACGACACCGTCGCCGGAACACCCAATCCCGTCGCCCAGCTCAAGCTTGGTCTGACGCACTCGCCCGAACCTCGAGTTCTCGATCGGTTCGCCGACGACGGTTACGACCTTGTGCTCGCCGGCCACACGCACGGTGGTCAGCTGTGCCTTCCGTTCTACGGCGCGTTGGTCACCAACTGCCAGATCGATCGATCCCGGGTCAAGGGGCCGTCGAAGTGGGGCGCGCACACCCAGCTGCACGTCTCCGCGGGCATCGGCACTTCGCCGTGGGCGCCGGCGCGCTTCTGCTGCCGCCCCGAGGCAACTCTGTTGACTCTGGTTCCGGCCACCAGGCGCGAACCGGAGCACGTCTCCGCACACAGTTCCGCAGAGTCTCCAGCGTCGGTTCTACGCAACTGACCTGCGGATTTAATGTCAGTCGACTCGGTAATGTAAGCTAACCGAGGTTCGACACGGGGTGTGGCGCAGCTTGGTAGCGCGCTTCGTTCGGGACGAAGAGGTCGTGGGTTCAAATCCCGCCACCCCGACAGTGAAGAACAGTAATCGAGGCCCTTCCGCTCACGCGGGAGGGCCTCGATTGCGTTGACGATAAGGTGAAGCCGTGGCATCCCAACCAGACTTTGCGCACAACGACATGGCGAGCCGTAGCCGACGCGAGAAAGCCGTCGGCCTGGCCAAGTTCGCCTGGGATCGCGATATCAGTAGCGCAGAGTTGCTCGAGATGCCCGACGATCGGCTGCGCAAACTCGCGCGGGCGGCCGGCGCCAATCCGCCGAGCACGCGGGAGACCTGGACCATCGCGGCCGGACTGCTCGACGAGAAAACCGGGTGGGCAGCCGCTAACCCTGACCGTCCCGAAGCTCGGCGTGAGCATCCGGACGAGAAGATCATGTGGGTGAAGAAGCCGATCGAGCCCTGGCTGTGACAGCCGAGTTCAGCACAGCTGTGACAGCCGAATTGAGCGGAGCTGTGAAGCGGTGATCGGGCAGGTTGATGAGGTGGTCGTCGACTGCTCGTCTCCTATCGCACTGGCGAAATTCTGGGCCGGAATCCTCGGCGGACAACCAGTGGAGCGAAACACCGCGTGGGCGTTTGTCGACCCTCCAGGATGGACCCGCCTCGCGTTCCAGCGCGTACCGGAATCCAAGCTGACGAAGAATCGTCTACACATCGACGTCAGCGTGGATGACGTCGTCGCTGCAACCGAGGCCGCCGAGCGCCTCGGCGCAACTCGGGTCGGTACTGTCCAGCAGGACCCGGCCGGTACCTTTCAGGTGCTGCTGGATCCAGAGGGAAACGAGTGGTGCGTCGTCCGAAGTATCGGAAGGTGATTCACACTCCCGCTACGGTTTCGCGAGCCCAACGGTAGTCGGCCTTCCCACTGGGTGAGCGGAGGATGCTGGGTACCAGCACGATCGACCGGGGGATCTTGTACCCGGCGACGTGGGTGCGGCAGTGCTCCGACAATGATTCCGTCGCAACATCTTCGAACCCCGGCCGAACCTGCACGACAGCGGCAACCTTCTCACCGAATCGTGCGTCGGGCGCGCCCGCTACCAAAGCGTCGAAAACTGCCGGGTGAGTTTTGAGCGCCTGCTCCACTTCTTCGGGGTAGACCTTCTCGCCGCCGGAGTTGATGCACATCGAACCGCGCCCGAGCAGCACGATGGTTCCGTCGGCTTCCATCGTGCCCATGTCCCCGAGTACCGCCAGACGCACCCCGTCGACGACAGGAAAAGTTGCAGCAGTCTTGGCGGGGTCGTCGAAGTAGGCCACGGGGACATGGCCGGCCCTGGCGATGAAACCGGTTGTGCCCGAGCCTGGTTCGATGCGACGAAATTCGTCGTCGACAAGAATCATGTTGGGGTTGGATCGAATTCGCTTTGAACCGTCCTCACCGAATTCGACGACGCCGTCGTTGCCGGATTCCGAAGCACCGAAGGCATCCTTGATCACCAGTCCCGGTAATCGGGTTGTCAGTTCTGCCTTCAGGTTCGGGGAGAACAATGCGCCACCCGACCCGATCAGTTTGAGAGTCGAAAGGTCGTAGCGCCCTTCGCTTGCAGCGATGGCGTCGGCGATCGGCCGAGCAATCGCGTCGCCGACGACGGTAATTCCGGTGATCTTCTCGGCCTCGACCAGTCGCAACACTTCCATCGGATCGAAGCTGCGGGTCAGTACTCGGGGCGCTCCCATGAGGAAAGCCGTGAGCAGCGAATAGATCGCGGCTCCATGCATGAGCGGCGGGATAAGTAGCAGCACAGTTGGATTGGTGTTCGCCACGGCCGCATCCACAACCTCTTCGAGGCTCCGACGCGGCGGCCCGCTGAGGTTCGCTCCGGACAGCGCGGCGAAGAAGAAGTCCTCGTGCCGCCACACCACGCCCTTGGGCATTCCGGTCGTGCCGCCGGTGTAGATGATGAAATGGTCGTCGTTGCTTCGCGGGCCGAAGTCGCGGGTATCAGTCTGCGCGGCAAGGGCGTTCTCATAGTCGTCGCCGACGATCAGCACGTGGGAGATCTCCGGACACTGCGGAACCACGGCCAATGCCGTCGGCGCGAATTCCTCTTCGACGAGTAATGCCACCATTTGAGAGTTGGTGTAGATGTACAGGAGTTCTGCATCGGTATAGCGGAAGTTGACGTTGATCGGCACTGCTCTGATCTTCACGCAAGCCAGGAGCGCTTCGACGTACTCGACGCAGTTACGCATGTGAATACCGACGTGCTGCCCCGGCTCGACGCCGACGGACTGCAGATGATGTGCGAGTCGGTTCGATCGCAGTTCGAGTTCGGCGTAGTTCAACCGCGCGTCTTCCAGAATCAAGGGAACCCGATCGGGGATCGCATCGGCAACGGCCTCGAACAGATCGGCAATGTTCAGGGTCATCGAAATCCTCACTACACGCGTCTTCGCTTACCAGTACAGGTCTTTCGCGAAGCTAACACGTTGGTCGCACCCTGTAGTCCGAATTGCGTAGCGGTCCCGCTGAGCGAGACCTGACGCGCTGCTCACCTGGCATCAACGGTGCGGATACCTCTCTGACCAAGCCCGATAGCCGGAAGGTAGGGTAGCCTAATGCATTCACGCACCACTCTCCGGAGCCGCACGTCGGTCCGGGTCGCCATGCTTGCCCTGGCGACTGTTTTTGCCGCTACGGCCTGCGGTTCTTCCGACGCCGGCGGCAACGCAAACGGCAACACCGATGTCGCAACCGGCGGCAAGCTGTTCAGCACCGCCGACACGGAAACCGCGAAGCTCGGCAGCGATGCTGCGCCCGGCGAGTTCCCACGCACCATCACCCATGCTCTGGGCGAGACCACCCTCGAGGCCAAGCCGACCCGCGTCGTCGTCCTCGACAGTGGCGAACTCGACGAGGTCCTCTCGCTCGGGATCACCCCGGTCGGCATCGCCAGCCCGGAAAGTGCCGCCGGTCAGCCGTCGTACCTGGCTGACAAATTGGTCGGCGTCCCCGATGTCGGCACGACCAACAACCTCAACCTCGAGGCGATCACCGCACTGCAGCCAGATCTGATCCTCGGCAGCAAGTTGCGCCAGGACAAGCTTTACCCGCAGCTCGCGGCAATCGCGCCGACGGTCTTCAGCATCCGCCCCGGCTTCCCGTGGAAGGAGAACTTCCTCCTTGCCGGTGACGCACTCGGCGAGGAGACCAAGGCCGAGCAGGTTCTCAACGACTACCAGACGCACGCGGATCAGGTCCGTGAGTCGATCGACGGTTCGCCGACGATCTCGCTGGTTCGCTTCATGTCCGGGAAGCTGCGCCTGTACGGCAACCTGTCGTTCATCGGCGTCATCTTGAAGGACGTCGGCCTGCCACGCCCGGCGATCCAGAACATCAACGAGTTGGCCGTCGAGGTCAGCCCGGAAACGATCACCGAGGCAGAGGGTGACCGAATCTTCTACTCCAGCTACGGAAATCCCGCAGACACCGGTCAGACCACCGTTGTCGCCGGTCCGCTGTGGGCAAGCATGGACGCAGTCAAGGAAGGCCGCGCCACCGAGGTGAGTGACGAGACCTGGTTCCTGGGCCTCGGCCCGACAGGCGCAGGCCTGGTTCTCGACGACCTGCAGGCCAAGCTCGGCAAGTAGCCGTCACCGACACAGAAAAAGCCGCCCGACTCTCCGGAGTCGGGCGGCTTTTTTGTTCAGCGGTTGTCCTGCTCGAGGTGTTCGTTCATCGTCGAGTGCAGGTCGACGAGAAATTCCTCGAATCGACTGAGCAGTTCGGGCGGGTATTTCTCCATCATGGCGTCGAGTCGCACGGCAAGTGGACCGAAGAACTCGTCCGCGAGGTCCTGCACATGCGCACTGCTGTGCAGCGTGACCACGCGACGGTCTGCATTCTCACGGGTCCGGACGATATGTCCCGCCTTCTCCAGGCGGTTGAGCAACGCGGTGGTTGCGCCCGACGTCAGCGAGATCCGCTCTCCGAGGCGGGCGGGCGAGAGCGGCGCCCCCTTCTCCTCGGCAGCTGTGATTTCCATCAAGGCAGTCGCGTCGGTGGAATGCAGGCCGAGCCACGACGCAAATCGATGACTGAATTCGGTGAACGTCCCACCGTACGCGCGGAATTCGTCCATCAGCCGCTCCCGCTCCACGGAGATGTCGCGCGGTGCTTCCACCCCGTGATCCCACCTTTCCTGTGCCAGACGGCGGCCGGTCGAGCCCAGCGCGCACGTTGACAACTTACCGCCTCAAATATACCTTCACTGTGAAGTTACTTCACAATGGAGGTTTATTCGTGAACATCTCACCCACCACTCGGAAGTGGTTGGGCCTGATCGCCATCGCACTCGGCGTGGCACTGATCGTCGTCGACACCACTATCGTCAACGTCATAGTTCCCTCGATCATCGAAGATCTCGGGATCAACTCCGTTCAGGCTCAATGGATCCAAGAGTCCTACGCAATCGTGTTCGCGGCGCTCCTGCTATTGGTCGGCAGAGTTGCGGACCTGGTCGGCGCCCGTCGCATCTTCATCGCCGGTGTCGTCGTGTTCGGCGCAACGAGCCTACTGGCCGGACTGGCACCGAACGGCGGCCTGCTCATCCTGGCGCGATTCCTGCAGGGCGCCGGCGCGGCCATGATCCTGCCCACCTCACTGTCACTTCTGAACGCGATGTTCACCGGCAAAGCCCGCGGCCAGGCCTTCGCAGTCTGGGGTTCCACCATCGGTGCAGCCTCCGCTCTCGGCCCATTGCTCGGCGGCTGGCTTGCCGAACATGCCTCATGGCGTTGGGCATTCGGCATCAATATTCCGCTTGCTGCGCTCATTCTGATCGGCGCAGTGCTGTTCATCGCGCCCTCACCCCGCACCGCTGGACGCATCGACGCCACCGGAGCGGCACTGTCCATCGCCGGCCTGGGCCTGCTCGCCTTCGGACTCGTCGAGGGACGAACGTACGGGTGGCTGACGACGAAGGAACCCTTCGATCTATTCGGTCTTTCATGGTCCAGCGGCCCGTCGCCGGTTCTGGTGGCGCTGGTTCTCGCCGTTCTGTCGCTCGGTGCGTTCGCTTACCGTCAAACCATGCTCACCCGCAGCGACGATCCGTCGCGGGCACTGATGGACGTACGGTTGTTCTCCATCTCGTCGTTCCGCAACGGCAACATCGCGACGCTGATCATCGGGCTCGGCGAGTTCGGAATCGTTGCGGTGCTTCCTCTCTGGCTCCAGTTCACGCTCGGATACAGCGCACTCCAGGCAGGGCTCGCACTGGTTCCCATTGCCATCGGCAGCTTTGTCGCCAGTGGTGCGAGCTTCGGGCTGGCATCGAAGGTCTCGCCGTTGGGCTTGGTCCGTATCGGCCTGGCTCTCGAAGCGCTCGGTCTCGCCGGTCTCGGATTCATCGCTGCGACAGACAGCCCCTGGTGGACTATCGCCGCAGTGCTGTTCTTCTACGGAATCGGCGTCGGTTTTGCGACTGCCCAGGTGACCAACGTCGTGCTCGAGGAGATTCCCGAGCAGAGCGCCGGTCAAGGCTCCGGCATTCAGAGCGCGTTCCGCCAACTCGGATCCGCACTGGGCATCGCTGTCCTCACCACGGTCTTCTTCAGCACTCTCAATTCGACGCTGAACAACGACCTCACCGGATCCGGTGTCGACCAAGCTCAGGCTGATCAGTTGACGCGGGCAGTCACCGACAGCGCAGGCGCCGCCATCGACTCGCTGGCCGGTTCACCGAACACTGCCTTCGTCGCCGACGCTGCCCAATCTGCGATGACTCACGGCATCACACTCGGCGGATACCTTGCGGCCGGATTTGTCGTGGTGGGCCTGATCGCCACGGCGCTCATCCCGAACAAGCCTGCCCCGTCAAACGAGGAGGAAACGAAAGCAGCAGCCGACGTCGCCTGACGGTCGGATCGGTGCAGTACGGTGCCGGTATGCGATTGCCCTGGTCACGGTCATCACAGTCACGGTCAGCACAGTCACGGTCAGCACCGGGGCTCAGTGAGGCCGACATCGTCGCCGTACGTGAGCAAGCACGCGAACTGGTAGTCCCAGGTTTCGCGACGTTCGACGAAATCTGCGAAGCCGCCCGAGACTGTGTCGAGGGCGGCTTCGAGAACGACGAACTCGGCAGACAGATCGACGCAGTAGTGCGTGAGGTCTGGGACCGAAGAGTCGAGGAGCAGACCCAGTGGACGGCTCCCGGAGACTTCGAGCGCCTCTCCGCAGCCTTCGCCGAACTCGAACGCAACGGCATCGTGGCCCGGATGAACTTCACCTGCTGCATGCAGTGCGGCACTACCGAAATCGACGACGAACGCACGCCGTCCGAACCCGACGAGAACGGGTATCCCTTTGTCCAGTGGGCGTACACGTTCTTCCACATGCAAGATGCGGAGCGTCTCGGCGACGAGCCGTCCGATCTCTACTTGTCCTACAGTGCGTTTCGTCCGGCCCACGATCTCGATCCCGCGCTGGTCTCCGCCGCGTTCGACGGCGACGAAACCGCCAAGGCACAGATGATCGCGCACACCGATCAGACCGTCGGGCGCCAGGTAGCCGACGCACTCCGAGCCCAGGGACTGAGCGTCGACTGGAACGGTGACAACAATCAGCGCATCCGCATCTCCGACGTATGTTGGCGCAAACCACTACCGCAGTAGGAGATTCAGCTGGGTGGCAAGACGCGGTCGAGGAACGTATTGCTGAAGACGCGGTGCGGGTCGTGTTCGTCCAGAGTGGCGAGAGCGAAGTCCCAGTTCCCGTCGCCACCGGCACGGAAGGTGGCAGGCACTGTACTGGTGAGGAATTCGTCGTCCTGGTACGCCGCCTGATCGGTGAATGCCCACCCCTTGGACCACTCCGGACGGAAAGTCGCGTAACCGCCGGAGTAGTTCGCGACCATCCACCGTTCCATCTCGCGAAGGAACGCGGGCAATCCCGCGGTGCCGGGAATCGAGACCACGTTCATCCAGATCGCCGTATCCCAGTCCTGACGATCCGCCCGGGGCCGCACCGCTGACAGATCCGGCACGCCGGCGCTGTCGACAAGGACTTCGCCACTGTCATCGACACCACAGAGACGCACTTCGAACGGCATGTTGACGGGATACTGCCCCAGCGACGCGTAGTGCGTCATTCGCTCGTTCAACCAACTCGTCATCTCGTGGACGACTCGGCCGATGTTGGACCGCTTGGTGATCACCGCGCCGCCGCCCGCTACTACGCGCAACGTCGTGTGCCGCAGGTAGAACAGAACATCTTTTGACCAGCCCCACAGATCGTCGGTGTCGGTCAGCGCCAATCCTGCTGCTACAGCTCCGAACTGAGAGGCGCCGAACAGCGGTGTCGCAGCTTGAAGGCCTTGCGCCACCATCCCCAACGGGGTGGTGACTTCTTCGGGAATCGCGTCGGAGAAGAAGTAGTTGTACGGCCCGCTCACCTCTCGGGACTCCGGTGGTTTGACCGGGGTCGGCGTCCAGACCTTGAGCCACGGTGTTTGCGTGAACGGGAACCAGATCGCCTCCACCCGTCCGGATTTCTCGACAAAACTCTCGTAGGTACGCCCTGGCGAACCGGGAGCAGCAAAGAGTTCTTGCCACGGAATGTCGGTGAAACTCTGGCACCGCAGCCGATAATTCTCCCCGGCTTGCAGCGTCACGGAGGTGACGAAGGTTCGGCCCAGGTGAGTCAGGAAAGCCGTGATCTCGTCATCTGATCGGTGAAAAGTCTTCAGCGCGTAGCGATTGCTGCCTTCGTCCCACGCCACCACCGTGATCTCGGTGATCAGGTTGCTCAGCGAACCATACGACTGGCCAGGGGTGATCGTCTCCCCCACCGCCGGATAGGTTGCCCCGTGAGCACCGATCGCCAGCGCGCCGGCGATGGACAGCTCACCGATCGCCGGAGAGTTGGCCCACCCGAGCCCCTCGCGCTCGAGCGCTGTCAGAATCGCTTCGATACTGGCGCCGGCGCCCGCCGTGACTGTTGCGGGCGTGCCGTGCTGCACCACAACCGAATTCAAGTTCGCCATCGTATCGACCAGCAGAACTCGATCCGAAGGCGCGCCGGGCACCACCGTCAACGGACTCCACCCGTGCATCGTTCCCTTCGCACGCACTGTGTACCCGTTGTCGAACGCCCAGTTGGCGAGGGTGACGACGTCGTCGCTGTGACGCGCCGTCGCCGTCCACACACTCTCGAGCATGATTTCTCGCGACCAGTTCGCGTATGCCTGCTGTGACAACGGAATGTCCGACGGAAATCCGGGCGGTGGCGCGATGGTCGATGCCGAGCCCCAGGGAACAGCTCCCGCCGGTGCCCAGGAAATACCCGCGAGAGCAGCTGCGCCGACACTCGCTGCGAGAAATCCGCGCCGGCTCACACCGTTTTCTCTCGAGCTGTGCTCCGCCTTGCGCTCTGCTTGATGCACCACTGCTCACTCCGTCAGCCGACTCGGTTCATGTCAGGGACGAACGTAGAACAAATATGATTACGATGCCAGTGGTTCCGTAATAAAAGATTTAGATGCTCACTGCACCATCGGAGCGAAGACGGCGTAGATCGCTTCCGGGGCGCCGTCGAAAGCACTGATGATCAACCAGGCAGTCAGGACCGTCAGCGCCGGCCCGATCAGAATCTTCTCGAAGTTCCCACCTGCGCGGATGGACAGAAATGACGGCAGCCGTTGTTCCCACCACCGCTTGCCGCCGAGCGGAATCAGGGGCGCGAGAAACGGCACCCCTTCCTTGGTGATCGCATCGCCGAGACAGTGTGTGGCGCAGCCCAGTGCCACTGCAACACCTAGCCCGGTGGATCCGGCCTCACTCGGATACCACTGCCAGGTGAGGGCCGAGAGCACCAACGCAACGGCGGAGACGGCGAGCCACCCCTTCTCCTTGGCCAATTCACCCGCCAATCCTCGGATCGCCAGCCCGAGGCAGAAGAACAGCGTGATGATGATGGCGGGCTTCCCGAACTGAACAACCAGCGCCGAGACCCCGGCCCCAAGACCGGCGGCAAACAGCGCGGTGTGCGTGAGCGTGCGATGCCCACCACGACGCTTGCCGTCCTTCTTGCCTTTGGTGATGCGGTAGAAGGTCACCGAAATTGCGTCGATACCTTTGGCCAGCGCTTTGCTGAGCGGACCGAATGATCGGGAAACCGTCGACTGACCGGTATCGAGGTCGGGAAGCAAGGCGGCTCCCGCGCACACACCGGCAAAGGTCAAGGTTTCAGCGGTGGATGTGGGCCCTCCCCAATCGAGAGGCAACAACTCTGCAACCACCAACCCCACAGCAGCACCGGACATCGCGTGGGTGGGGCCCATGACCATGAAACACAACACCTTTCGAAACGCGCCCCGCATCAGGCCGTACCGCACCCTCTGCAAGACACCACACACATGACGCCGTCGGCGACGGTCTCGGCATGCTCGCCGAGACCGCCCCGAACGTAGCAAGTGCTACCGACAGGGTTGACCAACCTCCGGACCCGGTTGAGTACGGCCGTACCGTTCCAGGTCAAAGCGGTTCATGCGGAGCTTTTTTCGCTCGTCAGCCCGCAGCAACCGCGCATGACAGGGCAACGCCTTCCTCCAGCGGAGCGACGCCTGCCATGTTGAGCACCTCTGCCGGAACACCCTCGATCGCCGGAGCCCATTCGACGGTCGGCAACGCCGGCACCCCTTCACGCGCAATGAATGTCGCGGCGTCGCCAGGGACTTCGATCGTGATTGCGGCTGTACCCGCCTCCTCGGCGCGCACAACCTTGCCCTCGTCGATGAGCTTCTGCAGTTCCTCGTCGGAAATCGGCGTCGCGGCACCACACGCTACTTCCGGTGCCACACCCGCCTCTGACGGAGCGGTCGCGATCGATCGCACCGCCACCGGCGACCCTTCGGAAATCGGGTTGGAAGCCCAGGCGATTCCCGGCGCCACGGCCATACCGAGGACCGCCACCGACGCCACCACCACACCGGTCCGGCTGGCCCGCTTGCCGTTCACTTTCAATCGCGTCATCGTTGTTCTCCTTGATCGAACGTTCTCGAATTCTCGGCGCGGTCGCATCCGAGAAACCCGAGGTTATGAAGCCAACACTGCAGATCTGTTGTCGGTTTCTTAGGAGTTGATGAGAATGCGGCGGCCCTCGCTCCGAGCGAGGCCCCAGGTCGCAATCCGATGGCACCATGGCTGGAGTGAGTACACGCGAGCGCATCCTGATCGTTGACGACGACGCGAAGGTTCTGAATTCGCTCGAACGTGGACTCCGATTGTCGGGCTTCGACACGGCAACTGCCGTCGACGGACGATCGGCCTTGTCATCGGTGAACAAGCAATGCCCGGCCGCACTCGTTCTCGACGTCAACATGCCCGGCCTCGACGGCGTCGGAGTGGTAACCGCCCTGCGCGCGATCGGCAACGAGGTTCCGATCTGCGTACTCAGCGCCCGAAGTTCCGTGGGTGACCGCATCGCGGGGCTGGAGGCGGGCGCCGACGACTACCTCACCAAGCCCTTCGAATTGGCCGAGCTCGTCGCCAGACTGCGCGCATTGCTACGACGCACGACGCGAGCCACTCCGTCGGTCGACCATCCGATCACGGTGGGACCGCTGACGGTCGATCTCCGTGGCCATCGAGCACACATCGACGGTAGGCGAATCGAGCTCACCAAAAGAGAATTCGACCTGTTGTCGGTACTCGCCGAGCATGCCGGTGTCGTACTCAGTCGCGCACAACTCCTGCGACTCGTCTGGGGTTACGACTTCGCGGCCGACACCAATGTCGTCGACGTCTTCGTCACCTACCTACGCAAGAAACTCGAAGTCGACGGGGCGCCCCGCGTGATCCACACGGTGCGCGGAGTGGGCTTCGTCCTGAGGGCCGAACGATGAAGCGGCCGCTGTCACTTCAGACCCGGGTAGCCATCGCCTCGGGCCTGGCCGCCGGAATCGTGATTGCCGCGATCGGAATTGCGTTCGCGGTCTTCTTGCGCGTCAACGGATCCGAACAACTCGAACGCACTCTCGATTCCGTCACCCTGGGCGTCGCAGCGAGTGCGCCGAGCCCCCTATTCATCGAAACACCAACTGCAACCACAGAACCATTCGTGGTCAGCCCTGGATTCAACGCCACGACCGTCAGCGCCTTGGCTACCACTGATGTTCGCAGTCGGGATGTTCTCGTGCCCGGCGACAGCGGCGCCGCACTGGCCGTCAGCATCCCCGAAGACCCACTGACCCAGGCAATCCGTGAGCAGCAGTTTCAAGTGGCCGCTGCGGCAGTGGTCGCCATCCTTGCCGCGGCCGGGCTCGGCTGGTTCCTCACAGGCCGAGCCGTCCGGCCTCTACAGCAATTGACCGAGACCACCAGTTCGATCGGCAACAACCTCGACGTCGAAGGACTCTCGCGCCGGGCACCGTCGGTGCGCGGAACGCGCGAAGCCGAAGAACTGTCGGAGGCAATCCACAGCATGCTCAGTCGCATCGAAACCGATAGAAGCCGCACCGAAGAGGCGTTGGAGTCGGCACGCGATTTCGCTCGCGTCTCCGCCCACGAACTACGCACACCTCTCACATCGATGCGTACCGATCTCGAAGTTCTCGCAACACTGGATCTCACGGAAAGCCAACGCCGCGAACTGTCCAGCGAGTTGTTGGAGGCGCAGCGCCAGATCGAGCGCACCCTGACCGATCTCGAGACGCTCGCCCTGGGTGAAGTGGCCGATCCGGAGGATTGTGCCGACGTCGATCTCGTGGAGGTTGCCGATCGTGCCGTCGCTGACGCAGGCCGTCTGCACCCTCAGGTCGACGTTCGTTTGAAAGCACCGGAAGAACTTTCGGTTCAGGCCTTTCCCGCGGGCATCCGTCTGGTGTTGACCAACGCCGTCACCAACTCCGTTCGGCACGGCAATGCCGACGAAGTCGAGATCACCGTCCGATCAGGGGCTGCCACCGGTTCGGCGACGGTATACGTCGACGACAACGGCACCGTGATCGCGCCGTCGGAACGCGAAGCGATGTTCGAACGATTTGTTCGTGGCACCGGCGCCGGAAGCGGTTTGGGGTTGGCCCTCGTCGCGCAGCAGGCGCGACTGCACGGCGGTAGCGCGCGACTCGACGCGAGCCCCCTCGGCGGAACTCGATTGATTTTCTCGATCAACCCAATTCGACGTGCAGAGCCTCGAGCAGTGGCTTGGCTGCCTCGTCGAAGAATCGGTCTTGGGTATCTCCACCGATCTGTACCAACGCCACATCGGTGAACCCGGCATCGGTGTACGCCTTGACTGCCTCCACGATGACATCGAGATCAGGGCCACACGGAATACTTTCCGCCACATCCTCTTTGCGCACGAACTGAGTCGCACCTGCGAAACTCGCCGGTGTGGGTAGTTCGGAGTTCACAGACCACCCTCCACCGAACCACCGGAACTGCTGATGAGCGCGAGCGATCGCCGTGTCGCGATCAGGATCCCACGAGATCGGAATCTGACCGATGGTCCGGCCTGCTGGAGCCAACCCGTACGCCCGGCCGTGAACGTGCTTCCACTGGTGCACCAGATCCGAATCCGGCTGCACGGCAATCAGATCATCGGCCATCGGACCGAAACGCTCGACAGACTTGTCGCCGGACATGGCCAGCGCCAGGGGAACCGGGTTCTCCGGGAGATCCCAGATCCGCGCGGACTGAACGTCGAAGTACTCCCCCTTCCAGCTCACCAGATCTCCGGCAAGCAGTGCGCGAATGATGCTCACTGCCTCCTGCAGCATGTCGTGCCGGGTGTCGACGGACGGCCACCCCTCACCGACCACATGCTCGTTCAGGCTCTCGCCACTTCCCAATCCCAGTGTGAAGCGCCCGTCCGCGAGGATCTGCATCGTCGCGGCTTTCTGCGCGACCACGGCAGGGTGGTACCTGACGGTCGGACAAGTCACATACGTCATCAACCCGACTCGCTCGGTGGCATGGGCAACTGCTCCCAGCACCGACCAGGCGTAAGGCGCATGCCCCTGCTCGGTCAGCCACGGCGAGTAATGATCACTCATCACTTCGAAGTCGAAGCCGACTTCTTCGGCCCGAACTGCATGGCGGACCAGTTCTTTCGGGCCGGCCTGTTCGGTCATCAAGGTATAGCCGAATCGTGCCATCACTGATCAACTCCCGGTATCTTGGCCTGAAACGAGTTCGGAAATCACACTGCCGTCGAGGTGGTCGAGAAGGTCGCGGGCGTCGTCGTACACCTCCGCCGCACCCGCGCCGTCGAGTTCGTCGGTCGACATGCCGCCGCTGCGCACTCCCACAGCCACAACGCCTGCCGATGTCGCCGCCTTCATGTCCCAGACGGCGTCTCCGACCATGACCGCATCGCCCGCGTCGACACCTGCCTTCGCGAGCGCGATTTCGATCAGGTCCGGATCAGGCTTGGCCTCGTCGACGGATTCCGAAGAGGTCGCGGCGTAGATCATTTCGTCGATGTCGAGCGTCTGGCGCAACAACTCCAGTTCGTCGTCGGGCGCCGAGGTAGCGAGCACGACGTGCAGTCCGAGCGAGTGAACTCGGCGGATCAATTCGCGCGCTCCCGGCAGTACTCGGAGACGGTCAGCCGACTGCCGGTAGTACTTGGTGTGAAGTTCCTTGGCCCGTGGCCCGCACCCGTCGATGTCTTCGCCGAGCAACGTCTCCAGTAGTTGGTCGCCGTCCATACCGATGCTGCGGTGCACCCGCCAGGCGTCAACCGGGCGACCCACCTCGAAGAAGGCTCGTGACCACGCTTCTACATGCAGATAGTTGGAATCGACGAGCGTTCCGTCGATGTCGAAGAGAACTGCACCTGCTGCCATGGGAATTGACTGCCCAACACTTCCGTTCGCGAAACTTGTGCCCCGAGCATTCCCCGCTCGAGAAGCGGATCATGGAGAGTGCGAACAGCAGAAGTGCACGTCGAACAGGGGTGTCGTCATGGAGTCAGTGGTTGTGTTCCTTCTCGCATGCTTCGTCTACTGGTTCGCACTGCTGTAGTTGGGCAGACAAAAACGGACCGCTGCCGGGAAGTGATTTCCCTTGCAGCGGTCCGCATTCGGTAAACCTAGGCGATGCTCATGTCAGCGGGTCACTGACCTGCGCGTACACCTTCTTCGACGCGCTTGCCCAAATCTGCGTCGACGTTCTTCCAGTACTCGAAGACACGCAGTAGAACTTCTTCGCTGACGCCGGCAAGGGCGTGGCCGACGATGTTGCTCACCAGGCGCTCACGAGCTGCGTCGTCGAGAACTTCACGGACCAGCGTTCCGGCCTGCGTGAAGTCGCCGTCCTCGGCGTGCTCGATGTATCCGGCGCGCACTGCCTTGCCGTCGAACGACCACAGGCCTTCGTCACCGGCAACAGACGGATCGGCGTGAGGTCCGCCGTACGAGTTGGGTGCGTACACCGGCGTCGACGGGGAATTGAAGCTGTACCGCATGGCGCCCTCCTTGGAGTAGGAGTTCACCTCGTTCTTCGGGGCGTTGACCGGCAGGTCGGCGTAGTTGGTGCCGATGCGGTAACGATGTGCGTCGGCGTAGGAGAAGACGCGGCCCAGAAGCATCTTGTCCGGGCTGAATCCGATGCCGGGCACCACGTTCGACGGCTCGAAGGATGCCTGCTCGATCTGCGCGAAGAAGTTCTCCGGGTTACGGTTCAGCGTCCACTTGCCGACCTCGATCAGCGGGTAGTCCTTCTGGGACCAGACCTTGGTGAGGTCGAACGGGTTGAAGCGGTAGCCTTCGGCCTCGTCGACCGGCATGATCTGAACCTTGAGGGTCCAGCTCGGGAAATTACCGGCCTCGATGGCGTTGTACAGATCCGCGCGGTGGTAGTCGGGATCGCTACCGGCGAGGCTGTCTGCTTCTGCCTGCGTCAGGAACTCGATGCCCTGATCGGTCTTGAAGTGGTACTTCACCCAGAAGCGTTCGCCCGCAGCGTTGACCCACTGGTAGGTGTGCGATCCGAAGCCGTCCATGTTGCGCCAGGTCTTCGGGATACCGCGGTCACCCATCAACCAGGTCACCTGGTGAGCCGTTTCGGGACGCAGCGTCCAGAAGTCCCACTGCATGTCGTGGTCACGAAGACCGGAGCCTGGCAGTCGCTTCTGCGAACGGATGAAGTCGGGGAACTTGATGGCGTCCTTGATGAAGAACACCGGGGTGTTGTTGCCGACGAGGTCGTAGTTTCCCTCTTCGGTGTAGAACTTCATCGCAAAACCGCGCGGATCGCGCCAGGTGTCCGGGCTGCCCTGCTCACCGGCGACGGTGGAGAAGCGGACGAGCGACTCGGTCTTCTTACCCGGCTGCAGGAACGCGGCCTTGGTGTACTTGCTGACGTCGTGTGTGATGACGAGTTCACCGAAAGCGCCGCCGCCCTTGGCGTGGACGATGCGCTCCGGGACACGCTCGCGGTTGAACTGCGCGAGCTTCTCGATCAGGTAGTGGTCATGAAGGAGCACCGGCCCCTGAATACCCGCGGTCAGCGATTCGTCATCACTTGCGACCGCGATACCGAAATTGTTGGTGGTGGGCTTGGTCATGGCGAAGCCTCCTAGCGTTGTGGGCTGGGCGTCAGAGGAGCGGGGCTGCATCCGAGCCGAACGCATGGGCTGCATGCGAAGGGGCCGGCTCGGAGGTTCTGGACGCATCAATTCGATTCTGCGAGACCGTGTCCGACGCGGTGTCGGATTCGGCAGAATTCTTCAGGCAATCTTCGCAACGGCCCCAGAACACGACCTCGGCTTCGTCGATTTCGAAGCCGTGATTATCGGAAGGTTCGAGGCAGGGAGCTTGGCCGACAACACAATCGACGTCGACGACCTTGCCGCAGCCGCGACAGACGAGGTGATGGTGGTTGTCACCAGTTCTCGTCTCGAACCGTGCGGGTGAACCCGCCGGCTCGATGCGTCGCAGCAATCCTGCGTTCACGCATGCCTTGAGCACGTCGTAAACGGCCTGTGTGGATACCGATCCGAGCTGCTGCCGCACGAGTGCTGCAACAGAATCGGCGTCTGAATGCGGTTGGGCTGTAACCGCATCCAGCACGGCGAGGCGCGGAGCAGTGATCCTCAACCCGACGGCGCGCAGTTGCGCTCGGGGGTCGAAGTCATGCTCTCCGTCTCGCATGTTTCCCAGTATGCCGCTTTTCTGGAATTAGTCAAGAAAAGGATTGCCTAAGTTGAATCGAGACCGGCGTCACATACCTGGGGCGGGAACAAATCCGGGGAGACCACCGTTGAACACCCTGTCGGCGTCCGAACAAGCCCCGGGCCCCACCCCTTTTGTCGCTGCGAGCGACCACCCGCCGAGAGGCGCCTGTGGGACGTCGACACCTAACCTATTTACACAACACGAGCAAGGCCGCCCAATCACTGACGGGCGGCCTTGCTCGTTCTTTCGCAGGTCAACCCCCTGCTATCGGTGCTTGGCTGCTCCCGTAGTCATTTTTCCGCCCAGAATCACGGCGCCGTGATGAGTGCCCGATGCCAACCAGTTCGGCAGTGTCGGCCCCTCTGCCTCGACGCTCACGCGCGCATATCGGAACGACCCCGTCAGTCTGGCCGACGCGATCGCCAGACCTCCACCGGATTCCGGCTGCGCAAATCCCAACGCCCCGGCAATCGGCAGACGCGGCCCGAGCATCCGCGTGTCCGAACGCACCTGCCATCCGTCGCCGGTTGCAGTGAATTTCTGCTGCACGTCTCCGTCGAACTCGGCCAGGACCTTGGGTAGTTGCCAGTGGAACCGTCCGCCGTGCACCGACGGTTCCGAATCCACCGCGATGAAAGGGACCGCCATCCGCGGCATAGGCCCGATCCGTTTCCCTGGCGCATGCAAGACCGGACTGGCGAGGATCTCGCGATACGGGCCGACCGGCGAATCGAGGTAGTCCACCATCATTGCCACCGTCACCGGAATCGTTCGACCGTCTGGCCCGAGTTCCCGCGCCGCCGGCGTACTGCGGTGCCACCACAGTGTTGCGCGAACGGAAGCAGGCCACGGCGGCGGATCGCTCACCGGCCAGTCGACGCGGTCACTTGTCGATTCAGGCACGCTCCACATCGGACACCTTCTCAGCTCGAACGGTCAGGGGAAGCCGCAAAGCACCTGGTGCATGCGTCGGCACCACCGGGTTGGACGGCAACGTCGGATCGATACGTACGTATGGTTCGCCGGTCTTCGGGCGGGCGTCTGCGGCACCTTTGTTCGGCCACATCGCGCACGCTCGTTCCGCCTGCGCAGTGATGGTCAGGGAAGGATTCACGCCGAGATTCGCGCTCACGACCGAACCGTCCATGACGTGCAGGCCGGCATGTCCGTAAGCACGGAGATACGGATCCACGACGCCACTCGCCGCGCTGTCACCGATTGCGCAGCCACCCAGAAAGTGCGCCGTCATCGGGATATTCACGATCTCGGCGATGGAACCGCCCGGGTCGCCGTCGATCTTCTCGGCGACCTTGCGAATAGCTGTATGGCCCTGCGGAATCCACTGGGGAGGTGGATCACCCGGTCCCGGCCTACTGGTGAGGGAACGCCCGAATCGTTTGGTGTTCTTGGAAAGCTCGAGGGAGTTGTCGTCGGTCTGCATCACCAGCGCGATGACGGTTCGCTCGGACCAGTTCCGTACCGACAAGGACCGGAAGAACGCACCGGGGTGCCGTGCCGCGACCGCCAGAGTCTTCAGCACCCGGGGAGTTCGCCCACCGCCGTCACTCAGGACGGTCTGCAGAAGTCCTATTGCATTGCTGCCCTTGCCGTATCGCACCGGCTCGATGTGCGTGTGATCATCCGGGTGAAAGGACGATGTGATCGCTACGCCCTGCGTGAAGTTCCGTCGACGCGACTTCGACGTTGCGGCCAGTACGGCTTCGGAATTGGTACGTACAACGGTGCCCAGAGTGTCCGACAGGTCAGGCAGGGCACCGGATTCCTTCATACCGAGCAGCAGTCTCGCCGTTCCGTACGTTCCGGCGGCTACCACCACCTGATCGGCGGTGAACAGAACTTCTCGCCGGCGGACGCCGTCCGTTCGCCTCGCGAGCAGGTGATAACCACCGCTTGCGCTCGGCCGAAGTTCGGTGACGGTCGTGAGCGGATGAACCCTGGCGCCCGCTTGCTCGGCGAGATGGAGGTAGTTCTTGACCAGCGTGTTCTTCGCCCCGACTCGGCACCCGGTCATGCATCCCCCGCATTCGGTGCAACCGGTGCGTTCGGGCCCTTTTCCGCCGAAGAACGGGTCCGGCACGGAAACTCCTGCCTCCCCGAAGAAAACACCGACGGGGGTGGACGTGAAGGTCTCCCCCACGCCCATCTCTTCGGCTACGTCTTTCATCACCGCATCGGCCGGAGTGAAGGACGGATTGGTGCGAACACCCAACATCCGTTTGGCCTGGTCGTAGTACGGCGCCAGTTCGTCGTGCCAGTCCGTGATGTGCGCCCACTGACGGTCTTCGAAGAACCGCTTGGGTGGCTGATACAACGTGTTGGCGTAGTTCAACGATCCGCCCCCGACGCCGGCTCCCGCCATCACGAGTACGTCCGGAAGAAGGTGGATACGCTGAACCCCATAACATCCGATCCACGGCGCCCACAGGTACTTTCGCATTCGCCAACTGGTTTCGGGCAACTCGTCGTCGGCAAACCGTCGACCGGCTTCGAGCACCCCGACCCGGTAGCCCTTCTCCGTCAGGCGAAGAGCGGCGACACTGCCACCGAATCCCGATCCGATTACCACCACGTCGTAGTGCGTCGTGGTCATGCCTGGACGCTTTCGATCTTGCGAGCGGAGTAGTTCTCACGATCGAAATGCTCCAGCAGCGAACGGAATTTGAATGTGAACGTCGGCCACTGCACCGAGTTGCGCCCCTCCGGATCGATGTACCAACTCGAGCATCCGCCCTTGTTCCACACCGTGTGCTGCAACTCGTGCTGAATTCCCTTGTTGTAGTGCACCTGTACCGACTCGTTGACATCAAGAGCGTCCAGTCGCTCACGTTTCATGGTGTTCAACGCGTCGTTGACGTACTCGGCCTGGGACTCGAGCATGTACACGATCGAACTGTGTCCGAGGTTGGTGTTCGGACCGTACATGAGGAACAGATTCGGGAACCCGCTGACCGCAGTGCCCTTGTAGGCATTGGGGCTACCGTTCCAATGCGCGGCCAGCGTTTCGCCACGTTCTCCGGTGATCAGATGCGCCACAGGCGGTTCCGTCGGCGTGAACCCCGTGGCGAAGATGATGGTGTCGACCTTGTGCTCGACTCCGTGCCCGTCGACCACCCCGCCCTCGGTGACCGAGACGAGCCCGCTGTCGACCAGGCTCACGTCCGCGCGGTCGAGGGTGCGCAACCAGTCGTTGGACAGAAGCATGCGCTTGCAACCGATCGTGAAATCGGGAGTCAGTTTCCGGCGCAACTCCGGATCTTTCACCTGTCTGCGCAGATGGAGGCGCGCGGCCGCCTCGAAGGCCGGCAGGACCCACGTCGCATGTGACATCGCGGCACCGAGCAACTCGCGAAAACCATAAACCGCTCCGCGAACAACTTTCTGCGTAGCGGGAATCCGCGAGTAGACGGCCTTCTGCGCCGCAGGCAGGGTGCGATCCATTCGCGGAATCACCCAGGCCGGAGTTCTCTGGAACACGGTGACATGGGCAGCAGGGTCGGCAATTTCGGGAACGAACTGGACTGCCGACGCTCCCGTTCCGATCACTGCTACGCGCTCACCACGCAGGTCGTGTTCGTGGTTCCACGTCGCCGAATGGAAAGTGGTACCGGAGAACTGGTCGAGACCGGGAAAGTCGGGAATCTTTGGAGTCGACAATGCCCCGGTCGCAGCGACCAGCGTCTTGGCCGTCAATGCCCCTCGGGATGTCCGAACACGCCACAGCGCCGCATCCTCGTCCCACACAGCAGCTTCGAGTTCGCAGTTCAGGACTACGCGATCCACGATGCCGGTGCCTGCCGCCACCTTCTTCAGATAGTCGTAGATCTCGGGCTGACGAGCGAAGGTATGACTCCAATCGGCGCTCGGCGCAAAAGAATACGAGTACAGCGCCGTCGGCACGTCACAGGCACAACCTGGGTAGGTGTTGTCTCGCCAGGTGCCACCGATATCAGCTCCGCGCTCGATCAACACGACGTCCGCCGTTCGGTTGTCACGAAGCATTCTGGCCGCCAAGCCCATACCGGCGAATCCGGCACCGACGATCAATGTTTCGACATGTTCGGGAAGCTTCACTTCTTCTCCACTCGGGATTGCCAGGCCGGCAACAGTCGCGCTCTGAGCGCGTCGTCGGCTTCGGGTGTACGGAAAAGGGCTGAGACTGCAAGACCGCGGACGAGTTCGATGGTGAGTTCGACCGACTCGGAATCGAATCGATCGCCGAACAACTCGGCGCTACCGAACTCGAGTGCCTCACTGACCTTGCGTTCGAGGGGCACCGTCGCCGCATGCAGAACAGGATCGGTTCGCGCCGCGACCCACAATTCGAGGGCGGCGTAGAACAGTGGCCCGGAGAACGCATCCGCCAGGACCTCGAGACCTCGGCCGCGATCCACTTCAGCGGTGAGGATTTCTTCCAGTCGCTTGTCGACCAGATACTCGACGGCGGCAACGACCAGCGATTCCTTGGTCGGAAAATGATGCAGTTGCGTACCTCGCGAGACCCCTGCGCGACGGGCGATCTCTTGGGTGCTGGTCCGGGCGTAGCCCAGTTCGACAAGCGATTCGACGGCGGCGTCGAGCAGGCGCCCACGCATCGCGGCAGTTCGTTCGGCCTGCGTACGGCTTACTTTCGCATCGGAAGTGGTCTCGGTCACAAGACAACTGTAGAGCCGAAACGTAAAACAGTCCAGGCTGACTTCAAATCTTGATACGTAACATACCGATCAGTCAGCTCTGCCTGATAACGTCCTCGCATCGAGCGGAGGGAAACAATCGCTGTGCCAGAGCAAACTGCATTTCCACACCGCCGTGTCGGACTGGTGGAAGACCACGAGTCGGTGGCTATCGGCTTGTCCGTGATGCTGAAGGACGAGCCAGATATCGAGTTGGTGTGCATCGCGACCACTGTGTCCGAGATGCTCGCTCAGAACGTCAGCTTGGATCTGGCAATTCTCGACCTCCGACTGGCCGACGGTTCATCGCCCAAGAGCAACGTCGAGGAACTGCGGGCCGCGGGGCTCGAGACATTGATCTTCACCGGGGCGGAAAACCCGTTCCTCGTTCGCTCGGCCGCCCGTGCCGGCGTACTGGGCGTTGTGCGCAAGTCCGAACCGACTGCCGTCGTGATTGATGCAATACGCGCCGCCGCGTCGGGAAGGCAGGTTGTGACGACAGAGTGGGCTGCCGCAATCGACGGGGATCCAGGTCTCGACGAGGTGGGTCTGAGCCCTCGACAACTCGAGGTCCTCGAACTTTACGCATCCGGAGAGAAGGCAGATCGGGTTGCGCGACTCACCGGTTTGGCGCCGCAGACGGTCAACGATTATCTCCAACGCATCAGGCAGAAATATGCGGCTGCCGGACGGCCGGCCCCCACAAAGACAGATCTGTACAAACGCGCGGTCGAGGACGGGGTGCTACCGATTCCGGAACGCAGAAATCTCGGTAGAAATCTGACCTTGACTAACAATGACCTTCAGTAATGAAAAAGTTCGGTAACGATTGCTTTCGCTGAGGCTGCCCCTGGAAATATGGGCAGAGGAATTGATGTCTGGGAAAAATGGCCAACTTCGACTTACATTCACCTGGTAAGAAGACGGCACTGTCGGGGAGTCTGTCATTCCGCTAGACGAAAGAAAGACGAAACTCATGACCGTCACTGTGGAAAACTGCATGACACAAGAGCCTGTCGGACCGCACCTTTCGGAGCGCGAAGTCGAGGTTCTCAGGGAATGGCTACTGAGTGATTCGAAGTCACGCGTCGCTCAAAACCTCTACATAAGCGTGGGAACGGTGGGAACCCACCTGTCCCGGATTCGCGAGAAGTATGCCGACGTTGGAAGGAACGCACCGACGAAATGCGAACTACTCGTGCGAGCGATACAAGATCAGATAGTGACGATCGACGAACTCTGATCGACAAAGTTGCTTTCGACAAAACAGCCACTGCTTCTGACGAAATTCTCAGGCTCTTCGGCCGTTTCATCGGCGCAGGCTATGTCTGCTATCTGATATTGCTCGCCCCTGCCATTGCCGAAGCCACTGCGATGTCCGCGTCTTGGTGGACCCCGCTGGCAGTGGTCGCAACTTTCGGTAGTGGACTGGTATTGGGAGCATCGACGTTTCACGCAGACACCCGGTGGGTGAAACGAGCCGCGAGTGCAAATGCGCTCCTCTACGTCGTGGTCATCCTCCTGTGGTGGCCGGCCTGGAATGGTGAGCACGTCACGGATTTCACCTTGTGGATTTCCAATTTCCCCGGCGTCGCCAGCCTTGCGGCAGCTGCGGCTTGGCGACCGGCCGCTGCCGTCGTGCACCTTTTCGTGGCGGCAACACTCGCACAGTTGACCAATCACATAATCCGGACGAGTCCCACGACGCACCTACTTGTTCCCGACCTCGCCTTCGCCTGGACATTTTGCGCGGTATTCGTCGCAGCGGCCGTCATGGCCTTGCGTACCGGTCGAGTGCTGGATGCAACTATCGCCACCACTCATGCCGCTGCGGCAGGCGCCGCCGCGGCCGAGGCCAAGTCCGTCGAACGCGAGAGATTCGACGCACTCATCCACGACACCGTGATGTCCACCCTGCTCGCTGCTTCGAGAAACGATGCCGATCCCTCGGTCATCGCTCAGGCACGAAGGACTGTCGAGAGGCTTGACGAACTCCGCTCCGGAACCGATCACGAGACGAGTTTCGACTTCGACGGAATCCTCGCTCAGTTGCGTTCAGCCGCTTCGGAAGTGGACGAAAACATCACGTTCGAGACCGCCCTGTCAGTCGGGTCCGATCCGAGCGGATACGCGCCCGACTCGATTCGTGCGATGGCCGGTGCGATGGCCGAGGCGCTGCGCAACAGCGTCAAGCACGCCGGAAGCAGTGCACGGCGTTCGGTCACGGTCACGGCAACCGCCACCCACCTCGAAGTAGTCGTCGCGGACGACGGCGTCGGCTTCGATCCGAGCTCCGTCGAGACGCATCGCCTCGGAATCACTGTCAGCATCCGCGGCAGAATGCGCCAACTCGACGGCGGATCGGCAACCATTCGATCGTCACCCGGCCGCGGCACTTCGGTGACTCTGACCCTGAGCTTGCCCGCAGCGGTGATGGCATGACCAGACCGGACGGACGAGATGTCCGCGATCTCCTCGGTATGCACAGCCGTGCTGCTCGATTCATGGCTGCATGCTTCGCGCTCACCTGCGTGATCTCGGTCGCGTACACCTCCTCCGACGTCCGCGCAGTCTGGCCGATGGTCTTGGCAATTATCGTGTGCTCAACTGCGGCTTTCACACTCGTTCTGAGCCGAGGCGACCCGATGCCGCTGGGGCAGAGCGTTCTGGTGTCTCTGACTGGCGCCGTCACGAGTGGCCTTGTGTTGTCAGTGGTTCCAGTGCCCGTCAACGACATGACTCAATTGTGGATGTTCGGGATGTCTACGGCCGTTTTCACCTTCATGTGCGTTCGTGGGCGTACAGCACTCGCGTGGCTCGGGCTTGGGCTCATGGTGTTGGTGACCGCCATCTGGTCCTCCACTACCGGCCAGGGGGCCATGTACGGAGTGTCGTTGACGGTCATCAACGCGGGCCCTGTTCTGATGTCGACCTTCTTCGCGTACACCATCCGTCCTCAAGCCAGGGTTATCTACGAACTTCGGGAGCAGTCCACCCAACGAATTGCCTCCGCATCCGCTAGCGCTGCGATTCTCGAGGAACGCGACGCGCAACTCGACAGGCTCGATCTACTTGCGCGCCCACTCCTCGAACGGGTCGCTTCCGGGATTCCGCTGACAACCGCCGAGCGGCAAGAATGCGAACTCCTCGAGGCGCAACTCCGAGATTCGCTGAGGGCGCCTGGCTTACAACAGACAGATGTCATCGATGCTGTGCATGCCACTCGAAACCGCGGCGTCGAGGTAGTCCTGCTCGACGACCACGGAATGGATGGTGCTGACCCCGCCGTGCGCGACCGAATCCACGCGAGCATCGTCCGGGAACTCACCGCGATCACGCGAGGCAAAGTGACCATTCGGATCCTTCCACCTCGGCGCACCGCAATGGCCACGATGCTGGTCGACACTGAAGACGTTCGACGAATCGAGTTCGATCACAACGGAATGCAGCTGTTACGGCAGGGAGATCAGAGGGAACTCGGCGCCTCGTCCATGTCCGTCGATCCGACTACAGACAGCGCCGTCGATCCCGAATAGCTTTCGAGGAGAGTGAGATTCACCGCGTCGATCACCAGGAGAAATGAATGATCTTCGAACTGCGTCCAGCACATGTTGCACGCGCCCTTGCCGCACTGTGTGCCCTTCCGATTCTGTGGACCTTCGCAGTCGAGGGAATCACCACGACAACGGAATACGACTACAGCACGGGCGAAGTATCCTCATCGAGCGACCTGGGCTCTCAGATCGGAAGCGTAGCGATCTGGATCGTCCTCGCGATCGCATGTGCCGCCGGTGCATGGTATCTGGAGAAACAGCGCATCGGTTGGCCGCCGGCGGCACACGAGCAGCTGGTCAAACTGCAGCTGGCATCACCCAACCGAGAAGAGTAAAGGTCCCTATCGCTTCCGATCGCCGGCGCGGAGAAGATTACTGGGAACCGTATGGCCCACTATCTCCTCTGCAACGGCAGCGGCACGAATGCTCGCATCCAGGTCGATACCTGTCGCAATGCCCATGTCTTCGAGCATGTAGACCAGTTCCTCAGTCGCGATATTGCCACTGGCACCAGGAGCAAACGGGCAACCGCCCAGGCCACCGGTGGACGCATCCAGGTTTCGAACTCCGTGCTGCACAGCCGCCAACGCACTGGCAAGACCAGCGCCACGCGTGTTGTGGAAGTGCACACCCAAGCCGAAGTCACCCACTCTTTCGCCGACAGCGTCGATCAACCGTCCGACGCGTCCCGGTGTGGCAGTGCCGATGGTATCCGCGATCGAGAACTGATCAGCGCCGAACTCTTTGGCCTGCTCCGCAATCCGCAGAACACGGTCCGGATCGGTTGGACCGTCGAACGGACAGTCCCAGGCTGTGGCCACGATGACCTCCACCCGTCCACCAGCCTCGTGGACGATCCGGACGACCTCTCCGATACGTTCGGTCGCTTGCTCCGTCGTCGACCGAGTATTGGCCTCGCTGTGGCTATTCGATGCCGACACCACATATTCGACGGTTTTCATTCCTGCAGCAACGGCCCGTTTCGCTCCACCGATTCCGGCGACCAATGCCGAGAACTCGATGCCTGGCCACTGGTGCAACTCTGCGGCCAACAACTCCGCGTCGGCCAGTGCCGGCACCGCACGCGGTGACACGAACGACGTCGCCTCGATGCGCGAAACACCTGTCGCAGCCAGAGCTTCGACAAGACGAAGTTTCTCCGCCAGCGAGACCGGGTCTTCGATCTGCAACCCATCCCGTGGCCCGACTTCACGAATGCTGACCGCGGGAACACCTGCTTCAGGTACCGACACGTCAGATCACGCCCTTCTTCTTCAGTTCTGTCTGCTCGTCGCCCGAGAGTCCGAGGAGCCCACCCCAGACCGAAGCGTTGTCGTACCCCGGCGACGCTGCTCCCGCGTTGCGCACGGATCCGGGTGTCTCACTGAATGTAGGCACGACGCCCAGGCCGAGGACGTTTTCCCCGATCCGCTCGTCGTAGTGGTCGACGAGCATCCCCCGTTCGATCAGCTGCGGATCCTTGACCACATCTTCAACCGTATTGATCGGCCCGGCAACAACTCCCACTTCGGTGAGGCGTTCCACGAGACTGGTGGGATCTTGGAGCGCAACCCAGGCGCTGATCAATTCGTCGAGCTCGTCCTGATGTTTGCCACGCGCAACATGATTGGAGAATCGGTCGTCTTGCGCTAGTTCCGGTCGACCCATGATGGTGCACAGACGCACGAAGAGCGTGTCCTGATTGGCCGCGATCACCACCCAGTTTCCTTCAGAGGTCTGGTAGATGTTGGACGGCGCGATACCCTCCAACCTCGTTCCCGAGGGCTGCCGGATGATCCCGCCCCGATCGTAGTCCGGGATCGTGGATTCCTGCACCGCCAGACAGGATTCCGTGAGGGCGACGTCGACCACCTGACCACGGCCGGTCCGCTCTCGCGAGAGCAACGCCGCCAGCACTCCCTGAACGGCGAACATCCCACCGAGAGAATCTCCGAGTGAAAGGGCGATACGCGGAGGTGCCTGCCCAGGATAACCGTTCAGATGCCGAAACCCGCTGACTGCTTCGGCAACCGAGGCGTAGCCGGCACTCCTGGCTTGCGGTCCGCTCTGCCCGTAGCCGGATACCCTGGCCAACACCAACTTCGGATTGCGCGCGCTGAGCACGTCGAATCCCAGACCCCACTTCTCGAGGGTGCCCGGCCGGAAGTTCTCGACCACCACGTCGGCATGTTCGATCAGATTCAGAAACAGGTCTCGGCCCGCGTCGACGCGAAGGTCCAACGTCACACACCGCTTGTTGCGGGCGTGAACCGTCCAGAAGAATCGATGACCGTCCTGCTCTGCCTGACCCCAGGTGCGAAGCGGGTCTGGACGGTCCGGTGATTCGATCTTGATCACGTCGGCTCCCATGTCGCCGAGCAATTTCCCGGCGAAGGGCCCGGCGATCAAGGTTCCGAGTTCAATCACCCGATATCCGTCCAGGGGCCCGGTGGGCGCACCTTCCGACACAGCTGCCTCCTCTGGGAACTTTTCTCCCTTTGAAGGCTACGTCACCACCCGGTATCGCAACATCATGTCGTGGTCTTCGTGATCGAGCATGTGGCAGTGCCAGACGTACCCCTGCAAGTCCCCCATGCCAGCTTCTCCGTGCGCCGAGTGATCTGCCATGGAACCTCTCGCGAAAGTTGCATCCGGATCGAAGCCCAACTCGTCGGCCGTCGGAAAGCGCACGATCACGCGGGTGATCGAGTTGGCATCCACGATGACCGTGTCCTTCTCCCCCGTTTCCCACACTTCGGGAGGCCGCAGCGAAGAGGTCACGAATTCCTCCGCCGACGGCGTCCACCGGACCCCCAAGTCAGGCACCGGATACCGCTGCATCAGTGCTGCAGTGTCGAGGCTCTGGCGTCCCACAACGCGGAACGCCACCAGGTGCAGATGAATCGGATGTGGTTCCGTGGTGATGTTGATCAGATTCCATTGCTCGACGGCCCCCTGACGTGGCAGTTCGATATCCGAATCGGTGAACCTCAAATTGTTGAGCGACATAGTGATCGACGGGTAATCCGACGGACGCGACAGCTGCATGATCGTGAGATTTCGCACCACATCCGGGGACGCCGGTTCGGCGGCAACGGAATTCAGCTGCTGCGGGATCGAGCCGGTGAATCCCTTTGCGCTGCCCACGTCGAACCGACAGAACACCGGCATCACCTGCGTGCCGCGTTGAGCCACCGCAAGGGGTACCGGTTCGTCGTTGCGCAATTCCACCGTTGTGCCCGGCTCGAGCATACTGAAGTCGACCAGCAGATCAGCGCGTTCACCCGGACTCAACCGGACGTGATCCGTCGGCGCCGGAGCGGCCAGTAAACCGCCTTCGGACCCGATCACCCAGAACCGCAAACGATTTGCGAAATGCAGATTCCACACCGAATAGGTTGCGGCGTTGAGCAGTCGCAATCGATACAGGCCGCGGGCAACCTCCACTTTCGGCCACACGACGCCGTTCACCACGCCAACGTCACCGGGGGTCGCCGGATCCCATGAACCTTGCGGAGTGAGCCACGTGGAACGGACACTCTGCTGACCGTCGGAAGTGAATACCTTGTCCTGCAGAATCATCGGGAGTTCGAACTCACCGGTCGGCAGGCCGAGAGAATTCCCGGCGGCGCCCGTGTCAACGTCGTCACGGAGAAAATACATCCCGACCAATCCGGCGTAGACGTTGAGGCGCGTCATTCCCATGGCGTGATCGTGGTACCAGAGATTGCCGGCGGCACGACCATTCGTGTATTCGTGGACCAAACCTTCGCCCGGACGCTGGATCAACTCCGGATGTCCGTCGAACTGTGGTGCAGTAACTCCTCCGTGCAGGTGAAGCGAGGTGGGGACCTGTGTGCGGTCGAGGTCGCTGACGCCGTGCAGACCCGGATCGACATCCGCGGCAAGCGGATACGCAGAAATGTCATTGGCATATCGGACTGTGACGAGCTGATCGACGTGAGCTTCGATGGTGGGGCCCAGATAATCCATTCCGCCGTAACCCAGCGACGGCGACGACGGTAGGTCCGGATGGAAACGGTGCATCGACGAAGCCGCGCGAAGCTCCAGGTTGCCACCCGAAATGCCCGGCAGGACAGGAAGGGTCTCCCGAAACGGTTCCAGCCGGGGTGACGGAAGTTGGAATGGGCGTAGCGGATCGATGTCAGGGGGTCGAGCTGTCGCTGATCCAGCGGACAATGCACTCAGGCCGGCCAGCAAGCCAAGCCCTTGAACAAACGATCGTCGACGGATCTTGTGTGACTCGTCCACTCACGGCCCCCTCACGCTGACGGCATCCGGAGCGGGTTACCCGTGTGCTCGCACGGTCAAACACCGACCACCTTCTCCAACCAAGGTTTGAGAATGGGTAGAACATGAGCCGGTTGCATTGCCTGCGTGTGATCCAGACCGTCTAGTACCTCGATATCCCACCCTGCTGACCGAGCGGCGTCGAGGTCGAGATCGGCCGGCGCGACCCGTACCCCACCCCATCGGTCACCGTATTCGATGACGTCTTGCGAACCGACGAAACACATTCGCGGACAAAGGATGCGCCCTTGAATTGTTCGATCGTCGAATTCACCAAGTGCGCGGTACAGCGTCACGAACTGCCGGGTCTGCGCTCCGGTCAACGCAATGTCGATGGAGTTCCAATCGAACTCGTCTGATGATGCCGTGGGTTGCGATGTGCGCTGGGGCGGTTCACTCGTCATGCGGTGTGTAGCTTCGGTAACCTGGAGCATCGCCTTGTACGGCCCATCCACCGGCGGGAAACCACCCATGACCAGTGTGGTCAGACGATCGGTGCGCAGCGCCAACTGCAATCCGCACAGAGCCAGCCAGGAGTATCCGTAGTAGGCGAACTGGTCGATCCCAGCCGAATTCGCCACAGCCAGAATGTCGGACGTGATGTTGTCGGGAGTGAGCGTGTCCGGAGCGGGCGACGCCATCCGGTGCCCTTCGTAGTCGAAGGCAACCACAGTGAAGTTCGACGCCAACCCTTCCATGAATGTTCGACCGAGCGAGGGGTCAACGCCCCAGGCGCGCAGTTCGTCAGCCTTGATGCCGGTAGCCGAAATCGGATTCACGGGCATCAGCACGGCGGGGCCATGTCCGAGAACCTCGACATCGATAGTTGTCCCGTCGTGAAGTCTTGCCTCAACCATGCCCACTCCCAAATCTTTACACTGTAAAGTAATTAAGAATAGCGCGACTCCACGAAAGCGACAAGATGAATAAACAGGCAGGCCGACGCGATATCGCACGCACGATTTCACTTCTGTGGCGTCAACCCGAGACGCCTTCCGGCCGCCGAGGACCGAAGCCCGCGCTGTCCACGGACTCAGTCGTTGACGCCGCGATCGAAGTCGCCGACGCCAACCCCACGACACCGTTGTCGATGCGCATGATCGGCGACCACCTCGGCCGCACTGCGATGTCTCTGTACACCTACATACCGGGAAAGGACGAACTACTGGACCTGATGTACGACCGGGTGCATGGCGAGCTACCGCCGATCGCAGACACCGGCGACTGGCGCATGGCACTGTCCGACTGGGCCGCCGCACTCTTCGCCCTACATACACGCCATCCGTGGACATTGGATGTCTCGTTGGCGCGCCCCGTCCTGGGTCCGCACGAGCAGGCAGGACTCGAATCACTCCTGTCCATTCTCTACTCCACGGGTCTCAATGCTCCGACCATCCGCAGATCGGTGAGCATGCTTTTCCATTTCATCCGGGGGTCCGCGCGGACCCTAGCTGAGATCCGGAGCGCCTCGACCATCGGAGATTCCGAATTTCATTGGTGGGCAGAGTCTTCTGCTGCACTGGCCGATGCTGCACCGGATTTCGCGGACGACTTCCCCCACACGATGCAGTTGGGTCGGGAGGCCCCACCGGTACCGGGCGGCGACTTCTATCTCGAACGAGAAACCGAAGAGTCATTTACTCAGGGCCTACAGATCCTCCTTGACGGGATCGAATCGAGGATTCGAAAACACTCTTGACTCGAACACATGTTCGAGTATTCTTGTGTGTAGGGGATCGGGGGATTCAATGAGTGTCTTGTTATCGGATGTGGTGTCTGGTTCTGCGGTGGGGTTGCGCGGACGCCTGTGGCAGTTGTCTGCTTCTGAGTTACGTGCGGCTGCGGTGTCGGCGAGCGCGGAGATTCTTCGTCTCGAGGCTGTTCGTGTGGCGGTGGTCGACGAACTCTCGGTGCGCCCGGATGATCAGGTGATCGCCAGCCGCGGGGTCGGTTCGTGGTTGGCGGCCAACACGATGCTGCAGGTCCGGGACGGGAAGAAGATCGCCGCCCTCGGTGCAGCGCTGCGGCCTTTTCCCGCGGTGGCTGCTCGGTTCGATGTCGGGGACTGCTCGTTCGAGCATGCCGTGTTGATCGTGGCGTTCTGCGAATCACCACCGAAGGGCATGCCGGAGGAAGCGCTCCCTCGCTGTATCGATTTGTTGTTGGCTGCTGCCTCGGGGGTGGAGGCGACGACCACGAAGGTGCGGAGTGTTATCGCGACCTTGGAGCGAGTGTTCGAATCGGATGAGATTCCACCCGCCGAAGATGTGGATCGCAACGAGCTCCGGATCGCGTCGACGTTGAACGGCCGGGTGGTGGTGCGCGGCGATTTCGATGCCCTCACCGGGGAAATGTTGTTGTCGGCGTTGTCGAATCTGACGATGCCGACCCCGGCACCCGATGGAACCCCGGATTCTCGGTCGGCAGCGAAACGCACTGCGGATGGGTTCACCGAACTGATCCGCCGGTATTTGGACTGCGCGAAGACCGGTACGGACGGTGGGCAGCGGCCGCACGTGAATGTTCACATCAACGCCCGTGATCTGGCGGAGCACCGTGACTGCGCCGCAACATCCGCTGCTCCTGATGGTGGTGGAGTGGCTGTGTCGGATCTCGATGTCGGGCACATGCCCTGGCTGGGGCCACTGTCCGTGTCGCAGACCAGACTCCTCGGGTGTGACTGTTTCCTCTCGACCGTGCTGCTCGACGACCACGGGGCGCCGTTGGATGCGAAACCCGGGAAACGGTTGGTCTCTGCCGAACAGCGAGTGGCGTTGATCGCCCGAGACAAAGGCTGCGCGTTCCCCGGATGCACATGCGTGCCCGCCTGGACGGATGCGCACCATATCCGGCACTGGGCCAACGGTGGCCCGACGGTGATGAGCAACCTTGTCCTGCTGTGCCGTTCACATCATCGATTGATGCACCGAAAATCCGGGTTCGTCGGGAAATGGGTGATCCGGATCGGGGTCGACAACAAACCGTGGTTCATCCCGCCGCCCTCGATCGACCCGCAGCAGCACCCGCGGCCGGCGAACACCACCTTCAAAACCTGAGAAGAACCTCAGGCACAACAGAACACGGCCCAGCACCGCATCGAGCAGATCTCGATGCGGTGCCGAAAGCCGTGACTTCCGTCAGACCGCCTGCGGAACTTTGGTGGCGCGTGGGAATCGCTCCCGAATCTCCGCTGGGGTGACAACTCTCGGGTCGAGGGGTTGCTCGTCACGCAGGTGGCGCTCCAACACCTTGCCAGTCATCGGCGCGATGACCTTCAGAGCAGTGGTCATGTTCTTCGGTGAACTGCCGACCCGGACCGCAGTTCGCACCGCGGGCGCAATTGCCCTGTCCAACAAAGCGGGTTGATCGAAGCCGCCCATGGTTCGCATCCAGCCCGGCAATGTTGCGATAGTGGCCGGCGCGACCAATCGGCTGAACGCCGCGAACTTCGTCTTCCCCTGCGCCCTTGGCGTTCTCAACAAGTAGTGCATCGCCCGGTTGGCACGCTCGGAGGTACACAATCTGGGCCTGACTTCAGCGAAGTACTCCCGTACCTCGTCTCGCGAGCGCGGAACGTCGGACGCTTTGCATGTCTGCAGTTCGGCAGCGATCACGCATTCTTCCCAGTACCGCTGCTCTTCGACGGCGGAGAGTGGGCCCGGCCCGTACATCTCGTAGCACTTGAGCACCGAATGCCAACCGGTCACATGGATCCACAGTTGTGACGCCGGATTGTTTGCACTGTAACGAGTTCCGGTGATCGGTTCGATACCCGTGGCCTGAGCGTGAACCGTCATGAGATGGTCGGACAACGCCAGTGCCGTCCGCCCGTCGGCAGTGGCGACGGTCAGGAAGTACGCCAAGGTTCGGTCGAGTCGCCCGGCGGGATCGCTGTAGATCCCGCTCATATCTGCCACTGCGGCAGCAAGGAAGGGGTCGAAGTGCTCGAGCACCACTGACCGCTGGAAACCGATCAATGCTGTCGGAGCCGCCCAGATCTTCCAACTGGGTGATCCTGGGCCGAAGAAGCCGTAATCCTCACGCGGTCGATTCATCGTCAGTTCAGACATTTCATTCCTCCCCGTTCGTTGACCCTGCACCGTTCATTTCGTAGGCACCAGACAAGGCGACTACTTGCTGCCAGACGTACTCGAATCGCTCGGCCGCGAACGCGGGGCGTCGAATAGATGCGAGAGCCAACCGCTGCTGATCTTCACTGGCGCTGGGTTTTCCGTACAACTCCACCGCTGCAGCACTGAAGTCGCGGACCAGGACGTCGAAGATCTGATCCAGCACCCCATCGCTCTGCTGCCCCTCGTCCAATCCCAAGATCTCGGCTTGTTCGAGGATCAACTGGCCGTAGACGACGAGGGTGAAGAGTTCGGTGATCGCCAGGCCGAAATCCAAGTCGACCTGCTGCGCCGCATCCGGTGCAGCTTCGGCAAGGAGGGTCACGAGAGCTTCGGCCTGCTCCACGAACAGTGCGACGTTGGGAACATCCGCAAACTTCGCGTACACCGCTCGCCAGTCGTCGAATCGAACCTTGGACAACCCCCGTGCCGGGCCCTGACGGAACAGGAACTCGTCGTCGGCTGCGTCGTTACGCGTCGGAATCGCCGGAAATGACTCGGGGGCAAAGAGGTACGCCGGCATGAACTTGGCGATCAGGGCGAGATTGACGGCGACGGTCCCCTCGAGCTTGGGCAGCCCGTCGACATCCATCTTGGCCACCGCGAGGTAGCTGTCCTTCTCGAAGCCCTTTGCCGCAGCGATGTCGGAGAGCAGTCCGATCACCTTCTGTGCCTCGGTTGTCACCTTCATCTTGGTGACGGGATTGAACAAGAGGTAGCGGCGATCCTCGGGCGATGCGGTGCGGAAGTAGTCCACCGCACGATCCGAGAAGAGCCTCATCGCCAGCAGGCGCGCGTACGCGTCGACGAATTCACGTCGTACGTGTGGGAACGCCGTGACGGGATTGCCGAACAGGATTCGATTGTGCGCGTGGGTAATCGTCTCGTACAAGGCATGAGTCGACATACCGATTCCGCCGAAGCACAGGTTGAATTTTCCGATGTTCACGGTGTTGAGTGCGGCACTGAATGCTGCCTCGCCGGTATGCAGGATATCCTCTGCCACAACGGGATATTCGGCGAGTGAGAACTCCGCTACGTACATCTGCGCCGGAACGATGTTCTTCACCACGGTGAATGCCGGATGGTCCGAGTCGGCGTAGAAGAAGACGTACTGATCGGCGCCCTCCACTCCGTCGACACGACCGAAGACAGAGACCGTGTTGGCGCAGTTGCCATTTCCGATGTAGTACTTCGAACCGCTGGCCAGGTACCCGCCGCTGCCGTTCGACGTCAAGACCATGTCGGTGGAGTAGACGTCGGCGCCGTGCTCTTTCTCGGACAATCCGAATGCCGCAACGCCTCCGGAAGCCAAAGCGGAAGCTGCTCGCGCCCTTGCAGTCTCGTTGTCGCTCTGCCACACCGGCCCGAGGCCGAGAATGGTCACCTGCCACGGGTACCAGTAGTTGAGTCCGTAGAAGCCGAGGATCTCGGACAGCGCAGCGATACGGCTGGTATCCCAGCGCTTGTCGGAGTCACCGCCGCTGTCGCGGGCGGGGGTCAGGAAAGTCGCGAACAGGCCTTCCTTTGCCGCGAAGTCGAGGAAGTCGGAGTAAAAGGTCTTGTCGTGATAGTCGGCCAGAAGTCGATTCTTTCCACGCGCCTCGAACCAGTCGACGGTCGCGCCCAGCAGTCTCCGCGTGGTCGCGTCGAATTCCGGCCGATCGTAAGTGGAGGGATGGAGCAACAGATCATTCGGCACTAAAGAGGTCGACGCTGTCATCGCGGTTGTTCTCCTAGAGATCTCGGCAGAGGCGCCTCACTGACCGCCTCTTCGAATACAACGCCACCGTAACAATTGATGACGACGAATACAACGGTTGCGTATGATTCACGAAGAATTGGCAGGCAGATTAGGGTGGGAGCGGAGGTGAGGCACACGATGACCAGGTCACAAGCTGACGCAACGGATACACCGCGACGCAAATACGCCCCTCGCATGGCGCCCGAGCAACGACGCGAACAGCTGCTCGACGCAGCATTCGAGGTCACCGGCCGCGTAGGCCTGCACAACCTCAGCATGGAATCCGTCGCTGCCGAAGCCGGCGTTGGCAAGCCCGTCCTCTACACGATTTTCGATACCAGGACCGATCTCGTCGCTGCACTCCTGCGCCGCGAGCACGAGCGAGCCATCGCTCAGGTGCTCGAAACCATGCCGACGGATCTGAGCGAACTCGGCCCAGCGGCGTCATACACCGGAACCGTTGGCGCCTTCGTCGACGCCGTACTGGAGAACCCGACGCGCTGGCGCCTGATTCTGACGTCTGTCGAGAACGCCCCCAGCGAGTATCACGGCTTGCTGAAGCTCTCTCGCGGAGCTGTCTTCGCCCGCGCCGAAGAACTGGCGCGTGCCGGGATTGCCCTCGAACCGAAGCTCGAAGGCCTTGATCCGGTTCTCCTCGCACACACCATGATGTCGTTTGCCGAAATGCTCGGACGACTGGCCGTCAGCGACCCCGAAACCTATACCCGAGAAAGACTTTCCAGTTTTGCCGTGGCCCTCGCCCAATCGGTCGGACGTTAGCTGCCGACTGAAACCTGTCGGTCGGATCTGCTTCAATACACGCATGACATCACCATCGATCGAACCGCTACAGCTTTTCGAAACGTCTCCGGGCAACTGGTCACTGATGCTCACCGACCAGCATTTCGGCAAGGTAGCAGCGGTATTCGAGCAGGTAGAGGGTTTCGAAGGCTCCGGCTACGACTGGGCGTCGGTCGCCCACGCAGTGGTAGGCCGCGATGCACCGCATCTGGAGGGCCGCTTCGGCACCGATCCCGAAGCGGGCATGTTTGTTGCGTACGGCAGCGACAACGAAGCTCTTGGTGAACTCGGAGTGCTTCTCGCCAAAGCGTATTCGGATGCCGAGTACCTCGGCGGCCTGGTCGCCATTTCCGAACTCGACTAGAGCTCCTGCTGAAACGACACCGGCCCCACACCTAGGTGCGGGGCCGGTACCGAAGGAAAGATCTAGCCGACCAACAGCTCGGCAATCTGAATCGTGTTGAGAGCGGCGCCCTTACGGAGGTTGTCACCCGAAACGAAGAGCGCGAGTCCGCGTCCCTCCGGGACACCCGGATCCTGACGGATACGACCGACCAGCGACGCGTTGCCGCCGGCAGCGGCCAGCGGCGTCGGAACCTCGACCAACTCCACTCCGGGAGCGTCGGCGAGGATTTCCTTCGCACGAGCGACCGAGAGCGGGTTCGCGAACTCTGCGTTGATCGCGAGCGAGTGTCCGGTCACGACGGGAACGCGCACGCAGGTGCCCGAAACCAGCAGATCAGGAAGTCCGAGGATCTTGCGGCTCTCGTTACGGAGCTTCTGATCCTCGTCGGTCTCGCCGCTTCCGTCGTCGACCAGCGAACCTGCCAGCGGCAGGACGTTGAACGCGATGGGGGCGACGTAGTTGTTCGGAGCCGGGAAGTCGACGGCGCTGCCGTCGTGAACCAGCTTCTCGGCGTCACCGACAACGGCGCGCACCTGGCCGAGGAGTTCCTCGACGCCGGCGATGCCGCTACCGGACACAGCCTGGTAGCTGGAAACGATCAGACGCTGCAGACCGGCTTCGTCGTGCAGAACCTTGAGCACCGGCATCGCTGCCATGGTGGTGCAGTTGGGGTTCGCGATGATGCCCTTGACCAGGTTCTTCGTGTCCTGCGGGTTGACCTCGCTGACCACGAGGGGAACCTCGGGATCCTTGCGCCATGCGGAAGAGTTGTCGACAACCGTCGCACCGGCCGCGGCAAAGCGCGGAGCCTGCGCACGAGACAGCGTCGCACCGGCGGAGAAGAGGGCGATGTCGATGCCCTTCAGATCCTCGTCGGACGTTGCTTCGGCATCCTCGACAACGATCTCTTCGCCGCGGAACGTCAGCTTCTTACCGGCGGAGCGTGCCGATGCAAAGAACCGCACCTTGTCCGCGGGGAAGTTACGTTCTTCGAGCAGAGTGCGCATGACGATGCCGACCTGACCGGTCGCACCGACAACAGCGATTGTTGTCATCAGAAATTACCGTCCTGTTCCTGCGTGTACTACAGCTTCTTCGTCGCCGCCGAGACCGAAAGCGGCGTGGATAACGCGCACGGCGTCGTCGAGTTCGGTGTCCTTGACCAGCACGGAGATGCGGATCTCGGAGGTCGAGATGAGATCGATGTTGATGTCGGCCTTGGCCAGTGCCTCACAGAACGTGGCCGTGACGCCCGGGTGGCTCCGCATTCCGGCACCGACCAGGGAAACCTTGCCGATGTGGTCGTCGAACAAGATCTGTGTGAAGCCGATGTCTTCCTGACGCTTGGTCAGGATCTCGACGGCGCGGGGGCCGTCGGCGGTCGGCAGCGTGAAGGTGATGTCCGTCTTGTTGGTCTCCACCTTGGAGATGTTCTGCAGCACCATGTCGATGTTGATCTCGGCATCGGAGACTGCGCGGAACACCTTGGCAGCATGTCCCGGTGTGTCCGGCAATCCGACAACGGTGATCTTGGCTTCGCCGCGATCGTGCGCGACTCCGGTGATCAGGGCCTCTTCCACAGGAATGTCCTCCATCGATCCGGACACGATTGTTCCGGGCTTGGTGGTGTATGACGAACGGACGTGCACAGGCACGTTGTAACGACGGGCGTACTCGACGCACCGGAGCATGAGCACCTTGGCACCACACGCTGCGAGTTCGAGCATTTCCTCGAAGGAAACCGTCTCGAGGCGGTGAGCGTCGGGGACGATGCGCGGGTCGGCGGAGAAAACGCCGTCGACGTCGGTGTAGATCTCGCACACGTCGGCGTTGAGCGCAGCTGCCAACGCAACGGCGGTGGTGTCGGAGCCACCGCGTCCGAGCGTCGTGATGTCTTTACTGTCCTGGCTGACGCCTTGGAATCCGGCGACCAGAACGATCGAGCCTTCGTCGAGCGCCGTGCGAACACGGCCGGGCGTGACGTCGATGATCTTGGCGTTTCCGTGGCTGCCGGTCGTGATGACTCCGGCTTGTGAGCCCGAGAACGAACGAGCTTCGGCGCCGAGGGAGTGAATTGCCATCGCTACCAAGGAGTTGGAGATGCGCTCACCCGAGGTCAGCAGCATGTCCATTTCACGGGCCGGCGGGGAAGGGCACACCTGCTGAGCCAGGTCGAGCAGCTCATCGGTGGTATCGCCCATCGCTGACACCACGACGACGACATCATTGCCGGCCTTCTTGGTCTCGACGATCCGTTCAGCGACTCGTCGGATGCGCTCGGCGGTTGCCACCGAGGATCCGCCGTACTTCTGGACGACGAGAGCCACGCGTTTCTACCTCCAGGTCGAAATTGTTTACAGATACCAGAGGTCGAGCTTACCGAGGTGGTCCTGGGACTTCCCGATGCGTACTGCTGTTCGCCTCAGATCCGCGCGGGATCAGTTGCGAGATCCGCGCTCGCATCAACGTCGCAGAACGCGAACCACCGGCAACGTAACCGACCACCGCGACGGCAACTCCGCAGGCGAGAAGCACGCGGATACTGCTGACCAGGGAAACTGCCAGCGCGTCGTACACCGCCACAGCCGCCTCGGACGACGGTATGTCTGAATTCTGTAAATAGACCCGGCGCACGACGGCCAGCGCCACCAGCAGCGCGATCATCGCCACCGCCGTCGCCAGCCCGACCAGGGACAGCGCGCGCATTCGCCCCGGTGCAACTGCGACGGCCGCAATCGCGCAGGCCACCGACGCCCACGGCAACCAGGCTGCTGCTCGGTCGAGAGTGTTCGAGAAATCCTGGGCCCGCACCAACTCGTCGGATTGCAGGATCTCGAACTGCGGATCGAGCGCCGGGAGGCGATCGATCACGGTTAATCCGCGATCGCGCAGGTTCGTCCTCAGTTCCGTCATGACCGGTTCGAGGGAGACGGTGACCGTTCCGCTGTCGTCGGCCCGAACTATGCCGTCGGCGGCTCGGCCGGTCACCATCGCGGCAAGTTGCGCGTGCGCTCGACGGTTGGCCGCGGTCCAGAGCGTCGCAAACTGGTCGCTCGAGACCAACGACTGAGCGGCCTCACGAACAAGTCTCTCGGCCTGTCTCGTCACCACCTGCGGAAACCCGTCCAACCGCTGCGTCAATTCCTCGGTCAGCCGATCAACGACCGCCGATTGGACAGCGGGGTCGGCAGCCAGCGGGGCAACGGACTCGACATAGCTGTCGGTGTCGTTCACCTGGGTGTGGACGAACAGCGCGAGCACCGAGCCGGCAAAACCGAGACCAGCGAGAACGATCAGCAGTGAACAGACGATCCAGCGGATCGAGCGCATCACGTGTGCTTGGCGCGCGCCGGTCGAATCTTCGCGGTGATGTGGTGAAGGCGGTGATCGTCAGCGGGTATCCGGAAGGTCTCGGTAACCCGAACGGTCATCAGGTTGCGCCCGAACAACCCGGCGTCAAGGAGGTAGTCAGCCGTCAGGTCGTCCCCGTCGACCGTCCACTCCACCTCACGAATGTCGCGGATCACGCGATACTGAGGACCTCCGGAAAGGCTGCGCCGCAAATGATTCCCCGAAAATCCGGTCTTCAACCCGACCTCGTGACGTACCGCGTCCGGAGCCAGCGGTACGGAACTGCCATCGTGACTACGGAGCGCGTCGAGGTACGTGCTCGCCACGGCGATTCGGGGATCCATGGACGACAGTCCACCATTTTCGAGGCCGAAACGGCAGCACAATTCGGCGACAAATTGGACATGAGGGCGAACCCCACCGATTTCTCGCGAAATCCAGGAGTAGAGTGCTGTGCATGCAGCGCGCACTCCTTCTTGGTTGCCGCGACGGGGTCTGATCCAGACTGGCCTCCCGCCGCGGGGTTTTTGTGCGCCGGTCGACCAAGCCTTCCGGACTCATGGTCTTGACCAACAGGTCATCAGGCCAGGTCCACAATCCTGGAGATCACACCAATGTCCCCCGCTGACGCATTCACCACCGGCACTCGCACCATTACCCCGCCCACGAAGCCGGCACCTTCCGACCAGCCTGCGTGGAACACGCAGAAGAACTCGTCGATGCCGACGTTCCGCTACCGCCCGTTCGCCGAAGAGGTCGAGACGGTCACGCTGCCCGACCGCACCTGGCCGGACAAGATCATCGACCGAGCACCCCAGTGGTGTGCCGTTGACCTGCGCGACGGCAACCAGGCGCTGATCGATCCGATGAGCCCGGCGCGCAAGCGTCGCATGTTCGATCTCCTGGTCCGTATGGGCTACAAGGAGATCGAGGTCGGATTCCCGTCCGCGAGCCAGACCGACTTCGACTTCGTTCGCGAGATCATCGAGGACGGCGCGATCCCATCCGATGTCACCATCCAGGTGCTGACGCAGTCGCGTCCCGAACTGATCAAGCGCACATTCGAGGCGTGCGAAGGTGCCGAGAACGCGATCGTGCACTTCTACAACTCCACCTCGATTCTGCAGCGCCGCGTCGTGTTCCGCGCCGACAAGGACACGATCAAGAAGATCGCCACCGACGCCGCCGAACTGGTCCTGGCCGAGTCGAAGAAGTACCCGGACACGAACTGGCGCTGGGAATACTCGCCCGAGTCCTACACCGGCACCGAACTCGAGTACGCCAAGGAAGTATGTGACGCCGTCACCGAAACCCTGGGTGCGACGCCTGCCAACCCGGTCATCCTGAACCTGCCCGCCACCGTCGAGATGGCGACACCCAACGTGTACGCCGACTCCATCGAGTGGATGCACCGCAACCTGGCCCGCCGCGATTCGGTCATCCTGTCGCTGCACCCCCACAACGACCGCGGCACCGGCGTCGCGGCAGCCGAGCTGGGCTACCAGGCCGGCGCAGACCGCATCGAAGGCTGCCTGTTCGGTAACGGTGAGCGTACCGGCAACGTCTGCCTGGTCACCCTCGCGCTGAACATGTTCACGCGCGGCGTCGACCCGCAGATCGATTTCTCGAACATCGACGAGATCCGTCGCACGGTCGAGTACTGCAACCAACTGCCCGTCCACGAGCGTCATCCGTACGGCGGCGACCTGGTCTACACCGCGTTCTCCGGCAGCCACCAGGACGCGATCAACAAGGGCCTCGACGCCATGAAGGTCGACGCCGACAACCAGGACTCGGACGTCGACGACATTCTCTGGCAGGTCCCCTACCTGCCGATCGACCCCAAGGACGTCGGCCGCAGCTACGAGGCCGTCATCCGCGTGAACTCGCAGTCCGGCAAGGGCGGCGTCGCGTACATCATGAAGGCCGATCACGGTCTGGTGCTGCCGCGTCGTCTGCAGGTCGAGTTCTCGCAGTCGGTCCAGAAGATCACCGACGGCGAAGGCGGCGAAGTCTCGCCGAAGGAAATGTGGGACGTCTTCCACGAGGAGTACCTCGCCCCCGTCACCCCGCTCGAGCGGATGAAGCAGAAGGTCACCGCGTCCGAGGAGGACGGCGGCACCGACGCCATCACCGCCATCGTCAAGGTGAACGGCAAGGAGCAGGAGATCTCGGGAACCGGTAACGGCCCGCTCGCTGCCTTCGTCGACGCGCTGGGAAGCATCAACTTCGACGTTCGTGTCCTCGACTACTCCGAGCACGCAATGTCCGCCGGCGACGACGCCCAAGCCGCGGCCTACGTCGAGTGCGCAGTGACTGGCCCGGACGGTCAGAGCACCGTCGTCTGGGGTGTGGGTATCGCCACGTCGATCACGACGGCGTCGCTGCGCGCCGTGGTTTCGGCAGTGAACCGCGCGAGCTGACACTCACGCAATACGAACCCGGCTCTTGAACAAACCCTGGTCTCACCCGATTTTCGGGTGAGACCAGGGTTGTTTTCACGGCACAGAAGTTCTTCGGTCCGCGTTTTCGCTTCGGCATGACATAGGTCCCGAAAGAGTCGCTTAGCGAAGTTAACAAACAGGATTCACCCATCGAGGATGATGCAGCCGACCCCGGCACGTGAGATAGTCACCTCAGACAAATCCGACTTGTGAAATGGGGCTCGACAATGGATTCCTTTTGGGACTTCCTCTGGCTGATCATCATCAGCTTCGCGTTCATCGCGTACCTGATCCTGCTCTTCTCGATCATCACCGACCTATTCCGTGATCACAAGACTTCCGGCTGGGTAAAGGCAATCTGGATCGTCTTCCTGTTCTTCATTCCGCTGCTCACCTCGCTCGTCTATCTGATCGTCCGAAGCGACGGAATGGCCCAGCGCTCCATGGAGGCTGCTCAGCAGGTCAAGAATGCACAGGACAGCTACATCCGTGAGGTTGCCGGAAAGTCCCCGGCCGAGTCCATCGCAGATGCAAAGGCGCTTCTCGACGCCGGCACCATCAGCGAAGAAGAATTCGCAGCGCTCAAGGCCAAGGCCCTCGCCTGATTCAGGCCCTCACTAATCAGTGAGGATTGCACTACCGAAACGGGAGCGACACTAATCGTGTCGCTCCCGTTTTGTATTCATTCACCATCCGCCGTTCATGCACCGACAGCCGTTCATTCACCGACAGCTCGCGCGACGTCGCGAAAAGCGTCGAGAACCACTCCGATAGCCGGGCTGCGGTCGATGTGTAATCGAGTTGCCAATTCATAAACGCGTGCAGCGCGCACGCCTGCCACCGGTTTCCTCGACACTCCAGGATGTGTGATCGCGTAACGCGGCATCAAAGCCACACCGTGGCCCGCCGCCACCAACTCTTCGATAACTCGGAAATCGTTTATCCGATGAGCGACTCGAGGTTGGACCCCGGTGACGGACGCAACCGACAACAGAACGTCGTCGACCGGAAACCCGCCGCGCACGCTGATCCAGTTCTCGTCGGCCAATTGCTCCAACCGGACCGAATCCTGCTCGGCGAGTGGATGATCAGGCCGCAGCACCAGATCGATCGGTTCACGCATCAGCGGTTGCACGCTGACCCGGGGAAACGAGGTCTCGGCGCCGCGTTCGTCACGGTGAGTGAGGATCACGTCGTGATCGGCCAACAGTCCAGGGACGGCCGACGCCGGTTTGTCGACGTCGTGTGCGTCGATGTCCACGTCCGAGTTCTTCAGCGCCGTCAGAACGCCGGGCAGCAGGAGAGCTGCTCCGGAGGGAAAGAACGCGACTCGCACCTTGCCGCGCGGCGAGCCTCGGTACGACGCCATCTCGTCCGCTGCCCGGTCGAGCGCCGCCACCACGTCGTCGGCGCGGAGCACCAGCGCTCGACCAGCGTCGGTGAGGCGCAGCGTGCGCCCGTCCGGTTCGAGGAGCGAGACCCCCGCCTCTCGGCCGAGGATCTTGAGTTGTTGCGAGACGGCGGACGGTGTCATCGAGAGAGCGAGAGCAGTAGCGCCGACGGTTCTTCGGTCGGCGAGCTCACGGAGGATCCGCAAGCGCGTGGCATCCATACGGTGACGAATATCCATGTAGCAAAACTACATGGATAGTGCATCTATATTCGCTTGTTCTGATGCTTCGTACGGCTCACGATTAACGTCATGACTCCCCGCGACCGTCTCCTCGGCCTGACCGTGATCGTCTTGTGGGGTCTGAACTTCCTGGCCATTCGCGTCGGCCTGGATCATTTCCCGCCGTTCTTCTTCGCGGCGCTGCGGTTCCTGATCATCGCGATTCCGGTGGTCATCTTCGTGCCGCGTCCGCAGGTACCGCTCCGTTGGTTGCTGCTCTACGGATTCGGTTTCGGATTCGGCCAGTTCGTCTTCCTCTTCTGGGCGATGCATTCGGGGATGCCGACGGGTCTCGCATCACTGGTCCTGCAGTCGTCCGCGCCGTTCACCGTCGTCCTCGGCGCGTTCCTACTCCGCGAGAAGCTCAGCGTCTGGCAGGTCTCCGGGATCGCCGTCGCCGTAGCCGGTATGTCGTTGATCGGCTGGGACCGTTCACACCACGCGGCACTGCTGCCCGTCATCCTCACGCTCCTCGGCGGCCTGTCCTGGGCGTTCGGCAATCTCGGCAGCCGCTTGGCCGCGGCGAACACCGTCGGTGAGCCCGCACCGATGCGCTTGATGCTGTGGATGTGCGTCATCCCGCCGTTGCCGATGCTCGCCCTGTCCGCGGTGGTCGAAGGCCCCACCGTCGGATGGCACGCGCTCGGCACCGCGTTCAGTGCCGACGCCTGGCCGTCACTGGTCGGGCTGGCCTACATCATTCTGCTCGGCACCATCGCCGGATCCGGGCTCTGGACGATGCTCATGGGCCGCTATCCCGCCGGCATGGTGGCGCCGCTCTCCTTGCTGGTACCGGTAGTGGGAATCGGCGCATCCTGGCTGTTCCTGCACGAGGATCCGAGCCCGTTGTCCCTGGTCGGGGCAGTCATCGTGATCGCCGGAGCGAGTGCCGCACAGATGAGGCGCAAGCCCGCGAACACTGTTTTCTCGGACACACCTGCAGCCTCACCACCGGCGCGACTCGGCGTCTGACGATGCCCTGTGCCAAACTCGGGCCGTGGGAACTGGACTATCGATCACAGTGCGCGGAAAGCTCGCCATGCGAGCTGCCGCAGCAGCATCTTGGGCATCGCAGAAGGCCGGTCGCGGCAAGGGTTCGATGATCGGCGGGTTGATCGCCCTCAAGATCGACCCGACGCTCATGACTCAGCTCGGACGCGGCAAGCGCACCGTCGTGGTCACGGGCACCAACGGCAAGTCGACGACCACGCGTATGACCGCCGCAGCGCTCGCGACACTCGGTGACGTCGCCACGCAGGCCGACGGCGCCAACATGGATGCCGGGATCGTGGCCGCTCTGGCCGCGCGTACGGACGCAACGCTGGCAGCACTCGAGGTCGACGAACTGCACGTCCCCCACGTAGCCGACGCCGTGAATCCGGAAGTGATCGTGCTGCTCAATCTCAGCCGCGATCAGCTCGACCGGGTCGGCGAGATCAACATGATCGAGCGGAAGCTCCGCGCGTGCGTCAATGCGCATCCGAACGCGGTGATCGTCGCCAACTGCGACGACGTACTGGTCACCTCCGTGGCATACGACGCCACCAACGTCGTGTGGGTTGCTGCCGGCGGCGGCTGGGCCGGCGATTCCGTCAGCTGCCCGCGCACCGGTGAACCCATCGTGTGGGAGGGAAAGCACTGGCGCAGTACCGGTTCCGACTTCGCGCGGCCCGAGCCGACCTGGTGGCTCGACGACGACAATCTCTACGGCCCCGACGGCCTGAAGATTCCGATGACGTTGACTCTCCCCGGAAAAGCCAACCGCGGTAACGCCGCTCAGGCCGTAGCTGCTGCGGCTGCTTTGGGCGCAGATCCGGTCGGGGCAGTTGCCGCCGCGTCGACGGTCCAGGAAGTCGCCGGCCGCTACAGCACCGTCGAGGTCGGACCGCACTCCGTCCACATGCTGCTCGCGAAGAATCCCGCCGGTTGGCAGGAAGCGCTGTCGATGATCGATCCCACGGTGGACGGACTGGTGATCGCGGTGAACGGTCAGGTGCCGGACGGCGAGGACCTCTCCTGGCTGTGGGACGTGAAGTTCGAGCACTTCGAAGGCGTCAAGGTAGTGGCCGCCGGCGAACGCGGAACCGATCTCGCCGTTCGCCTCACGTACGCAGGCGTCGAGCACACCCTCGATCCGGATCCGTTGCGCGCCATCGCTTCCTGCCCTCCCGGACGCGTGGAGGTACTGGCGAACTACACAGCCTTCCGTGACCTCAACACCGCCATCGCGAAGGAATCTCGCAATGTCTGACTCGACAATTCGCATCGGACTGGTTCTCCCCGACGTCATGGGCACCTACGGCGACGGCGGCAACGCCCTGATCCTGCGTCAGCGTCTGCGGATGCGCGGGTACGACGCCGAAATCGTGGACATCACCTTGAGCGATCCGGTCCCCGATTCGCTCGACGTGTACACATTGGGTGGCGCCGAGGATTCCGCTCAGCGACTCGCAACGCGCCATCTCGCGAAATACCCTGGCCTGCAACGCGCCGCCGAGCGTGGCGCACCGGTTCTGGCGATCTGCGCTGCAATTCAGGTGCTCGGCAACTGGTACGAAACCTCCAGCGGCGAACGCGTCGACGGTGTCTCGATGCTCGACGTCACGACCTCTCCGCAGGAGAAGCGTTCCATCGGCGAGGTCATCACGAAGCCCTTGATCGACGGGCTCACAGCACCTCTCTCAGGTTTCGAGAATCACCGCGGCGGAACAACTCTGGGTAGCTCAGCCTCTGGATTCGCACGTGTCACCCATGGTGTCGGAAACGGCGTCGGTGACGGATTCGAAGGCGTCGTACAGGGTTCGGTGATCGGGACGTACATGCACGGACCCGCCTTGGCCCGGAATCCGGAACTCGCGGACCTCCTGCTCATGCGGGCCTTGGGCGTCAACGAACTCGAACCCCTGCATCTGCCCGAGGTCGACAAGCTCCGCAAGGAGCGGCTCGCGATTCGCTGACCCGGTTCAGACGGTTTCGGATTTCCCCTCGGTCAGAACCAGTTCCACGGCCAACAGCGCGGCGCAGGCCAGTCCCGCAACCAGTTCGGGCACCGCGGTGTAGGTACCACCGAGCACGACGACGATCGCGACCGAGAACGGCATGAGGGTGCGTACCGAGGAGTCATGTAGTCGAATGTGGATGAACCACAGGGCGGCAAGGATGACCGCGACCGGAACGGTGACGGCAGCACCCGTCACCAACGCGCTGCCGTCACCGTGATGAGTCCAGAAGTCGACGCGCGAGGCCAACCCCGCACCGATGGCGGCAGCGGCGGCGAAGATGAAGTAGTGACCGAACCCCCAGACGAAGGGTGAGACGTTGTCACCGCCGATCACTTCGCCTGCATTGCGTTGGAAGTAGAGCCACCACAGGCTGAAGACAATCAGAATGCCGCCGATCACGACGTAGGTGACCTGCGCTGCCGGATGCTCACCGTCGACCGCGTCCTGAATCGCGATGGTGGTCGAGAGGATCGTCTCGCCCAGAACGATGATGAAGAACAACGAGTACCGCTCCGCGATGTGATGCGGGTGCCACGGCGTCATGCCCGGCTTCTCCGACCAGATCGGTACCGCGAATTCGCACAGAACCAACACCAGGAACGTCGGGACGTAAATGGCGGATGGAACGAAGTAGAAACCGATCCAACCGATCTGGACCAACACGATTCCGAGAGCGTATCGACGAGCCGTGAGCGCATGTTCGGGGTCGTTCCGCGACACCCTGAGCCATTGGATGACCAGGGCTATTCGCATGATGACGTAGCCGACGATGATGAGCAGGGCGTCGTCGTTGAAGAAGCGGACGATGCCGGCTGCAAGGACCAGCGATCCGAGGATCTGGAAGATGGTCAGCAGCCGGGCGATTCCGTCGTCGTTGTCGTACGCCGAGGTGAACCACGTGAAGTTCAGCCACGTCCACCAGATCGCGAAGAATGCCATCGCGAAGTGCCCGACGCCCGAAGCCGCGTGCCCTTCGCTGATCGCGTGGTGCAGACCGGTGGCCGCTTGAGCGACCGCCACGACGAAGCAGAGGTCGGTGAGCAGCTCGAGCGGCGTCGCCACCCGATGCGGCTCGTGCGGATCCCGCGGAACCAACGGCCGGATGAACGAACTGGTGCGATTCACGAAGGGCAGAGTAGCGCGATGATTGCCGACGCGCTGCCCGTGACTGCAACCTGTCGTCTCAGATATTCACGCCGACGCCCCGATCTGGGCTCGGATTTCCAACTGATCGGCGAGTTCGGCGCCTATCGCCCCCGCGCTCCCCAAGGTGAAGGCGATCTGCCGTCCCCACAGGAAATAGCGGTGAATCGGATAGTCGACATCCGCTCCGATTCCGCCGTGCAGGTGCTGGGTCGCGTGCACCACGCGCAGGCCGCCGCGCGACGCCCACCATTTGGCGACCAGCGCAGCTGCTTCCGCTTCGCTCTCGACTCCGCTGTCCATCAGCCAGGCAGCGCGGTGCGTGGTCAACCTTGTGCTCTCGGTGTCGAGGTATGCGTCGGCGGCCCGGACGGCAACTGCCTGGTTGGTCGAGAGTGGACGACCGAATTGCACTCGCTCGGAGGTGTATTTCGCCGTCATTGCCAGCGCTTCCTCGCAGACGCCGGTAGCCAGGGCCGCAAGAGCCACCCGTGCACGCCGCAACGTCCAGTCTCGAACCACCGCGCCGTCTGCGGGAAGTGCGTCAGCTGCAGTAACCGCAACCCCGTCGAACTGCACAGCACTGTTGCTCTCGCGGTTCGTCACCGCAAGCGGTGCACGCACCAGCGCGTCCCGGTCCGTGGGCACGATCATGACGCTGACACTGCCGTCCGGCATCGTCACCGGAACGACCAGCGCGGCCGCGAACTCCGCGGCAGGCACGGAGTCGACGTGGCCTGACAGAACCCAACCGTCAGGCGCGGGCTCGGCGCAAACCGCCGTCTCGGCGTTGTAGCCGGTGTCGAATGCGCCGGTGACGATCACCGAGCCGTCGAGCAGTCCCGGAAGCCACGACGCTTTCTGCTCCGTGCTGCCGAACTCGGAAATCGGCAGCGCCGCCGTGGAAATCACCGACCAGAGCGGCACCTGGGCGACCCGGCGGCCCTGTTGTTCGAGCACCGCGGCCAGGCCGAGCATTCCGAGTCCTGCTCCCCCGACCTCTTCCGGCAGAGCGATTCCCAGAACGTCGGAGTCGGCGAGGAGCTTCCACAGTTCGGCGTCGAAACCGCTGGTGCTCTCCACTTCCCGCAGTCGGTCCACTCCGGACTTCGCCGAGAAGATCGATTCACTCAGATCCCGCACGGCGGACAAGTTGTCGTCGAATTCGAATTCCATGTCAGCTCTTTTCGTTCTGTGCAGCGGGCCGGCGACGCGCAGCAAGCGCCATGCCCAGGCATTTTGCGGCGACAATTTCACGCATCACTTCGTTGGTACCACCACCGAAGGTGTTGTTCTGGGCGCGCCGACCCAGGTTCTCGACCCGCCCTTCCAGTACCGCTCCGGGTGTACCGGGGCGCAGTAAGCCCTTGGCACCCAGCACTTCCTGCAGCATGCCGTACGCACTGACGACGGCTTCGGTACCGAAGATCTTGGCCGCGGCCGAATCCCCGCCGCCCAAGGTGTTGGCGGCGACGTCCGCCACCAGTCGCAGGTTCATCAGGTCGGCGGCGCTGAGCAGCGCGTAGACTTCCGCCAATTTCTCACGTACCCAGCCGATGTCGTAGACGTGGCCGTCACCGGCGGGTTCTGTCTTTGCCCACTCGACCACCTCGGCGAAGAGCTCGTTGGCGATGCCACCGCGTGCTGCCAGGGCAACACGTTCGTGGTTGAGCTGGTTGGTGATGAGCTTCCACCCCTGATTGAGCTCACCGACGACATTGCTGATCGGCACCCGAACATCTTCGTAATAGGTTGCCGAAGTGCTGATTCCGCCCACGGTGTGAATTTCGGTGACCGAGAACCCCGGCGAATTGGTCGGTACCAGGACCACGGAAATGCCCTGATGCGTCGGCGCGTCAGGATCGGTGCGAACGGCAAGCCAGACCCAGTCGGCAAACACACCGGCGCTGGTGAAGATCTTGTTGCCGTTGATGACAAGCTCGTCGCCCTCGATGCGGGCGCGTGTTTCGAGTGCCGCGAGATCGGTGCCCGCATTGGGTTCGGTGTAGCCGATGGCAAAGATCAATTCACCCGCCAGGATCGGACGCAGGAAGAAGTCCTTCTGAGCTTGCGTCCCGTGCTTGATCAGAGCGGGTCCGACGGTGTTCAGCGTGACCAGTGACAGCGGCGCATTCGCGCGAATCACTTCGTCGTAGAACACATACAGAGCTTCGGGGTTCTCACCCCGACCGCCGAATTCCTCCGGCCACCCCAAGCCCAGCCAACCGTCTTTACCCATCCGGCGCAGGATACGATCGAAGACGGGGCCGCCTTCGGTCTGATCCACGAGAGCACGGCGGTCTTCGTCGTTGATGATCTCTGCGAAGTATGCGCGCAATTCCTTGCGCAGAGTCTTCGACTCCTCCGACAAATCCAAGTACATGGTGAAGCTCCTAAGATCTACGAACGCGGCAGGCCGAGTACGCGCTGCGCGATGACGTTGAGTTGGATTTCGACGGTTCCGCCGCCGAACAGAATCGAGGGAAGTCCGATGTGGTCTATCGCGTAATTCGCCGACGGGTCGACAACTGCGGCGCGCGGTCCGAGCAGTCGCAACAGGTCCCGCGAGCCCTCGCGCTGCGCCAGGGCGTTGTACACCTTCGACACGCTGATCTCGGCGCCCGGTTCCTGACCCGCCAGTCGCGCCGACACTCCGCGCAGATTCATCGCGGACAGTGCCAACTCACGAGAGATACTGCGGCCGAGGCCTTCCACTGCATCTTCGCGGGGGCAGTCGTGGCTCGCGTCGGCAATCACCTGACGGAACAGTCGACTCGAACCGTGGTGCAGCGTGCTGCCCATGCTCAAGCGTTCGTTGGACAGCGTTGTCGCAGCCAGTTTCCACCCTTGCCCCGGTTCGGCCACCAGGCAGTCGTCCGGGACGAAGACGTCGTCGAGGAATACCTCGTTGAATTCCGACTTGCCGGTGGCTTGCTTCAGCGGACGTACGTCGACGCCCTTCGAGGTCATGTCGACCAGGAAGTACGACAGCCCACGATGTTTCGGAGCGTCCGCGTCGGAACGCGCCAGGCATACTCCCCAATCTGCCTCGTGCGCACCCGAGTTCCACACTTTCTGACCTGACAGGACCCAGCCACCGTCGACCTTGCGCGCTTTCGTGCTCAGACCGGCCAGGTCTGATCCCGCGCCCGGCTCACTGAACAGCTGGCACCAGATGATGTCGGCGCGCAGCGAAGGCTCGACGAACCTGTCCTGCTGCTCGGCGTTGCCGTGTTCGAGAATCGTGGGCAGCACCCATTCCCCGATCACCGTGGACGGTTGAGCCCAACCTCGCATCGCGAATTCATGTGCGATGACGGCCTGTTCCCTCGGTCCCGCTCCCAGCCCGTACGGCGCCCGATAGTGCGGGGCAACCAGTTTGGCGTCGGCAAATCGGGCGCGTCGAGCGCTCCCCTTGGCCGGCGCCCAACTGGCGCTGGTGGTTCCGTCGTCAGGCAGCAGCGCAACCTCGTCCAGAACCCTCCGAACCTGCTCTCGTAACTCCGGCAGCATTTCCGGGTCGACAAAGGAGAAATCCCGTTCCGAATCGGCAGACCGGTCTCCCAACGTGTGTGCCCACTTCACCTCGGAACCCGCCACTGCCGCGATACTGATCGCCCGGCGCCAGTACAGGTGCGCGTCATGCTCCCAGGTGAATCCGATTCCGCCGAGCAAAGTTACACATTCGAGGGCGTTCTCGATGCCGACGGGCAAAGCGGCCAACGCAGCTTGAGCCGAGACAAGTTTCTGCTGATCCTCGTCGTGGTCTTCGGATCGAGCGGCGTCCCACGCTGCGGCACAGGCAATCTCGGAGCGGACCAGCATCATGGCCGCCTTGTGCTGAACTGCCTGGAAGCTTCCGACCGGACGGCCGAACTGCTGCCGGGACTTCACATAGTCGACTGCGGTCCGTAGCGCCCACCCGGCGATACCGCTCGCCTCCGCAGCCAACACCGTGTTGACGATCAGTTCGACTAGGTGCGCCTGGAGGCCGTCGACGATCAGCCCAGCCTCGACCTGGTGATCGGTCAACGTCAGTGTTCCGATCGACCGTGTCAGATCCACCCCGTCTTCGATCACCACCGCAGCGGAAGTCGACGGTTCGAGCCGGAACCACAACTCGCCGTCTTCGCTGTTCGCCCGCACGAGAACGACATCAGCTCCGGGCAGACCTAGAGCTGGGTCGGCAGAACCGCTCACTGTCCACCCAGCATCGCTGCGAGCCGCGCGCAATCTCGTTCCGGTACAGACTGCTCCGGTTGCACCGGTGGCCAATTCGGTCAGCATTGTTTCCGCAGCCGGGCCCGCAGCTGTTGCGAGAATCCCACTCGCGATGACCGTCGGAACGTACGGTCCCGGGTAGAGCGCATCACCCAATTGCTCGACTACCACTGCAAGTTCGGCAAGACCCGCCCCGTCACCGCCGTACTGCTCCGGCAGGTGCACTGCGTGCAGGCCCTGACGGACCAACCCATCCCACGAGTCCGGCCGATCACCGGCGGTGTACCGCTTGACGTTGCTCCGCGTATCGGCGATTCCACCGAAGCGGTTCGCGAATGCGGCTACCGCTTCCGCCAGGTCACGGTGATCTTCGAGCAGGGGTAGTGCCATGGCAGGTTCCTCAATCTTCGGTTCTTGTCAGATGCGTTCGAGAATCAGGCAGGTGGTTGCGGCGGACGCGCAGATCGCGATCAGTGCGATGTACTTGTCCCGGCGCTCCAATTCGTCGATGACATTGGCCAACAGTCTGATTCCGGTTGCACCGGCCGGGTGGCCCAGTGCGATTGCGCCGCCGTTGACGTTCAGCAATTCGGGATCGACGCCGTGAACCTGCGCGAACGACATCGGTACCGAAGCAAATGCCTCGTTGACCTCGAACAGATCGATGTCGTCGATTGTCAGCCCGGTGCGTCCGAGCACGATGTTTGCCGCGTCGACGGGACCGTCGAGCATGAACTCGGTGTCCCCGCCGATAACGCACTGCGCCAGAATCTTTGCCCGTGGCCGCACGCCGAGGGCCTTGGCTCGATCCTCTGACATCAGCAGAGCTGCACTCGCACCGTCCGAGACTTGCGAAGACGTTCCAGCGGTGTGCAATCCGCCCTCTTGAACGGTGCGCAGCTTCGCGAGCCCTTCGAGACTCGATTCGCGCAGACCCTGATCCCGATGAACCGGAACGTCAGAGCCCGGAGCGACCACATCGATGATGTGCGAGTCGAAGCGTCCTGCCTCCCACGCCGCCGCCGCCCGCTGCTGCGAGCGCAGCCCGAAGGCGTCGAGATCCTCGCGGCTGAAACCGCGTTTGACAGCAATCCGATCGGCCGCGGTGTACTGGTCGACGGTATCGAGTGACCACGACTCCGGACGCGGCGTTCCCAGGCCGGTACCCACCTTGTACGTCAACGGAGCTCGGGACATCAACTCGACACCGCACGCCACACCCACGTCGACTGCACCGATGGCAATCTGCCCGGCGATCAACTGCACCGATTGCTGCGCTGTGCCGCACTGCGCGTCGATCGTGGTGCAGCCCGCTTTCAACGGAAGGCCCGCATGCATCCAGGACGTACGCACGATGTTTCCGAACTGCTCACCGAGAGGCGTCACACATCCGCCGATGACCTGGTCGACCGCGTCAGGATCCACGCCAACCCGATCCAGCACGCCTCTCTGCGCATATCCCAACAGTTCCGCCGCGTGGACTCCGGACAGCCAACCCTCACGCTTGCCGAACGGCGTTCGTGCTGCGTCCACGATGACGGGCTTCATGCCAACTCCTCGGTTCGTAGTGCCGGGTTCTCCGGTAATGCTGCGCCGTCCAGACCGCGTACGGTCAGGGACCACTCGTCGATCAGGTCCAAGCTGACGCTCGAGCGCGCGGTGAACTCGGTGTCGCAATCACACAGCGCTGTGACCGCTTCCACCATTTCTTCCATAGATTCGACCTGATCCGGCCGGATAGTCTCACCGACCAGGACTTTGGCGCCCTCACTGAGCACCGCTGCCCGCGGTTGAACCGTGTTGACGCGAACCCCCTGGCCGTAGAGTTCCACGCCCATGCCGTTGCTCATCCTGTTGAGCGCTGCTTTGGAGGCGCCGTACACGGTCATGGCAGTTCCCGGTTCGACCCACGTGAACGGCGGGCCATGCCACGGTTTGACGGTGCCGCTCGACACGTTCACGATCCAGCCGTATCCGTTTGCCACCATCCCCGGCACCACGGCTTGCATCAGATCGAGCGGTGCATGGACATTTGCCTCGAACATCAAACGTCGTCGCCGCAGTGGGTAATCCGACAGCGGCTGATAGATCGCCGCTGCCGCGTTGTTCACCAGGATGTCGATCGTCCCGCCAAGCTTCTCGACCGCCAGCGGCACAACGGTGTCGCGCTGCTGCTCGTCCGTCAGATCTGCGACAACTATCTCGACTTTGGTTCCGTACTTGGCAATTCGAGCCGCAGTCTCTTCGAGACTGCCCGGCAGGGTTGCATGCGTGCCGAGCGTCCGAGCCACGAGGGCGACGTCGGCACCCTCAGCGGCCAGTCGCTCTGCGACGCCCGCACCGATTCCGCGACTGGAACCGGTGACAAGCGCTCGGCGGCCGTCAAAGCGCCTCGTCATGCTATTTGAACTTCGAGGCGAAGCGATTGATGCTCTCCGCAATCCGGGCAACTTCGTCTTCGCGCAGGCCGTGACTCATGCCGAGTGTCATTCCTCGGGCGAAAACCGCGTCGGCTTCCGGCAATCCTTCGGCCGGCTGACGGAACTCGATGTTGTTCATCATCGGGTGACGAGTGACGTTGCCGCTCCACACAGTTCGTGTGTCGATACCGTCGGCCTCGATGGCTTCCTGCAGGTCGCTGCGCGTGAAGGGGGCATTCTCGTTGATCATCACCGGGTAACACAGCCACGCCGTGTCGAGACCGTCGAGTTCTACCGGCGTCGTGAAGAATTCAGGATGGGCGCCGTATGCCGCCGTGAAGGCCGCAAACGTTGCCTTACGCGTCTTGTAGTTCTCTTCCAGCTTGTCGAGCTGCACGACGCCGTAGGCTGCGCCGAGTTCGGAGGGCTCGAAGTTCCATGACATGAGCTCGAAGATGAAGTCGTTGTCGTAGTCGACGCCGTCGAGTTCTTCACGGAAGACTCGGCCGGATTTGGTGCTACCGAACAGGTTCGGCTCGCTACGACGGCCCCAGCGGCGAAGCAGGAGCGCCTTGTCGCGGCTGGCTTCGTCGTCGACGCAAACCATTCCACCGGTTCCCGCGCACGTGATGATGTGTGCCATCGAGAAACTGGTGACGACGATGTCCGCCCGGGAGCCGGTGGGAGTGCCGCGGAGCGTGGCACCGATCGCGTCACACGAATCCTCGATCACTTTGAGTCCGTGACGATCTGCGATGTCACGAATGACGTCCCAGTCCGGGCAGTTGCCGGCGAGGTTCGGCATGAGGATGGCACCGGTTTTTTCGGTGACCATTGCCTCGATCTTGGTGACGTCGACGTTGAACGTGTTGGGTTCCACGTCCACGAACACCGGCACCAGACCGGCACGCACGATCGGTGCGATATCGGTGGAGAACGTCAACGGCGACGTGATGATCTCGCTTCCCGTAGGCAGTCCGAGCAGCTCGACTGCCAAGTACAAACCCGAGGATCCCGAGTTGCACATGACGCCGAACTTCTTGCCTGCCAAGGCCGCGATACGTTCTTCCATCTCGAAGACGTTCTTGCCGATGCGCAATCCTTGATGCCCGCTGCGCAAGACGTCGACAACCGCCTGTATTTCTTCCTCGCCGTGTGTAGCCCTGGCGTAGGTGATCCGCTCACTCATCTTGTTCCTGCTTTCTCGAATAGGCAGATTCAGCGATCTGCCGCGAGGACGAGCGCACTGTGCGGGACGGGAGAGCCGCCGGTCACGAGCACGTTGTCCAAAGTTTTGGTGGGTTGGTTGGTGGAGGTACCGCGGATCAGGCGAACACCTTCGGCAATACCGTTGACGCCGTGGATGTATCCCTCACCGAGTTGACCGCCGTGGGTGTTGATCGGCAGGCGACCGTCCAGCTCGAGATTGCCGTCGGCGATGAATTCTTTTGCCTCACCCCGACCGCAGAATCCGTACTCCTCGAGTTGAAGCAGAACCATCGGAGTGAAGGCGTCGTAGAGAATTGCGGCATCGATGTCGTCCGGGCCGATACCGGCCTGGTCCCATAGTTGGCGCGCCACGAGTTCGACTTCCGGCATGCTGTCGATGTCTTCGCGGTAGTAGCTGCTCATCGAAATCTGTTGTGGACCTACACCTTGCGCAGCACCGCTGATGATCGCAGGTTTGTGCGGCAGGTCGCGGGCGCGCTCCGCGCTGACGATGACCAGCGCCTGTCCACCGTCACTTTCCTGGCAGCAGTCGAGCAGACGGATGGGGTCGGCGATCATGCGCGAGTTCTGATGATCCTCGATAGTGATCGGGCGTTCGTAGAACCAGGCCTTCGGGTTGTTCGCGGCATGCTTGCGTGAGAGAACCGAGATCTGACCGAAGTCGGCGCTGGTTGCCCCGTACTTGTGCATGTAGAGCTTGGCGAGGAAGGCTTCCTGCTGCGCCGGGGTCAGAAGCCCGTACGGGTTGATCCAGTTCCGATACTCCTGGTCCGTCGACGCGTTGTACGCAAAGGGTGGTGGCCCGGCGCCGAATCGGTGACCTGATCTTTCGTTGAAGGCACGGTAGACGACCACAACGTCGGCGACACCACTGGCGACGGCAAGCGCGGCTTGTTGAACCGGTGCGCAGGCGCCGCCGCCGCCGTGTGGAATACGACTGAAGAACGTCAGTTCCGGGATCCCGAGAGCGCGTGCGACCGCAATCTCGGGATTGTTCTCCATGGTGAACAGTGCAAATCCGTTCACCTCTTCTGCCTCGATGTGAGCGTCGTCGAGCGCGGCGATCACGGATTCGCACGCCAACTGCCATTCACTGCGGCCGGAGTTCTTGGAGAACTCGGTGGCGCCGATCCCGGCGATGGCGGCTTGCCTCGAAAATCCTCGTGTCATGCGATTACCCTTTCCGCCGGTTCGAGAGTCACGTCGGCTGTCACGTGCGTTCCGCGAGCGTTCTTGCCGAGAACCGTCACGGTGAGCGCCCGGCCGTCGGAGTCGATCACCTTGCCGGTCAATGTCATGGTGTCTCCGGGAAAGTTCGGAACACCAAGCCGTAGTGATGTTTTGACGATTCGCGATCCCGGGCCTGACCAGTCGGTGATGTAGCGGTCGATGAGCCCGTTGGTGGTGTTGATGCTCATGAAGATGTCGGGAGTTCCGCGATCCTGCGCCTTGCCCGGATCGTGATGCACGTCCTCGAAATCCTGAGAAGCGATCGCCGTGGCGACGATGAGCGTTCGGTCCAACGGCAGTTCGAGGCTGGGAAGGGTCGAACCTACCTCGTAATCAGAAAGATTCGTCATTGCACCGATCCCCGTCGCCTCAGTTGCGGCAGCATCTCGCCGTGAGCGTGCTCGGAGAACGCCACTTCGAGTTCCATACCGAATTCGAGTTCCTCGTGATCGATGCCCGCGATGTCGGCAACCAGACGCGTGCCTTCTTCGAGATCGACGAGTCCGACGGCGAGCGGGTACTCGAAGGCAGGATCCTTCGGGTGATGAATGACCGTGAAGCTGTGCAACGTGCATCGCCGCGTGGATTCGACTGTGTCCCAACTGAACGAGCGGCATTCCGGGCAGGCGGGTGCGGGTGGGTGGCGCAGTGTCTTGCAATCCGCACACCGTTGGATTTCGAGGCGACCCTCTTTGGCCGCGGAGAAGAAGAAATCGTTGTCATCGGTGACGGTGAGTCTCGGCACCGCGGTGTTGCGGGAGCCAGTCTCGCTCATGCAATTACCTCCTGGGCTTCGGGCTTGGCATCTGTCTGGGCGTCTGGTTTGAATCTGAGCAATCGAAAGCGCTCTTCGACCAGCGTCTTTCCGTCCTGGTCCACGTACTTCTTGAACAGGGTGATGAAGCACCCGTGACCGAGAGCCGTCTGTTTGAACGGTGAGATCGCTTCGATGGTGAAATATGCGGTGACGTGGTCTCCGGGACTCAACTCCGCGAAATACTCCTGCTCGACGTTGGTCGCGACTACGGACGTGTAGCCGGCCTCGTCCAACAGCCCGAGTAGTCGTGAATAGGCGAAATCCTCGGAGGCTCCGTCGGCGCGAAGTTGTTGGACCTGCCGATAGCGGCGGTAGCCCGCCATCACCCAGGTCGAGATCATGGCGGGTGGGCAGACGACGTCTCGACGACCGGTGCTGCGAGCAGCTTCGGCGTCGACGTAGATCGAGTTGCGGTCGTCGTGTGCCTCGACCCAGTTGCGGATCATCGCCTCGTTGACGGCGTAGCGGGCGACGCGGGGTGGTTCGGCCTCTGCGCCGATGAAATTCGGAAACTGCGTCTGCAGGCTCTGCACTGAAATCCTCCGTGAACGAAAGTTGAGCAAGCGCTTGATTTTGAAGCTAGCATAGGAATCCGGAAGTGGAAACACTCGATCTCACCGACGAATTGGTTCGAGCCGGAGCTATCAGGCAGGATTGCGCTACGTTCGACGCCGGCAGCCCGGCACCCGCGAAACCCTGCCCTGAGCAGGACTGACAACCAGTGGAGATTTCAGTGGCATCACCAGATCGTCGGGAGAAGATCCTGGAGAGCTCAGCCGAGCTGTTCGCCAGGAAGGGTGTCGCCACCACGACCGTTCGCGAGATCGGCGACGCTGCTGGTGTGTTCTCGGGCAGCCTCTACCACTACTTCAAGTCGAAGAATGCGATAGTCGCCGAGCTCATGCGCGGCTTCATCACCGACATTCAACTCCGCTTCGATCAGGTGGAGAAGACGGCGAACGACCCCGAGGACGTCCTACGCGGCCTGATCCGCGAGACCCTGGTCGTCATCGAACTGCACCCGCACCCGACGGCGATCTACCAGAACGATCGGGCGTATCTACGCGACAACGATCTCCTGCAATCCGTCGACGGGCCTTCCCGCCAAGTCCGCGAGCACTGGATGAAAGCGATCGCCGAAGGCGTCGATCAGGGAATCTTCCGCAAAGACGTGGCCCCGGAGATTTTCTATCGATCGGTACGAGACACCCTGTGGTCGACCACGCATTGGCCGGACCGCCAGAAATACACCACCGAAGAGTTCGCGGATCTGATGATCACACTCTTCCTCTCGGGATTCAGGGTCGCCTGACGAGATCCGGCAGATCGATGTGTTTCGGGGTTCGCCCCTGCGGCAACAGGATCGACACTGCGAACACGACCACGGCGCAGCCCGCGCACACCAGGTATGCGACGGAGAATCCGGTCCACGACGTGGAATGTTCCGAACCGCTGATCACGAACGCGGCGAGGATCGTTGCCACCGTCGCGCTGCAGATCGTGCTTCCGGACGTCCGCAGAAGTGAGTTCACCCCGTTGGCTGCCGCCAGTCGCTGACGAGGCACGGCAACCAGAATCAGCAGCGAGAGCGTGCTGTAGACGATGGCGGTCCCGACTGCTGTGATACCCAGTGCTGCAACCACTCCCCACAGCGGCTTACCGGCAACGGCGTGAATCCCGTACCCGCCGGCGAGGAAGACGGCACCGGTCAACATCGCGGTCCGTGAACCGAAGCGGTCGGTGATCCGCACCGCAACCGGTGAGAACAGCACCATCGCGATACTCGCCGGAATCTGGCAGAGCGCTGCTGCGATGATCGACAGGCCGTACCCGGCGCCCGGCCCCTTCATCCCCTGCAGCAGTTGTGTAGTGATCAGTGTGTTCCCGAAAAATGCGAACCCGACCAGCAGAGCCGCCAGATGCGGGATCAACACCGCACGTTTCACGAGAGCGCGGACGTCGACCAGCGGATTGACGTTGCGCCGCTGTTGAATTACCCAGAGCGTGAACAGCACGGCCGACGCGGCCAGCATGGAGATCACCGCTCCGCTGGTCCATCCCCAACTCGACCCCTGAGTGATCGGCACGAGCAGAGCGATCATCGCGGCGCTCAGACCGACAGCCCCGACGCCGTCGAATCTTCCCGACGGATTCGGCTCGGACTCTCGAATGAACAGCACCGCAGCAAGAGTCACGGACAGCCCGATGGCGGTGGTTACCCAGAACAGGACGTGCCAGTTCGAATACTGCGCGATCATCGCAGAAAACGGTATGCCCAAAGCGGTTCCGACGCCGAGCGTCGAACTCATCATCGCCACTGCGCCATTGACCTTGTTGCGTGGCAATTCGTCACGCAGCATGGAGATTCCGATGGGGATGACCGCAGACCCGGCTCCCTGCAACGCTCTCGCGAAGATGAGGACAGCGATGTCCGACGACAGCGCACACAACATCGAGCCGAGAGTCATCATCGAGAAGGCAACCAGAAGCATCTTCTTCTTGCCGAACATGTCGGCGAGCCGACCGAAGATGGGAGTGACGACGGCGCCGACCAGCAGCGTTACCGTCACGAGCCAGGACACGGCCGTGCGTCCAGCGCCTGTGAAGTGCGGCAACTCCGGCAGCAGTGGAACGATGACCGTCTGCAGAACAGCCTGGAACACTGCGGCGGCGACAACGATGGGAAAGAGGAAGCGGGAGCGCGGCTGCGCGAGACTCGCGTCGGGGGTGGTGACTGCAGGCGTGCCCGGCGGACGGTCGAGCGTCGTCACCCCACACCGCCTGTTCCCACTAGGTAAATATCCGTTCACCTACATTAGGTGAACGGATATTTACCAAGCAAGAATTGTGATGCCGCTCACCCGTCGAGCAGTTTTTGGACAAGTGGTGCGTACAACGCAACCACTTCGTCCTGGGTGCCGGTGGCATGGCCGGCCATCATCCGTCGGCGCATGATCGCCACTCCAACCACCATCGACATCGCCAGTTCCGCGCGCAATCTCGCGTCGGGGCCAGACAGGCGAGCGGCGAGGGTGTCGATCATCTGCGTCGAATAGTTCTCGCGCAGCTTGCGGTTGCTCTCTTCACTGACGCCGCTCATGAACAACAAGCTCATGGACAGCGGCTTGTACGACTCCAACGGCTTGGTGAACAGCGAGACCATGCGCTCGCCGAGCGAGTCGTTCGGGGCGTCGAAGACCGTGACCGCTGCTGCCCGGAAGTCGACCAACTCGTCGTACAACTGCTCTTTGGAACCGAAGTACTTGATGATGAGAGGAGCGCTGACGCCTGCGTCTTCGGCGATGTCCTTGAGCGTGATTTCGCGGTACGGCCGAGTCGCGAATGCTTTCCCGGCCGACGCGATGATCTGCGCACGCGTCTGCTCGGACGTACGACGCACCTGCTGACCTTGCTCCGTGCCGCTCATCAAGCGTTCCGCGACAATTCACGACGGCCGGACAATGCCCGACCCAGCGTCAACTCGTCTGCGAATTCGAGATCGCCACCCATCGGAAGACCCGAAGCCAACCGAGACACCGTCAGCCCCGGAATGTCTCGCATCATGCGAACGAGATAGGTAGCTGTCGCCTCACCCTCCGTGTTGGGGTCGGTGGCGATGATGACCTCGGACACGTCGACGCCGTCCTCCTGATTTGCGATGCGAGCCAACAACTCCCGGATACGCAACTGGTCCGGCCCGATCCCCGAGAGCGGATTGAGCGCACCGCCGAGGACGTGATAGCGACCCTTGAACTCACGGGTGCGCTCGACAGCCTGGACGTCCTTCGGTTCCTCCACGACGCAGATCACCGTGCGATCGCGACGCGCGTCGGCGCAGATGCGGCACTTCTCCTGATCGGACACAGTTCCGCACACCGTGCAGAACTGAACGCCGTCACGGATGCGCTGCAATGCATTTTTCAAACGGTCGATCTCGGGAGGCTCCACGGAGAGCAGGTGAAAAGCGATGCGTTGAGCGCTCTTCGGCCCGACTCCGGGAAGCTTCCCGAGTTCGTCGATCAGATCCTGAACCGGACCTTCGTACACGCGTTCTCGTTTCTAGAAGCCGGGGAGACCGGGAAGGCCTCCGCCGAGTCCGCCGGCCAACGGGCCGAGCTTCTCAGCAGCGACTTCCTGTGCTTTGCGCGAAGCGTCCTCGATCGCGCCGATCACCAGATCCTGCAGCGTCTCGACGTCTTCGGGGTCGACGACCTTGGGATCGATCTGCAGACCGACAACCTCGCCGGTGCCCTTGACCGTGGCGACAACCAGTCCGCCACCGGCCTGACCGGTCACTTCGGCCTGAGCCATTTCCTGCTGCGCCGCCATCAATTGCTGCTGCATCTGCTGAGCCTGAGCCAACAGAGCAGACATGTCGGGTGCTCCACCTGGTTGCACGAGCGGTCCTTTCTACAGAGTTATCCCCACCAGCGTAGTCGGTGCGCGCTACCGTGAGCGGGTGCGCCGGAACCAGTCAGACACCGTAAAACCGTCAGGTAGGTCAAACATGGCATCACGTGTGTTCCGCTCCACTGCCTTGATCGCCGTGGTCGGGGCTGGGCTTCTGAGCGCTGCGTGCACGATTCCGACCGAGACTGCCGAGGCCACGACTTCGGTCGAGGTGTCTCCGCTGAGCACTGTCGCCGCTGACGTCCCCGCTGCGCTCACCGGCAAGGTCGTCTTCCTCGATCCCGGGCACAGCGGGGCGAACGACGACAGCATCAACACCCAGGTCCCCACGGGCCGCGGCGGCACCAAGAACTGCCAGACCACCGGCACCAACACCGATGCCGGGTTCCCCGAGCACACCTTCAACTGGGAAGTCGCGAGCCTGGTCAAGAGCGAGCTCGAAGGCCAAGGCGCAACTGTCGTCCTGAGTCGACCCGATGACGTCAGCGTCGGATCATGCGTCGACGCACGTGCCGAAGCCGCCAATTCCTCCGGCGCCGACGTAGTGGTGAGCATTCACGCGGACGGCGCAGCGGCCGGGGCCGAGGGCTTCCACGTCTGCTACTCCGCGCCCCCGCTGAATACGGTGCAGGCCGGCCCGTCCGTCGCCTTTGCCGAAACCATGCGCGACTCACTCGTCACCGCCGGGCTCACCCCGTCGACCTACATCGGTGACGACGGGTTGGCGCCACGCGCCGATCTGACGGGTCTCAATCTGTCGCAGCGGCCGTCGATTCTGGTCGAACTCGGCAACATGCGAAATGCCGACGAGGCAGCGCGCATGACGAGCCCGGACGGTCAGCAGGAGTACGCAACCGCCGTCACCAGCGGAGTCACCGCCTTCCTGACAACCCCCTGACCTCGCTACTGTGGAGAAATCCCGATTGTCCACAGGAAACTCGGCACCGTCCCGCTAGCCAGCTCACCTGGATACGGTTCTGCCATGGGGCCGATACTTCAGGTAGATTTCGCTGCTCTGCAGCAACTTTCAGCTGATCTGTCTCGAATTGCGGATCAGATCTCGGGGATCGATTCCGCCGGCCCGATTTTCGAAGCCGCGGCGGCCCTGACCTCGTCCGCTGTCGCGGCTGTGTCGACTGGGAATGCCGGAGTCATCGCCGACGCGTACCGGTACCTGGCTACGCAATTGGGACTCATGGCGTCGGGAACCGCTGCCGCAGCACGTCTGTACGACGCTGCCGAGGGCGAAGTGGTGTCCGAACTGCGCGGAACCTACTGATGCAGTCCACTATCTCTCAGCTTCGAACGTGGTCACCGGAGAAATTGCGCACGAGCGCTTCGGAACTGATCGACATCGACCGGCAGATCGAAGCTCTCGGCAATGACGCCGGACGCAGCATCGACGGCGTCCGCGAATTCTGGCAGGGACAAGCGTCGAGCGCGGCGGCAGTGCAGTGGTCTGGCATCTCGCTTTCCTCGTCGCGGCTGTCGATTGCTGTTCGCATAGTTGCGGATCTATATGGCAGAGCAGCCAATACGATCGGTGCAGCGCGAAAATCAGTTCTGGACCTGGTCGAGGAGGCGACTCTCGAACACGGCTTGACGGTGTCAGACAGTGGAGCTGTATCGGCGCCTGAGACGAAGCAGCCGTGGAATCTGGCCGACGTCATGCAAGATTCCGAAAACGCCACGGCTGCAGAGATTTTTCAGCAGAGGATCTCCACTGCATTGACGGCACTCGACGATGAAGAAAACCGGGCCGCGACTGCTCTGGGTGAGGCATTCCGGGAGATCGGATCACTCCTTGGCAATCAGACTGATCGCCTCAACCGCACTGTCGTCGACATCATCGATGGGAGGTCGACACTCCCCGGGACACCAACGGAGCTACACCGACTGTGGGAATCGCTCACTCCCAACGAGAAAGACGCGTTGGCGAGGTGGGATCCGTCCATCGGTAGCCGCGACGGCCTTCCCGCTCTAGACCGGGACTACTGCAACCGGCGGTACCTCTCTGCGCTCGAGCAGTTGCCGGATCGAACGGTAGCTGCCGGATACACGGCCGTGCGCGGCGAACTGCGACCGGACACGTTCCTTCTCTCGGTCACGGATGGGCACGCCGTAGTGGCAGTCGGTAATCCCGATGCCGCCGACAACGTCGCAACACTGGTTCCCGGAACCGGCTCCGGGCTGTCGGGCGTCGGCGGAGATCTGCAACGAACCAAGGCCATGTACGACTCGGCGGTGAGGGCGGCGCCAACGGAAGCCACATCAGTGATCCTGTGGTCCGGATACGACGCTCCCCCAGGCATTCCCGATGCAGCCTCGGATCAGCACGCCAACTCCGCGGCACCGAGGCTGGACAGCTTCCAGGACGGGTTACGAACCTCGCATGACGGTCAGCCGTCGCACAACGTGGTGATCGGTCATTCCTACGGCAGCACCGTCGTCGGTGCTGCGACTACCCGTGGCGCTTCTCTCGACGTCGACGAACTGGTTTTTGTCGCAAGCCCGGGCGTCGATGCCGAGCGCGTGAACGAACTGAGCCTGGACGGCGTCGACTCGGACGAGGTGGCGCGCCATGTTCATTCGACGACGGCCTTCTGGGATCCGGTCCAATTGATCCCCAAGATCCTCGGAGTCCACGGGTTCGACCCGTCGGATCCGGAATTCGGCGCGCAGATATTCGCCGGATCACCCGGGCAGCCTGGGTTCGGAGTTCACAGCGACTACTGGGAAAGCGGAAACCCCGCACTCACCGAATTGGGGCGGATCATTACCGGCCCATGAAAGAAGGCGCCGTACCGGTGAAGGTACGACGCCATCTCGGTGATGCAGGATCAGTTAGACGAGTTCGCGCTTGAGGTTGTCCAGGACCTGGGCCTGGATGCGCTGCAGACCCTTCGGGGCGAACGTGCGCTCGAAGAATCCGCCGATACCGGTGGCACCCTGCCACTGGGTGAGCGTCGTCACCGTCGTTCCGGTGCCGTTGGGGGCAACGGTCCAGGTGGTGACGAGGCTGGAGTTCGCGTCCTTCTCGGTGATGACGTTGCCGTCGACCGTAACGGTGGCCTTGACGTTGCGCGAGCGCTTTTCCGTCGCCTTCAGCGTCCACTGCGCGACGGTGCCGTCACCCTGGCCGCCTTCGACGACCTTGTAGTCGAGGTACTGCTCGGACAGGATCCGCGGGCGAACCGTCTCGTAGTCCGCGAGCGCCGCGAGCACCTTGTCGGGTGCTGCTGTGACGACTATCGAACTCATTGCATTGACCTGACCCATATGCCCTACGTCTCCTTGCTCGACCAACGCGGCTCGATACCGCGAATGACTACCCGAATCCGCACCTCGAACTGCGCAGATATTCCTTTCCATACTGCCTGCTGCGCCCGGGTATCTCGACCATCTACCCATTCCGTGTGAGCTGGTTCACCACTCGGAGCATTTACCGAGTTCGATTGCAACAACTCGATCAAATTCGGGCATTAATACCCCTCCGGATAGCTTGCACACGCAACTACCGATAGCGTCAGGGTGTGACTCTCTCGTTCAATGGGGTAGTTCAGAAGTTAGATCGAATCCGGACAAAGCAAGGCCCGGGTTCCGATGCTGCGCGTGAAATGGGGTTCGAGCAGCACAGAGAAGGCGTCGAACGCCTACTCGCGTCATACCGCGCCATTCCCGCCGATGCTTCTGTACGCCTGGCAAAGAAGACATCCAATCTGTTCCGCGCTCGCGCCAAGACGTCGGCCCCCGGCCTCGACGTCAGCGGTCTGGCAGGTGTCATCGCCGTCGATGCGCAGGCGCACACAGCCGACGTCGCTGGCATGTGCACCTACGAAGACCTCGTCGACGCGACGCTGCCCTACGGTCTGGCGCCACTGGTCGTACCTCAACTCAAGACCATCACCCTGGGCGGTGCGGTGACGGGCCTGGGCATCGAGTCCACCTCGTTCCGCAACGGCCTGCCACACGAGTCGGTGCTCGAAATCGACGTACTGACCGGGAGCGGCGAGATCATCACCGCAACGCCGGACGGCGAACACGCCGAACTGTTCTTCGGTTTCCCCAATTCCTACGGCACACTTGGCTATTCGACGCGATTGAAGATCGCACTCGAACCCGTCAAAAAGTACGTCGCCCTGCGTCACGTGCGCTTCGATTCGTTGAAGAAGCTCGAAGAAACGATGGATCGCATCGTCACCGAGCGCGAGTACGACGGGATCGCCGTCGACTATCTCGACGGGGTGGTCTTCACCGATTCCGAGAGCTACCTCACACTCGGCGTACAAACCGACGAGGAAGGCCCGGTCAGCGATTACACCGACCAGGACATCTTCTACCGGTCGATCCAGCATCCGTCACTCACACAGCCCAAGACGGATCGCTTGACCATTCGGGACTACCTGTGGCGCTGGGACACCGACTGGTTCTGGTGCTCACGGGCTTTCGGTGCACAGAACCCGAAAATTCGACGCTTCTGGCCCAAGCAGTACCTGCGCAGCAGCTTCTACTGGAAGCTGATCGCCCTCGACCACAAGTACGACATCGGAGATCGCCTCGAAAAGCGCAAGGGCAAGCCCCCGCGCGAACGCGTCGTCCAGGACGTCGAGGTACCCATCGAACGAACCGCGGACTTCGTCTCGTGGTTCCTCGAGGAAATTCCGATCGAACCACTGTGGTTGTGCCCGTTGCGTCTTCGTGAGCCCAGCCCGGCCGCTGCCTCAGCTTCTCGGCCGTGGCCCCTCTACCCCCTCGAACCCAAGCGCACCTACGTCAACATCGGCTTCTGGTCTTCGGTGCCGATCGTTCCCGGCGAGCGCGAGGGGGCAGCAAATCGACTGATCGAAGAAAAAGTCAGCGATTTCGACGGACACAAATCGCTCTACTCCGACTCCTACTACTCGAAGGAAGACTTCGAGGAGCTGTACTACGGCGGCGACCGGTACATCGGACTCAAGGAACGCTACGACCCGAAATCCCGTTTATTGGATCTATTCTCTAAGGCGGTGCAACGTAAATGACCACGTTCAAAGACTCCAAAAGCCAGGACAAGCTCTCTATTGCCGAGATTCTCGAGACGCTTTCCGACGGCATGCTGCCGCTTCGATTCACCGCGTACGACGGCAGCACCGCCGGCCCCGAAGACGCCGACTACGGACTGCACCTCAAGTCGACTCGCGGAACCACTTATCTCGCAACGGCGCCCGGCGATCTCGGCATGGCCCGCGCGTACGTCTCCGGTGATCTCGAAGCCGAGGGTGTTCACCCCGGTGATCCGTACGAGATCCTGCGCATCATGGGTGACGAACTCCACCTCAAGCGCCCGTCGGCACTGACACTCGCCAGCATCACCCGCTCACTGGGCTGGGATCTGTTGCGGCCCATCGCCCCGCCGCCCCAGGAACACCTTCCTCGCTGGCGTCGCGTCGCAGAAGGACTGCGTCACTCCAAGACTCGTGACGCCGAAGTCATCCATCACCATTACGACGTCTCCAACACCTTCTACGAGTACGTCCTCGGCCCGTCCATGACGTACACCTGTGCCGCCTACGACAATGCGGAACAGACGCTCGAAGAAGCCCAGGAGAACAAGTACCGCCTGGTGTTCGAGAAGCTCGGACTCCAGAAGGGTGATCGACTTCTCGACATCGGTTGCGGCTGGGGCTCGATGGTTCGCTACGCGGCCCGACGCGGCGTCAAGGTGATCGGCGTGACTCTCTCACGCGAGCAAGCGGATTGGGCACAGAAGGCCATCGAGGACGAGGGCCTCGCCGATCTCGCCCAGGTCCGTTTCTCCGACTACCGCGACGTGGCCGAAACCGGATTCGACGCAGTGTCCTCCATCGGCCTGACCGAGCACATCGGCGTCGGAAACTACCCGGCGTACTTCGAGTTCCTCAAGGGCAAGCTGCGTGAAGGTGGGCGTCTGCTCAACCACTGCATCACCCGTCCGGACAACCGAAGCAGTGCCAAGGCAGGCGGATTCATCGACCGGTACGTCTTCCCCGACGGGGAGCTCACCGGTTCGGGTCGCATCATCTCCGAGATCCAGAACGTCGGCCTCGAGGTGCGCCACGAGGAGAACCTGCGCGAGCACTACGCACTGACGCTCGCCGGATGGTGCCAGAACCTCGTCGACAACTGGGACGCCTGCGTCGCCGAGGTCGGCGAGGGAACCGCCCGCGTCTGGGGCCTGTACATGGCCGGCTCACGACTCGGGTTCGAGCGCAACGTCGTTCAGCTGCACCAGGTTCTGGCCGTCAAGCTCGGCCCCAAGGGTGAGGCGCATGTGCCGCTTCGCCCGTGGTGGAAGGCCTAGGGAGCTCCGCTCCCTGTGAGTGGTTAAGGAGTCTCTGCACTCCTTAACCACTCACAGGCCCCGCAGGGGTTCTCCCCTCTTCTCCCCCAACCTCCCCGCCGCAAGACCGTCTCCACCTCGTGCGCAACCTGGCACGGGGTCTTCATCACCTCGTCGAATCCGTAGACCAACCGCGGACGACCTGCCAGCTCTGCCGCGTTGTCACGACGGCGATCACGGAATGCCACTTCGGCCATGGAATGCGCCCACCGACCGTCGAGACGCACGATCAACGGCACACCCACTTCGCTGTAATCACAATCCTCGTACAGCGTGCGACCGTCGACGCGAACCGGTGATTGGCGTCTGGCCGCGGGCAACCCGTGTGCTTGCTCCACATCCACCGCATAGTGATATTCGAGAGTCGATTGCACCCCGTCGGCCAAAAGCTTCACCGCACTTTCGAGGGCCTTCCGGTATCTACGGGGTGAGCGCTCCTCCATGCGTCGGCGGACGTCCGTCAAGCGGATGCGGCCGTTGGTGACTGTGGTGATGAGGCTGACATAGGCCTCACGCGGAGTCGGTTCTGCGACGGCCAGATCGAGTGCTGTATCAGCCTTGCCGGTGCGCGGCATCTGCGCGTCGACGCCAATGTGACGATGAGCCCTCGAACGGTGGACCACAACGCCGGGATGGAGGACAGTGCCGATCAGGGGTGATGGATGTCGGTCGGCGCCGAGGCCACGAACGAAAGTGGCGGCCTGAGAGATCGCAGACTTCCCGTACGGAACGGTGATATGTACGGGTGCAGTGCCATCCGGCCGACGCATCGACCATTCCTCAGCGGCGGTGTGATGGCTGAGCATCGACGACCCGCCACCGTACAAGAGCGCGGCCTCGAGTACGGCATACCTGGTCAATGGGCCCGTGGTGACGGAGTAGACGCCGCGAAGAACAGTTTGCCAGCGTCCGACCTCAACTCGTTGTTTCACGCGAGAGCGAGGAAATCCGATGGTGTGAAGTTGAGTGTGAGTGACCAGTCCGTGCTGAGCATCGACGACGGTCTGCAATGCATCGATTTCTGTATGTGAAGGCATACGACGAGCCTGCAAATACATACAGAAGGATTTCGCCGAGAAAACCAATCTGTGGATAAAGCTGTGCGCGGTTAGGAAGTGTTGAGACTCCCTAACCGCGCACGGGGGCTATGCCCCTAGCGAAGCCGGCGGGGTGAACCGCGGGCCGTACTGCGCAGCGAGTTCCTTTGCGCGAGCGACGAAGCCGGCCGTGCCGCCCTCGTATCCGACGATGAACTGGTGAACGCCACCGGTCCAGGCCGGGAATCCAATGCCCATGATGGAGCCGATGTTGGCGTCCGCCGTGGTGATCAGGACGTTCTCGTCGAAGCACTTCTGCGTCTCGATCGCCTCGATGAACAGCATGCGGTCGATGAGGTCCTGGATCGGGGCGTCGGAGGTTCCGGAGTTGAAGTTCTCGCGGAGTCCGGACCACAGGCCGGTGCGCTTGCCCTCGGCGTAATCGTAGAAGCCGGCTCCACCGAGCTTGCCCTTACGATCGAACTTCTCGACGAGGGTGTTGATGACCTCGCCGGCCGGATCTGCCGGCAGTTCCTTGCCCTCGGCCTTGGCGGCGTCGGCAGATTCCTTGCGGATCTTCTGCATGAGGGTGAGGTTGAGCTCATCCGAAAGCTGAAGCGGCGCAGCCGGGTAACCGGCCTGCATACCGGCCTGCTCGATGGTGGCAGGCTCGACGCCCTCGGCGAGCATGCCGATGGCCTCGTTGATGAAGGTTCCGATGACACGCGAGGTGAAGAAGCCACGCGAGTCGTTGACCACGATCGGCGTCTTGCGGATCGCCTGGACGTAGTCGAACACGCGAGCCAGAGTCTCGTCGGAGGTCTTCTCACCGCGGATGATCTCCACCAGCGGCATCTTGTCGACGGGCGAGAAGAAGTGGATGCCGATGAAGTCTTCCTGACGCTTCACGCCGGTGGCGAGACCCGTGATGGGCAGCGTCGAAGTGTTCGAGCCCAGCAGCGCCTTGGGATCGACGATGTCCTCGATCTCCTGGAACACCTTGTGCTTGAGTTCCTGGCTCTCGAAGACCGCTTCGATGACGAAGTCGACGCCGGCGAAATCTGCCGGGTCAGCCGTCGGGGTGATCTTGGCGAGGAGTGCGTCGGACTTCTCCTGCGTGGTCTTGCCGCGCGAGAGTGCCTTGGCCTCAATGCCTTCGGCGTACGCCTTGCCCTTGTTGGCAGCCTCGATGCTGACGTCCTTGAGGACGACGTCGAAGCCGGCCTTCGCGGAGACGTACGCGATGCCCGCGCCCATCATGCCCGCGCCGAGGACGCCGACCTTCTTGATGGTGGACTTCTCGATGCCTGCCGGACGTGAACCGCCGCCGTTGATCGACTGCAGGTCGAAGAAGAACGCCTGAATCATGTTCTTCGCGACGCGGCCGGTCACCAGCGAGGTGAAGTAGCGAGCCTCGATGAGGAGCGCGTTGTCGATGTCGACCTGCGAGCCTTCGACGGCTGCGGCCATGATGGCGCGCGGAGCCGGCATCGGAGCACCCTTGAGCTGCTTACGCAGGTTCGCGGGGAACGCCGGAAGGTTGGCAGCGAATGCCGGCGTGGACGGGGTTCCGCCAGGGATCTTGTAGCCCTTGACATCCCACGGCTGAACGCCGCCTTCGGGGTTGGCCTTGATCCACGCCTTCGCAGCCGGAACCAGTTCATCCACCGAGCCGACGACCTCGTCGATGAGGCCGACTTCCTTGGCCTGAACGGGTCCACGCTGCTGCCCCTGGAGCAGGACGCCCATGAGCGCGTTCTGCAGACCGAGCATCCGCACGGTGCGCACGACGCCGCCGCCGCCGGGCAGCAGGCCGAGGGTGACCTCGGGCAGGCCGATCTTGACGCCCTTGACGTCTGCCGCGATGCGGTGGTGGGTCGCGAGAGCGATCTCGAGGCCGCCGCCGAGCGCCGCACCGTTGATGGCGGCTACTACCGGCTTGCCGAGAGTTTCGAGGCGACGCAGGTCTGCCTTGATCTCGACGCTGTGGTTGTAGATCTCCTCGGCCTGCTCGGGGCCGACCTTGATCATGTTCTTGAGGTCGCCACCGGCGAAGAAGGTCTTCTTGCCTGAGGTGATGACGGCACCGGTGATGGAGTCCTTCTCGGCGACCAGGCGGTCGACGGTGGCCTTCATCGACGCGATGTACGCGTCGTTCATGGTGTTTGCGCCCTGGTTGGGATCGTTGATGGTGAGCACGACGATGCCGTCGGCGTCCTGGTCCCAGTTGATGATGTTCTGATCAGTCACTTTGCTTGACTCCTGGTAAGCCTCGTTGGAAGGACGGACGCCGCGTCAGACGCGCTCGATGATGGTGGCAACGCCCATACCGCCGCCGATGCACAGGGTGATGAGGGCGCGCTTGCCGCCACGACGCTCGAGCTCGTCGACCATCGTTCCGGTGATCATCGCGCCGGTTGCACCGAGCGGGTGACCCATGGCGATCGCGCCACCGTTGACGTTGAGCTTCTCGTCCGGGATGTTCAGGTCCTTCTGGAACTTCAGGACGACGGAAGCGAATGCCTCGTTGATCTCGAAGAGGTCGATGTCGTCGACCGTCAGGCCGGCAGCTGCCAGAACCTTCTTCGACGCCGGCGTCGGGCCGGTGAGCATGATGGTGGAGTCGGCGCCGCTGGTGGCGGTGGCGACGACGCGAGCGCGCGGCGTCAGACCCATGTCCTTGCCGGCCTGCTCGCTACCGACGAGCACGAGTGCAGCGCCGTCGACGATTCCCGAGCTGTTGCCGCCGTGGTGAACGTGGTTGATCTTCTCGACCCAGTGGTACTTCTGCAGCGATACGGCGTCGAATCCGCCGATTTCACCGATCACACCGAACGCGGAAGCCAGGCCGGCAAGGTTCTCGGCCGTGGTGCCCGGACGCATGTGCTCGTCGTTGTCGAGGATGGTGATGCCGTTGATGTCCTTGACCGGCACTACCGACTTGGCGAAGTATCCGCCGGTCCACGCCTTGGCGGCGAGGTCCTGCGAGCGCACAGCGTATGCATCGACGTCGTCACGCGAGAAGCCCTCGATGGTGGCGATGAGGTCTGCGCCGACGCCCTGCGGCACGAAGTAGTTGTCGTAGTTGGTGGCGGGGTCGAGCGCCCACGGTCCACCGTCGGATCCCATCGGAACGCGGGACATCGACTCGACGCCACCGGCGATCACCAGTTCGTCCCAGCCGGACCGAACCTTCTGAGCTGCCATGTTCACGGCTTCGAGACCGGAAGCGCAGAAACGGTTGAGCTGAACGCCGCCGACGGTGTCCGGCAGTCCCGCATCGTTGACTGCAACGCGGGCGATGTCCATTCCCTGATCGCCAACGGGGGTGACGACGCCCAGGATGAGGTCGGAGATCCGATCCTCGTCGAGGTCGGGAAAGCGCACGCGCAGTTCCTGGATCAGACCCGTGACCAGCGAGATCGGCTTGACCGAGTGCAACGACCCGGTCTTCTTGCCGCGGCCTCGCGGGGTACGGATGGCTTCATAAATGAATGCCTCTGTGGTCACTGTGAGGTGTTCCTTCCGTGTAATTCGTCGAACCGGTCTGCAGATCGTCCGCGCCGCCTTCGGTGGTGGCGCATGGCCGAGGTACAGACCTCAGCCCTTTCACTGTAGAACGTGTTCCAAATTCATGGGAAGGACCGAAGCGATCCTGCTAGGTGACCGAGGTGATCCGACGCGCGAACGCCTGCCCGCTTCGGTTCATTTCGATAGCGCCCCCGGAAGCACTCACGGCACGATGCGATACGGCAACATCATGTCGTGATCTTCGTGATCGAGTAGATGGCAATGCCACACGTATCCCTGGAGCCGACCGGTGTTACTCGCGTCGTGGTTGCTCATGCCGTGGTTACTCATACCGTGATGCGCGTTTCCCTGATGCGCCTGATCACCGCCCGTCATCCCACCGCCCGTCATCACAGCGCTCGGAAGACGATCGAACATTGCGTCGGGATCGAAACCCAGCTCATCCTCGGTGGGGAATCGCACGATGATCCGGGTGACAGTGCCGCCGTCCACCCTGACGGTGTCCTTCATCCCCGCTTCCCACGGCGCCGGCGCGATCATCGGCCCCGCCTCGAACCCGTCGGACGACGGAGTCCACTTGTTGCCGATCACCGGCTGCGGATGGCGGATCAAGTACTCCAGCGTCCGCATCGGTGTCCTGCCGAGAATCCGGAAATTCACCAGGTGCAGGTGTATCGGATGCGGGTCCGGCGTGGTGTTGACGATGTCCCACTGCTCGACGGTGCCTTGCCGCGGCCTCTCGACGTCCGTGGTGCTGAACGTCAGGTTGTTCAGCGTCATCTGAGCCGGTGGATTCCGCAGTTCCAGTTGCTGGCTCACTGTCACCGTGCGAATTACCGTCGGCTGCTCCAACGGGGAGAGAACGTCACGTTGTCGGCGCCCACCGCGCAGTTGCGACGGAACACCACCGGTGAATCCGCGCCTGGAGTCGCCGCGGAACCGGCAGAACAGCGGCATAGTCACTTCACCGATGACAGCAGCGGGCAGCGGGGGCGCCTCGTCGTTGCGAAGCTCCACCGTCGAACCCTCCGACAGTCCGGTGAAATCGACGAGGAGGTCGTACCGCTCCCCCGGTGCGCAGCGGAAGGCATTGACCGCGACGGGTGCGTCGAGCATTCCGGCGTCGTTGCCGATGACCCAGAACGTCATCATGTTCGAGAAGTGAAGATTCCACACACTTGCCGACGACGCATTGACGATGCGGAAGCGGTACAGGCCCCGAGCCACAGACAGTTCCGGCCACACCTTGCCGTTGACCAATCCGACGTCGCCCACCGCGCCGCCTTCCCACGATCCTTCCGGGATCAAGATGGTGGATCGGCCGTTCTGGGCGCCTGTCGGCGTGAAGATCTTCTCCTGCAGGATCAACGGGATCTCGAATTCCTCGGCCGGCAACCCCAACGGATTTCCCAGTTTGCCGGTGTCGAATTCATCCCTGATCAGATAGTTGCCGATCAAACCGGCGTAGACGTTGAGCCGGGTGATGCCCATCGCGTGATCGTGATACCAAAGGTGGGCGGCTTCCTGACCGTGCGAAAAGTGATGCATCGCAGCCTGTCCCGGCATCACCAGCAGTTCCGGGTGGCCGTCGCTCTCAGGTGAAGTGACTCCACCGTGCAAGTGCAACGACGTCGGCGGTTTCGCACGAAAGTCGGCCTGCATTCCGTGCAGCGTCATATCCATGTCCGCTGCCAACGGATGTCCGGTCAGATCGTTCTCGAACGTCAACATGATCGGCTCGCCGGAATGCGCCTCGACGGTCGGGCCCAGATAGCCGCCACCGATCTCTCCGCTGCGGTACGACAGTGCCGGGGACGATGGAAAGTCCCGATGAAAGGCATGTTGCCCCACTTGCGCTGTCAGCGTGATCTCGTTTCCGGAAAGCGTCGACAACGAGGGTAGTTCGTCACAAAACGGCTCGAACTCCGGCGAATGAAAAATCAACGGCGACTCGATGTCCGCGCTCCCGGTTGGAACAGCACTTGCCTTTGTACCCAATGCAACCGCCACCGTGCCGACTGCCGACCCCTTCAGAACCGACCTTCTCGAAACCCCGATACCCATACATACCCCTCCCCATCGAAACGGGTTGCGTTCTCCGGCAAGGAAAACGCAACCCGTCTCTCCACTTCGATCTCGGAAAATCCCCCGTCTACTTTCCGTCGATCGCCTCCAGCACCGAATCGATCAGTGACTGCGGAAGTTTCGACGGCGGAGAGATTTCCAGTTCTCCCGGAGCGCCCGGCATCGTCCAGACAGTTCTGTGCCGAGCGATCGCGAGCTTCTCCCGTGATCCGTCCTGATTGACCTTGAAGTACTCGAACTCGAGGTCGATCCCCCTCTCGTAGAGGGCAGCCAAGGACATCGTGACCAGGACGTCGTCGAACGGCATGACCTCGCGCAGATGCTCAACCCTGGTGTGCACACAACGCAGTTCCCCGAGAGCGCCTCTGGCCGCCATGGCCTCACGCTGAGAACGGGCGAGGAACTTGTCCCGAACCCTCGACTGCCAGATGTAATAGTTGCCGAAGTAGATGTTGCCCACGACGTTTCCGTCGTGCATCGTCGTCGAGAACACCTCGGATTCGAGCAGGTACGGATTGCGCGGCACCATCGGAGCCGAGCGGATCAAGGAACCACGATCGACGTCCTTCGGTTGTGTGGGGACAGCGATGTTCTTCGCCCCCGTCGGAATCGTCATCGGCTCGATGAAATCGTGGAAGTACTGCGGCATCGGCCGTGCCGCCACCACACCGTGGGAGAGGATTTCCACCCACGTCGTCTGCATCGCACTCCATCCGATGTGTGTGCGCGTCTCGCCGTCGACCCGGCACCATTCGACATGCAGATTGGTGGTTGCCCGATCCGGACCGGTGAGCTCGGTGATCCAGATGGTCCCCTCGACAATGTCGTCGGTGTACAGGTTCGCATCGATGAACACCTCGGAGTTGTTGGTCACCATGCCCCAACGACCCGTCGCCATGTCCTCCACGATCTGCTTCGAGATCGGTCCGGTTCCCCTCTCTCGCAAAGCGCCCAACCACAGCGCGAAGCTCGCGAACCCCACTGATCCACCGACGTTGCACGCGTCCCGGAACCCGACGGGGAACCGGATCGACACCGCCGGGTAGCCGCTCCGAGCCACCACATGCACGTCGGAGCCGTAGGCCATCGGATCGAACTGCGCGAGAGACTTCGCCGACAACGGGCCGGTGTCGAACTGTGGTGCCGGGTCCTGCGCCGACTCTTCGGCATCCGCCTCGTCCGAAACACGCTCTTCGGCATCCGCCTCATCGGTCACGAAAGCGAGAATCCGCTCCTCGTTGTCCGTCAACAGAGCCGGAAAGGTCAGAACCACCACGCTTCCCTCTGCGCCGCCGCGGAAGGTCACTGCGTCGTCCTCCCTGGCGCCCATCGCCAGAGAAACCGACATCTGCCCCGTGGCCTTTCGGATCGCCTCGGCCGCCGCCCACAGCCTGGTTCCCGCACGATCGAGTGATTCGCCGCCTGCGATCAACTCGTCGAGCAGCGGAATCCGCGCCGAACCCAGAAGCGCCTTCCACTGCAAGACGGTTCGGGAGCGAATCGGTTCGATGTCACACCCCTGAGGCCAGTCGCCGGCCGAACTGAGTGACTTGCTGCCGTCGTGCGAGAGCGAGACATCCACAGAGGGTGGAATATCACCGACAACGACGGGCTTTCCGGTTTCCCGCCATTCGATGGCAAAGGCATTACTCATTTGATCACCACATCCTCATCGAGATGAATGTTCACGGCCGCCTCGGCGATCGGTTTCTCCTGCTCGTGGCGTTCCGACTTGGTCAACTCGTGAATCCCCGGGGTGTGCGCGACCACAACCCGCGGGCTCTTCACTCCCAACGCCCGGCTGTGTTGCGCGAGCTTGTCGAGAATGATCTGTGCGTCGCGCGCAGTCGGATCCGCGATTTCCTCAGCCGTAGGACGGCTTTCGTCGTGGGAGAGAATCTGGGAGCGATATCCCTCGAGCTGCATCACCACTCGTCCGTCCTTCACCACCGCCACGTCGGCTTGCATGTGGGTCTCTGTCTGCACCTTGTCGTAGGCGTACGCGGTGAACGAACGAGCCTCGAATCGTCCGTCGTACATGTCGATTCGCGCAATGTTGACCGGAAGGCAGATCTCCCGCGGAACCATGATCTGGCCCGATTGGAGCAGGGAATCGAGGAAATACGGATCACCGAGGAGGTGCTGCTTACGGTCGGCTCGCGAAATAGCACTGAAGAGAATGTGCTCGGAATCGAGGCTCGAGATCTCTTCGAGTCGGCGGAAATCGCCCTCCTGGAACAGCAACCACGAGTAGAGGTCGTCCAACGGATCGATGTCGAGCACAGGTCGCGGCAACTCCTTCTCGAACTCCGGCAGTGATTCGTCCAGCCCGAAGATGAAGTCGGCCGAGAAATGGGGCCGCCCGTACCCGGTCCGTTCGGTGCCGATCGTGACATGCACCCGCGTTCCTGCGGCATCACGATCCTGCTCCACGACGCTTGCCTTGATCTCGACTCTGGTGCCCTCGACGGTGTCGACGACGATCGGTCGATCCAGTTTGATGTCGTCGATGCGGACGCGACCCAGGGTCACGCGTCCGGTGACATACGCCGCCGCCTGCGACATCGCCTCGAGCCCGAACACCGTCGGAAGCAGCGCCGATCCCTTCCAGACATGATCGAGGACAAAGGGATCCGCCGAGGTGGACAACGTCGTCCGGGTCACCAGTTCTACCTGCGGCTCGAATGTCACGACTTGGTCGATGTAGCGCGACACCGCCGGCAGAGCCGGTGCTGCCGGCGCCCAGGTGTCGAGACCGCCGAGTCGACTGGTCACGACGATACGACTCGCCTCGGGTCCGCTGTCGACCAGGCGAAGGAAATGATCCACTCCCGCAGCCGTCGAAATCGGCATGACACCCATCTTCGCGAGGTGGTTGACACTGCCCATGCGGGCGCCCATCCCGGTCTCTCCCCACACGCTGTACGCGAGCGAGAACGTCCGAGTCTTCGGGTGCCCGGCGGCATACCGCACCACCATTTCGTCGAGAAGCTCGTTTCCGTATGCATACCAGCTGTTTCCGGGCATACCTGTGAATCCGATGATGGAAGAGAAGCCCACGAACAGCTTCAAGTCACGATCAGCGAGCGCTTCGACGAAGTTGGCTGCGCCCAGGACCTTAGGTGCAACCTCCTTGAAAGCCGCAGCGCTGTCGACTCTCTCGAACCGCCGCGGAACATTTGCCCCCGCACCGTGTACAAACCCGGTGATCGGCCCCACCTCGACCTCGATCTGGGCGACGACGCCGGCCACCGCCGCGGCATCCGTGACGTTGCAGCGATAGTAGTGAGCGCTCAAACCGGCAGACGTGAAGTCCGCAAGAGTGGAGGCGATTTCGTCGCCCGCTTGTCGCTGAGAGCTTCCGATCAGCACCAGTTCGGCGCCGGTCTTTCGACCGAGGGCCAGAGCACATTGGGCCATGATGCCCTTCGCGCCACCGGTCACGACCACGACATCCGAACTTCCCAATCCGCTTTCGCGGACGGTGTAGTCGTTCGAGGCGAGAACCCGCGGTTGCAGTGCCGTGCGTCCCATCTCGGCGTCGTAAGTCGCGAACACATAGGGTGCAACCGAATCCAACTCGGAGACGACAGTGGCTGCCACCTCCGCGTCCGCAGTCGAGCCGTCGAATCCTATGACGCGCACATCCAGTTCGGGACGCTCGTGATGCACCGAAGCGGCGAAAGCCGCCACACTCGGCACCGGCGCTGGATTGCTCAACTCGACATCGGTGAACTGAACCACTGCCAATGTGGTTCGCGCGCCTCCACTTTGCTGCGCCGGAACTATCTTGTACATGTGTTCGATCCCACGGCGCAAGCCGATTTCGGTGACGGAATCATCGGTCACGCGCGGCATGACGGCAACCACGTGGTGTGCATTCGCAGTAGTGCTGTCGGAGAATGTGCGAATGTCGACCTGAGCACCACGCCCTCGAAGTTCGGATTCCAACCTTCCGACCAAACCGGCGTCGTCACCGATGACGACAAACGTCGTGTCCGTGAGGTCTCGGACTCCGTGCAACGCTGTCTCGCTCCGAACCCTTTCCAGGGTGTAATCGCGAACCCAGGTGAAACTGTCGGCTGATATACCCTTTGCCTTCGCCGGCAGCGCCCGCGCAGCCGGCTGCTGCTGCCCCGACTTCTCCTTCGCGGACCGATCGAGCACTTCGATCAGTTCACCCAGGCTGACGTTGACGAGTTCGGCCGGATCCAGGTCACCCTGAACACCCAATCGTGTTGCCACCGTCGCGATTGCATCGGCGGCCTTGATCGAGTCCATGTTCAGGTCGTCCAGAAGGTGGAGATCGACGTCGAGAGACTCCACCGGAAATCCGGTGTCCTCCGCGATTACCTCGAGCAGTATTCGCGACACGTCCGACTGCGCCGAACTCGCTGCTGGAACGGCAGAACCGGGATGCGGTGATGCCGCAAGGATCAGCGATGCTGCTTCTCCGATGGTGGCGTTGGCCAACTCGGCAGGGTCGAGGTCGACAACCTCGAACTGATGTGCAACCTTCGAAATAGCCTCTGCCGCACTGATCGAGTCGAGATTCAGATCATCGAGCAGACGCAGATCCGTCGTGATCGACTCGGCGGGGAATCCCGTCGTATCGGCGAGGATCCTGATCAGCTCACTTTCCACGGACCCAGCGCCCGCGACAGCCGGCTCTTCGACTACCGGAGCCGAAACCGGCGAAGGAGCTTTCGCTGCTACAGATTCGTGGCCGTTGGTGACTGCCCGCGAAGTCGGAGCAGATGGAACAGATGGAGAAGATGGAGAAGTCGCTCCACTGCCTACATCCGCGCGAATGACGTCGACGAGGAAGGTCCCGCGTCGGCTCAGGTAATCGGCCAGCGCCGCAGCCGGATCCCCGCCGGACGTACCAAGTGCGAGCGGTTCGGGAGCAGAGGTAACCGTCAGCTTCGCCTCGGCCAGGTTCTCGATGAACACCTTCTGATCGGCAGGAACGAATTCGCGCACGAACCGGCCGTCGAAAAGTTCGTTCCAGCGGACCTGAGCGCCGTGTACGTACATCGCGGCCAGTGCGACGTTGAAGTCCTCGTCGCGTCCGGACTTGGACGCAACGGGGAAGCAGCGCACGCCGTCGGTCCCATTGATCGCCTTGGTGAGCCCGGTCAGCACACGGCCGGGTCCGACCTCGACGAGCAGGTCCACTTCCTGCGAGATCCCACTTACCGTCTTGACCCAGTCAACCGGTGAGACAACCTGTTTGGTGACCAGTTCGCGAAGGGCCAGTGGCGTCTGTACGCGTTCCCCTTCGACGCAGGAATACACGGGGCAAGTCAACGAATCGACTTGCTCGTCAACGGGCGCAGTGGACTTCAGCTCCCGTTCGGCCTCGTTCATCATCTCGGAGTGGAAAGCATTCGACACGGCAAGCGCCTGAGCCGACACTCCGCGGGTCTTCGCGATGGCAACCACATCGTCGACCGCGTCTTTGGTACCCGAAACCACACTCTGCGTGGGCGTATTCAGATTCGCGACGGTCGCGTAACCCTTTGCCTCCGCGATGATCGCCTCAGCCGTCGATCGGTCGCAGGTCAGGCTCGCCATTGCGCCGTTTCCACCACCACTGACAGCCATGGCCGCACCCTTCGCCGCAGCCAAGGTGATCAGCGTCTTCTGGTCGTAAGCTCCGGCCGCGTAGAGCGCAGTCAACTCCCCGAGACTGTGGCCGGCGACAGCACTGGGTGTGACACCCAATCGGCGGAGGTACTCGAACCAGAGCAGCGACGCCAAGGCGACGGCGGGCTGGGTGAACTGTGTCTGGGCGAGGTCCCGCTTCCACTTCGCCAATTCCGCAGCGTCTGCGCTCTTGACCGGGTTCCGCAGAATCCGCGGCGTGATCGCCTCCGCTCCAACTCCCTCCAACCAGCCGTCCGCCTTGGTCGCCAGTTCGCGCGCCCACTCGAAGCGCTCGATCAGCACGCGAGCCATCTCGAGTTGTTGGGATCCCTGTCCAGGGAAGAGGAATCCGATGTCGTGGCGGACGCTGTTCGAAATCGAGATCTCGTTGCTCACCACCTTGCCTGGCCGGAAGCTGGAGCGGAGTTCTCGCAGATCACGGCAAGCTGACGCATGCGTTCGGCCAACTGCGCGGGACGTCCGGCCACCACTGCGGCACGGAAGGGCGCGGTCGGCGAGATCACTCGCGAGAGTTTCGCCGAAAAGTCCAGCAGCTCGGCAACACTCAACGGAACCGCCAGATCTGCAACATCCCGCGCTCGGGTCGCCAAGTCCACCGCGGAATCTGCAGAGAGTACAAATACCTCGGTGTCCTGATACGACGCCATCATCGTGCGGACGTCTTGCGAGGGTGTCAGCTTGCTGGACGGTGCATCAGCCGATTCGATCGCGACGTGGCAGTTGATACCGCCGAAGCCCATGGCTTGCGCACCGGCACGCATCTTCTCCGACGAATCTCTGATCTCGCCGTTGACAAGCGGAAAGAGTGCCGGTGCTTCGGTTCCGAACGCCGGGTTCGGGTCGGTGCAACCGGCGAGCGGCGGAAGGATTCGTTGATTGACGGCCATGGTCGCCTTGATCAGCGCAAGGATGCCCGACGCCGCCTTCGTGTGCCCGATCAGCGACTTCAGTGAGGTCATGCCGATGCTACGAGCCTCGACTGGTCCGTCCGTCTGCGCGGCCTGCTGGACGCCGGCCAGTTCGACAGGGTCCCCGACGGGAGTACCAGTTCCGTGTCCTTCGACAAAGGCAACCTCGCTGGCCGCGAATCCCGCTCCCGAGTATGCGCGACGGATCATTTCGGCCTGAGTTTCGGCGCGGGGCTTGGTAATTCCACCCTTGCCATCGGTGGAGATGCCCCAGCCGCGAATCGTCGCGTACACGTAGTCGCCGTCCGCCCTGGCGTCCTCGAGTCGTTTCAAGGCCACGAATCCGCAACCTTCACCCGGGATGAATCCGCTTCGGCTTGCGTCGTACACGTTCATGTCGCCGCGTGTCAGTGCACCCAAACGGGCGAATCCCACCAGTTCCAAGGGATCCAGGCTGACGTCGACTCCACCTGCCAATACGAAGTCGGCCGCGCCGGACGCCAGCTTTTCGGCTGCAGTCGCCACCGCGAGCATTCCGGACGCGCACGCACCGTCCACGACGTATCCGCCGCCGTTGAAGTCGAGGTAATTGCAGATACGGCCGGCGATCGTATTCGACAACATGCCGGCCAGAGTGTCTTCACTCGGCTCCACCAACGGGCCTTTGTAGACCTCTTCCATCGTCTCGGCGAGAGCATCGGCGACGGAACTGTCCAACTGGCGCGCTTCGGCTGCCACAGCGAGTGCGCGCTTGACGTAAGGCCAACGCAAACGCATCGACCACATCCGGGATTCTTCACCGGTGAGGGAGTTGCCGACGATTGCGGCGCTGCGTCCAGTTGGCACCGATCCTCGGCTGTAGCCCGCGTCCGTCAAAGCCCCGAGTGCTGTTTCCAGCGCCAACCAGTGTGTGAGATCTGTCGACTTGAAGGTTCGCTCCGGTATCCGGCGACCGACCCAGTCGAATTCGAAACCGTCCATGAACGCGCCGCGGTCGGCGTATGTCTTGTCGACGTCGTCAGGGCTCGCGCTCCAGTAGTCGTCGAGCGACATCCGCGACTCGGGAAACTTTCGGAATTGCATCCGTCGCGCGAGGACGTTCTCCCAAAATCCTTGCAGATCATGGGCACCGGGAGACCACATGCTCATCCCGACTATCGCGATCGCGGGATTAGTTGAATCTTCAGTCATCTTACACTTCCTATTTTCGCGCGCATCCACGGGAGACTCAATCGACCGAAGACTAACCACGCGTTCAGCCGCGTGTAAAACGCAGATTCATCTCAAGGCATAAACAAATAACAAAGGTCGTTCAGCTCCGTGAACATGTGTCAGCAATTTGACAGCAATCGATAGTTAGCTGTAACTCGGAGTTACTTGTTTGCTTCGTCGCCGGTCAAGCAGTGGTTTGAACATCCGTGCCGGACACCGGTTTCACGGCCACCGTTTTCTCGAGATCGGCAAATGCTCAGTTGAGTGCGCACCGAAATGCCGCAATGTCGAATATGTGGCCAATTCGCCGAATGTCCCAAATTGGTCGATCACCGCAAAACAAACATCCGACAACTATCAATCTGAACATTCGTGACACACCGAGAATTAGCAACAGCACGCGAATGTCGATCAGACAACAAGAAATTCCAGATATTCTTCGGCGACCATCGTCCGAATCGATGTTTCGTTACACCGGAATTGAGCGAACGAATGTGCCAGCAAACCGGCCACACACAATTCAGCTTTGCCGGGCCGAGCCGGTGCCCTTTCGACACGTGCGCACACAAAAGGAACGGCACTTATAACAATTCGATCACACAGTGGTGCCGCGGCATTCCGACAGCCGTTTCACGCGCACGGACCGAGTCGGCAACTCAGCTTTCGAGGCGGCGTGCCCCGAGGACGTCCTTGAGGAGTTCCTTTGCAACGTCCTCGGGATCACGTCTGGCAGTCGGATCAGCGGGCTCAGCCGCCTCCGCGAACATCTCGTCCTCGTCCTCCGGCGTTGCAGGCGGAGGAGTTGCCTCGTAGTCGACCTCAGGAGCAGGGGCCGGTCCAGGGTCTTCCGGATAGTCGGGGGCCTCAGGCGGCGGAATGTCGTCCGAATCTCCGCGCTGGGGCTGCGGGGCCTTGGGCTGCTGCGCTGCACGCTCCTGACTGGGGCGCGAGAAGCGGGGCGCAGCGGCCGGGCGGCTCGCAGCTTCTGTCGCCTTGGGTGCGCTCGATGCTGCCGGCGCTGTGGGCGCACCTTCTTGGTACTCGACTTGCCAAGTGCCACCGAACATCTCGGCAAGGACCTCGCAGATGACCGCCGCGTTGTGCGGTTGCGTCACACGAGCACCCAGGACCGGCGAGCCGTGAGCGATGACCACAACATGTCCACGCACGTCGTGAACCGTCGCAGCGGACAGCATGGCCGGAAGAACCTTGTTTCGTTCACCGACCTTGTTGCGCAAGGTGTTCCACGATTCACGGAGGGTCTCGACTGTGGGGCCCGCCGAGACCGGCGCAGCTTCTGCAGCCGCCGGCTCCTCGTACTCGGGCTCGGGCTCGTGGTCGGGTTCCGGCTCGGCAAGCCCGATCAGCTCTTCCGCTTCGACCGGAGCAGGAGCCGGTGGTTCAACCACAGGAGCTTCAACTATTGGAGCTTCGGCAACCGGAGCTTCAACCACTGGTGCTTCAACCACCGGAGCTTCAACCACTGGAGCTTCCGCAACCGGCGGTTCCACGATCTCGACGGTGGGAGGCTCGACCACGGGAGCTGCCGCTGCCGGAGGTTCGACGACAGGAGCCTCGACGACCGGCGGCGCCGCCGGAGCCGGGGCGGCTGGTTCCGGCCGTGCCTCAGGCTCGGCCTTGCGTTGGGAGGGCCGTTGGAACTTGGAAGCAATCTCCGGTTCGAGCGGCGGCACAGTCGGTGCCGGCGTTGCTGCCGCGCGAGGGGCAGCGGCAGCCGCGACTCCGGCAGCCGGAATACCTTGTTCCAGGCGCTCGAGCCGCTGCAACACAGCCGACTCGGTGTCGGAGGCCGAAGGAAGCAGCATTCTCGCGCACATCACTTCGAGCAGCAGCCGCGGCGCCGTCGCCCCACGCATTTCACTGAGACCAGCGTGGACGGTTTCGGCGAAACGGGTGAGCGTGGCCGGGCCGACTCGCTGAATCTGTTCACGCATCGTGACCAGCTCGGCCTCCGGCGCATCGACCAACCCTCGTTCGCTGGCATCGGAGACTGCCTGCATCAAAATGAGATCGCGTAGACGTTCGAGGAGATCGAGCGCGAATCGGCGTGGATCGTGACCGGCGTCCATCACCCGATCGACAGTGCCGAACAAGGCGGCTCCGTCACTGGCAGACAGGGCGTCTACTGCTTCGTCGATGAGCGCGACGTCGGTGACTCCGAGAAGAGAGAGCGCCCGCGGATACGTGACACCTTCTTCGCCGGCTCCCGCGAGCAACTGATCGAGGACACTCAACGAGTCGCGAGGCGAACCGCCGCCAGCCTTGATGACCAGGGGATAAACAGCAGGCTCGACCGGTACGCCTTCCTGGGCGCAGATCTTTTCCAGGAGTCCGCGCATGGTCGACGGCGCCAACAGGCGGAACGGGTAGTGGTGTGTACGAGAACGGATGGTCGGGAGAACCTTTTCCGGTTCCGTCGTCGCAAAGATGAAGATGAGGTGCTCCGGCGGCTCTTCGACGATCTTGAGCAGCGCGTTGAAGCCCGCCGCCGTCACCATGTGTGCCTCGTCGATGATGAAGACGCGGTAGCGAGAAGCGGCGGGGGCGTGGAACGCCTTGTCTCGGAGTTCTCGGGTGTCGTCGACGCCACCGTGACTTGCGGCGTCGAGTTCCGTCACGTCCAGGTTGCCTGTGCCGCCCGGGCCAAGCGAAACGCACGAGTCGCATACATCGCACGGCGTCGACGTCGGTCCCTGCTCACAGTTCAGCGAACGCGCCAGGATTCGCGCCGACGACGTCTTTCCACAGCCGCGCGGGCCGGAAAACAGATAGGCATGGTTGATGCGTCCGGTGTCGAGGGCCGTGCTGAGCGGTGCGGTGACATGCTCCTGCCCCACCACCTCGGCGAAGGACGCGGGTCGATACTTCCGGTACAGGGCCACGCGCAAAGACTACCGGCGACCCACGACAGGTGATCCGGTGCGGGTGCAACGCCGACTTCTCCCGAAACATGTTCGCAACACAATCGCAGTGCGGAGGAAACCGCACGCACCCATCGTGGGTTCCGTGCACGCGGGCTGGTCCGCATGCGTGAGGAGAAAACTGTGCCCGCCACCATCGATGCCGGAGCAACTGCCTGGTTGCTCGTCAGTACTGCACTCGTACTTCTGATGACGCCAGGACTCGCGCTCTTCTACGGCGGCATGGTCCGCTCGACCGGCGTACTCAACATGATCATGATGAGCTTCGTCTCCATCGCACTCGTCACGGTCGCGTGGTTGTTCGTGGGCTACAGCCTCGTGTTCGGCGACGATCACGGTGGCATCATCGGCGGACTCGAACACATCGGCATGGCGGGCATCGACCCGTCGACCGTGCACGGGAATGTCCCGGAAGTGTTGTTCGCAACCTTCCAATTGACGTTCGCAATCCTTACTGCAGCACTCATCAGTGGTGCGATCGCCGACCGCGCGAAGTTCTCCGCCTGGATGATCTTCGTCCCCATCTGGTCCTTGCTCGTCTATGTCCCCGTCGCTCACTGGGTGTGGAATCCGCAGGGATGGCTCGCCCAGATGGGCGCACTCGACTACGCCGGTGGCCTCGTGGTCGAAATCGTGTCCGGAGCGTCAGGCCTGGCATTGGCACTGGTCCTCGGCCAGCGGATGGGTTTCAAGGCCGAGTCGATGCGTCCGCACAATCTGCCGTTCGTCCTGCTCGGCGTCGGTCTGCTCTGGTTCGGTTGGTTCGGATTCAACGCCGGGTCGGCCCTTGCGGCCGACGGTATGGCCTCGCAGATCTTCCTCAACACACTCGTCGCCGGCTGTACCGGACTACTCGGCTGGCTGTTCGTCGAGCAGAACCGTGACGGACACCCCACGACGTTCGGCGCAGCTTCGGGCGTCGTCGCCGGTCTGGTCGCGATCACCCCGTCGTGCGGAACGGTGAACATGTTCGGTGCGCTCGTCATCGGTCTGATCGCGGGCATCGTCTGCTCGTACGCCGTGGGATGGAAGCACAAGCTCGGCTACGACGACTCCCTCGACGTCGTCGGCGTGCACCTCGTCGGCGGAATCGTCGGCTCGTTGCTGATCGGACTCCTCGCGACGGCCGTGATGACGGGCGGTCCGGAAGGTTTGTTCTTCGGCGGTGGATTCGCGCAACTGGGCAAGCAGTTCGTCGGTGTCGTCGTGGTCGCGCTCTATGCCTTCGGTGTGACCTACGGTCTCGGAAAGCTCATCGACAAGACCTTCGGCTTCCGTATCTCGCGTGAAGACGAGGCCCGCGGAATCGACGTTGCCCTGCACGCGGAGTCCGCCTACGAGCACGGAGTCCTCGGCCACGGTCCGATCGGCGGACAGAACCCCAGCCCGTTCCTCCAGCGTCAGCGTGAGGAACGGGAGAACCGCGAGCGGGACTGACCGCCGTCACCGGTTTGCGATTTCCTCCATCAGGATCGGAACGCCGACATTGCAGGAGTGAATCCCGACGACGGTGGTCAGTTTCAGCACCTCGAGAATCTCCTTCGGGGTCACTCCCACGTCGAGCGCAGCGCGAATATGGCGTCGTACGCCGGGTGCGTACATGTGTGTGCTCGCCGCATCGACGGCTATGCACAGCAACTGGATCACCTGAGGTGACAGCACCCCACTGTTCCAGGGCTGCATTGCTGTCTTCATGTACAGCTCGGTCCACTCGGGATCCAGCTCCGAAAGTCCGTCCCACAACGGATTCCAGCCACCCGAATCCTTCATAGCCTGGGTCACGGGAAAAGCTTCACTTGCTCGAACGTCAGTCATCGATCTCCTCAGACAATCGAAAATGCTTGATTCAATTCACGTTTGAGAATCTTTCCGGTTGCCGTCATCGGTAGCGACGGCACGAACTCGATGCGGCGCGGATATTTGTAGGCGGCCATCTGTTCCCGCGACCATTCCACGAGATCCGATTCGGAGATCTCTTCACTCGGCTCTCGGATCACGTAGGCGACAACTTCTTCGCCGAGGCTCGTGTCCGGCACCCCGACGACAGCGACGAGTGAGACGGCTGGGTGGGTGAGCAGAACCTCTTCGATTTCGCGTGGGTAGACGTTGAATCCGCCCCGCACGATCATGTCCTTCGCGCGGTCGACGATGTAGTAATTTCCGTCGGTATCGACCCGTGCCAGATCCCCGGTGCGAAACCATCCGTCGCACATTACTTCCGCCGTCGCCTCGGGTCGGTTGAAATAGCCCTTCATGACGTTGTGCCCGCGAATGGCCAACTCTCCCACTTCATCGGGGCCGGTGATCGTACGCCAAGAGTCATCGACAAGCCGCGCTTCGACGCCCCAGATCGGCACGCCGATCGAACCGGGCCGGGGGTCGCTCTCCGGGGCACTGAACAAGGCCAACGGAGAGGTCTCGGACAACCCGTACCCTTCGAGGATCTGAACACCGAAGCGTTCCCTGAACTGTGTCAAGATTTCGACGGGAAGCGCTGCACCACCGGAGATCGCGCACCGCATGTTCTGTGCAACGTTCTCGACATCCACCCCGGATTTCACTACCTCCTCCAGCACGCCGAGCAGTCCCCAATACATGGTCGGGACGCCCGCGAAGACCGAGATCTTTTCGCGTTCCATGATCTCGAGTGCCGCGGTCGCATCGAAGCGCGGCATCAACATCAAGGTGGCACCGACGCAGATTCCCGCATTCATGGTCACTGTCTGGCCGAACGAGTGGAACAACGGCAAAGTCAGGAGATAACGCTCATGCATGGACGGAACGCTCTCGAACAACCGGTTGGTCGACAGTGCATTCAAGACCATGTTGCAGTGAGTGAGTTCGGCGCCCTTGGGCTTTCCGGTCGTGCCGCTGGTGTAGAGGATGACCGCGGTGTCCGTCGATTCACGAACAACCGCGACTGCAGGCGTTTCCGTGCCGGACACGGATGCCAGTGCTTCGCCTAGAGTCTCGACTCCGAGGATCGACGACGGTGCACCCGGCTCGGTGCTGATCACGATCAAGGCCGAACAGGTCTCGCTCTGCTCGAACCCGGCGATGGCGTACTCGGCGATCGGTAATTCGGGACTTCCCTCGAAACAGAAGTACAGCTTCGCTTCCGAATCAGCCAGGTGATAGGCAATTTCGCGCCCCTTGAGCAGGATGTTCAGAGGAACGACGACGCCACCGGCCTTGAGAATGCCGTAGTAGACGATCGGGAACTCGAGAACGTTCGGGCAGGACAACGCCACCTTGTCACCTGGCTCGACACCCCGCGAGACGAGCAGATGGGCGATGCGATTCGCGTACGCGTCGAACTGCGCATACGTCAGCCTCGCTTCTCCGAGAACCAGCGCATCCCGTTCCGGGTATCGCCGGGCCGAATCTTCCAGCAGAGCAGCAAGATCAAGCATGACTGTGTTCCTCCTGCGACTCGGAATCCGTGGTACGAGACGAGGCGGCGTGCGACACCGACTCGAGCAGTTCCCACACCAATGATTCCGCCCGCGGCCAATACCCGTATCCGGACGCCGGATTGAGATGTCCGACCTCACCCAGATCCAGCAACCGACTCCCCCATCCTTCAGCCAAACCCACAACTCGGCGATATCCGGCGAGCGGGTCGTTCCGACTCGCCGCGACCGTGCTCGGAAACGGCAGACGCTGACGCGGTATCGGTAGCCACCCGTTCCGATCGAGCTCTTCGAGAGACGGATAGGACTCGGGTAGAGGAAGTTCGAGATCCGCCGGCGTGACCAGAAGTGCGCCGGCCACATCTCGATGATGCGCCCTCGCCCAGTGGGCAACTGTCATGACTCCGGCGCTGTGCGCGACCAGGACCACCGGGCTGGAAACACTTGTCAACACCTCGTCCAATGCCGCAACCCTGGCATCACGACTGAGCTTGTCGGTCTCGAGGGGAGGAACCGTCAGAACGTTGTCGAGCCTGCGGGCGAGGTGAGTCTGCCAATGATCCTCGACATGATCGCGCAGGCCGGGAACTATTACTACCGTGGGTGATTCATCCATCAGGAACTCCGAACTTCTGCTACTTCAGTGGCGCCGGGGATCTCGGGCCGATTCTGCAACGTAGCCAGCCGCCTCATCCCGGCGGGATAGGCACGCTTGCCGGCTACCAACGCGAGGGCCGCGACGACATAGACGAAGGGCGAAAGCTGTAGAGCGCCGAGAAGACCCAGGTGATCGGCGAGGATGCCGACCACGAAGGGGCCGAGCGCCAGCCCAAGAAGGTTGTTGGCAACGGTGAGCGTTCCCATGGCCGACGCTCGAATCGAGTGATGGGTAAGGTTCGCGACCATAGCTGCCGTCGGCCCCGACGAACCGGCGGAGAAGAATGCACCGATACCGAGCAACACGAGTTGTGCTGTCCCCGTGCCCAACCGGAGCCCGATGCTCAGCGTCACCAACGAGATGGCGCAGTAAACGATGGCGGTAGTCCATTTTCGCGCCGAATCGTCGCGGCTGAATCTATCTGTGATGAAACCACAGACCACCATCCCGCTTCCGACCAGGAGGACGAATACGGAAGCTGTGACGCCGGCCTTGTCCGGGGCCAAATCGTAGTAGCGATTGAAGAAGCTCGGCAACCACGCCAGAAGTACAGCGGCGGTGAACATCTGGAGACCACCACCGATGTAGGCGAATAACACGGCGGGATTGGTGAACAGCGAGGACACCGGCGCACGAAAACCGTCGTGTCTCACCGCTTCCCCGGCGGCATCCGGCGCGGCCTCGACGGCGTAAGCGGTGAGCTTCTTCTCGGTGACGAGGGCACGGAACAGCGCGACCAGAATCAGACCGAAGATTGCCATGGCGGCAAAAGACCACCGCCAACTGAACTGGACTGCGATGAACCCACCGATTGCCACACCGATGACCGAACCGAACGATCCACCGGCCATGAAGGCACCGGCAAGAGCTGCGTGCACGCGGGGCGCAAACACACTGAGGACCACGGCGATACCCACGCTGCCGTACGCCGCTTCACCGACACCGACCAGGAACCGGGCGCCCAACATCTGTTCGTAGGTCTGAGCGATTGCGCACAGCAACGTCGCGACACTCCACAACACCGCCATCAAGATCAAGCTCTTGACGCGGCCCCAGCGGTCCGCGAGCAGCGACAACGGGAACGTCAACAGCCCGACCATCAACGCCACCACGCTGCTCAGGGAGGCGAGGTGCGAATCGGAGAGATCCCAGTCCGCTTTCAGGATCGGGAAGACTGCACTGAGCACCTGCCTCGACATGTAGTCAGAGAGCAGAAGACCGAAAGCCAGGGCGAAAACGATCCACGGGTATAACTTTCGTCGTCCGCCCATTCCGAGCGCGGTGTCCACACGTGGCGTGGCGGGAGCTTGCAGTCCCATGACTCTCCTAGAAGTACTCGAGGTAGACGGGGGGATTCGGGGGTACGAACCGTCGCGGTTCGTACCCCCGGAACTGTTGTACGAGAGGGTGTGAACTCAGGCGTGCTGCGTGAATCCCAGCTGGCCGATACGGCGGTTGGGCGCGTAACCCAGCTTCGCCAACGTCTCGTCGGTGTCGGCATACGTCTCACCGATCCGGTAGATGTCCCGAGCTTCCTTCGCGGTAGCCACCTCGCGGCCCAATTCGCCTGCAATGCGCACCAACTGCTCGATCTGCTGCACCGACGTCATCTTCTCGCCCTTGCGGCCCCAGATGGTGTCCTCGTTGCCGCAACGAGCGTGCAAGCCCATCGCGATGGCCATCGTGTTCACCGGCAGGACGCTACGCATCAGCGTTTCCAGCGTCAGGCACGCACCGTCGGGAACACGCTGGACGAAGTTCATCATGTTGTACGGGTTGGGGCCGTCGAAGCCGCCGCCGATTGCCACCCATGTGAGGTTGACCGGGCCGGTGTAGATGCCGCGTCGGATCAACCGCTCCACCGTTTCGAGCTGCGGGATACTGGACAACTGGAAATGCGGCTGGATTCCGGCGGCCTGCAACCGGCGCAGGTGCTCTGCCACCCACTCCGGACCGGCGGGCACAGTCATTTCCCGATACGTGTCCGCCAATTCCGGACGCTGCATCGACGTACCCGCGATGTCGTCGTCGGTCATCAGTTCCATGATGTTCATCTGGCTGGTGTTGATCGCGATCGTCACCTGATCGGGAGCCGGCTCCAATTCCGCAAGCATGTGACGCACGTCGTCGGACAACCACTTCGCATCGGCGCCTTCCCCCTCCGGGGCAAACGAAATCGAGCCGCCGACCTGCAGAATCATCTCGGGAACGGCCTCACGCAAGCGGCCGAGAAGCTCGTTGAACTTCGACAGTCGCTTCGAGCCCTTGCCGTCGAGTTCACGCACGTGGATGTGGAGAACGGTGGCACCGGCGTTGAAGCAGTCGACGGCTTGCTGGACGTGCTCGTCCATCGACAGCGGGAGGTCTTCTGCAAAATCGTCCGGCTCCCACTCCGGTCCGTAGGGAGCGACGGTGATGACAAGCTTGTCCTGGGTTTCGGGGAACAGTGAATCGTCGTGGAAATGCATAGTGTGACTCCGATCGAGTGAATGAATTATCTTCGGGGCTGGGAAGAGGGATCAGAACGGTGCGTCGCCGATGATTCCGGCGCGTTCCATCTTTCGAACCGCGGGCCAGTAGTCCTGCACCGCGTAATGCTGTGTCGAACGGTTGTCCCAGATCGCGACGCTGTTCTCGGTCCAGCGCCACCGAACCTGGTACTCGGGAATCTGAGCCTGGCTCGCCAGGTAAGTGAGCAAATTCCCGGCGCCGGGGGCGTAATCGATTCCGTAGCGGACGTTCTCGGGCGTGTGATAGTTCACGAGGTGTGTGGCGAACGAATTGACGAAAAGAATCTTCTCGCCGGTCTCCGGATGTGTTCGTACCACGGGATGTTCGGCGTCGGGAAAGCGTTCCTTCAGCTGGTGCCGCTGATCGATCGGCATCCGAGCGCCGAAGGTCGACTCGATACTGTGCCTGGCACGCAGATCCTTGATCTGCTCCTTGACCCGCGCCGGCAGATTCTCGTAGGCGAGTGCCATGTTCACCCAAATCGTGTCGCCGCCGACCGGAGGTGTTTCCACACAACGCAATACACATCCCATGGGAGGGTTCACGCGCCAGGTGGCGTCGCAGTGATACGCATTCTCGAAATGCTCCGGCGGGCTGTCCAGGTCTTTGTAGATGCGGACCAGGCCCGGGTGGTCGGGGTCGCTGCCCAGGGCCGGATGATCCTCGAGCTCACCGAATCGCTGGGCAAGCTCTACGTGCTCGGCTCTGGAGAAGTTCTGGTCGCGAAAGAACAGAACCTTGTGCTCGAGCAGCAATCCCTTGATCTGGGCAAAGAGTGCAGCATCTCGCGCGACCTCGCCGAGATCCACCCCGGACAACTCTGCCCCGATCGAACAGGTCAATTTCTCGACGCGGATCGTGCTGGTCGACGAGGGAAGGTTTTCTGTCAACGTTGCGGTGTTGGTCATGACAATTCCTCTGGGAAGTGCTGTTTCGGTTCAGACGGAGAAGACGGAGGAACCGATACTGCGACCGGACTCCATGTCGTGGTGCGCACGCACCGCATCTTCGAGGGGGTATCGCTGGTTGATCTCGATCTTGATTCGCCCGGATTCGACGTGTGAGAACAGTTCGCCCGCCAATTCGGCACGTTCCTCGGGATCCGCGATGTAATCGGCAAGTGCCGGACGTGTGAGGAAGAGAGATCCCTTGACGGCCAACTGCATTGCCTGAATCGGCGGAGTCGGCCCGGACGCCGTTCCGAAGCACACCAGCAGCCCGCGCCTGGCAAGGCAATCGAGAGAGATGTCGAACGTGGATTGCCCGATACTGTCGTAGACAACCGGCACGCCGACGCCCCCGGTGATCTCCTTGACACGCGCTACGACGTCCTCGCGGGTGTAGATGACGACTTCATCGCACCCGTGAGCACGGGCAACGCTCGCCTTCTCGTCGCTCGACACCGTTCCGATCACTTTGATTCCCAACAGTTTTGCCCACTGGGTGAAGATCAGTCCAACCCCGCCCGCCGCAGCATGCAGCAACACGGTGTCTCCCGCTTTCAACGGGTAGATGCGACGCAGAAGGTAGGCGGCAGTCAGTCCTCGCATGGTCATGGCGGCCGCGGTGTCGAAGGCAATGCCGTCGGGTAGCGCGATCAGGTCGGACGACGCCATGATCCGCTCGGTGGCGTACGCACCCAGCGGACTGCCGGTGTAGGTCACGCGGTCCCCCACTGCAAAATCGACTACTCCCTCGCCGATCTCTTCGACCACACCGGCGCCCTCAACGCCCATCCCGGCAGGCAATTGCGCAGGATAGAGGCCACTTCGAAAGTAGGTGTCGGCGAAGTTCAACCCCACCGCTTCATGACGAACCCGAACCTCTCCGGTACCCGGTCGTCCTACCTCGATCTCTTCCCAACGCATGACGGACGGTGTGCCGATCTCATGGAACCGAATGGCGTTTGCCATCAATGCTCTCCAATTCTGTGGGCGGGCTCGACTCGATTACGGTCGAGCTGTATTCGTACGCAACAACTTCCAGAAGTCGGTGCTCGACTTCGCGGTCGTGCCGAACTGATGTGAACAAAACTATGTGAGATCCGGCTCACATGCTTAACTTGACGAGACACACAACACAACATTTCGGGACATCGAGTAAAGGGGGCCCTATGAAGCCACTCGCCCGCTACGCGTCACTGAACCGATACGTCGACCTGTGCCGAACAGTGGACGTGGACGCTGTGGCCCTCATGAGAAGTGTCGGCCTGAGCCCGGCAAGCCTGGCGAACCCCGACCAATGGGTACCGGCCGCCTCCATCGCATCGCTCCTGGAGCGATCGGCAGCGGAGTCCGGACACGAAGACTTCGGGCTTCTACTCGCCGGCCTGCGTCGACTGTCCAATCTCGGTCCCCTCAGCTTGGTCATCAGGGAAGAACCAGACGTCAGGAGCGCGCTCGACGTATTGATGCGATACGAGCACACGTACAACGAGTCATTGCGCATCCGATTGAACGAGGTCAACGGACTCGCCACCCTGCGAATCTCGCTCGAGGTCGGCGAACCGGTCGACACCAGACAGAGCGTCGAACTCGCAGTCGGCGCGACGCTGCAGATCCTGCGAAGTTTCCTGGGTTCTCGATGGCATCCGGTCAGCGTGGGATTCACGCACAATGCCCCGAAAGATACGAGCACGCATCGACGAATCCTCGGCGACACCGTGGAATTCGATCACGAATTCACCGGAATCGTTTTCTTCGCCGCCGACCTGGATGCGGCAAACCAACTCTCCGACGAGTTGCTCCGGCCGTACGCTCGCCAGTTCCTCGACTCACTTCCCGCATCGGAAACCTCCGACACCCTCAGCCGAACCAAGGAATTGATCGAAGTTCTGCTTCCGACCGGCCGCTGCTCTGTCGAGCAGGTGGCACGAAGCCTCGGGTTCGACCGGCGGACACTGCACCGTCATCTCGCCGAATCCGGAGATACGTTCACGGCCGTTCTCAATTCGGTCCGAAGCACCCTCGCGGAACGATTTGTCGCCAACCCTCGCTATTCATTGACCGAAGTGGCGGTGCACCTGGGGTTTTCGACGCAGGGTAGTTTCTCGCGCTGGTTTCGCACTCAGTTCTCGACGAGCCCGAGCGCATGGCGGACTCAACGCTCGATCAGCTGACCAGCACGACTCCGACGTAGGCGATCGTCGCCACCCACACGGTGGAAATCGCGGCCAGAACGAATGGTCGTGCGCCCACTCCACGAATGACGCTCAGCCGCACCCCCAGCCCGAGAGCGAACATCGCAGCAGCCAACAGCGCCGTCTGCACGGTCTTCGCCAATCCGAGAAGCTCATTCGGCAACATTCCGGTGGAGCGCAAACCCATGCAGCCGATGAATGCCACGACGAACAACGGAATCAGCGGGGGCCGCTTGGTGGCGGTGTTGTCGACCATCGTGCGTTGCCGAATGCTCAGAAACGCCATGACCGGCGCCAACATCAATACGCGCGCAAGTTTCACCACGGTCGCGACACCCAACGCGGTGGCGCCGAGAGCGCTGCCGGCAGCCACTACTTGTGCCACTTCGTGGATCGACCCACCGGCCCACATGCCCGCCTCGATCTCGTTCATACCGAAAGCATCGGCCAGCAAGGGGATCGTCGGAATCATCAGAGTTCCGAAGATCACCACCAGCGCTACAGCGGTCAGCAACTCTTCCTCTCGTGCATTCACCACACCGTCCGCAGCAGCCACAGCGGCAGCTCCACAGATCGAGAAGCCGCAGGCAATCAGAATCCTCTGCGACCAACTCAATCCCAGAAGCTTTCCGGCATACATGGTCCCGGCGATACCGAGGAACACTATCGCCACCACAACGGCGATCACTCCCCAACCCAAACCGACGATGTCGGAGAACATCAATTGCAGCCCGAGCAGAGCGATACCCACCCGAAGTAGCCGTTTCGCCGAGAATGCCAGGCCAGGTTGGAATTTCGCCGGCAAAGAGACGGTATTCGCCAACACCGCACCCGCCACTATCGCAATCAGTAACGGACTCACGGCGGAGGTGAACTGACCGGCTATCAGCGCGACCGTGGCACCCAAGGCGCACAACGCAACTCCGGGCATCAATGCAGCGACGCTCGACCACCGTCGTACTTCTGACGAAGGGGCGACTGCGGGTTTCTCGGCCACGGACTTCACATCACGGTTCACTCATCCAGCGTCCTTGAGCCACCATCGCTCCGGTAGGGCGATTTCTACCATCACGACATATCAGATCGATATGGAATAGATGCTGGGTATAGCCTGTCTGCATGACCAGAAGGTGGCCCGACCTCACCACACTCGAGCTACTCGTCGGCATCGATGACCACGGAAGCCTCAGTGCTGCAAGCCGTCTGGCTCACATCGCACAACCGAATGCCAGCCGCGCCGTCAAAGCCCTCGAGCGGCAGCTCGGGATGCCACTCATACACCGAAGGTCGACGGGGGCGACTTTGACTCCGCAGGGGACCGTCATCGTCCACTGGGCGCGCCGCGTCCTCGCCAACTCGAGGCAGCTTCTCGACGTCGCCGAAGGGATGCGGACCGAACGATCCGCGGAATTGACCGTGTGTGCCAGCATGACCGTCGCCGAACATCTGATCCCGGCCTGGCTCGGCGTCTTTCGATCACTGCATCCTGGTGTCACCGTCCACCTTCAGGTCTACAACTCGACACGCGTACTCGAAGCCGTCGAAGTAGGAATGTGTGACCTAGGATTCGTCGAGTCACCGACCGTTCCGAAGAGCCTGCCCAGCGTCACCGTCGCGCGTGACTCGCTGGTCGTGGTCGTTCATCCGGATCATCCATGGGCGCGTCGACGAAAGCCGCTGACCGTCGCCGAACTGGCAGCGACACCGCTGCTGGTGCGTGAGCCCGGATCGGGAACCAGAACGACTCTCGACCTGGCGTTACACGAATACGAGCGCGGTGCACCGTTGTTGGAACTGGGTAGTTCGGCCGCGATTCGAACCAGCGTGCTCGGTGGCGTCGGCCCGGCGGTACTGAGCACGCTGGCCGTCGAGGACCAGGTGAAGCAGGGAGAACTTCGGGTCGTAGCCGTCGAAGGCTTGGAACTCGACCGATCCCTGCGTGCAGTGTGGCGCCCGCCGCGTCAGCTCGAGGGCCCCGCAGGCGACCTGATGAAAGTAGTGCGTGCCAGCGGGTCCCGGAAATCCTGAAAGCGGCTACTTCTTGTCGGCCTTCGCTGCCGCCTTTGCGGCCTTCTTGAACTCGCGGACCTCGAGCAAAGACTGTTCGTCGACCACGTCTGCAATCGAGCGCCTCGACCCCTCGAGCCCGTAGTCGCCGGCCGCTTGGCGCCAACCTTTCGGCTCGACGCCGATCTGTTTTCCGAGCAACGCCAGGAAGATCCGGGCTTTCTGATCCCCGTAACCGGGTAGGGCTTTGAGCCGCTTCAGCACTTCCTTGCCGTCGGGATTTCCCGAAGTCCAGATCGCCGCGGTGTCGCCGTCGTAGTTCTCGACGATGAACTGGCACATGAGCTGGATACGCTCGCCCATCGACTTGGGGAATCGGTGTACAGCCGGAGGCTCGGCACAGATGGCGATGAACTCGTCGGTGTCCATGTCGGCGATACGCCTGACGTCGATACCGCTGAGCCGATCCGCCAGCTTCTTCGGACCGAGGAAGGCCGTTTCCATCGGAACCTGTTGATCGAGAAGCATTCCGATCAACAACGCCAACGGGTCCTCGGCCAGGAGGGCATCAGCTTCGGGGTCACCGACAAGGTTCAGTTGAAGTGCCATGAGTCCGATACTGCCACGTCAGGCGGCAGTTGCGACCGGCGCCGACGCATCCGGAGCCGGAATCTTCCACTTCTTCCAGCCGAACAGAACCAACGTCGAGACCGCGGCAAGCGTGAAGACCCAGAGGTAGACGCCGACGGTCGGAATCCGCAGATACTCGGGTGGCACGAACATGAACAAGCCCATGCCCACAAAGCGATCCGTGCCCGGAATGTCTGCGGGCACCCACCAGGTGTGGGACCAGTTCAAGACCGGGAGCAGGAAAACGAACGGCGCCACCCACGCCCAGCGTTTCTTCGACACCATCGCGTAGTGAGCTGCGAGGACGACCAACGGAACGAACCACACCCAGTGATGACCCCATGAGAACGGCGAGACAGTGGTCGCGGTCAACCCAGTCATGGTGAGCCCCAGCAATTTCTGACCATGGCGGTAAGCGACCCACGCTGCCCCCAGCCCGAGGCACGCGGCGACTGCACTGCACGCGAGAACCAACAGTCGTGACGGAGTCGGTGTGTGGGTGAGTTGAGCGATCAAACCCGAAACTGATTGATTACTCGGTGCGTCCGTCGGTCCGACGCGTTCACTGTCGACGAGAGTGCCAGTCCAGTACGTGTACGCATCGTGGTACATGACGATGAAGCCGAGGGCGACGGTCGCTGCAAACGTCACGACTGCCGTCACCAACGCACGCCATTGACGAGTGATGAAGAGGTACGCCCAGAAGAAAGCCGGAGTCAGCTTCACACCCGCGGCAATGCCTGCTCCGATTCCCCGGAGGCGACTATTCTCGTCCCGCCCGAGGTCCCACACGATCAAGAGCAACAGGAAGATGTTGATCTGCCCGAGCCAGAGCGTCGTACGTACCGGTTCCATGAACAGAAAAATCGTGGTGGCCAGCGCGCTCACCGCGTATGCCTTCACGTCGAGCCGATAGCCGAGGTACTTCCAGCACAACACGACCACCGCGAAAAGCGCTACAACATTGAGACCCGACCACACGACAATCGCCTGTTGAAACGTAAGCACCGCCCACACCGTGAACAGGATTCCTGCAAACGGTGTGTACGTGAACATCATTCCCTGCAGGACCGGACCGTCGTACAGCGGAAGTCTCTGGACGACGAAACTCCCACCGTGGCGGTAAACGTCGAGATCGAGGAAGTTGTGGAAGATTCCCCAGTAGTTCGCATCCATCGGAACGCCGTACAGGACCATCAGGACCGACGCGATTGCGAGTACGGACAGAACGACGAAACCGAAGACGCCGACGCGGAGACGCCGCTGCGGAACCTCGGTCGGCACGACCGCTACTGGTACTACCGATTCCGAACACTTAGATTCGGCGTCCAAGCTCGAATCATCCGAAGCGTTGATCGCGCCCGTCACTACAACCTCCGGGATTACACCCTACGTCGGGAATTGATGCTCCGAACGGTACAAGACGAGACCGAAAAGTACCGACCGGGCACGCCGCTTCGAGAACTCAGATCTCGGAGAGACGCGATTCGGTGGCTGCGAGCAGGACACACGTCGCCACGCCGTCCATGGCAACTTCGAGTTCAGCCGTGGACGGGAAGCTCGGGGCCAACCGGATGTTCCGGTCATCCGGATCCGTGCTGTACGGGAAAGCCGATCCGGCAGCGGTGAGCGCGATACCCGCGTTCTTCGCCAGTTCGATGACCCGCTTGGCCGTGCCGTCGACCACGTCGAGGCTGATGAAGTATCCGCCCTTCGGCTCGGTCCAGGACGCGACCTTCGAAGCACCGAGACGATCCTCGAGGATCCGCAGTACGAGCTCGAACTTGGGCGCGAGGAACGCGCGATGCTTCTCCATGTGCGCACGAACGCCGTCGGCATTGCCGAAGAAACGCAGGTGGCGAAGCTGATTGACCTTGTCAGGTCCGATGCTCTTCTTACCCAGGAACTTCTGGTACCAGGCAAGGTTTTCCGCCGAGCTACCGAAGAAGCTCACACCGGCGCCGGCGAAAGTGATCTTGGACGTCGACGCGAACACGAGCGGACGGTTGGGGTGACCGGCCTCCGCTGCCATCGAGAGAATGTCGTAGGAAGGCGCAGTCTCGCCGACAAGTGGATGCACGGCATACGCGTTGTCCCAGTACAGGCGGAAGTCCGGCGCGGCCGTCGGCATCGACGCGAGCGTCCGGACAATTTCTTCGGAGTACACGGCACCGGTGGGGTTCGCGTAGACCGGAACCGCCCACATGCCCTTGATCTGCGGATCTGACGCAACAAGTTCGGCGATCTTGACGACATCCGGGCCGTCGTGGTTCATCGGCACCGCAATCATCTCGATGCCGAGGGACTCGGTGATCGCGAAGTGGCGGTCGTAGCCAGGTGCGGGGCAGAGAAACTTGATCTTCTCTTCCTGTGCCCACGGCCGGGCCGAATCCGGAGTGCCGTGCAGCAGTGAGAACACGACGTTGTCGTGCATGATCTCGAGGCTCGCGTTGTTGCCGGCGAGAAGGTTCGCAACGGGGATACCCAGCAGCTCACCGAAGATGGCGCGCAGTTCCGGCAGACCGGTGAGTCCACCGTAGTTGCGGCAGTCGGTGCCGCTTCCGTCACGGAAGTCACCGTCGCCGGGCAGCGTCAGCAGCTCTGCGGAAAGGTCGAGTTGTTCCGGGGAAGGCTTACCGCGGGTCAGATCGAGTGCGAGCTTCTGCGCCTGGAGCTGCGTGTACTTCGCGCTCTGGCTCTCATGCTCGGAGGTGAGTTCTTCATGGCTCATCAACCCGATCTGGGTTTGGATAGGCATCCGGAGCGGCCTTTCACCGACGAGGCGGGGTCGGGTATGTGAAAAAATAGAGGACCCCGCGCACCCGGCAGAGCCCGTTGACCCTTGCTGCCTTCCGGCCCTGGGGGAGTTCACAGGATGCGCGCCGCGCGGGATCCAATGAACAGTGTAGACGGCTTTCGTCGGCCGCTGCACACCACCTACCGGGGTGGAGATGCAAACCCTGAGATCCACCGGTTCTTCGCAGGTCAGGTACCCGTTTAACGCTTCACGCCTGCAATTGGGTATGCTGCTCCACGGAGGATTCGCCTAGTGGCCTATGGCGCTCGCCTGGAACGCGGGTTGGGTTAACGCCCTCAGGGGTTCAAATCCCCTATCCTCCGCCAAAGGAACCCCTGTGAACTGCTGAGAAGCGGTTCGCAGGGGTTCTTTTTGCCCGGGCTCAGGCACGTCGCATGAACGAACCGCCGTCGAAGGGTAGGTCGTCGTCGACTGACGCGCGGTCGGCTCGTTTCACCACGTGAGGTTCAGGTGCGGCCGGCGCCTGATCGAACGCGTCCACTGCATTGAAAGCATTCATTGCCGTGGCGACGCGAGGGTCACGGAGGAGTGGGGCGCGTAGTTCTTGCGCGGCAGACGCTGCTGACGCAGAAGCGGTTCGGTGGGCCACTGCGATCGAGGCGGAGAGCGCAGCCCCGCCGGCCCGGAGACCGCTCTCGGTGAGTTGCAAGTCAGTGATCGCGCCGTACGCGTCGACCTCGACGCTGACTGCACCACCTCCAGCATCTGCGCGGGCGCGAACCTTCCCGACCTCGGCGTCGACTCGGCGAGCGAGGACAGTCAACTCGGGAAACGAGGACGCGGGCCCGGTCAAGGTTGATCGATCTGCACGGGCGCGTTCGGACGATCCGATGCATCGGGTCGGGGGAAACACGGCGACGACCCGGTCAAACTTGCTCCCCGCGCGTACTCCTCCAGAACCATTCGATATCCATCCGGCAAGATTGTCTCGGTGCTCGTCGAGTCCCCAGCGGAGTCGTACGTTCGAAACTTCCAGCCGCGCTCAGTCCACAGATTGCGAATCGGATCACCGAAACCTGGGATGTCGGCGGTTTCAGTTGAGGTGAGGAAGTACGTCACGCCGTAGTCCACGGATGTGTCCTTCGACAGATTGCTGTCATTGCACGGGACGGTGCCACCCGGATCGAGGGTGACCTTCTGGTTCAGTTCGGAATACCGCGTCAAGTAGGCGCCCGGCGGCAGTACCGTGATCGTGTCCGTCATGTATTCGATCACCTTGGCCTGTGCCTGCATGAGGGTCAGATTCAAGTTGGCTTCCATCACTTTCCCGTTCTCCGTCGTCGTACACGCAGACAGCAGGGTCGTACACGCCGACAGCAGGATTGCCACCGCGATACTGCTCATGCCGAGTGCTTTACGGCGTCGCGTTGCGTTGGTCATGGCGCTCCTAGTCCGGCGATCACGTGGCCCATCCCGGCAAGAGCCGGGTTGGTGCGTTCCCAATACTCGCTGTGTGCGACTGGGCTGGGGAGCTCGCCCAACAGACCCGCGTCGATCCCGGTTCCGGGTGCGGACTCGATGACAGTGGCACCGAATCCGATCAGCGGAAGATCGTTCGCGGGGTTCGCGCCATGCGAGAGACCGCCGAACACGTCCCCGATCATCGGAACCGGATCATTTGCCGCGGCGGCGGCGTACACGTGGCCACCGACATGTTCCGGGGCTTCCCACGAAGAACAGATCATTCGCGTCCATTGATCGTCCGTCCGAGGCGCCGCAGCGCCGATCACGGTCGATCCGTAAATGTGTCCGATGACCGTGTTGCATTAATGCGTGCCGTCGTGGGATGCACGCAGTCCGTCTTGGAATCGATCCAGCGATCCCGCGCCGCCGTCGGCGTACCCGTCGAGCCCTGCTTGTGGAATCGTTTGCGGCGCATCATATCCACACCAGGCCATCACCGAAGTCGACCCGAAATTTCCGGCCTTTCCAACGCCTTTTGCCCCGAATCCAACCGCCGCCCGCTTGCAGTACTTCGTTCCCCACCCAAGCCCCCCGGCTTCGAATCGACACGCGAAAAAGCAGCGTAGCAGCGCATCGACTGTTTCAGATCTACAAAATTTTCGTTTGACAGACTCACGAACCCGAAGACACACTTTCCGTCCAACCCAACCATCGGGAGTACGCGTGCTTGCCGGCCAGACCAATCTGCTCGCGGATTGCAGCAGTTGCTTCGGCCTGTGCTGCGTCGCACTCCCCTTTTCCAAGTCCTCCGACTTCGCGACCAACAAGAATGCCGGCGACCCCTGCAAGAACCTGCAGCAGGATTTCCGTTGCGGCATTCACACCGGATTGCGAAAGAAGGGCTTCACCGGTTGCACCGTGTACGACTGTTTCGGTGCGGGACAGAAGGTTTCACAGCAGACCTACGACGGCATCAGCTGGCATGATGCCCCGGAGACCGCGTCAGACATGTTCGAAACGTTTCCTGTCGTACGCCAGTTGCACGAACTGCTCTGGTATCTCGTCGAAGCCCGCTCGCTGAAGCAAACCCACTCGATACGAAAGGAACTCGACGCTGCACTCGCAGAGACGGAAAGCCTGACCAACGGCACGCCTTCGCAGATTCAAGCCGTCGACGTCTCAGCGCACCGAGCGGCAGTCAACACACTGCTCTTGCAGACGAGTGACCTTGTCCGCTCACCTGTCTCGGGCAAGAAGGGTCGCAAACTCGACCACCGCGGCGCAGACCTCATCGGAGCCAAATTTCGTGGTTCCGACCTACGTGGGGCCAACTTTCGCGGGAGTTATCTGATCGGTGCAGACCTCCGCGACTGCGAACTCGATCGCGCCGATCTGATCGGTGCAGACTTGCGCGGCACCGATATTCGCGACGCAAAACTCCGCGGCAGTATCTTTCTCACTCAGTTCCAGATCAACGCGGCGGTTGGCGATTCGGCTACCACACTTCCCGATTCACTGACCCGTCCCAGCCACTGGGCCTGAGCCTGAGCCCGACTGTCAACTCCGTCGACTGTTGGCGACTGTCAACTCCGTCGACGGAGAACGACCTTGTTAGCTTCCGGATCGACGGACACCCACGGCGGGTCACCGTCGGTTCCGTCCTCACGATGCATCAACGCGCTCTGCCGCTGTTCGAATTCATGATGCTTGGACCCCTGAAACAGGGCAGCAACCTCTTCGAAGCCCGCCGCCGAGACCGGACGAGTCGTGCGCCCCCTGGTCCACGGCAGGGCCCGGCCACCGGTGAGCCGGTTCCAGAGAGTCTCGGCGAACGCGAACAGGACCAGCAGCACGAGCAAGCCTGGCAGCGTCAACGCGAACAGAGTGCCCATGAAAGAAGTCTAGCGACGAACGCCCCAGGTTCCCTCAACTTTTGATCAGCCACCTTGTTGTGGCCATGCGGTGGATGATCTGCCAGAATGCAAGCTGTTACGACTAGTAACACCTTCGGGGGGAGGATTTCACGTGAGCTTGATACTTGCAGCTACCGACCGTTCGGAGCTTGCCCAGACACTCGGGGCCGAATTAGTACATTTTGGTCATCAAACACAGCTCGTCCGCACCGGGCGCCGCCTACTCGACGACCTGGACACCGACAGTTTCGATATCGCCGTGATCGATCTCTTGTTGCCGGACATCGACGGCTACGAGATTGCACGACAGATCCGCTTGCGCAGTTCGATGCCGATCATGATGTTGGTGGATACCCACGAGGACATCGACGAAGCACCACATGGCGCTGTCTCGGACTTCGTACTGAACCCGATCGATTCTCACGCGCTCGATCTTCGGGTCACCGCGATCCTTCGTGAAACCGCGCATCCCGCCGCCGGAAAACACCAACGTCACGGTGACCTGCTCCTCGATCGACGTGCAATGACGGCGACGATGGGCGGAAAGCTGCTCGTCCTCAGCCGGACCGAATGGCGGGTACTCCTGGAACTGTCGACCGAGCCTGGGCGCGTGTACTCGCGTGATCATCTGATCCGAAACGTCTGGGGTTCCGACCACGAAAAGACACGTGTGGTCGACGCGACCATTCTCAGCTTGCGATCCAAACTCGAATCCAATCCCGCGAAACCGAAGTACATCAAAACCATCCGGGGGTTCGGATATCGCTTCGGCCCGGTCGAATGAACTCGCCTTCGTGTCGGTGGCGCTCGATAGGCTCTTGTCATGGGTTGGTACACACCACAATCGGTCGCCCCGGATCTCTCCGACATCCTGGTGTGTGGCTGGACGGCGTGCGCAGAAGGTGAACACCTGCTCGTGCCCGATGCTTGCATGGACGTGCTGTGGATACGTGGCGTCGGCATACGCGTCTGTGGCCCCGAAACCGCTGCATGGTCATTCACTCTTCCGCCCGGAACACGCTCCGTGGGTGTTCGATTCCGCCCTGGATCGGCATCGCCGATGTTGCGAACCTCGGCGTCCGAGCTTCGAGATTCTCGCGCTGACCTCAGCGCTGTAACCGACGCACGCACGGAACGAATACTGTTGAACCGCTTGGAAAATTCCGAAGACCACGAACAAATCTCGATCCTCGAAAGCGCTGTCCGGAGTTGGGCAAGTTCGAGTTTCCGTCACGATCCGGTGATCAACCACGTCCGCACCGCACTGTCCGAACATTCGTGGAATGTCAGCACTCTCGCCGACGCGGCGGCACTGACTTCGCGCCAACTCCAGCGTCGATGCAACGACGCCTTCGGATACGGCCCTGCAACGCTGCGCTCGATCCTGCGCCTCCAGCGTTTCATGGCGCTCGCTCGCAGTCGACCCGCACTGGGCCTCGCTGAATCCGCAGCCCACTGCGGATTCAGCGATCAGGCCCACTTGACGCGTGAATGCCGCCGAATCTCTTCGCTGACCCCGGCAGCTCTACTGCGAACCCAAGCCCCCGACTGGCACGGGTCGGATACCGTTGTCGCGCTGGCAGAGGGAGACGCGGTCGCATGATCGCTACCGCGCTCCCCCGCCGTCACTTCTGACTGAAAAGCGTCCTGGCAGACCACAGCCCGCCGAGGGAGAGCACTGCGACCGTCATGTAGTAGTAGCTCGGAGCGTCGAGCGAGCCTGTTGTACTGATCAACCAGGTCAAGACCAACGGCGCGATTCCACCGAGCAAGGTCACGCCGAGGTTGTACGACAAAGACATCCCGGTAGCCCGGATCTCCGCCGGGAACAGCGAACTCATCAAGGCAGGCAACGGGCCGAAGGCAAACGCCATGATGACGCCCAGGGCCGAAACAACCAGGACGAGCGTCAGAGTCGAGGGGTGATCGACCATCAGTTTGAAGAGCGGCCAGGCCAGGACGATTGCCGCAACGGCGGCCCAGGTCATAACTCTCGCAGGTCCGACCCGGTCTGCAAGATGACCGATCAACGGCACGGTGATCAAGGTGACCAGTCCGGCGACGATTCCGCCGAGGTAGCCGGCAGAGGCGGATACTCCGAGGTTCTTCACGGCAAACGTCGGCATGTACAAGATGAGGTAGATCGAGATCGTCGCGACGCCGACTACTGCGGCGCCGGTCAGCACCCGGCCGAGATGCCTGGTCAGCGTCGTCTTCAGCGGGGCCTTTTCCGGGACGCTCGTCTTGAAATCGTCCGTTTCATCGAGCTTGGCGCGGATGTAGAGACCGACCGGCCCGACGATGATGCCGAAGAAGAACGGAACGCGCCAGCCCCATGAGTAAAGCGCTTCATGCGAGAGATGGGTATTGAGCACGTATCCGAACAACGATGCCAGGAAAACCGAAGCACCCTGGCTGGCAACCTGCCAGGAAGAGTAGAACGCCTTCTTGTGCGGTGCAGTTTCCACGAGGAAGGTTGTAGCAGTACCGAATTCACCGCCTGCGGAGAATCCTTGAATGAGTCGCGAAACCAGGATGACGACGCCGGCCCACGGCCCGATCATCGAGGTCGTCGGCGCCACGGCCATGATGAGCGTGCCGATCATCATCAGCATCATCGTCAACGTCAAGGCGTTCTTGCGCCCGCGACGGTCGGCATAGCTTCCGAGAACCATCCCGCCAAGCGGCCGGATGACGTATGAGATCGCGAACGTCGCGAACGTCAGTATCAAGCCGAGAGTGTTGTCGCCGCCGGGAAAGAAGTTATGGGCGATGACCACTGCAAATGATGCGTAGACGATGACGTCGAACCATTCGAGCGCAGCGCCGAGCGAACTGCTGATCACCGCCTTGCGAGCAGCGGCCAGGCGTTCCGGGGTGACTGCTCCGGAGGTTGGCGTAGTTGCCGTGGACATGGTTTTCCTTAGGGGGTGAGGGTGGGTCAGGCGCGGGCGTGAGCGATGACGTTCCGAACGAACTGCTCGCACTGTGCCAATTGGTCAAGTGTCACGTACTCGTCAGGTGCATGCGCCTGAGTGATGCTTCCCGGCCCACACACGACAGTGGGGACACCGATACTCGCGAACATCCCGGCCTCGGTGGCGTACGCGACCTTTTCGTCCGAGGACCGACCACCCCATTGTTCGACCAGTGCGGCCGCCGAAGCATTCGCATCCGTCTCCAGGGGAGGAACCGAGGCCGACACGTGCATCGTCACGGAGGCTGACGGGTTTTCTTCCTGCATCAGGTTTTCGATCCGATTCGCCTCGGCGGCAAAGCGTTCGAGCAAATCTGCGGCGCCAGCTGAGCTGATGCTCCTGAATTCGAAAGTGATGGAGCAATCCTCGGGGACAGTGTTCACTGCGATCCCGCCGGATACGAGATTGACCGAGCACGTCGTCCAGGCCACTTCGAATGCGTCGTCGTACGGGCCGGACGCACGGAGCTCGTCGGCCGCGCTTCTGACGAATCGAATCAACTCGGCGCCGTATTCGATCGCGTTGACTCCTTGCGGAGTAAGCGACGAGTGCGCCGAAACACCATGCAGATCAACACGTATGACGTTCATCGACTTGTGTGCGCGAATGACCCGCATCTCCGACGGCTCTCCGACGACGCACACATCAGGGCGCAGGTTCCGGGAAACAACCTCCTCGACCAACCCGGCCGCACCGATGCAGCCGACTTCCTCGTCGTAGGAGAATGCAAAGTGAATCGGCTTCGCCAGCGGCCGAGCAACGATGTCGGGGATCGCCGCGACAACGATCCCGATGAACGACTTCATGTCGCACGTGCCGCGTCCGTACAGACTTCCGTCGCGAATTTCGGGAGTGAAAGGGTGGCTGCTCCAGTCTTGATCGTCGACCGGCACTACATCTGTATGGCCGGAAAACATCACTCCACCGGCAGTGCTTCCGTCAGGAGGCGTGAATGTTGCCAACAGGTTCAGCTTGGAACCCTCGTCGTCGGAAACGAGTATCGGCTCGACCCCGTGGCGACGTAGTTCCGCGGCGATGAGATCGATCAACGGTCGATTGCTCACGGCACTCGTCGTATCGATTCCGATGAGGCGCTGCACCCAGTCGAGACTTCTCTCGGTTGGAACAGCGGACAACGTGGTGGACGACATCTGGGTTCTCCTTTCACAGCACGAACGCGGTGGGCACTTGCCACCGCGTTCTGCCCTTCGAGCATGAATGAAGTGATCCCAGACACAATGAAGATGCACGATACTTGCAACATGATCGAAGAAACGCAGGATTCCGCCGTGCTCGACGACGTCGACCTCGCCCTGATCAATTGCCTGCAACTCGACCCGCGAGCGTCGTGGCGCACGGTTGGTGACGCCCTCAAAGTTGATCCGGTTACCGTCGCGCGCCGCTGGCAACGGCTACAGGACTCCGGCACCGCCTGGGTCTCCGCGAGGGCAACCGGCCACGGCCGTCCGGAATCGTGTCTGGCTTTCGTGGAAGTCGACTGTACGACTTCGAACGCCTTGGCGATTGCGGAACGTCTTGCCCGCTGGCCGCAGGTTCTGAGCGTCGAACACACAAGCGGCCCAGGCGACTTGACTCTTCTCGTCGAGGTCAGAGACATGGCTTTCCTGTCGCGTTTCCTGCTTCGCTCACTCGCGTCGGTGCCCGGGATCGTCAGTTCGCGTGCACACCTCGTCACCGAGGTCTTCGCGATCGGAGACGACTGGAAATTGCAGGTACTCGATGCCACGCAGCGGGCGGTGATGACAGACCGGCCTGTGCGCTACAAATATGCTCCGACGGATCAGCGCCATCACGGGAAAACTTTCGACGCGGTCGACCGCCAATTGATATTGAAGCTGGGCGAGGACGGTCGATCCTCGATTGCCGAGCTCACGGTCGGTACCGGCCTCAGCGAAAGTACGGTCAGGCGGCGACTTGCCGAACTGACGTCGCGCAACCAAATTGTGTTCCGCTGCGACGTGTCTCTACCGCTGTCCGGCTGGCCCCTCGTGACCTGGGTGTGGGGATATGTCGATCCCACGGACCGGTCGACGATTCGTGCTCTGGTGGAGCGAGTGCCTGGAACACGAGTGTGCATGCGGATATCCGGTGGACGCGCCAACACACTGCTCGCGATCGCCGCACACTCCCTTCGCGAAACTCCCATTACCGAAGTGCAACTCGCACAAGAGGCACCGGGCCTGGTGGTGCTGAACAGGTCAGTGGTGCTGCGATCGATGAAGAGGGTGGGCCGACTTCTCGATGACGAAGGCAAGAGCGCCGGGGTCGTACCGATGGACATCTGGGCGGAAGCCCCGGAGATCGAGTGAATGTCCGAAATAATCAATCATGACGCGCCGCGGTGGAGAAGGATTGCTGTCATGACTTCAACAGAGATCTCCCCCGCCCAGCGTTACCGGGATCTGGCCGCCGGATTCACGGCGCGGATCGACGCCGTACCCGCCGACCGCTGGGACAACGCTTCCCCCTGCGAGGGCTGGACCGCCCGCGACGTGGTGAGACACGTGCTCGACAGCGAACGAGACATGGTCAAGGTAGTCGGCCTGGAATTGGCACCCGGTCCGTCGGTCGACGACGACCCGTCGGCAGCCTGGGCGGCCGTCCGAGATTCGATGCAGGCCATTCTGGACGATCCGGCAAAGTCCACCCTCGAATACGACGGGCACTTCGGCCGGACCAACCTCGGGGCCACGGTCGAGGGGTTCTTGTGTTTCGATCTGGTCATCCACGGTTGGGATCTCGCAGCCGCGACCGGCACCGATACGACGATGCGTGACACGGACGTGGAGTGGGTGTCGGAGATAGCCGCGGGCCTCGGCGAGTCGATCCGTATGAGCGGTGTGTGCGGCCCGGAAATACAGGTTCCGGACAACGCTGACAAAGCGACGAAACTCCTTGCCTTTCTCGGCCGGAAGGCGTGAAAAAGCACCCCTGACGTGGGCATTACTTCCATACACATGTAATGTCGCGGTATGCCGGAACGCCGAAAATCCTCCACGAGTCCAGACCTGCTTGCGGCGGCATTGTTCGATGTCGCCGCGGAATCCGGACTGGAAAATGCCAGCGTTCGCGAGGTCGCAAAACGGGCGGGTGTCTCGATCGGCGCAGTGCAACATCATTTCTCGACCAAGGACGAGATGTTCGCATTCGCACTGCGAACACTCGTCGATCGATTGTTGACCAGACTGGCCGAATCGTCCGCCGACGCGGACCCGCATACCGCCCTGTTCCAGGCGCTCTCGCAACTCCTGCCCCTCGACGAGCAACGCACGCGTGAGGCGCATGTGCTCGCCGCGTTTGCCGTGCGCGCCGCAACCAGTGAGTCACTCTCCGAAATCCGCCGGACAACCCTGTTCACAATCCGCACCGGCATCTCGACAGTTCTGATCGGGATCGGAACTCCGGAAGCGGAAACCAGAGCGGCACTTCTACTTTCAACCGTCAATGGATTGGCCCTCGACGCACTCGGAAGCCCCGCCATGTATCCGCCGCAGTACCTCGATCACGCTTTGGAAACCCAGATCCGCCTCACCCTGCACGACGCCGAGAACCCGCTCGCCTCCGTCGGGCTCGCCAGCTGACGTGGCAGGAGCAGGGCGCTTCGCGCCGAGCCCGTCCGGCGATCTCCATCTGGGAAACCTCCGTACCGCCCTCTTGGCCTGGCTGTTCGCCCGCACCAGCGGTCGCGACTTCCTCATTCGAGTCGAGGATCTCGACCGTGTCCGACCCGGCTCGATGGAACGACAACTCGACGATCTGCGCAGGCTCGGCCTCACATGGGACGGCCCAGGCGTATTGCAGTCGCACCGTCTTCCCTTGTACCACAACGCTATCGAGCTACTACGCGAGCGCCACCTGACCTATCCCTGCTTCTGCACACGCAAGGAGATCCTGCAGGCACCGTCCGCTCCCCATGCTCCCGATGGCGCCTATCCCGGCACGTGCCGGAACCTGTCGGCGGCCGAACGCGCCGAGAAATCGGCAAGCGGCCGATCCCCCGCGCTGAGGCTACGGGCCGACATCGATTCGTTCACCGTGCACGACGAACTGTTCGGCGAGGTGACGGGGCAAGTCGACGACGTCGTACTGCTCCGCGGAGACGGCGTACCCGCCTACAACCTCGCCGTGGTCGTCGACGACGGTGCGCAGAACATCGACCAAGTGGTCCGCGGCGACGACCTCCTGACCTCGGCGCCGCGTCAGGCGCACCTTGCTCAACTGCTCGACATCGAACCGCCGTCGTACGCCCACGTTCCTCTCGCGTTGAACAGTGAAGGCAAACGACTCGCGAAGCGCGACGGCGCGGTGACTCTGGCCGATCAACTCGAGGCCGGACGCAGTGCCGAACAGGTCCTGACAATGATCGCGTCGAGCATCGGTCTCGCTGAACCCGGCGAAGTTGTCACACCACCCCAATTGGCGGATCGATTCGACTCTCGCAAGATCCCCCGAACCCCGTGGATTTTCCCGGCGAAGTAAGTGAAGTTTCAATCGATACCTCGTCGGGACAAAAGCTCGATTGTCCGATATGACAAAGCCGTCCGCAATAGCTATTCGTTGGCAATTCTCGATTAGTGAAGTACGGTCAAGACTGGCGAAGGAAATTCAGGGCGAGTAGTCCCTGCAAAACTACGCCCGGGATCTGAACCTGGGATCCGACCGCAGTACCCACTTGCAGCATCCACGCTGACACGCACGTGCGGCACGGGCGACTCAGGACGAAAAGGAATACGCATGGTCCGCGAGCTTCGCGAGGCACTCGACGACCATCAATTCGAGGTGTTGTATCAACCCCAGGTCAATCTGAACTCGTCAGCAATTATCAGCTATGAAGCACTTCTGCGGTGGCGCCATCCGCTTCGAGGGTTGATCGAACCCCAAGATTTCATGCGCTCCGCCGAATCCTCTGGGCTCATCATTCCCATCGGGCTGCAGGCTCTGGACATGATCTGTGCCCAAACAGCGTCGTGGCCTGAGCACATGATGGTCGCGGTCAACTTTTCACCTCGCCAACTCGCTACCCCGCACGCCGCTCACGAGATCCTCGGAGCGCTGGACAGTTCAGAAACCCCACTGAGCAGAATCATCGTGGAAGTCACCGAACTCGGCGTCGTGGGTCGGCATGCCGCCGAGACCCTTCACGTCTTGCATAACGAGGGAATTCGAATCGCGCTGGATGATTTCGGGGCGGGCTTCGCGTCTTTCTCCGCGTTGTCGGAATTGCCGCTCGACATTCTCAAGATCGACCAATCCTTGACCTGGGCCGTCAGCGCAGCGGGTCGTACTGGAGACCGCGCCTTCATGGTCATGGAGTCAATCGCCGACATCGCTCGAAAACTCGGGCTTGATTCGATCGCCGAGGGCGTCGAAACCGCGGAACACGCAGCCAACGTCTTGCAGGCCGGCTGCGACATGGGCCAGGGCTATTACTTCGGGAAGCCGCTTCCTGCGTCGTCCATAGTCACTCCCGTGTGAGCGCCAGCCACTTCAGTACGACGCCACTTCAGTACGACGACGATGCGCTCGCGATGAGTGCGACCACGAGAATCACGGCAAAAATGGCCAAGAAAGTTGCTCCGACCGCAATTCCGGCTATCGCAAGCCCGCGTCCCTCTTGACCTGTCTGCTTGATCTGATTGAGCGCGACAATTCCCAAAATGATTCCGATGATTCCGCCGAGACTGTAGAAACAACCGCCTGCAAGCGATACCACCAACGACGCAATTGCGAGACCATTGGTGCCGACTGGCTGCATCGGCGGGATGTATCCACCAGCGAATTGGTTCGGTTGACCGTACGCATTCGGCGGTTGACCGTATTGGGGCTGTCCGTATTGAGCTTGTCCGTATTGTCCGGGTTGCTGATATTGATTCGGCTGATATTGATTCGGCGGTCCGAAATTCTGCGGCGGCAGGTATGGATTGGGTTCACCAATTCCACCCGGCTGAGGCGTATTACCGGTTGGGTTGTACGACGGCGGCGGATAACCCGGGTACTGCTCGTTGGGAGTGGTATATCCGGGAACTTCAGGTGAAGACTGCGTTTCGGACGGGGACACGCCGTACCCCTCGGGCGGCAGGCTCGGAAATTCTCCGTATCCAGGTTTTGCCTGGTAATCGCTCGAAGAATCGTCGTTGTTGCCCCCAGAACTCGTCATACAACGCAGCCTAAACCACAGGTGACCTCCGAATCCAAGTGAGCAGATGTCATCCACATCGCTCTTTGATCCCAGTAGGGTCATATCCACTGTCACACTCGAGCGCGATATTTACGACTGAGGGGAACACATGACAACCGGCGGGTACGACCCCAACCAGAATCCAGAAGGAGGGAAGCAATTCCCACCCCAGGATCCATATGGCCAGCAGGGAACACCTCCTCCCGGAAGTTACCCACCTCCCGCAGGCCCCCCGCAGGGCGGTAGCTACCCGCCTCCTCCACAGGGCGGGAACTTCCCGCCCCCTCAGGGTGGCAACTACCCGCCGCCCGGTGGATACCCGCCGCCTCCGCAGGGCGGCAACTTCCCGCCGCCTCCGCAGTTCAACGACCAAGGTGCGTACGGCGGAGGAAATCGACTGCCCTCGGGTGCTCAGCCGGGTGATCTGTGGATTCGACTCGGCGCCCGCATCATCGACGGAATCATCGTCGGCATCATCGCCGCGATTCTGGCTCTCTTGGTCAGTGACTCCGACAGCTTGATTCTGATCTCGGGACTGTTCTCGGGAATTCTGACCTTCGCTTACTTCATCGCAATGGAAGTAACGCAGGGTCGGACTTTGGGAAAGATGATTCTGGGCCTTTCAGTGCACGGTCCGGGCGGCGCACCTCGCCCCTCCGTCCAGCAGTCTGCGATTCGCAACGCCTTCACGTTGCTCTCGATCATTCCGATCATCGGCGGAATCCTCGCGCTGGTCGCCTACATCGTCATCGCGGTCACCATCAACAACAGCCCCACCAAGCAGGGCAAGCATGACGAGCTCGCTGGTGGGACTCAGGTAGTCAAGGGTTAGGTAGACATATATGACAACCGGTGGGCAAGACCCCAACCAGAACCCAGAAGACGGGAAGCAATTCCCACCCCAGGATCCGTACGGCCAGCAGGGAACACCCCCTCCGGGGAGTTATCCTCCACCGGCCGGTCCTCCGCAGGGTGGAAGTTATCCCCCGCCCGGCGGCTACCCGCCGCCCCCACAGGGCAACTTCCCTCCACCCCCGCAGGGTGGAAGCTATCCCCCTCCCGGCGGAAACTACCCGCCTCCCGGTGGGTACCCGCCTCCTCCCGGTGGTGGCAACTTCCCGCCTCCGCCCCCGAATGACTACGGCGCAGGCTTCGGCGCCCCCCAGCTTTCTGTGGGTGCGGCAATTTCCTACGGCTGGAACAAGTTCAAAGACAACGCACTGGTCTGGATCGGGATCTCGATCATCGCTTTTCTGATCGCCGGACTCATCCAAGGTGCTTTCAACGGCTTCGACTACACCAATACCGAATTCAGCGCGCTGTCGATCGTGGGTGGATTGGTCACCGCAATCGTCGGCTACATCATCCAAGCCGCATTCCTTCGTGGAGCGTTGAGCGAATTGGACGGAATCAAGCCGGCTTTCGGCACCTTCTTCCAATTCACGAACATCGGTGCAGTTGTTCTCGGCGGTTTCCTTGTCGCCGTCGCCACCTATGTCGGTTTGGTTCTGTGCATCATTCCCGGCATCATCGCGGCGTTCCTGCTCTACTACACGCTGACCTTCATCGTGGACAAGAATCAGGATGCGATTTCGGGCATCAAATCGAGCTACGCGTTGACCTCGTCGAACGTCGGAACGTTGATCCTGCTGGCGCTCGCTCTGATCGGTATCAACATCATCGGCGCACTGCTGTGCGGAATCGGTCTTCTCGTGACGGCGCCCGTCGCGCTGATCGCCAGTACCTACGCATACCGCGTGCTGACCGGCGGCCATGTAGCTGCCTGATCAGTTCGTTTGCATCACCGAAGGCCCTGCGGTTCCACGTGAAACCGCAGGGCCTTCGGTGTGTTCTGCGCAACTGGACGGTCGCCAACTCGCATCCGAGCGCCTTGTGGTGCTTGGATGACGGACGTGACAGCTCAGGATCAGCAAGACGAATCGACCCACGAAGCCAAATTTGCGCACGTCAGCCGGGGTTATTACCCGACAATCGTCGCGCTCTTCACCGCAACGCTGCTGATCTCGAACGTGGCGGCGACAAAGGGGGTCGCCTTCTTTGCGGATTCCGACTTCTCGCTCGGTCCCTTGCAGATTCTGCCCATCATCACCGATGGTGGATTCTTCTTGTTCCCGCTTGCCTACGTCCTCGGTGACGTACTCAGCGAGGTGTACGGCTTCAAAGCGACCCGACGCGCGATCTACCTGGGCTTCGGCGCACTGATTCTTGCCGCCGCGTGCTTCTGGATCGCTGTGCAACTCCCGTCGGCAGAGTTCTACGAGAACCAGGCCGCCCTCGAAACCGTGGTCGGCGTCATTCCCCGGCTGCTGGTCGCAGGATTGGCCGCCTACCTCGTCGGCCAGCTGCTGAACTCCCTGGTCCTGGTCATGATGAAAAAGCGCATGCAGGAGAAGCACCTGTGGGCGCGGCTGATCGGCTCGACCGTCGTCGGCGAATTCGCCGACACCCTCATCTTCTGTTCCATCGCAGCCGGTGTCATCGGCATCAGCACGTGGGAAGACTTCATCAACTACGTGCTGGTCGGCTTCCTGTGGAAGACGCTTGTCGAGGTTCTGGTCATGCCGATCACCTACCGCGTCATCGCCTACGTGAAGAAGCGCGAACCGACCTACGTCTGAGGTGCAGGCGTCTTCGCCGCATAGAACTTTCCGAGCATGTCCGCTTTGAAGTCGTGGAAGTATCCGCCTTCGATGCTGGCTCGGATGTCGTCGACCAACTTCACGGTGAATCGCTCGTTGTGGATGGTGCACAGCGTCGACGCGAGCATTTCCTTCGCCTTGAACAGGTGATGCATGTACGCGCGGGTGTAATTGGCGCAGGTGTAGCAGTCGCACTCGTCGTCGATAGGCGTGAAGTCACGACGGAATCGGCTGGTATTGATGTTGAATCGGCCGGAGCGGACGTAGATCGCGGCATTGCGAGCAACACGCGACGGATTGACGCAGTCGAAAGTGTCCGCGCCGTTCTCGATTGCGACGAAGAAGTCGTCCGGTTCACTGATGCCGAGCATATGACGCGGCTTGGTCTCGGGTAGTTCCTCGTTACACCAACGCACAATTGTGCCGAGGTTCTGCTTCTCGAGGGCGCCGCCGATGCCGTACCCGTCGAAGCCGTATCCGTTCTCGCCTTCGATCGACTCGAGGCCACGGCAGGCTTGACGACGCAGATCTTCGTACTGCGCGCCTTGGATCACCCCGAAGAGAGCCTGATAGGGCTTCTCGGCGCGTTCAGCGGTGAGCTTCTCGTGCTCGTTGATGCAGCGGATCGCCCACGCCTGCGTGCGCTCGACCGATCGCTCCTGATAGCCGCGGGTGTTGAGCAACGTGGTGAGCTCGTCGAACGCGAACATGATGTCGGCGCCCAGTTGATGCTGAATCTGCATCGACACCTCGGGGGTGAAGCGATGCTTGCTGCCGTCGAGGTGCGATTTGAACGTCACGCCCTCGTCGTCGACCGTCGCGAGACGCTCCTTGCCCTTTGCGATGACGTCGTCGGACTGCACGCCGACGGCTTCCATCGCGAGCACCTTCTTGAACCCGACGCCAAGGGACATCACCTGGAAGCCACCGCTGTCGGTGAAGGTAGGTCCGTCCCAGTTCATGAACTTGCCCAACCCGCCCGCCTCGTCGACGATGTCGGGTCCCGGCTGCAGGTACAGGTGGTACGCATTAGCGAGCAACGACTGCGCACCGAGTTCCTTCATGGACTCGGGCAGCACGGCCTTGACCGTGGCCTTGGTTCCAACGGCCACGAACGACGGCGTCGCGATATCGCCGTGCGGTGTGTGGATGGTGCCGGTTCGTCCGAGCCGGTCCTCGAGCCTGGTCCCTATCGTGAAGATCGACTCGGGACGCTTGTCGACGGCGGGCACGGGCGGTGTCGGTACTGCAGAAGTCACGGGCTCAATCCTGTCACAGGAGCAAATATCGCCGTGATCACAGCGAAGAAAGTTCCTACGCGATCAGCATCCGCATTGGTCTACTGACCGAACCCGAGCGGTACCGCCGCGTGAGGGTCCCCACCATACTTCCCACTACACATCCCCCGGCTCGACCGGTTTACCCCGCCAGCCCGCTGACAGGAGCTCACTTGACGAGACAGACCGGCCAGACCTACAACTTCGTCACCGTCGACGTCACAGACTCGATTGCCACCGTGACTATCGACAAACCTCCAGCCAACGCATTCAACCCCAGCATGATCGCCGAGCTTCTGGAGATACTGCCGGTACTCGCGTCGGACCAGACCGTCCGCGTCATTGTCGTGACGGGCACTGGACGGTTCTTCGTCGCCGGTGCGGACATCACCGTGATGCGCGAGCTGACGGAAGAAACTCAGCGCGCGATGCGCCCGTGGGTCGACGTACAGCGGATCCTCGAGTCGGCTCCCAAACCTGTCGTCGCGAAGATCAACGGGCACGCACTCGGCGGCGGAGCAGAACTGACGTTGGCCTGCGACTTCCGCATCATGGCGCAGTCGGCGACCATCGGCTTCCCCGAGATCGGACTTGGACTTTTTCCGGGTGCCGGTGGCAGCCAGCGACTTCCACGCCTCATCGGCGCTCACCGAGCCAAAGTGCTCATGATCGAAGGCAAGCGCCTCAGCGCCGAGCATGCACTCGATATCGGCCTGGTCGACACCGTCGTTGCGGACGCCGACCTCGATGCGCATTGCGCTGACCTCGCACGCGAACTCGCGACGAAACCCACTGCCACCATCGGAATGATCAAACGCATTGTCGACGAGGGCATGTCGTTGCCGCTCGATCAAGCGCTGGATCTCGAATTCGAGGCAGTGCTCGACCTGATCAAGACGGACGACGCTGCTGAGGGACTTCAGTCATTCCTCGACAAGCGGTCCCCCACCTTCACGGGACGCTGACAGCTCCCATTTACCGAGAGGCCATCATGCTCAACAAATTTCAGAAGAAATGGGTGGGCGCAGTCGCTTCTCTCGCCGCCCTGACGATCGCGGTCAGCGGATGCACCCGGCCCGCTACCGACAACTCCGCGGAAAGTGGTGGCCTGGTACGGATCGCGGTGGGTGTAGACCCGTCGTACGCCCCGATTTTCCTGGCCGACCACGAGGGCATGTTCGAGGCCGCCGGCCTCGACGTCCAGGTCATCCAGACGGAAGGCGGGGCGGCGGGCGCCCAGAACGTCGTAGCCGGAACTTCGGAACTCTCCGGCAATGCCGACTCGACGGCACTGTCCGTCATGGCCGCCAATCCGAGCCTGCGGGCGCTGGGCGTATTTCAGGAATCCGACCGATACTTCCAGGTTGTACTGAGGAATGGCGTCGAGCCGAAGTCGATCAAGACCATGGGCGTCTTCCCCGGCATCGGCCTCTACTTCACGAACCAGTACCTGGCCAGTCTCGGCATCGACCCCACGACGGTCACACTCGTGAGCACAAGCCCGCCCGAACAGCCTGCTTTGCTGGCGCGCGGTGACATCGACGGCTTCCTGTCCTTCGACCCCTGGGTGACGCAGAGTGTCAATACCGGCGGGCGCGTTGTTGCCACGACCGGCGACTTCGGCGCCAAGTACGCCCAATGGATCATCGCTTCGGACAACTGGTTGTCCGCGAACGAAGAAACCGCAGGCAAGGTGTTCAAGGTGATCTCGGAAGCGTCGGCAATCGTGAACTCGGATCCGGATCGGGCTGCAACCGCAATTGCCGCGTCTATCCAGATGGACCCGGCCGAGGCCGCAGACCGGGTGACCCAAATCGATTTCGGTGGACGCGGATTCACCGAGGACGACGTGGAGCGCGCAAACGAACTTGTTGCATTCTTCCGCGAGCAGGGCAAGATCTCCGCGGACATCGATCCGTCCGCTGTCCTCCTCTCGGGATGGTTCGAGCAGAACGCCGCCTGAGCGGAGAGTGAGAACGGGTCCGGTGGGCAGACCGAAATCATGTCGCCCACCGGCCCGCAGAACTACGTTCGACACCAGTCGGTTCGGCGATATCTTTCGATTGAAACGGAGTAGTTGTGGTGCATCCCCCGGTACGGGTCGTAGAGATTTCCAGTCCGTTTGCGCGATTCGCCGGGCGCATCCTGGTCGGGCTGGGTTTCGAGGTCATTCTGGTAGAACCACCCACCGGTGACCCCAGTCGCACCGAGTCCCAGGGTGATTCGTACTTGCATTGGCATGCGGGCAAGAAGTCCGTTGTCCTCGATATCGACGACAGCAACGATCGCCTCGCTTTCGAAGCACTGCTGCGCAGTGCCGACGTCCTGCTCGACGGCAGCGCGACCGGCGCTCTACGCGACAACCGAGGATCTCTCGTTCACGTACGAGTGACACCCTTCGGCACAACCGGACCGCGAAGTGACTGGAAGGCAACAAATCTGACCGTCGCGGCACTCGGCGGGATGATGGCCCAGGTCGGCGATCCCGAGCACCCTCCACTGCTGCTCCCCGAACTCCAGGCTGAGCAGCTCGCCGGAATCAATGCCGCAATCGGCGTGCTTCTCGGACTGCGTTCGCGATCCAAGGGCCACAACCCGTTGCTGGAGATCAGCGCTCAGGAATGTGTTGCCGCCGCGCTGGAAGCGGGCACTCTTGCCTACATTCACGAGGACCGCGTACCACCGCGTCCGGGCCGGGTACATCCGCTCGTTCCGCACGGACTGTTCCAGGCCGCCGACGGTTATGTCGGTGGCGGCCTCGGCGGTAGCCCCCGCATGTGGGACGGCATGTTGGCCTGGCTGATCGACAACGATGCTCAGGACGATCTCGATCAACCGGAGTGGTCCGACGCGGTCTACCGAAAGACGCATCAGGAACACATTTTCGACGTTCTGTCCGCCTTCATCGCGAAGTGGCCGAAGGAAGAATTCGCGGTCAGCGCGCAGTCACGCAAGTTGCCGTGGGCAGCGGTCGACCGGCCCGAAGAACTGCTGCGTAACCCGCAACTCAACGACCGGGACTTCTTCACCGACGTGACCGGAGATCACGGTACCTACCGCGATCTCGGGTTCGGCTTCGCTTTCCCCGAAGGCCGGCGCATCGGAACGCTCGAGGCTGCCCGGTTGGGCCAGCATCAGGAACTCTTGAAGGCCACCTCGCCTGTGGCAGTGAACGAAACCCACGAGTTCAGCGGTGGCAGCACGCCCAGCCTCGAAGGTGTCCGCGTCCTGGATCTCACGTGGGTGTTGGCGGGCCCGTACGGCACCAGAATCCTTGCCGACCACGGTGCCGATGTCATCAAGGTCGAATCGATCGGACGCCCGGACCCGACTCGCTTTGCACCGTTCATGCATCTCTCGCGAGGACCGCACGACAATCCGAACACCAGCGGGTACTTCAACGACGTCAACCGCAACAAGCGCAGCATCACACTCGATACCCGATCCGCAGAGGGCCTTTCGGTACTGCGCGACCTGATCAGGAACTCCGACGTCGTGGTCGAGAATTTCAGCTCGTCGGTCATGGACAAGATGGGGCTCGGCTACGAACAACTCCGGGAGCTCAACCCGGACATCATCTACGTGTCGATGTCCGGGATGGGTCACACCGGTCCTCGCAAGGACTGGGTGTCGTATGCCGACATCGTTTCGGCAAGTACCGGTTTGACCGCACTGACCGGCTGGAACGCCGATGACGTTGTCGGAGTCATCTACGGTCATGGCGACATCGTCGCCGGACTGCAAGCCGGCGTCGCGATGCTGGCAGCCCTCGACTACCGCGACCGGACCGGCCGGGGACAGCACGTAGACCTGTCACAACTCGAAGCCATGGCAGCGCACATGGGTACCAGCGTTCTCCGAGCCGCCCGGTCACAGTCCCCCGATCCGATCGGCAACAGCCATCACGAACTGGCACCACACGGCGTGTACCCGTGCCTCGGCAGCGACCGGTGGTGCTCGATTGCCGTTCGCGATACCACGGAATGGAATGCATTGTGCCGCATCATCGAAGCAGAGAAATGGATCGGCGATCCTGACTTCGCGAGTGCAGAAAGCCGCCAAGCCGATCACGAACGTATCGACGACGCCATCGCCGACTGGACCAGGACTCTGTCACCCGAAACCGTCATGGAACGCTTGCAATCGGCGGGTATCACGGCCGGCACCGTCCAGGACGGACGCGACCTGGTCGAGAGCGATCCACATCTTCGGGCACGCAGTTTCTATTCGGCACAGGAACATCCCCTCGCCGGAACATTCCTCCACGAAGGCATCCCCGTTCGCCGGAACTCCGAACCCGGCTCGATCCGACGCGCTGCGCCGGTGCTGGGCGCGGACACCGACGACGTCCTCGAGTCGGTGCTCGGATACAGCGACGAACTGATCGCCGGACTTCGCGACCAGTCGATCCTGTCCTGACCGCACTCATATTCAGTACATCCATTCACAGATCGCTCCTAGGAGACACAATGCGCGCGGCCCGACTCCATCAGTTCGGCACTTCACCGGTCATCGACGACATCGACATTCCCACACGTGAATCCGGTCAGACGCTCGTGCGCATCGACGCTGCCGCGCTCGGCCATCTCGACATCACCGTCGCGAGCGGAAACTTCGGAGTCAAGCCGAACCTGCCACATATCGGTGGAACAGACGGAGCGGCGACGGTAATCGAATCCGACACCTATGAGCCTGGCACCCGCCTTCTGGTCCGAGGCGGCGGAGTCGGCCTGTTCAAGAACGGTTGCTGGGCTGAGTATCTGGTAGCGGCAGACAAGGCGTTCACACCCTTTGATCCCGCACTGTCGCCGGCCGTCGCCGCAACCTTCTTCCTGCCCAGCACAACCGGCTATGTTGCCGTCAACGACATTGCAGCCGTCGCTCCCGGCGAACGAGTTGTTGTCGCCGGAGCATCCGGCGCTGTCGGATCGATGGCAGCACAGTTCGCTCTGCTTGCCGGAGCGTCCGAGGTAATCGGTGTTGTACCGCGCGAAGATCAGGCCGCCTTGCTTCCGGAGGGTGTGCGTCCCGTCGTCGGGCAAGGCGACGAACTTGCCGGGGTGCTGGGATCCGAGCCTTCCGTCGACGCCGTGATCGACACGCTTGGCGGCGACGGCTTGCCGCACCTTCTGGCGAGTGTTATCCCCGGTGGCCGGGCTGCCCTGATCGGATATACCTTGGGTAAGAGCCTCACCCTGGACTTGCCGAACTGGTTGCTCAGCGATGTCCGGATCCTGCCCGTCAACATGATTCGCAAGACTGCCCGGCAAGCCGAACTGGCACCTGAAATGATCCGGCTGCTCATCGAAGGCAAGATTTCCGTTGCAGTGCAGGAGTTTCCGCTGGATGACATCGCAACGGCACTGCAGTTGATGGGCGAGGGCAAAGTTGCCGGCCGGGCCGTCGTCGTACCCTGAGGGATACAATTACCCATGCCCCACGACGCACATGCCATTCCGCGCTCGCTTCCGGATTTGATCCGGAGGCGAGCTTTGGAGCGTCCGGAGCACCCGGCGCTCGTCGTCGACGGGATCACGGTCACCTACCGCGAATTGCGGGATCGTGCAGCGTCGATGGGGGCGGATCTCCGTAATCACGGTGTCGGCCGTGGGGAGCGCGTGGCGGCACTGTCCGGCAACAGGATCGAACTGGCAGACCTTGTTCTCGGATGCGCGTGGATCGGTGCGGTTGTCGTCCCACTCAATACGGCCCTCCGAGCCGACAGTGTTGCCAGCGCACTCGAACAGGCTGGTGTACAACGGATCCTGGTGTCACCCGAATACTCAGGCGCTGTAGCCGGATTCGACGGCACCGTGTGGGTCATGGGTGAACAGTGCGTCCCCACTGCCGGTTCGCATCCGGGCTGTGAGCCCGAGACCCTCGATCCGCTCGACCTGGCCGCGATACTCTTCACCTCCGGCACCACCGGTCTGCCCCGAGGCGTCCGATGCCCGCACGCGCAGTTCCTGCAGTGGGGCAAAGGCGTCGGCGCCTCACTCGGGCTCACCGGGGACGATGTGCTGTACAACTGCCTGCCGCTGTTTCACACCAATGCTCTCAATGCCTTTGTTCAGTCCCTTTGGGCCGGGTCTACTTTTTTCCTGGGACAACGCTTTTCGGTCCGCAATCATTGGCGCGAAGTTCGCGAGATCGGCGCAACTGTCGACTACCTGCTGGGTGCGATGGTGGCCATGTTGATGAACGCGGACCCATCGCCGCAAGACCGACAGCACAGCGTCCACGTGGCACTTGCCCCCGCAACGCCGGCTCATCTGATCGAACCGTTTGCCCAGAGATTCGGTGTAGAACTCGTGGACGGATTCGGAAGTACCGAAACCAATCTCGTGATCGGCACACTTCCGGGAGATCGGCGGGCCGGGTACATGGGGCGGGTGATGAGTGGCTACGACGCCGCAGTCGTCAACGACGGTACTGCTGCCGCAGACGGGGAGCCCGGCGAACTGGTGGTCCGCAGCACGATCCCCGGCGCCTGTTCACTGGGCTATCTGGGCGAGGAGATTCCGGCGACGGAGAGTTGGATACAGACCGGTGACAGGGTGATTCGGGAAGCAGACGGCTGGTTCCGATTTGTCGATCGCATCAAAGACGTGATTCGGCGCCGCGGTGAAAATATTTCCGGGGCCGAAGTGGAAACCGTTCTGGCGTTGCATCCGTCGGTCGGTCAGGTTGCCGTCTTCCCGGTACCGTCGGATCTGGCCGAGGACGACGTCATGGCAACTGTAATACTGCGCCCCGGAGTATCTTTCGACCCCATTTCGATTCTGGAGTTCTCCCAGCAACAGCTGCCGTACTTTGCACTTCCCCGGTACATCGACGTCGTGGACACGTTGCCACTCACCGAAACCGGCAAGGTACAGAAAGCAGTGCTACGTGAGAGGGGCGTCGGCCCACACACCTGGGACTGCGAGAAGAGCGTGTTCCGCGCCCGGCGATAGACCGCGCCTCGCTACTTGCCGCAACCGTTGAACGAACACATCACCGGACTGCAGATCGTGCGCAGAGCCAGCGGGTCGCTCGGCGAATGTGTGCACTTCATGGCATGAAGTTTTCGGGTGATTCCGGCGCCGGCAGTGCGCAGGGCCCCGGTGATGCGGCTGACGTTGAGGCGAGCCGTCGGCGCTGTCACAGACAACGCGCCGGCCAGAGTGCGCGGGCCGCTGAACACCGGCACTGCGACGCTCATGTACCCGAGCCGTGTCTCCTCGACCTCCACCGCGAGTTGTTCCTTACGCATCCGCTCGGTTTGCTGGCGCAGCACGCTGACGGACATCGTCGTTCGACTGGTCAAGGCGGTGAAACCCTGCTCGACTACCTCGTCGAAGACCGATTGCGGGGAGAAGGCAAGGATGATCTTGCCGGTGGCGGTGCAGTACAGCGGGAGCCGGCCGGCCACCCGCGACTGCTGATTGAGCCCGCGGTGTCCGATGATCTTCTCGATGTAGAGGACGTCGATGCCGTCACGAACCGCAAAGTGAACCGTCTCCTGCGTCGCCAGCAGTAGGTCCTCCATGTACGGCAGCGCCGCGTCGCGCAGAATCCGCTGACGCGGCACCAATTGGCCCAGCTCGAACAATCGCAGGCCGAGCCGGTACTTGGTACCCGCGCGCTCGAGCAATCCCCACTCGACCAGCTCGCCGGCCAACCGGTGAACCGTCGCTTTCGCGACCCCACTGCGCCGGGTGAGCTCCGTCAGAGACAGGTCACTGTGGTCGGTGTCGAAAGCGTCCAAGATCATTCGAGCCTTGCCCAGGACCGAGGACAGTTCACCTGCAGGCTGCGATGCAGCGGTCGTTTCCAACGCGATGGGTAGTACCGATCCGAACCCGACGGATTGTTGTGGAGCGGCCATGAGTGTCCTCCTGAACGATCTGTGACAGCCTGCCGAGACCGAGTGCCACAGCGACCGAAATCGGTCGGGGCCCTCGCTGGGTGCAGGTGCTTCGATACTGAGACTATGGTGACTGTACGGTGAGACGCACGCCACACGGTCCGCTCAGTGAACCCGTCTCGCAGAGTTTACACCGGGCGTCTACCTGCGTAATTCTCTAGAAACACGCGGACGGCTTCGGCGATCTGGGGGGCGTGCTCTTCGATGAGAGCCACCGTCCCGGATTCGACGATTGCCGTTTCCACGACCGCCGCACCTGTCAGGTTCGTCTGCAAGGGGCCCAGGTTGGGCATCGAGAAGGGATCCTTCTGCGCTCCGATCAGCAGAACCGGGGCAGTCACCGAACCGATCCTCGTCTCCATGACGTAGCGGGCACAGGCTTTGTGGCCCTCCGCCGGATCAACCCGGTAGGCAAGCGCGTCCCGGATGAACCTGTCGAGTAGCGCGGTGCCTGGTTCCGGGTAGTAGGGGCGACGCATCTCCCACAGTCTGGTGAGATGGCTACCGTCTGCGGCTCGGTCGACGCAATCGATCCCACCGGGTCCCGAGTGCCCCTCGCGATAGTTGCAGTCGGTCCACGGGCACGACGAGAGCACGGCAGCGTGCACCCTCTCGGGGCGTGATGCCGCCATCTCGAGCGCCACTGCCGCACCGGTGTGGTGGCCGATGACCGTGACTCGATCGACGCCCAGGGTGTCGAGCAATTCCCACGCGCCTCGCGCATAGGTCTCGATGGTCTGCGGGCCGGGCACCGGAGCACTGTTGCCGTACCCCGGCATGTCCATCGCGACAACGAGGAAGTCGTCGGCAAGGAGTGGAATGAGCTCGCGGAACTCATCCCACGAACGGGGCGCCTGATGAAGCAGGAGAATCGCATCACCCGAACCTTGTTGCGCATAATGCAATTGCCCGAAGGACGAATCCACGTATCCGAGTTGCAGGCCGCCAGTCATCAGAACGCCGAAACCATCGGAGTATCGACGCCGACGATGTCGATCTTTGCCGAACCACCCGGATTTCCGACAGGCTCGCTACGGGTAGGCAAGATCTCGAGGAAGAAGCGCTTGTTGTCTTCCTTGAAATCCGGGTCTGCTTTCCGGTCGACGGTGATCGCCTCCACCGGGCAGGCCAATTCGCAAGCGCCGCAGTCGATGCATTCGTTCGGGTTGATGTAGAGCTTGCGATCACCCTCGTAGATGCAATCCACGGGGCATTCTTCCATGCACGATCGGTCCGTGTAGTCGATGCATGCTTCACCGATGACAAATGCCATGGCCTAACCCTCCTGTTCAGTGGAGTGTCCGGGGAAGATCTCCGCTTCCGGATCCAGCGCTGCCGCAGCGTTGTTCACCGCAGTCGCGGCTTCACCGAAACCGACGGCAATCAACCGGACCTTGCCGGGATAATCCGTAATGTCCCCGGCGGCGTACACACGCGAAACATTCGTCTCCATCCGTGTATTCACCGCGATGTGGCGATTTTCGATATCGATTCCCCACTCCATCATCGGACCGAGGTCGGCCGTGAATCCCAATGCCGCGATGACGGATTGAGCTGGCAGGGTGGACGTGCTCTTGTCTTGTTTGTGGGTGATGTCGACCTCGCCGATCCACCCGTTTCCACGTACCGCCGAGACATCGGCGTTGACGAGAACCTGGACCCTGCTTTCCCGCACCTTGGCAACTGTGGACTTGTGCGCGCGGAAACGATCTCGCCGGTGAACCAGGGTCACGGACTTGGCAATCGGTTCCAGGTGAACGGCCCAGTCGAATGCGCTGTCGCCGCCACCGACGATGACAACATCTTTCCCGGTGTGCGCCGACAAGTCCGGGACGAAGTAACTCAGCCCCCGATCCATGAACTCCAAACCCTTCGCCAACGGCCGCGGGGTGAAGGTTCCGATGCCGCCGGTGATGACAACCGCGCCGGCCACCACTACCTGGCCCGAGCTGGTGATGATCCGCACCCGGCCGTCGTCGTCATGCGACAGCTCACGAGCCTGCATGCCCAGAAGGTACACCGGATCGAACGGGGCAGCCTGCGCCATCAAACCCTCGATGAGGTTGCGTCCCTTGACCGAAGGGAATCCCGCGATGTCGAGGATCGCCTTCTCCGGGTACATCGCACTGACCTGTCCCCCCGGTTCCGCAAGGGCATCGATCACGGCAACCGAGAGGCCGCGGAAGCCTGCGTAGTACGCGCCGTACAGCCCGGCGGGGCCGGCACCAATGATCAGAATATCGACGCCGATCTCGTTGTCGGTCGCCGTGGAAGACGTTGTGTTCACACTCGATACGGTATTGCGCCGACGGACTCACGCAAATGAAACCGGTCCGCTCAACAGACCTCGTAACAGTTGCGGGACACCACGAAAAGGGCCCGCCGACCTCTCGGTCGACGGGCCCAATGCTCGCAGGAATTCAGTGCGCGCAAGAATTCAGTGCGCGAAGAATTCAGTGCGCGAATACCTCGGGTTCGTCTGCTGCGATCTTCTGGATGATGGTCGAGTACGCAAACCACCCCACCTTCTCGGTGCCGACTGCTTCGTAGGTCTGCGCCGCGATCTTCTCGTGCAGGACAACCGGATCACCGGCGGCTCGCGCCGTCAGCTCCGCCTGCATCGACCGCTCCATCGACACATACCACCACACTGCGCTCTCCACGGAAGTTCCGACGGTCAGATGACCGTGGTTGGTGAGGATCACGGCCTTGTTCGATCCGAGGGCATCCGCGATGCGAATCCCCTCCTCTTCGTCCAGCGCCACCCCGTGATACTCCTCGTAGATCGAGTGATCCTCGTGAAAGGCGCACGCGTCCTGAGTGATCGGCGTGAGGCGGGTGTGCAGCGAGGAGAACGCCTTACCGTTCAAACCGTGAGCGTGAACAGCTCCGATGACGTCGGGACGAGCCTCGTGAACCTTGCTGTGGATGACAAACGCTGCTCGGTTGAGCGGTCCGTCTCCGGAAATGACCGTGCCGTCCGACGCCACATGCAGCAATTCCTCCGGCTGAACCTGGGAGAAGTGCCGCCCGAACGGCGCAGTCCAGAAAGTCTCCGGATCTTCTGGGTCTCGGGCGGTGATATGTCCCGAGATTCCCTCGTCCAAACCGAATTTCGACAAAATCCGATACCCGCCGATGACAGCGGTCTTGCGACGACGCCGCTCACTCTCGATATCGGTGAACTCGGGCGGTCCCGGAATTCCGGCCTGCTCGGCAATGCTCAGCGGGTGATTCATGCTGCGCTCCTGACTATTTGACGCCGTAACGGGCGAGGTACCGCGAGGACAGAATGCGGAGAATCCGGTCGAAGATGAAGCCCATGATGCCCAGGACGATGATGCCGACGAACGTCCAGTCGATCCGGCCGTAGTTTCGAGCCTGCCAGATCATCGAACCGATACCCTGGTCGGCGGCGACGATCTCCGCCGACACGATGGTGAGGAAGCTGTTGCCCATCGCCAGGCGAGCGCCCGTGACGATGCCGGGGATCGACGACGGCAAGACCACCGTCTTCATGATCTGAAGTTTGTTGGCACCAAGATTTGCCGCTGCCTGCAGTTTGTTCTCGCTGATCGCCACAGTCGCGGCAATCGTGCTGACCGTGACGATGAATACCGAGGTGTAGAAGATCAGAACAACCTTCGACGTCTCACCGATGCCGAACCAGACGACGGCGAGAGTGACAAACGCAATAGGCGGAATGAACCGGAAGAACTCGATGTACGGATCGAGGAGCTGTCGCACGATGGAAATGCGGCCCATCAGAATTCCGACGGGAGCACCGATCACGACACCCAGGAACCAGCCGATGAGGATGCGCTGACCCGATGCGGTGATCGACGACCACAGAACGCCGCTCTCCCACAGTTCCTGTGCCGCCGACCATACTTCGGCCGGTGATGCAATGGTGGTCGGCCCGTACCACCACGCCAGGAACGACCAGATGCCCAAACCGATTGCCGCTGAGGCTGCATACATCAGCGTCGCTTTGACAATCTTGGATCGCCGCGCCGACGAACGCTTTTTTGTCTGCGCCACCTTCGCTGTTCTCACACCGGCTGAACCACCGGTCACTACAGCCGTCACAGCTCGTCCTCCTCAATGCCTTGGTTCCGCAGCGACGCAACCACTTCTGCCCGAATGTCGTCCCGCAGCTTCTCGTAGAGCTCGATCACCTCGGGATCGTTGCGGTCTCGCGGACGAGCCGCATTGACCTCGTAGACGCTCTTGATCCGGGCCCGCGGGCCGGCCGACATCACGATCACACGGTCAGCCAACGTCAGTGCCTCGTCGATATCGTGAGTCACGAATACCACGGTGCAGCGGGTGTGCCGCCAGATACGGTCGAGTTCGGTCTGCAGAACCTGACGAGTCTGAGCGTCCAACGCACCGAACGGCTCGTCCATGAGAACCAACGACGGCTGGTTGGCAAGAACTCGTGCGATCTGAACACGTTGCCGCATACCGCCGGACAGCTGCGAGGGGAACTTCGCACCCGCGTGGGGCAAGCCGACCATCGCGAGGTACTCGGCCGCGATACTCGCCTGCTCGCTGCGGTTCGCTCCACGCATCCTGGGGCCGTAGGCCACGTTCTGGCTCACGGTCATCCATTCGAACAACGCTTCGGAGCTCTGAAACACCATGCCGGCGTGGCGGTTACTGCCGGCGACGACATCTCCGTCGCACACGATCTCGCCGGCGCTGGGTTCCACGAAGCCGGCCATGGACGACAGCAGCGTCGACTTGCCGCAGCCACTCGGACCGAGCAGACAGACGAATTCACCTGGCTGCACGTGCATGTCGATTCCGGCGACGATCTCCGCCGCGCCGAAGCTGATTCCGAGGTCGACCACGTCGATGGCAACACCGGTGTTCTTCTTGCCGGGGCCGGCTGTCCCCGCGCTATTCGTGGAGCTGGTCGTTGAACCACTTGTTGCGATACTCACTGTGCACCATCCTTGTGCCAATCCAGAAGCATTGCCGATTCGAGATCCGGCTGGTCGCTGAGAACACCGATCGACTTGTAGAAATCTACGATCGACTGAGCCGACTCGACATCCGCAGCTTCGAGATTCACCACGGCGAAGTCGATCTCGTCCACCGCGGCAATAGTCTGATCCTCGCTGACGTTCACAGCCGCCTTGGTCGCGGCCGCTGCCACGCCCGGATCCGACTCGACCTTGCGCGTTGCCTCGTCGAGCACCTTCGCGACGGTTCGCGCTGTCTCTTCGTTGGCCGACAACCACGGAGCCGTCGTGATCGCCCAATGATGATAGAACCAGCCGTAGTCTCCGGTTACTGCCACCACGTGGCCGGTTCCCTGATCCAGGGCGGTGGCCGGCCACGGCTCCCACAGGACAAACCCGTCGATGTCGCCACGACTGAGCAGTGCGGGCATGTCCGTCGGGGTCGCCGAGATCATCTCGACCGAACCGGGGGCAATGGAGTTGGCAGCGAGGTACTTGTCCGTCGAAATCTGGCTGAGACCCGGGACGATGCCCATCTTCTTGATCGCAGCCGGTGAGTCGACACCGTTACGCAGCACGACCTTGATGTAGTCACCCGACGCCTCGTACGAGTACATCGCGCGCAACGACGGATTCTGACGCAACTGGGCGATCGTGGTCGTATCGGAGCTACCGGCGATCTGGACCTGCCCGGTCGAGAGTGCGTCGACGGCCTCGCCACCACGACCGAACTGGACGAGTTCGACGTCCAAACCGGCAGCGTCGAACATGCCTTCCTGATCCGCTACGAAGAACGGAGCGTAGGAAGCATCGATTCCGACTGCGATACGCAGTGGTCCACTTCCGGCGGAATCAGCTGTGCTTTGCGTCGCCGGGCGGCTGCATGCGCCGGTTGCAACGGTCAGCAGCAGCGCAGCCGAAACAAGAGCAGTCCTTCCAAACTTTGACAGCGAGGCCATCTACTCACACCTTTGTTTGTGATCTGTGCCGCAGTTGCGGGTCGTGGAGAGCAAACCTAGCTGTGTGTACCTACACCCGAGAACCAACCGGGTCCACCGTGCGGACCGGGGACAGGAACTTACCTCGGCGAAACACTGCACCTGGAGGAACGTGCGGACCGAAATACTTCGGTAACACGGCCCTCGATCACAATGTCCACCGAATCACAATGTCCACCGAATTGTCTGCGAGCGCAGCGCACTGGTGACATTCTGCGCCGTCATCGAATAGATCGACGCACGCGCTCCGGCGCTGCCGCCGGCGACGTGCGGGCTCAGGAGGGTCGAATCGAATCCACGGAGCGGGCTCGAAATCGGTAGTGGTTCAACGTCGAACACATCGAGGGCAGCGCCGCCGACATGCCTGGAACGCAAGGCACGCGCCAATGCCGCGTCGTCGACGACAGCGCCGCGCGCCACATTGACCACGATCGCTCCGGTGGGCAACTGCGCAACTCGATGGGAATTGATCAGTCCCCGAGTTGATTCCGTAAGCGGGACGGCCAGCACCAGGATATCCGCGAGAGGCAGTAACTCGTCGAGTGACACAAACGTCGCAGCCACAGTGTCACGCGGTCTCGAACGCGCGGTGACGTAGACGTCGCAACCGAAGGCGGCAAACAATTCTGCACACCGGCGGCCGATCGAACCGACACCTACGACGCCGACCCGGCGCTGCGCCAGATCGCGGCAATCGCGCGTCAGGATGGATTCCTGTGGCCATCGACCATCGGTAACCTCGTTGTGCGCCCAGAACATGGAGCGGCACAACACACCTGCCGCGAGCACCGCCCACTCCGCAACCGAATTCGCGTTTGCACCGGGAGTATTCGCCACCGGAACTCCGGCGGCGCGCCAGGCTTCGGCATCGATGAAATTGGTTCCGGCACCAGGCTGTTGGACGAGGAGCACATTCCGGCCGAGCTCTGCTTCCTCCTTGCCCAGTGGCAGATCACCACTCCAGTCCCCCACCACGACGTCGCATGTCGGCAACTCCGCACGGAGCGCCCCCGTGGTGCGCTCAGGTAATCGAACTACCTCCGCCTCACCCCTGACGGCGTCACGGATTGCGGTACCGAGTCCGTTGTCGGCGTCGGCCGTCAGCAGAAGTACTTTCTTCACGAGAACTCCTTCGCTGTAAGACGATGACTGTACCTTCGAAAACGCGGAAGCCGGCCTCCCAATCGAGAGACCGGCTCCATTACGCAGCAGTATATTTGGCAGGAACTTCTCAGATAGCTGCCTTCGCGCTGGCTGATGCCTTTGCCAAGAACTCGAGGCTCAGCGGGTTGTACTTCGCTGCCTGCTCGTGCTGCGGCCAGTGACCGCACTCCGAGTAGAGTTCGAGCTGAGCGCCCGGAATATCCTCGGCCATCTTCTTCGCTTCCGGAACATCACCGAACGGATTTTCCTGACCCCAGACCACAAGAGTCGGCGCCTTGATGAGTGCCATTCGATCCGGGCGCAGCAGGTTCCGCTGGCGAACCTCCATCTCCTGCAAGGAAAGGAGGTTGTGGATGTTGGCGACAAAATCAGGCTGATGGTAGATCCGGTGACGAGCCTGAACCAATTCCTCGGTTGCATCGGCGGGATCATGCATGAGCAACTGCATACGTGCGCGGGTCAATTCGATGTCGTCGCTCTGGACGGCCTTCGCGGTCGACGTCTTGATGCGCTCCATGACTACCGGGTTCGCGACTGTTCCGCCTGCTGCCAGCAACTGCAGCGACAGAACACGTTCGGGCTGCTCGCTGGCCAGGTAGGCAGCGACCCAACCACCGAGGCTTTCACCCACCAAGTGCACACGGTCCAGTCCGACCGCGTCGAGGTAGTTCACCAAATGCTCGACGTAGCGCGGAATCTCGTACGGGTAGTCAGGCTTGCCGGTGTAACCATGGCCGAGCATGTCGATCGCGTGAACCCGGTAAGACTCGGCGTGCGGTGCAATATTGCGTGCAAATGCCTCGAGGTGTCCGCTGGTGCCGTGCAGGAAGATCACGGCCTCGTCACCGGATCCTGCCTGCAGAGAGCGCGTGGGCACACCGCCGGCGTCGACGGTCGTCAACTCGAAATCGAGCCCGGCAAGTTCGTTCCAGATTGTCATCAGAGAAACTTCCTTTACTGAAGGTGCAGATTATGTTGTTGCGCTGTCTGTTCCAGCTGGATCGAGAATCGTGACACCCATACCGGTGAGCCACTCGGGAATCGCTTCGTAGGCAAGGCGTTCACCCGGAACGTAGTCGAGCATCGCGGCCATCATGAGCCAGGTCCGCAACTCCTGCGCACCGTTGCCCGCCTCGTCTTCGATCTGCTGCGTCGTGAACTCGGCAAGCTCACTTGCCTTGCCGCTGGCAAACAGATCAAGAATTCGGTCATCGAACTCCGGAGTGATCGCGGCATCGGCTGCGCGGATGATCTGGCGTCGCCGGACGTCGTAGTCGGACCAGTTCTCCCGGCCGTCCAGCCAGGCTTGAACCATGAAATCCTCGTCCTCACCGTGCGGATCCCGCCAGTCCGGCCAGGGCAGACGATGAGACAATCCACCGGACGCGATCACCACGACCCGGGTATCCGCCGGATACGACGCAACGGCATCCCGCAGGGCCTTCGCCACTTCCTCACATCGCTTGAACGTCGGGAGGGGCGGCGCGAATACGTTGACCACCAACGGAACTATCGGAACATCGATTCCGTCGAGAAGGTACTGAATCGCGTGAGACTGACCATGATCGATCTGCAATCGCGCCGAGTAGGCAAGATCGAACCGGCCACCTTCGATCAGCTCGTTTGCAAGGTGCCTGGCGAACTCCACGTCGACCCGTTGCGGCCCCTTGGGTGTTCCTGACTCGCCACTGGAAATGCACTCTCCGACGCCGAGAGTGAACGCCGGAATCAGATCCAGCCAGAAACCGCGAAAGTGGTTGGAGCCGAGAATCAAGACAACATCGGGTTTCGACGCCGCGATCTTCTCCCGGCTCAGATACAGCGCGTCCCGGAAGCGTTCGGCCTCCGCCTTGTGCGTCGTCTCTTCCCAATGGGTGTTCATCAAGGTGCTGTGGGAGGCACCGATACCCAGAACTATCTTCGCCATCAGTCGATTCCTACTTCCTCGAGCGAGCGGGTGACGGTGTCGAGGGCCACTCGGATCAGATACTTCGTAAATCTCTCCGCCGCAGCCAGATCCACAGTGTTCATCCCCATCGCGAAGTCCACCTCGAACGGTGCGTCGACCACCTTGGGCATACCCACCCGAATCGTCGGGATGCCGCGGCTGCGCAGGATGTTTGCGTCGGTGGCTCCACTCGCGTCGAAGAAGTCCTGATGCGGCTCTCCTTCGGCAGCTTCCCACGCGTGGACTGCGGCGCGGCGCAACCACATTCGAGGGTCGGAACCCTCACCGGGGATGGCAAGAACCTGTTCGACGTCGATCTGCAGATCCAGCGATTGTGCGATCTCCGCAACGACGGCTTTGAGTTCGCGCTTGGCCGCGGTGGGCGTCGTCCGCGGGCTGAGCCGTAGATCAACGGTAAGGCGCACCTGCTCGGGGGTGAACGACGCTGTTCGCTCCCACCCGCCGCGGATGTTGGCAACGATCCCCTGAGGCGCAACCAAACCGTCCTGATGCGCCGCCGAGTACTTCGGGAACCATTCCTCCAACTTGGCGACCACCTCGCCGGCTGCGGTAATCGCGTTGCGGTACGGCAACCGGTGGCGCGAGCCGACGTAGGTGTGCAGACCGTGCACCGTGATCTCGAACCAGGCCAGTCCCACTTCTTCCCAGGAAACCGTCCAGCCGGGCTTGGCGATCAACGCGCAGTCCGCCCACACTCCCTGTTCCAGGAGGAACGAGCAGCCGACGCCCTGGCCGGTGTTGCGTCGGGGGTTTCCGACACCGGGGCGGGCATTGGTCGGCATACCGCCGGCGCCGAATCCGAGCACCAGGTCACCGCGGAGCGGAATACCGGCTGCGGCAATTGCTTCGGCCGCCGCGACAATGCAGACGGCGTGGCCTTTGGGGTTCGACGCACCCAATCCGATCACGTAGTTCTCGTCGAACTGGGCGTGCGGCGTCAGATCCGCTCGCAGCTCATTTCCCACCCACGGCAGGTCTTCCGCCGGATCGCCGGTCGTGACGGTGTCGATCGGCGCATACAGCAACAGGTCCGGTCCGGACCCGTCACCGCGGAGCCTTCCCCACGAGTTCGCTTGCCGATCATCGAGATCCATTGTGTGGGCCTCGATTCCCGACGCTGCCAGGACCTCCGTGATGTGGCGGGCCAGCGGTGCTTCATCACCCGTCGGGCTGGGAATGTTCACCACCGAAGTGGCGAGATCCCGCAATCGCGCACGATCGACATGGGCGTAGGCTCGCTCGACCCATTCCCGGCGCTCGTCGCCTAGGCCTGCGAGAGCGTCGGCCCTCGCAGTGGTCATGGATTGACCTGATGTACCTGAGTATTGCTGCGCTCGCCGGCCATCTGCCACAGCTTGGGAACTGCCACTGCAACAGCGGCACCGATAGCGACAGCCGTCAGAATCTTGAACATGTATCTCTCCTATTCGCTGGTGCCGGTGGGAATCTGAGCGTCGGCGACAGGGGCCGAGCGGGGCGTTGGCGTCCGTCGCTCTCGGGTGGGCCTGACCGGCGCCTTGGGGGTGTGCTTGGCCGCGTCGGCGATCTTCTCGGCGTACTCTTCCTCTGCCAGATTTCGCCACGTCGTCAGCGACACGTCCGGTCGGTACAGCTTCTCCGGCGGCGCGTCGGTGACCTCGACCATCCACGCATCCTGACCCGAGAACTGACCGTGGAACAGCCAGCGGATCGCACCGAGATACTTGGCGTAGAAGCCCAATTTTGCTGCGCCGGAGACGAAGTTGACCATGAGGCCGACGTACTTGTGGTTGTCTTCGTCCACCGGGACGTAGAACTCGTAATGAATGAACTTGGGGTACGCGATGCGCAGGACACCCGGCATGGACAGTGAAGCAAAACCGGGGAAGTTCTGAGCTGCGATCACAGGATTGACATCCAGGCCGGCGCCGACGTTTCCGATCTGCGAAATCTGGGTCTCGTCCGGCTTCTTCTTCCACCACCGCTTGTTCGTCCAGGTTCCCACGCCCGGGAATTCCGCCTCCCAGTACACCTCTTCCTGCACGCGGTAGATCCAGCGTCCCTCCGGAACGATGCTCGTGATGTTCCACGTGGGCATCGGCTTGAACAGACGCCACAATGCGGTGCGGTGCAGGTACTTCGCATGTCCCTCGTCGAAACCGTTCTCACATGCGAAGCGCCAGTTGCCTTCTCGGGGCTGAATACGACCACCGACGATACCCTTGTTCTCCACCAGCTCACGCGGCAACTGGTCGTCGATGGACGGCGCCGGCTCGTTGGCGATCGGGATGTACACCCACACCAGACCGAGTCGCTCCTCGATCGCATAGGTCTGGACGTTCAGCTTGCCGCAGATCTTGGAATCCGGACCGTCGGTGATGACCGCGGCCAGCTTGCCGTCGGTGAGCCGGTACGTCCAGCCGTGGTACGGGCAGCTGACGGTTCCCGGGAACTGCTGATCGCCCTCGGACAACGGAACGCCGCGGTGCGGGCACCGATCGTGCAGGGCATATGCCTTGCCTGCGTCGCGGATGATCGCCAGCTTTTCACCACAGATGGTGAAGCTCTTGGGGTCTTTGGTGATGTGGTTCGACCACGTGACCGGGTACCAGTAACCGCGGTATCCGCTGCCGGCTGCGTTGTAACCCGGCCATGCCGTCCAATCCTGCCGACCGGCCGCTCGTGGCCGCTCGGGCAGCGCGAACGTGGCTTCCGACGCCTCGACACCAGTCATGTGAAGTCCTCTCGACACTGAACGTTTGAATGAAACAGATCTTGGGTGAGATTGCGGTCTACGCCAATGGATTCGGTTCGCTCAGCAGACCCGGACCACCACAGCGGTTCCGACGGCACACAGCACGCCATTGTCCGAATGCTCCCGCATTGTCAAAGTTAGTTGGTCACTGTCGATTTGGGACACTTCACCCGACACCTCGAGTGTGGTTCCGACGGGCGCGGGCGCACGATTCTGCCAGGAGACGGACACAACTCCTTCGTATCCACCGGCAAAGTGTGACGCGGCACGAAAGAACAGCGTGCCCTGCAACTGGGCCATGACCACCGGTGCGGACAACCCCTCCGTCTGCGCATAGGAGGCGTCGTAGTGAATACGGTGCGAATTGTGCGTCGACGCCCCGAATCGAAGGATCCGAACCGGATCGCAGACCAAGGTCACCGATTCGATCGGCGTGCCCACGACTACTGTTTCGGTCATCGGACGATGAACTTCTCGACGACCTCGGCAAATGCGCCGGACTGCGCACCCCGGTAAGTCTTGGTGACCGAGAGCAGCAGAAACTCGTCCGGAGCCCGGCCCTTGGTCGTCACGGTATCGAGTACTCGCCCTACGACGACAGCCTCACCCAGCGGGGCCGGTCGCAAGAAAGTCACACTCTGCCCGCCGGCCATCAAGCGCACGTCGATACCGTCTGTGCCCGGCACTTCGTCACGGAACATGCCGTCTGCTCGGTACTCTCGATCGGAGCCACCTTGCGGTCCTCGCAAAAGCGAAGGCAGATACATCGGATGGACGGCAAATGCCGGGTGCTCCGGGTCGAGAAACCGGGGGTCCGTCTCGGCGGTGGCAACCGCAAACGCAACCGACTCCGCCGGACGCACCGTTCCCAACTCTCGCGTTTCCCGCGTACCGATCATCGCCTCCGCGCGATCACGCGCGTGCTCGAGTTCTGTTCTCATGCCAGCACGCTAGGCATTCGGAAGTCTCACAGCCACGAACCGGGTTCGCCTGCCGGACCGCGATACTTCCCATACCGCTCACCTCGAGGTCAGGTATAGCCATGGCTGATCAACCGAAGAGCTTGTACGCCAAAGCAGATGGCGTCACATTCCATTACTACGACCTCGGCGAGGGCGACCCCACGATTTTCCTGCACGGAGGCGGCCCCGGCTGCACTGCGTGGTCCGACTTCGGGCCGGTGGCACCGCTCTTCGCCTCGGATCGACGAGCGATTCTCGTTGATCTGCTGCAATACGGTCGGTCCGACAAGTGCACCATCGCCGGCCCAATGTGGGACTTCCACGCCGCCAAGATGGTTGCCCTGCTCGACGAACTCGGAATCGAACGCGCAGACTTCGTCTGCAACTCGTGGGGCGGCACCATAGCGCTCAATCTTGCGGCAAAGTACCCGGAACGCGTTCGCTCCCTGGTGATCACGGGCAGCATGCCCGTCTTCTACGGTCCACTCGCGCCGCTCCCCGAGGATGGCCGGCGTGGCCGCAACGCCCGCGACCTCTACTACGGGGGCACCGGCCCCACCCTCGAAAAACTCCGCACCTTGATCACCAGTCTCGAATGGTTCGACGGATCGAAGTTGCCCGCCGAAACCCTCCAGATGCGATACGAGCAAAGTCTCGACCCCGAAGAAATGGCCCTGGCTGCCTCGGCGGACTCACCTCGTGGCGATTGGCAGGATCTCACAGCTGAACTCGGCCAGATCCAGGCGCCGACGCTCTTCGCCTGGGGCATGCACGACGCATTCCTCACCCCGGACTACCCGCTCATGCTGGCGCGGATGATTCCCCATGGCCATCTCTACATCATGGACAAGGCGTCGCATCATCTTCAGGAAGAACGACCATACGACTACTACAGTGTAGTTTCGGGTTTCCTTGACCAACAGCACAACTGAACGAACGGTGATCGCCCCGACGGGCGGTGCACGGATCCGATTGGTACTGCTTCTCGGAATTCTCACCGCCCTCGGGCCGTTCACCGTCGACATGTATCTTCCTGCGCTGCCACAGATCACGCAGGAATTCGGCACGTCGGACACGATGGTTCAGCTGACCCTGACGGGCACACTGGTGGGTCTGGCTTTCGGCCAGTTGCTCATCGGCCCACTGTCCGACATCTACGGACGTCGACGTCCCCTGCTCGTGGGCACAGTAATTCACGTCGGCGCGTCGTTGGCCTGCTTCTTTGCTCCGTCCATCGAAGTCCTCACTGCGCTGCGAACCCTTCAAGGTTTCGGCGCCGCCGCGACGGGCGTGATCGCGATGGCAATCGTTCGTGATCTATTCACCGGACACGATGCGGCAGTTGTACTTTCGCGGCTGATGTTGGTCATGGGCGTAGCGCCCATCCTGGCCCCCTCCATCGGCGGGGCACTGATGTCCGTAACACAGTGGCGCGGAGTCTTTCTCGCTCTCTTCATCCTGGGCATCGCGATGATCGCACTCGCGGCAGTATCGCTGCCGGAAACACTTCCACCCGAGAATCGGTCGGGCAAGGGCATCGGCGCCATCGCGCGAAACTACATTGCGCTCGGCAAGGATGCCCACTTCATGGTGTTGGTGCTCGTGTGCGGTCTCGGCCGCGGCGTTTTGTGGTCGTACATCGCCGCGTCGTCCTACGTGATGCAGGAACAGTTCGGACTGAGCGCCACCGCATACGGATTTGCCTTTGCCGGCGGCGCCGTCGTTTTGATCGGTTCGTCCCAGCTCAACGTCGTGCTTCTCGGCCGGTGGTCGCCGAATTCCATCACGATCTGGGCAATGTGGGGCAGTAGTGCCGTCGGCGCTGCATTTGTTGTTGTTGCCGCCACCGACTCGTGGGGATTCGTCGGGTTTGCCGTCCCCATCCTGCTGATGCTCTGCGCAACGGGTTTTGTCATGCCCAACGCACCGGCGGTTGCACTGTCCCGTCACGGAGAAGCCGCAGGCTCAGCAGCCGCGCTGATCGGATTTGCGCAGTTCGGCGCTGCCGCTGTGGTTGCGCCCATCGTCGGCCTTCTCGGCAACACCAGTCTTGCCGTGGCCATCTCCATGACCGGGGCTTCGGTTCTCGGCGTGATCGCGCTGCTCTGCGTGCGTCGATAAAACGGTTATGCCGAGCGTTCGAGAACCGATACCTTCCGGCTGATCCCTTCGGCCGCCGCGCGCAACGGTTCGGCAAAACGCTCGGTATCCATTCGATACCGCGGACTCGACACACCGATCGCGGCAACTGCTTCACCAAGTCCACCGAAGATCGGGGCAGCGATACTCGATGTTCCCAGGCGAACCTCTTCGGTCTCGACCGCCAACTGCTGCGAACGAACAGCGTCGAGTTGCCTACGTAACCCGTCTTCCGAGTTCACCGTCCGATCGGTGAACTCGACAAATCCGTTGCCTGTCACCGCTCGAAAAACGGAATCCGGTGAGTACGCGAGTATCGCTTTGCCGGTTGCCGTGGCATACATCGGCAGCCGGCCAGCCACCCGCGACGGCAGGTCCACCCCGTGATGACCGGAGATCTTGTCGATGTACAGAACATCGAGGCCGTCGCGAATCGCGAGGTGAACCGTCTCCCGGGTCGCCGCGTGAAGATCCTGCACATACGTCAAGGACACCTCGCGCAGAATACGTTGACGAGGAACCAACTGCCCCAGTTCGAAGAGCCGTAACCCCAACCTGTACTTGGTTCCGACCCGTTCCAGTAGACCAAGAGACACCAGTTCACCGGCTATTCGATGCACCGTCGCCTTCGCAACACCACTCCGATTCGCAAGTTCGGTCAGCGACAGCGCACCCGAATCCGCATCGAAGGAATCGAGTATCAGGCGCGCTTTCCCCAGCAACGAATGCATCGCCGAGCGCCTCCAGTACACAGAATGTGGTCCACCCAGCGGACCAAGTCTGCTCCAGTCTACTGAGGCATCAGATCTCCGCGCCCACGAATTGGCTGTTGTACAGACGGAAGTACGCGCCGCGGGATTCGAGCAGAGCCTCATGGCTCCCCTGCTCCACGATCCGGCCTTCCTCCATCACCACGATCAGGTTCGCATCACGAATTGTCGAAAGACGGTGCGCGATGACAAAGCTGGTGCGGTCGTTGCGCAGAACCGCGGTGGCGCTCTGGACCAGCAGTTCGGTGCGTGTGTCCACCGAACTGGTCGCCTCGTCGAGGATCAGGATGGACGGCTGCGAGATGAAGGCGCGGGCGATGGTGATGAGCTGCTTCTCGCCTGCACTGACGTTGCTGCCTTCCTCGTCGATGACCGTGTCGTAACCCTCAGGCAGAGAGTGCACGAACTTGTCGACGTAGCTCATCTCGGCCGCACGACGAATCTCCTCGTCGGTGGCACCAGGCTTGCCGTAGGCGATGTTCTCGCGGATGGTTCCACCGAACAGCCACGCGTCCTGCAGAACCATGCCGATCCGTGAGCGCAGATCGTCTCGCGTCATGTCGGCGATGTCGATGCCGTCCAAAGTGATTCGGCCCGAATTGAGTTCGTAGAACCGCAGGATGAGGTTGACGAGGGTGGTCTTGCCGGCGCCGGTGGGTCCGACGATCGCAACCATCTGGCCCGGCTCGGCAGTCAGGGACAGGTCCTCGATCAGCGGCTGTTCCGGCTTGTAACTGAAGGTGACGTTCTCGAACTTGACGCGACCCTTGTCGACCGTGGGCGACTTCGCACTCTTCGGGTCCTCCGACTGCTCCTCTTGGTCGAGCAGCGCGAAGACCCGCTCGGCCGAAGCGACGCCGGACTGCAGCAGATTGGTCATCGACGCGATCTGCGTGAGCGGCTGGGTGAACTGCCGCGAGTACTGGATGAACGCTTGCACGTCGCCGAGGGTCATCGTTCCGGATGCGACGCGCATGCCACCCACCACTGCGATGGCGACGTAGTTGAGGTTGCCGAGGAACATCACGGCCGGCATGACCAGACCGGAGATGAACTGCGCCTTGAAACTCGACTCGTACAGATCCTCGTTCTGCTTGCGGAAGCGCTCCTCGACCTCCTGCTGGCGACCGAACACCTTGACCAACTCGTGGCCGCTGAATGCTTCCTCGACCTGCGCGTTGATTCCGCCGGTGCTCTTCCACTGCGCCACGAAGTGCTTCTGTGAACGCTTCGCGATAAACGCCGTCACCATGATCGACAGCGGAACAGTTGCCACCGCGATCAAGGCGAGCAGCGGTGAGATCCACAGCATCATCACCAGAATGCCCAGGACGGTCATCACCGACATGACCAACTGGCTGAGCGTCTGCTGCAAGCTCTGCGCGACATTGTCGATGTCATTGGTCACGCGCGAGAGTACGTCACCGCGGGCATGGGTATCGAAGTACCGCAAGGGAAGTCGATGAATCTTCTGTTCGACGTCCTCACGCAGCCGGCGAACGGTCCGTTGCACCACGATGTTGAGGAGATACGCCTGCAGCCAACTGAACAGCGACGCGCAGACGAACAGCAGCAGCACGATCATCAAGACCTTGCCGACGGCGTCGAAATCGATTCCGGTTCCGGGCACTACGGCCATGCCGGACACCATGTCGGCGAGTTGACCCTGCCCCGAAGCGCGCAATCCTTCGACAGCCTGTTCCTTTGTCGTCCCCGGCTGGAGTTGCTTGCTGACGATGCCGTCGAAGATCAGATTGGTGGCGTTTCCCAGGATCTTCGGCGCGATCGAGGAAAGTACGACGCTTGCCGTCACCAAAGCGAAGATCAGGATGACGATCGGCTTGTCCGGGCTCAAGCGACCGAGGAGACGCTTGAGAGAAGGGCCGAAGTTCATGGCCTTCTTGGTGGGATCGCCGCCGCCGGGCGGGCCGATGGGAGGCGAGGAAGTCGGTCGATTACTCATGATGCGTCCTGTACGGCTAGCTGAGAGGCGACGATTTCGCCGTAGGTGGGACAACTGACCACGAGTTCGTCGTGCGTGCCGATCCCCACGATGGCGCCGTCGTCGAGCACGATGATCTGATCGGCCTCGACGATGGTGGAGATACGCTGCGCGACAACGACGATGCAGGCGTCTTGCGTGACCGGCCGGAGCGCCGCACGCAGCCTTGCGTCGGTAGTGAGGTCGAGTGCCGAGAAGGAATCGTCGAACAGATAGATCTGCGGCTTACGCACCAACGCTCTGGCGATGGCGAGTCTCTGACGCTGACCGCCCGATACCGTCGTACCGCCTTGTGCCACCGGTGTGTCCAGGCCTTCTGGCATGGCGCGGACGAAGTCGGCAGCTTGGGCGATCTCGAGGCACTCCCACAGCCATTCGTCGGTAGCTTCGGGGTTTCCGTAGCGGAGATTGGTGGCGACAGTGCCGGAGAACAGATACGGCTTCTGCGGGACCAGACCGATCACCGAGCAGAGCAGCTCCGTGTCGATGTCGCGGACGTCGACGCCGCCCACCGATACCGACCCGGAGGTGGAGTCGATCAAACGCGGAATCAGGTTGAGCAGAGTGGTCTTTCCCGAACCGGTGCCGCCGATGATCGCCGTCGTCTTGCCTGGTTCGGCGCGGAAGGTGATGTCGCGCAACACTGGCTCCTCGGCTCCGGGGAACTGGAACTGAGCTCCACGAAGTTCGACGACGCCCGGGTCCTTCAACTCCAGGACCGGATTCTCGGGCGGAATCACCGAGGAATCGGTGTCGAGTACCTCGGAGATACGTTCGGCGCACACCGACGCACGCGGCAGCATCACCGCCATGAAGGTGGCCATCATGACGGCCATCAGGATCTGCATGATGTAGCTGAGCATCGCGGTGAGCGAGCCGATCTGCATCGACCCCTCGTTGATCTGATGGCCACCGAACCAGATGACCGCGACGCTGGTGACATTGCTGATCAGCATCACGAGCGGGAACATCAGTGCCATGAGGCGGCCGACGCCGAGTGCAGTCTCCGTCAGTTCGCGGTTGGCGTCGCCGAAACGCTCTACCTCGTACGGTTCCCGTACAAACGCTCGGACGACGCGGATGCCCGTGATCTGTTCGCGAAGAACACGGTTGACGGCGTCGAGGCGGCCCTGCATGACCCGGAATCCGGGGACCATCCGGGCGATCAGGAAACCCATCGAGACTACGAGGAGCGGGACGCTGATCCCGAGGATCCAGGAAAGATTCAGGTCCTGGCGCAGAGCCATGATGATGCCGCCGATACACATGATCGGCGCCATGACGAGGATGGTGCAACTCATCACGACCATCATCTGTACTTGCTGGACGTCGTTGGTATTGCGGGTGATCAGCGAAGGCGCACCGAAGTGCCCGACTTCCCTGGCCGAGAACGTCCCGACCTGATGCAGCACCGACGCTCGGAGGTCGCGCCCGACACCCATGGCGACTCGCGCTCCGAAGAAGACGGCACCCACCGAGCACAGGATCTGCGTCAGCGTGACCATCAGCATCATCCCGCCGGTGGAGAGGATGTAGCCGGTGTCGCCTTTGGTCACGCCGTTGTCGATGATGTCGGCGTTGAGACTCGGAAGGTAAAGGGCCGCCATAGTCGAAATAAACTGCAGGACGACAACGCCCGTGAGTTCACCCCGGTACGGCGTCAGATAAGTGCGCAGCAGCCTGATCAGCATAGTGAGCGAAGGTTACCAATCCTGGCCGACATGTGCCGCTGGATATTTCGATACACAAAAACAGCTGTGCGCCTTTATTAACCGCGGGGGGTTAATAAAGGCGCACAGCAGAGATCAAGCAGATGCGGACTGCAGTTCCGCTTCCTTCTCGTCACGGAGGGCCTTGCTGAGCTTCTCACCCTCGATATCGACGTTCGGCAGAATTTTGTCCAGCCACTTCGGCAACCACCACGCCTTGTCGCCGAGCAGTGCCATGACGGACGGGATGATGACCATGCGCACGATGAAGGCGTCGAAGAACACCGCCGCGGCGAGCGCGAATCCGATCGACTTGATGAACGAGTTCGGTTCTGCGATGAAGGCACCGAACACGGAGATCATGATGACCGCGGCCGCACTGACCACGCGGGCACCGTGGTTGAAGCCGATTGTCACGGCCTCCTTCGCGCTCGCACCGTGGACGTACTCCTCACGCATACGCGTCACGAGGAACACCTGGTAGTCCATCGCCAACCCGAACACCACGCCGATCAGGAAGATCGGCATGAAACTCACGAGCGGTTGCGGGTTCGAGATGATGCCCAACCAACCGTGCTGGAAGATCGCCACCGTCGCACCGAATGTCGCGAGCACGCTGAGCAGGAAGCCGAGCGTCGCGGTCAGCGGAACCAGGATCGAGCGGAACACCAAGAGCAACAAGATGAATGCAAGGCCGACCACTACGGCAAGGTAGGGCACCAATGCATCCTTCAGCGTGTCCGAGACGTCGCCTTCGAGTGCGGTCTGACCGGTGATGCCGTAGCTGACGCCGATCGAATCATTGAGTCCCGCTTCTGCTCCGCGGAGGCTGCCCACCAGATCCATCGTGGCCGGATCGGTCGGTCCGCTCTTCGGAGTGATCAGTACCTGCGCGGTGTTGCCGGCCTCGTTGACTCCGACGACCTGTGCGTTCTGGACGTCACCGAAGCTCGAGATGGTCGAGACGACCTCCGCAAAGGCCTCCCCGGCGGGGACGCTGGCATCCTTGGCGTCGACAACGGCGATCAGCGGTCCGTTGCGGCCGTCACCGAAGCCCTCGTCGATCAGGTCGTACGCCTGACGCGCACTGGTCGCCGGGTCACCGGTGGCCTCCGACGGCAATGCCAGGCTCAATCCCGTTGCGGGCAGAGCCAATGCGCCCAGAAGAACTACTCCACCGATCAGCGGCACGAGTGGACGACGAACGACGGCGGTGATGAAGCGCAGAGCCAGCTTCGGCTTGCCTGAATTATCGTTTTCGGACTCCTCCGCACGCTTGCTGAGGAAGGGAATCTTGCCGGCAAAAGCCTTGCGCCCGAACATACCCAGGATTGCGGGCAGCAAGGTCAATGCGATCAGGACCGCGATCAGCACCGTGAAGGCCGCTGCCGCACCCATGTCCGAGAGGAACGGGATACCGACGACACGCAAGGCAACGAGCGCGATGATGACTGTCAAACCGGCGAATACCACTGCGGAACCGGCGGTTCCGACGGCGCGACCTGCTGCTTCGGCACGGTTGTCGGTGAGGGTGAGCTCATGCCTGAACCTGGACATGATGAACAGCGAGTAGTCGATCGCCACGGCCAGACCGATCATGATCGCCAGCGTCGGAGTCATCGAACTGAGATCCATGAATCCGGTGGCAACCGTGATTCCAAGGCTGCCGATAGCGATACCGATGATCGCGGTGAGGAGCGGAAGCCCCGCGGCCACAAGCGAACCGAACGTGATGGCCAGAACGACAGCGGCAACGGCGATACCGATCAGCTCGGTGACACCACCGGGCATCTCCGCTTCCTGAGCAGCAGAACCACTGACCTGGACGTTGAGTCCCTCGGCCCGACCGACATCGGCTGCGGAGTTGATCGAATCACGCAACGCCTGATCGAGATCGGCGAAGTCACCGCTGAACGGAACCTCGACGTACCCGACCGTGCCGTCAGCACTGAGCGGCGACAACGCACGCGCGTCGTCCACGGCCTGCGTCTCGGAAGTTCCAGCCGCAGCAGCCTTTTCCTTGAACATCGCAACCATGGAGTCGTTGCCGGTAACCGGATTGACCAACGCCTTCGCGGCCTGTTCCGCAGTGGCAGTCGCCGGGTCCACCTTGGCGGAGTCGGCGACCTTGTCGATGCCACGAATACTCGCGAGCATGTCGTCCATGGCCTTGACGTTCGCCGGATCGGACAGCGTCGTGCCCGCCGGAGCTTGCACTACGTATCGCGCGCTCAGCGAATCCATCGGGTTGGGCGCGTCGGGAAAACGCTCCGCCATCAGGTCTTGCGCCTGCTGTGCCGGGGTTCCCGGAATGGAGAACGAATCCTTGGTGGGGCCGGACAGAGTGGCTGCCCCGACGCCCATCAGGACCAGGATTATCAGCCAAACGCTGAGGACCGCGCCTTTTCGCCGGTAGGCGAACTTGCCGATCCGATAGAGATAGGTGGCCACGACGGGCTCCTTGCTGTTTCGGTGCGTGTACGTGGACAGGTATTACGTGTGGGGCTCAGAGACGGGACATCTCAGGGACGCGACATCTCAGGGGCGGGCAATCCGGCACGAATCTGCCGAAAAGCGTCGTGAACCAACTCCTCCGGACTGGAAGCCTCCGACTTTCCGCCAGTCCAGACGTCGATCACCGATTTAGCGGCTCCGCCCACCGCTCCCAGGAGGAGCGTCGGGTACAGGTCCTTCTCGGCGTCGGTACCGGTGCGTTCCGCCAATGCCTGAACGACTGCACGGTTGATCCGCTGATGCATGTCTGCGGCATCCCGGTAGAGCGCGGGACTCGAATCCGACAGCAGCCAGATACTTGCCTTCTCACTCCCACTCGGACCTGAGTCGTTCACGATTTCGACCACAAGTTCTTCGAGGACGTCGAGAATTGGTTCGTCCGCGGGCCGCGACGCAAGCGCCTCGATCCACAGGTTCACCGATTCCTCGAAACTGGCGAGCACTGCCTCCTCCTTGCTGGAGAAGTAGTTGTGGAACGTCCTCGTCGACACTCCGGCCTCGGAGGCGATCGCGTCAGCGGTGACGCATTCGATCCCCAGCGCACGAGCGAGCCGTGCTGCCGCGCCACTGAGTGCGGCACGGGTTGCTGCCTTCTTGCGGTCGCGAAGGCCTTGTTCGATGATCACTCCAACACGGTACCCAACTTGCAGAGCTCTGCAACTTTGCAGAGCTCTGCAATATTGTGCGATCGAACACACAGCGCGGAAACTCGAGGCGTACCTCACACTCACGCACGGCAAATGCCTGAACAGCACGACAGAGAGAGTTGTGAGCAGCTCCACGGCGTGACGCCCACTGCCAAGCTGACGCGTGAATCAACATGGCCTGACATACTTTGCGGTGAATTAACCGCAATGTGCTCGGCGAAGGAATCTGATGGACCCGCTCCTGCATACCTGGCCGGTTTCGTCCACGGTAATGCTGTGGGGATCGAAGTCCGGACGAGGCTCCGTACTACGTCTCGTCCGTCTCACCATCGGATTCTGCTCACTCAATTTCTCGATCGTGGCGTTCCTGTTTCTCCTCAGCGGAGAGGGCCCGGACGGACCGTTTGCGCGCAGTTGGCTCGTCGGCATTGCGACCGTCAACCTGATCCCCACGATTCTCTGGTTTGTCGGCCGAATCAGAGGTTCACGCATGCTCAAGCTCTACGGTCTGTGGGCGGATCTCGGAACTGCCTCGATTCTCATCACCTTCACCAGCCATAACGCCGCCCTTTTCGGCGCGGCACTCTTTGTCGCCACCGGCGCCTACTTCACCTATTTTCTCGACCGCCGCTGGCTGGCATTCCACCTCGCCTTTGCCACGACGTTTGTCATCGCCCTGACCGTGCTCGGCCTGACGAACGGCGACTACTCGGCAACCAGCGTGATTGCACGCACCGACGTCGTACTGTGTGCCGTGATCTTCATTCCGGCCACCATTCAATTCACCTGGCGGCAATTACTCTCGCGCGCAACGGGATCCAAGGTGGATGCACTCACCGGACTGCTGAACCGGCGAGGGCTGTGGGACATGTCGGAGCGCATCTGGTTGGTCGCGTCGGCAAATCGTGCCGACATTGCTGTTGCCGTCGTCGACATCGACAAGTTCAAGGCTGTGAACGACACCTTCGGTCACGAAGTCGGTGACGCCGTCATCATCCGGACCGGAACGCGCCTGCAGGAGCATGTGAACGGTTTCGGCTACGCCGCGCGCACCGGCGGCGAGGAGTTCACCGTTGTGATGATCGGCACCCCGTACGGACTTCGCAAAAGAATCGCGACACTGCCCAAAGCCGTCGTGAACGCTTCCGACGACCCTTTGGCCACGGTCAGCGTCGGAGCAGCGACGCTACCTTTCATCCCGCATCAGGAAGAGTTCGACTACAACGAGTTCTCCCGAGCAATCGTTGCGGCCGATCATCTGATGTACGACGCAAAATCCGCGGGAGGCAACACTGCGAACACTGCTCCTATGACTGTTCCACGTCGACGGGCACACTGAAACCGGGCTGTATCAGCGCCGATTCCACGCCTCGGGATCTGCCGTCAGTTCGTGAATGAATTCGGGCAACTCCCCACCTGCAACATCGGTGAGTGTGACATTTTCGAGCACAGCACGGAGGTTGACGCGCACTGCAATCCACACCTCCTTGAGGGGCGTCGCCGGCCCCCCGTAGTCGACGTCTTCCGGTCGCTGACCCCGAATCGAAGCAAGCGGTCCTTCGACGGCTCGTATGACGTCAGCAATCGTGATCTCGTCCGCGGACCGAGCGAGCCAGTATCCCCCGTCCGGGCCTCGACGGCTGTTGACCAAGCCGCCGCGCCGCAGGTCCGAGAGCACCGCTTCCAGGAACTTGTGGGGTATGACCTGGGATTTGGCGAGAAACTCGGCCTTGGCCGGGTCAGGACCTACTGCCGCGAGCTCGACCAGAGTCCGCACGGCGTAGTCCACCTTCGCGGTGATATGCACCGGCAATTCCTACCATCGTTCTATGAATAGTCGCAACAAACCTGCGAGTTCTTCGCCGCAAAGGGTTCCATGACGTTACATTTTGATGCATTATGTAACGATCGAAGCTAGAGAACAGGACAAATCGCGTGTGGGAAACCCTTCTCGAATCATGGAAGTCACTTCTCGAACCGCTCCATGATCCAGTCACGCTCGCAATCCCCGCGTTTGTCATCTTCCTGGCAATCGAATGGTTCGCGGCCCGAGCTCTCGAGGATCATCCCGACGACGCCGACGGACGCGCACGACCCGAGGAAGGCGGCTACCGAAGCGTCGACGCCAGAACCAGCGTTCTGCTCGGACTCGTGTCGATCGCAACGAGCACCTTCTGGAAAGTGCTGGCGCTGATCGGCTATTCCGCAATATGGGTGTACCTCGCTCCGTGGCACCTCTCGCCGACGGCCTGGTACACCTGGGTGATCCTGCTGCTCGGAATCGACGTCCTCTATTACGCGTATCACCGCATCGCGCACCGAGTTCGGGTCATCTGGGCCACACACCAGGCTCACCATTCGAGTGAGTACTTCAACTTCAGCACCGCACTGCGGCAGAAGTGGAACAACAGCGGTGAGATCATCATGTGGTTGCCGTTGCCGTTCCTCGGGATTCCGCCGTGGATGGTGTTCGTCGGCTTCTCCGTCAGCCTCGTCTACCAGTTCTTCGTCCACACCGAACGTGTCGGAAAACTTTGGCGGCCCATCGAATTCATCTTCAACACGCCGTCGCACCATCGCGTCCACCACGGGTCCGACGCCGAGTACCTCGACCGCAACTACGCCGGAATCCTCATCATCTGGGACCGGATGTTCGGAACATTCGCAGCCGAAACCCACCGGCCCACCTACGGACTCACGACGCCGGTCGGAACGTACAACATCTGGAAGCTCCAAACACGCGAATACGCTGCCATCGCTCGCGACTGGAAAGCGTCGAAGTCGTGGCGCCAGCGCGCAGGCTACGTGTTCGGCCCACCCGGCTGGGCACCCAAAGCCGAGGTTACTTCAGCAGAATCCACAGCCCCGTCGCACTGAGCAGGAGCAGGGCGACCGCGAGAGCTGCACCCATACCCAAAGCTGGCGTTGCCTTTTCGGCTGAGAATTGGGCCAACCGCCTGGGCCGCGACCGACGTTCGTAGACCGTCACCGCGACGACAAGCAGGGCAGCGAGGGACGGGCCGATCAGTGCTAGCGAACCGAACGGCGGCAACCATCTCAAACAGGCGGCAGACAAGCCGAGGATCGACAGACTCGTCCGTACGAACGAGAGCGATGTGCGCTCGGACTGCAAGCCCTTGTCCGGAGGCTTGACACCTTCCGACGGTTCCAGCGCGGTCAATCAGTTCACGACCTCGACCACCAGGACGGTCGCGCAGATCACCAGCACGATGCCGACCACCGGCGCCATGAGCGGTACCGGCAACGGGCGCTCAGCACGCAGTGCTCGCTCGGCGCTGATCCAGTGAACAAAAGAAGTGATGGCGATCAGAGCGCCGCCGACGAGTAACAACGCGGCCAAGCCGGCACGAACCGTCGGGTTGAGAATGTCGCCGCCGAACGCTTCGAGTCCGACGCCCGACGCGACAAAGGCCGTCGCCGTGCGGATCCAGGCCAGATACGTCCGCTCATTGGCGAGAGTGAACCGTGGATCGGGGTCTTCACCCGTTCGGAACGGTTTCCACCGGGGCATCACCTGTTCATTCCGTCCGGGCAGAAATCGCACACTGCCTTCGGAACGGACAACAAGAAAGGAAGGTCATGTCCTTAATCTTCCCTGCCCGCCCCGAAGCAGTGCGAATCGGGTAGACGTAATTCAGCTCGCGGCGAGTGAGACGAGGAAGTCCACCGATCCACTGGCGTCGACGGTGACAAAACCGAGGGACGGGGGTTCAACTCCGAAATCGGTCCAGGTGACCGGAATCGAGCCCGATGCGATCAGCGAATCACCCGAATGCAGCACGGTCATGTCGACCGACACCGGCTTGGACTGACCTTTGAGTGTCAAGGTGCCAGACACCGTGACCGTCGCCGTTGTTCCGTCCGTCGGCACAGCAGCCAAGTCCACCGGCGAGTCGATCGTGAACGTCGCCGTCGGATACGTGCTGGTATCCATCACATTGCCCGTGAACTGGCCGTCGCGCCGATCCGAGTCGGTCTTGATGCTTGCCACCTGCACCGTCACTTCGCCTGAAGTGAGCTTTTCACCCTCGACAACCGCGTTTCCGCTCACCTCGCCCGTGGTTCCGACGACGGTCACACTCGATCCGTTCAGAATCTCGTGCACGGTGTATCCCGCTGCCGTCTGGTTGTCCCCCTGCCCGGCGACGACGGTCCACTGCCCGTCGATCGATCCGGACGCCGCTTCTGCGCCCTGAGTGGATACCACGGCCGCCGGCGCATCGTCTTCAGCGATGAATTTCCCGTACGCCCACGGCCCCACAAGCAGGGCGAGTACGACCACAACTACTGCTCCGCCGATCCACCAGATCTTTTTCATGGGTTCGACGATAGTTGCAGCTTCAACGATTGTCAGGACTTACGACCTGGGAGAACCCTGTGAAAGCGCTCCACGAACACCGAAAGCGGGCACACCCGCAGCCATTAGTAATCATTTGGTAAAGTGGTTTTGCATTCCGGCCCCCAGCCTGGAGTGCCTGGGCCGTGCGCATCGAATCATGCATCGATCCCGATGCGCACGGTCTGCCCGAAACACGAATCACACCGATCGGGGGGGCTCGCAATGGCGGACCTGACGCTCCTGACCGACGACGAGTTACGCGAGCGTCGGATCGCCCTCAGTCGATCCCTCACTACCGCAGCAGATTTGATCCCTACCCCGCCACCCTCGTTCTTCGAGAAGCTGAAGCAGGACATCGATGCCGCCGCTGCAGAGTGGATCGCTCGCCGCTCCTGAACTTCGTCAACCTGTGAATGTCCACCGGAGGACGGCCCCTCCCCCATAAGACTTAGTGCGGCTTCCGATCTCCTCCGAAGTCCAGCGCTGTCCTCGTCCGAATGGCGGACTGGCCGGTCGTCCGATGGTCCAGTCGGAGCGTGTCCGTCCTGACGGTCGTCAGCGCTCGCACGCCAGGTTTACCATACAAAAAAGCTCCCCACCTGCGTGAACAGGTGGGGAGCTTTGGCGGTGGCGGAGGGATTTGAACCCTCGGACGGGGGTTACCCGTCACACGCTTTCGAGGCGTGCTCCTTAGGCCGCTCGGACACGCCACCGTTGGTGACTTTACCGGATGGAGTGCCCGTGGCCGAAATCGCCAGGTGGAGCGGTATTACGTGAGCTTGTCCTTGATGCTGGATGCGGCGTCCTTGACCTTCTCGCCGGCATCCTTGACGGCCGATTTCACCTGGTCGCCTTTACCTTCGTTTTCGAGGTCCCGGTCACCGGTAGCGCTGCCAGCAGCTTCCTTGGCCTTGCCCCCGAGGTCTTCGGCCTTGTTCTGAGCCTTGTCTGCGATTCCCATGAGTACTCCTCTGTGAACGCGAACGAATCACCTTCCGGCGATTCGCCGATACCCTGACGGCATCTGATCTCCACCATGCCCGTGATTACCGGTTCCGGCTACCCGAGTGTGCGATCACTCTCGATGGGGAATACCTATTTCAGGCCCGCTGCTCGCGGAAGAAATCTTCCAAAAGCCCAGCGCATTCGTCCTCGAGGACCCCGCCGCGCACCTGCGGCCGATAGGTCAATCTTTTATCTCGAACTACGTCCCATAATGATCCGACGGCTCCGGTTTTCGGCTCCCACGCCCCGAAAACGACCCGAGAAACCCGGGCGAGGACCAGAGCGCCCGCACACATCGTGCAGGGCTCGAGGGTGACGGCCAGCGTCGCACCTTCCAGGCGCCAGCCGTCGCCGTAGATTTTTGCGGCAGCACGCAACGCGAGGATTTCGGCGTGCGCGGTCGGATCGGACGACGCTTCCCTTGCATTGGAGGCCCGAGCAACTTCGACGCCGTCTGCGTCGAACACCACTGCCCCGACCGGGACGTCTGCGTCGGAGGCGGAACGTGCGGCCACGATGGCCGCACGGATCATGCGCTGATCGTCAGCGAGAGTCATCTAGCGCGGGAGCTTGTCGAGCGCTACGCCGAACTCGGATGCGAACCCGAGTCGCTGCGCGATCATCCCCAACTGCTCGTCCGGATAAAGATCGGTCTCGGCCGCGATGACGGCGAGCACGGGTTCCGGCAGGCCCAGATCGGCCAGCACGGACAGATCGCCCTCTTCCCAGGGTTCGACGTCGTCGAGGTCGTCCGGATCGATGTCGGGGATCTCGATGTGCAAGGCGTCGAGGACGTCAGCTGCGATGTCGTAGTCGATGGCGGCGGTCGCGTCCGAAATCAGCAACTGCGTGCCGGACGGCGCCGGACGCAACACGATGAAGAACTCGTCGTCGACGTCGAGAAGACCGAAGACGGCACCCGAACTTCGCAGCTCACGCAGCTGCGTTTCGGCGGCCGAGAGCGAGGTCAACGCGTCGGGCGTCAATGCCTTGACCGTCCAACGCCCCTCTTCACGGACCACCGCGACACCGAAGCCTTCAAGCTCCTCCGACTGGTTCGAAGAGGCGCTCTTGTTACCCGCGCGCTGTGCACCCATGGCGCAACGGTAGCCCGCCTGGTGCCAGTGAGTGAAGTCCGAGCATCGATGTGCCAACCTGAACTCGTGTCTGCGATCGATTCCGCCCCACCAGTCTGCGTTCTCGGCCTCGGATTGATCGGCGGTTCGCTACTTCGCGCCGCCGTCCGATCCGGCCGTCAGGCGTGGGGTTACAACCGTTCCAGCGAGTCCGCCGACGCGGCCCGAGCCGACGGTTTCGATGCCGACACCGATCTGGTTTCAGTGCTGCAGAGAGCGAACGAGAGCGGTGCGATCATTGTGATCGCCGTGCCGATGCCTGCCGTCGACGCCACCTTGGAGGCAATCGCCGCGCATGCGCCGAACAATCCCATCACGGACGTCGTCAGCGTCAAGGGCGAAGTGAAGGCCGCGGTCGAACGAGCGGGCTTGAGCGCCAAGTTCGTGGGCGGTCATCCGATGGCGGGGACGTCAGCTTCGGGTTGGGCGGTCGGGGATGCCGATCTGTTCGTCGACGCGGTGTGGGTCGTTGCCACCGACAACGGCGTCGACGCAGACGTGTGGTCGCAGGTCGCCGACCTTGCACTCGACTGCGGCTCGGTGGTCGTGCCGGCCGAATCTCTCGAGCACGATCGAGCTGTTGCACGTATCTCGCACCTGCCCCACCTACTGGCGGAAACACTCGCGATCACCGGAGCTGCCGGCGGCGAACTGGCCCTTGGGCTGGCCGCCGGGTCATTTCGCGACGGCACCCGCGTAGCCGGGAGCGCTCCTGGCCTGGTGCGGGCGATGTGCGAGGGCAACCGTGACGCCCTGCTGGTCGCGCTGGACGAAGCGCTCGACCTTTTGCAGGGTGCACGCACCGATCTGCTCGACAACGGCTCCACGGCACGATTGGTGGACGCAGGGTTCGCTGCGCGCGGCGCTTACGAGTCGCACGAGCGTTGGGACATCGAAGACCTTCGGGTCGGAGAACCCGACTGGATCGAGCGGATGCGGGACGCCGGTCGACGCGGTGGTGTCATCCGGCGATCCGAAACCTAGAGGTACGAAACCTAGATTCGAGTTGCCAGACCCGGGTAGTCGAGGACAAAGCCTTCGGTATCGACGGCCAGCGTCGAGCTGGACACCGGGGACAGCACACTGATTCCGTCGGTGCCGCTGCTGTAGGTGATGGTCGCACCCTCGACGCGCAGGTCGAGAAGGTTGACGTAGACGACCGGGACCTCGGCGTCTTCGATGTCGTTCTGCAAGCCGACGCGGCGGATGGGCAGCGTGTTGAAGAACGGGCTGAGGATCACGTCGACATCGAGTGCGCCATCGAACGCAGAGCGCTGGTGACTGGCGCCGTTCTCGACCATCCAGGTGCCTTCTTCGTCCCGGCTGATCGACATCTGACGCTCACCGGCGGCCAGGGCGGTCCGCACCGACAGCCTGCGGGTGATGCCGGCCTCGTCGGTGACCAGGTCGTATGACGCGCTGAATGCAGGGTGCTCACTGCAGGCTCCACCGATGATCCGGCCGGAAGCCTTGATGCGATTTCCGTTCAGCTGCACACGAACAGACTCCATACGAGGAGCGTTGTGGGCCTGCCAGGTCAATACCGCGGGCCAGGACGCGTCACCGGAAGGTTGGATGCTCACCCGACCACGGTAATGGACGAACGGGCGCGGAGCACCGCTGGTTCGGGTTATTGCTTCGATCAGGGACCTTTTAGGGACTTCGATCGGCCCCGAAGATCTCGATGTAAGCCGTTTCACAACGCTTCTTCCGCCAGGAGCACCCCGCAGACCGAATAGTTGGCAAACGGTGTCGGAGTTCTCGAGTACCGTGCTTCTAGGTCGGTTCGTGAGGAAGGGTGCTGTGACGTCGTCGCGGAGCATGGTGGGTTTGTTTGCCGGTATCGGCGGGCTCGAGTTGGGGCTCTCGGAACATGGGTGGAACACCGAACTGCTGTGTGAAATCGATCCGGGCGCCCAGGCAGTTCTCCGTTCGCGTTTCGCCGACGTGCCGTTGCACGGCGACGTCACCAAACTGCGTGCGCTGCCCAGCGACATCGAATTGGTGGCCGCCGGTTTCCCCTGCCAGGACCTCTCTCAGGCCGGCAAAACGGCGGGCATCACCGGCGCACGCTCAGGCCTGGTGGACGAGGTGTTCCGTCTGGTCAAGCGCAAGAAAGGCCCGCGCTGGCTGTTGATCGAGAACGTTCCGTTCATGCTGCAACTCGGCAAGGGCGCTGCCATGCGGCACATCACCGACGCTCTCGAAGACCTCGGATACACCTGGGCATACCGGGTGGTCGACGCCCGCGCCTTCGGACTCCCCCAGCGCCGCCAGCGCGTCATCATGCTTGCCTCGCGCACGGACGATCCTCGCGAAATCCTGTTCGGCCAGGACGCCGGCGAGCGCCTGGGAGGTGATCCCGCGGACTACCCCTGCGGCTTCTACTGGACCGAAGGCACCCGCGGACTCGGATGGGCCGTCAATGCGGTGCCGACGCTCAAGGGCGGCTCGTCCGTCGGCATCCCCAGCCAGCCGGCGGTCCGGTTGCCGTCCGGTGAGATCGTCACTCCCGGCCTCGTCGACGCCGAACGCCTGCAGGGTTTCGATCCCGACTGGACGCTTCCGTCCGTCGAGGTTCCCGGCCTACGCCACAGCCACCGATGGAAGCTCGTCGGCAATGCCGTGAGCGTGCGGATGGCGTCGTGGGTCGGTGGCCGGCTGAACGATCCCATCGCATACGACGCCGCGGGCGAGACGCCACTCGAACCGGGCGACGCGTGGCCGAGTGCGGCATGGGGCCGTAACCGCCAAGCCTTCCGCGTCCACACCTCGACCTGGCCGGTCCAGTACGACTACGAGGATCTGAGTGGCTTCCTCGAGGACACGCGGTTGCTGTCGGCGCGGGCCACAGCCGGCTTCCTCAAGCGCGCACGCATGGGCAATCTTCGGTTCATCCCCGGTTTCATCGAGGACGTCGAAAGCCATCTCGAGCGGATGGGCGGATACCCCGAGGCCGCGGCATGACGGAATCACTGTTCCCCGAACCTGAAACGCTATTCCCCGAACCGCTGTTTTCCGAGCCGGAACACGAACCACTGTGGAGCGCACTGCAACTCGCGGGCGACAAGCCTCCGGCCGACGCCGATCGCGGCGAGAAGAAGAACTACGCCCAGCGACTCTCCAATCAACTGGCACAGACGGTGGCCGACGCTCTGCGTCCGCTGTATCCCAACATCACCCCGACAGCGTCCGGCGAAGGCCAGGAGGCAACCGTTGATGTCGCCAAGGGCCGAAAGCGCTTGGACGTCAAGGCACTCGACCCCACTCTCGGCCTGATCCTCTGCGTCTCCATCAAGACGTACAACTTCCAGGACTACAGTCCCCGCAGCGGAAAACTTGGACGGTGGACCAAGAACATCGTCCGCAACGACCACGAATTGCGTGGCGAGGCAATGGTTCTGCATCAGCGTCAGCCGTACAGCGTGTTGGTCGCCGTCATGTTCGAGCCGTACGCCACGTGCGACGACGGCGACCCGACCAAGACCAGCGACACCGGCAAATCCTCTTTTGCACACCACGTCACGACGCTCTCGAAGCGCTCGGGCCGGGGCAAGCGCGCGGTGGTCGGCGTTCCAGGAAAGGCCTGGGTGGATCTCGGCGCCGAGGACACCCGCTACGACCTCTTCGAGAAGGTCTACATCGGACTCTACGAACCCGATGGCGCGGTTCGGTTCTTCGACGTCGACGAGCCGCCGCCGCGCAACGGCCGGCCCACCGAAGCTCAGACGCTCTCGTTCACCGACTTCGTGACCGTCGTGCACGGTGAAGTGGAGCGTCGCAACAGGTTTGCGCCCACCTGGTCCGATCCCGAAGACAGCGACGATTCCGACGGCTGAGGGAACCACGGTGCCTGCGACGGATCCTGCCACCAGCGCTCGGATGAGCGCTCAGCGTCGGCGCGACACCAAACCTGAAATTGCACTTCGACGCGAGCTTCATCGGCGCGGACTCCGGTACTTCGTGGACCGGGCGCCTGTCAAAGGTGTTCGCCGACGCGCTGATCTGGTGTTTCCGCGCCGCAAAGTCGCGGTGTTCGTGGACGGATGCTTCTGGCACAGCTGCCCGCAGCATGCGACGTTTCCCAAGAACAACGCGCAGTGGTGGACGGACAAGTTGGCCGCCAACGTGGTTCGAGACCGCGACACCGATGCACGTCTGGCAGAGCAGGGTTGGACCGTCATCCGCATCTGGGAGCACGAAGATCCGCTGGTAGCAGCCGAACGCGTCCAGAAAGCCCTGCTCGGTCCGTAAGCTCGATTTCGTGAAGGAACGCAACGTTGCGCGGTGGGGTTTGGTGGCTGCGCTGGCTCTGGGCGGAATCGTCTACTCGTCGTGGATTCTCGAATTTTTCCTCGACACCGGCCTCGACCCGGTGACATCGTTCCTCAGCGAACTCGATGCCGAGAACCAGAAATACCGTGACGTCTTCGGCAATGCCGACGTCCTGTCCGCGATCTTGATGTTGATCTCCGGAGCGCTGGGTCTGCTGATCACGCCCAGGCGCAGGCTCTACGTCACGGGCTGGATTGCACTTGCAGTGTTCGGCATCGCCACAATCGCCGACGCGTCGTTCCCTCTCGAATGCTCGGGCGAGGGTTGCCCGTCGAGCGCACCCGACGGTCTACTTCCGCAGCTCCACCATGTTCACGCATTGACGAGCAGCGTGGCGGTGTTCGCGATCTTCACCGCGATGATCGCATTCACCGTGGGAGCGTTCAGGTATCGCGAACACCGGTCGTTGCGTACGACCGGCCTGACCATTTTGATCCTGACTTCCCTTGCGACGGTGTGGATGTTGACGACCAACAGCATCGAAGTCTCCGGCGGCGGTAATCTCGGACTGGGTATCGCTCAACGCGCACAGGTGCTGGGGATGTCGTTGTGGTTGTGCACCCTGGCATTTGCGATGTCGAGGCCGCCATCCACCGGGCTCCCGGCGTCGCCACGCTGACAGGTTTTCCGGCAAGCGATTCGGGCGATCCTGGAACTACAACTGAAAATGGCTGCCCCGAACTAGCGAAGGTGTGCCCATGTCTCTCGCGTCGTCGTTCTTCGCCCATCCACACCAGGCGTTCACTGCCGGTTTCTACCGCAACGAGTCCTTCGACTTCGAGCTACGAGTCGTTCTCGGGCAAGCCACCTACGGCGCGGCAGATACCGGCGAAGTGCTCTCGGCCATCGCTCATGTCGGCGAGAAAGACCTCGAGGGCTGGTATGAGGCCTGGTTCGACCTCGGCACACGAGTATTCGGGCAGGCCGATGAGGCGGCCGAGGCCGGGCATTCACGAAGCGCGTCCAACGCGTACCTGCGGGCGGCGTCGTACTTCGGTGTGGCGATCAACGCCGTCGACGGTCTCAGCGACGATTCGGTTCTGGTCCCCACTTTCAAACGTCACCGACAGGCGTGGGACCGCTTCGTCGACACCACCGCCCAGCCCGTCGAACGCGTCCGGATCCCTTACGAGGACACCTACTTGCCCGGGTACTTCTTCCGGCCACCCGGCGACGTGCGACGGCCGACGTTGATCATGGTGAACGGTAGCGACGGCCCGATCAGCGGACTGTGGGGCAGCGGCGGCGCCGGGGCCCTCGAGCGGGGCTACAACGTGTTGATGTTCGACGGTCCCGGTCAGCAGTCGATGCTCTTCGAGCGCAACATCCCGTTCCGTCACGACTGGGAATCCGTCATCACGCCCGTCGTCGACTATCTCGTGGACCGGCCGGACGTCGATGCGTCGAAGCTGGCGATCTACGGGATCAGTCAGGGCGGTTACTGGGTACCGCAGTCGTTGGCGTTCGAGCATCGGATCGCGGCAGCGATCGCCGATCCGGGGGTCGTGGACGTGGCCGCGTCGTGGCTCGCCCATATCCCCAAGAACATGCAGAAGCTGCTCGACGAGGGGAAGTCGGAGGCCTTCGACCGCGACATGGCGATAGGGCTGGGGATGAAATTCTCGAAGGACAGCGCCCGGATCTGGCGTTTCCGAGCGCGTCCGTACCTCGCCGACGGTTACTACAACACTCTCGCCGAGGTTCGGAAGTACCACCTCGAACACGTCGCCGGCTCGATCTCCACTCCCCTGCTCATCACCGATCCGGAAGGCGAGCAGTTCTGGCCCGGTCAATCCAAGCGGCTTGCCGCCCTATCCGGCGGACCGACGACGGTGGTTCCCTTCACCGCTGCCGAAGGCGCGAACTTCCACTGTCAGCCCATGGCGAGGCGTCTGACGGATCAGCGAATGTTCGACTGGCTCGACGAGCAGTTGGATCTCTGAATCAGGACACTTTCTCCTTTTTCGTCAAGAGAGTGGCGAGCATCGGCAGCAGTAGAACGGTGATCGCCCCGGCCGCGACAAGAATCGACGCGTTGTCCGACGACATCTGATGCGCGTCGACGGCAGCGCCCGTGACCGCCACGATCATGGGCAGACCGGTAGCCCCGTACAACGCGACTTGCGCACTTTCGCGCGTGGTGAAGGGCGGCTCGACCTTCTCGAACTTGGTCACGAAGAACACCGGCACGCCGCGGACGACAACGATCAGGATCAGAAACGCAATCAGTATGCCGGGACTGGCGGCGACCGCCGAGACGTCGATTGCCATGCCTGAAGTGATGAAGAAGATCGGGATGAGGAACCCGAAGGCGATCCCGTCGAGCTTGATCTCGAGGCGCTCGTCGCCCTCTGGCATCAGTCGCCGCAGGATGAAGCCGGCGGCAAACGCGCCGAGAATGACGTCGAGTGAGAACACGGCCGACAGCACTCCGAGGCTGACCAACAACAGAACGGTGAGGCGGACCGTCGTCTGCGCCGTGGTGTCCGCTCCTGCCCGCACCAGCCGATGTGTCCACGAGCCTTCGTGAATCAGCTTGCCGGGCAGCACCGCCACGACGATGGCGATCAAGGCGAAGACGGCAAGAACGATCAGCGACAGGACGGCACCACGGGCACTCAGCAGCACCGCCATCGCGACGACCGGCCCGAGTTCGCCGACGGCCCCGTGATTGAGGACCGTCTTGCCCAAGCGTGTGTCGAGGAGTTTGTTGTCCTTGAGGATCGGCAGCAGCGTGCCCAGAGCGGTCGACGTCATCGCGATGGCAACAGCGGCTTCGGCGGAAATCACGTTCCTCATGCCCAGCAGCGCGACCACCGTGAACGCCAGCGCCAGGCAGAACAGCCACGTGTAGAGCGCACGACGGCCACCCCGGCCACTGAGTTCCTGTCGGTCGATCTCGTAACCGGCGAGGAGGAACAGCATGCCGAGGCCGAGTTCGCGCAAGATTCCGATCGCTTCGCTGTCAGCTGCGATGTTGAGGGCGAACGGCCCGACCACTGCGCCCGCGACAAGCAGCAACACCACTTCGGGAACGAGCCGACGTGGGATCAAGCCCGCGACTATCGGCGCGACCGCCGCGATCAGCGCAATCCAGAACAGCGATGAGGCAATTGAAGGCACGGATCATTATCGGACATAGGTGACAAATCCGCGTTCAGTACAGGTACTTGCGGTACGCCTCCTGCCGAGCCGGTTCGAGATCCTCGACTTGGAGGGTGTGCTGCTCGGCCATCATGTCGCGCAGACTCGGCACGTCCTCGGGAGTAGGCCACGTCGCCGGATCCCAGAGCTTTGCCCGCAGAATCGCTCGCGCGCAATGGAGATACGCCTCGTCGATCTTCACGATCACCGCAAGCTGCGCCGGCTTGCCGTTCATCGCCATCGACTCCAACAGATCAGCATCTGTCGAGAGGGTCGCCGTGCCGTTGACGCGCACGATCTCGTCGTGGCCGGGCGCGAGAAAGAGGATCCCCACGTGAGGATTTTCGATCATGTTCCGGTACGAGTCAGCGCGCCGGTTGCCCGGACGATCCGGAAGCACCAGCGTCTTCTCGTCGGGAAACAGAACCTGACTGACCAAGTCTCCACGCGGCGAGCAATCGCAATTTCCGGCTGCATCGGACGTCGCGAGCACAAAAAACCGTGCCTGCTCGATGAATTCACGGATCAACGGAGTCGTGTAGGCGGTGTGCTTATCCATGATCGTCGGATGGGGCTGTCCGAGAAGCGCATTGAGTTGTTCCACCGATTCGATCCGCCCGCTCGGGACATTCGACGCCGTCACGTCAACACGTCGTCGAGGACGTGGTGGCGCCCCAGCGGCAACACCAACGGCTTGCCAGAGATGGGGTCGGGGATGATTCGGCTCTCGAGACCGAACACGGTGCGGACGTTGTCGCTGGTGAGCACCTCGGCAGGATCGCCCGCAGCATAGACCCGGCGATCGGCCATGGCGACGAGGTAATCGGCGTAGCGGGCAGCGAGGTTGAGATCGTGCAGAACCATGACAATCGTTGTACCCCGGGTCCGGTTCAGGTCGGTGAGCAGGTCCAAGACCTCTACCTGGTGGCTCACGTCCAGGAAGGTGGTCGGTTCGTCGAGTAAAAGCAGATCGGTTTGCTGGGCGAGCGCCATCGCAATCCACACACGTTGGCGCTGACCACCGGAAAGCTCGTCCACCGATCGTTCGGCCAATCCGGTTGTGTCCGTTGCCGCAAGCGCTTCGGCGACAGCTGCGTCATCCTCGCGACTCCACCTCGACAGCACCCGCTGATGTGGATGACGACCTCGCCCGACGAGATCGGCGACGACAATGCCTTCCGGTGCGATCGGTGACTGCGGCAGCAGACCGAGCGTGCGAGCGAGCTTCTTCGCGGGCAGGCGATGAACATCCTTGCCGTCCAACAGAACATGACCCCTTCGGGGACTGAGTAGCCGCGACATCGACCGCAGCAGCGTCGATTTGCCGCACGCGTTGGCGCCCACGATGGTCGTGATCTTTCCCGGCGGCACCGCGAGGTCGAGCGATTCGACGACGGTCCGTCCTCCGTAACCGAGTTCGAGGTTTTCGACAGTCAGAGTATGGGATTCGGTCACAGCGAACCTCCCGTTCGGTTGGAGCGAATGATGAGGTAGACGAGATACGGCGCTCCCAGCGCGCCGGTCACCACGCCAACGGGGTAGCGGGTGCCGAAGGCGTACTGTCCGCAGAAATCGGCAACTAGCACCAGCAGCGCTCCGACCAGCGCCGACGGAATCAAAAGTGATGTTCCCGGACCGACGATGCGGGCGGCGATGGGCCCTGACAGAAATGCGACGAAGGCGATGGGCCCCGCAGCGGCAGTGGCAAAGGCGATGAGTCCGACGGCCGCAATGATCGTCAGAATGCGCGTTCGTTCCACTCTGACGCCGAGCGCTTGTGCTGCGTCGTCACCGAGCTGGATGGTCGAAAGGTTGCGCGATTGGCTCAGCAGCACAGGTCCGAGGACAACCAGCGCCAGGAGTACGGGAACCGTCGAACCCCAGTTGGCACCGTTGAGGCTGCCGGTGAGCCAACGCATCGTCTCCTGCAGATCCCACGCGGCGGCGGTACTGAGCAGGTAGGCGGTGACGCTGTCGAGCATCGCGGCGATGCCGATACCGATCAGGATCAGCCGAGTGCCTGCTACACCGTCTCGGAAGGACAGAACGTAGATCAAGACTGCGACGCCCAGACCGACAGCGATGGCGAAGATCGAGACCTGCGAGCCGCCGAGCGAAAGCGAGATGATCGCGAAAGCCGCTGCAGCGCTTGCGCCGGAGCTGATCCCGATGATGTCGGGGCTCGCGAGCGGGTTGCGCAGCATCGTCTGGAACGTGATGCCACCCAAGCCGAAACAGATTCCGGCGACCACAGCTAGGACAGCGCGAGGCAGCCGGAGGCGGCCGACGGTGAACGAGGCACCAGGCACGTTCTCCCCCAGCACGACGCGAAGCACATCTGACGGCGGGTAGAAGGTTTTTCCCACCATCAGAGTGACCGCGAAGGAGGCGACGACGAGGACCGTCAGCACGGCAATCACGATGCGGCGGCGTCTACCTCGTCGGATACGGCTTGCTCCGACTGCGTCGACCTCGACTTCGGGAGTAACGAATGTAGTGGTCACAGCTCACGTATTTTCTGACGGCGGACGATGTAAATGAAGAAGGGCGCTCCGACGAGCGCGGTGATGATGCCGACGTCGATTTCGCTCGGCCGGGCGACAATTCGTCCGAGAATGTCGGCGGCGACGAGAAGGCCGGCACCTGTCAGCGCAGAAAACGGTAGTAGCCAACGGTTGTCGATACCGATCAGCAACCGGCACAGATGCGGGACAACCAAACCGACGAAGCCGATCGGTCCGGCAATGGCAGTGGCTGCACCGCAGAGCAACACTGCACCGAGCGCTGCCACTGCACGAACCACCGCGACGCGTTCGCCGAGACCTGACGCAACCTCGTCGCCGAGCGCAAGAGAGTTGAGACTGCGCGCTGACAGCAGACAGATCACGAAGCCGACAATGAGGAAAGGCAGACCCTGCCGGATCACCTCGAAACTCGCGCCACCGACGCCGCCGATCTGCCACGAACGAATGTTGCCCGCAATATCGTTTCGCGGCAGCATGATCGCAGTGATGAACGAAGCAAACGCAGCCGATGTTGCGGCCCCGGCAAGAGCCAACTTGAGTGGCGTGGCTCCACCTCGCCCGAGTGACCCGACTACGTAGACGAACAATGCCGCCCCGGCTGCACCGAGTACGGCCACCCAGATCATGCTGGTCTGGGTCCACAATCCGAACCACGCCATTCCGATCACCACGGCGAGCGAAGCGCCCATGTTGACGCCCAGGATTCCGGGATCCGCCAAAGGGTTTCGGGTAATCCCCTGCATCACCGCGCCGGCAAGACCGAGCGCAGCACCCACGACGATCGCGAGCACCGTCCGCGGAATGCGCTTGGCAATCGCACCCTGACCGATATTGTCGGTGGAACCGCCAAGTGCGGCAACGATGTCGGACCAATCGACCTCACGAGAGCCGATGACGATCGAGGCGCACATGAGCACCGCGAGGATCACGAGAAGGGCGATCAGCCACAGCGAATTGCCGAACGTCGGGCGCCGCGTATCGCTGGCGCCCGACGTCGAATCCTGCGAGGTTACAGTCACTCCGACTTTCCAGCAGCCCCGGCGAGCAGATCGACATAGTCGCCGAGTACCCACGAAATGGCGAGCGGAGTCGGGTTGGCCGCCGTTCCCATCGGGCCGGTTCCGTTGAGGAACACGATCGAATTGTTGGCGACGGCAGGCATCTGCGAGAGCAGCGGGTCAGCCTTGAGTGCGTCGACAAGTGCCTGGTCACCGTACGTGACGATCAGTTCGACGTCGTCGAAGACGTCCACACGCTCGGCACTGACCTTCTTCGAGAACTCACCACCCGTCGAGGCGTCGGCAACGCTCTTCGGCGTCGAAAGTCCGAGGTCCTCGAAGAACGCGGCACGTGTGTCGTTCGCAGTGTAGAAGCTGACCTGACTCAGGTCGGCAGTGTCGACGTGCGTCAGGAACATTGTTGCTTTGCCGGCAAGCTGCGGATGTGAGGCAACCTCGTCGGCGATCTCCTTCTCGATGGTGGAGATCAGTTCCTGCCCTTCGGATTCCATGCCGAGGCCCATGCTGTTGAACTTGATGACGTCACGCCACGACGTCGCCCACGGCCCCTCGGGATACGCCACAACCGGAGCGATCTCACTGAGAGTGTCGTAGTCCTCCTGCGTCAATCCGGAGTACGCGGCAAGAATGACGTCAGGGTTCGTATCGGAGACGGCTTCGAAGTCGATGCCGTCGGTCTCGTCGAAGAGCACCGGCGGCTTCGCGCCGAGGTCGTCGAGCTTTTCCTCGACCCACGGCAGCATTCCGTTGCCGTTGTCGTCGCCGAACGTCGCCGCTGCCATTCCGACGGGAACCACGCCGAGAGCAAGGGGCACTTCGTGATTGGCCCAGGCAACGGTGGCAACTCGCTCCGGCTTGGCGTCGATCGTCGTAGTTCCGAAAGCGTGCTCGATCGTGACAGGGAAGGAGCTGGATCCGCTTCCGGCACTGCCGCCGTCGGCGGTCTCCGAGGAGCCGGAACTGCAAGCTGTCATGCCGAGGGCGACTGCGACCGCTGCTGCGGCCACCGCCAAGAAGCGTTTTGAACGCATGAAAACAGAACTCTCTCGAGAAGGGGTACGGCCCTCAACCCGGCTCAATCAGGCACTTAGGTGAGGTTTGCCTAAACCGTATACGGGAGGGCAATGTGGCGCAATCGCGTGTTTGGGACACCCGGTGTAGCGATCGAGACAAGGTGTGATGGCCGATCAGCTAGCCCGGAACATCCCTGGTGTAGCGCCGGTAGTGCGCCGAAATGCCGCACCGAACGCACTGGTCGAGTGGTAGCCCACGCGCTCGGCAACCTCTTGCAGATCCAAGCCGTGTGCAAGAAGAGTCACCGCTCGTTGGGCGCGCACCGCTGACACCCACTGCCCGAAACTCATCCCGGTCTCCGACCGAAATGCCCGGGTGATGGTTCGCGGGCTGACGCCGAGGAGCCTTGCCCAGTCGGACAGCGTTCGCATGTCACTCGGATCGTCACCGATCGCGTCGACGATGGGTTGCAGAAGCGCCGAGTCCGGCACCAGAACCAGCAACTCGTTGGGTGACGGCGCCAGTACGTCGATCACCATCTGCTCTGTGAGCGAGCGCGAAGAGGTTCCGAGTGAATCGTCTGCCAGTCGCTCGAGGAGGTTCCGCAGCAGCGGAGTCACCTCGATCGCCACCGGCACGTCGGACAGAGACGGAACCGATGCGATGTCGAGCTGAGCGGCCCGATACCAGGTTCCGGCGGGCGCGATCGCCGAGTGCAGGACGCCGGCGGGCATCCACAGACCGACGGTCGGGGTGATCGTCCACGTGCGCGATCCCACCGTGGCGCTCGACGCTCCTCGCTCGTTCCACAACAATTCGTGGGTCGGGTGCGAGTGCGCCTCCCACCGGGTCTCGCGGGAGACAAGCTCGTCCATGCCCGCGATGACAAAGGGCACCTCGACCGCCCCGGCCGAGTAGACCGGGAGCGTCCGACTGTCGACGGTCTCCAACGGGTTCTCCTCGGTTCGCGCGACTGCTCCGGAGAAAGCATAGGTCGCGGGGATCGGTTGTTGGTTCATACGATCGCGAGGGTCACCGACCGAAATTCGCCGAGGTGACGTCACACACATTCAAAAATTGCGAATGCACCACAACAAAAAGAAGGTCACAGACCGGAGTCTGTGACCTTCTTTCTTGTGCGCCCGAAGGGATTCGAACCCCTAACCTCTTGATCCGTAGTCAAGTGCTCTATCCGTTGAGCTACGGGCGCATGTTCTGTTGTCTTGCTGATCTTGCGTGTCTTGCCGTCGTACTTTCTATCATTTCTAACCCGCCGGTCAAAATCACCGGCTTGGCGGAGGCGAGAGGATTTGAACCTCCGGTCCCTCGTAAAAGGGACAACTCATTAGCAGTGAGTCCCATTCGGCCGCTCTGGCACGCCTCCCTGGGGGTTCCGATCCTTTCGGACCGCCGGATCGAAAGATTACACACCCTTCGCCACCAAAGGCAAAACGCGTGGTCAGCGCCCTGATTTGTCGGCTTACCGCAGGTGGCTGTCGAACCAGTCGAAGATCCGGGTCTGAGCTTCGACGATCGAGGCCGAGCCAGGGTCGTCGAGGTCGGCGTCCTCGGACAGCTGTGGCGGCTCGTCCGCCCGGTGGGCCAGTCCGGCGTAGCTGACCACCAGTGTCGCGACGTCGGCCTTGGCGGTCGCTTCCCGGAGCAGGGTCACGTGCTCACGCGGCGTGCTGGGATCGTCCTCGCCGTACAGCGCCAGCCACGGCGCCTGCAGGGAAGTGGCCGCATCGACGAGCGCCTGAGCATCCACCGACAAGGCTTCGACGATTCCCCGGGCGGCGACGCTCACCGCGGCACCGACGGGACGGCTGGTGGCCACGAGCATCGCGGCGGTCCCGGCGTCGTCGAATCCGAGCACCCCGACGGTGTCCGCGAGAACTTCGCGTCCGACGAGCCAATCGAGGGTCGCGTCGAAGTCGGCGAAGAGGTTGTCACCGAACACCTCGCCCTGCATGTGTTCGGGTTCGCGGTGGAACAGGTGCGGTGCGACGCTCACCCACCCTTCGCCGGCGAGTGCGCACATCAGATTCAGCAGAGCCGGGCTGAACTGGCGGGCTTCATGCAGGACGACGATCCCGCCCCGCGTCGGGCCGTCCGGCTCCACCACCGTCAGCGGAACAGCCGTGGCGACCTCCCCTTCGGCTGCGCGCAGATACGCGGTGGCCCGGAAGATTTCCGACATCTTCTAACTCTGACACGCAGACGGCCGCTACGCACCAAATCGGTGCGCGCATAATCGACTCGTGACCGCACACATTCGCCCTGACCTCGCCTCCATCCCCGCCTACGTTCCCGGACGCAATTTTCCGGGTGCGATCAAGCTGGCGAGCAACGAAACGACCGTAGGGCCGTTGCCCGGTGTGCGTGACGCCGTCGCCGACGCGGTCGCCAATGCCAACCGCTACCCGGACAATGCCGCGGTCGCACTCATCGAGGCGCTGGCCAGCTTCCTGAAAGTCGAACCGGCCAACGTCGCCGCTGGTTGTGGCTCCGTGACGCTGTGCCAGGAACTCGTGCAGATCACCTGCGATCAGGGTGACGAGGTCATCTACGCGTGGCGTTCGTTCGAGGCGTACCCCGTGGTCACCCAGGTCGGCCATGCCGTCTCGGTCAAGGTTCCGCTGACCGAGGACTTCGGCCACGACCTCGACGCGATGCTGGCCGCGATCACGGATCGCACGCGGTTGATCTTCGTGTGCAACCCCAACAACCCGACCGGCAACGCGCTGTCGAAGGCAGAGCTCGAGAGCTTCCTCGACGCGGTCCCGACGCACGTCGTCGTCGCACTCGACGAGGCGTACTTCGAATACTCACGCTCGGACGCCGACGGCATCGAACTGTTCCGCAGCCGCCCCAACGTGGTTGTTCTGCGCACCTTCTCGAAGGCGTACGGCCTCGCGGGAATCCGCGTGGGTTACGCAGTCGCGGATCCGGAGATCATCGTGGCCCTCGGCAAGGTGCACACCCCGTTCACCGTGAGCGCTGTCGCGCAGGCCGCCGCAATCGCTTCCCTGGCTGCAGCAGACGAACTGCTTGCCCGCACCGAAGGCGTCATCGCCGAGCGGACGCGAGTGCGCAGTGCACTGATCGAAGCCGGGTACACCGTCCCCGAGTCGTCGGCGAACTTCGTCTATCTCCCCCTCGGAGAGCTCTCCCCCGGTTTCGCCGAGGCGAGTACCGAGGCGGGCATTCTGATCCGTCAGTACGGCGTCGAGGGCGTCCGGATGACCATCGGCGATCCACACGAGAACGACGCGTTCCTCGCTTTCGCGAACACCGACGTCGCGAAGCAGGCTGCGGGCATCGGCGTCACCGCGTGACACTCGATACATAACTGTTACGCCGAGGACTGGAATTCGTTTCGGCGGACGGGCACACTCAGGGAGGTTCGAGGCCGGTCCGAGTGAGGGAGCACGACGCATGACGCGACGCATGACACGAACGTGTGCCGTGCTCGCAACGACCCTTCTCGCCACCACCGCGACCTCCCTGAGTGCCGTCGCCACCGCCGAGTCCCAGGACACGGTGTCGGTACGTCTGTTGGCCTTCAACGATCTGCACGGCAGCCTCCGCCCGCCGGAAGGTGTTCGCAGCGAGATCAGGCAGGCCGACGGCTCGCTCACCCCCGCAGGTGGCGCGGCGTACCTCGCTGCTTACGTGACGCAACTTCGCAGCCAAGCCACCAACTCGCTGCTGTATTCGGTCGGCGACAACTGGGGATCGTCGGCATTGGAATCGGCGATGTTCAACGACGAACCGACGGTCGAACTGCTGAATCGGATGAAGATCGACGCTTCCGCGATCGGCAACCACGAACTCGACAAAGGGCTCGCCGAGTTCCGTCGTATGCAGTCCGGCGGTTGCTCCGCCGTCGACGCGTGCACGTTCAGTCCGTCCTTCGGCGGCGCAAACTTCCCTCTGATGGCCGCGAACATGACGTACACCAACGGCACTCCGGCCACGCTGCCCTTCACCGTGAACATGGTCGACGGCATTCCGCTCGGAGTCATCGCGATTTCCCCCGCCAACACGTCGCAGATCGTCACACCGGGCGGGATCGCCGATCTGCAGTTCGGCGACGAGGTCGAAGCGATCAACCGCACCGCCGATGTCCTCGACTTCTTCGGCGTCAAAGCCATCACCGTTCTCCTGCACCGTGGGGACGAACCGGCCGTCGAAGGTGGGCCCAACGACTGCAACGTCGAGTCCGGCCCGGCCCGCGACATCGCTCTTCGTGCCTCACCGAAGGTGGACGTCATCTTCACCGCCGACAGCCACCAGCAGTACAACTGCGAATTCCCTGATCCCGCAGGCAATCCCAGAGTCGTCATGCAGGGCGCTTCGCACGGCCGGATCGTGTCCGTCGCCGACGTCACCATCGACCGCAACACCCGCGAGGTGGTTCGCGATCAGACGTCCGCTTTCAATCAGATAGTGACACACGATATTTCGCCGGATCCCGATATTCAGGCTCTCGCCGACCGGGCCTGGTCGGAGGCGTCGGAAAGCGCTCAGCGACCGGTGGGGACCATCACCGCCGATCTGACACGGGACCGCGTACCCAGCGGTGAATCGACACTCGGCAACCTGGTCGCCGACGCTCAACTCGCGGCCGGATCGACACGAGGGGCTCAACTCGCGTTGACGAACCCGGGCGGCATGCGCGAGGACTTGGACTTCGGCACTTCCGGCCAGGTCACCTACCGCCAGGCCTACGGTGTTCAACCCTTCGGTAACAGCCTCGAGGTGCTCTCCGTCACAGGAGCGGTGTTGAAGGACGCTCTCGAACAGCAATTCCAGATCGACCTCGACGGCACCGCTACCGAGCGCATCCTCTCCCCGTCCGCGGGCTTCACCTACGCCATGGACCGGCGAGCAGCGCCGGGCTCGCGAATCTCGGAAATGCGCTTGAACGGGCAGGACATCGCCCCCGACGGCGTCTACAGCGTCGTGGTGAACAAGTTCCTCGCCGAGGGCGGGGACGGTTTCACCGCACTGAAGAACTCCACCCAGATGACCGGCGCGGGCAACGACCTCGACGCCTTGACGGCCCTGTTCGCAGCCGGGTCCCCGGTCTCGCCGCCTGCCACCGATCGCATCCGCACCGTCGGCTGAATAGGCATCCCCCCGCTCGATTGCCTAGTCTCGACGGGTGATCATCGCGACCCATAACGGCAAGTTCCATGCAGACGACGTCTTCGGCGTATCGCTGCTCAAGCAGCTGTACCCCGACGCCACCGTCGTTCGCAGCCGTGACGAGTCCGTCCTCGACAGTGCGGACATCGTGCTCGACGTCGGCGGTCGCTACAACCCGGCCGAGGGTCGCTTCGACCATCACCAGCGCGATGCCGGCGAGCGCAGCAACGGCATCCTGTACTCCGCTTTCGGTCTGCTCTGGCAGGAATACGGCCTGCAGTTCTGCGAAGGCGACGCCTCCGTTTTCCGCCGAATCGACAGTCGTCTGGTCGAGGGCATCGACGCCGTCGACAACGGCCAGGAGATCTACACCCTCAACGACTACGGCACCAAGCCTTTTGATCTGTCGTCGGTGCTGGACCTGTTCAATCCGATCTCGTCCACCGACGAAGAGTTCGACACCCAGTTCGAGCTGGCCGTGGTTCTCGCAACTCAGGTCTTGATTCGCCTGCGCGCCAAGTACGCCGGCGACGCTGCGGCCGAGCGCGAGTTCACCGAGACCTACGAGAAAGCAACGGACCCGCGCTTCGTCGTGCTGGAACGCTTCGTTCCCCACGGCCGCGCCGCGTCGGCCCAGCCGGAGCTCCTGTTCACGATCTTCCCGAACACCAACGGCGGCTGGTCGATTCAGACGGTCAAGCCTGCTGACTCCAAGTTCGGTTCACGAAAGCTGTTGCCGGAGCCGTGGCGCGGCCTGAACGGCTCGGACCTTGCCGCCGAGACGGGCGTCGACAGTTCGGTCTTCTGCCACAAGGCGGGGTTCATCGCGGCTGCGCAGACCCGTGACGGCGCCCTCCAGTTGCTCGAACTGGCACTGGCCGAGTAGTTCTCAGCTCACAGTCCAGTTCACATTCCCAGGGCGGTCTTCACTGTCGGCCAGGAATCGTGAAGCGCGTCTTGCCAGTACGGCCATGAATGGGTGCCGACGTTTCGATACGCGAACACTGCGGGAATCGACAACTCCCCCAACCTCGCCTCGAACAGTTGCGTGCACGTGTTTGCCAGTGCCTCGAGCGGCCCGCCTTCGATGGCCGTCTGCAGGCCGCCCGGGGTGAAAATGTTGTCGTATTCTCCGGGTGCGCCCGTGCCCGAGGAAACGTAGATCGTCATTCCTCGCAGCGTTTCAGCATTGGTGGACGGGTCGTGCTTTTGCCAGTCGGGGTCCGATGACGGGCCCCACATGTTGGTGGCGTCGCCTGCCTTACTGGCCACCGTGAGCCGCACGGAATCCTGCGAAGACGACTCGGAGTTGTCGAGACAGCCACTGTACGAGGCTAATCCGGTATAGAGCTTCGGGTGATGTGTGATGAGGTTGGCCGCGCCGAGCGCACCCATGGACACCCCGCCGACCACATTCGTCCCATTTCCGGAAAACGCAGAATCGATCAACGCCGGAAGCTCTTCAGCGAGAAACGATTCCCACTTGTTCACACCGAGGTTCGGATCGTCGTTCTTCCAGTTGGTGTAGAAACTGCCGGTACCGCCAACAGGGAGAACGACGTTGACGTTCTTGTCGGCGAAAAACGCTTCGATGTCGGTCTTTTGAGTCCAGGTGCTTTCGGAGTATCCGGATTCCGAACCGGCACTGACGCCGTCGAGTAGGTAGAAGGACGGACGCGAACCGGCACTCGACGCTGGATGCAGAACCTGCACTTGCACCTCGCGCCGCATAGCCGGCGAATCGACGAACACGGCGCTACGAGTGGGCGACAATTGCTCGATGCGATTGATGTGAGCCCCGGTCTGACCTGTCAGATCTCCTGGTGGATTTTCGGGCGCCGGTTCGGCATACGCCACTCCGCCCACAACAAGCGCGAGCACGACCAACACAATCCCGACAAACCCAAATCTCCGCATCCGTCAAGCGCCCCCTGAGCATCGCACGACTATCGCTAACCCTCGATTGGACAGGACGAACGTCCCGAGGTCAACCCACTGGTTGGGATTTATTACTCGCGGGTATCCGATGGAGTTGGACAGTTTTCCACCGATGCACACACAGGTGTGGATAACTTCATTCACATCCACTTCCCAGTTGTGCATAACCTGTGGACAAAAGGATGAATTACAACAGAGTTATTCCTTCTAACTGCAACGACCCGTTTCCCCACAGTGTGCATAACTTTGTCGATCACGGCTCGCGAGACGCCGGTTTCCGGGCGTGTCCACGCAGTTCACACCGTCGCGCCATTCTTTGTTCACAGGCACGACACCACCAACCGAGAACGCTCCCCACCCCGACTTCATACTTGTTGCATGCTGACCGCTCTCCTCGCCGCCACAGCTGTGCTCGCCCTACTGACTCTGGTCCCGGGGCCGGACATGGCCGTCGTGACGCAGGCTGCTCTCGGCGCGGGCAGATCCGCCGGATTCCGGGTAGCGGCCGGCATCGTCTCGGGCCTTCTGGTGTGGGGCCTGCTGACCGTCCTCGGACTGTCGGCGATCCTGGCCGCGTCGGCGGAGGCGTACACCGTCGTCAAGCTCGCCGGTGCTGCTTACCTGATCTATCTCGGTGTGCGAGCACTGTGGGAGAGCCGGACGTCGCGGATGCAACACAATGCCGACGCTCCACGGTCGCAGAAGGCCGGAACGTGGAAGACGGGCTTCACCACCAACCTGCTCAACCCCAAGATCGCCGTCTTCTACACCGGACTGCTGCCGCAGCTGGTTCCGGCCGGGTGGCCGACGGGACCATCGCTTGCGCTGCTGGTGCTCATCCACGCAGCGATCACCATCGTGTGGCTCAGTGGCTACGTGGTCCTTCTCTCGCGAGCGCGTAGCACCTTCGAGAAGCCCCGAGTGCGACAGGCACTCGAGCGCATAACCGGAACAGTTCTTCTAGGATTCGGAGCGAAGATCGCGCTCGAAGCGCGCTGACACGGCAATCGGAAAAGAGTAGACAGTGGGCGCGTGGGGATCGGGACCGTTCGATAACGACGGTGCAGGGGATTTGATCGCGTCCATCGGACACGGTGACTTCACCTTCGAATCGGTGGAGTGGGCATTCGAGGACGACTACCTCGAGGTGGACGGCGGCCAAATCGCCGTCGCCTTGCTCGAATTGGTGTTGATCGTGCGCGCCGATCGCAAACGCGACCCCGCCGCCCAGGACCTCGATCTCGATTCCTTCACCTCGGCCCTGACCAGCGAACGGCTCACCTGGCTGATCGAGATGGTGGAGCGCACCATCTCCTCGACCGATTCGGAACTGTTCGAACTGTGGGACGAGCAGGGACCGGAAGAGCTTGCCTCGTGGCGCGTTCCCGTCGTGGACGGTCTCGAGGATTTGCGTGTTCTGTCGGTTCAGTAGCCCGCCGACGGATCGATTACCGCAGCAAGGTCCTCACCCGCAGCGAATCGAGCGACGTTGGCGGCCACGTGATCTGCCAGCACACGCGTGAGCGTCGTAGCCGGGTTGGCGACGTGCGGAGTGATGATCGCGTTGGGCAGCTTCCACAACCGGTGCCCGTCCGGCAGCGGCTCGGGGTCGGTGACGTCCAGTGCCGCCCCGCCGATCGAACCAGCTTCGAGAGCATCGACCAGCGCGTCCGTGTCGACCAGGTTGCCGCGTGCGATGTTCACGATCCAGCTCGACTCCGACATCTGGTCCAATTCAGCCTTGCCGACCAGATGCCGCGTCGCGGACGTCGAGGGCGCCGCGATCACGAAGTGATCCGCCTGGGACCAGATTTCACCGGTTCGATCGGCCGAGAGCGTTTCGGAGGCACCTTCGACGGGGGTTCCCGAGCGGGTGACGGCGATGACTCTGACCTTGGACGCGGCGAGGTACGGGATCAGCGCACGGCCGATTCCGCCGCAACCGATGATCGCCACTGTCGAGCCCTGCAAGGTACCCACCCGTGGATCGAACTCTTCTTTTCGCCACGACTGCGCCGCCAATTGTCCGGGGAGAGAACGCACTCCGGCGAGGAGGAGCATCATCGTATGTTCGGCCACATTGCCCGCGTAAGCCCCGGCAGCGGACGTCCAGACCCGCTTGTCGTCGATCACGTCGGCATCGAACCATGGCTCGATCCCGGCGAAGGGCAACTGCACCCAACGAACCGAGTCAGGTAGCGACGACGGGAACGTGTCCGGACCATGTACCCAGACCACGCCCTCTGCCTCGGCGAGTGGAACGAGAACCCCACCGACTCCGCGAATTCCGTCGGCAATGTGCGGATCCTCGACGGGGCCGAGATGGATGCGAGGGGCGCTGGAGTCTGTCATTTAGGTGCGTTCCTTCGAGAGTGGCGGGGCGATCGGATCAACTCATCGGTGTGCCCCAGCGTACGGGCGCCTCGCCAATTCGGCCCGTCTAGCCGTTCGCCTTTGCGATCGAATCCTTGCCTTCGGCCGCTCCGCCCTCGATGGTGTCGTGCTGGATGGGAACGAACTTCTTCTTCGGCAGCAGGAACAGCCACGTCGCGAAGACGAACGGGCCCGTTCCGGCCGGCAGGCTGATCGGAGCGAACGCAGACACCAGCGTGCCGTGGATGACAACAGTCACCAGTACTCCGAAGACGGTGTAGACGAACACACGCCACGACGGGTTGTAGAACACCGATCCGAGAGCAATTGCCGTCAGCACCGAACTGAGCCCGTAGAGACCATTGCCGATGTCGACGGTGTTTGCGCCCAGCGCCAGTACCGAACCCATCGCTATCGCGGAACCGATGAGCGCGAACAACGCCGCCCAACGCGACGCGACCAGCAGCGCGATCACGAAGATAATGCCGGTGACGGTGTTGTTGATCAGAAAGATCTGGGAGACGTTGCGGAACAGCGTGTCCCACAGGAAGCTGAAAGTGATGTCGGCATGAACTGACGCGTCCCCGATGTGCTGGGGAAACTGGCCCGCGCTGAGGTCTGACGTTTCGATCCGCAGGAACTGGAACGCCGCGAGGAGGAAAAACCAGTTGACGAGGTTGAACGGAAAGGTCAGCGCCGGTACGCCCCAGGTCTTGAAGACATTGGCGACAGCCAGGAACGCGATGGTCGACGCGGCAGCTCCCACCACGAGGTAGATCCACAGCATCACGCCACCGGCAAGGAACGTCGGAAATGCAGCTCCCACAAGAATTCCGTTGTATCCGTACAGGCCGATACGCATCGAATCGTCGTCGGAGTGCAGCATCATGCCGGTGACGGTGGATACCACCAGACCCACCACGGCACCGATCGCGACGGTGATCGTGTCCGCGGCTATCGCTCCCCAGAAGATACCGACCAGAAACAGCAGGCCCGTCAGCGCATTGCCCTGGAACATCACCTGCCCGGAGCCTTTGAGATTGGTGTCGATGAATCTGAGCACGACGTTCTTGTCCGCGACGTCGTCCCACGGTTTGGTGATGGTGGTCATCGCGCGTTCCTCGATCCCTATCAGGCGATCCGCGTCATCCCCAGAGCGGGACGGGCGGAATGGTGGTGTCCAGAACTGCCTTTCGCACCAGAGACCAGAAATCACGAACCTTCGCCTTGACGGGTTCGCTCTCCGGACCGAGGACTTTGAAGATGAGACCGGCGTCGTTCGGTAGCCGACTCGCTCCGGAAACGACCTTGCCGTCACGGCCCGGAACTACCTCTTCGAGAATCGCGTCGGCATGCTCCTTCGGTGTCAGCAAGATGACATTGCCGAACACGTCGTGGTCGCCCATGATTCCGCCGTATCGCACAGGGAAGCGTGCCGGTTCGATCACCAACTTCTCGGTGAAGAGGTTCTTCCCGTCCGGACGCTCCGCCTTGATCATTGTGGAGTACAGGTCGTAGACGAACATCTCTCCGCCGTCGTGGTACTTGCGACCCGACATCACGATCTCCGAGAACAACAGCGTTGCAGTCGGATCCACCGTGATGTCGGTGCGCGCGTAGTACCTCGCGTTGCGGTGTGGGATCGTCACCCCCGGCATCAGTTCGAGATACGAATTCTCCGCGAGCACCACTTTCTGGAGTTGCGACGCGTGATTGGCATCCATCCGGTGAACCTTGGTGGCCGACTGAGTGGTCACGTGCGCGAGAGAACCCGGCTCCATCTCGATGGTCAGGAACAGTCGATCACCTTGCAACACACTGCCGGACGTCGAGATCATGTAGACGCACGGCATGGTCGGCAACGCTTCGTCCCAGTACAGGGCCTGCTGAACGAGCAACGGTGTCTTGCGGTACATGTCCCGCAGAATCGTCTTGTCGCCACGGTCGACAAATCGCATCTCGAGAACGCCGGTCTTCCCGACCTTGCCGGCCGGAGCCTGCTTCGGCTGGTCCTGGTACTGGTCGAGTTCCGGGATGGTCGGGATCGGACCCGGGAGCGCCCGCGATGCTCCCGGGGCGGGCGGTGCGCTCACGGTGCGCTCGCTCCCACTTCCTCTTCGTCGAAGAGGACTCCGTGCACGATGAGGTCCACCACTTCCTTGATGCCTTCCCCGGTCATGCAATTGGTGAAGACGAACGGCTTGTCGCCGCGCATCCCCTTGGAGTCGCGATCCATGACTCCGAGATCGGCGTTGACGTACGGTGCGAGATCGGTCTTGTTGATGACCAGGATGTCGGACTGCGAGATTCCCGGACCGTTCTTGCGCGGAATCTTGTCGCCTGCGGCCACATCGATGACATAGATGAAGAAGTCGACGAGAGCCGGACTGAACGTCAGTGTGAGGTTGTCGCCGCCACTTTCGATGAACACCACGTCGGTGTCGGGGAACGTCTTCTCCATGTCCTCGACCGCCGCGAGATTCATACTCGGGTCTTCGCGGACGGCGGTGTGGGGGCAGGCTCCCGTCTCCACGCCGACGATACGTTCCTCCACGAGAACACCTTTGAGAGCCTTGCGCACATGCTTGGCATCTTCGGTGGTGACCACGTCGTTGGTGATGATCAGAACGCTGGTGCCCCGCTTGATGAACTCCGGCGTGATCGCCTCGATGAGTGCGGTCTTACCCGAACCCACGGGTCCGCCGATTCCGATGCGCGTTGTCTTCTTCATCGTTCTCCTTCTAGTTCATGAACATTCGGACGTGCGCCTTGACGTGCACCGCAGCCAGAATGTCGATCATCGGGGCGAAATTGGACATGTCGTCGAGTCCGTAATCACGCACTGCGGCGTACTCACGGCCGGCGCTCTGATTGACCTCGAACAGAATCTCCTGTGTCGCAAGGTGATCTACTCGGACGATGCGAAGGGCAGCGCCGAGCAACGTCATCGCGACACCGTACTGATTGACCGTGAAAGCGTCCTCCTCCGGAGAACCCATCTCCGCGAAAGCAATTCCGAGGCCGACGGGGTAGGTACCCGGCGTCTCCCCCGATGCGATCGCGGCCAACCACTTGTTGAACAAGGTCTCACCGGCCAAGCGCCCGCCGAGTTCGGCCAACTTCTTACCCATCCGGGTACTCATCGTGCGTGCTTCTTCGTTGAGCTTGCGTTCGATCACTGCATGATCAGCGGCGAGGATCGCCGAGAAGTCACCGGCGGTCGCGCCCCGGTGCGCCGCGAGTACGGCGATACCGTCGCACGTCGCACCCTGATGGGTGGCCGAGAGCACAAACTCCCGCAGCGACGGACCGCCCGTGACAATTCCTTGCGCCACGGCCGATTCCAAACCGTTGGAGAACGAGAAGGAACCGACCGGGAACATGGAATCGGAAAACTGCATCATCCGCATCGCACGGTTGATGCTGAGCCCGGATCCCTCAGACGAGAGGGTCATGGGTATGCCCCTCGCCCTCACGCGCGGCCGCACCGAACAAACGGCGCGCCTCGTGTGGAGCGATGTAGGGAATGACCTCGGCGCCCGGGATGAAGGTGTACTCGATGCCCTCGAAAGCATGTGTCCGCATCACCGAGCCCATGACCGCCTTGTCGACCGTCAACGGAACGTAGACCTTCATTCCCTTCACCACCGCAGGCCAGTGCTGGTTACCCACGGCATGTCCCAACTCCAGGCACGTCTGAATCATCTTCTCGGGCGTGACGTCGACCAGCGCGCTCAGGTCGATCTCCAACACGTCCTTGAGGTTGATCCTGGCCACGACCACGGTGTTCGCCGGCTCGTCCCACAGCAGAATGTCGCCGTCCTGCAACTGAATACCACGATCGAGCGAGACGGCCAATTCACGGCCACCGATCGTGGTGCGTCGTAACCGACTCTTCTGCGCTTCCCACTGATCGAGCGACAAGACGTCGACTACCGCATTGTCGAGTCGACCGGCCCACTCCTCGTCGGTCTCCTTCCCGAGAAGCGCGTCGACTCGCGTCGGCTTTCCGCTCGGCGCGGTCATCTCGCCGTGCGTGTGTGGCGTCGCATCGGCGCCGTGCGTGTGTGTGATTGTTCCCGACACAGGAGACCCCTAACTGAAGAAGTAAAGTTGGTTCAAGCGAATGGATTCGGCAGGTTCGACGTATGCGTGGACGCCGTCCGCAGTCACCGCGAAGGTCTCCGGGTCCACCTTGATTTCCGGAGTGGCCGAGTTGCGAACCAGATCACGCTTGGTGACTGTTCTGGTCCCCTCGACAGCAACAACCTGACGTTCGAGACCGAGCCGGTCCTTGATGCCGTCGTCGAGTGCCGCTCGCGAGACGAACGAGACCGAACTCTGCGGCAACGCCTTGCCGAATCCACCGAACATCGGCCGGTAGATCACCGGTTGTGGTGTCGGGAGTGAAGCATTCGGATCTCCCATGGCATGCCAACTGATCAGACCGTTCTTGATGATCGTCTTCGGCTTCGCACCGAAAAATGCGGGCTCCCAGAGAACAAGATCCGCCATCTTCCCGACACCGATCGACCCGACCACATGCGAAAGACCAAACGTCAACGCGGGATTGATCGTGACCTTCGCGACGTAGCGCAACACGCGGAAGTTGTCGTGCGTCGGTGAATCCTCGGGCAGCTTTCCGCGGGACCGCTTCATACAGTCCGCTGTTTGGATCGCGCGTAGCCAGTTTTCTCCAACGCGGCCCATCGCCTGTGAGTCACTCGAGAACATCGAGATGACGCCCATGTCCTGCAGTACGTTCTCCGCACCGATCGTCTCGGCGCGAACGCGGGACTCGGCAAACGAAACATCGGAGGGCACTTTGGGATTGAGGTTGTGACAGACCATGATCATGTCGAAGAGCTCGGCCTGAGTATTGATGCCGTACGGCAGCGTCGGGTTGGTCGACGCCGGAAGTACGTTGTCCTCGCCCGTCACCCGCAGAATGTCGGGTGCGTGACCGCCGCCCGCACCCTCGCTGTGATAGGTGTGAATGGTACGGCCTTCGAAAGCCGCGATGGTGTCCTCGACGTATCCGGCCTCATTGAGGGTATCCGTGTGAATGGCGACCTGAACGTCCATTTCGTCTGCCACCCGCAGAGACTCACGAATTGTGGCCGGTGTCGCTCCCCAGTCCTCGTGGACCTTCAGACCGGCCGCACCGGCCTTGATCTGTTCGACCAGCGACTGATGCCCGGACGAGTTCCCCTTGCCCAGCATGCAGACGTTGACCGGCAAACCCTCATTGGCCTTGAGCATCATCTCCATGTTCCAGATACCGGAAGTGATGGTGGTGCCGTTGGTTCCGTCGGTCGGGCCGATACCACCACCGATCAGCGTCGTCACTCCCCCGCTGAGCGCGTGGTACGCCTGCTGTGGTGACACGAGGTGCACGTGCGGATCGATGCCGGCGGCAGTGAGGATCATCTGTTCACCGGAAATCGCGTCGGTCGCCGGACCGGTGGTCAGCCCCGGGGTGACGCCTTCCATCGTGCTGGAGTTTCCCGCCTTGCCCCAGCCGACGATCTTGCCGTCCTTGATTCCCACGTCTGCCTTGACGACACCGATGGTTGCATCGACGATGACCACGTTGGTGATCACGAGGTCGAGGGCACCGTCGATGCTGCACGACTCCGGATCCTGGCCCATGCCGTCGCGCAGCGTCTTGCCGCCGCCGTAGATCGACTCGTCTCCGATGGTTCGAAGATCTTCCTCGACCTCGATGTACAGGTCGGTATTACCCAGTCTGATCTGGTCACCTGTGGTGACCCCGAACAGACCTGAATACTCTTGTCTCGAAATGCTTGTCATGGGTGTTGCTCTCCTTCGTCCGCCGTGAACGAGAATCAGTCGGTTTGAGGTTCGGACAGGAAGCCGAGTTCTTCGGCACGCTGGACGGCTCCGGGGAGCCTCGGCCGGTAGACGGCGTGGGTCGGCGCCCAACCGTCGACAAGTCCGTTGAAGCCTTGAACCCGTTGCTTGCCGCCGAACGGCACCAACGTCACTTCCTTCTCGTCGCCCGGCTCGAACCTGACCGCCGTGCCCGCTGGAATGTCGAGGCGCCAGCCGAAGGACTGTTCACGATCGAAGGACAACGCGCGATTGACTTCCATGAAGTGGTAGTGCGAACCCACCTGGATGGGACGATCACCGGTGTTTCGGACTCGCAACTTCAAACGGGGACGGCCCTCGTTCAGTTCGATCGGCTCGTCCCGCAACACGTATCCGCCGACCGGCACTTTCTTCTCGCCGCCGGAATCCTTCTTCGTCGATTTGCTTGCCATCTTGGAGTGCTCCTGACATCTCGGTCGGGCTACTGGATCGGAGAGTGCACGGTGACGAGCCGGCTACCGTCGAGGAACACCGCCTCGACCTGCACACGCGGAATCATCTCCGCGACACCTTCCATCACGTCGTCGACCGTCAAGGCGTGCGATGCGTCGGCCATGACCTCCTCGAGTGTCTTGCCCTCCCGAGCTCCCTCCAGAGCGGCTGCAGTGATGACTGCGACGGACTCCGGATGATTGAGTTTGAGCCCCTTTGCCTTTCGCCTCAGTGCGACATCCGCCAACATGAGAATTGTCAGCTTGTCGAGTTCTCGCGGTGTCAGATGCATTCCGAACGCTCCTTGTCGATCATGCGGTAACTCCCTGTCGTCGAATACATGTCAGCTCCCCTGTTCCGTCGCTTCGGTGAGAGGTTCGGCCGCCTGCTGGACGAAACCGCTCCTCCTGCCGCCCGAGTACTCGTTGATCGCGTCCAGAACCGCCTGGGCATGTTCCGAGGCGACCAGCACCTCGACACGCAACCGCTCCGTGAACACGACGTCGTTGCGTTGCCCGCGAAACTTGAGAGAGGCCGAGTCGCTCGCGGAGACATGCGCTTCCGATACGACTATCGATTCCGCTCCGGCAGCCAGCAGCGCCTCCCGAAGCTTCTCGGACTCGATGGTCTGCAATACCGCCGTGATGAGTTCGTGCTTCGGGGCGCCGAGGTTCGGAACAAGTTTTGCCCCCTCGACCAGGACCCCCGAGTCGAACCCGCTGGTCTGCGGCGCACCACCGGCGTCGACGAATGCGGCGTTGTAGCGGTACGCGTCCATGCCTTGCTGACGACGGTCGATGTCCACCTGGTCTTTCGGAGCCAGCTTGAGACCGATGGTCTTCTCGATGCCCGTGGCGATCAGCCAGGTCACCACGAACGAGAAAGCGATGACGACGATCAACGCCAACGCCTGCTCGCCGAGTAGTCCTGCGCCGCCGCCGAAGAAGAGTCCGTCGCGGCCGATCGAATTGATCGCCTTTTCGCCGAACAAACCGAGAAGGAGTGAACCGAGGATGCCGCCGATGAAGTGGACCGCGATGACGTCGAGCGCGTCGTCGAACTTGAAGATCGACTTGAGCGCGAGCGCGAAGTGGCAGACCAGTCCGGCAAGCGCGCCGATCGCCAACGCGGAGAAGGTGCTGACGAAGCCGGCGCAGGGGGTGACGGTCGCGAGACCGGCTACCGCGCCGGTGATTCCACCGATCGCCGTGGCCTTGCCCTCGGTATACCTTTCGATGACGAGCCAGACGACCATGCCGCCCGCTGCGGCGATGTGAGTGTTCATCAAGGCTTGTGCCGCAACACCATCGGCGGCCAATCCGTCGCCTGCGTTGAATCCGAACCAGCCGAACCACAGGATGCCTGCGCCGATCAACGCCAGAGGCACCGAGTGCGGGACTGCCTCGGCGTTGGGCCATCCCGGACGTTTGCCGACCACCAGCAAGATTGCCAGGGCGGCGGCGCCGGCGGATGCGTGGACGACAATTCCGCCGGCCCAGTCCTGAGCTCCGCGGAGCGCCAACCAGCCTTCGGGATTGAAGAGCCAGTGCGCAATCGGGGGGTAGACGATGATCGACCACAGCACGAGCAGAACGGCCCAGCCCAAGGGCTTGAGCCGGTTTGCGGTCGCACCGGTGATCAGCGCGGGCGTGATGATCGCGAACATCATCTGATAGACCACGAACGCCAGAGTCGGTACCGCGACTGCACCTTCGATCAGGTGGAAGCCCGGGGCGGCGGCAGTGTGTATGTCCTGCAAGCCGAACAATTTGAGGTCACCGAGGAAGCCGGAACCCCAGTCTCCACTGAACGCGAAGCTGTATCCGAACACGACCCAGGTAATCGAGACGAGTCCGAGTGGGACGAGGTTCTGCTGCAACATGACGAGCGCACTGCTACCACGCACCAGACCGGCGTAGAAGAAGGCGAGTCCGGGAACCATGAAGAGAACCAGGCCAGCGGAGATCAGCACCCACGCCGTGTCCCCACTGTCTATCACTGCTTCGGCTAACACCATTTCCATCGACATCGACGACCTCCGAGCATTATTCGGACCTGAACAAAGTCATTGGTTAGAGCAGCAATTCGCGATGTTCCAATTCACTGCGACAGTTACGCTACGCCCCATAGTTGCACCTTCTCAGCAAAATCGGGGGAACATCCGGTTTTCACGTTTAGTAGAGCATTGTTCTGGGAAAAGATGGGACTTTGCCTAAACATTGCGGACGCTCCACAACCTACAATTGCGGGACCAATTCTCACCGAAAGTGGTTTAAGTCTTGCAAAATGGGGAACGTAGCCGCAGGTGAGCGACACTTTCGAAGCAGAAATGCCGTTTCCAGCTCGGGACTTAGCTCCCTAACCAAGACAGCCGCGAGCGCCCTGTTTGATTACCAACGTCGGTGACCCGCCTATCCAATCGGGTAGGTAATTTCACCGAACATCTTCTCACCTGTTCAGATGACTAACCTTCACTGCACTGAGGGCAATCCTGTCGTTAATATGTTCTTCATCCGTACTGGATATTTCGACCGGAAAGTCGAAGATCACCTTTCGATAACCTTTGAAGGTGAAAAAACTCTCGCTGTAACTCTTTTGTTATGCAGAACCTAGAAGGGAGGATTGATCCCACCAGGCGAGCACTCGGATGCCGGACACAGTCAGCCACTTCGACGGCTCTCCCGCCTTTGTGTCGACCTCGAACCACACCCGCCCCGGTTGGCGACCGGCCTGGAGCCACGTCCCATCCGAGGCTCGAGCGACCCGGATCATCTCGATCGCGTCCGCCATTCGCGGATCAGGCTCATTTCCATACGACAACGACGCTTCGCGGAAGTAGTCGGCTGCGTTGAGCACGTTGTAACGCCACCGGAACGGGTACGCAAACCGGCCGACCCAGGGCCCCACCGGTTCGCAGGTCGAGAGTCGCCGGAACAGACCGCGCTGCAACAAGTACTCCTCACCGGATCGCCGAGCCGCGCGCGTCTCATCCGTTCCCCCGGTCGCGATCTCGTACGCGAGAAGCCCTTTGAGTGAATTGAGCGTCGAATGAAACGACGATCGCGTCGAACCTTCGGTCCACTCGCAGTTCCACCCACCATCCGGAAGTTGATGCCGCACAAACCAATTAGCGAGTTCATCAACGCAAACATCGAGCCACACACCGTTTGCCACCGTCCAGGCGTTGATGCAGCAATCGACCTCACCGTCCCAGTACGGCCGGCCCTCGTACTCCCAGCGACAGTTTTCCGCGAGCAGTTCTGCGGTTCGACGCTCCCGCAGAACACCGGCGTCGAGGCCCCACTCACGCAAGGAGTTGAGCGTCCAGGTTGTTGCCGTCCAGGGTTGCGAACTTTGTTCTGCTGCTTCGGGTCCCGCGAAGTCGAATTCTGCCGGGAAGAACGCCCCACCCGCCCATTGGCCGTCTCGGTCCTGCAATGAAAGCAGGCGTGCACCAAATCCTTTGGTAGCGATCGACGCGCGCGTCGCCGCCCACACAGTGGGCGCTTCGTTCAACAGATCGCGCTCCACCTGCCACCGAATCGCTGGATCCGAGTCGAGGAGCCACGCGAGCAAGTCGGTTCGGGGTGCCATCTGGCAATACTATCGAAAGGCGAAGCAGGCCATCCGGTTAACGCATTTCTCGACGTCTGATGCAATGGTGAACTCCGGACCCATTGCGTGGCCTACACCGGGTAATCCAACGCCGCCCGCACCGCCACGATGTCGGCGGCAGCGACCTCCATTGGCTTGTCCCCCAACCGAATCAACGTGCCAGTGGACAACTCCTCTACCACCGCAGATTGGGGCAGCGCGCTGCGATCGAACCTAACTCCGGAATGGAAGTATGTTTCCCATCCCACCTCGACCTCACCTTTCGACCGATTCTGAAGATCTATGTAGTCGCCGATGCTCCACCGAGCTCGATCCGGTTTCCAATGCTTGACGATAACTTTCATGATCGCGTCTCCGATGTCAGGGCCGAGCAGCTGCCGGGTGCTGTCGGTGAGCTGCGTCTCCGTCGGCAACGACACCCGGACACTGTTGGGGGCGCTGGTTTCTAAGCCGCCGACCCTGGAGATGATCCGCCGCGCGGTCCCGTCCTCGGGCGACAAACCGATGCTGTACCCCGGTCCGGGGGTGTCCGAGTATCCCACCTCCTTCGAGCGGGAATGCTCGAAGATTTTCACCAACCCGTCCACACTGAGATCCGCGGGGCCTTTGTCCAGTTTTTTTGGTGTACACCCACGGCAACGCCAACTCCGGGTCGATCGTTTCCAGGTCGTCGAGGAAAGCGCGCATCGTCTGCGCCACCTCCTGACTCGACTGCACCCGCGTGCCCCAATATCCGGCTACCGTCGGCCATCGCCCGAAAAAGCTCATCGCCCCGTCCTTTCCAACCACTGCGTAATAGTCTCCGTCCGACTACGTGTCGCGACATGAGCAAGGGTCGGCGGTCACGCGGCGTCTTAGACCGGGTAACCCAGTGCTTCCCGCACCGCCAGGATGTCGTCGAAGTTGACGTCTAACGGTTTCTCGCCCAACCGAATCAGCGTTCCGTTGGGGAGTTCCTCCAGTACGGCGACGACGGGCAGTTTGCTGTGATCGAGATCGATCCCGGACTGGATGTATGTCTCCCACCCGACTTCGATTTCGCTGACCTCATTTCCCTGCGCATTGCGGTACTCCCGCGTCCCCCACCGCGCAGACTCCGGCGACCAATGCTCGATGATCGCTTTCATGATCGCGTCCCCGACGCGTGCAGTCAGCAACTGCGACGCCTCCCCGATTGCTTGTTTCTCCGGGGGGAGGGTGACGTTGACGAGATTCGGAACCCTCGGAACATTCCGGCCGAGAGAGAATTGGATTCTCAAGAACTGATATCTGTCCGGGTGCAACAAACTCACGATGTAGCCAAGGTCGAAGGCAGCAACGGATTGCCCTTCGATATCCTTCGCTGCCCGGAAGATTTTCGCTAGGACTTCCACGCTTAGATCGGTCGACTCGAAGGCAGTCTCGGGCGAAAACACCCAAGCTTCTCCAAGTGCTCGATCAATGTTCCTCAGACTATGAAGAAACGAGAACACCTCCGCTGCAATGCCTTCTACCGGTTGCGTCCGAGGGCCCCAATACCCGATCACTGTCGCGCCACGATCCGAATTCATCGACCTTTCCTTTCCAGCCACTCTGCGATCGTCATAGTCGTTCTCGGCAAATCATTGTCATTGAACAGTTGTGGTCCGGGTTGCTGCGGAGCGCCGGGGGCATCCGGATTCACCGGCACCTGACCGACATCAGGCAGAGTCGGCACACTTGGTTCCTCGGTGCGACCTGGCGAGGGAGCCTCCAGGGTGGAGTTCTCGGGTCTCGGGTTCGACCCCGGATCGCCAATCCCACCGGGCGAGAGTGATTCCCACTCGCCACGATCGGGATCGCCGGGAAAGTGGGTTGCGAGGGTTCCGGAATCGCGGGATCCGGGCGTGCAGGTTCATTCACGGACGGAACAGAGGGTTGATCATGCTCGGCAGGTGGAACTGTGCCGTCGATGGCGGGTATGCCGCGCGGTGGCACTCCACCCGGAGCGTCGATCAGCTGGTGCGTAGCCGGATCGGGACCGCGGCGCGGTAATTGCGGGCAGGCTGGTCGGTCCGCGCCATCCCTACCTGCAGGCAGCCCCGAGTGCGCCCAACGTAGGGCTCACAGCCGTCTGAAACCTTTGGGTAGAGGAATCTCCGGTCGTTCGGTCGGCAGTCCTGCTGCTGCGCGGATGCTTCGGATGTCCTCGACTGTTAACGGCGTGGACAGATTCTTCTGGATGACGATTGTGCCGTCCTGGTAGGGAAATGCCTCCACGCTGGGCGGGAGCTGCGTTTCCTCGATCGGCAACTCAGGACCGAAGTAGGTGCAACTGCCCACGATCGCGTCACCCGGTACGTTGAACTGAGGCGATGATTCGGTTCGGCGGTAGAGCACGGTGACACGCGAGTCCCAGATATCGGCTAGCCCCTGAACGAGCTTCAATGCCAGCGAAATCAGTGATTCGTCGGCAAAGGCACATGCGAATGCGCCGGACCCTGAGGTGCCCCCGAAACTAACAACGACTTTGACGTCTCCAGCGGGTGAATACAGGGTCATATGTCGTCCCAATGAGAGGGGATACATACCGCCGGTGGCATCAGGGGATCGTCTGCGCTCGATCAATGCGGCTTCGATCGATTTTTCCGTCGGAGGTACAAGGATCTGACGGATATTCGACGCCAAGGCTTGCTCGAGTCCGGCACCGTCGGGGAGGGCATCGCCTACTGTTTGGTACAAGTCGACGTCGAAGACAGGATCGATGTCGCGAAGCAATCGTAGCGAACGTGCAACGAGCGCGGCCGTGACGGCCTCGCTTTCAGGCGCACCCTTTCGTGGAATGACCTTCACTGTCAAGCCCACCGTAGGATTGCGGCGCAGTGATGACGTAGGCACTTTCACTCCCCTCCAAATACGATGATGTTGATGTTCTCCATCCCGATGACCTCGTCGAACGCATCCTCCATTATCTGAGCAGCTTGTTCTTAAGAACACCATCACCTGCGGACGTGAGCTTGGCCGTAACTTCTGGTGTCACAGCCGGCGCGAGCCTTTCGGTAGGCGAACCTCCGGTCGTTCGGTCAGCAGGCCGACTGCTGCACGGATGCTTCGGATATCGTCGGCAACCAACGGGGCGCGTGGATCACGCTGGATGACGATCGCTCCTTCTCTTGTACGGAAAAGCTTCGACAGTGGGTGGGATCTGCGTTTCGTTGATCGGCATCTCAGGGCCGAAGTAGGTGCAACTGCCCACCGTTGCGTCGCCGGGCACGTTGTACTGAGGTGTGAGCTCCGCATCCCGGTAGAGCACGGCCGTGGGAGCGTCCCAGATATCGGCCATACCTGGACGAGTTTCAATGACAGTGAGATCAGAGATTCATCGGCGAAGCCCCCTGGGTACGGCCAGATGAAGGTGCAAAGTAAGGAACCTGCTCCTGCCGTACTCCCGAATCCGATGAGAATTTCGATGTTTCCGTTGTCGGTGAACAACCTGAGTTGATGCCCGAATGAGAGTGGGTAAATCCCGCCTGCGGCATCAGGAGACTTTCTGCTCTCGATCATTGCGGCCTCGAGGAGGCCTTCTGCCTGAGGCGTGAGGATCCGCCCACCATTCAATGCCAGAGCCTGCTCGACCGTAACGCCGTCGGGAAGGTCATTCCTCACGGAGCGATACATGTCGACGTCAAAGACTGGGTCAAGCTTTCGAAGGAACTGCAGTGACCGCGCTGCCAGCACTGCGGTGACCGATTCGGCTTCCGGCGGCCCCTTCCGCGCCATGACTTTCACGGTCAACCCGGACGCCGGATCGCGACGTAAAGATGAAGCAGACAACGTCACTCCTGCTCGAAGACGATCGACCAATCGGAACAGTCTCTGGCGCTACACCGGGTAACCCAACGCCGCCCGCACCGCCACGATGTCGGCGGCATCGACCTCCATTGGCTTGTCCCCCAACCGAATCAACGTGCCAGTGGGCAGCTCCTCTACCGCCGCAGATTGGGGCAGCGCGCTGCGATCGAACGTAACTCCGGAATGGAAGTACGTTTCCCATCCCACCTGGATCTGACCTCTAACTCGCGGTTGCAGATCGAGGTAGTCGCCGATGCTCCACCGAGCCCGATCCGGTTCCCAATGCTTGACGATCACTTTCATGATCGCGTCCCCGACATCCGGTTCGAGCAACCGTCGCAATTCGGGGGGAACATCCTTCTCCGTCGGCAACGACACCCGGACACTGTTGGGGGCACTGGTTTCCAGCCCGCCGACCCTGGCGATGATCCGCCGCGCGGTCCCGTCTTCGGGTGACAAGTCGACGTCGTAGCCCGGTCCCGGGGTGTCCGAATACCCCATCTCCTTCGAGCGGGAATGCTCGAAGATTCGCACCAACCCGTCCACGCTGAGATCTGCTGGCACTTTGTCGAACTCGGCAGTCGAGACCCACGGCAACGCCAACCCCGGGTCGATCGCTTCCAGATCGTCGAGGAAGGCCCGCATCGTCTGCGCCACCTCCTGACTCGACTGCACCCGCGTGCCCCAATACCCGCCCACTGTCGGCCGCCGCCCGAAAAAGCTCATCGCCCCGTCCTTTCCAACCATTGCGCAATAGTTTCCACCGTGACACCGACGACGTTCTCGTCGTCGAAGCCTCTCAAGGCGAGTTCAGCATATTGTTCGTTGAGCATCACCCACACGAGCTCAGCGTCCATCCCGGCTTGTGCGAGGGCATCGAGCTGCGCCTGAGCGGTCTTGGGCCAATCTTTTTGCCAAACACGGCCCCGGAAGTCCGTTACGTAAGGTTCACCGTTCCGGTCGAAGATGAAGTCGTAGATGTGTTTCGCATCGACGATGACGTTCATGTCCGGGAACCAACCGTCGAACTTGAGCTCACCGTTCTTCCCGGCATCGAATGGCAAGATGAACGCGAACTGCCCGTCCACCAGCGTGACGAGTTCCTGAAATACCCGAGAAGGCCTCAACCTCCGAGCGGCGTCGTACCGGAGACCTTCGCCTGCATCACCCCATACCCCGACATCGGTGCCATCCCGATCACCGATGATCCGGGACTGCAACGTACGCAGATCCAACGGGCCGACTCCTTCGACCTCCACGATGTCCGGCGGTGTTTCGCCGGGTGCGAGTTGCGGTGGTTTTTCTCGTGCGAACGGCATCCACCACAACGGATCCTGTTCAACCCCTGGTCCCTCCGGGCTGTCAGGCTGTGTGGGAGGCATCGTGACCGCGGGTCGCTGCGTCGGATCCTCGATGACGCCAGGGCTGGGAATGGTGCTCGGATCGGTGGCGAAGGGGTCGAATTCCGGTAGTCCGGGTTGCTGCGGAGCGCCGGGAGCGTCCGGATTCACCGGCACCTGCCCGACATCGGGCAGAGTCGGCGCACTCGGTTCCTCGACCTGACCTGGCGAGGGAACATTCGGGGTAGAAATTCCTGGTGTCAGGTTCGGCCCTGGATCACCGATCTCCCCCGGCGTGGATGGTTCCCACTGGCCGCGGTCGGGATCGCCGGGCGAAGTGGGTTGCGAGGGTTCCGGAATCGTGGGATCCGGGCGTGCAGGTTCATTCACGGAAGGGATCGTGGGGTGGTCATGTTCGGCAGGTGGAACTGTGCCGTCGATGACGGGTATGCCGCGCGGTGGCAGTGTGCCCGGCCGGGGAATGTTTTGAGCAGGGGTCGATGGTGAAGTAACCGGGGGCCGGGTGGGTGTTGTCCGGTTCGAGACGATCAGGTCTTCAGCCCGGATCGCGCCGACGGCCAGACGGGCCCCGCGCAGCGGTGGGACGACGAAGCTCATGATCTCGTCGGTGTAGGGCTGATCGAAAGCGACACCGGGGTCCAGATGCTGCGCGTCGCCTATCCGAACTGGTTCGCCGGTGCTCCAATCGTACAAGGACAGTTCCGAGTTGGAATGGTCGAAAACCTGGTAGGGGCGTCCCTGCTCGTCGTAGGTGACCTGCAGGTCGTGCTCTTCTCCCTGCGCGTCGGTGTACGTCCAGCTCCACACGTTCGGCACCTTCGAAGGTGTGCCGGACCAGTTGGTTCCGTTTTCGTCCGTGAACGAGACGTCGCTGACAGCGGGTTCGGTGGTGTAGTCCTGCCCGCCGATGTTCGAAGTGATCG
>NZ_JAWLSE010000006.1:250325-330030 GCF_033142365.1 Rhodococcus sp. IEGM 1241
GCTCCTGGGTTTGATCGGCGAGTATCGCGTCGCCGACAGGGTTTCCGGTTCCTGTTTCGGTGATCGGCGGTTCGGAGACCTCGGAGTTAGGGTCACCGGACATGAGCTGGCCGAGGTCTGAATCTGCCGGGTCCGCAGGTTCGGTGGTGTAGTCCCGCCCGCCGATGTTCGAAGTGATCGGCTCCTGGGTTTGATCGGCGAGTATCGCGTCGCCGACAGGGTTTCCGGTTCCTGTTTCGGTGATCGGCGGTTCGGAGGCCTCGGAGTTAGGGTCACCGAGCATGAGCTGCTCGAGGCCTGAATCTGCCGGCTCCGGGGGGGTTGGCGGCGAGGACGTTTTGTGCGTCCCTGCGTGCTTGTTCGCCCTCCGGGGTCATCGGGCCGATGAAGTTCGCCTGCGCTTCGAGCGCAGCACGTTCTTCCGGTGTCAGCTCCGGGTCGGCGAGGATCGGGTAGAGCAGGTTCTCGATACCGGCGGTGTCGACGACCTGAACGAGTTGCCCGTCCCGGATCTCGTAATGCGTCGGAACAGGAGTGCCGTTGGCGTCGTACGCCCACGGGGCATCGATTGTCGAGACCGGATTCCCGTCGGCGTCGAAGACGGTGACCGTGCCATCGGGGTTGACACTCATGTGACCGCCGGGCGGCACCGTCACCGGAATCACGGATTCGTGCGACGACGTTTCGTCGTGGATCAGGAAGAAGAACCGGCTTCCGCCGGTGATCGGATCGAACACCCGCAACGAGGACTGCCCGCCAGGTGCGTACGCAGTCAACGGCGACGCGACAGTCCCGACCGCCTGGGAGAGTACTGATTCGGGCGTGCGGGGGCTGAAAGGTCCCGGCCGCCCGCGCACTCCGATACCCGCAGCGGTGAACGCCGCGGCCCCGACGAGGACCAGTTCGAGATACCTGTCACGGCCCGAGTCCTCCCCGGTTGTGGAAACATCTGCTGCCGGATCCGGAACCGTTTGGGCCGGTGCGATATTCGAATCCGAATCCGAATCCGCGGGGATCGGTCCTGGACCGCGATCGGTGGTGGTTCCCTCACCCGGGGTGGGTGTGGGTGAGGGAACCGCTGATGCCGATGCATTGGGGAATGCACCGACACCAGTTTCCGAGGCCGGGGACTCGGAAGTAATGGGCGGAACCTCGATCGTCGGCACAGGGACGATGGGGGTGCCGTTGTAGGTGGGAAAGTTCGTCGGAGCATTGGCCCCGACATTTGGGCCACCGCCTGGAGCCTGCGCACCGGGGAGCCCGACAGTGGTCGTCGGCGCAGCTGTCGACGTCGTGGACGGCGCACTCAGGCACGGGTTGATGATCTCTGGCGGGATGGGCGCACCAGGTGGCAGCGACGCAATGAGATTCAGGTAGATCTGATGATCACGTGCCCGCACCGCCGCGCAGTCTTCTTCCGGCGTCGCGTTCGCCGGAGCGGCGGAGAGTGCGATTCCCGCACCGATCACTCCGGCCGCTCCGGTCAACAGCGCCCCGGCGGCAAGCACTCCCGCGAGAGTCCGGCGAAGTCGTCTACCGGACTTCACCGGTGCGCACCACGATTGTCACTCTTCTTCGTTCGGAGTAGCGCGATGAGTTTGTCTGCGCCCCACCAGAACAACCGTCCGGAGATCGACATCCACAAGAAGAATGCCAGGTAAACCAGGATCGTCCCGTAGTCGTTCGCCCAGCCGGCGAGCTTCCCGATCACCGCGAATGCCGCGATCAGCAACCCCAGTCCGACTGCGGTGGCGATCACAGCCTTGGAAAGTGGACTGAGTTCGCTGTCCGGATCCCAGTCATCAACGTCTGCAACGTCTTTGCTGTCGACGGCAGCGGGTTCCGTTTGCACACTGCGACGTTCGGCGTTGTTGACGGTCATGGCTGGAACTCCAAACAGGAAGGGAGAGCGGGGACAACGAGTCGCCGGTACTGGGCGCGGTATCAGTTCCAGTACTGGTAGGCCAGGGTGACGTACCCGGCGTTGGCCGGGTTGTTCGGATCAGCCAGGTAGACATCGACGTAGCCACCAGCATGTGCAGCGGCTTCGCCGATCACTACGCGGTCGGGGGCGCTGAGCTTGCCATCGGGGCCGACGGTGAGCGCCGAGCCCGGTGCGAGCTCAATCCACCGCTGCGAGCCTGGAACGATGTCGGAGATGGCGTCCGGGATCGGGCTCGCCGCCAACGCCGCGGTTTCCGCATTCGAGAGCGACAGACCGATCCGACCCTGCTCAGGTTCGACGATCGGAGTTGCAGCAGATGCCACGCCGGCGCCGAGAACACCGATCAGGGCGATACCTGCGCTGAGGGTTCCGGCAGTGGCCAAGGTACGAATCTTCATGATTTCTCCTTTGTGAGCGTGATGAGTAACCACCCCGGGACGGGACGGATCAGGAATTACTCGCCAGCAGCGCCGGCGAAGTCTGCGAGGGTCAGAGCCAGGCGGGATCGGAGTACACGAACAACGTGTTGTCGGACGTCGCCGTCGACACCGACAGTTGTGCGTACGAGCGGATCGTCACCGGCCCCATGCACGCATCAACCTTCACGTGCACGTTCTCTGCCGTGATCGACGCCTTCGACGACTCGAGATCCTTCTTCCCCAACGGAATCGTCGTGATCGTGCCCGGCGCAATCGTCGACTGAATACTCGGATTCACCGACGCATTCACACCCACGTTCGCCGACGGGACACCCGAAATACTCACACCGACAGACGGGCCGAGCGAAAAACCAAGCCCCAAGCCAAGTCCGGAGGAAACATCGATCTGGCAGCCGATCTGCAATCCCTGCTCGACATAACCGGTCTTCACTGCCGAATCGCCCTGACCACCGATCGTGCCGGTCACCTTCGCCGACACGAACCCCTCACGGGTGAACGCCGTCGTCGCCAGATTCGGCACCGGGTTCGCCGACAGTTTCGTGGCGGCAAGATCCAACGACCAACCGTCATCGGTGACAGTGCTCGCGAATTTGTCCGCCAACGCCGTCGGCGTTGCCGATGCACTCCCTGCGAAGACCACACCAGACGACAGCGCGGCAACCGCACACGTCGCGAGCCCCACTGCGACCCTCGATCGACGATGGGATAGGCCGTTTTGCGATTCGAGCGACATGAACTGCTCCTCCACGTGACACAGCAACCAGAGCGGTAGCCGACAACTAACTGAATTGGTTACCGGACGGTACCAATCGTCCTGTTTGCCCGCCAGCGCGCCGACTCCGCCATCTTGGATTTAGGGTGAACTTTCGGTAACAGATATATATCGACAGGCTTATCATCAGCAAAAAGGACCTAGGTCCCACTATGAGCAAGGTCACGGTTTGAAGGTAAGAAGAACCCTCAGAAACGGTGTGGCAAACCGAACTGAACCCACGTTTCGTGGGCCTCAGGGCATTTGAAGGCCGAAAGTGCGGACATCCAGCCAGTGCACGTACTTGAATGTGCAACCAACAGGCACTACTTGGCAATCGATCGCAATCAAGACACCTGAGCGGGGCCTAGGAGCGCAACTCTGCATGGTTCACGCGGAGATGTTCACTTCGTGGTCGGCGCGAACTCGCAAGACCCACTTGCGTCGCACCGTTAGCTTGTCAATCACTGATACGTGCAGACGACGCGCAGAAGTAGTACGCATGTACGAGAAAGGGCTCTGACCAAGACCGCAGTCCTTGATCAGAGCCCTACCAACTCGGAGTCGAAAGTTATGCCGGTTCTCTCATGATGCCGAGATGCCGTGCAGTCCCGGACACCCCAGGAACCTCTTGCACAGGCGACCAGGTGTTCAGCCCGTCCGTGCTGTCGGAGTAGAGATACTTTCCTTCGGTATAGGCGTCGAGATAGATCCGCCAGTCGCCGCTCGGCAACTGAACCACGGCCGGACCTTCGACAAGCGAACCCCAATTCCCGGGCGGGACAAACGAATAAGGTCCCGTCACCGAAGGAGCGACCGCATGCTCGACGACCTTCCTCGTCTCGTTCTTGGTGAACGCATGATAGGTCGATCCGACTTTGACCACGGTGGTGTCGATGTGGTCCGCACCGATCCCGGCGAGCGGAACAGGCGGGCTCCACAACCGGAGCGACGGTTCCAACGCCGTCATCAGATACGGCACAAATCCTCCACCGGTCGACATCGACAGGATGACGTTGACGCGATCGCCGTCCACAAACCATTCAGGCGCCCAGGCCTTGGTGACGAATGGTGACAGCGACGGTCCGTCGCTGAAACCAGCCGAACCCGAGAAGCCCGGGGGGCTCGCAGAACCGGTGCCGTCTCCCGTGCCAGGCATCAAGGCGCAGCAAAACGGAACCGGATAGTTCCCCAGCGGCGTCCAGTTGATGCGGTCGCTGCTGCGTGCGAACCCGATATTCGCCCCACCACCCGTCGTGTAGGTGAGGTAGTACAACCCGTCCGTGTTCCGGAAGATGCTCGGATCACGCACGAGCCCAGATGGCGGCCTGTACGCCGACTGCTGGACGAGCTGAAAGCCGGTGCCGTCGGCCGACTCGTAGACATCCATGTCACGGTCGCTGGCATTGCTGAACGCCACCATTGTGTATTTCCAGTCAGGCGGCGGCGCGGCGCTGCTGGCAGGGGCTGCGACCAGCAACCCCGCGACGACGAGGATCACCAGCGATACAACAGAAAGGCCGGTCCGTTTTGTCGGAATCACCGATGAAGTATGTATGACAGCAGGCCCACCATGGGTAACTTCGGTCGGAGGCAGAGCAGGATCGTTACCTAAGGCGATTCGTCTTGTAGTGACGGCGGGACGCCGGCAAGGTCGGCCGTTAGCATCACGCCATGGAACTTGGGGTGCATTTCGCGCTGTCAGACAGCGTGGCAGCGGAACTTCTGGACGCGCGCGGCGACGACGACAAACTCGGCGCTGTGGTCGAGGATATCGAGGAGACGGGCCGATCCGAGTTCTCGTGCGACACGGACAAGGCGTGGGATCCGATCCTGTGCGCCCTCTCCAGCACGGGGTACGAGCGCGTGTCCGAGAACTGGCCGGCCTACGGCGTGATCTTGGGGGACGAAGACCTCAACACCGACACCGACGACCAACTCGTCACCTACCTGGCACCCGATCGGGTCGCCGAAGTTTCCTCGTACCTGGCGGAAATCACCGAATCCGAGTTCGGCGTGCGCTACGACGCGATGCCGCTCGACGACCGCAACCCGGAGTACGGTCCCGACGAGCGCCGGTACGCCTGGGGCTGGTTGCAGGAAGTGGCGGACTTTTTCCAGCGCGCGGCCCGAGAGAATCACCACGTGGTGTTCGCGGTGCGGTTCTGACGCCCACTACCCGAGCAGTGTGACTCCGAAAACAGTAAAGGCTCTGACCTGGACCGAAGTCCGAGGTCAGAGCCTTTGCTTTGGCGGAAGCGGAGGGATTTGAACCCCCGGTGGGTTTAACGCCACGCTCGCTTTCAAGGCGAGTGCATTCGGCCGCTCTGCCACGCTTCCGTGGGCGATCCTATCGGGTGTTCCCGCGGACCGCGAAAACGGCTCCGACGTCAGCGCTCGCCGATGGCTTTGTCGACCTTCTCGAAGACGTCTGCCAGCACGTCCAGTTCCTGGGGAGTCAGCAGATCGACCAGATTGTTCCGCACTCCGGCCACGTGAGTAGGTGCCGCCTCGGCGAGGCGACGCCTACCCTCTTCCGTGATCCGCGCAAGTACGCCGCGACCATCTTCGACGCAAGTGTCGCGCACGACGATGCCCTGAGATTCCATCCGCCGGATCTGGTGCGTGAGGCGGCTACGCGAAGACAACACGCCGTCTGCCAGGTCACTCATCCGCAACGACCCGTCAGCTGACTCCGAGAGCATGACCAGAATGCGGTAATCGGCCAACGACAGGTCGTGTGAATCCTGCAGTTCGCGGTTGAGAACCTCCATGAGGCGCTGATTACCGTCCATGTAGCCGCGCCATGCACGCATCTCGCATGGCGTCAGCCACGGTGTCTCACCGTGCGCCGCCTGCGAGGTCTCCTCGGTTGTCGCTTCAGCTGTCACAGGTTCCAAGTTTAGACCTGTGTCCGCCCGTCACAGTAAGACTCACCCTAAAGTCACGAATTGGACATCAGGATCGAACGGTCAATTTCGGCGACCGATGCCAGCCCCGCCAGCCCCATGGTGAGATCCAGGTCGGCCAGGAGACTGCGCAATGCATGACGCACTCCGTCCGCTCCGGCCAATCCCAACCCGTACACCCACGGCCGCCCGTACAGCACTGCGTCGGCACCCAAGGCCAGAGCCTTGATTACGTCTGCGCCACAACGAATTCCGGAGTCCATCAGAATGTCCACCTCATGCCCCACCGCATCAGCGACAGGACCGAGAGCATCGAGTGCCGAAATCGACCCGTCGACCTGACGCCCACCATGGTTGCTCACGACAATGCCGTTGGCGCCGGCCGCGACGGCCTCACGTGCGTCGTCGGGATGGACAATTCCCTTCACCGCGATCGGAAGTGTCGTCCACTGGCGAAGTTTCGCGATATCCGCGATCCGCACCGCGTGATTGCCGAACAACGACACCCACGTCAGAACCGCGATCTGCAGGGCTTCTGCACTCTCCTCGGGAGGCGTGGCCAGTTTTGCGCGGAACACCGGATCCGACAGATAGTTGGCAATACCCTTCGCCTGCAGGAACGGGAGGTGACCGAGTTCGAGATCCCTTGGACGCCAACCCATACCGGGAGTGTCGGCAGTCAGGACGATTGCCTTCGCGCCCGCCGTCTCCGCCCGACGGACAAACGACTCCGCAAGTTCGTCGTCGGCCGGCCAGTACAGCTGGTACCACCAGTTCTCGCCGGAGGCCGCCGCTACGTCTTCGATGGTTGAGGATGCCGCCGTCGAGAGAATCGATCCGATCCCCAACTCGGCAGTGACCGAACCGACCGCAACCTCGGCGTCGTCGTGGACCAAGCCGAGCACGCCCACCGGAGCCGTCAGGATCGGTGCAGCCAACCGCGTCCCCAACACCTCGACGCTCAGATCGCGCGCGTCGGGCGCCGCAGTCCCCCGCAACATCCGCGGCACGATCGCATGCTTGTCGAACGCCCGCAGATTCGACACCGCGGTCCGTTCGGTCGACGCGCTACCGGCGATGTACCCGAAAGCCTCTGGTGAGAGTTGCTCGCGCGCGGCATCTTCCAAGCCCGCCGCAGTCATCGGCAAAGCCGGCTTCGCGCCGCTCAGTCCCGTCAGATAGATCTCGTTCTGCATGTTCCCGAAGTAAGTCACGTCCGCGACGGTAGCGGCAAAACACCCGTCAGCGGGGAGATTCGCTAGCGTCGTATCCATGTACGCCATAACGATCGATCAGCCCGGCGGTCCCGAGGTCATGAAATGGGCGCAGCAGCCCGATCCTGAACTACCTCGCGGGCACGTACTCGTCGAGGTCGCCGCGACCGCAGTCAACCGCGCCGACCTGCTCCAACGTCAAGGCTTCTACCCGCCGCCGCCCGGCGCGAGTGACATTCTCGGCCTCGAATGCTCGGGTGTGATCACCGAACTCGGCGAAGACGTCACCGGTTGGTCCGTCGGCGACGAAGTCTGCGCATTGCTGGCCGGCGGTGGCTATGCCGAGAAGGTTGCGGTCCCGGCAACACAACTTCTCCCGGTTCCCGCTGGCGTCGATCTCCGTGTCGCAGCGTCTCTGCCGGAAGTTGCGTGCACGGTGTGGTCCAACGTCGTGATGCGCGGCGGCCTACGACGCGGACAGGTCCTCCTCGTCCATGGCGGTGGCGGCGGAATCGGCACCCACGCCATTCAGGTCGGCAAAGCCCTCGGTGCCCGCGTCGCAGTTACCGCGGGTTCGGAGGACAAATTGAACCGCTGCCGCGAATTGGGCGCGGATATTCTCATCAACTATCGCGACAGCGACTTCGTAGCATCACTCGCCGAAGCCACCGACAACCACGGCGCCGACGTGGTTCTGGACAACATGGGAGCGTCGTACCTCGGGCGCAACGTCGACGCACTCGCCATGGACGGCCACGTCGTGATCATCGGAATGCAGGGTGGTCGCAAGGGCGAGGTCGACATCGCCAAGCTGATGGGAAAGCGCGGAAACATCACGTCGACGGGCCTGCGCGGGCGTCCGCTCACCGGCCCAGGCGGTAAAGCGGACATCGTCGCCGACGTCCGTGCGAAGTTGTGGCCGTTGATCGCCGATGGATCGGTTCAACCGATCGTGTCGACCGAACTTCCGATCACCGAGGCGCCATTAGCCCATCAGTTGCTGGATTCGCCGGAAACCGTAGGCAAGGTCATCCTCACCGTGAAGTGAGCCGAGCGGGATCGATCAGCCCAGGGCGCCGAGTTCGGCGACCAGCTGATTGATCTCGTACCGCGTCGTGTACGGCGCAAGGCCGACGGTGACCGCGCCGCCTTCGTCGTTGACGCCGAGTGCGTCGAGCAGCCTGGAACCACCATGCGTACCGCTGACCGTTGCGATGCGCTTGTCGGCCAGGTGCGCGGCGACCTTGTCTGCCGCCATCCCCTCGAGCGTGAAGCTGAGCGTAGGCACCCGCGTGGGTGCGCCGCCGATCACCATCACGTTGGGCAGGGCTGCGAGAGAACGCATGAGGTGATCGAACAGACCGTCCTGATAGTCCTGCAGCGAGCTGATCGAGGTTTCGAGGCGCTCACGCCTGGTTCCCGTTGCCGATTCGTCCAAGCCCGCCAGGAAATCGATCGACGACGTGAGACCGGACAGCAGCGCGAACTGATGACCGCCCACCTCGAGTCGCTCGGCGCCACGCGCGTACGGGTTGAGCGACACGGCCGGAATTCGGTCGAGCAGTCCGGGATCGCGGAAGACGAGTGCGCCCACCTGTGGACCGCCCCACGACGGCGCGCTGACGGCAACGATGTCCGCCCCGAGATCAGCCATGTCCACATGCGCATATGGCGCTGCACCGACGGCGTCGACCACCATCAGTCCGCCGAATTCGTGCAGACGATCAGCTGCGGCACGGACGTTCGGAGCCGAACCGACGACCGGTGATGCGGCCGTCAAGGCCACCAAGCGAGTGGTCGAGGTGATGAGATCGTTGAACTGCCAACTCGGGAGCTCACACGTTTCAATTTCGACCTCGGCCCATCGAACCTGGGCGCCGTAGCGACTGGCCACACGAAGCCAGGGCGCGACGTTGGCCTCTTCGTCGAGGCGCGAGAGCACGAGACCGGTTCCGAGGCCCAACCGCGAACTCAGCGACTCGGCGAGCCAAGCCAACAACACCGCTCGGTCTGATCCGAGAACGACTCCCGCAGGATCTCCGCCGACCAGATCGGCGACCGCGGTGCGCGCACTCTCGAGAATGGCAGCACTACGACGGTTCGAGACGTGGCGACCGGAGGAAGAAGACGCAGAGGCACGGAACGCGGTGGAGACCGTCCGCGAGACGGCGTCCGGGATCTGCATTCCGGCCTGCGGATCGAGGTGGATCCAGCCGTCACCGAGTGAGGGAATCAACCCCCGTACGCGGGCAACGTCGTAAGCCATGCTCGACACTCTAGGTGCAGACGCCCGCTTAGTCGAAGGCAGTCACCCAATTACCCGTCAGTACAGTTATTCGATAGCTAACTTTTTGGGGGTTACGCGGCGTTTGTCGCCCACACACGACAAGATGGAAGCATGACGAACCCCGACAAAGAGCAGGTACTCGTTATCGGACCCGACGGTCGACCCGTCGCGATGCCGGCGGCCGAGGCAGAGGCCTCCACCTCCGGCACCACCGAAGGCGCGGAATCCGAAGCCGAGTCCGTCGCCGAGATGGTCGAGCAGCCGGCCAAGGTCATGCGAATCGGCACGATGATCAAACAACTCTTGGAGGAAGTGCGCGCCGCGCCGCTCGACGACGCCAGCCGCAAGCGCCTCAAGGACATCCACACCTCGTCCATCCGAGAACTGGAACAGGGCCTGGCACCCGAACTCCGTGAAGAACTCGAGCGACTGAGCCTCCCGTTCACCGACGACTCCATTCCCTCCGACGCCGAACTGCGAATCGCGCAGGCCCAACTCGTCGGCTGGCTCGAAGGACTGTTCCACGGAATTCAAACCGCACTGTTCGCCCAGCAGATGGCAGCGCGCGCTCAGCTCGAACAAATGCGTCAGGGCGCACTGCCTCCCGGCATGAGCATCGGGGCTCCGCATTCGCCTGCGCATCCGGACCAACAGAGCCCAGGAACCGGCCAGTATCTGTAAGGAGCAGCGCTGCGTCCCCAGCTGAAGTCTTCACGGTGTTGCGCCCCGGTAGGCTCGGTGCTCGTGCCCGACTCCGCGAACTGAGCGGATTCAATCCCGGCGACGCCGAACCGGGGAGCCCGCCCAACCAGGCGCTCCACCGGATGCAAGGAGCAGAATGACCGAGAACGTCAGCATCGAAACACGCGGAGCGTGTGTCGACTTCCCGATCTTCGACGCGAAATCGCGTTCGCTGAAAAAGGCGTTCCTCGGTCGTGCAGGCGGCGCAATCGGACGAAACGATTCCGACGTCGTTGTCGTCGAAGCTTTGCGGGACGTGACGTTGTCCTTGAAGGAAGGCGACCGAATCGGACTCGTCGGCCACAACGGTGCAGGCAAATCCACTTTGCTCCGACTGTTGTCCGGGATCTACGAGCCGACTCGCGGATCAGCCGCAATTCGTGGACGCGTAGCCCCTGTCTTCGATCTTGGGGTGGGTATGGATCCCGAGATCTCGGGATACGAGAACATCATCATCCGCGGAATGTTCCTCGGAATGACCCGTAAACAGATGCTCGCGAAAATGGATGAGATCGCAGACTTCACCGAGTTGGGCGACTACCTCTCGATGCCGCTTCGCACCTACTCGACCGGAATGCGGGTCCGAGTGGCACTCGGTGTGGTGACCAGCATCGATCCGGAGATCCTGCTCCTCGACGAAGGCATCGGTGCCGTCGACGCAGAATTCATGAAGAAGGCGCGAACCCGTCTCCAAGACCTCGTCAAACGATCTGGAATCTTGGTTTTCGCGAGCCACTCGAACGAATTTCTGGCGCAACTGTGCGACCGCGCGATGTGGATCGATCACGGAACGGTCAGACAGTCCGGTGGAATCGAAGAAATCGTCCGAGCGTACGAGGGCAACGATGCCGGCGACCACGTCGCTCATGTGATTCGCGAAATGGAACGCGAAGACGCCGCGGCGTCGGCGATTGCCGAAACGAGCTCGGACGATGCCTGAGCGGATAATCGGCGTCGTCGTCACCCATCGGCGTCGTGAACTTCTCGCTTCATCCTTGAAAGTACTCACAACCCAGACGCGCCCACTCGACCACCTCGTCGTCGTCGACAACGCGGACGAATCCGATGTCCGCACGCTCGTGGACGACTGCTCGATCCCCACGACGTACATCGGATCGGCACACAATCTCGGCGGCGCCGGGGGTTTCGCCCTCGGAATGTTGCTGGCATTGTCACTCGGTGCAGACCGAATCTGGCTGGCCGACGACGACGGCCGCCCCGAGGGGCCCGAGGTACTCTCGACGCTTCTCGATTGCGCAATTCGTCACAACCTGGCGGAAGTATCTCCCGTCGTGTGCGACATCTCCGAACCCGACAAGCTGGCCTTCCCGCTACGCCGTGGGGTCGAATGGCGTCGACGACGTAGCGAGCTGGGTGAAGGTGATCTTCTCCCAGGAATCGCGTCCCTCTTCAACGGTGCGCTGTTCACCGCGGAAGCGATCGAGACCGTTGGCGTTCCCGATTTGCGGCTCTTCGTCCGTGGCGACGAGGTCGAGGTCCATCGCCGACTGATCCGTTCCGGACTTCGGTTCGGCACCTGCTTACAGACTGCTTACCTGCACCCTGACGGCGCCGACGAATTCAAACCCATTCTCGGCGGCCGCATGCACACGCAGTACCCGGACAACGAGACCAAGCGTTTCTACACCTATCGCAACCGTGGCTATTTACTCTCGCAACCCGGGATGCGACGGCTCCTTCCACAGGAATGGGTGCGATTCGGTTGGTACTTCCTCATCACCAGGCGTGACGTCTCCGGACTACGCGAGTGGATGAGGTTACGCAAGCTGGGTAGATCCGAACGCTTCTCTCGCATCTGATCGGGCCCGATCGGCGACCGAGTAGGCTTGGCGGCTGTGTCTGCCCCAACCCTTGCCGACAAGGCCCCCATAGCGCCGGCGTCCCGCACGTTCGCCCGAGCAATCCAGGATCTGCGCGAGGGTCTCGGCCATCGAGAACTGTGGTTCCATCTCGGGTGGCAGGACATCAAGCAGCGCTACCGACGATCTATCCTCGGACCGTTCTGGATCACTATCGCCACTGGCACCACTGCAGTCGCGATGGGCATCCTCTACTCGTCATTGTTCAATCTGGACGTCGCAGAGTTCCTCCCGTACGTCACTCTTGGCTTCATCGTGTGGAACATGATCTCCGGTGCCATCCTCGAGGGCGCCGAAGTCTTTATTTCCAACGAGGGACTGATCAAACAGCTACCCACGCCGTTGAGCGTTCACGTGTATCGGCTGGTCTGGCGCCAGTTGATTCTCTTCGCCCACAACTTCGTGATCTACATCGTCATTTTGATCGTGTTCCCGAAACAGCTGTCCTGGACGGATCTTTCGTTCATCCCCGCTTTGGCGTTGATCGCGATCAACGCCGTGTGGGTTTCCCTGGTTTTCGGCATCCTCTCCACTCGGTACCGTGACATCGGCCCGTTGCTCGCGAGCGTCGTTCAACTCTTGTTCTTCATGACTCCCATCATCTGGACCGAGAAGTCACTGCAAGGAACAGCCAACGCTGAACGAGCACGAATCGCGGAGCTCAATCCCCTGTATCACTTCCTCGACATCGTGCGAACGCCACTCCTGGGCGGGGACCAGCAGCTATACCACTGGGTCATCGTGCTCGCCGTCACCGTCGTCGGGTGGGGCCTGGCACTTCTGGCCATGCGCAACTACCGTTCACGCGTCGCGTACTGGGTGTAGTCACCTGCGTGTGGAAGGAACCATCCGCACGATCTGTAGGTGGTGCAGCGGTGTCGCTGTTTCGACAACGAACCCTCGCGCTGAAAGTTGCGTGAACAGTTCCGTGTCGATGAAATGGAATGGCTCGAAATTCCACACGACATTGGCCGTATGAAGCAGTGCCTCATAGCTCTGACGCTCACCGTCGGTGACGACCCACACGGTCTGGCAGCTCTGTGCCCGTTCGGCCGTCTCGTCCACTGAATATTCGGAATCCCACAGCTCGTCGATCGAGTTCGCATCATGCTCGAGGCCGACATCTCGCAAACCTTCGATCGAGTCAGGCCGCACCTCGGCGACAGCATGCAACGAACTCGGCGCCCAGGACACCACCGGCTGGAACGCGACGCAATCGCCCGCATTCGCATTGGCTTTCAGAAAGTCCGCAGCCGTGCTGTAGTCCATCCCACCCGATTTTCCCCACGGCTCTCGCTGGCCGACGTACGCAGGCAGAGACGCCGCAGCAAGAAGTATCACCGCCGCCGAGGCCAGGACCCAGCTCGACGCCAGGCGGCTGATCATGACACCCAGCAGCAAGGCCACACCCGGCGCAGTGAATATGACGTACCGATCGATGTAGATGTTTCCCAGGACGAACGAATAGACGAGAAACAGCGCCATCGGGACCAAAATCCACACCAGTGCGACAGTCGACGCACCGCGATCCCCGACAGTCCACCGACTGGGTGCGAAGAAATAGCCCGCAGTCCCTGAGAGCACGATGATCCCCGCTGCGACAGCAAACAACGGACTCGAAAGGAACCATTGGTCAACGGCGATCGTCGTGAAAATGTGCCGATCCAAAGGTGGTATCCAACTGACTTGCCTCGATTGTCCGAGTGACAGGGCGATCAGCGGGGACACAAGCAGGACCGCAGACGCGGAAGCACCGACAAAACACAACCCGTTGAGGCGACTCCGCTTCGAATCGGCGTCCGGAATCACCTTGGCCCCGAACACCACGATGACAGCGTGCACCAGTAGCAGCGCGGCGCTGTAGAGAAACAGCGCTACAGAGACAGCAGCCAACACGCCGTACAGGATCCACCACGCTCGCTTCGACGTTCGTAGCGAACACACGAGCACCAGCATTGTGACCGTGGACAATGCCAACACCATTGCATACGAGCGTGCCTCGGTGGCTGCCCAGGTAACTCGGGGAAACACCATGAAAGTGACGCCGACGATAACGCCGAGTCTGGTACCCCCGAACATCCGCGCCAGCGCTACCAACGCTGCCGTCGCGATTCCGACTGCCAGCGCACTCGGTGCTCGCGCAGAGAATTCCGATAACCCGAAAACCTGAAACCACCCGTGGATCAGCACGTAATAGAGCCCATGGACCGCATCCACGTGTCCGAGGGTTGCCAGCGTCGAACGCAGCGATCGGTCTGCCATCGAGACCGTCGCCGCTTCGTCCCACCAGAACGACGGACGACCGGACCACGCGCCACCCACGACGGTGGCCGTGAGCCCCAGTAGAGCCGGCAAGCGCCACTGGGCCAACCTCTGCCCCAGCGGGAGGGCCACAAGCTATCCGATCTTGTTTCCGTACAAGCGCGTCCAGTTCTCGGCGCTCGTGAGGCGCGGCATGGCGTCCGAGTACGCCTTCTTCATCTCAGGTGCTCGCTTGCGCAGCTCCCAACAGACTTTGGCCGCTCGCTTGGCCAACTCGGTGGCCTGCTTCTTGTTGCGCCGACGGACGCGGACGCCGTTCTGCGACGCGTCCGTGACAGCTGCATTTTCGAACAATGACACATGCCACCAGTCGCCGAAGATCGCAGGAACCGTTACCGGTCGACGGTCGACACGCCCAGTCCACTGTTGAACTACACGCTTGAGAAGCACCAGACCCTCGCGGTTCTCGTCGGGCTCGAACTCCCACACCGTCATCTGCGTATGTGGATCGGCCTCCGCACCGACTGCCGAGGCCGGCTGCATTTTCGTCTCAGGGTATTCATTACGTAGAGCGCGAACGTCGACAAGAGCAGACTGCCCGCCGTCGTTGAGGAAGTCAGGCCCCTGCAGGAAATCCTCAGCCGCCTTGACGAATGTTGCCGCCAACCCGTACTGCATTCCCACGATGAGCTGAGTGATCTTGCGTAACAAGAACTTCGAGATCACCTTACCGTCGAACGGGCCGTAGATCGAAGAAACGATCAACCCATTTCGAATGCTGAAGTACCGGGACCAGTCGTCGTAATCCTTCAGATGGAAATCCGCGTGCCAGACACCGGCATTGGGCAGAGTAATCGTCGGGTGGCCGGCGAAGCGCGCTCGGATTCCGTACTCGATGTCATCCCACTGGAAGAAAAGGGGTATCGGCAAGCCCAGCTCGGAGATGATCTCGGCCGGCAGCAGGCAAGTCCACCAACCATTCCAGCCCGCGTCGAAGCGCATCTCCTGCTTCTTCTTCAACAGGTCGACGCCCATCATCGCGCCAGGAGTCAGGACCCCGGCCTTGAGCTCGTCGAGAACCTCTCGCTCCGCACTGACATGCAACATGGTCGGATTGTTCAGTGACAACATCTGAGCCCCGACGATTGCCGGCTCGACCGTCATGTTTGCGAATGCATTCATCCTGAGCACCGATTCGGGCTCGCAGAGAATGTCGTCGTCCATGAGGATGACGTTGGCGTGCTCAGAACCTGACGAGGAAGTGATTTCGAGCATTCCACGCGAGAAACCGCCCGCGCCACCAAGATTCGGCTGTGTCAGATAGATCAACTTCTTGCCGAGATCATGCGCGACAGTCTTGAAACGATCCCTGGATTGAACCTGATCCGTGCCCTGATCGACCACACAGACGGCGTCGATACCGGTCATCGCACCCGCATCGGACGCCATGGTTGCAACGGTTTCGACACAGTCGTCGGCGCGATTGAAAGTGCAGATGACAACAGCCGCCGGGCGTATGAACTCTGGGGCCGAGACAGTCCATGACACGCCGGAAACGACAGCTGAACCTTTGGTCGCGACGAATTCCAACCACATCGCCCCGCCGTCGACGAAATGAGCGAGCGGCGCGTCGATCGCGAGTTCACCAGATCCGGCGACCGAGTGAAGTGAAATCGTCCTCTTGCGTCCGCGCACATCCGATGCATGCAGGCTGACGTCGAGCCCACCGTCGCCGACGTAGCTCAGCTGAATCCGCACCGAACTCACACGCGTCCACCGCTGCCAGAAACTGGCAGCAAATCGTCCGAAATACGTGTTGGTGCTCGCGGTCGCCGCTTCGCCCAATGTCAGAGAATGCCGATCGACGATCGCATCTCCCTTGGTAACGACATACATTGCCTCTGGCACCTTGGGGGACATCGATCGGAAGATGCCACGCTGGACCAGAAATCGATCCCCGTGTGGATGCTCGACCATTACCTCGTCAAGCACAGCCGTGTCATTTGCGACCGGCGTATCCGCGGAGGCCTCGTTCATCTACTGATCCCTACCGTTGTTGATGTAGCTACATCTGAGCACGTATCGGGCTCGAGGGTATCAACCGCGGCAGCCGGAGGTTCAGCGGACGACGGATTCTCCGGCTGAATACGTTGCCTCGACGCCGGCCTTCTGCGGACGCCACCACTGCTCGTTGTCGCGATACCACTCGACGGTGGCTTCCAGTCCGCTTCGGAAATCGCGGTACTGCGGCTTCCACCCAAGCTCCTGCTGCAGTCGCGTCGAGTCGATCGCATACCGCAGATCGTGACCAGGGCGGTCGGTGACGAAGTCGAAATCGTCCGGCTTGCGTCCGAAAATTTCGAGCAGAGCCGCAATCACCGTCCGGTTGTCGGTTTCACCGTCGGCGCCGATCAGATAAGTCTCGCCGGACTTTCCGCGGTCCAGGATGTCCCAGACGGCGCGGTTGTGGTCTTCGACGTGAATCCAGTCGCGGACGTTGCGACCTTCCCCGTACAACCGCGGACGCACCCCGTCGAGCAGATTGGTGATCTGGCGTGGGATGAACTTCTCCACATGCTGGTACGGGCCGTAATTGTTGGAGCAGTTGGAGATGGTCGCCGCGATCCCGAACGAGCGCACCCAGGCACGCACGAACAGATCACTCGACGCCTTGGACGCCGAGTACGGACTCGACGGGTTGTACGGTGTCGTCTCCGTGAACTTCGCCGGATCATCCAGTTCGAGGTCGCCGTACACCTCGTCGGTGGAAATGTGGTGATAACGGACCCCGTGTGAACGCACTGCCTGCAGGAGCGAGAAAGTGCCCATGACGTTGGTGCGCAGAAACGGTTCGGGGTCGGCGAGGGAATTGTCGTTGTGGCTTTCGGCGGCGAAGTGCACGACTGCGTCGGAGCGCGAGACAAGATCGTCGACCAGCGGCTCGTCGGCCACGTTGCCGTGAACAAACGTGATCCGGTCCTCGACGGACGCCAGGGACTCGCGATTTCCGGCGTAGGTCAGAGCGTCGAGAATCGTGACTTCCACGTCGGGACGCGTCGACACCGTCTGATGAACGAAATTGGCACCGATGAAGCCGGCACCCCCGGTGACCAGTAGTCGCACTTCATCTCCTCAGGTTCATCGAACGAACTCCCACTTTAGCGGCAGAATTCGCCATGTCCCGTTTGCATCGGCAGGCAGGAGTGCAGGACACTGCACGCATGCGCGGAATCATTCTGGCCGGTGGCACCGGGTCGCGGTTGCACCCGATCACCCTCGGAGTGAGCAAGCAACTCTTGCCTGTCTACGACAAGCCGATGATCTATTACCCGCTCTCCACTCTCATGCTCGCGGACATTCGCGACATCTTGATCATCACGACTCCACACGACGCCGAGCAATTCCGTCGAGTTCTCGGCGACGGCTCACAATTCGGTGTGAATCTCACGTACGCGATCCAGCACGAACCCAACGGCCTCGCAACGGCATTCACCCTCGGCGCGGATCACATCGGATCGGAATCCGTGGCGCTCGTCCTCGGCGACAACATCTTCTACGGCCCCGGTCTCGGAACTCAACTCAGGCGTTTCTCCGATATCGACGGTGGCGCCGTGTTCGCTTACTGGGTATCGAATCCGACCGCCTACGGCGTCGTCGAATTCGACGACTCGGGTCGAGCAGTGTCCATCGAGGAAAAACCGACGTCACCGAAATCCAATTACGCGGTCCCTGGCCTCTACTTCTACGACAGCGACGTCGTCGACATCGCACGCACGCTGAAGCCCTCTGCGCGTGGCGAATACGAAATCAGCGACATCAATCAGCGCTATCTCGAAGCAGGCAAACTCTCTGTCGACGTGCTCCCCCGCGGAACGGCGTGGCTCGACACCGGAACACCCGATTCCCTGCTCGAGGCTGCAAACTACGTGAGGACCATCGAACACCGCCAGGGTCTCAAGATCGGTTCACCCGAAGAGGTCGCGTGGCGTCAGGGATTCATCGACTCCGACCAATTGCGCACTCAGGCAGAAGCATTGGGCAAATCCGGGTACGGCCACTACCTACTCGAACTGATCGAGCACGGCAAGGAATGGTGACGTGGAAATTCGTCCACTGAAGATCGCTGGAGCGTGGGAGATTACGCCGAAGCAGTTCGGCGACCACCGCGGCGTCTTTCTCGAATGGTTCAAAAGCTCTACCTTCACCGCCGCGACCGGCCGCACACTCGACCTGGCCCAGGCCAACTGCTCCGTTTCCGAAGCCGGCAGCCTCCGCGGGATCCACTTCACGGACAATCCGCCCGGACAGGCGAAATACATCACCTGCGTGAAAGGTGCCTTCCTCGACGTTGTCGTAGACCTACGGGTCGGATCACCGACCTTCGGCGAGTGGGATGCGGTGGTGATCGACGACGTCGATCGACGAGCGGTGTTCCTGGCGGAAGGCCTCGGCCACGCGATCCTTTCACTCGAGGACGGATCGACAGTGATGTACCTGTGCAGCATCGAATACTCTCCCAACCTGGACCGCGACCTCGATCCCTTCGATCCTGAACTCGCGATCGAATGGCCGAAGACGGACCGTAATGGCGACCCCCTGACCTACGAGCTCTCCGCAAAGGACGCCGCCGCACCGTCCCTGGCGACGCTCCGCGCGGACGGTCTGTTGCCCGGTTTTGTGGCCGAAGATTCGCCGAATCGGTAATCTTCACCTTTCACACTCGATGGGATGACGACCGGCGGGACGGACGGCTGGATGACCAAACGTGCGGGCAGACGCGGTCTGTGGACGGCCGCCGTTCTCGCAGCCGGACTCGGCGCCCTCGCACTGGTCGCACCGCCTCTGACGCCTGGCACGATCGAGTCCGCACCGGTCACGGTTATCACCACCACCCCACCGGCGCCGGTTGTTCCGCTCACCCCGGAGGAGCTCTCGGCCCTGGTGGTCCCCACCATCGTCACCATCACCGCGCCGGCCGGATTCACCACCACCGCCGGAACCGGGATCGTGCTCTCCCCTGACGGAGTTGTGCTCACGAATCACCACGTCATCAGCGGGGCCTCGGACGTCACTGCCGTCAGCATGTCCAACGGACTGATCTACGACGCCGAGATCCTCGGGTACGACAGCGTCAGCGACCTTGCCGTCCTTCGACTCGCGGGCGCCACGGATCTGCCGGTGGCTGTGGTCGGCAAATCAGCAGAAGCCACTCGTAGGGATGCCGTCACCGCAATCGGAAATGCGGAAGGCGGCGGAGTACCCGTCCCAGCTCCCGGCGTCATCACCAACCTCGGTGTCACCGTCAACACCCGCAACGTGTCCGACGGATCGCGAAACCAGTTGAAGGGCCTCATCGAGGTAGACGCGGACATCCGGCCGGGCGATTCCGGTGGCCCCCTGGTCAATGCCGTTGGCGAGCTGATCGGCGTCAGCAGTGCGGGCAACGCCGTCACCGACCGCACCGAAACCTCGCCGGCGCCTCAGTCCTACGCGATACCGATCGACACCGCGCTACCGATCGTCGAGCAGGTACTCGGTGGCCGCTCCTCCGAAACCGTGCGTGTGGGACCGACGCCCGTGCTCGGTGTCGCAGTCAAGGATCACGCGGAGATGCCGGCCGGCGCGGAAGTTGTTGCCGTGAGCTTCGATTCGCCGGCCGAGCGGGTGGGGCTGACCAAAGGTGCGGTCATCACCGAGTTCGGTGGCAGCCGGATCGCGTCGTCCGCTGATCTCAACGCGGCGATGAGCTCACGCCGCCCCGGCGACACCGTCGCAGTGACGTGGGTGGACGCAACGGGGCAACCCGGGACCGGTTCCCTGGTCCTCGACGAGGGGCCACCTCGCTAGTCGGACAAGGCGCCAGCCGTGAAAGCATCGTGGCATGACCACGGTTCTCCTGCTCACCTGTGACGGCGCCGCCCGCGAGGCGGATGTCGAAAGCAAACTCGTCGTGGAAGCTCTCACCTCCTACGGCATCGCGTCGACGATGGCGCCGTGGTCGAGCCGGTCCCTCCTCGATATCGACGCCGACCTGGTTCTGATCCGGTCGACCTGGGACTACACCCAGCGCCTCGACGAATTTCTTGCCGTTCTCGATCAGCTGACCGCCCCGATCGCCAACCCGCTCCCGATCGTCGAGTGGAACGCCCACAAGGGATACCTCACCGAACTTGCCGCGGCCGGCGTACCTATCGTTCCAACCGCTGTGATCGCTGCCGGAAAGCGCGAAACACTCACCCTCCCTTCGTTCGAGGGTGCCGAGGTCATCGTCAAGCCTGCAGTGTCCGCCGGCGCTGTCGGAGTGGGAAAGTTTGCCGCCGGGTCCGCGAAGGCCCACGCTCACCTCAGCTCAATCCTCGAGAGTGGCAACGACGCGTTGGTCCAGCCCTTCATCTCGGACGTCGTCGACGGCGAGCGCTCGATCATCCACCTCGGCGGACGCTACTCCCATGCCGTCCGGAAAATCCCGGCCACCAACGACTTCCGCGTGCAGGAATTCCACGGCGGAACCAACCACCTCCACGAGCCGTCCGCCGCCGAACTCGCGGTGGCCGACGCGGCACTGGCCGCGACCCCATGCGGCCCCGGCGAATTGCTTTACGCGCGTGTGGACGTCGTGGGTCCGGTGGATCAACCACTGCTCATGGAAGTGGAACTGATCGAGCCCGAACTCTTTCTGCCATTCGCCCCTGGATCTGCCGACGCCCTCGCACGGGCAGTTGTCGCGTCACTGCGCACGTGACTCCTGGGGCGGGACCGCATCGAGCCTGGTGCGAATGAACCTGGCGACGTCGCGTAACGCAGCCCGGCTCTCCGGCAAGCCAGGCCACACGGCGGGAAACGCGTGAACCTGGCCGTTCCAGATCTGCAGCGAGCACGGCACCCCCGCGGCGGCGAGCCGTTGCGCCATCACCTCCGAATCGACTCTGAGCACCTCGGATTCGGCGGCAATCAGCAACGACGGCGGCAAAGCGGCAAGATCGCCGTCGACGGGCGAGTTCGTCTGTCCGCCAAGCTTTCCGATCGCCATCAATGCCGACACCGGGGCGATCACGTCGCGTCGAGCGTTGGCATGGACCGATTTGGTGGTGCAATCGAGATCGAGGAGCGGCGAGAGGCCGACAAGACCGGCCGGAACCTCGAGCCCCGCGGAAACTGCTGCAAGCGCCGTCGCGAAGACCAGGAAACCTCCGGCCGAATCACCAACGAAGACAACCTTTTCCGGCAAGGCTCCCTGTTCGAGGAGCCACCGGTACGCATCCAGGCAGTCGTCGACGGACCCGCTGATGCTCGTGCTCGGCAACTGCCGATATGCGATGTGCAGGACCGGAAGGCCGGTTCGCTTGGCGATGCCGGCAACGACCGGCCGATGCGTGTTGAGCCCGCAGCACATGAACCCGCCGCCGTGCAGGTAGAGAACTACACCCTCGCGCAGATCAGCCGTCGAGCCTGCCGTGCGCACGAGTTCGCCGTCGAAACCTGGAAAACGAATCGCTTCCCGATCGATCCCGGAGGGAATGCGTACACCCGCGGCCGAGTCCAGAACTGCGGCGCGGCGCATTGCGCCAGGCGTCAGCGGCGCGATCCCAACTACGGGCCGAAGCATCCATCGACACGCGTTGTAGAGGACCTGCGATTCGATACTCGGCCTGCCGTATCGAGTTCCGGTCCTACGACTGACTGTCGGCAACAGAGACATCTGTCCAGATTAGAAGCGATCAGGCACCGAAGAGGTCGACTTCGTCGAGATCGTCGACGATCGTGACCTTTCGTTTCCGCCCGCCGATGACCTTGCCCAGGCCGCGCAGTCCACCGGACTGAGCTTTCGGGGCGGGTTCGATGCGCTGCGGCGCAACTCTCGTCCGCGCTGCGCGCTGTACGGGCTTGGGTGCGGGAGCTGATGCCGGTGCCTCCGGAGCGATGGGCGCCGCCGGAACCTCGGGTTCGGGAATCTCTGTTGGAACGACCGCTTCCGGCTCCACGAAGCCCTGAGCAACCGGGGCCTCGGGCGCGACCTCAGCGACCTCAGTCACCTGCTCCACCTGCACCGGTCCGTCGATCACCGGGATGTCCGACGCCCAGCGGACCCGATACTCGAGGCCGCGCGACGCCAGTTCACGTGCGAGATCCGCGTGCCAGACCCCGTCTTCGCCGTCGCCGTATGCCCGCGCGTCGGAACTGACCCAGATGACGTCGACCTCCGGGTTGCGGTCGGCGAGATCGAGCACGGTCAGCCAGTTCAGCGTCGCCGGGTAGCCGTCTCGCTTCTTCTTGTCGGTATAGGGCCGACGCAGCGAGATCGCCCTCTCGGCCACCTCGAGATGCGACACGTCGACTGGATCGACCACTTCGACGCCGATCGCCACGAGGTCTTCGATCACGTCGTCGACGTAGCCGTCGGCCTTGTCGTGAGCAGCGTCGACGAACCTCGTGAGGTCGCGCCGCAACCCCAGTCGGTCGTACATGCGCGCCTGGACGCTCAGGGCCGCGATCATCTCCGCCGATTCCTCGCGGTAGCGGCTCGCAACTTCGAGTACGACCAATCGCGGCACGACGACGCGGTGTCCGAGTGCGCGAGCGTCGGCGATGGCGGCGTCGAACCGTGCGCCCCTGGTCAGGGCCGAAGAATCGAGAACGATGATCATGGGCTCGATTCTCTCTCGAGAAACCGGACGAATGCGCTAATCCACCCCGAACCGTTACTTGATCTTGAAGATCACTGCCCGCTGAACGATGAAGTTGATGACCGTCGCGGTGCCCTGCGCGATGACGAAGGCCAGCGGTGTCCGCCACCAATGCTCGTCGAAGACATGGACCATCAGTTCGTTGAGTCCGACCTGAACCGCAAAAGTGACCGCGTACAGCGCAACTACAGCGATGAAGCGGGCGCGAGAAGGCTCGGCCTTGAACGTCCACCGACGATTGATGAGGTACGCCGTCGTGGTGCCCGCAACGAAGCTCAGCGATTTTGCGGCGACGCGCGGCAACCCCAACGCGAGGAGCAGCACATACAGCCCGTAGTCCACGACCGCCGACAGCCCACCCGTCGCGACGAACCGGACGATCTGCGTTTTCAGGTCCAGCGCGTCGTCGGCGATGTCCGTCGTGACAGGAATCTCGACGGGCAGCGGGACATGGGGTTCGTGCTGGTGACTTGCAGGTGTTTCGGGCACGACGACGAGAGTAACCACTCGAGTCGGAGCCGTCGGCACTACTCCCAGGTAACCTCTACCTTGATGTCCACGACAGCAGAAGAGACGCCGCAGCCGGCTCTCCACACCCAAGCCCGCACCCTCACCGGTTGGGGACGCACCGCCGCCACCACCGCACAGGTGCTGTCCACCCCCGACGTGGAAGTGATCGCCAACGCGGTCGCCCAGGTTGCGGAACAGAACGATTCCAAGCCATCGCATCTGCGACGCGGCGTCATCGCGCGTGGCCTCGGCCGCTCGTACGGCGACCCGGCGCAGAACGCCGGCGGGCTGGTCATCGACATGAATGCACTCAGCCGCATTCATCGCATCGATCGCGACACCGCCCTGGTGGACGTCGACGCCGGTGTGAATCTGGATCAGCTGATGAAGGCTGCTCTGCCGTTCGGCCTGTGGGTTCCGGTCCTGCCGGGTACTCGCCAGGTCACGATCGGCGGCGCCATCGGCTCGGACATCCACGGCAAGAACCACCACAGCGCAGGTAGCTTCGGCAACCACGTCGTGTCGTTGGATCTACTGACGGCCGACGGCAAGGTTCGCACGCTCACCCCCAAGGGCGGGCGCAACGACCCGAAGGCCGCACTGTTCTGGGCCACGATCGGCGGCATGGGCCTGACGGGCATCATCTTGCGGGCAACCATCAAGATGACACCGACCGAGACGGCGTACTTCATCGCCGACGGCGACGTCACCAACAGCCTCGACGAGACCATCGCGCTGCACAGCGACGGCAGCGAGGCCAACTACGAGTACTCGAGCGCCTGGTTCGACGCGATTTCCGCGCCCCCGAAGCTCGGCCGTGCGGCAGTCTCGCGCGGATCTCTGGCGAAGCTCGACCAGCTTCCGGCCAAGCTGCAGAAGAACCCGCTCGCCTTCGATGCGCCGCAGTTGCTGACGTTCCCCGACGTCTTCCCCAACGGGCTGGCCAACAAGTTCAACTTCACCGCGATCGGTGAGGTCTGGTTCCGCAAGTCCGGCAAGTACCGCGGCAAGGTCCAGAATCTGACGCAGTTCTACCACCCGCTCGACATGTTCGGTGAGTGGAACCGGGCGTACGGATCCAACGGATTCCTGCAGTACCAGTTCGTGGTTCCGCCGGAGGCCGTCGACGAATTCAAGAAGATCATCGTCGACATCCAGCGCAGCGGGCACTACTCGTTCCTCAACGTGTTCAAGCTCTTCGGCGAGGGCAATCAGGCGCCGCTGAGCTTCCCGATCCCGGGCTGGAACATCTGCGTCGACTTCCGCATCAAGCCGGGCCTGAACGAGTTCGTCACCGAACTCGACAAGCGTGTCCTCGAATTCGGTGGGCGCCTGTACACGGCCAAGGATTCGCGGACGTCCGCGGAGACTTTCCACGCCATGTACCCGCGCATCGACGAGTGGATCGCGACGCGCCGCAAGTACGACCCCACAGGCGTTTTCGCCTCCGATATGTCCAGAAGGCTGGAACTGTGATCAACGCTGTAGGTAACCCGCAAACCGTTTTGCTTCTCGGTGGAACCTCCGAGATCGGCCTCGCCATCTGTGAGGAATACCTGAAGAAGGCGCCGCTCCGCGTCATTCTTGCGGCACTTCCCGGCGATCCGGGACGCGAAGCTGCGGTCAAGCAGCTCGAAGCGAAGGGTGCCACCTCGGTGGAGCTCATCGACTTCGACGCCGTTGATTTCGAATCGCACCCGAAGGTGATCGACCAGGCGTTCTCGAACGGGGACGTCGACGTCGCGATCGTCGCCTTCGCATTGGACGGTGACTCCGAAGAGCTGTGGCAGAACCAGCGCAAGGCGGTTCTGGTCGCAAACGTGAACTACACCGCATCCGTCTCGGTCGGTGTACTTCTCGGCGAGAAGATGAAGGCTCAGGGCTTCGGCAAGATCATCGCGATGTCGTCGGTTGCCGGCGAGCGCGTCAAGCGTGCCAACTTCGTCTACGGCTCCACCAAGGCGGGCCTCGACGGTTTCTACCTCGGACTCGGCGAGGCTCTCGCGGAATTCGGACCGCAGGTCACCGTCGTCCGTCCCGGCATGGTGCGCACGCAGTTCAGTGCCCACGTCAAGGAAGCTCCGCTGACGGTCAACAAGGACATCGTCGCGAAGCTCGCTGTTGCCGCCTCGGACAAGGGCAAGGAAATCGTCTGGACTCCCGGCCCGTGGCGTTTCGTCATGATGGGTCTTCGCCACGTGCCGCGCCCGATCTTCCGGAAGTTGCCGGTTTAAGCTCCTCCCGTGCCAGAAACAACAACTGCTCCGAGTACAGAACTTTCGACCCCGTCGCCGTGGCGTAATGCCGCGGCGACGGTGGTGGAAATGGCCCTCGGAGCGCTGGTCGCCGCTGTTGTAGCCGCTGTCGGGCTCTTTGCTTTCGGCCGAGTGCAGTGGCCGGCGTTCACGTCTTCCAACGTCACGCAGGCCGTCACGACGGTGCTGCAGGTGCTCTGCATCGCAGTGGTCGGTGTTGCGGTTCTGATGTTCCGCGCCCGCAAGGCCGAGCGGGTCGCAAAACTCCTCTCGTGGGCCGGGCTCTCCGGTTTCGTCACCACGACGCTCGGACTTCCCCTGGCCGCGACGAGTCTGTATCTGCACGGCGTCTCGGTCGATCAGCAGTTCCGGACCGAGTACCTGACCCGGCTGACGGATTCGGCTGCGCTGCAGGACATGACGTACGTGGATCTGCCGCCGTTCTACCCGGCCGGCTGGTTCTGGATCGGTGGACGCGTCGCGAACCTGCTGGGCATGGACGGTTGGGAAGCCTTCAAGCCCTACGCGATCGGCTCGCTGGCTGTCGTCGCCGTCGTTGCACTCGTGTTGTGGACCAAGCTGATTCGACGCGATTGGGCCGTAGTCGCAGCGTTGGCCGTCACTGCCGTCGTGTTGGCGTACAACTCCCCCGAGGCGTACGGCGCCGTCATCAACCTCCTGATCCCGCCGGTGCTGATCCTGGCGTGGGGGGCTCTCGATCGCCCGGGTGCCTCTCGATTTGCCGGAGCCGGCGCAATTCTCGGGACCGGCCTGTTCCTCGGTTTTGCCGCAACCGTCTACACGCTGTACCTCGGATTCGCCGCATTCGCCGTGACTCTGATGGCAGTCGTTGCCGCAGTACTTGCCGCCCGCGCTCAGAACACGTGGAAAGCCGCACTGGGTCCCCTTGTCAGGCTCGCTGTCATCGCCGTGATCTCCGGACTGGTCGCTCTGACGGTCTGGGCGCCCTACCTGTTGAAGGCACTCTCGGGTGCCACTGCAGAATCCGGCACGGCAATGCACTACCTCCCCGATTCCGGTGCGGTACTGCCCTTCCCGATGCTGAGCTTCACCCTCGTCGGCGGACTGTGCCTACTCGGCACGGTCTGGCTGATTTCTCGTTTCCTCTTCTCCCGCCGCGCCCGGGCACTCGGTATCGGTGTCATTGCCGTGTATCTGTGGGCACTGCTGTCGATGACGTTCACCGTTGCCGGCAGTACGCTCCTCGGTTTCCGACTGGAGCCGGTTCTGATCGGACTCCTTGCGGCCGCCGGCGTGTTCGGATTCTTCGAGTTCGCCGGTTGGATCGTCCTGGCCACCAGCGAAAATCCCCGCGTCAAAGCGGTACTGGTTGCACTCGGTGTCATCGGAGCCATCGCCTTCGCGCAGAACATCCCGCAGGTGCTGGCGCCGGATATCGCTGTGGCATACAGCGATACCGACGGCAACGGCGAGCGCGGGGACAAGCGACCTCCCGGGGCCGAAGCCAATTACGCGGACATCGACCGGATCATCCGCGAACAGTTGGGACGTGAACCCCATGACACGGTGGTACTCACCGCCGACATCGGCTTCCTGAGCTTCTACCCGTACTTCGGTTTCCAAGGTCTGACGTCGCACTACGCAAACCCCCTCGCCGATTTCCGTGCCCGCGCCGCACTGATCGAGCAGTGGTCGGAACTGAAGACCCCTGACGAACTGATAGCTGCGCTGGACGCGTCGCCGTGGCGCAGTCCCGACGCCTTCGTCTTCCGCCAGGGCGCCGACGGGTACACACTGCGGTTGGCCGAGGATGTCTACCCCAACGACCCGAACGTCCGCCGCTACACGGTCACGTTCCCCAAGGAACTGTTCGACGATCCTCGTTTCACAGTCACCGAGCAGGGCCCGTTTGTGGTCGTTACCCGCTCTGACGCGATCTAACCAGGAGATACGTCACAAAAGGCTTACCGTCGGGGTCGTTGACGCGACCCCGACGCACCCCTAACTTCATACCGTGACCCGAACCGATGCCCGAGCGGCAATGATCGATGCAGCCGAGCGTCTGGTTGCCGAACGAGGTCTGGCCGCTCTGACGCTTCGTGATGTTCAGACCGAAGCCGGACAGGCCAACAAATCGGCTGCGCAGTATCACTTCGGTTCACGTGAAGGTTTGCTGGCGGCCGTCGTCGAGTCCAGAATGCGACCTGCCGGTGAGCGTCGACGCGAGTTGCTCGACACGATCGATCTCGACGCGAATCCACCGACGATGCGTGCCCTCGTCGAGGCTCTCGTCCTGCCGTTGGCGGAACAGACCATCTACCGCGAGGGCACGTTGTACGCACGGTTCCTGGTGCAGTCGATCTTCGACCCGGCCATGTCGTCGACCATCCGTGATCACATGCAGGCCGAGAGTTTCCGCGAAGTTCAGCGGCGGATAGTCACTGCGTCCTCGTTGCCGGCAGAGATCGCCGAACTTCGGGCGGCAACTCTGACCGTGCTCGCCGTCGTCACTTTTGCCACGTGGGAGGGTCGCGTCGACAGCCGAGAACGTGCTCACGTGATTGTTGCCGACCTGATCGAAAGTTGCCTCGGAGCACTCTCGGCCCCGGCTGCGCAAATCTGACACGCTGTCCGGCGAGTTTGTTTCCGAAACTGCCGGGGTACTCAGCCCCTCCAAGCGCAGTCGAGCAAACGGCCGCATCAACCACCGGCGGGGTAGGTGATGACAGTGAGCGAACTCGTTACGCAAAGCCGCGAGCTTGTACCGCATCGTGCAGTTCTCGATTCCGCAGAACATGTTCTGGTCATTGCGCGCGGCAAACCGTTCGGGCGCGAGCAGGCCTTCCACGAAGTGTTGAGCGTCGCGATTCGCAATCGCATCGAAGTACTCACTCTGGCAAGGGCTCTCATCGACGTTTCCGAGTCCCGCGACTACCGCGCGATCCCGACCGACACCGCACACACCGTTGCGGTGCTCGAATGGGGTGAGCTACTCGAGATCCCGACCGAACACCACGAGAAGTCCAGAGCCGAATCGGCTGGAGACGCCGATGAAACGAACGACTTCGACGATCCGATCGAGCCGGAGTATCTGGTCGAGACCGACGTGGGAGGACGCGTCGTCTTCGTCGCCCTCGCGTTCACGATCGGCGGGATAGTCGGATTCTTCGCGCACGACTGGGCGCTTCTGCTTCAGATCACCGCCGTGTACCTCGTGTGGATCGCGGCACGGCTGGTCGCGAAACTCGTCAGTGTTTCCCGCAGTGCCCATTGGGCGGACGCCGAGCCTATTCGTGGCACCGATTCGACAACTCACAACGCGGAACGCTCCCACCACCACGCTGTTGCAGCGTGAGGGCGGGAGCGCCGGCACTGCACTACAACCGTTGCGGCACACCGTAAGTGACGACGGTATCGCCATTCGACGTGACAGCCTTCGCGTAGGGCCTGATGGTTACCGGCCCGATTGCTCCCTGTACGTATCCGTGAACTCCGGAGAGCCGGACGGCTGCTTCAGGTCCGTCGAATTCCTGGTCTTCGAGTAGCGCGACGTCGGTGATACCGCCCGGCGCCAGATCGACGTCCAGTTCCTGTGAAGGAATGATGTCGCCGCCGATGGCGAACCCGTTCGAAATGTCCAGGCCCAGTTCGAAGTCCGGAACCAGACCGATCCCGAGGTTGGTTCCACTCTCGACAGCCCAGTCGAGACCGGGACTGTTGAGAACGACCGTCGCGCCGGTCAACGCGATCGGGTAGCCGATTTGATAACCGATCGTCAGCTTCGTGCCGGTGAAACTTGCTGCGTCCGGCCCGTCGATCTTCACGCCGGCAACCCCGTCGTGGAAGAACTCGACGCTCAGCGGTGAGCTGTCGAGAGGCGGAAAGACGTGGATAGCGGTATCAGCCTGATAGACCTCTATCCGATTTCCTTTGACGTCGGTGATCGAACTGGTGTTGTCGACGCCTGCCGACGCCGTCCCACCCCCCAGGACAACGGCCAGTAAGGCCACTGCTCCCACTGCGCTACTGCGAACTGCTGTCTTCGACATGCACAAGCACCATCCCATCCGGTATAGGCCCCGGACGTAGGTTCCAACTCTTCGTCGAGGATGGGATTCGTCGGGGCTGCCTGAACAAACGCGAGCAAGATCCTTGTTGCGATACCCCGGTCACGAACCCGTCAAACGATGCACGAAAACATTACTTTCCGGACAAGTCGGGTGGCCCGGTTTGTCCCGTCGACTGCGCCCGCTCGCGGACGCGAACCGTTTTGTTCGTTACTCTGACGGAGGAAGTTATCGAATCGAGACCTAAATAGGCCACCCCGAACTTCTGAGAACTGCCACTTCAGGGATGGGCGCCAGAACCGAAAGGCACCGACTGCATGACCGAGACCTTGCCCGACGTCCAACTGCTCGAAGAAGCACGTCCAGGGCGAGTCCGTTCAGCAGTGCGGCGCTCGGTCGTCCAGCGCGGGCGTCTTGTCGACCTCGCGATCATGGCGACGTTCACCGTTGCGGCGATCTACGTGATGTCGAACCTGTGGAGCGATCTGCAGTCCGGCTATCTGTTCAACGCGGGCCGCGACCAGGCCATGTGGGAATGGTTCTTCGCCGATACCGCTCACGCCCTCGCCCAGTTCCGCAGCCCGCTGTTCAGTGACCTGCAGAATTACCCGCTCGGCGTGAACCTGATGGCCAATACCGCGATGTTCGGCATCAGCATCCCGTTGGCCCCGATCACGCTGATCTTCGGACCGACAGCCACGTATGCGATCGGGCTGACCGCCGGCCTCGGCGGCACCGCCATCGCTTGGTACTGGGCATTCTCGCGGCACGTACTGACCGGTGTCTCCGTCCGCTCCAAGATCGCCGCCGCCGTCGGAGCGGGGTTCTGCGGATTCGCGCCCGCCATGATCTCGCACGCCAACGGTCATCCGAACTTCGTGGCTTTCTTCGTACTCCCCTTCATCTTCTTGCAGGTAGTACGCATCTCGAACGGCAAGCGTCCGGTTCGCGACGGAATCGTTCTCGGCCTACTCGTCGCGTGGCAGATCTTCCTCGGCGAAGAGCCGCTCCTCATCTTCACGATGTCAGCCATGGTGTTCGGCGCCGCCTATGCACTACCTGACCTGGCCAAGTCGCGCCAGGCGATCAAGCGCGCGATGCCCGGTCTCGTGATCGGCGGCGCGGTCACACTCCTGATCACCGCGGTGCCGCTGTGGTCGCAGTTCTTCGGCCCTGCGAGCTACGACGGCGTCTCACACGGTCAGGCAGGCAACGACACCGCTGCACTCACCACGTTCCCGACCGAATCGGTTGCGGGTGATCCCGAGGGCGCGGAGTTCCGAATGAACCCGACCGAGGAGAATGCGTACTTCGGATGGCCGTTGGTGCTCCTGCTTCTCGGTGCAACGGTGTGGCTGTGGCGCATCCGTCTGACCCGCGCTGCCGCCGCCGTGATCGTGGTGATGGGTGTGCTCTCGCTCGGTTCCGAACTGACCATCGACGGTGACAAGACCGGCATCACCCTGCCGTGGAAACTCCTCGCCGACTTGCCGTTGTTCGAATCGGTGCTCGAATCCCGATTCGCGATGGGCGCGATTCCGGCGATCGGGCTGCTGCTCACCCTCGGCACCTACCGCGCTTTTGTCGAACTTCGTGGACCGCGCCGCACGGCAGCCGGTGTCTGGCTGGTGGCGCTCGCCGTCGCGATGATTCCCCTCATCCCGACCCCCATCGACGCCGATCAGCGATCTGCGACGCCCGAATTCATCACCAGCGGCTCGTGGGAGAACTACGTCAGCGACGGCACCCTGGTGACGGTCCCTGTCGCGAGCGCCGAAGACGCCCGCGCACTGAGCTGGCAGGTCGACGCCGACTTCGGCTTCCCCATCGCCGGCGGGTACTTCGTCGGCCCGGATTCGAAGACCCGCGCCGGGATCTACGGCGCCGAGTCACGGCCCACCTCGACCCTGCTGGTCAATGCCAAACAAACGGGCAAGGTCCCGTTGATCGACGTGGGCACCAGAGCGAACGCACTGACCGACCTGCGGTACTGGCACGCCGACGTACTGGTGCTTCCCCGATTCTCCGGCGACGACGCCCTGCGCCACACGGTCGACGAACTGGTCGGCTTCGACGCCAAGCGCGTCGACGACGTGTGGGTGTGGGACGTACGAGACCTCGTGAGCGGCAAGACCTCCAACCAGAGCTGAGCGGGTTGATCAGCGGGTCATGATCACCGGACCGTCTTCGGTGATCGCGACAGTGTGCTCGCTGTGCGCAGCCCTGGCGCCCGAAACGGTGCGAAGGGTCCACCCGTCGGCGTCGTGCCGGTAGTCGTCGGTTCCGTCGGCGATGAGCATCGGTTCGATGGCGATGACCAGGCCGGGCCGTAGCCGGAAGCCTTTGCCTGCTCGGCCTTCGTTGGGCACGTCCGGGCCTTCGTGCATCTCGCGGCCGATGCCGTGCCCACCGTGATCGGCGAGCATTCCGTATCCGAGGCCGCGCGCGTACTGTCCGATCGCGGCACCGATGTCGCCCAATCGGTTTCCGGGCTGGGCGGCGGCAATGCCACGGGCTAGTGCCTCATCGGTCGCGTCGATCAGTGCCTGATCCTCACTACTTCCCTGTCCGACGGTGAAGCTGATGGCAGAATCGCCGCACCAGCCGTCGAGTCTCGCACCGCAGTCGATACTGACCAGGTCACCGTCACGGAGTCGGTACCCATTCGGGATACCGTGCACCACAGCATCGTTCACACTGATGCAGGCGACGCCGGGAAAGGGTATCGGCGCCGTCGCCGGCCGATAATTCAAGAACAGCGCCGAGGCGCCGGCAGCCGAAATGACCTCCGCGGCAACGGCGTCCAATTCGAGCAACGTCACTCCGACGCTTGCCGCCTCACGCGCCGCAGCCAGCGCCTGCGCGGTGATTCTCCCCGCCGCCGCCATCGCGTCGATTTCCCCTGCGGTCTTGATTTCGACCATCTCGAACACCTTCCTTGTCGAATAACTATACCGGTATTACTATAAGCACATGGTGCGCGTGCCGCTGACGGCGGAAGAACTCGAACGAGGACTAAGACTGGGTGAACTCCTGCGATCGGCGCGGGGGGACCGAAGCATGGTTCAGGTAGCGCTCGACGCCGGTATCTCCGTCGAAACGCTGCGCAAGATCGAAACCGGACGCATCGCGACACCCGCCTTCTTCACCATCAGCGCGGTCGCGGAAGTGTTGGGTATTTCACTCGACACCATCGCCCGAACACTTGAAACACCACAATCCGAACAGGAAGTTGCATCCTGAGTAGTTCTCTCAGGATGTGTGGGCCCGCACTCGCCTAACATCGTTCCTTGTGCCGTCTGAAGTAGTAGTGCCCCCGAAACCCGTGCCCACTGGCCCCGAAGCTCCCCGAGAATCGGATTCCCAGAGAGTCCGGACGGCACGACTCATCGCGATAGTCACCGGCCTTCTTGGCCTGCTTCTTGCACTCGCGACGCCGTTCCTGCCCGTCAAGCAGGAAGCCGCGAGCATCGACTGGCCGCAGGGTGGGACCGTCAACAGCGTCTCGTCGCCGCTGATCTCCTACTCGCCCACATCGCTGGACATCAGCATTCCCTGTTCCACCCTCGGCCAGTTGGGCGGCAGCGGCGGCACACTGCTCTCGACCATGCCGAACGGTGCGCCGGACCGAAACGCCCGCGGCCTCACCGTCCGCACCACTGCCGACCGCCTGGAAGCACTCACTCGCGATTCGGTGCTGATCTCGGCTCCGCTCGATCAACTGAGCGGGTGCACGGCGATCACCATCACGACCAACTCCGAGCAGACCGTCGCGGCGGTCACCGGAATCGACGGCGTCGGCACCACCCTGACCGGTGACTACCGCCCACAGGTTGTCGGCATCTTCACCGACCTGCAGGGCGCAGCGCCCGCCGGACTGTCCGCCCACATGGACGTCGACTCGCGGTTCTCGTCCAGCCCCACACTTCTCAAACTGTTCGCGATGATCGTCGCCGCACTCTCGACCGTCGTCTCGCTGTACGCACTGCACCGGATCGACGGCGTCGACGGCCGTCGTGCCCGGCGGTTCCTTCCGGCACGGTGGTGGAAGTTCACCGGCATCGACGCCCTGGTGATCGGCACGCTGGCGCTCTGGCATGTGTTCGGCGCCAACACTTCCGACGACGGTTATCTGCTCGGCATGGCCAGAGTCTCGGAGCACTCCGGGTACATGGCGAACTACTTCCGTTGGTTCGGCGTCCCCGAAGCGCCGTTCGGTTGGTACTACGACGTGCTGGCGCTGTTCGCGAAGGTCAGCACCGCGAGCATGTGGATGCGCCTGCCCGCGTTGATCGCCGGCATTCTGTGCTGGATGGTCATCAGCCGCGAGGTGATACCGCGACTCGGTGTTGCGGTGCGCCGCAACAAGGTTGCCATCTGGACGGGCGGGCTCGTGTTCCTGGCCTTCTGGTTGCCGTACAACAACGGCCTGCGTCCCGAACCCATCATTGCCCTCGGCGCCCTGCTCACGTGGTGCTCCATCGAACGCGCCATCGCCACCGGACGTCTGTTGCCCGCCGCGATGGCCGTGCTGATCGCCGCATTCTCGTTGGCCGCCGGACCTTCGGGGCTGATCGCCATCGGCGCGTTGATCGCCGGAGCCAGGCCGATCCTGCAGATCCTGATCGCCCGCGGCAAACGCGTCGGCTTCCTGTCCCAGGTCATGCCGATCCTCGCAGCCGGAACCGTGGTTCTTGTCGCAGTCTTCGCAGATCAAACCCTCGCGACAGTTCTCGAATCGACCCGGGTGCGAACCGCCGTCGGGCCGAACGTTCCGTGGTTCGAGGAGCGGTTGCGGTGGGACGCACTGATGACCATCTCCCCCGACGGCTCACTGGCCCGCCGCTTCGGCATGTTCGTCATGATCGTCGGACTCGTCTTCTGCGTCATGATGATCCTGCGCAAGGGCCGGATCCCCGGCACCGCGATCGGGCCCTCGCGCCGAATCCTCGGCATCGTGTTCGCGTCGCTGCTCCTGATGCAGTTCACCCCCACCAAGTGGACTCACCACTTCGGTGTGTACGCCGGTCTGGCCGCTACGGTTGCCGTGCTCGCCGCCGTCGGCGTGAGTGCGTCGAGCATGCGTTCCAAACGAAACCGCGCGCTGTTCGCCGCGGGCATCCTGTTCATCCTCGCTGTGGCGTTCACCAGCTCCAACGGCTGGTGGTATGTCTCGAGTTACGGCGTGCCGTGGTGGGACAAGCCGCCGTCAATCGCCGGCAAGGGATTCTCGACGGGTTTCCTCGGCCTCACGATCCTCGCCCTGCTGCTGGCAGCCTGGTACCACGTCATGGAGCCGCGCGAGCGAAACGGCACAGAAGACAGCGTCAAGAAGACAAGGCGACTTCGCCTTCTCGCCCCGTCACCGTTGACCATCGCGGCCGGAGCCGTCGTGCTCTTCGAGGTGCTGTCCCTACTCAAGGGAGCGGTCGCTCAGTACCCCGCGTACTCGATCGGCAAGTCCAACATCGAATCCGTCTTCGGCGGAAGCTGCGGTCTCGCGGGTGAGGTACTCGTGGAGTCCGATCCCAACACCGGCGTCCTGCAATTGGTGGACAGGCCCACCGACCTCGCCGGCGCCGGAGCTTTCGGTGCAAGCGAATCGACCGGATTCTCGCCGGACGGAGTCGCCGGCGACCTCACCGCAGACGCCGAGGACTCGACGGCGGGCAGTGCAAACAGCCTCGACACCACGACCTCTCAGTCCGGCACCACCAGCACGCCCGGAACCGGATCCGGAACCGCTGGCGGCTCGCAGTCGACCTCGGGCGTCAACGGCAGCAACGTCGCGCTCCCGTTCGGGCTCGACCCCGCAAAAACGCCGGTGCTCGGTAGTTACGGAGCGCCCCAGAACGCGTCGCTGACCACAGGTTGGTACTCACTGCCCGAGCGCAACGACGCCGCACCGCTCCTCACGGTCGCCGCGGCCGGACGAATCCGCTACGTCAACTCCGACGGCATCGTCACCCCCGGCGCGGTCTTGCAGGTCGAGTACGGCAAGAAGCAGGCCGACGGAAGCGTCGACGCGCTGGGACGAGTCGATCCGATCGACATCGGCCCGTCGCCGTCGTGGCGCAACCTGCGCGTTCCGATGGATCAACTGCCCGCCGACGCCGACACCGTGCGTCTGGTGGCCAGTGACACCGACATCAGTGCCGACCAATGGCTGGCGGTGACACCGCCGCGAGTGCCGACCATGCGCACGCTGCAGGACGTCGTCGGATCCACCGATCCGGTGCTGATGGACTGGGCCGTCGGTCTCGCCTTCCCGTGTCAACGCCCGGTCGATCATCTGTACGGCGTCGCCGAGATCCCCGAGTGGCGCATTCTGCCCGACCGCATCGGCGCGGAGTCCACCAACGCCTGGCAGGACCACTACGGCGGCGGACCGCTCGGTTGGACCAGCGAACTGCTCTCGGCCAGGGCATTGCCCACCTATCTGGACAACGACTGGGATCGTGACTGGGGTTCGCTCGAGCAGTACACACCGCTCGATCCGGACGCAGTTCCCGCGCAAATGAACGTCACCACCGAGACCCGGTCGGGCACCTGGACACCGGGCCCGATTCGTTACCAGTCGTAACTGTTACGCGTGGACCTACCAACCACCCGGTCACGGTAGGTCCACGCTCAGCCCTGACATACCATCGGTAGCCGTGCCCGACGCCGTGACAGCTTCACCCCAGACTTCGAGTTCGCCGCCTCCTGCTGGTCAGGATGCCCGCGAGCGTTTCCATCGCACTCGATGGGTTGCGATCATCGCCGGCTTGCTCGGCTTCGTACTCGCACTGGCAACTCCTCTGCTTCCTGTCGTGCAGACGACGGCGACGGTCAACTGGCCACAGAGCGGCGTGATCGGCGACGTCGAGGCACCGCTGATGGCGCAGGTTCCCATCGACGTCAACGCGTCGATCCCCTGCACCGCGGTCAGCTCACTCCCCGAGGGCGGCGGCATCCTGATGTCGACGGCACCTGCTCAGGGCGACGGTGCCGCGCTCTCGTCGATGTTCGTCCGCGTGTCCGCTACCAGCGTCGACGTGCTCGATCGCAACGTCGTCGTCGCTTCGGCAGCGCGCGAGGACGTCGAGTCGAGTCGCTGCGGCGCCATCGCGTTCAGCTCTGACGTCAACCGGACCTCGGCAGAGTTCGTCGGCCTGACCTATCCCGACGGCAACCCGATTCGTGGCCAGCTCGACGGCGACTTCCGCCCGCAGGTGGTCGGCGTCTTCAGCGACCTGCCCGACGGCGCTGCCCCCGAGGGCCTCGGCTTCTCGATGACGATCGACTCACGTTTCTCGTCGAGCCCCAGCGTCCTGAAGCTGGTCGCGATGATCGTGGCAGTGCTCTCGACCATCGTCGCGCTGGTCGCCCTGGCTCGCCTCGACGGCACCGACGGCCGCAAGCACCGACGTTTCCTGCCCGAACGCTGGTGGAAGTTCTCCGGTATCGACGGAGTTGTGGTCGGCACGCTGGTCGTCTGGCACTTCATCGGCGCGAACACCGCCGACGACGGTTATCTCCTGACCATGGCCCGAGTCTCGCCGGACGCGGGATACATGGCCAACTACTTCCGTTGGTTCGGCGTTCCCGAGGCCCCGTTCGGCTGGTACTACGAAGTCCTGGCCGTGATGGCGAAGATCTCGACGGCGAGCCCGTTCATGCGTCTGCCCGCTCTGCTCGCCGGAATCCTCTGCTGGATGGTGATCAGCCGCGAGGTCGTCCCGCGTCTCGGCCGGGCGGTTCGCCGGAGCAACGTCGCCCTGTGGACCGGCGGTCTGGTATTCCTGTCCTTCTGGTTGGCGTACAACAACGGTCTTCGCCCCGAGCCCATCGTGGCTCTCGGCGCACTGCTCACCTGGTGCTCCATCGAGCGCGCCATCGCCACCGGACGTCTGCTGCCGGCGGCCACGGCAATCTTGATCGGCGCCTTCACTCTTGCCGCCGCACCCACCGGATTGATGTGTATCGCAGCCCTTCTCGCCGGTGTGCGCCCGTTGGTGCGCATCGTCGTCAAGCGTCACCGACTGGTCGGCACACTGCCGCTTCTCGCTCCGATCGCCGCTGCCGGAACCATCGTGCTGGTGGTCATCTTCGCCGACCAGACCTTTGCCGGCGTCATGGAAGCCACGCGCGTCCGAACGATCATCGGCCCCAATCTCGAGTGGTACCAAGACTTCCTGCGCTACTACTACCTCTTCGTCCAGACGGTCGACGGCTCGGTTGCCCGACGCTTCGCGTTCTTGACGATGATCCTGTGCCTCTTCACGACGCTCTTCGTGTTGTTGCGCCGCGGCCGCGTCCCCGGCGCGGCAACCGGTCCGTCGTGGCGCCTGGTCGGCGTCGTCTTCGGCACGATGTTCCTGATGATGTTCAACCCCACCAAGTGGACTCACCACTTCGGTGCGTACGCGGGCATCGCCGGTTCTCTCGCCGCGCTGACCGCCGTGGCAGTGTCCGCGTCTGCCCTGCGCTCGCGTCGCAACCGATCGGTGTTCGTGGCCGGGCTGCTCCTGATGCTCGCGTTGACGTTCGCCGGCATCAACGGCTACTGGTACGTCTCGAGTTACGGCGTTCCGTGGTTCGACAAGACCATCTCCTACGACGGCCGTGAATCCAACACACTGTTCCTCGCGCTCTTTGCTCTCGCCTTGGCCTTTGCCGCCTGGCAGTACCTGCGTGAGGGATTTGCAGCCCCGCCCGAGAAGCCGAACACGGCCAAGGGCAGACGAATTCGCAAGTTCGCGGCTGCTCCGCTCACCGTGATCGCCGGTCTGATGGTCCTGTTCGAGGTGCTCTCACTACTCAAGGGCGCTGTGTCGCAGTACCCGGCGTACTCGCTGGGCCGAAGCAACATCGAGGCACTCGCGGGCAAGACCTGCGGCATGGCCGAGGACGTTCTGGTCGAGACCGACGTCAATTCCGGAAATCTGCGGCCTCTGCCCGCTCCCGGATTCAACGCCGAGGATCCGTTGTCCGGAGTCGATTCGAAGGGCTTCTCCCCCAATGGGGTTCCCAGCGATCTGACTGCGGATTACATCGAAGTCAAGCAGGGCATGGGCAATACCGACAGCCAGAGTGTCGGCCCCACCTTCGCCACCGGTTCCGGCGCCGGAACCAGCGGCGGCACCGGTAACCTCGGCGTCAACGGCAGCACGGCCAAGCTCCCCTTCGGCCTCGATCCGTCGAAGACGCCGGTCATGGGCAGCTACCAGCCCGGCGTGCAGGAGCCTGCTTCCCTCATCTCGAGTTGGTACGGATTGCCCACTCGCAGTGAAGAATCACCGCTGGTGGTCATGTCCGTAGCGGGCCGCGTGTGGTCCGTCGACAACACCGGTGCGATCACGTACGGCCAGTCGCTTCTGGTCGAGTACGGCAAGACTCAGCCCGACGGGACCGTGCAGGTTCAGGGTTCGTACATGCCGCGAGACATCGGCCCGGCGCCGTCGTGGCGCAACGTCCGTATCCCGATCGACGAACTCGCGCCAGATGCCGATGCCGTTCGGGTGGTCGCGTTCGATCCCAACCTCACGGGCGATCAGTGGATGGCATTCACGCCGCCGCGCGTGCCCAAGCTCGAGTCCCTGGACTCGTACATCGGCAGCGAGCAGCCGGTCCTCCTGGACTGGGCTGTCGGCCTTCAGTTCCCGTGCCAACGTCCGTTCACACATCAGAACGGTGTGGCCGAGATGCCGAACTTCCGCATCCTCCCGGACCGTCCTCTGGCCGTCAGCTCCACCGATACCTGGCAGTCCGCGGACAACGGTGGACCGCTCGGATTCACCGAGGTCCTCGCCGGTGCTACGACGGTTCCGACGTACCTGAAGGACGACTGGGCACGGGACTGGGGATCACTCGAGCGCTACGACCGGTACTTCCCGAATGCTGTTCCGGCAGAGGTGGAGACGGGCACCGCAACCCGCTCGGGCATGTGGATGCCCGGCGAGATGCGAGTGCACTAGCCTGCGCTACCTACTCGGGTGACTGCTCGGGTGCGACGTACGGAGACGGCCGAGACCGCTCCGACAACGACGACGCACCCGAGTAGTTGCCCAACGCCTGGCCGTTCGCCGAGCAGCACAACCGCCAGCAGCACGGCGAGGACCGGTTGCATGAGCAGGAGCGTCGCGCCCACCTCGGCGGGAAGCCGAGGGAGCGAGTGCCCCATCAGCATCCAGCCGAACACCTGGCCGACCAGCGCCAGTGCCGCGAGCCACCCGAACGCTTCCCAACCCGGGACGAAATCGATCCGGCCCCACAGTGATCCGATGACGGAGCCGGCGATGCCCGCGGACGTCGTCGAGATCAACACCTGGCTCGCGGCTCGATCCGCCTCGCCCGTACGGCCGACCACGAAGATGTAACCGCCGTACGCGATTCCGGAGACGAGCGAGAGCGCCGTTCCCCACAGCAGTTCGTCGCCGGTTCCCCCGCCCCCGAACACGCCGCCCGCCAAGGCGATTCCCGTGAACATGAACGGTAGGGCGAAGACGAAGCGCATCGGCACCCGATTGCCGAACACCAACCAGGACAGTGCGGGCACCACGATCACCTGCACGTTCACGACGACGCTCGCCATACCCGCGCCGATCATCAGAATCGACTGCGACCACAACGCAAAATCCAGTCCGAGCAACAGACCGCCGAGCACCTGCAGAACGACTGCCCGCCGGCTCGGCTTGCCCACCCGGCGGAACTCTCGCCACGCCAACCACAACAGCGGCGGCAAGGCCAGGAAGCAACGGAAGAAGACGGCCGTCGAGGGCCCGACATCAGCCAGCTTGATGAGGAGCGAACTGATCGAGATCGCGGCTGCGCCTCCGACGACCAGCAATCGAGGGTCGATGCGCCCCCGAGGAGTTCGGGTGGGTGTCGGTGTCTGCGCGGTCGCGGAGGTCAGAGTGGTCACTCGACAATGTTCCTGCCGCTAACTATTCAGCACAAGCAAATGTTCAGACCGTATATTCGGTAGCATTGCTACTGTGTTGAATCTCGAAAGACTCCGCGCCCTGCACGCCGTCGCCGAGAACGGATCAGTGGCGGCTGCCGCCCGCACCTTGCATGTCACACCGTCCGGGATTTCGCAGCAGTTGAACAAACTCGAGCGCGAGGTCGGTGTTCCGCTCCTCGAACCGCAGGGCCGCGGTGTACGACTCACCGAAGCGGGCCGGATCCTCGCGCGCCGAACCGCAGAGGTTCTCTCGACGCTCGCCCAGGCCGAGGCGGAAATCGCGTCGCTGCAGAGCGAGGTGACGGGCCGCGTACGCATCGGGGCCCTGGTCTCCCCCAGCAGGACGGTGCTGCCGCGAGCCATCGCCGAGATCAGGCACGCGCACCCCCAGCTCGAAATCACCTTCAACGAAGGCGAATCCGAAGAACTGCTCCCCGCACTGATTCGCCGCGACCTCGACGTCGTGGTGGTCGACAGTTGGAGCACTCTGCCCGTCGAACTTCCCGACGGACTCTCCTTCACACCCGTGTACGACGACGTGGCGCTGCTCGCTCTCCCCGCGTCACATCCGCTGGCGGAGAACAAGGTCGTCGCACTGAGCGAGCTGTCCGAGCATGCCTGGGCGACGTGGACCCGGGGAACGGATTTTCACACCTTCACCGTCAGGACCCTGCGCGCGCAGGGGTTCGACCCACGAATCGAGTACGAGGTCGCCGAGTTTCCCACCCAGGTCGAATTCGTCGCTCAGGGCCTCGCCGTCGCATTGATTCCACGCCTGGCGAGAGTTGCACCGCCGGAAGGTGTTCGAATGCTCGACACGATTCCGCCGCTCGGCCGGGACATCTACCTCGCCTGGCGGACCGACAGCGAAAGACCTGCCGTCCTGGCGGCGATAGAAGCGCTACGCCGCCAGTTCGACGCCCTCGGTGACAAGAAGAATTAGAGCGGCATCAAGTTGTGCTTGCGCGGGTTCTTGAAGATCGTCTTGTCCTTGAGCAACTTCAGAGCCTTGCGGATTTCGAGACGCGTCTGCGAAGGCTCGATCACCGCGTCGATGTATCCGCGCTCAGCCGCGATGTACGGCGTCGCGACGAACTCGTTGTAGAAGTTGATCAACTGAGCACGCACCGCGGGTGCGTTCTCGCCGGCCTCGGCGAGCTGACGACGTCCCATGATGTTGACGGCACCCTCGGCGCCCATCACGGCGATACGAGCGGTCGGCCACGCGAGGTTGATGTCGGCACCGAGCTGCTTGCAACCCATGACGGCATAACCGCCGCCGTACGCCTTACGAACCACCACCGTCACCTTCGGCACAGTGGCTTCGATGTACGCGAACAGGAAACGCCCGCCACGCTTGATGACACCGACCTTTTCCTGATCGACGCCGGGAAGAAAGCCTGGTGTGTCGACGACAAAAACGAGCGGGATGCTGAAAGCGTCGCACAGGCGCACAAAATGGGCAGCCTTGTCGGAGCTGTCCGCATCGAGGGCGCCACTGAGGTACGTGGGCTGGTTGGCCACGACACCGACGGGCAGGCCGTCGACGCGGGAGAACCCGGTGATCACGTTGTGCGCGACCTGGGCTCCGATTTCGTGGAAGGTTCCGTCGTCGAAGATCCGCAGAATGATGTCGTGCATGTCGTAGCCGGCATTGTCGGCATCCGGCATGAAGGCGTTGAGTTCGAGATCCGACTCGGTGATCTCGGGTTCGAGACCCGGGTTGATCAACGGCGCCTTCTCCGTGCACGAGGACGGCATGAAGCTCAGGTACTCACGCACCCAGTCGAATGCAGCCTTCTCGTCGGGAGCGACGTGATGGATGTTTCCGTACTCCGCCTGCTTGCGCGCCCCGCCCAGATCCTCGAGGCTGACCTCTTCGCCGGTGACCGACTTGATGACGTCGGGTCCGGTGACGAACATGTACGACTCTTCGGTCGCGACCACGACGTCGGTGTTGATCGGTGCGTACACGGCACCGCCGGCGCACTTACCGAGGATGACCGAGATCTGCGGGCAGACGCCGGACAAGGGCTCCTGACGTGAACCCATGTTGGCGTACCAGGCCAATGAGGAAACGGCATCCTGGATTCGAGCTCCACCGGAATCGTTGATACCGACGACCGGGCAGCCCACCTTCAGTGCAAAATCGTTGACGGCGGCGACCTTACGGCCGAACATCTCTCCGGCGGCACCGCCGAACACAGTCTGATCGTGCGCGAACACGGCAACCGGACGCCCGTCGACAGTTCCGTGACCGGTCATGACGCCGTCGCTGTACGGGTTGTCCTCGCCCGCCATCTTCACCAGGGCGCCGACCTCGACGAAGCTACCGGGATCGAGCAACATGTCGATGCGCTGGCGCGGCGTACTGTGCCCTGCTGCATCGCGCTTCGCAATGGCCCGAGCCGAGCCGGGTTCCTTTGCCTTCTCCAACTTTTCGCGGAGTTCAGCGAGCTTCTCCGCGGTGGTTGTCGTCACTTCTGAACTCCGGTTTCCGCTGCTTTGGTCTGAGCTGTCTCGATCTGGGCCAGCTTGGTGGTGAGGTCTGCCGCAACCTTCGCGATGTACGGCTCGTCGACGATCTGCAGGTGGTCCCCGCCGATGTAGACGACCTCGAGGTTCTTCACGTAGTCACCCCAACCACCATCTGCCTTGCGGGTCTTGAATGCGGGCTCGAGCGTCATCAACTCGTCGTGGTACTTGTCGGCCATGTAGAGCACGACGTCGCCGTCGTAGCTGCTGAACTCGGCCGTCTGGATGGCGCGGTTGTCCAACCACGACGTCCGCTGATGCTCGATGATGCCGCCGGGAATCTTGGCGCCGCTCATCTTGATCATGTCCATCAAGATCTGGATCTGATCCTCGTCCGCTTCGGTGGAGGCCAGAACGTCAAGCGGCAGCGGAACATCCAGGTTGTAGGTGCGCTTGGCGAACTTGCCGTAGCGCTCCCAACGCTTGCGTCGTTCCGCCTCGGTGTCCGGCACGACCTCGCCGGCCATGACGGTGTCGAGCAGTCCGACCACACGCACGTCGGCGCCCTGCTCACGCAGCAACTTCGCGACCGCATACGACATCACGCCGCCGAACGACCAGCCACACAGCACGTACGGTCCGTCGCCCTGGATCTCACGCAGCAGCGGAACGTAAGCAGCAGCACGGGTTTCGATCGAGCCCTCGACCCGCTCGAACCCGTACATCGGCGTGCCGGCGGGCAGGCGCTTGAGCAAAGGCTCGTACGTCACCGTCGAACCACCGGCAGCATGGAAGACGAATACCGGTACGGCAGTGGAACCTTCGGGACGGGCACGCAGAGTGCGTACGAGTCCGTCGATCTTGCCGTCGTCCTCGAGGTACTGGCGCACGACGTCCGCAAGCTCTTCGATGGTGGTGGAATCGAGAACGTCGTCGAGAGTGATCTCGCCGCCCGCACGCTCGGACAGCCGAGCAGCAAGCTTCTCGGCGACCTCGTCACCGACGATCGGCAGATCGTTGAAAATACCCTTGGCGGACTTCCCGGTGACGACGGCCCACGTCGCAAACGTCAAGCGCTCGGCCGCATCTCGCGGCGGAACGTCGGAGCCGGCATCGTCGGCAGTTCCGGCTCGAGAAGGATCGGAAGGCGCAGCAGCAACCGGAGCAGTCGCCGGCAGTTCCACCGACTCCTCAGCGGGAGCAGCGTCCTCGTCAGCCGCATCGGCTGCCAACTTCTCGGCAGCCTGCTTGTCGGCCATCGCCTGAACCTCTTCGCGATTGTCGATCGCGTAGCGCAGGTACTTGTTGACCTCGTTGAGGCTCGCGTCCTTGACTGCCTGGAGCTGGAGCTGCGGAATGTCGAACTCGTACTCGACGCGGTTCTTGATACGCATCGCCATGAGCGAATCGAGACCCAGTTCGATGAGCGGAACCTCAGCCGGAAGATCTTCCGGCGAGTACCCCATCGACTCGGCCACAACGATCTTGAGGCGATCGTCGAGGCTCTGCGAACCGTTCGGATCCCACTTGTCTCCGGCGTCTTCGACGACCTCGGCCAGGGTTTCCATCGGCGCACTGGTCTTGACCGGCGCGCTAATGACCAGCTCGGGCAGCGGCTCACCGGACGTGACGACGGCATCGAACAGCAAACGGAACGTAGCGCCCTCACGAGCATGCACCTGCACCGACGCTCCACCCGGATGCGGGTTGAGGGTTGTCGTCAGGGTCGCAGCGCCGGCCAGCTCACCGTGCGGAACGGCAGCGGTGAGAGCGACATCCGAGAGCACCTGTCCGGCAGCAGCGCTCACGAGCACAGCCAGATCAGTGACGGCGGATGCGTCGACCTCCCACACGTGGCGGCCGTCGGGCAGAGCGACGTGCGAACCGGGTACGCGAGCCGAACCGCCGGCACTGACGCGAATGTCGAGCCAGTACGGCTTACGCAGGAATGCAGTACGCGGAACCAAGGCGAAATCGCCTGCAGGAAGCAAGGACTCGAGGTTCACAGCATGGCCGTGCACGTACAGCTGCGCGAGAGCGGCAAGCACACCCGCGGACTCGTCTTCCTTACGCTTGAGCGTCTGGATGAGTTCCATGTCGTGCAGGCCCGAATCGAAAGCGGTAGCCGCCACCGACATCAGCGTCACCGGGTTGGGTGCAAGCTCGACAAAAGTGGTGTGGCCGTGGGCAACTGCACCGCGTACCGCATTGGTGAAGTACACGCTGTGGCGAAGACCCTTGACCCAGTACGCCTCTTGATGGATCGGCTCGTGACCGGGACGGTAGAAAGTGTCCTTGTCGACGGACGAGTAGACGCCGAGCTTCAACGTGGTCGGCTCGATACCGGCCAACTCCGCGGCAAGCTCGCCGAGCAACGGATCGACCTGTGAGGTGTGGCTGGCACCCTTGGTCTGCAGGACACGCGCCATCTTGCCGTCCGCCTCGGCGGCCGCGACGATCGCCTCGATGTCCGGCTGCGGTCCACCGATCACCGTGTGCGTCGGAGCTGCGTAAACGCAGACCTCGAGCTTGGGATACGTGGGCAGCAGCGCCTCGATCTCGGATGCGCTGTACTCGAGCAGTGCCATCAGACGGATGTCGTCACCGACGAGTGCGCCCTCGGCCTCACCCATCAGCCGTGAACGTGAACAGATCACGCGCACAGCGTCTTCCAGGTTCAGACCACCGGACACGTATGCGGCAGCGGCCTCACCCATCGAGTGCGGAACCACGGCTTCGGCCTCAGCGCCGTGGTGACGCAGCAATGCGGCCAGACCGACCTGGATGGTGAAGATTCCCACCTGTGCGGTCTCGACGTTGTACTCGATCGAATCGTCGAGGAACATCTCGACCATCGAGTAGCCGGCCTCGTCCTGGATCAGCGCATCGACCTCGTCGACGGCTGCCTTGAAAGCCGCGTTCTCCGTGTAGAGCTGCTTGGCCATCTTGCGGTGCTGCGAGCCGAAGCCCGAGAACACCCACACCGCGCCCTTGGGCGACGGCGAGTCGGCCGAGAAGACTCCTTGAGCCGGCTTGCCTGCGGCGACGGCGCGCAGCGAGCTGATGGCCTCGGACCGCGTCTTCGCCAGAACAGCGGCGCGCGAGCGTCCGTGGTTGCGACGCGCGAGTGTGCGGGCAACGTCGGCGAGGGGCGTCTTGCTTCCCTCTTCGGTTTCGAGCCAGTCGGCCAGATCTGCAGCTGCGCGGCGACGACGCGAAGGCAGCGCACCGGACACAGCCAGCACAACGGTGCTCTCGTCCTCTGCTGCCGGTTCGTCAACTACCGGGGCATCCACGACTGGTTCATCGACTGCCACGTCGGCGGGCACGTATTCCTTGACCACGACGTGCGCGTTGGTTCCGCCGAAACCGAAACCGGAAACGCCGGCGACGGCCTTGCCGGTGTAACGCGGCCAGTCGGTGGCCTCGGGCGTCACCTGCAGGTGCGCCTTCTCGAAGTCGATGTGCGAGTTCGGGCCCAGGTAGTTGATCGTCGCGGGAATCTTGTTTTCCTGCATCGCCAGAACGACCTTGATCAGGCCGGCGGCGCCCGCAGCTGCTTCCAGGTGCCCGAAGTTGGTCTTCGCACTACCGAGCAGAGCCGGCTTGTCGTCGTCACGGCCACGACCGACGACACGGCTGAGCGCGTCGGCCTCGATGGGATCACCGAGATCGGTACCCGTTCCGTGCGCCTCGATGTAGTCGACTGTGGTCGGCAAGATTCCGGCGTCGCGGTACGCGAAACGCAACACGTCGGCCTGGGCGTCCGGGTTGGGCGCGAGCAGACCGTTGGAACGGCCGTCCTGGTTGACCGCGGATCCGGCGATCACCGCGAGGATGGAATCGCCGTCACGCTCGGCGTCTTCGAGACGCTTGAGCACGACGAGTCCGCCACCCTCACTGCGAACGATGCCCTGAGCGTGTGCGGAAAATGCACGCAGTTTTCCGTCGGGAGCGAGCATCCCGGTCTGATCGAAACCGAGGGTTCCGGGAGGGGCCAGCAGCATGTTGACGCCACCGGCCAGCGCGATGTTGGAATCACCACTGCGCAGCGAACGCACAGCCTCGTGAACGGCAACCAGCGAAGACGAGCACGCGGTGTCCAGAGCGATGGACGGTCCACGGAAGTCGAAGAAGTACGAAACCCGGTTCGCGACGATGGCCGTCGACGTTCCGGTCAGTGCGTACGGGTGCGCCGTCGTCGGATCACTGACCGCGAGCAACTGGTAATCGTTGGCGGAACTGCCGATGAAAACACCGACCTGCTTGCCCTTGAGCCCGCTGGCCGGAATGCGCGCGTGCTCGAGCGCTTCCCACGCGAGTTCCAGGGCGAGGCGCTGCTGCGGATCGACGTTGACGACCTCGAGCGGAGACATCGCGAAGAACTCGGCGTCGAAGCCCTTGACGTCGTCGAGGTACCCGCCCTTGGTGTTGGCGTTCTCGACCGCGGCCTTGATGGCGGGATCCGACATGAACTCGGCCCAGCGGTCCTCGGGGAGGTCGCTGATGCCGTCGCGTCCGGCCGCCAGCATTTCCCACATGTCCGAAGGCGTGTGCCCGGCACCGGGGAATCGTGTGGACAGTCCGACGATGGCGATGTCGTGGGCGTCCGTCGTGGCGCCTGAGACGTAGTACGACGCGTCGACGGTCTCCTCCGGCGCCTCGGGCTCACCTTCGATGATCCGAGTAGCCAGCGAGGCGATGGTGGGGTGTTGGTAGACGATCGTGGCGGTCAGCGTGACACCGAGCAGATCCTCGATGTCTCCGCTCAGAGCAACTGCGTCCCGCGAGGCGAGTCCGAACTCGTCCAGCGGCCGGTCGTCCACAATCGTCGACACCGGCTGACCGGTCGCGTCGGCGATCCAGTTGCGAAGCCACTCACGCAACTGCGCGACACTCATCTCGCTCACAACGTCTTTGCTCTGCACACCATCTTGTTCAACCATCAACTCACCAAGCCACCGATCATGAAGGGACTGCTCCTCAAACGCTATCGGGGAATGCGGTCTGCTGATAGCCGCCTCGCAACGTTCCCTCGATATAACTCGCCTTACACGCGCGGCGAGCGATCTTGCCGCTTGACGTACGCGGAATCGAACCCGCGGGGACGAGCAGGATGTCTCGGGCCGTAACACCGTGACGGGAAGAAATCGCCGCACGCACGGTGTCCGCGATCGGCTGCGGATCGGCCTTGCCTGCGCCGGGAGCACGCTCGGCCACGATGACCAACTGCTCCGAGGAATCGTCGTCGTCGAACTTCAGACCCGAGTGCGTGTTGGAGAACACGACAGAAGGCAGCTGGTTGGCCGGGACGGCAAACGCAGCGATGAAGCCGGGGCGCAGGGCGGGGCTGGCTTCCTGAGCCGAAGCCTCGAGGTCCTGCGGGTAATGATTGCGACCGTCGACGATCACGAGGTCCTTGACGCGGCCGGTGATGTACAGCTCGCCGTCGACGTAGACGCCGAAGTCGCCGGTACGCATCCAGTTGGCATCCGCCGGCGTGCCCTCGGTGTGGCTGTCTTCACTCAACCGATTGTCCAGCTTGTTGTGGAAGGTCTCCGCCGTCTCGTCGGGGCGACCCCAGTAGCCGATGCCGATGTTCTCGCCGTGCAACCAGATCTCGCCGACGTGATTGTCGGGGACCTCGGTCAGAGTTTCGGGATCGACGATCGCCGCCCACTGACTGCGCGAGACGTACCCACAGGAGACCTGTGCGATGGCGTTCTCGGAGTACTGGTCGACGATGACCATGCGGCCCTTGTTGAGTTCCGTGCGGTCGACGTAGATGACCTTGGCCTCGTCGGAATGCTTGGTCGAGGAGACGAAGAGCGTCGCTTCGGCCATGCCGTACGACGGCTTGATCGCAGTCTTGGGCAGACCGTACTGAGCAAAAGCGTCGTTGAACTTGCGCATCGACGACGTCGTGACCGGCTCACTGCCGTTGATCAGGCCGATGACGTTGCTCAGGTCCAGGGTCTCGCCGTCCTTCGGCAGGCCGCGCGCGGCAGCGTGCTCGAAAGCGAAGTTGGGAGCGGCGGCAAAGGTGCCTGCGCCGTCGGAAACCGCAGCCAGTTCCTTGATCCACCGGTACGGCCGCTGCACGAAAGCGCGCGGGCTCATGATGGTGATGTACTTGCCGCCCAGAGCAGGCAGGATGACCGTCAGCAGGCCCATGTCGTGGAACAGCGGCAGCCACGTGACGCCGCGTGAGTCCTCGTTGAGTTCGATGGAGTCGACCATCTGGAGCGCGTTCGTTCCGACAGCGCGGTGGGTGATCTCCACGCCGGCGGGAACTCGGGTCGAACCGGAGGTGTACTGCAGGTACGCGATGTCGTCGAGCTCGATGTCGGGACGAACCCACGTTTCACCGACGGTGTCGGGAATCGCGTCGACGGCGATGATGCGCGGACGCTCGGCAGCGGGAAGCGAGCGGAACAACTGACGAACACCGGCAGCCGACGAAGCGGCAGTCAGAATCGCAGTCGGCTTGCAGTCACCGAGAACAGCGTGAAGACGGTCGGTATGACCAGGCTCGTCCGGATCGAAGAGCGGCACCGCGATGGAACCTGCCTGAATGGCGGCAAAGAACGAAATGACGTAGTCGAGCCCCTGCGGCGCAAGAATCGCGACACGGTCGCCACGCTTGGTGACCTGCTGCAAACGGGCTGCAACAGCGCGCAGACGCACACCGAACTGCTCCCAGGTCAGCTCCAGGGCTTCACCGTCACGCTCGCGTGAGTAATCGATGTACCGATACGCGAGCTCGTCCGCGTTGACACGCGAGTGTTGCTCGACGTAGTCGACCAGCGTGAAGCCTGGTTGCAGGCGGATCTGGCCCTTCTCGTCGAGAAAGCCATCGAACAGCGCGTTCATTCCATCTCCTCCGAAGCGATCACACAAGCACTGTCTTTCATGCCTGCGCCCCAGACTTCCTTCGCTCTCTCGGGTCCATCTTCGATCAATCGAATCGCACTTTGTGCGCAACTCACCTGAATCACTTCATCGATCCCAAACCATCGATATGTTACAGATTCGCATCGTCCGTATTCTCCGGCCTACTCGCCCGCCAGTAACGGGATGATCGGGGCGAACGCTTCCATCTGCGTCGGGAAGACCCCGACGTACGACATCGACGTCTTCTCGCGGACCAGTCGAATCTGGTCTGCGATTTCCTCGAAAGTGCCCACAGCCAGGTATGGAGAGTTCAGCAACTCCTCCACGCTCAGCTTACGATCCACTTCGATGTTCGGCGGAAAACCTTGGTCCAGAGCGGCGATTGCCATCTCGGCAGCCTGCTCTCGATCGTCGGTGATCATGATCATGGTGATGGTCCAGTTGAGTTCGATCTCATCGAAACGCTCGCCGGCAGCTTCGCGGATCCGCTCGACACGTTCGATGGTCTTTTCCATCGTGATTCCGGAGAGCAGAAGCCGCCCGTCACGGTTGGTCGGTGTGGCGACCGAGATGATGTCCGCGTACTTCGCGGCGAGAGCGAGCATCTTCGGTCCGCCGCCACCGACGATGATCGGCGGCCGCGGGCCCTGCCGCGGTCGCGGGCTGCCCTTGAGGCCACGCACCTGATAGTGCTTGCCTTCGAAAGTGCATTCCTGCCCGCGCAGCAGTGTGTCGAGAATCTGCAGAGACTCCTCGAGTTTCTCGATGCGAACGCCGGGGCTTTCGTATGCGATGCCGCCCTTGTCGAACTCTTCCTTCATCCAGCCTGCGCCGATACCGAGTTCGAGTCGGCCACCGGACAGCACGTCGATAGTCGCCGCGTCCTTCGCGAGCACAGCAGGATGACGGAAGCCGTTGGCCAACACGGCAGTGCCCAGACGGATCTTGTCCGTGGCCACTGCGAGCGCTCCCAGAGCGGCGATCGGTCCGACCTGATTACCCAGGTGGTCCGGAATCATGAACGAGTCGTAGCCGAGTTCCTCGGCCTTCTGCGCAAGCTTGACGAAACGTCGCGCACCACCCTCTTCGGCGTTGCCCTCGCCACCGGCCGCAAACCGGAATTTGCGTAGGGCATCGCTGCCGTGGGTGGAACTCATATAGCGATTCTCCTGTGATGGACACGTACGTCGTACTCGGACTTCGAAACCGGACAAATCGAACCTACTCGCCAGTCACTTACGTGACAGCACTGTAGAGGACGCCCCCGGACCGTGCAGCACTCTACCGGGACCAAACGAGCAGATTACCCGCGAGCGAACTCCCGAGACGCCCGATTGTGACGAATCAACAGTGCGGCGGTGACTCAACTGTGGGGCGGTGTCGGTGCGGCGTCGATCTTCTCCGCAGCCCACTGTGCCATCCATTGGGTGGCCGTCGTGCCGTTCGGATCGACTTGGAAGGAGTTGTACATCGCGTGCACAGGGTTGTTGTAGTACTCGAGAAGCCGCGGCGCCGAACTCAACCAGTTGGTCGGATTGAGGGCGGCGGCCGGAGCGTCGCAGATACCGTCGCTCGGCGCGCAGATCTGATAAGTCCGGTCGTTGAGGTCGCCGAATCCGCCTGGCCTCGGGCCGGTCATCGTGAGACCGGGAAGCTTCAGCCCGTTCAGCGACAGCTCGGCACCGACACCGGCAACGCTCGGGCCAACCGTGTTCCCGAACGCCGGATCGCGCCGACCGTCGGCAATCAAGCCCACGCCCAGAACCAGATCGGCAGGCACCGCGCCGGTACCGTCGCCGATACTCGCGGCGACGTCACCCGCGATCACCGCGCCCTGGGAAAATCCGGTCAGGACGTAGCTCGTGAGCGGGCACTCGGCGTGCCGCTTCATCAGAAAGTCGTTAGTGGCAGCAGTTCCCGCAGCCCGGCTGTTGTTGTAGGACTGCTGTCCGTCCGGCGGGATCGCAACCGGATTCGAAAACTGTGCGACGTAAGGAACGGTGTAGACGTCGGCCCTCGAACTATCGAACTTCTCCTGAAGAGGGCGGGTCACGTTCAGCATCAACGACGCCGGATTGGCCGTCGGGTTGTACGGGTCGTCGGTAGCGCTCGACTCCCACGTACCCGGTATGGCTACTACCTGGACATCGGGGCAACTGGCCGGCTGAGAGACCGGTGGCTCCGGGCTCGGCGGGATCGGAGTCGGCGAAGGCACCCGCCCGGCCAGGATGTACCAACCGCCGATCACGACCGCTGCGACCACAAGAATGATCAGCAGCGGGATCAGGCACCCACGACGCTTTCCAGACCTCGCCATGACCCGCGCCTACTTGCAGTAGGTGGTGTTGGCGACGTCGATATAGATCTGAGCGTTCGCACCTGCCTGCTCGGGAGTGATCTGCTTGCCTTCCGCCGACGCTTCCTGGCCGACGAAGGCAGTCACGAAGGTCAGGACCTCGTCGTCGGTCTGAGGACCGGCAGCGCAGATGTAATTGGCCGTGTTGACGGCGATGCTTCCGTCACCGGCTGGGGTGATGCCCTTCGCCTTCAGTCCGTCGAGGAACTTCTGTGCCTCTGGACTGACCTCGACGACTGTGGGGCCCGGGAAGCCTTCGATGCTCTGCGGCTGCTCCGGCGGCGCGGTGGCTGCTGCTCCTGGACTGGTGGGTGCAGCCGACGCCGTCGTGGTCGCAGAGGCGGACGCAGACGCCGAACCACTCGAGGACGAAGCCGCAGCGGACGTCGTGGTGACCGGATTGGAGGTTGCAGTGGAGTCGTCACTACCGCACGCGACAAGCGCGCCACCAGTGGCGAGCGCCAAGGCGCCGACCGCGATCGCGCGTGCACAAGTGTTTCGGTTACCCGAGAAAAGCGACATCAATGTCCGTCCTTGCCTTCAGTCGAAAGTCCATCAACAGGTTACGCAACGCACGCGGGCGGGCACCGATCCGTGATCGGGCCCGCCCGTCGTGCACCACTGTGAGTTAGTGAACTTCTGTCTTGTCACCGATCACCGTGATGTAGCCGAACTGGAAGTTCTGCTGGACACCACCGGGAATGTCGAATTTGTCACTGATCGGGAATCCGAGGCGGCCGCCCTCGTATCCGACGCTCTTCCAGCCGTCGAAGAGCGGGCCGTTCTCGACGGACCATGCACCGGTGCCGGGGCTCCAGTAGATGTTGCCGCCCTCGAACTCGGTGAAGCGTCCGTTGTCCTTGATCGGAACCTCGTTCGACTTCGGGAATCCGAGCCAGCCGTTTTCCCAACCGAGTTCGCCGTACTTGCCCATGATCATTCCGAGAACCGCGTGAGTTCCGTTGGCGCTGCTGTACATCGCGCCGATCTCGAATCCCTGAACCTTGCCCGGCTTGCCGGGGGTCGCGATCTCGTCGGCGGTCGGGTAGCCGAGCGGGCCACCTTCCCATCCCTGTGCGGACCACTCGGCGAGGATGTCGCCGCTGACGGGGTGAGCGCCGGTCTGCGGGGTCCAGTAGATGGAGCCGTTCTGGAAGTGGTTGAAGCGTCCGCGTCCGTCGGGGGTACCGAGTTCGGGAGTACGCGGGAAGCCGAGCGGGCCGGCCGCTGCTCCGGTGTTCATGTACGCGCCGGCGATACGACCGGCTACAGGCTGGGCGCCCGTTCCACTGGTGAAGTAGATGCGACCGTTGCGGAAGTCCTGTGCCAGGCCACCCGCGACGCTGTACTCGGGGGTGATGCAGTCGCCGATCCAACCGTTGGCTGCAGCCGTCGCACCGATCTCACCCGACGTGCCGCAAGCCGGCTTCTCGACCTCGACGCCGATGGCGTTGGCCAACTGCGGCCACAGCTGATGAAGCTCGAACTGCCAGTACGGCCACGAGTGGGTTCCGGACGGGCGGTAATTGACCTGCGCGGGGATGCCGAGCTGGTTGAGCTTGGTCGCGAAGGTCTGCGAGGTCAGGCGAGCGAGGATCTCGAGGCCCATACCTGCGTAGTTGGTGCTGACGCCGGGAATTCCCGACGGCTGGTCGTACGGGCCGGTCGTACCGCTACCACTCGAGACGTACAGACTGACGCCCTTGAGCTTCTCGGCGAGCGCATACGGATCGTGTGCAGCCCACTGTGCGTTGGACGGCGGTCCCCACATCGCGGCGGAGTTGTATCCACCGGCGTCGGTCATCGCGAACTGGATTGCCTGAGGCATGCCGAGCGAGGTGGTGGTGAGGATGCCGGACAGCGAAGCCGCGAACTTGAAGAAGCCGGGGTTACGCGCCGTGAGGAACATAGCGGACGTTCCGCCCATCGACAGTCCGACTACTCCGCGCGTCTGCGTGGTCCGCCAGTCCTTTTCGAGGATCGGGGGCAGTTCCTTGGTCAGGAACGTCTCCCACTGGTAGTTCTTGCCGTTGTCGGGCTCGAGCCAGTCGGAGTAGAAGCTGGACTGACCGCCGACGGGAAGAATGACGTTGACGTTCTTGTCCGCGTAGAAGGACTCGGCGTCGGTTTCGTAGGTCCAGGCGTTCTCGTTGTCGGTCGCGCGAAGACCGTCGAGCATCCAGACCGAGGGGAAGCTGGCCGACGGATTGACGTTCCAATCGCGAGCCAAGAGGATCTGCACCTGAATCGGGGTGCCCATCGCGGGAGAGTTCACCCACAGCGCGACGCGACGCTCACTGAGCCAGTCGACCTTCGTGACCGCTGCGCCGGTGGGGTTCTGGGTCACGGCCGGTGCGGCCTGAGCAGGTGCCGGCGCGGCTGCCGCGGTTCCGGCCGTCGTCAAGCCCGCGGCGATCGGCAGTACCAGCATCGCTGCCAGTGCGCCGACGACCTTTGTCCGGAAGGTTGCCCGGGACCGGCGACGGTCCTCCGTGGCAAGGCCTACTCGCATGAGCTCACTCTCTTTCCTTACGTTCGGTCCGCGCGTCGATCGTGTAGCCGCCTGAGCAGCCAGACCCCCGTTGAAACTATTTCTACACGCAAACGATCCCCGCTTGGGGTAGCCGCGCTGTTACTGGTGGTGCAATTGTTACTGACCTCAGGCGATCGTGCAGCACCTGAATACACAAGTGCCGTCCCGGTTTCCCTTGGAGGGAGTCCGGAACGGCACTGGTGAAGTGACTAGGTCACGGGATGGCGCACGATCACCAAGCGTTCATGGTGTCGAGGATCTGGCCGCGAGCCTTCCACAGCTCTGCCGACCAGTACGGCCACGAGTGCGTGCCGTTGGACGGGAAGCTGTAGGTGGCCGGGATACCCAGCGAGTTCATGCGGATCTGGAATGCACGGGTGTTGACCAGGGCGAGAGCTTCGAGGCCCATGCCGTTAGCCGTGTTGTAGTAATCGATCGGTGCGCGCGGGTGGTCGTATTCACCGGGCAGGCCGCTTGCCGACGAGATGTACATCGACAGGCCCTGCAGACGCGGTGCGAAGACGAACGGGTCGTTGCGCAGCCAGGACGGGCTCCACGGCGGTCCCCACATGGAGTCGACGTTGAAGCGACCGGCATCGAGCATTGCGACGCGGATTGCCTCGCGCATGCCGGGAGCCGAGATGTTCAGGTAGCCCGACAGCGAGCCGGCGAACTTGAACTGGTCGCGGTGGTAAGCAGCCAGCGTCAGAGCAGCGCTGCCACCCATCGAGAGACCGAGAACCGCGTTGTTGTTCGGCGAGACGCCGTAGTTCGCGAGGAAGTTGGGGAGTTCCTGCGTGAGGAACGTTTCCCACTTGTACGTGATCTGCTGACCGTTGAAGTTCGACGGTGCATACCAGTCGCTGTAGAAGCTGGACTCGCCGCCGACGGGCATCACGAGGGTGATGTTGTCGTTGCGGTACTGGTCCATCGCGTTGGTCTCGAAGCTCCACGCGTTGGCGTCGTTGCGCGCACGCAGGCCGTCGAGGAGGTAGAGGGCAGCGTTTCCGCCGCGTGCGGCCCACTGGACCTGGACCTTGATGTTGCCCATCGAGGAGGGCACCCACAGCTCGTCGTATCCGCCCGAGGGGGCGGTGTGGCTGGGAGCAGTGTGCGCGGGCGCAGCAGAGGCGACAGCACTACCGGCAACTCCTGCAGCAAGGGGTAGCACAAGTGCTGCGGCACCGATGGCCAACGCTCGGTGCTTGAGGCGCTGGGTCAGCCTCTTTCTGGCAAAACGCATGGATACTGCTCTCTCTCTTCGTCTGCGGCACTCACTCGGTGGAGTGGCTCCGGCGGATTCCGTCGGGGAACAGGCTTTTCTGCCAGCCCGAACAAGTTCGGGTCGGCAGCGGACCTCTTCCAAGTCACACTGCGCTCGCTGGACTTTATGTCACAGGTTCAGCTGTGACAAATAGACAGACCGTTACGTCTCAGTCCGCGGGCGACGCCGTCATCACCCGCAGGGAGTGATTCAGGTTAGGTGAATCGTCTTCGAGTACATCGTGGCCAATCGATTCGGTGTTACTGAATCGAAATATTCAAACCTTCAACCGTCGGTGATGCTGATCACATCACTTCGGCGGCTCCGGCGGAACGAGCCCGCAGCGTTCCAATTCGTAGGCCGGAACCCGGTCGAATCGGTACTTCGCGAAGTCGAAAGCCTGCTGGAAGTTCTGTTTGAATCTGGCCCAGGTCAGCTCGGAGCGGTACGACGTGAGCAACTCCTGCGTTTCCGGGCACGTGATCGCCAGCTTCGCGTCGGCAACCCAGTCCTCGTCGAGGAAGAACGGCAGCCACGGGCGAACGTCGATCATTCCGGTATCCGCGACCACCCAGTCCGGGTAAAGGTTCTTGTCGTGCCCGATCCGGCCGTCTTCGAGGCGCTCGGTGTGTGCTGCCAGGGGGTACGCCAGCCCCATCTGATCGAGCACCCGAACGTCGAGGCCCACGTTCATGCTCGTCATTCCGAGGTTGAGGAAGAAGACGACGTGCTCGGCAGGCTCCTCGAGCGGCCCTGGCGGTGGGACGACGAACCAGGAGTCGTAACTCGCCGACGGCAACAGCAGCCCACCCTCCGGAGTCCGCGCGATGGTCTCCACCATGGCACGCATTCGCGGATAGTCGAGGTAGTCCTCGGCAAGAATCGGGTGCTTGTGACCGGTGTTGAGTGCATAGAACGCACGCTCGTCGACGATTCCCGAGCGACCCACCACGGAGCCTTCCGGCATGCCCGTCGTGTTGGCGGCGAAGAAGGCCCAGATGATCGTCCCGATCCACAGCACCGCCGAGACTCCGAAGATCGCGGTGTCGCGGTTACTGCCGAACGCTGCCCGCGCCGGAACCCGCAGCGGAATGACGGCGACCGGGATGAGCAGGCAGAACAACACCGGCAACAGGACGCGGCCGTGCATGAAGTCGCCGCCGACGCGTAGCGAATAGATCCCGAGGATCAGCCCACTGCCGAGGATGAACGTGACGACGGCCCGCGGCGTGCGCAGAAACTGCTGAAAGCGCTGCCACAGCGAGCGTGCGGGTTGATCGGTGGCGGTAGCAGGTGCGTCCGCTCGGCTTCGCCACACGAGCAGCAGCGCGCCGATGAGCAGGAAAAGCAGCGGCAGCCAGAGCAGGTACGGCCCGACGAGGTTCCACAGGTACGCAAAACCCTGCGCCCACTTCGCGCCACCGGCGTCCTTCGACACCGCGGTGTTCGGGTACGGCAGGGCGTAATAGCCCATTCGCCAGATCTGATAGCCCACCGGCACAAGTCCGGCGACGACCACGATCAGTGCGCGAATCTTCCAGGTCAGGCCTGCGGAGAGAACGATCATCATCAACGCGGCAGCACCGGGAATTGCCATCTCGGGTCGAACCAATGGTCCGAGGCCTGCCACGAACGAGAGAGTCAGGATCGACGCCGTGGACGGCTTCGACGCCTGCGCCCACCGAACGAGCAGTAGCCACAGGAGCGCGATCCAGAAGATCACCAAGCAAGTCTCGAGCCCGGAAGTGGCGAAATCTCGCGCAGGCGGAACCGCGATGTAGACGAGAACACCTGCCGGTACCAGCAGGATCGTTCCGCCCGCCGACGGCCGAACGCCTCGGTACAGACGACCGGTGCCGAGCATCGCCAGCACGACGGCAGCAGTCGATAGCACGAGCGCGATCGTCAGAACGACGTATTCGAGGCGGATCTGCGTGAGCCAGCTGAACGCGTAGACGATGTACGTCCACGCGGTACTCGTGTTCGCCTCGACACGCTCCCCCGCATTGAAGACCGGGCCGTTCCCCGCGAGCAGGTTGCGGACGGTTCGCAAGACGATGAGTCCGTCGTCGGCGATCCAGCGACGCTCCCACGCCCCCCAGAACATGAGGGCAGCAGCAAGCACCACCCCGCCGAGAAAAACTCCTCGACTGAGGGTGGTGCGATTCGCCGCAGTGTCGACGTGCGGGTCGGCCTCGGTGCGTGGCTCAGACGAGGTAGACAGCGACACCCACTACTCCGATCCACGCAATCGCGAGGAGTTGCAGCACCCGGTCACCGAGCGCGATCTCCTCAGGCTCTCCGGCTTCGCCGCCGTCGACGTCCACCGCATATCGCAGCACCGCAATGGTGAACGGCACCATCGAGATGGCATACCAGTTGGTGCCCTTGATGGCGTCCTGTTGGAACGCCCACAGTCCGTAGCAGAGGACCAGCGTCGTCGCTGCCATCGTCCACACGAAACGCAGGTACGTCATCGTGTAGCTCTCGAGGGACTTACGGATCTTCGCGCCGGTCTTCTCGGCCAACTGCAGTTCGGCGTAGCGCTTGCCTGCCGCCATGAAGAGTGAACCGAACGCCATCATCAGCAGGAACCACTGCGAGAGATCGATCTCGGCGGCAACGCCACCGGCGATCGCTCGAAGCAGGAAGCCGGACGAGACGATGCAGATGTCGATGACGGCCTGATGCTTGAGACCGAAGCAGTAGGCGAGCTGGATGACGATGTACACGCCCATGACCACGGCGAGTTGCCAGTTGGCCAGGAAGGACAGCCCGATCGCACCGGCAAGCAGCACGACTGCCATGCCGTACGCGATGTTGACGGGTAGAACTCCGGCCGCGATGGGACGGAATCGCTTCGTGGGGTGAGCACGGTCGGCTTCGACATCCATCGCGTCGTTGACGAGGTAGATGCCCGATGCCGCCATGCAGAACACGACGAACGCCAGCGCGACGGGCAGGAGCACGTCGGCTTCGGTGGCGGTTCCGGCCGCGATGGGCGCTGCCAGCACAAGGACGTTCTTGACCCACTGACGTGGGCGAAGCGCCTTGACGATGCCGGCGGGCAGGGACTTCGGGGGTCCGCTGACCGTAGCCGGTTCCTCGCTCATTTATCTCCACATTTCTGTTCGGCTCTGGCTTCTTCGACCCGGCGAACTACCGCCGCGGATGCGGCTCCCAGTGCCGCTCCGGCGAGTACGTCGGTCGGGTAGTGAACTCCCAGGACCAGACGCGAGAGCATCATCGGGGGCACCAGCAACGCCGGTAAGGGTAGCCCGGTGAGTCGACCGATCAGCACAGCCGCCGCCGTCGTCGACGTCGCGTGTGACGACGGGAAGCTGAGCTTGCTCGGTGTCGAGACGTTGACCTGCACCGAAGGGTCGGAAGGTCGCTTGCGCCTGACGACTCGTTTGATCACCACGGAGGCGGCGTGTGCACCGAATGCGCCGACGGCTGCTCCGGCCCACTCACGTCGACGCGGCTTGTCCACAGCAGCTCCGACGGCAGCGATCGCGATCCATCCGAGGGAGTGCTCACCGAAGTGAGACATACCGCGGGCGACCTTGACGGCCCCCGGCAGCTGCCCGACGGTCGATTGAATACCGGCCAGAATCTGTACTTCAGGAGATGCCGAAGACACGTTCCCACCTTTCCGTGCTGGTCAGTGAAGGAACGGCGTCCTGGTACTGCTTCTTGAGCTCGGGGAAACGGGCGGCGAGTTCGCGGCGCAAACGCATGGCTTCCTTGAGCAGTTCGAGTGCCTGCTTGGGGTTGCGCTTGCGGTAGACGACGCCACGGCCGTCGGCGGTGGTGACTGTGACGCCGTCGACCTGCGAGAGCAGATACCACCTGGCGTCGATGGTCGGCACGTTGAGCTGAGGACGCTCGTGATGCTCGGGGTGCGCGGGCTTGAGGTTGTGTACCACGGCCTTGCCGACGCGGACGATCTTCGCGACGGGGTTGGTCGGCGCGCTGACGTCCCCGACCTCGGCGCCGGAGGGCAGCGGTAGTGCGGTTGCCGAGGGCACCACGACGGCGTCGGGGTACTCCTTGCGCTGGGCGTGAACCTCACCGAGTGCTGTCGGCAGCATGTTCGCGACGTGTTCCGGTCCGGCGAGGAAGTCCGCGATGGCCTTGTTCTGGATCGCGACGGTGGAGTACTCGAGGCACAGCAGGTGCTTGAGAGTCGCCTTCACCGTGTTGACGACAAGGCCGCGGCCGTTGCCCGGCATGTGGAGCGCGGCCACCACCAGACGGTTACGGAGGTGGAAGTACGCCTGCCAGTCGATGGCGTCGTCCTTGTCGCTCCACGCCATGTGCCAGATCGCGGCACCAGGCAACGTGACGGTCGGATATCCGGCTTCCTTTGCGCGCAAACCGTATTCGCAGTCGTCCCACTTGATGAACAGTGGCAGCGGCTGCTTGAGCTCTTCCGCGACCTGGCGCGGGATCATGCACATCCACCAACCGTTGAAGTCGACGTCGATGCGGCGGTGCAGCAGTTTCGAATCTCGCAGCGAATTCTTGGAGAAGTCGTGGTCGTATTCGACGTTCGGCGCCGCAGACCACATGAAGATCCCGCGGTTGACCACTTCACCCATCACATGAAGGTGGCTGCGTTCCTGCAGGTTGAGCATCTGCCCACCCACCAGCATCGGCGACTTCGCGAAGCGCGAGAAAGCAAGCGCGCGAAGGATCGAGTCGGGTTCGATCTCGATGTCGTCGTCCATGAACAGGATGTGCTGGCACTGCGTGGTCTTGAGTGCCTCGTACATGATTCGGCTGTATCCGCCGGAGCCGCCGAGGTTGCCCTGATCGTGAATGGCGAGCCGATCACCAAGTGCTGCAGCAGCTTCGGCGAACCCGGGCTCGTCACGCACCTTGCGGGTGCCCTGGTCCGGCATGATGACGGCCTTGATCACGTCGGACACCAGAGGATCCGAGGACAATGCAGCCAGCGCCTTGACAGCGTCGGTCGGGCGATTGAACGTCGGAATACCAACGGCAACAGTCGCTTCGCCGGGCGCCTCGACGGGCGCGTACCAGCCGCCGCTCTCGACGACGACGGCCGTATCGGTGGTGATGTCGAACCAGATCCAGCCACCGTCCTCGAACGGCGCCAGTTCCACCTCGAACTCGACCGCGGCATCGCCGTCGGCAAATTCCTTGCCTTCCACGTGAATTCGCGAGGAGTCCGCCTTGGAACGGTAGACATCCACGCGGCCGTGTCCGGACAGTTCGAGTCGAAGGACCACAGATTTCAGAATGGACCAGCGGCGCCAGTAGCTGGCGGGGAACGCGTTGAAGTACGTGGCGAACGAGACCTCGGTCTCGGCGCCGAGCGCGACGGACGTCCGCGAGGTGGAGTGAGCCCGACGACTGTTGGTCGAAGCTTCCTCCAAGTACAGCGTGCGGACGTCGAGAGGTTCGCCGGCGCGGGGAAGGATGATCCGGGAGAGCAGGGACTTGCCGAGGTAGGTCACCTCGTCGCCGGTGACGACTTCTTCGCCTTCGAGTAGATGACGTGCGTTCATTCGCTCTCCCCTGCCAATTCCGCACCCGTTTCGAGATGCGGGCGCAGGGTGTTCTCGAACATCGTCAGTGCGCTGGCGATCGCCATGTGCATGTCCAGGTACTGGTAGGTGCCGAGACGCCCGCCGAAGAGGACCTTGTTCTCCGCGGTCTCCTTCTTGGCGCGGGAGCGGTACGCGGAGAGCTTCTCGCGATCCTCGGGCGTGTTGATCGGGTAGTACGGCTCGTCCTTCGCCTCCGCGGCACGTGAGAACTCACGCATGATGACGGTCTTGTCGGTCGGGTACTCGCGCTCGGGGTGGAAGTGACGGAACTCGTGGATGCGGGTGAACGGCACGTCCGCATCGTTGTAGTTCATGACCGGGGTGCCCTGGAAGTCTCCGGTGGGCAAAACCTCGGTCTCGAAATCGAGGGTGCGCCATCCGAGCGAACCTTCGGAGTAGTCGAAGTAGCGGTCGAGCGGGCCCGTGTAGATGACGGGTGCGTCGGGGCTCGCGGTGCGCAGTTCGTCGCGGACGTCGAAGTAATCGGTGTCGAGGCGGACCTCGATCTTCGGATCCTTTGCCATGTTCTCGAGCCACGCTGTGTAGCCGTCGACGGGCAGGCCCTCGTACGTGTCGTTGAAGTAGCGGTTGTCGAAGTTGTAGCGGACCGGCAGGCGGCTGATGTTCGCCGCGGGCAGCTCGGTGGGGTCGGTCTGCCACTGCTTTGCCGTGTAGTCACGCACAAATGCTTCGTAGAGCGGGCGTCCGATCAGGGAGATCGCCTTCTCTTCGAGGTTGGAGGCATCCTTCGAATCGATCTCGCTGGACTGCTCGGCGATGAGGGCCCGTGCCTCTTCGGGAGTGAAGTACCGACCGAAGAACTGCGACACGAGGCCGAGGCCCATCGGGAACTGGTACGCCTGTCCCTTGTGCAGCGCGAAGACGCGGTGCTGGTAGTTCGTGAACTCCGTGAACTGGGTGACGTAGTCCCAGACCTTCTTGTTGGAGGTGTGGAACAGGTGGGCACCGTACTTGTGGACCTCGATGCCGGTCTCCGGCTCAGCCTCCGAGTATGCGTTCCCCCCCAGGTGGTGACGGCGGTCCAACACCAGCACACGCTTACCCAGCTGGGTAGCGGCACGCTCGGCGATGGTCAGCCCGAAGAATCCCGAACCGACGACGATCAGGTCGTACTGGGCACGGGCGGTCTCTGAATTTGCAGCGGTCACGATGAACCAGGGTATCGGACCTGTTCGGACGCCGAGGGTTGGATGCGTCACCAGGGACGATGCGGCAAGTCAGGACGTTGCAAGACCGATCAGACCGGAAGCACTCGGTGCACCGCTCGAATCGAATTCGATGGTGATCGGTTCGTCGACGGGGAAGTGTGCGGGAAGTAGAAGCAGTCCCTCCGACGCGCAGCGTTCGAGAAGTTCGCGGCGGGTGACCCTGGCGATCTCGGGATCGGCGTCGCCGCCCTGGCTGAGGTCCGGGTACAGAAACTGGATCGGATGGTGGATCACGTCGCCGGAGATGACGGCGCCGCCGTCGGCAGTGCGGATCTCGATCACGACGTGGCCCGGCGTGTGGCCGGGCGCGCTGCGCACGACGACGCGTGTGCCTTCGGACTCGGCCAGAACGTGGCCGTCGTCGACCGCCTCCCACTTCGCCCCGTCCAGAACGGGACGGACGCTGTCCTCGAAGGTCTGCGCCAGATCCGAGACCACTCCTTCGTGTGGACCGTCGGCGGCGAGTTTTTCGAGCGCGGCCAGTTCGGTGCGGTCGAAAATGTAGGTCGCGCGGGGAAAGGTGGGCCGCCAGGTTTCGGCCTCGAGGTTGGTGTTCCAACCACAATGATCGGGGTGCAGATGTGTGCTGACCACCAGATCGACGTCGTCCACGTCGACGCCGGTGTCGGCGAAGCGCGAGAGGTAGTCGGTACCGAACATGTGGTGCGGCAGGAGGTTCGGCCGGTGCTTGCTGTTCCCGTTGCCGGTGTCGACGACGATGGCCTTGCCGCCGATCTCCACCAGGTAGGTGTGGATGGCAAGTACGAGGTCACCGCTACCCGCGTCGAAGAACTCCGGTGTCAGCCGCGCCGACGCGTCCTCGATCTCCGCATCACCCGCGTGCGGAAAAAGCTCTCGCGGCGGGAACGGCCAGTGCGCCAACTCCGTCAGTTGGGTGACGCGCGCCGATCCGACGTCGATGGTGAAGCTCATCAGTGATTGCCTTCCGAACAGCTCGATCCCGCTTGTAGGCACACACAAAGGCACCCACCGAAATGCTCGGTGGGTGCCTGGTCGGTGTCAATGGTTTTCGACGCCGGTGATCAAAGACTCTTCGCGATGATGCCCTTCATCACTTCGTTGGCGCCGGCGTAGATCTTCTGGACGCGGGAGTCCTCGTACATGCGCGCGATCGGGTATTCACGCATGTAGCCGTATCCGCCGTAGAGCTGCACGCACCGGTCGACGACGGCGCACTGCTGTTCGGTGAGCCAGTACTTGACCATCGCGGCGTCTGCGCCGTCCAGCTCGCCGTTGAGGTGATCCTCGATGCAGTTGTCGAGGAAGACACGGCAGGTGCGCGCGATCGTCTGGCACTCGGCCAGCTCGAAGGCGGTGTTCTGGAACTCGAAGAGGCTGTGCCCGAACGCTTGACGCGCCTTGGTGTACGCGACGGTCTCCTCGACGGCACGCTCGATGGTGCCGATGGCCTGCGCGCCGATGATGAGACGTTCCTGCACCAGCTGCGCCATCAACTGACCGAAACCGAGCCCCTCGGACTCGCCGAGGAGGTTCGAGACGGGAACGCGAACATCGGTGAAGGACAGCTCCGACGTATCGGCGCCGTGCTGACCGACTTTGTCGAGGACGCGGCCGACCGCAAAGCCTTCGCAGTCACGCAGATCCACGATCAGGAGCGAGACGCCCTTGGCGCCCGCCTTGGGATCGGTCTTGACGGCAAGCACGATCATGTCTGCGCTGCCACCGTTGGTGATGAAGGTCTTCGACCCGTTCACGACGTAGTGGTCACCGTCGCGGATCGCGGACGTGGTGATTGCCTTGAGGTCGGAACCTGTTCCCGGCTCGGTCATTCCGATGGCGCCGAGGATTTCACCCGTCGCCATACCTGGCAGCCAGGCCTTCTTCTGCTCTTCGCTTCCGTACTCGAGCACGTAGTGGGCGACGATGCCACTGTGTACGGAGTTACCGAGTGCATAGTCACCGCAGTAACCCTGCGCCTCGAAGACTGCAAGATCGTGCGCGAAAGTTCCACCGCCCCCGCCGTATTCCTCGGGAATCGAGCAGCACAGCAGGCCGAGCTTGCCGGCTTCGAGCCACACGGACCGGTCGACGCGATGCTGAGCGTCCCACTGCTCACGCTTGGCGATCAGTTCACGATCGAAGAAACCACGGGCCAGTTCGGCTACTGCGGTGATCTCGTCGTCATGCCACGACGGCTTGCGCTTGGTCGCCATGATCAGACCCGCTTCAGCAGGGCAGCGAGTGCCTGACCGCCGCCGATGCACATGGTGACGATGCCGAATTCGAGGTCGCGACGGACCATGTCGCGTGCCGCGCGCAGCGTGAGGATGGCTCCGGTAGCGCCGACCGGGTGTCCGAGGGCGATTGCTCCGCCGTACGGGTTGGTCTTCTCCGGATCCAGGCCACTGTCACGGATGACGGCGATGGCCTGCGAAGCAAAGGCCTCGTTGACCTCGGCGGTGCCGATGTCGGACGGCTTCAATCCTGTTTGCGCAAAAAGCTTTTCGAGAGCGAGCACGGGAGCGTAGCCCATCAGGCCGGGCTCCATGGCTGCCGTCGTGACAGTTTCGAGCGTGACGAGTCCGGTGAGACCGCGCTTGGCTGCCTCGGTTCCTGTAGCGAGGACGAGGGCGCCGGCGCCGTCGTTGATGCCCGACGCGTTACCGGCGGTGACGGATCCGCCCTCTTCGAATGCGGGGCGCAGCTTGGCGAGGGTTTCGACAGTGGTTCCGGGCTTGGGGTGCTCGTCTTCGGTGACGGTGACGGAGCGCCGACCACCGGTCTCGACGGGAGTGATTTCCTCGGCGAATGCTGCCTTGGCTGCGTCGGTAGCAGCGCGGCGCTGAGATTCGACGGCGAACTCGTCCTGCTGCTCGCGGCTGACGCCGTACTTGCGGGCGACGGCTTCGGCGGTGCGGCCCATATGAGCCTTGCTGAACGGGTCGGTGAGCATGGCGACGGTGCCGTCGACGAGGCTGCGATCGCCGAGCTTGTAGCCCGAGCGGGCGGCGAAGTCGTAGAACGGCATGCGGGACATGCTCTCGTCGCCGCCGGCGAGGGTGATGGCAGCTGCGCCCCAGCGCATCTGCATCGCCGCCGACCACACGGCCTGCAGGCCGCTGCCACAGAGGCGGTTGACGGTGTAGGCGGGAACGTTCTCGGGCAGTCCGGCGGCGATGCCCACGCGGCGTGCGTTGTAGGCGTCGGGGCCGACCTGGCCGATGCAGCCCATGACGACCTCGTCGATGTCTTCGGGTGCAACGCCGGCGCGGCTCAGCGCGGCCTTGGCTGCTGCGGCACCCAGCTCGTGTGCGGGTACGTCCTTGAAGACGCCGCCGAAGCTACCGACGGGGGTCCTGGCCCCGTCGACGATGACGATCGGTTCGGGTGTGGTCATGATTGTCCCCATCTGCTGTGCTCACGTCGATTTCTCTGTCCGTGGCCGATACTAGGACATCTAAGTATCTCGCAGATGGGGACGTTGGTGTCAGGGTGTGGGAGCGCTCTCGGACACGGGTACAACCTCGGCGTCGGCGCCTTCGGCGTCCTCGGTCTCTTTGTGGTTCCGGTATCGGTAGAGCCCGATGCCCACGAGGATCGCTGCGAGCCCCAGGGACACGATCATCTGGCTGCGCGTCGAGTCCAGGGTGAGCATGCCGATGCAGAGCGCGATGATGGCGGCGATCGTCGCGTAGGTCAGGTACGGGAAGAACCACATCTTGAGTTCCAGCTCCTGGCCGGAAGCTTCGAGCTTGCGGCGGGTGCGCAGCTGAGACACCGAGATGACGAGCCAGACGAACAGTGCGATCGCACCGGAGGAGTTGACCAGGAACAGGAAGACCTTGTCCGGGGAGAGGTAGTTCATGCCGACGGTCAGGAAGCCGACGATCGTCGAGACCAGGACAGCGCGCATCGGGACGCCGGTCTTCTCGATACGTGAGAGCGACTTGGGGGCGTCGCCGCGGCCGGCGAGAGAGAAGATCATGCGGCTCGCGGTGTAGAGACCGGAGTTGAGGCAGGACAGAACCGACGTGAGGACGACGACGTCCATGATGTTGCCCGCGGCCGGAATGCCGTAGGAGTCCATGACGGCGACGTACGGGCTGAGCGCGACCGATGCGCTGTCCCAGGGAAGCAGGGTGACGACCACCGCGATCGAGCCGATGTAGAAGATGAGAATTCGCCAGACGACGGACTTGACGGCAGCGCGAACAGCTTCGAGCGGGTTGGCCGATTCACCGGCGGCGATGGTGGCGATTTCGGCGCCGAAGAACGAGAACACGACCACAAGGACTGCGGCGAGCATGGCTCCTGTTCCGTTCGGCAGGAAACCGCCGTGACCGGTCAGGTTGGTCATTCCCGGTGCTTCGACGCCGGGCATCCATCCGCAGATCGCCACGATGCCCATGCCGAGGAACGCGATGATGGCGACGACCTTGATGGAAGCGAACCAGAACTCGAACTCGCCGAACGACTTGACCGAGATGATGTTGGTCAGCGTCAGCACGATCATCAGAATCAGAGCCCAGGTCCACTGGGGAACGCCGGGAACCCAACGATTCATGATGAGGGCACCGGCGGTGGCCTCGATGCCCAGCACGATGATCCAGAACCACGCGTACAGCCAGCCGATCGAGAAGCCCGCCCAGCGGCCGATGGCCTTGTCGGCGTACGACGAGAACGAGCCGGTTTCCGGCGACGCTGCCGACATCTCGCCGAGCATGCGCATCACGAGGATGACGACTACGCCGGCCAACGCGTAGGAAACCAGGACACCCGGTCCCGTCTCCTGGATCGCCACACCGGAGCCGACGAACAGTCCGGCGCCGATGACGCCCGCGATCGCAATCATCGACAGATGCCGCTTCTTCAGCGTGTGCTGAAGTGCCGGCTGGTCTGTACTGGACATCAGTACTCCTTGTGGGCTGTTCGGGACGTGGATCTCGGTGACGCTCTTCTGGAGCGCATTTTCGATAGCGCCAGTGTCGGACCTTCGGCAAGCTCGCGTCAGGCTCCACTTTGTACAAACGTGACCGCAGGCACTACAAAGTGGCGAGTTCGAGGTGTCAGACTGGACCCATGCCCATCACGCTCCGCCAGCTTTGTGCGACCGAACAGTTCGGCCTTCGCGTCCTGGCTGGGCACGACCAGCTCGATCGCACCCTGACCTGGGCACATGTCTCCGAACTTCCCGACCCGACGCCCTTCCTCGACGGCGGCGAACTACTACTCATCACCGGGGTGTCGCTACCGACGACGGCCGCGGAAACAACGCGATTCGTACGGACCCTGGTGGCGGCCGGAATTGCCGGAATCGGTTTCGGAACCGGCCTCGGATACGAGCAGGCGCCGCAGACTCTGGTGGATGCGGCCACCCGTTTCAGTGTGCCCCTACTCGACGTCCCATTGCGAACACCTTTCATCGCCCTGACCAAAGCGGTGTCGAAGGCGCAATCCGACGACGACATGAAAGCGCTGCGCAGCAACTACCAGAGCCTTCGGCGACTACTTCAAGCTGCAGTGACGGTCAACGGCACCCGGGCAGTCGTACGACGGGTGGCGGAATTGATCGGCGGATGGGCGGCCCTGCTGGACTCGGCCGGCCATACCGTCGAGATCTCACACACCGCTGCTGCCGCAGGAATCGAGCGAACGGCTCCCGAGCGCGACGCCCGCCCGATGGAAGTCAGTTTCCTCACGAGTGAGAACGAGGACGTCATCTCGCACCCTTTGATGACGTCGAGGGGAAAGCTGATGGGGTATCTCGTCGCCGGCTGCCCCGGCGCCGTCGGCTCTCTGAATCAGGGCATCGTCATCGCCGCCGCGTCTCTGCTCACGTTGATGACGGCTCGAACCCGAGATGCGCAGTTGACGATGAACCACTTGCGTACCGTGGCGATGCATCAGCTGTTCGAAGGACAGAATGCGCTCGCCCGCAACATCTCCGGGGAACTGTGGGGAGGATTTCCGGTCGAACCTTTCCAGGTCTTCCACGTAGCGGGCCCGAGTGGCCTGCTCGAGAGCGTGTCCGTCTCACTGCTCGACGGTCTCAGCCGCGATCTGGCGTTCGGCATCACCGACGGAGCGTTGATCGCCGTCGTCTCGGCTACCGACAGCGGGCGAATCCTCGCCCGTGTCAACGAAATCGACGTAACCGTCGGCGTGTCGGACATGCTGTGGTGGGACGATCTCTCGCGCGCCAGACGCCAAGCCGCGCAGGCAGCAGCCGAGGCCGGCGCCCGCAACCTGCCTTCGATGCGGTTCGCCGAACTCTCGGAGAGCGGATTGTCCGCGTTTCTCGATCAGGATCGCTCGACGGCATTCGCGGCGGCACACTTGCGCCCGCTTCTGGAAGCGAAGGGCGGTAGCGATCTCTACCGAACCTTGGCCATGTGGTTGGCACACAACGGCGTGGGCGACGCCGCAGCCACAGCGCTGAATATTCATCGGCATACGTTGCGCAGCAGACTCGCTCGGATCGAGAGTCTTCTCCAACTGGACCTCGGCTCCCCCACTGAACGTGCGGAGTTGTGGCTCGAGTACCGCTTGCTCGGCGACGCTCCGACCATCTGACCGACAACCAATGAGCCCTGAACGACCTGAAGGGCCTCCGCCGGGTTACGGCAGAGACCCTTCAGAGTCGATACGTGCGAGTCGCTACCGACCGACCTTCCCCTAGCTTCCGCCCGTCGGTATCCACTCGCGGAGCACGTTGGCATCAACTACCTGCGCACCCAAAACCTTTGTCCAGATGATGGTTCCGTTTTCGTAGACACGGAAAGTGCCTGCTTCGGAGGGCAACTGCATCTCCGGGCCGGCAGGAGCACCGAGAGAGCCGCTTTCACCGCCGAGCTCCCGATACTTCTTCTCGATCTGCGTCTCCGTAACCGTACCCGATGGATCGTCGGATGGCGAATTGGATTCCGGCACTGTCGATTCCGAATCCGGTGCCACTACCACACCAGCGCCGTCGCCGACGGTAAACCAGTCCGATTTCAGGCCGAGTTTCTGACGGAACTGCATTCCGGTGGCGCCAACAGTTGCATCTGTTCCGACCACCTCGACTGCCGTCACTCGCCCGCCGTCGGTACCGAATCCGTTGCGCGAGAGAATCTTGAGCGATTGCAGCTCGCCCACATCGAAGGCGTCCGCAATCTCACCCGCGGTCAGATTCACTGTCCAGTCGTGATTGGGCGAAAGGGCGTCACCGAGATCCTCGACGGCCGGGAATTCACCGCCGGAGCTGTAACCTCCTGTGGACGAAGAGAATTCGGTGGCAACAATCTTGCCGTCACGCGACAGAACGGCGCCGGCGGTGGACCGAACGGCTTCAGTGGTCCGGGGATCTTCCTTGCCAGCTCCGCCGTAGACCTGGCAGTCCTGAGTGTCGCACGTGTCGGCGTACGAGCTGCGATGCTCGGTCGCAGCGTACGAGCGCGCCGCCACGGCTTGCGCCCGTAGTGCTTCGGCCCCACCGGAATCGGCCCATTCGGCTTTCGCCTCGACCGGCACCACGCCGAGCAGGTAGTCCTCCATGTCGAGGAGATTGACCGTCCGAGCCGAGCCGTTGTCGAGCACTACGCCGAGGGCGCCGCGATAGGGCGCGTCGTTGTTGCACAGCTTCAGGAACTGGTCGGCGGGTCGATCGGGACTGAGATCCACAGGATCCACCCACGGATGCTCGGTGACCGCTTCCCAGACAACCCCGCCACCACACCCGCTGGTGACAACCACCTGCGCACCGCCACCGGGCAGTGCAGTGAGATGGGCAGCCTCGCCCGGCGCGGTGCGCTGACCGTTGACCACGAGGCCGGCGTTGGAGTAGACGTCGAGCGTCGAGTTGTCCTGGGCTGTGAGCCGCACACTCATCTGGGCGGGCGGCAAGGAGTCCAGGACGGTTCCGCCGTAGTAGTGACTGAGGATTCGCTCGCCGGACCAGCCGTCGTTCTTGGCGTAGCCGTAAGCGCCCCACTGCCCCATTCCGCGGCCGTGTCCGTTGCCATGACCGGAGAGCGTGAATTGTGTATCGGCGGCGACGGCGTGCAGGATCGACGGCTCGTCAGCGCGGATTTGCGTGAAACCTCCGATCGCGACGCCGAGCGCAAGAGCCGGAACGAGACCGAGGACCGAGACCCGCATCAGCGAGGTTCGCCTCCCGGGTCCGCCCACCAGAAAGCGACCTGCGCGACCGGACACAGGCTTCTTACCTGCAGTTCCGCTTCTTCCGCTTCTCGCCATCAATGCTCTCCTCATCGCTACCGGCCTCACGAGTCCGCGAAGTCGGTACTTCGCGCGCAGGCCAGTCCACAACGATTTAACTAAAGTCTCACCCTAAGGTTGAGCGTTATGGACTTTTGTGACTAGTGTGGCAAGAGTGTTTGGAGTTAGCAACACCAGTCACACGAGTCACATCAGCATCACGAGTTGCAGACGTACGCGTCCGAAAACTGGAGTTCAACCCCAGAACATGGCATCCGACCTGCTCGGATCCGGTTTTGAAGGATTCCGTTCACGGCCGTCATCGGCCCTGAAGTTCGCTCGCAAGTAACTACAACCGAGGAGTAATCCCTTGCCACACCGTCGACCGAAGCCCTCGCTCGTACTCGGGGCTGTAGCCGCAGTGGCTGTCGCAAGTCCTTTTGCGGTCTACGGCTTCACGAGCACTACGTCCGATGTACGTTCCGCGAACGAAACGACGTCAGTAGCAGTGCCGACCCAGATCGCAGAGGTGCTCCTCGCGTCGGTGCCCGACATCATCATTCCGGTCAAGGAGCTGACCGGTCTCGATCTCCCCGACATCAACCTGGGCGATCTCAGAAACCTCAAGCTCCCGACCGAAATCCCGCTACCTCCAGGGATCACGTTGCCGACCGAGCTCTTCCCGGCATCCGCTGCTCCCGGTGCCCCGACCGAAACCGCTCCGGTTCCTTCCGAGGAAGAGCCAGGTGCCGTGGTCAAGGAAGTCACCCGCGACACTCCGTTCAGCATGGTCGCGTTGACCTCGGAGACGCTCGCCTCGGCGCAGTCCAAGGTCCGCGCCCTGGCCGAAGACGGCACCTGGGGTCCGTGGTTCACCCCTGACGCCATCGACTCCGCCAGTTCGGATCAGGCCACCAACGCCGGTACCGCCACCGAACCTGTCTTCGTCGGCGCCACCAAGTCCATCCAGATCCTCACCCCGCAGGGTGTCGCTGCCCCCGCGGCCGAAGCTGTGCCGGCTCCGGAAGCCGCACCCGCACCTGTCGAAGCACCTGTGCCTGCCGAAGCGCCGGCCGAAGCACCTGTGCCTGCGGAAGCACCCGCAGCCACCGGCGAACTCGGGTACACCCCGGCTTCCGTGTCCAAGCCGCTTCGCCAGGCGACGACGGCAGCAGATGCCGTTACCGCAGTGTTGATCGATCCGGGTACCAGCGACGCGGACAGCAATCTGCAGGCAGTCGCGGCACCGCTCGGCGGCAGTGGACCCTCCGTCATCACCCGCGCACAGTGGGGAGCCGACGAGTCACTTCGCTGCGACTCCCCCACGTACGACGACTTCACCGGTGGAGCAACCGTTCACCACACCGCGGGCAGCAACAACTACACCAAGGAAGAATCGGCCGGCATCGTCCGCTCGATCTACGCCTACCACGCACGGACTCTCGGCTGGTGCGACGTCGGATACAACGTCCTCGTCGACAAGTACGGTCAGACCTTCGAAGGCCGCGCAGGCGGACTCGACAAGGCAGTTCAGGGCGCGCACGCCGGCGGCTTCAACGAGAACACCACCGGTATCGCGATGATGGGTGACTACTCCACCGTCGAGCCTTCGCAGGCGACGCTCAACGCCGTCGGCAAGTTCCTCGGTTGGAAGCTCGGCCTGGCCGGCCTCGACCCGAAGGGCCGAACGACGATGTACTCCGAGGGCACGGAGTTCACTCCGTACCCGCAGGGCGCAGCAGTGGATCTGCCGATCATCTTCGCCCACCGCGACGTCGGAAACACGGCTTGCCCTGGTGATGCCGCATACGCACACATGAACGACATCCGGAACATCGCGGCCGCGAATATCGGCGGATCGTTGAACCCGTCGAACCCCTCCAATCCGTCGACGCCTGCGCCCAAGCCGACCACTCCGGTCGACACGGTCACAGGTGGCACCGGATCGTCGATCCCGGATCTGGTCACCCAGATTCTGAAGATCACCGACAATTCACCGCTCGCGCAGAAGTGGATCGCCGAAGGTGGTGACCTCGGACGCCTCGGCCAGGCGCTGTCCGGAATCCTGCAGGCGAAGCTCGGCAACCAGGGTGCGTTGTTCCAGAACGGCGCTGTTTACACCTCACCCAACGGCGGAGTGTTCACCGTGCTCGGCGAGATTTTCAAGTCGTGGCAGAGCTTCGGTTCCGACGCGGGTGAACTCGGATTGCCGATCTCGGACGAATACTCGATCCCGGACGGCCTGCGCAGCGACTTCGAGAACGGTTCGCTGATCTTCAACCAGATCACCGGCATGGTCACGAAGGTCCTCAAGACCTACAACGAGACCTTTGCCCAGGAAATGGCCAACAGCGCGCCTGTCGGCTGACACTCGAGCAGTACACGTCCTCGGGCGCTGGTGGGTTCTACGACCACCAGCGCTCGAGGACTTTTGCGACCCCGTGCGCCGAATTGGTGTCGGTGACCTCGTCGGCTGCGGCTTTGGCTTCGGGGTGAGCGTTGCCCATGGCAACGCCGAGGCGTGCCATCCCCAGCATCGGGATGTCGTTGGGCATGTCCCCGAAGGCAACCAGACCCGACAGGTCGAAGCCGAACCTTTCAGCGGCGGCAACCAGGCCGGACGCCTTCGTGATTCCCGGCGCCGAGAGTTCGATCAGTCCGTTCTCGGTGGAGTACGTCATGTCGGCGAGCGCACCGACGTGCGGGGCGAGCGTGTCGTACATCGCCGTGCTGGTCATGCCTGGACGGCGAATCAGGAGTTTGACGGCCGGCGCCGCAAGCACTTCGTCCTCGGACATCTCAGTGTTGTCCGGGTTGAGCCAGGCGTGTTCGTAATCTGGTGAGCTGACGAACTGTGGGGTGGCGGCGTCGTGTGCGCTCTCCCCCACCCGTTCCGCGGCCAATCCCGACCCGGGAAGTGCAACCAGAGCCAACTCGGAGAGTTCGGTGAGTGCGTCGACCGACAAGGTCGCGGCGCTGAGGACGCGGTCGGCGTAACTGTCGTAGACAACAGCACCGTTTGCGCAGACCGCGAGTGGCGCGTATCCCAAACCTTCGACGACGGGCGAAATCCAACGCGGAGGACGTCCGGTTGCCAGCAGGAACGGCGTGCCGGATTCGACGACGGCATGCACGGCGGCGCGGGTGCGGGCACTGACCAACTCGTCGTGATCGATGAGGGTGCCGTCGACATCGGTCGCAACCAAGGTTGGGCGGTCAGGGCTGATACGACGGTCTGGGCTCACACCGCCATTGTGCCTGCCCGGTACGACGGTCTCGCTCAGCGCGCCCGCTTCGCGCGTTCCTGTGCGTCCATGGCCGCGGCTTCCGCCGGCGTCGGCGCGCCACCGCCGAGTCGACGAGGCACCCAGTACGCCCCGGGCTCGTGCACGAATCCGTCCTGAACGTGGCGCAGGATCGCATCCATCTCGATGCGCAGGATCTCGCTGAGCGCTTCGGCGGGTTCGACCGGATCGATCGGTGCACCCACCTCCACCGAGATCGGGAAATGATTGCGGCCCAGATTTTTCGGTCCGCCCTTGGTGACAATCCGCTGGGCGCCCCAGACGATCAGCGGAATTATCGGCACGCCGGCGTCGATGGCCATCCGAGCTGCTCCGGATTTCATTTCCTTGATCTCGAAGCTCCGGCTGATCGTCGCTTCCGGGTAGACGCCCACCAATTCGCCACGCTTGAGGGCGTCGACTCCGGCTCGATACGCCTGCGCTCCGGCGGAGCGGTCCACTTCGATGACGCCGCATCCACGCATGAGGAAGCCGAGGACCTTGTTGTCCGCCAGCTCAGCCTTGGCCATCACTCTGAGCTTGCGTTTCGCGGTGCCGACCGCCAGGGCCGCCGGTATGAAATCGAGGTAACTCGTGTGGTTGATCGCGATGACGGCACCGCCGGACACCGGGACGTGTTCCGTCCCGGTGCGGGTGACTTTCACGCCCTGGAAACCGCTCAGACCACGCGCGACTACCTCGACGGCGGTGTAAACGGGTTCGAAGGACATGGGTCAGCCTTCGGACTTCCGCGCCTCACGTGCTTTGGCTTTCGCCTCGGCCTCGTCGGCATCCATCTTGTCGGCCTGCTCGAGCGTCGGCGCGCTGCCACCGAGGCGGGCCGGTACCCAGTACTCGCCGGCGGGATGGTCGTAGTCCTTCTGCAGATCGAGCAGCAACTCCTGCATCGTCGACCGTAGCTTCGCCGTCAGCTCACTCGCCGGTTCGAAAGGTGCAATCGGCTCGCCGACGGCAATGGAGATGGGAGTGTTGGTGCGGCCCAACCGCTTCGGATAACCCTTCGTCCACACGCGCTGAGCGCCCCAGATGACGACGGGAACGATCGGGACGCCCGCCTCGATCGCCATCCGGGCGGCGCCGGACTTGAATTCCTTGATCTCGAAGCTCCGACTGATCGTCGCTTCGGGGTACACGCCCACCAATTCGCCGCGCTTCAGGAAATCTACGGCCGCCTTGTAGGAGTCGGCGCCCGCGCCGCGGTCGACCGGGATGTGCTTGAGGGCCCGCATGATCGGTCCGGAGATCTTGTTGTCGAAGACCTCTTTCTTGGCCATGAACCGGATGTAGCGCTTCGGGGTCCGTGCCGGCAGTCCCGCATACGTGAAGTCCATGTACCCGGTGTGGTTGATCGCGATCACGGCGCCACCGGACGCCGGGATGTTCTGCTCTCCCTTGACGGAGAACTTCAGGCCCTCGAAAGCGAAGACGGTACGGGCGATGCCGATGACTGTTCTGTAAACGGGATCCACAGTTCGCTAGCGTAGACGGGAATCCGTGATCTGACCCGCAGCAGTTCTGGGGTGGATGTTGGTCAGAATGTCGCAAAAGGGGCGTACGAACGAATGAAGTCGGCAGGACGAGCGGCAGTGGGGGCAGTCGCACTCGCCATGACGTTGGCGATAACCGCATGTGAGGACGACGGACGGACGGGAATCCTGACGGACGAACCGTCTCCGCCGACGACTGAAACCACGACGACAACCACTCTCGCACCCACGACGACAATTGCGCCCGCTGCGCCGGCCGCGCCACCTCCGGTTGGTGACGTGCCCGGCAATCCGGCTGCTGCGCCGGCCTTGGCAGCTTGGGCAACGGACCTGGTGTCCTTGGACGTGGACGCGCTCACGAACGCATGCTGGACGATGCCGCCCACAGCGATCGCCGACCGATACTCGGATGTTCCCGCCATCTTGACGGCCATCGCCGCACCAGGCGTCGACGGCCAGTACGCGGTCACCTGGAGCGGCGGCGGACTCTCCGTCGCCGCCAAGCGCTCGGAGATCGCTTCCGGCTATGCGTGCCCGTTCGTCTTCCCTGCGGGGCAATCAAACTTCTACACCGCGGCCGACGCTTCCCACGCCGTCGTCAGGTTTCTCTCACGCGCCACGGGACGGCCGGTCAATACCCGCGACGTCGAGACGTTCTATCCACTGATCTGCCCCGGCAACAGCCCGTGGGATCCGGACGGCACCGGCGCAACCGGCCAGCCGCCTCTCAAGCTCGATCCGAATCAGCTGGCCGGTATCAAGTCTTTCGACGCCGACGCTGCAACAGTCACTCCGGTTCGCGGCGACTACGTCCGTGTCAACCTGCCCGTCAGCGACGGAACCGGTAACTCGCGCTCGATGCAGTTCACCCTGTCGATCGGCCCCGAGGGATATTGCCTCGGGGCCGCGACCTGAACTGCTTCGGTCAGGAACCGAAGGGAAGGAAATCGCTCGAGCCAGCGCTGCCTGAACCGAGGCTGCCCGTGCCACCACCGGTTGCAGCCTTGACCTGAATTGCGTGGGCCGTCGAGGTGGAGCCTGTGAATCCGGCTGCGCCACTGTAGATTGCCGAAATCGAATGCGCGCCAGTTGTGGTGAAGGTGTGGTTCAGCGCCGCGATCCCGTTGACCACCGCCACAGCGTCACCGATCGGGGTGTCCCCATCCATGAACTGCACCGTTCCACCGTTCTGCACCGAACTGACAGTCGCCGACAGCGTCACCGACTTGTTCACCACAGCATCGGCAGGCGCCGTCACCACAGTCTCCGTGGTGACATCCGAAGGCGCAGGGTCCGTTACATTCACCGTCCGCGCTTGGGCCGAGGATCCGACTACACCGGCTCCTCCCGAATAGACCGCAGTGATGCTGTGCGCACCCGCAGAGGTAAACGAATGCGTCAGGCCGGCAGCGCCGGCCGTAACCGCTTCAGGACCGCCGATCGCGACGCCACCGTCGTAGAACTGCACGGTTCCGACGCCGACAGCATCATCCGACGACGTTCGGACGGTTGCCCACAAGTCGGTCGCCACACCAGTTTTGGCGTCGGTCGGGATATTCAGTTCGACGACGGATTCCTGGTCGGCAACACTGACCTGAACTGACTTCGCACTCGCAACCGAGTTCTTGAATCCGGAACCAGCGGTGAAATCCGCGGTAATGCTCTGCGCGCCAGCGGCATCGAAGGAATGTGAGAGGGTCGCGGTACCATCGGACACTGTGACCGGGGAACCGATCGCCGCACCGTTCGACTTGAACTGCACCGAACCCACAGCGTTGTTCGGAGCAACCGTCGCCGTCAGATCAACAGCCGCACCCGTAACCGCCGTCGCGGGAACCGAGAGCGACGTCGTCGTCTCCACATCCACCGGAGCCGGATCAGAGACCGTCACCGTCTGAGCCGATGCCGAGGAGCTGACGAAGCCTGCACCGCCGGTGAAGTCAGCCGTAACGCCCTGTGCACCAGCAGCATCGAAGGTATGCGACAGCGTCGCAACACCCGCGGAGACTGTGACCGGAGTGCCGATCGCCGTGCCGTTCGACTTGAACTGCACCGTACCGACAGCATTGTTCGGAGCAACCGTCGCGGTCAGATCAACCGCCGCACCCGTAACCGCCGTAGCCGGAACCGACAACGACGTCGTGGTCTCGACATCCACCGGAGCCGAATCAGCGACCGTCACCGTCTGAGCCGACGCCGACGAACTCACAAAGCCAGCACCGGCGGTGAAATCAGCGGTAACGCTTTGTGCACCAGCAGCATCGAAGGAATACGACAGCGTCGCAACACCCGCGGAGACTGTGACCGGAGTGCCGATCGCCGCGCCGTTCGACTTGAACTGCACCGAACCCACAGCGTTGTTCGGAGCAACGGTAGCGGTCAGATCAACCGCCGTACCCGTGATCGCCGTAGCCGGAACCGAGAGCGCCGTCGTCGTCTCGACATCCACCGGAGCCGGATCAGAGACCGTCACCGTCTGAGCCGACGCCGACGAACTCACAAACCCTGCACCGGCAGTGAAGTCAGCCGTAACACTTTGTGCACCAGCAACACTGAACGCATGCGACAGAATTGCGGACCCACCGGCAACAGTCACCGGAGAACCGATCGCCGCACCGTTCGACTTGAACTGCACCGTACCGACAGCATTGCTCGGAGCAACCGTCGCGGTCAGATCAACCGCCGTACCCGTAACCGCCGTCGGGGGAACCGAGAGTGACGTCGTGGTCTCGACATCGACCGGAGCCGGATCGGACACCGTCACCGCCTGAGCCGACGCCGACGAACTCACAAAGCCAGCACCGGCGGTGAAATCAGCGGTAACGCTTTGTGCACCAGCAGCATCGAAGGAATACGACAGCGTCGCAACACCCGCGGAGACTGTGACCGGAGTGCCGATCGCCGCGCCGTTCGACTTGAACTGCACCGAACCCACAGCGTCGTTCGGAGCAACGGTAGCGGTCAGATCAACCGCCGTACCCGTAACCGCCGTAGCCGGAACCGACAACGACGTCGTCGTCTCGACATCCACCGGAGCCGGATCGGACACCGTCACCGTCTGAGCCGACGCCGACGAACTCACAAAGCCAGCACCGGCGGTGAAATCAGCGGTAACGCTTTGTGCACCAGCAGCATCGAAGGAATACGACAGCGTCGCAACACCCGCGGAGACTGTGACCGGAGTGCCGATCGCCGCGCCGTTCGACTTGAACTGCACCGAACCCACAGCGCTGTTCGGAGCAACGGTAGCGGTCAGATCAACCGCCGTACCCGTAACCGCCGTCGGGGGAACCGAGAGTGACGTCGTGGTCTCGACATCGACCGGAGCCGGATCAGAGACCGTCACCGTCTGAGCAGGCGCCGACGAACTCACGAACCCTGCACCAGCGGTGAAGTCAGCCGTAACACTCTGCGCACCAGCACCATCGAACGCATGCGACAGAGTCGCAACACCAGCAGCCACCATCACCGGGGAACCGATCGCCGTGCCGTTCGACTTGAACTGCACAGTGCCAACAGCATTGTTC
>NZ_JAWLSE010000006.1:330130-339887 GCF_033142365.1 Rhodococcus sp. IEGM 1241
GGAGCAACCGTCGCGCTCAGATCAACAGCCGCACCCGTAACCGCCGTCGGGGGAACCGAGAGTGACGTCGTGGTCTCCACATCCACCGGAGCCGGATCAGAGACCGTCACCGTCTGAGCAGGCGCCGACGAACTCACGAACCCAGCACCAGCGATGAAGTCAGCCGTAACACTCTGCGCACCAGCAACATCGAACGCATGACTCAATGTCGCAACACCCGCGGAGACTGTCACCGGTGAACCGATCGCCGCACCGTTCGACTTGAACTGCACCGTGCCGACAGCGTTGTTCGGAGCAACCGTCGCGCTCAGATCAACAGCCGCACCCGTAACCGCCGTCGGGGGAACCGAGAGTGACGTCGTGGTCTCGACATCGACCGGAGCCGGATCAGAGACCGTCACCGTCTGAGCCGACGCCGACGAACTCACGAACCCAGCACCAGCGATGAAGTCAGCCGTAACACTCTGCGCACCAGCAATATCGAACACGTGCGACAGAGTCGCAACACCCGCGGAGACTGTCACCGGTGAACCAATGGCCGCGCCGTTCGACTTGAACTGCACCGAACCCACAGCGTTGCTCGGAGCAACGGTAGCGGTCAGATCAACCGCAGTACCCGCAATCGCCGTCGCGGGAACCGACAACGACGTCGTCGTCTGCACATCCACCGGAATGGGGTTCGAGACCGCCACGTTCGCGGCGGCGGATGTTGAACTCGCGTACGCCACCGCACTTGGCGTAAATACCGCTGTCACGGAGCGTGAGCCAACGGATCCAAAAGAGTGAGCCAATGTGGCCACACCACCACTGACGGTGACAGGGGACCCGATATTGCTGCTGTTGTCCTTGAACTGGACAGCCCCCGGCACGTTGTTGGGCCCGACTGTCGCCGTCAGGTCTACCGACGAGCCCACCGTCGCGGTGGCCGGCACAGACAGCGTAGTGGTGGTGTCACGCTTGGCAACCGTCACCGACGGTCCCATGGTGGAATGATCTTCGGAGACTCCGAAACCACTGCTGCCCATCACGGTGCCCCTGGCTGTGACGCCACCACCGAGTGCACCGAACGCGCAGGAATCCGTGACGAGGTACGTCACGCTGAATGTCCACGGATTGTTTCCGTTGACCAGCCAGCCGGCATTGGTCACAGTGACTGACGTTCCCGTGACGGACGACGGAGTGATCGACGACGTAGACCCTCGCGTCAGTTTCGCAGAGCCCGTTTCGTACGTCAGGCAGGCGGGGTGTACATCGACGAAGGTGTTGATGTACCCGTCGATACCGGACTTGGTGAGGGCAGTTGTGTACGTGATCTTGTCACCGAGATACACGGTGTCGACGTTGGAACTGCGCGTGAACCGGTACTTGCCCTCGGAGACGGTTGCCGTCGCAGCAGAGGAGACGGTAGCCGAGATGGAACCGACCGTCAGCAACGCCACTGAAGCGACGCCGACGAGGGCTATGCCACGGCGAATCAGGTTACGCGACATGGAAACTTCTCCAACCTGAATCGCAGAACTGTTGATGTGACATAGCTACTCCCGTCGACGGTATTCGAATACTGCAGATGCTGTGACCAGGTCAGGAACCGAACGGAAGAGACTCCAATGATCCCGTTCCGAGCGAACCGGTACCGCCGTTGCCGCCGTCACCGGGCGCCGCGTTGACCTGGACGGTGCGGACATCGGACGTGGACCCCGTGAATCCGGCTGCGCCACTGTAAATCGCCTTGATCGAGTGGACACCGGTCGTCGTGAATGTGTGGTTGAGGGCAGCGATCCCGTTGATTACCGCCACAGCCTCACCGATCGGCGTATCCCCGTCCATGAACTGCACGGTTCCCCCGTTCTGCACCGAGGTGACAGTGGCGGAGAGAGTTACCGACTTGTTGACGGTCGAACTGCCGGGAACGGTTATTCCTGTGGCTGTTGCGATGTCGGACGGAGCCGGAGCGGTGACGTTCACCGTGCGTGCCAGTGCCGTTGACCCGATGATTCCCGAGCCGCCTGAATACACCGCGGTGATGGTGTGAGGTCCCGTGGTCGTGAACGTGTAGGACAAGCCGGCAGCGCCAGCCGTCACAGCTTCCGGACCACCGATCGCAACGCCGCCGTCGAAGAACTGCACGGTGCCTTCTCCGACAATTCCGTCAGTCGACGTCCGGACGCTCGCCCACAGGTCCGTTTCCACACCGGTTTTCGCTTCGCCGGGCACGCTGAGCAATGTCACGGAACCCTGATCGGCAACACTCACCTGGACGGACTGAACACTGGATGTCGATCCGTTCACCCCGTTAGTTCCCGAGAACACCGCCGTGATGTCGTGCGAGCCGGCCGCGGTGAAGGTGTGGCTGAGCGTCGCTGAACCATTCGTCACCGCAATCGCACCGCCGATGTTCGTACCGCCATCCTTGAATTGCACCGTTCCACCGTTGCCCGCGGGCGACACAGCGGCTTTGAGGTCGACGGCGTTTCCGGTGTTCGCACTGGGCGGAACAGTCACGGTAGTCGCCGAGTCAACTGCTGCAGTCGACACAGTCACGGTCTTGGGTGCCGAGATCGAGCCGCCGAATTCCGCACCGCCGGAGTACACGGCCGAGATGCTGTGTGCACCGTTGGCGGTGAACTGATGTGAGAGTGTCGCCGATCCGTTGACCACGGCTACTGCACTCCCGATGTTCGCCGCGCCGTCTTTGAACTGGATGGTTCCCGAGCTTGGTGTCGGCGAGACCACCGCAGTCAGATCGACTGCTGCACTGGTCGAGGCAGCGACCGGAGCACTGAGCACTGTGGTCGTGTTCTGTTGAACGAGAGCCACTGTGACGGTCGAAATTTGGGAATTCGACGCACCGAAGCCTGCGACACCCCAGTATTCGGCAGTGATGTCATGTGTGCCGGTAGCGGTGAACGTGTGGGAGACAGAGGCAATTCCGCCACTCACTGCCACCGGGCCACCGATCGCCACTCCACCGTCCTTGAACTGGACGGTTCCACCGTTGGGTTGCGGGTTCACGGTTGCCGTCAATGTGACGACAGCGTCCTTGTTCGCGGTGGGAGGCACCTGGAGTGTCGTGGTCGTGTCTTGCGTGGCACTCGAGATCTCGATTGTCTGCGCCTCGGCGGTCGAACCGTCGAAACCTGCAGTGCCGGAATAGACTGCGGTGATCGAATGCGCACCGGTTGTGGTGAAAGTGTGGCCGAGCTTCGCTGCTCCGGCCGTCACCGGAATCGCACCTCCGATGTCGATCCCACCGTCCTTGAACTGCACCGTTCCACCGTCGGTTGCCGGTGAGATGTATGCGTTCAACTCGACGGAGGTCTGCTCGACAGCGCTCGCCGGCACGGTGACCGACGTACTCGTATGTTCATTGGGTGCCGCGACGTTCACCGTCTGTGCCGACGACGTGGATCCGAGAAACTCGAGAACCCCGTCGTATGCGGCGGTTATGGAATGGCTCCCCGCTGTTGTGAAGGTATGCGGCAGTGTGGCAACACCATTGACGATGGTGACGGGAGTACCGATGTCGGTTCCACCGTCCTTGAACTGAATGGTGCCGCTGGTCGGCGCCGGCGAGACCTGCGCTACCAGGTCCGTCGACTGGCCGACGGTGGCCGTCGTTCCGGATGTGAGGGTTGTTGTCGTGCCCACCTGTGTGACGACGTTGACAGTGGCCAGCGCCTGACCACCGGCATTCAATCCACCATTGTTCGAATCACGCGGCGAGCAGTTGTACCGCTCCCAGTACCCCGGCCACAACGTCTCGTACTGCAGGAACGTGAACGCGTTTTTCGGTGAATTGAACGAGCCCGAATCACCGTCGGTTGCACGCAACTTCGGCTGCACCGTGCTGCCGGCGGCACCGGCAACCACCGTCACATCGATCGCCGGCAACCGGAAGGTATTCCCCGCTGCGACCTCGATTCCGCCGTCGCTGTTCTTGCTCGAGCTCGGGCCGTTGCTGCCCTTGTTGTTCGAGTCAGCAGTCTGGTTGTTCCCCGAAATACGTAGATGCGTACCCGCACCATCCGGCGAACCGCCGTCGTTGATCCGAATCACCGACGGAGCCACACCTGACAGATTCGACGATGAACCTGTCACCACTCGCGCATCCACGAAGGACACACCCGAAGGAATGTCGAAGTCGTACTTCAGTCGTGTCCACTTACCGACACTGCGACCCGCATGGCCACCTGTCGGCACTGACATCGCATTCGGTTGCACCCGGTACGTGAAGGTCGACCCTGCCACTACCTTCTCCGGCGCCGACACCGTCACACCCGTCGAATGAAACACATCCGAGATGTCAACGGCCAAATGCTCGTAGCCGTCACACCCCAACTTGAAGTCGACGCTCTTCTCCACGGGCGGCGACGACGACGGAGCCGCCGAAGCAACACCACCGGCCACCAATACACCGCCGACCAACGCCGCCACCACAACCGCGGAACTTCTTCTCACAGACACGAATACTCCTCAGCTAGCAACGCACGAAGGTCAGGAACCGAACGGAAGAAAATCACTGGATCCGCCGCCACCGTTGCCGGTCGAGGCCTTCTCGACGAGGACGGAAGTAGCCGCCGACGTCGAGCCGGAGAATCCGGCAGCACCGCTGTAGACAGCGGTAATCGGGTGGGCACCCACCTTGTCGAAGGTATGCCCCATGGTGGCATCGCCGTTGACCAGTACAACCGCTTGACCGATTGGTGTGTCGCCATCCATGAACTGCACGGTTCCACCTGCGGTCTCCGAGGCGATGACGTTGGCGCTCAACGAAATTTGCGAACCCACCGTGACTGTGCCGGGTACTGATATGACGGTGGCGGTCGAGATGTCCGACGCAGTCGCCTGCGACACGTTGATCGAACGTGCCTGCGCTGCCGAGCCGTTACGGCCTTCGGATCCGCTGTAGGTCGCAACGATCTCGTGTGCACCCGTAGTGGAGAAAGTATGTGTCAGCTTGGCGACTCCGTCGAATACGAACACCGGCGCACCCAGGCTGACCCCTCCGTCGGAGAACTGAACGGTTCCACCGGTCGAAACAGGCTGCCCACTCGGCAATTCGAACACCGAAGCCCAAAGGTCGGTGGCGGCGCCGGTCTTTGCTTCGCCGGGAACACTGAGCAGAGTGGCGGTGCCGAGATCCGCGAGACTGACCTCCACGGTGCCCGGGGCGGACGTGGAACCGTCGAATCCGACAGCGCCGCTGAACGCAGCGGCAATATCGTGAGACCCGGAATTCGTGAAGACGTGGCTGAGCGTCGCGACACCATCGACCACGTTGACCGGATATCCGATAGGCGAGCCCGCGTTCGTGAACTGGACGGTGCCACCGGAAGGCTTCGGTTCAACCGATGCCTTCAGATCTACGGCACCGCCGGTCCGGGCGGTCGCCGGGACGGTCACCGTTGTCGACGTAGCCACATCGGAGGACGTCACCTCGATGCTCTGCGCCGTCGAAACCGATCCTGCGGATGTCGGATCACCGGAATAGAGCGCAGTGATCGCGTGCGTTCCAGCCGTCGTGAAGGAATGGGTGACGACAGCTACACCGTTGTCGACGGCAACCGGATCGCCGAGCGGCACTCCCGCGTCGGCGAACTGAACGGTGCCACCCGCTGGTGCGGGATTGATCGTCGCGCGCAACTCGACCGGGTTCCGAGTCGATGCCGATTCCGGCACGGTGACTACCGTCGTGGTGCCGGAGATTCCGTCATCGATCGTGATCGTCTTCGGTAGCGACGTCGAGGCTGTGAAGCCCGCCGCTCCCGAGTAGATCGCGGTGACCGAATGACTGCCTGCCGAATCGAAACTGTGGGTAAGGTTTGCTGTCCCTCCGACGAGTTCGACAGGGGCACCGATATCGACTCCACCGTCCTTGAACTGAATCGTTCCGCCAGTGGGCGTCGGGAAGACTGATGCGGACAGCGCTACTTGGTCACCGGTCGCAGCCGACCCGGAAAGGTTGACGAATGTTGTCGTCACCGAATCTGCTGCTGCGACTCCGACGATCTGTGGAGTTGACGTCGAGCCGGCAAATTCGGTTGTTCCGCTGTAGATCGCAGTTATCGAGTGCTGTCCGGGAGTTGTGAAGGAGGTGGTCAGCTTGACCTGGGCGGAGGTAACCTGCTGCGGCGCACCGAGATTGTTCGATCCGTCCTTGAACTGAACCGTGCCACCCGTCGGTGTCGGTGAGATTGTTGCGCTCAAGTCCACTGGCACGTTGATCGCCGAATTCTCGGGCGCGGTGACTGCAACCGATGTCGCAGTGCGTGCGGACTGGACCTTGATCACCTTGGGCGCCGATGTCGATCCGGAGACTCCGGATACGCCGCTGTATTCGGCAGTGACACTGTGGTCGCCGGCCGTCGTGAACGTGTGTGGAAGCGCGGCGGTGCCGTTGACAACCGCGACCGGTCCACCGATCAGGTTGTCTCCGTCCTTGAACTGAACCGTGCCACCGGATGTTCCACCGGAAACGCCTGCAGTCAGGGTTATCTCGGTGCCTACGTATGTCGAGGCCGGTAGGTTGAGCTGTGTGGTCGAGGGTGCATCAGCACTCGATACTGCGATGGTCGCCAGCGCGCCTGCGCCACGATTGAGCCCCGATCCCGTTCCGTCCCGCGGAGAACACTTGGTCGGCGCCCACTGGGTTCCACCGAGAAAAGTTGCTTTGGCGAGCTGGGTACTGAAATTCTCGCTTGCGTTGTAACTTCCGGCGCTGCCGGACGTCCGCACCTTCGGAGTGATGGCCGTCCCGGCGGTGCCTGCGACGACGGTTACCTCGACGGCCGGCATCTGGAACCAACTGTCCCCGTTGCTGTTGGACGATCCGTCCAGATTCTTCTTGAGCTTGGGAGCACGGATTCCCCCTTCGCTGTTGGTGCTGTTCGAAGTGCCGTTGGCGATGACTTCGTTGTTGCCCGACAACCGAAGCAGAGGCCCTGCCGAATCGGCTGAACCCGACGTGTTGATCCTCAGCACGCCTGCCGGAACCCCATCGAGGTTCTTACCCGTGTTCGGCAGCACCGCGGCCTGAACGAATGTCGTGTTGTTCGGAATCTCGAAATCGAACTTCAACCTCGACAGATTGCTGGTAGTCGCACCGGAATCACTGTCCGGGTATGAAGCCGGGCCCGGCTGAATCGTGAATGTAAATGTCTCTCCGGATACCACTTTGGTCGGCGCATTGACGATGACGGAATCGTCTTTGGTCTTGTCGACGTTGATGGTCGCCGATGCGCGGCACGTACTTTTGAACGAGGTCGTGGTGGTCTGCGCAGCGGCCTGCCCACCACCTATAAGCAGCATCCCGGCCACCAGGGCAGCGCCGGTCAGGGGCGCGGCACAGTGCCGGAGCGTCGAGATGTGCATTGGTTCTTCTCTCGGAATACTCGAACAGAGCGAAAATCAGAATTGAAGCTGGACGCCCGTACAGTACCCGTCAAAAGTAGTACTTGTATCAGTTTTTTCGGACAAATACCGACAAAAAATCACGAATTGCCGATAGTTCCGCTAACGACCAATCATCGATTTGCGAAGAGTGATGCCCCTTGCGCCTGTGGGGCACAAGGGGCATCACATCATCGGAGAATCAGGAACCGAACGGCAGCGACAACGATCCGAGCGAACCGAAGTCACCGCCCCCGTTGCCGACGTTCACAACCGATGCAGTCGACGTGGAACCCGTGACACCCTGGGCGCCGCTGTAGACCGCGGTGATCGAATGGTTGCCGGTCGTGGTGAAGGTGTGGCTCAACACAGCCTGCCCACCGACAACATCAACGGCAGTTCCGATCGGAGTCGTTCCGTCGAAGAACTGGACGGTTCCCGACGTCGCGCCGGAAGAACTGACCACAGCCTTCAGCTGCACCGCCGTGCCGACCTTTGCCGAGGACGGAGCCGTCAACGACGTAGAGCTTTCGACATCCGACGGGGTCGGAACCGTGACATTGACGTCGACAGACTCCGCAGTGGACGACGTGAACACACCGGATCCACTGAATACAGCCGAGACTGCAAAGGTGCCTTCTGCTCCGAATACGTGCGGCAGCTTGGCAACTCCGTCCACAACCGCGACCGGGGCGCCCAGATCGACTCCACCGATCTTGAACTGGACCGTTCCGCCGGAAGGCACCAGGGCGTCCGAGGGATCTTCGGACACTGTCGCGAAGAGATCAACAGGCAGTCCGACCTTGGCTTCACCCTGAACACTCAGCACCGTCTTTGTCGCCTTGTCGACCGGAGCCGGATCAGAGACCGTCACCGTCTGAGCCGACGCCGACGAACTCACAAACCCAGCACCAGCGGTGAAGTCAGCCGTAACACTCTGAGCACCAGCAACATCGAACGAACGCGACAGAGTCGCAACACCACCAGTCACCGTCACCGGAGAACCGATCGCCGTGCCGTTCGACTTGAACTGCACCGTACCGACAGCATTGTTCGGAGCAACCGTCGCCGTCAGATCAACCGCCGTACCCGTGATCGCCGTAGCCGGAACCGACAACGACGTCGTGGTCTCGACATCCACCGGAGCCGGATCAGAAACGGTCACCGTCTGAGCCGACGCCGACGAACTCACAAACCCAGCACCTGCGGTGAAGTCAGCCGTAACACTCTGAGCGCCAGCAGCATCGAACGCATGACTCAATGTCGCAACACCAGCAGCCACCGTCACCGGTGAACCGATCGCCGTGCCGTTCGACTTGAACTGCACCGAACCGACAGCATTGTTCGGAGCAACCGTCGCCGTCAGATCAACCGCCGCACCCGTGACCGCCGTCGCCGGAACCGAGAGTGACGTCGTGGTCTCGACATCCACCGGAGCCGGATCCGAAACGGTCACCGTCTGAGCCGACGCCGACGAACTGACAAACCCTGCACCAGCGGTGAAGTCAGCCGTAACGCTTTGAGCGCCAGCAGCATCGAACGCATGGCTCAATGTCGCAACACCACCAGTCACCGTGACCGTAGAACCGATCGCCGTGCCGTTCGACTTGAACTGCACCGTACCGACAGCATTGTTCGGAGCCACCGTCGCCGTCAGATCAACCGCCGCACCCGTGATCGCCGTCGCCGGAACCGAGAGTGACGTCGTGGTCTCCACATCCACCGGAGCCGGATCCGAAACGGTCACCGTCTGAGCCGACGCCGACGAACTGACAAACCCTGCACCAGCGGTGAAGTCAGCCGTAACGCTTTGAGCGCCAGCAGCATCGAACGCATGGGTCAATGTCGCAACACCACCAGTCACCGTGACCGTAGAACCGATCGCCGTGCCGTTCGACTTGAACTGCACCGTACCGACAGCATTGTTCGGAGCAACCGTCGCCGTCAGATCAACCGCAGTACCCGTGATCGCCGTAGCCGGAACCGACAACGACGTCGTGGTCTCCACATCCACCGGAGCCGGATCAGAAACGGTCACCGTCTGAGCCGACGCCGACGAACTCACAAACCCTGCACCAGCGGTGAAGTCAGCCGTAACACTCTGTGCACCAGCAGCATCGAACGCATGACTCAATGTCGCAACACCACCAGTCACCGTCACCGGTGAACCGATCGCAGTGCCGTTCGACTTGAACTGCACCGAACCGACAGCATTGTTCGGAGCAACCGTCGCCGTCAGATCAACCGCAGTACCCGTGATCGCCGTAGCCGGGACCGACAACGACGTCGTCGTCTCCACATCCACCGGAGCCGGATCAGAAACGGTCACCGTCTGAGCCGACGCCGACGAACTCACAAACCCTGCACC
>NZ_JAWLSE010000006.1:339987-609177 GCF_033142365.1 Rhodococcus sp. IEGM 1241
AGCGGTGAAGTCAGCCGTAACACTCTGAGCGCCAGCAGCATCGAACGCATGGCTCAATGTCGCAACACCAGCAGCCACCGTCACCGGAGTGCCGATCGCAGTGCCGTTCGACTTGAACTGCACCGAACCGACAGCATTCGAGGGAGCCACGGTAGCGGTCAGATCAACCGCCGTACCCGTGATTGCCGTCGCCGGAACCGAGAGCGCCGTCGTCGTCTGCACATCCACCGGAGCCGGATCAGAAACGGTCACCGTCTGAGCCGATGCCGACGAACTCACGAAGCCAGCACCAGCGGTGAAGTCAGCGGTAACACTCTGAGCACCAGCAGCATCGAACGCGTGCGACAGAGTCGCAACACCACCAGTCACCGTCACCGGTGAACCGATCGCCGTGCCGTTCGACTTGAACTGCACCGTGCCGACAGCATTGTTCGGAGCAACCGTCGCCGTCAGATCAACCGCCGTACCTGTGATGGCAGTAGCCGGAACCGAGAGTGACGTCGTGGTCTCGACATCGACCGGAGCCGAAGCAATGCTGATTGTGGCGAGCGGGCCCGCGCCCGCGTTCAGGTTCGCATTTCCCTTTGCATCGCGCGGGCTGCACCTGGTCGGCGCCCATTGCGTGCCACCAAGGAAACTGGCGCGAGCCAGCTGAGTATTGAAATTCTTGTCGTCGCCGTAGTTGGCGGCAGTACCAGCCGTTCGAATTGTCGGTTGAATTACGCCAGATGCGCCTGCGACCATAGTCACGTCTATCGCTGGCAACCTGAACCAACTGTCGCCGTTGCTGTTTGTGCTGCCGTCCAAGTTCTTCTTGGTTTTGGGAGCTCGGATGCCACCCTCGCTGTTGGTGCTGTTGGAAGCACCATTCCCAACCACCTGATTACTACCTGAAATTCGCAGGTAAGGACCGTTTGCGTCCTCGACACCCGCATCACTGATTCGAATAACAGAGGGCGCAACACCATCGAGGTTGAACGAAGTCCCCGCAACGATTGTCGCGCTGACGAAGGACGCGTTGCTCGGCAGCGTGAAGTCGTTCTTCAAGCGCGACAGGTTGGTCGTCGTCGCACCTGAATCAGAGTTTGGGTAAGAGGATGCATTTGTCTGCATCCGGAAGGTGAATGTTTCTCCGGGAGAGACTGTTTCGGGAGCATCAACTGTAACGGAACTGGTCGTCATCTTGTCGACGGTGAGCACGGACTTCGCCTGACACGCAGTCTGAAAGGTCGTCGTAACAGGCGCCGCGGACGCGGGCGTGCCGACCAGCAGCATTCCGGCGACCATGGCGGTTCCGGTTATGGGCACGGCGAATCGCCGCAACTGAGAGATTTGGGGCATGGGCACTTCCTTCGGAAGGGCAAACATGAGCAGTGGATTCGGACAAAACGTGTGCGCGCCGTCACAACATAACGAAAAAACTAGTACGTGTACTACTTTTGGCAAGACACTTGTCCAATTCACCCCGGACTCACCCTCGTATCACCAGACGCGGGATGGAAAAGCAGGGTATGGAAACTCGATTGAACGCAAAACTATCGCCAAAGCGGCCCATCGACAACGCTTTTGGTGGTCACCGCGCCAATCGGCGGGAAAAAGTTGATATTTCGTCAGTTCAGAAAAAGTTCCAAACCTACCAGTACGAAAGTACGAAAAGGGCCGCGACGGAGTCCGTCGCGGCCCTGATTGTGTTGGTTCAGCGTGTCAGCGAAGCACATCCGTGCCGACAAACGGCACCAATGCCTCGGGCACTCGCACCGAACCGTCGGCCTGCTGATGGTTCTCGAGAATCGACACGATCCAGCGCGTCGTAGCCAAGGTGCCGTTGAGAGTGGCGGCCGTCTGCGGCTTGCCGTTCTCGTCGCGGTACCGAACTCCGAGGCGGCGGGCCTGGAACGTCGTGCAGTTGGACGTCGATGTCAGCTCGCGGTAAGTGCCCTGCGTCGGGACCCATGCCTCGCAGTCGAACTTACGCGCAGCCGAAGAACCGAGGTCTCCGCCGGCGACGTCGATCACGCGGTACGGAACGTCGATGGCTGCCAACATGTCTCGCTCCCACCCTAGGAGACGCTGGTGTTCGGCGTCGGCGTCCTCGGGACGGCAGTACGTGAACATCTCGACCTTGTCGAACTGATGGACACGGATGATGCCGCGGGTGTCCTTGCCGTAGCTTCCGGCCTCGCGGCGGAAGCACGAGGACCAACCGGCGTAGCGCTTCGGGCCTTCGTTCAGTTCGAGGATCTCGCCCGAGTGGTAGCCGGCCATGGGTACCTCGGAAGTTCCGACGAGGTACAGGTCGTCATCCTGCAAGTGGTAGATCTCGTCCGAGTGAGCACCGAGGAAGCCGGTACCGGCCATGATTTCCGGGCGTACGAGCACCGGCGGAATCATCATCGTGAATCCGTTGGCGATCGCCTTCTGCGCAGCCAACTGCAGCAGTCCGAGCTGGAGCATGGCCCCGTAGCCGGTCATGAAGTAGAAGCGCGAACCCGAAACCTTGGCGCCGCGTTCCATGTCGATCAGGCCGAGCGACTCGCCCAGCTCGAGGTGATCCTTCGGCTCGAAGTCGAACTTCGGAATCTCACCGACGTGTTCGAGAACGATGTAATCGTCCTCGCCGCCCGCCGGCGCACCTTCTTGTACGACGTTGGAAATCGCGCGGTGTGCGGCGTCGAGCGCGGCCTGCGCCTCGTGCTGCGCGGCCTCGGCTTCCTTGACCTTTGCCGCCAGTTCCTTGGAACCTTCGAGCAGTGCGGGACGCTCCTCCGGAGATGCCTGTCCGACCTTCTTGCCGAAGGCCTTCTGCTCTGCACGGAGGTTGTCTCCGGTCAGAACGGCAGCGCGTCGGGACGCGTCGGCTTCGAGCAGAGCGTCGACCAGTCCTGGATCTTCTCCACGGGTGCGCTGCGACTCGCGGACGATTTCGGGGTTCTCACGGAGAAACTTGAGGTCAATCACGACTTCGAACTTTACCCACTCACCGCAGCTCGCCGACGGTCACGTCCACGTCGGAGAGGGGGAGATCACGATTCGAGCAGACTCAGGTAGTCCTCGCGTCCGAACATCCGAGCCGCGTCGACGGCAGTCGGGTGTCCACCTTTCGGGTTGGCTCCCCCGCTCACCAGCGCTTTCACCACCGCATCCTCACCCTTGAAGACCGCTCCGGCAAGGGGCGTCTGGTTCTTGTCGTTGGGCCGGTTGACGTCGGCGCCGCGCTCGATCAGGGCAACGACGGCGTCAGCGTGACCGTGGTACGCCGCCAACATGACGAGCGTGTCGCCACTCTCGTTGGTCAGATTGACGGGAACTCCGGCATCGACGTACGACGCCAGCCCGGCTGCGTCACCGGTTCGTGCCATGTCGAAGAGCCGGCCCGCCAGCTCGACAGCCTCGGGATCGAGTGGGGTGTTTTCGCTCATGACTACAAAATACTCACAGACGCGATTGTGAGTTTTGTAGTGAAGGTTCGATATCGCCACGGCAACAGGCATGATGGAATCGATGTCCGAAGACAAGATCGAGAAGTCGCCAGATCCGGCCGATCCCCAGGGGACGCCGGCGAAGAAAACTGTCTCCGCGAGTCGCACCCGTCGGGTCCTGGCTGCTGTGGCGGTAGGTGCGGTGGTCGCCGCGATCGCAACGATCGCGATTTCCGGTGGATTGAACAAGGACGACTCGTCCTCGGTCAGTGTCAGTGGCGGCGGTCCCGCAGCGACGGGATCTACTCGCGACGACGCCTTCACCGCGGCTGCAGCCGGCGACTGTCTCAACTGGACGCCTGCGACCGAGTCGGGCGGAGACCGCACGGACATGTCGAAGGTTCAGTGCGGAACTGAACACCGCTTCGAGGTAGCCGGACCACTCGACCTCTCGGTGTTCCCCGGCGCCGAGTTCGGCCCCGGTTCCCGGTACCCGGGCGCCCTTCGGTTCGCCGAACTCCGCGACGAGCACTGCACACCCATCGTCATGTCCTACCTCGATTCGAAGTTCGATCCCAAGGGCAAGTTCAGCGTCGGCCTGATGTTCCCGAGCGAATCGGGTTGGGCTTCGGGTGAGCGCGCACTGCGTTGCGGCTTGCAGTTCTCGACCACGACCGGCGAACTACAACCGTTCGTAGGCCGCGTGGCGGACCAGGACCAGTCGAACGTGTGGGACGTCGGCACCTGCATCGGCATCAACCAGAACCTCCCGACCGATCCGGTCGATTGCGCGAAACCGCATGCATACGAGGTTATTTCGGTGATAGACCTCGGCACTCAATTCCCGGGCGCAATGCCGTCGGTCGAAGATCAGGACCGCTATCTCGAGGGCGTCTGCACTCAGGCGTCCAACGAGTACCTTGGTTCCGCAGACGCGCTTCGCGACAAGACGCTGACACTGTTCTGGGACAACATTTCACTGGAAAGCTGGTTGGCCGGCAGCCGCCGAGTCAATTGTTCGATCGGCAAAGAGGTCGAAACCGGCGGGTTTGCCGCGATCACCGGAAGCGCCAAGGGCGATATCCTGATCAACGGCGCCGCTCCGGTCCCGCCACCCGCTGCACCGGAAGGTCGGTCGTTGCCGACGCCGTTGCCCGGCGCAGCTCCGCCGTCGTAAGCCATGACGGTAACTATGACGCCCGACCGGTTCGAGGAACTGGTCGGCGAGGCGCTCGATCTGATTCCGCCCGAACTTGCCAAGGCAATCGACAATGTCGTGGTGCTTGTCGAAGCACGTGACGAAGAAGAACCGGGGCTGCTCGGTTTGTATCAGGGCGTCGCTCTGACCGAGCGGGATTCTCATTACGGTGGGTACCTGCCGGACACGGTCACTATTTTCCGCGATTCGATACTCGACATCTGCGCATCCGAGGACGAGGTTGTTCACGAGGTTGCCGTGACCGTCATCCACGAGATCGCGCACTACTTCGGCATCGAAGAAGACAGATTGCACGAACTCGGCTGGGGCTGAGGGCAAAGTCGTCCGATTTCGGGGGGAACCAAAAGCGGGCGGTATGCATCAAAGTATGTGCGGGGGGATATCGACGGCTGTGCGCACGGCCTCCCGACCACTTATCCGCCCTGGTCAGGAAGGAGTTCGGCACTATGCACGTCGACCCTCAAGCCCTAGTTGCCGCCGCAATGGAACTCGAGTCCGCGGCGACGCGATTGCGCGGAATCGTCTCTACTGCGCAGCCGACGCTACGCGTTCTCCCAGCGGGATCCGAAGAAGTGTCCGGTAGCGCGGCAAATTACTTCAACACCATCTCGGGCAGCCTTGCCTCGTCCACCGATCGGGCAATCGAGGAGCTCACCGCGGCTGCGGCAGCTCTGCGCAAGAATGCAGCTGCCTACGAGCTCGAAGACCAGCTCACCAAGTCCAGCCTGGCAGCCGCACCGATCTGATCGACAGAAATCGAACTCGGTAACTCGGCAACACAGTCACACTTCCTGGGGGGAAGAACAATGGTCGGCATCACCGGCGTCATCTGGTATCCACGGGGCGCAGCACCCAACTCCGCAGCACTGGTCGCCGGAGCCGGGCCGGTCCCTCTCGGCGTGGCGGCCGGGGCCTGGTCCACCGTGTCGTCCGGACTGACCGACACCGCTGCATCAATCTCTCGCGTGATGGCGGACCTTCGCACCGGGTGGTCCGGAGAAGCAGCGGATGCCGCATTGAGCAAGTTCGCGCCGTTTCAGGAATGGGCTGCTGCTGCCGCGTTGCTCGCGGGAGAAACTGCATGTAAGGCCCAGGTGCAGTCCGGTTCGTACACGGTTGCCACCCTCGCCATGCCGTCCCTGGCCGAGATTGCAGCAGTTCAAGCGGCCAAGGTCGCCGCGTATTCCATCGGCGGGGCGCTGGTAGGCGGAGCCGCTGCAGCCGAGGCTGCCGAAGAAGCTCTCAAAATTCGAGCGGCGGTGACAATGGAAACGTACGACGCCGCAACGGCCCATCTGGCCGTGCAGCAGAACTTCGACTCACCACCGTCCATCGCGGAACCCACAGCTGGGGCATCCGCTTCGGCCGAAAGCCCAGGCAGCGCCGCACGACAGTCCGTCGTGCAAGCGGCATCCACGCTCGCTGACGCAATCGCGGATCCCGTGCGCGCCGCCACCGCTGCTGTCGCATCCGTAGTTTCCAACCCGGTATTTGCCGCCGCTGCCTCACAGGCCGGTGCCATCTCCGGTGGAGTTGCCACCGCAACCAGCGCCACCACCACCGCAGTCACAGGCGCCACCACTGCCGCATCAGCTCTCGCGACGGCAGGAGCAGGACTCACCGGACTGGGCGGCGCGGGACTCGGCGGCGCAAGACTCGGCACTTCCACACCATCACTGTTCGGCACCCCGTGGGCAAGCCGGGCACCGGCACAGGTCAGCGCAGCTTCCGCGACCACCGGAGCCGGAGCATTCGCGGGCTCGTCGTCGAGCAGCAGCACCGGTCGGCACGCTCTTCCTGATCCCTCCACCGGCCAGAGCGCCACGCGCCAGAACCCCGTGACCTCGCCGGTTCAGGGCACCACAGATACCGTCAGGGTGGATCCGGCCCGAACCGCAGGCGGATCTGCGCCGATCGCCGGCGGCCGTCATGCGGCCCAATCTGAAGACGAGACCGAGCACGACACACCCGATTACCTGAAGCACTTCGAGCACTTCGCCGACGGCCGAACAGTCATCCCGTCCGTGATCGGTGGCGCACTCGAAACTGCAGAGCATTGATGGTGGACCTCGGCACCTCACCTGATGGGTGGAATTTACCTGTCGTCGCCCTGTCACAGGACGAAATCGACTATGTACGTGAGCGACTCGGGCTCGATGCGCTTCCCGTGGTTCTCGGTGGCGCGACGGTTCACGCCAGTGCGAGCGCTCACCGTATGGCGATGCAGTCCGCGGCAGATTCGCTCTCCGAGCGCGATCTCCTCCCCGGCGGGGAGATCCATCACGACCTCAGTGCCCGCCTGCGCGTCCTGACCCACCCCAAGTGGGAGTTGGCGCTGCGTCGGCATGTCGGCGGAAGCATTTCACGCCTCTGCGTCGCACAGGGCAAGTTCCTTTGTGTCGAAGCAACTTCAACCGATTCTTCGTTCGCATTGTGCAGCGTCACCGCCGAACCAGCTGCACCCGTTGTCACCGCGCTCGGCAGCGCCGAAGCAATGCCGATTGCCGTGATCAACGCACCGACCGAGATGCTCAGCCTGGCATTCGGCGCCGGCCCGGATGCAGACAGCGTGAGCTCGGCCTTGATCAACGCCGGGATACTCGAAGATGACGCACGCCAACTGGGTAGCGCAATCGTCACATGCACCGCCTTCGCCGAATTGGTTGGAATACCACACAGTTTGGGAGCGACGACGCTCATGACCGGCGCAGTGACTGTGTACGACACCTTGGCCGGCCGGCTCGTGGGTTCGACTACTCGGGCTGCCGACGGCACCGAGTGGACGTCCATCAGTTCCGGAACACTCCATCGCCTGCGACAAGCCGTGAACGCGCTGGTAACCGAACTCGAGGAATCGACGCCGGAGACTTCCGGGTAACCTCGGGGCGTCCCTTCAACGCCCGGAGCCTTACTTCAGCATGCAGTTCTCGCGTCAACCGTCGTCACCGGGCGAACAAGGCTCGGTCGCCACGATCGACCGGCCGAACGAAGAACGGGCAACAACACCGCACCGACAAGACCTGAACGGACTGCGTGGCCTCGCCATCGGTTTGGTGGTCGTGTTCCACGTGTGGTTCGGACGGGTATCGGGCGGGGTGGACGTCTTCCTGGTTCTGTCCGGATACTTCTTCGTCGGCTCACTGGTTCGACGCGCCGAAGCCGGGGGTTCACTCAACCTGGTCCCGGCACTGCGGCGGGTGTTTCTGCGGCTGTTCCCCCTGATCGCGGTGGTCAGCATTTTGACCGCACTGGGGACCGCGTTGCTGCTGCCACGCACACGCTGGGCCGATCTGGGCGATCAACTGATCGCGGTGCTCGGGTTCTTCCAGAACTGGCAGCTCGCCAGCACCGCAAGCGACTACCTGGCCGCCGACAGCTCGGTCACTCCCCTGCAGCACCTGTGGTCGATGGCCGTACAAGGTCAGTTCTATCTCCTGGCCATCGCACTGGTCTCCGTGATCGCTTATGTGGCTTCACGCGTGAATCCCAACTATTTCCGCCCGTCACTCGCGGTCACCCTTCTGGTTCTGACCGCAGGATCTTTTCTCTACGCACTCGCCAAATCTTCACGTCACCAAGCCTGGGCGTACTACGACTCCGGTGCCAGGTTGTGGGAATTGGCACTCGGTGGTCTGCTGGCCGTTCTGATGACCAGCACACGCAGTCGGCAGATCGCATCCCTGCCGTTCTCGGTCAGAGCGACGATCGGCTGGGCGGGTCTTTCGTCGATCCTGTTGTGCGGCATAGTGCTCGACGGCGCCCAGCAGTTCCCCGGCCCGTGGGCGCTGGTGCCGGTGCTGGCCACTCTTGCGCTGATCCTGTCCGGAGTCGGCGACGACACGCCTTGGACGTCGAAGACGCTTGCCCATCCGGCACTGACGTGGCTCGGCTCGTTCGCATTCGCGCTGTACCTGATTCACTGGCCGATTCTGGTGTTTGCACTCGTGATCACCGGACGCCCCGAAGCCGGCCTGCTCGGCGGGGCACTGATCATCGCCCTCTCCGTCGCGGGGGCGCTTGCACTCCGGCGCCTGGTCGAGGTTCCGGTGGAGCGCGGAGGCCGCTCGCGCCGGTACACCGTCCTGGCTTGCGTCGTCACCGCTGCCGTGGTCCTCGCCGCTTCGGTCGCCTGGCAGTCGTACGCGAGCAGCCAGACGACGGGCCAGCGGGCGGTCGACACCCTCGACCTCCCGACCCATCCCGGCGCACTCGCGCTCACCGACGGTGCCGAAGTACCCAAGGCGTCGATGGTTCCCTCGATCTTCGATGCGCCACTGGACCTTCCGGCCAGTACGCTCGACGGCTGTATCGCCGATTTTCTCGAGCGGGACGTCGTCCACTGCACCTACGGCGACGCCGACGCCGACAGAACCATCGCCCTCGCGGGTGGTTCGCACTCCGAGCACTGGCTCACTGCACTCGACGAACTCGGCAAGAGTCACGGGTTCCGCGTCGACACGTATCTGAAGATGGGCTGCCCGCTCACCATCGACTCCATGCAGACGTTGTCGGACAACGACTATCCGGATTGTGTCGACTGGTCGCGTGGGGTGCTGACCGAGTTGGCCGACGCCTCACCCGATTTCGTGTTCACGACGGCAACCAGGCCGAGTTCCGACGGCCCTGGCGACGTGACGCCCGAGTCTTACGTACACGTGTGGGAGGAACTGGGGCGCGACGGTATCGACGTGCTTGCCATCCGCGATACCCCGTGGTTGCACCACGACGGCGTCGCCTACCGCGCGATCGACTGTCTGGCGACAACCACGTCACCCGATCACTGCGCGATGCCACGGTCCGAAATGCTCAGCGACGTCAATCCGGCGCCGTCGGCGATCGGCGATCTGACCAACGTCCGTCTACTCGACCTCAGCGACGGCGTCTGCGGACCGGAGTTGTGCCGCGTCGTGGAGGGAAATGTGTTGGTGTATCACGATTCCCACCACCTGACAGCCAGCTACGTGAGCACGCTGTCCGCTGAACTCGGGCGCCAACTGAGCGTCCAGACCGGTTGGTGGTGAAGCCGGCCGTCAGCCCATCACGTCGTCGGCACCGGGGATGAGTCGATGCTCGAACGGCGGGTTGACGGTTCCCCAGCGCAGGCACTCCCAACCGCCGTCGACCGAAGGCAACAGTTCGACGGTCTCGGTGTTGGCCAAGTGGTTGTTGGCTGCGAACAGACCGGGGACACCGGCAAGCTGGGCTGCGACAAGACGGATCGCCGCACCATGACTGACCACGACGATGTCGCCGCCGTCTCGTGAGCCTTCGAGAAATTCTTCGCGCAGCGCATTGACGACGGGGACGTATCGCTCCAGGACGTCGTATCCCGTTTCACCACCGGGGATGCGAGCGCCGAGGTTGCCGGTGTGCCAGTGATGGAACGTCTCCATGAACAGTCGGTGCGCGGCCTCGTCGGTACGATCTTCGAGGTCACCGGCCTGCACCTCGTGCAATCCGTCCCGCACGTCCAGAGAGACACCGGCGGCCTGCTCCACAAAACCTGCTGTCTGCCGGGCACGCAAAGCCAAGGACGATACGAGCGCCAGAGGAGGAGCCGAAGCCAGGCCGATGCCCAACGTCTCGGCCTGCGCCAACCCTTCCGGCGTGAGCTTTGCTCCGGGCAGAGCGGTGTCGAGACGTTTGGCGACATTCGCCTCCGTCTGACCGTGCCGAACGAGGATGAGCCTTCCGGTCATCGTTCTCCCCCTCCATGCTTGAGTTCGTCGATCCACCGAATCGCTTCTTCGTCCGAAGGAGGTTGTGGCCCGGTCGAATTCGCTGTCGCCCACGACCCCAGGAAGCGGACTCCGGATTTCCGATGCAGTGCACGCATCGCCTCGGCCACCAGCGAGTCCTCGACGTGTCCGACGCAGTCCACGAAGAACCGGTACGTACCCAATTCCGTTCGCATCGGACGCGATTCGATCCGAGTCAGATCGATACCGCGAGCGGCGAATTCGGAGAGTGCGCGCACCAGGGAGCCTGGAGCGTTGTCGAGGTGAAGCACCAGCGCGGTGCGATCGGCACCGGTCCGTTCGGGAACCGGAGCCGGCTTGGTGACCAGCACGAAACGTGTACGGGCGCCGCCCACATCGGCGACGTTGTCCGCCAGGCTGTCGAGTCCGAGCATCTGACCGGCCAAAGCCGTGGACACACCGGCGTCGACCGTTCCAGCCTGCACGTCCAGCGCCGCACCGGCGTTGGACGAGGCCAACACCACCTCGGCCTGGGGCAGGTTCTCGGCGATCCATCCGCGGACCTGTGCGCCCGCATGCGGATAGGCCCCGATCGTGCGGACCTGGTCGGCGGTCGTCCCGGCCCGAACCAGGATGGAGAAACTCACGTCCAGATCGGTTTCGGCAACGATCTGCAGGGGCGAACCGAGAGCGAGTGAATCGAGCGTCGGCGCTACGCCGCCTTCCACCGAGTTCTCGAAGGGAACTACGGCCCCGTCCACGGAACCGTCGCGAACCATGTCGAGAGTCGCCGGCGGACTGCCGGCCGGTACTCGCTCGACAGTTTCGCCGAACGCGCCCTCAGCCTCCAACTGGGCGAGAGCTATCTCCGTGAAGGTTCCCGACGGACCGAAATACGCGATTCTTGGCACGCCTAAAAGATTACGCATCGACCCACGCCGGTCACTGCAAACCCGCGGCACGCAGAGCCGTTTCCACCGCAGGCAGATCTGCAACCTCGATCGTGAGCAGCACCTCGCGCATCGCGGATGCGGCTTCCGGGATCAGCGCGGCGAGTTTTTCGGGCTTCGGATCGACTATCGCGGCGCGCACGTCGTCGCCGCGCAGTGCAGCGACGGTGCCACACAGTAGGGCGATCACCTCGTCGCCGTCGGCTGCGCGGGCTACGAAACCGACGGACTCGTGCGCGAGTACCGCCAGGAAATCAGCCACTTCGGTGGGCGTACGACCGGCGGCGAGTCCGGGGATCCGTCCACCTTCACACAGGCGCAGCGCCGCTTCGGCGGGTGTCAGATCCTCTTCGCCGCCGTCGACGTACACCGCGAGCGGAGCGGGCAGACGTAGCGCGATCGCGTCGTCGATCTGGTCGGTGGTGACGTCGACGTCGAAACGGACGGCCTCGTACGACGCTTCCGTGTCCGCACGCAGTTCTTCCGGATCGATATCGAGGCGAACGACAACCCGGCCTGCTGCTTCGCCACCGATCAGCGCCGAAGCCGGAACGACCGGGAGAAAGAGTGCTTCGAGAAGTCCGCGCGAGTTTCTCGGGGCGGGCAGCCCGAGTGAAAGAGGAATGGCCACAGACAAACCGTAACCCCGGCGCAGGCGGCGGATTCCACGCGAGTTGCGCAAAAGTCTTGCGATTCACACCGAAGCGCCTTAGGTTAGGGTTACCTCATCATCCGATGGAGTTCGAGAGAACACCCGCCAAGGGGGCAGCATGGCAACGAAGACCAGCACCGGCCCGTCCACCGCCGAACGCGTCCGCAGCGCCTGTGTGCGCGCACAGGACGCAGTTCTCGCCATCGAAGGCAGCGATCCCACCGTCACGTCGGTGCATCACCTGCGTTCGAACGGTGACGTCGTCGTTGCAGTCCCACATGCCTCCGCAGCTGCGGCCCTGGCCTGGAACTCCGGCGGCGGCGGACTGCCTGCCGTCCTCGAGATCACCGATCACGCACCACTGCGTCTGCGTGAGCCCGTGCGCTCCCTCGTGTGGCTTCGCGGCTCGTTACACGCCGTGCCCGACTACGAGGCACGCGTTCTCGCCGACGACGTCGCATCCGAACACCCCCATCCGGGGCTCCTCGACATCGGCCACACCTCGGTCCTCCTTCGCCTGAGCCTGGCCTCGGCCGTTGTCGCCGACTCGACGGGGGCAGAGCCCGTCGCCGTGGACGAACTGCTGAACGCCAGCCCCGATCCCTTCTGGGAAATGGAGACGGCGTGGCTGCAGCATCTCGACGAAGACCACCGCGATCTCGTGGACCTGCTCGTGCGCAAGCTTCCCCCGTACATGCGCACCGGACGCGTTCGCCCACTCGGCATCGACCGCTACGGACTGCGCCTGCGGGTCGAGGATCACACCGGCGACCGCGACGTGTGGATGCCGTTCGCCAACCCCGTCGACGACGCTCCCGCGCTGAGCCGTGCCATCCGAATGCTTGTCGGGTGCCCTTTCCTCAACGGCCTCCGATCGGGTGGCGCTGCAAACGGCTAGCGTTGCGCGGGTGAATGCCCGCGAAACCGTCCGCACCTGGTTACGGCCGCCGTCTCCCGTTCGAACGGACCCGGAACTCGATCCCGCCGCCAGACGCGGAATCCGGATCGAGATCACTATCGTTCTGCTGGTCACCTTCGGGCTCAGCGGATTGTCCGGGATCCTTTCGCTCGCCGAATCCTTGGCGACGCCGGTTGCGCTCTCGGATCAGACGGTTGCACTCAACCCGTCGCGCGCTGCCATCGACTGGATCGACCTGGCGCGCCAATTACTGGGCGTTGCAAAGCTTCTCGCGTGGGCAGCGCTGGGACTCTATCTACTGTGGCGTTCGGGGATCGGTCCACGTGCTGCGGGCCTGACTCCCAAACCTCGATTCGGTCGCGACATAGCTCCGGGATTCGGCCTCGCCGCTGTGATCGGCCTCCCCGGACTCTTGTTCTACCTCGTCGCTCAGGCACTGAGCATCAACCTCACCGTCCAAGCCAGCGCGCTCGACGACCACTGGTGGCGGGTTCCGATCCTCGTACTGTCCGCAATCGCGAACTCGGGCGCCGAAGAGGTACTGGTCGTCGCCTACCTGATCACTCGCCTCCGAACACTCGGCTGGAGCGAGAACAAATCTCTGCTCGCGTCCTCGCTCCTGCGCGGTAGTTATCACCTCTACCAAGGGTTCGGCGGCGGTGTGGGAAACGTGATCATGGGGCTCGTGTTCGGTCGATACTGGCAGCGCACCGGCAAGCTGTGGCCGCTGATCATCGCCCACGCGCTCATCGACATGGTGGCGTTCATCGGTTACGCCCTCCTGCGCGATCACGTCTCCTGGCTGCCGTGACCGGTACCGTGAACTGGTGACCGGCGACTCCGAATATCCTCAGCGCCCTCCGCGGCGCCAGCCGCCAGGGCCACCTCCGCGGCGCCAGCCGCCCCCGCGTGGACCGATGCCACCCCGTCAGGGCCCACCCCCGCAGCGGCGCCCACCGATGCCGCCCGAAGGGCCGACGGTCATTCGCCGCGACGGACGTCCACCGCAGCAGAATCCGGCCAATCAGGCCTGGTCACAGGTCCCACCAGAAGCGCCGCAGCAACCCAGGCGTGAGGACTGGGCGCCGACCCAACGCCCGCAACCGTTCCAGGACGACCCCCGCAGGCAGGGGCCGCCGCGTCAGGATCCGCACCGCCAGGCGAAGTACGCACCCGCGCCGCCGCGCCGAACCCCGCCGAACGCCCCGCCTCGCCCTCCTGAACCCCCGAAGCAGCGACGCCCACGCAAGCGTCGTAGCTGGGGTAAACGTATCGGCATCACGTTGTTGGTCTTGCTGCTCGCGCTGGCCGGTGCGGTCTATTACGTCGACAGTTCGCTCAATCGAATCGACGCGCTGCCCGACTACGCGGGACGCGTCGCCGATACTCCGGGTACGAACTGGCTGATCGTCGGCTCCGACAGTCGTGAGGGACTCACACCCGAGCAGGAGCAAGCGCTTGCGACAGGTGGTGACACCGGCCCCAAGCGCACTGACACGGTCATCTTGGTCCACGTTCCCAAGAGCGGGAAGACGACCATGGTCAGCATCCCCCGCGATTCGTACGTTCCGATTCCCGGCTACGGCTCGGACAAGATCAACGCCGCCTTCGCTTTCGGTGGTGCCCCCTTGCTGGTGCAGACCGTCGAGGAGGCAACCGGACTTCGCATCGACCACTATGCCGAGATCGGATTCAGCGGGTTCGCCGGCATCGTCGACGCCGTCGGTGGCGTCAATGTATGCCTGACGCAGGCGATCGACGATCCGCTGGCCGGAATCAACCTCCCCGCTGGATGCCAGGACTTGAAGGGTTCGGATGCACTCGGGTTCGTGCGGACCCGAGCAACCGCGCTCGCAGACCTCGACCGCATGAACAACCAGCGCCAGTTCATGTCGGCGTTGCTGTCGAAGGCGACGAGTCCGAGTACGTTCCTCAATCCGTTCCGGTTGTGGCCGCTCGTCTCCGATACGGCCAAGTCTTTGCAGGTCGACGAGGGCGATCACATCTGGAATCTGGCCTCACTCGCCTGGGCGCTTCGCGGCGGGATGACCACCACGACGGTTCCGGTCGCCGGTTTCGAGGACGTGGACGGGTCGGGCAACGTGTTGTTGTGGGACAAGGCACGCGCTTCGCAGTTCTTCGACGCCCTGGCCAACGATCAGCAGATTCCGCAGGATCTGATCACCACGGGGTGATCGCCCTGAGTTTCGGTAGTACCCCGGGAGGACAGGCCGAGCGAACAAATCGCTTTCCGGCAGGACGCGGAACGGCCGGCGGAAAAATACCGTGAAGGTATGAACACAGCACACCGCCGATTCCGCACTGCCGCCGTCATCGCCGCCTCGGCCGGAGCGGCTTTACTGGCCACGTCCTGCTCGGGCACCTTCGACAAGTTCGACGAGTCGAAGGCATACAAGAAAACCGAAACCTTCTCTTTTGCACAAGCATCCAACGGAATCGACACACTGCCGAGTTGGGTTCCCGCCGGCGCGACGGGTATCGACGAGGTCATCCGCACCACCGGCAACGAACGCATCCTGCGAATGACTGCGAACATCACGGAGATAGATTACAACAGCTGCATCGCACGACCTACCGTCGAAACTCGTCCGGCATCGCTGTCCGCACAGTGGTGGCCGACGGGGGTCGAGAAGGGCAGTTCTTTTCAGTGCGGCGACTGGTACGTCGGCGAAAAGGACTCGTTCGTCTACGGATACCGGCCGGAAACTCTCGACTTCATCATCGATCAGCTCGACAACAAGTAGCTCCCTGTCCGTGCCGCCGACCCAGTAATCTGTTGGGATGACACAGGCGAAGAACTCGAGCGAATTCACCACTCTGCTGCGTCAGCAGATCCGTAACGAGTTCACTGCATCGCAGCAGTACATCGCGGTAGCGGTGTACTTCGATGCACACGATCTTCCGCAGATGGCCGCGCGCTTCTACAGCCAGGCCACCGAGGAACGCGGTCACGCGATGATGATGATCCAGTACCTGCTCGACAACGACCTCGACGTGGACGTACCGGGTGTCGACGACGTCGTGACGAAGTTCGACAGTGTCCGGGCTCCGGTCGAATTGGCACTCGAGCAGGAGAAGACGGTCACCGAGCAGATCACGCAGTTGGCGCGCACCGCGCGCGATACCGGCGACTACCTGGGCGAGCAGTTCATGCAGTGGTTCCTCAAGGAGCAGGTCGAGGAAGTTGCAAGCATGACAACACTTCTCACCATCGTCGACCGTGCCGGCGACAACCTCTTCCACCTCGAAACGTTTGTCGCACGCGAGATGAACACACCGGCAGCTGCCGACGCAATGGCGCCGACGCCCGCCGGCGGCGGCGTCTGAGGGCCACCGGCCTACCGAGTCTCCGGCCGCTCGGCGGCGCTCAGTGATCTGAGGAAGTTGTTGTATGCCTCCAGATCACTGTCGCCGTCGATCTCGGCGCGGCGGTCCTGGGCGGCATTCATCCGTTTGTCGTCCCGGTTCCAGCGCATCGCGAAGATCACGACCACCACCAGCGCGACGGGCTCACCGTACGACCACGCAAGGGCACCGGCCAACTGCTGGTCCTGCATCACGTCCACGCCCCACTCGGGAGGCGGATTCACGAACGTGGTCAGCAGCGGCTTTGTCGCCATCATGAGGACGACTCCGATGAACACGTGCAGCGGCATCTCCACGAAAAGGTCGAAACACCGGCCGAGATAGCTTTGCCGCACCGGCAGTGGTCCGGTGGCGAGCACGGGCATGATGAAGAGCAGACCGCTGGCGAGAAAGAAGATTTCGAGAAAGACGTGTCCGGCCGGCAATCCCGAGACGGCGTCGAAGATCGGCGACAGGTAGATCCCGTAGTAGCTGAACAGAAAGACCGGGATCGTGAACCCGGGGTGCAACATCCACCGTGCCGGACGGCTGCGCAATGCCGACAGTGCAAGCGCCAGAACATTTCTCCCGGGACCTCGATGCGACGTCGAACGCAGTAGCAGCAGTCCTGGCGAGCCCAGCACCCACAGCGGCGGGATCGCCATCGAGAGCGTCAAATGTTGGAACATCCAGACACTGAAGAGTTCGTTCCCGTAACTTTCGACCTTCGAACCGGTCACGGCGATCAACAGCAAGCATCCGGCCAGAAAACATGCAGTTCGATACCAGGGCCATAGCCGTCCCCGCGCACGCACACGGTGCATTGACCGCCAATACCAAAGCGCCAGAAAAGCTCCCAGTAGAACAAGAGGTGACAGGGACGAGGAGTCCCAGGTCAACATCTGTCCGATCGACGGCGGCGCCAGACCGTTCACCTCCGATTCACGGGCGAACCCTCCTTCGAATCCTTTCGGGTACCGTCGACTCTACACCTAAATACTATGTTGGATAGTATTTAAGTATTCGACGGAAGGTCAAGGTACACAGCAGTGTCCAGAAGCATGAAGATATCCGCCGCCCTGATCGCGTTGTTCGCGGTAGCACTGATCACGTTCATCACCGTCGATCCGATCAGGGCGGACAACGAGAGCACCGATCGGGCAGCACAATCCACCGCCGTCCTGACCGACGACGCGTACCGATTGACCTCGGCCGCTGACGACAAAGTGAATCTTGTCGAGTTCCTCGACTTCGAATGCGAGGCCTGCCTCGCGCTGTACCCGACGATGGAGCGAATCAGAGCCGAGTACGAGGATCGAATCACATTCGGCATCAGATACTTTCCGATTCCGAGTCACACCAACAGCACTCTCGCGGCGCAGGTCGTCGAATCCGCATCTCGCCAGGGCAAGTTCGTCGAGATGTATCAACGGATGTACGAGACTCAGTCGCAGTGGGGTGAATCCGCCGAATCGCAGGAGGCACTGTTTCGCTCCTACGCACAAGATCTCGGCCTGGACATGACCCGATTCGAATCCGACCTCAGCAGCCGCGGCGTCCGCGAGCGGGTCGAGCGCGACTTCAACGAGGGCAAACGCCTTGGCGTCCAGGGCACCCCGACGCTGTTCCTCAACGACGTGAAGCTGGCCCAGATGCCGAGCTACGAAGATCTGAAAGCCCAGATCGACTCAGCCTTGGAGCAATGATCAGGTCAGAACAGCGCAGATACCGGCGGAGACGGCCACCGTCACGGCTGCGGCAACGGCCGTCGTGACGGCCGCCGGCACGCACGCCGCGACCGCGCAGGTCAGTCGCCGAGGCGACGCCACGTCGCCGTCGACCAGGGAACGCAATCGCACTGCGGTCGCGCCGCCGCGATCGCCCAAACTCCAGTCCGGCTGAGGAAGCGGCGATTTCGACACCACGGCAAGGGCGGAACGCACTGCAGCCGGGCTGGTGACGCGAGCGGCGTGCCGGTCCGCCGACAGTTCCACGATCGCGCCGACGGCAGCAGGTGCCGCCGCGAACAACGGCACTCCCGGCAGAACAGCGGCCAAGACTTCACAGGCACCGACGATTCGGTGATGACCGCCGCTCAGGTGCGCACGCTCGTGCGCGAGGACCGCGTCACGCTCGCCCCCGGTAAGAGCGGATGACAAGCCTTGTGTCGCAACAACAAATCCAGGCTTTCCGGCGACACTGTAGGCCATCGGCAGCGGATGATCCAACCACAACACGTCGGACTCCGAGTTGTCGCGGCGCGCGACGATCGAGAGAACATCACGATGGAAATCTCGGACTCTCGCGTGCTCACGTGCCTGTTTGCGGCCGGCCAGCACGATCCGAACAGCGATCAAACCCACCACACCAACGGCTGTGCCGGTGATCAGCTCACCCACCCATGAACTCGTGCCGTGCGCGAAGGCGCTGAAACACCGAGCGATACCGTCGACCAGCCCCTCGACCGGCGCGTGGCTCGGCCACACCAGAACCAAGACCGCGGAGAGAGCGAGATACAGAGCCGACGCCATACTGCCGAGCCACGCCGCGAGCAGCACCGTCGGTGACAACACCGAGGAAACGGCCCGCAACGCTCTCGGAACCAAGAATCCGACGAATACCGCACCGAGAAGCATCGGCAAGGCCAGTGTCATTGCGCACCTTCCCCGGAAAGTCCTCGGCGCAGGGCCTCGTTCTCAGCGTCCGTCATGGTCTTCGCGAAGTGCAACAGCACGGCAGCGGAATCGGAACTGCTGTCCAACAATTCGCGCAGTGCCCTGGATGTGGCCTCTTCACGGCTGCGACTCGGCCGATAGAAGTAGGCGCGACTCTTCTTCTCACGACTCACCCAGCCCTTGTCGTAGAGATGAGTCACGACGGTCAGGATGGTGGTGTACGCGAGTTGTCGACGCTCACCCAGGATCTCGACCAGATCCTTGACCGAGAGCGCGTCGTCGGACTGCCAGATCACATCCATGACCTCGGCTTCGAGTCCGCCCAGCCCCTGCATTGCTCCTCCATCGCGTCGTGACAGAACTTCAGCCGCTCGCGGCCTTCTCCCCGAACGACACGCCCCGGGAATTCAGATACGCGAGCGGATCAGTCTTCTGCCCGTCAGATTGCCACACCTCGTAGTGCAGGTGCGGTCCCGTCGATTGTCCACGATTGCCGACGGTCGCGATCAGTTCACCCGCCCGCACCTTCTGACCGGCAACCACGAGCGCCTCGTTGATGTGCCCGTAGACGCCGACGGTCCCGTCGTCCTGCTGGATGCGGACCCAGAGCCCGAATCCCGCGGCGGGACCGGATTCGATCACAACACCGTCGGTCGCCGAGACGATGGGCGTACCGATCGAGTTTGCGATGTCGAGACCGTAATGGGTTGTTCCCCAGCGTGGACCGAAGTTGGACGTCATCGTCCCGCTGACGGGGGCCATCACCCGCGGCTTTTCTGCCTCGTTCGCCAACGCCGCCCGTTCGGCTTCGAGTTGCCTCGTTTTACCGAGTTGTTCGGCTATCCCGGCAAGATCCGTCGTCCGAACAAGGTCGAGTATCTCCGGCACCGACACCAGCGCTGGACCTTCCGCTGCAACTGGAAGCGGCGATGCGTGCCCGATGGAAGTGCCGGACGCCAGGATTGCGCCCGTCGCCACGGAAACCGCGGCCATGCGCCCGCCGGGTCTGGTCGGCTCGGATTTTCGATGTCTTCCCACTTCTCGGTCCTCGCGTCGATGACAAATGAAGGTCTACGCCGCCACCTTACAACTATGTTGCATAGTTTTTAAGACATGCACTATTGCGCATATATGCATATGTGTCTAGGCTGACGTCGACGAAAGGACCTTCGATGTCACACGGACACGGGCACGGAATCTCTCCCGCCGAGGCTGCGACCAGCAACAGCGGCAAGCATGTCAACAAACTGTGGATCGCCGCCGGCCTCGGGTTGGTGACGTTCGTGCTACAGGTGACGGTCGGCTTCTTCACCTCGTCACTGGCGCTGCTTTCGGACTCGGCGCACGTGTTCACCGACATCTTCGGCATCTTCATGGCGCTCGCCGCGATCCTCGTCGCACAGCGCGCAGCACGGCGCCCGGATCGCACTTTCGGCATGTACCGCACGGAAGTGTTTGCGGCACTGGCCAATGCGATCCTGCTCTTCGCAGTCGCCGGGTGGGTGCTCTACGAGGCTGCCAGCCGATTCTCGGATCCGCCCGAGGTTCCCGGCCTCCCCGTCGCGATAGTCGCCGTCGTCGGTTTGGCGATGAACGTCATCGCCTTCCTGATGCTCCGCAGCGGCGCGAAGGAAAGCATCAACATCCGCGGCGCCTACCTCGAAGTCATGGCGGACATGATCGGGTCCATCGGCGTCCTCGTCAGCGGCTTGGTCACGCTCGCTTTCGGTTGGCGCTACGCCGACCCCGTCATCGGCGTCGCCATCGGCCTCTTCGTCTTGCCGCGCGCCTTCAACCTGGGCCGCCATGCGGTCCGCATCCTGCTCCAGCAGGCTCCCGATCGCATCGACGTCACCTCGATACTCGAGAAGATCAACACACTCCCGGGAGTCGTCGACGCGCACGATCTGCACGTCTGGACACTCACCTCGGGGATGGAAGTTGCTTCCGTTCACGTCACCGCGGCCAGTGACGCCGATCCCACTACGGTGCTCGCCGCCACCCAAACCTTGCTGGCCGAGGTATTCGAACTGGAGCACGCCACCGTGCAGGTGGAACTACAGGGAAGTGACGGTAAATGCACGGAACTCGCCTGGTGAAAAGGACATTCCTAAATGAAACATTCGCTTTCGGGCCAATGGATAACCGCACCGAATTCGAAAAGAAATTAGGTCTTCTTTAGTTTGGGAACGCTTACCACAATAAGGTCAGACTGGGATGACAGGGCCTCTGACCTGCACTATCTTGGAATTCATGACTTCTGGGGAGACTCACATGACCAAATTCCACGCACTACTCCGAGACCAGATTCGCAACGAGTTCAACGCTTCGCATCAGTACATCGCGACAGCGGTTTACTTCGACAATGCGGACCTGCCACAGCTGGCAAAGCACTTCTACAAGCAGGCTGTGGAAGAGCGTAACCACGCCATGATGATCGTTCAGTATTTCCTCGATCGCGACATCAACGTCGAACTCACCGGCGTCGACGCCGCGAAGGCCGACTTCAAGGATGCCCGTGAGCCCATCGCTCTCGCGCTGACGCAGGAGAAGACGGTCACCGAGCAGATCGTCCAGCTCGCGAGCACTGCCCGCGAAGAAGGCGACTACCTTGGTGAGCAGTTCATGCAGTGGTTCCTCAAGGAGCAGGTCGAGGAAGTTGCCAGCATGACAACACTTCTCACCATCGCGGACCGCGCAGGCGCCAACCTGTTCGACCTCGAAGACTTCGTGTCCCGCGAGATGAGCACCGTCGGTGACACCACCGGTGCGCCGAACGCAGCAGGCGGAACCATCTAGCCTGCAGCACTCACGGATTTTGCCCTCGAGCCGAACGGTTCGCTTCCTGCCAGCAGGATCGAACTGATCAGCTCGGGGGCATCTGTCATCGGCACGTGCCCGAGTCCGGGCAAAACCATCAACTTCGCCTGCGGGAACGGCTTTTTCACGCGCTGCGCTTGGTACACGGGCAGAATGAGATCGCGTCGACCCCACGCAACCGTCACCGGCACAGTGGGATCCACGATGGGCGGCAACACGAAGTCCATCTCGAGACCGAGATCGACGAGTTCGTTGGACACGAGCGAACGGCAGTCGGCCAACGCCGCCGCATAACCGACATGACTCGGATGAGCGAAGAACGCGGCGAGCGCCGGATAGCGAATCAGCTTGTACCGCAATGCACGTGGCAGACCATCGCCCATGAGCTTGGCCGTGCCGCGCAGTGCACGGAACGTGTTGATCGCCCGCACCTGATCGAGGTGATTGACAAAGAACCCGGCCGGCGAAAGAGCTGTCGCCGACGCGACGTCTCCGCGCGCGGCCAGCGAGAGTGCAATCCATCCGCCGAGTGAGTTTCCGGCGACGTGGGCGCGCTCCCCCGCCGGAGTCACTTCCTTGACGAACTCACTGACGTCGTCGATCAGCTGTCCCATGACGTCCGGACCGAGTTCGGGCAGCACGGACTCTCCGTGACCTGGCAGGTCGACCGTGACCACACGGCGATACGGCGTCAGCTGGTCCAAAAGCGAATCCCACGCCTGCCGTCGATGGACGATGCCATGGACGAGCACAAGCGTGGGACCGCTACCGGAGATGTCGTGCGACAAAGTCATGCCGCCAACATTAACCGTAACTTTGCGTAACGCCTATAGTTCTGGCGAAAAAATCAGCGCAGCGTGACCTGGCGTCCGCGCAGGCCGTCGCGCGAGCGCAGCTCGGCCGAGGTCAGCGGAGCAGCGACAGCCAGAGCCTCGGCAAGACGCTCACCGAGCTCGACGGTTGCCGCTACCCACTCGTTTGCATGCTTTTCGCGGTCGAGGTCGAAGACGGGGACCAACAGGCCGTGGGTGCGGAACGAGCCTGCGTAGCGCGAGCCCTCACCCAGGTGCAGTCCACCGGTCGCGTGCACGCGCGCCAACGCGAGCATCAGGTCGTCTTCGCTCTCGGGGCGAACCCAACGCAGGTGCGCCTTCTCGCCGGCGTCGACCCACCACGCGGCAACGAGGCCGTCTCCTTCGAGGCGTGCAGAGGGCATGATCGCCGAGTTGGCGTGCTGTACGGTGGCGGCAACCTCAGGATCGGTTTCGACGCCTTCCGGAATCCACCAGTTGAAGTTCTGGTGCACGGTGATGTCGAGCAGAGCCGAGGGATCGACAACCTCGGTGACGGCGGGTGTCTCGGAATCGGGGTTCGCGGCAGAAAGCGCGTCGCCGGGGGCCGCGTCCTTGATCCAGTTCACCGAAGCGGCGAGGTCTGCACCGAGGTCGGCAGAGTGCGCTTGAACCTGGACACCGACAAATCCGGTGGCCGTCTCGCCCTCGTCGCGGACGAGGGCGGCAACAGCGCCGGGGAGGACCGTCGCCAACGTGACGGGACGGTCGGAGCCGATGACCGGCAACGGTGCCGTGGCGGACGGAACGAATTCGCGCAGCGCGACCAGATCGCACTCGGCGGCAAGGCCCTCGAACGGGCGGTTCACTGCGCCGGCAGCGGCTTCACGCTCTGCTTGGCGTGCCGCCAGCTTCTCTGCGCGTGCGCTGCCCTGCTTCGGTCCACTGTTTCTTTTGCTCTTCTTGGCCACGAGGGCAAAATCTACACGCTGCTCAGCCATTGCTTCGTGCGCCCGGGATGGTTGGTGGCCACCCAACTGACCCCGAGCTCACGACACAGGTCCACATCCGCCTTGTCGTCGACGGTCCAGCAGTACGTCGCGCGACCCGCAGCGGCAGCCCGATCGACCAGATCGGGATGTTCGCGCAGCGCCTTGATCGACGGCCCGATCGCCGTGGCGCCGACAGCCGTCGACGCACCACCGCCGAGGTATCGCGACGCGTCACCGAGTAGGACCGTCGGCAGCAGCGGTGCCGAACGGCGCACTCGCCAGACCGCAGTAGCCGAGAAAGACATGACCACCGCGCGAGAGTGATCGGCCGACGGCGGCGACGCGATCCCGAAGCGGTGCAGTTCCGCGAGAAGTTTTGCTTCGACCAGGCCGCCGAATCGCACTGGGTGCTTGGTTTCGATGAACAGCTTCACCGGGCGCACGAAATCAAGGGCGAGGGTGATGAGGTCGGAGAGAGTCAGCAGTTCGGCCGGTTCGCTCGTCGACCCGTAGTCCAGAGCGCTCAGCGAATCGAGCGTCATCTCGCTGACGATCCCCGTGCCACTGGAGGTGCGATCGACCTTGCGGTCGTGAACGCAGACCAGGTGCCCGTCGCGGGTGAGGCGGACGTCGCATTCGAGCCCGTCGGCACCCTCCTCGAGGGCCAGTTCGTAGGCGGCGAGGGTGTGCTCCGGCCGCGCAGCCGACGCACCTCGGTGCGCAACGACGAGTGGACCTCGACGATCTGGGCTCACAGGGCAGCGGTCTCCTTCTCGTCCAACACCGTCTTCTCTTCCAACACCGTCTTCTCTTCCAGCACCGAGCGCGGCACTGGCACCCATCGAGTTTCCGATTCGGGTTCGCCGCGCCAACCCCTGCGCTCGATCCGTCGGATCACGACGAGCGTCAACGCCGCGGTGACGGCTGCGACCAATGCGATGAAGGCGTTCAGCAGAACCCCGTCGGCCATTGCCTGAATCCCCGGGCGTGATCGCCAGTACGCGTTGACCACCAGCAGCAGAGCGCTGAATCCCCAGAAGCCCCACCAGATCTTCACCAGCAGAGTTCCGCGCGGATCGCGGCGGACCAACTCGAAGAGATAAACCGCCGGCATCACGAGGTTGAGGATCGGCACAGCGCAGCCGACGACAACTTCCGACGCTGTGCGCGGATCGGATTCCCCGGCACCTGCGAAGTGTTCATGACGCCGACGAAGCAGCCAGCACACACCGGCGACAGCCGCGAAGACCGAGATCAGCAGTCCACCCAACTGAGTGAAGTACACGGCGGCGTCGGAGACCGTGAGAAGCCACTGCGGGATCAGCGTGGTGCGGTTACGCACCAGGATCGCGTATCTGCCCAGTTCGGCGAACACAGCGAGTCCGTAGAGAATCGTCGCGAGTGTCAGCAACGGCCCGACTCTGTCGGCCATCCGGTCCGCTCGCGAGGGCGGCACCGGTGAGGTGTCGACGATGTCCTGGAGCCCCCACTGCGGGACGGCGTCGTAGCGCGGGGTGGTGAGGCTACGACGCACTGGTGCGTCCCCCACGCCGCGTGGGTCGGACGGTGAGCGCGCGATCCAGCGGAAGCCACGACGGTTGGGTGGTTGGTAGATCTCGGTGCGGGTGGGGATCAGCAGGACGCCGCTGCAGCGCGGGCACCACTGCGTGGGGCCGCCGACTACGGGCCAGCGTGCGGCGCACCGGGCGCAGACCTGAACGACACTCACAACTTCGATTCTGTCACGCCGTATCGGTAACGGCAGCAAATGGATTCACTCCCGATTTGTGATCGAACCTCCACCGCGTTCACCTGCATTGTTCGAATAATGTGACCTCCGCCACTTAAAAACTCGAGTTATCCACAGTTTCCACAGGTTCATCCACAGTTCTGGATGAATGAATCGGGCTTTATCCACAGGTCACGGGCAAGACCCTGAGAATTTGCTGACAGGTGTTAGCGAACGATGCACAGGCTCGAGGATGAATTTGACACCGCAGGTCAGTGAACTTTTGGGCGTCGGCGTCATTTATCCCGGCAAAGTTCACAATCCATTCAGAAATTGCTCCCGAAAAGACAGAAAAGACCGTTATCCCTTTTTTGGGGGAAGTCGGTTTTTGACACACCTGGAAGCATGACCGTCGATGACTTCTCCACAGCCCGAGCCAACTCTGACGTTCACCCCGAAACGGGTCGCGCAGCTCGCGTTCGTGTTGATCGGATGTCAGCTCGTCATTCGCGCCTGGGTTGCCTCGAGCAATTACTTCTACTGGGACGACCTCATCCTGATGGGCCGCGGAGGACGCTTCCCTCTCTTCTCGAGCGAACTCCTGCTCTACGACCACGACGGTCACTTCATGCCCGCGGCCTTCTTCTTCACCGGGTTGATCACCCGCATCGCGCCGTACAACTGGGCGCTGTCGGCAACGCTGCTCGTCATCGGCCAGGCCGCGGCGTCGTTGGCGCTTCTGCGCACTCTTCGGTTGGTCCTTGGTTGGCGACCGGCGCTGTTGATTCCGCTGATCCTGTATCTCTTCGTCCCGCTGACCCTTCCGTCGTTCTCGTGGTGGGCGGCCGCACTCAACGCCTTGCCGCTTCAGATCGCGCTTGCCTGGGCGTGTGGGGACGCGATCAAGCTGTACCGCACCGGGCATGTGCGCTACGTGTTCTCGGGCACCGCGGTTTTTGTCGTCTCTCTGCTGTTCTTCGAGAAGGCAGTGCTCGTTCCGTTCGTGGCACTCGCTTTTCTGGTGCTGTACTTGCGCACACAAGGTGAAGGAACGCCGATACGAAGTGCGGTCACGAAGTGCCGACGCCTGTGGACGGCCTGCGCCGCCGTGCTCGCGATCTGGATTCCGGTGTATCTGACAACTGTCGAATCTCCGATCACCGGCAACGGCCGTTCCATGTCCACCGAACTGCTGCATCACGGCACGTCTTTGGGGATGCTTCCCACCCTTCTCGGCGGCCCCTGGCGCTGGGAGCGGTGGATCCCCAGCCCCGCCTGGGCCGATCCGCCGACGGTCTTGGTGGCCGCGGCCTGGGCCGCGCTGCTGACGACGGTCGTGATGACCGTGCGTGCCCGACGCGGCGCTGCCTGGATCTGGGTCGCCGCGGCGCTGTACTTCCTGGCCTCTGTCGTGGCGATGACCGCTACCCGATCCGACGCCGACACCACGTACGAGTTGGCGCAGACCTTGCGTTACTTCACGGATTCGGCGACGGTGTTCGCCCTCGCCGCCGCTCTGATTCTCGCCGCGCCCCGGCGACGTCCGGCCCGAATACCCGTCGCAGTCGCCGCCGGCCTGTCGGCGCTCTTCGTGGTCAGTTCGCTCGTCTCGACCGTCACGTTCGTCGACATCTGGCGCGAGAACCCGACTCGCGACTACCTCGCCAACGCGCGAATGTCGTTGTCACAGAATGAGGATGCTCCACTGCTCGAGCAACCCGTCGCGATCGAAGTGCTCCTTCCCGTCGCCTTTCCGAACAATTTGGCAAGCAATGTTCTCGCGCCACTGCCTGATCGCCCCGAATTCTCTTCCAGCACTCCGATTCTGCGCACCATCGACGACAGCGGACGGATTGTCGATGCCGAAGTGACCTGGACGAGAATTATTCCCGAAGGAGCGGCACCGAACTGCGGCACCCGTGCCGAAGGCCCGACCGAACTCCCCCTCGACGGCCCCCTGGCCGGCTGGGAATGGACGGTGCAGCTCAATTACCTCGCGAGCACCGACGGAACGATCGATGTTGCGTTGGAGTCCGGTGACGCAGTATCGGTACCCGTGACGCAGGGTTTGCACTCGGCATTCGTGCGCCTGGTCGGCCACGGAAACAGTGTGAAGATCACGCCGACAACGCCGGGACTGACGCTGTGTTTCGGCGCCGGACAAGTCGGTGCCGTCGTCCCGACCTCCGCAAAATAGTGGCAGAGTAGAAGTCATGGAGCTGCGTATATTCACCGAACCCCAGCAGGGCGCTACCTACGAACAACTACTGACTGTTGCCCAGACCGCCGAAAAACTCGGCTACGGCGCATTTTTCCGCTCGGACCACTATCTCGCCATGAATTCCGACGGCCTTCCCGGACCCACCGACGCGTGGATCACGCTCGCCGGAATCGCCCGCGAAACATCCACCATCCGCCTCGGCACTCTGGTGACGTCGGCTACGTTCCGTCACGCCGGACCGCTGGCCATCTCGGTCGCACAGGTCGATCAGATGAGTGGTGGCCGCGTAGACCTCGGCATCGGTGCCGGCTGGTACGAGGAAGAGCACCAGGCGTACGGCATCCCGTTCCCGGCGCTCAAGGATCGCTTCGAACTGCTCGAGGAAACTCTCGACGTAGTGACCGGCCTGTGGCGTACGCCGGTCGGCGACACGTTCGACTACGACGGTAAGCACGTGCAGATCAAGAACTCTCCCGCGCTTCCCAAACCGCACCAGGTCGACGGTCCGCCGATCCTGATCGGTGGCACGGGCAAGAAGAAGACTCCGGCGCTCGCCGCTCGGTTCGCGAACGAGTTCAACATCCCGTTCAAGTCCCTCGCGGAAACGAAGGACATCTTTGCGCGGGTTCGTCAGGCTTGCATCGACATCAAGCGCGATCCGAACGAATTGGTGTACTCCAACGCTCTCGTCCTGTGCTGCGGCCGCGACGAGGCGGAGATCAAGAAGCGCGCCGAAGCGATCGGACGCGACGTGGACGAGCTACGTGAGAACGGTCTGGCCGGAACACCTTCGGAGTTGGTCGACAAGATCGGCACTTTCGCCGAGGCCGGTTCACAGCGCGTGTATCTGCAGACTCTCGATCTGGCCGATCTGGATCATCTCGAACTCGTCGCAAGCGAGGTCATGCCCCAACTGCAGTGAGGAAAGGTCCGGGATCTACAGCGCGTTCGCGTCGAGGAACGCGCGTAGGTCTCGGTCCCACTGGGCCGAGCGGGAACGATCGAGAAAGACCCGCACCAGCATGAACGCGATGACCAACAGGGACATCACGCTGAACCAGGTGAAAACCCCGGTGACCACGGCTGCGACGTCGGCAGCACTCTGCGTGATCGGAGCTACGGTCTTGTCGCCGTGATCGTTGACGTAGATGGGGACCTCGGTGCCGACGGGCGTCGCCGAGTCGACAGTGACATCACCCGTGTGAACCTCACCGTTCCAGTTCCATTGCGCGCTGGCCATTTCGGTGGTCGGCGCAATGTAATCGGCTGTCGAGGCGGTGGTCTGCGTCGAATCTGCAGTCGTCGTCGCCGAAATGCTGTGTAGTTCGGCGGATTGTTTGGCGATCAGTGCGTTCTGGCTCGAAGCCGTCGCAGCCCCTGCCCATACCGCGAGAGGCAGCAGAAGAATCGCGAAAATGATCAGACCGAAGGACATGAATCCTTCGATCCGATCACTGCGGCGAACCATCGGATCGTGGCCTACATGAATGGTGCGTCGGAGCAGCGACGCAGTTCCTCGCGTACTACCTGACATTATTAGCTCAGTTCTCTCGACGACACACTCTTACATCGAGATTCCCTTTGTTTCGATCTAGTTGCAAGTGTTAACGAGCTGAATCACATGTGTCCTCCAACACCTGTCCAGTTATTCACTCGGCGGAAGGATGTCCGTCTGCGCCGGAACCTGATCCTGACGGAGCAATCCGACCGGGCAACTGACGCCGGTGGCATGCACCGGGCAGTAGCCGCCGGGGTTCTTCGCCAAATACTGCTGGTGGTAATCCTCCGCGTAGAAGAAGTCGCGCAGCGGACCGATTTCGGTGGTGATCGCGCCGTATCCGGCTTCGGCAAGTCGTTCACCGAAAGCGACGGCCGACGCATGAGCGATTTCTTCCTGCTCGGCGGACGTCGTGAAGATCGCCGAACGGTACTGCGAGCCCTGGTCGTTACCCTGACGCATCCCCTGCGTCGGATCGTGGTTCTCCCAGAAGTGCGCCAGGATCTGCTCGTAGGAGATCACTGCGGGATCGAAGACCACCAGCACCACTTCGGTGTGACCCGTACGTCCGGAGCACGTTTCTTCGTACGTCGGGTTGGGGGTGAAGCCTCCCGCATAACCCGCAGCGGTTGTGTACACACCGGGAAGCTGCCAGAACTCCTTCTCGGCGCCCCAGAAACAACCCATCCCGACGACGACGGTCTGCAGTTCGGCCGGAAACGGCGGCGTCAACGGATGCCCGTTGACGTAGTGCGCGGTAGGTACCGGCATTTTCTGCTCTCGCCCGGGCAGGGCGTCCTCAGGCGCGATCAGCGTGGATTTTGCGGACGCTCGTCCCAGAATGTCGTCGTACCAGCTCATGCTTCGATGCTACGCGCGAGCGGCTGTTTCGCCACGCCGTCACCGCGCGGGCGCCGGGCAGCTCCACCCACCGGTAGCCGATTTCTGCTACCGCGGCCGTTGCCAGAAGAAACAGCGCGAACGCCAGCGTCGGTCCGACGTACAAAACGGTGTTCTCGACAACGCGGTACAGGATCAGGGTGTGCACGAGATAGATGATGTAACTGCGCGTCGAAAGCCATTTCACGACCGACCAGCGCGTCGGGACACCGTCGTAGCGGCCGATGAGAACTACCGCTGCGGCGACTACCGAAATGGTCCACAGGTAGTGCTCGCCGGCCCAGTAGACGCGGAACTGGGTCGCCACGATGATGACGTGCATCTGAACGAGGACGGCAACGATCAGCCAGCGGCCGGGAGCGAGCTTGGCCCACGCGAGGTACATGATCTGACCGAGGAAGACAGCCGGCAGCGTCGCGGCGATCTTGGACAGCATCGGCACGGTGTACGGCAACGGCGCGTAGACGTTGTAGAGCAGCACCAGTGAGCACAGTGCTCCGCCGGCGAGCGGCATGACGATTGGACGCAGACGCAATATCGGTCGAGCCGCGACGCAGGCGAGATAGAAGAGGAACTGGACGGTGAGCGTCCAGGTCACTCCGAGAACCGCTACCTCGGGCTTGAGAAAGAATCCGCCGAGAAAAAAGCTCATCAACGCTTCGGTATCGGAAATACCTTCCTGACCGCTGAACATTCCGTTGATTCCGAGGCGGACCAGAAGAATGGCAATCGCGGTTGCCACCCAGAATGCGGGCAGCAGGCGGCTGAATCGGTTGGTCAAGAACTTTCCGGGGCCGTCACGAATCGCGGACCGCGTCACCAGAGCGCCGGTCAGCATCATGAATACCGCGACGCCGACAAAAGAGAGGTGCTGGTTGAGTTCGGCGGGCTCGATCAGAACGCCGTAAACGACGTCGATCACCCACCAACCCGAGCCGAGATCGTCGATGACGTAAAAAGAAATGTGGGAGTAGATCACGGCGGCAACCGCCAGTGCTCGCAGCAGGTCAGCGCCCGGAAGATTCACCCGAGGCGCGGCCGCCTCTGGTGATTCCGGGAGGAAAACTGGTGCGGGCATCGCGCAAGTTTAAGGTTCCGTTCACCTTTACGACGAATTTGCGCATATTAGCTTACCCTTAGATCCAACTAAGTTCGGTTAACCAAACTTTATTCTTTGGTGATTACTACCTGAGCCGGACTGTTGCGGACGGTGTACGAATGTTATTGGGTGGAAACCCGAAGAATGATTTGCACATACGCGAGTGACGTCACGCCGTGACCGGTGATCGACGCACTCTAAAGCACCAGGGCTCACCAGCCCGCAAAGAAGGGACCCTCGTGTCTGTTTACACGCTGCCGGAACTCCCCTACGACTACGCAGCCCTCGAGCCGCACATCTCGGGCAAGATCATGGAGCTGCATCACGACAAGCACCACGCGGCTTACGTTGCCGGCGCCAACGCTGCACTCGAGAAGCTGGCCGAGGCTCGTGAGAACGACACCATCGCAGCGCAGGCCAACCTGCTCGAGAAGAACCTGGCGTTCCACCTCGGTGGCCACACCAACCACACCGTTTTCTGGAACAACCTCAGCGCTGACGGTGGCGACAAGCCCGAAGGCGAGCTCGCCGCAGCGATCGACGACAACTTCGGTTCGTTCGATCTCTTCCGCGCTCACTTCTCCGCGAACGCCAACGCCATCCAGGGCTCCGGCTGGTCCATCCTCGCGTGGGACTCGATCGGACAGCGTCTGATCATCGTCCAGCTCTACGATCAGCAGGGCAACATCTCCATCGGCCTCACGCCGCTGCTGCTCCTCGACATGTGGGAGCACGCTTTCTACCTCGACTACCAGAACGTCAAGGGCGACTACGTCAAGGCATTCTGGAACATCGTCAACTGGAACGACGTTTCGGCCCGCTTCGACCGTGCACGTACCCAGACCGCAGGTCTGATCGTCTAGTCACAGCTCTTCTTGCGAACGGCGGCGCCTCACCAGGGGCGCCGCCGTTCGCGTCAGCAGAGCGCCACCGAGCAGGACCGTCGTGGCTCCGAAGACCAATGCCAGTGTGCGAGTTCCGGAGTCACTACTGTTCGCGCTGGTCTGATTCACGGCCACCGGATCCGACAGCACCGAGGTCAACTGAACCTGCTGCGGAGTGGTCATCGCCGGAATACCGGATTTTGCGCCGTCGAGGCCCGTGACCAATGACTTGGCGATCCCTTGCAGCGTCGTGAATCCCTGGGTGATCTGATCGGTCACGTCGCCGAGCATCTGCGGTGCCTGATCGGCGATGGGGATGAGTCCGTCGTTCAATTGTCCGGCAGCACTGCTCAGTTGATCGCTTGCGCCTTGCAGCTGCCCGACAGCGGTGCGGACTAGATCACCGAGCTCCGTATCGGGTCCGACCGAGCCACCCAACAGTGCCGGAACGCTGCCCAATTGCGCATTCAGCGCACCGAGATCCGAACTCACACCGGCCAGTTGCGCTGTCACGTCGGGCGGGATCGGAAGGCCGTTCAACGCAGTTTGCAACGTGTCGATCCGTGTCTTCAATTCCGCGGTCGACGACGACGCCTCCCCCAGCGTCAGGCCCAGTGAGTCAGCGCGCGTGGCCAGCTCTTCCGCCGACCCCGACGCCTGATCGACCACGCCGGATACCTGGTCCGCCACGCTCATCAACTCCAACGCTCCCGAGCGTGCGGTCTCGAGATACGGCAGCAGAGTGCCTGCGCCTGCCTTCACCTGATCGATGGACTTTCCGGCCTCGTTGGTGCCGGCGACCAGAATCTGTGCGGTGGTGAGGTTTTGATCGATCGAGCGCCGCGCGGCCGAAGTCTGAGCCAGCAAACCCTTGATTCCGTCCGCGCCGACCTGCGCCGATACGGCCCGAGTCAACTCGGCGGACTTCTCCGAGTCCGAGCCATTCACCGCCAGTTCGACACTGGCTTGGCGGGGATCAGTGCCGAACATCGACGCGACGGTTTCGCTGAAGTCTTCCGGCACCGTCAACGTCGCGAAGTAGTTCCCGCCGGGGTTGTCGACCACCTGGAAGTCGAAGTCTTCGTTCTTGCCCAACGTGTCCACCAGGGTGTCGCCGGCCCGAAGTTCCTTGCCGTCGAGCGTGGTTCCCGCGTCGGCGTTCACGATCGCGACGGTGTTCGAGGAATCGGCACCGCCCGCGAAGATCACGAACCCGATCCCCGCCACCGCAGCCGCGACAATCGCGGCCACACCACCCACTGCCAGCCGTCGACCGAGGCGTGACGGCTGGCGGTGGGAGTTCTCGGTGGTGTTCTCGGCGCTCATGGGCGAGACGATAAAGCAACAACTTGTAGAAACACTGAGAAGTTCTAGGTGGGCGCCGGGGTCGGTTTCGCTTCTTCTTTCGGGTCTTCATCCGGTTCGGTTCGAGGACCACTGATCAGGATGTCCGCCCAGCGTGTGGCCGGGTCGATGTCGAGCAGGACGGCCTTCACCAGCAACGAGAGCGGAATCGCCAGCAATGCTCCGAGTGCTCCGAGAACCCACGCCCAGAAGACAAGCGAGAGGAAGGTCATCGTCACCGACAGCCCGACGGCGTCGCCGACGAACTTGGGTTGGATGATGGACTGGATCACGAAGTTGATGACGGAGTAGACGACGATCACCCACAGCATCAGCCACGGCCCGCCCTGCAGGAGTCCCAGGAGCGCCGGTGGGATGACGCCGATGACAAACCCGATGTTGGGGATGTAGTTGGTGATGAAGGACAGTAGCGCCCACAGGACGGGCAGCTGAATGCCCATCAGCCACAGCGCGCCACCGTCGAGTACCGCCACGATGAGGCCGAAGACCGTCGAGACGACCAGGTATTTGCGAGTGCCGGCGGCAAAGGTGGAGAGCGCGTAGGAGATTTCGGGACGTTGCTCCGACAGCACATTCAACCGTGAGCGGATACTCATGCCGTCGAAAGCCATGAACAGCAACAGCGCGAGGATGAACACCAGATCCGACAGAATGCCGAGCAGACCCTCCAGCCCACTTTCGAGTACGCCCACGACCTTCGTGAGATCGATACTGCTGAGTGTGCTTTGGATCTGTTCGGTGCTGACTCCGAAGTCGGCCAACTTGTCGCGGCCCTCGTTGAGGAGGTTGGTCATCTCCTCGGAGTATTGAGGCAGGATTGTCGCCAACTGGGCCGTCGACACGATCAACGACGCCGCCAACCCGAGCAGAATCAGGTACACGGTGACCAGTGAGCCGAGCATCCCGACCCACTTGGGCCACCCTCGGCGCTGTGACCAATCTTGAATGGGCTGAACGGCAATCGTCAGCACGAGGGCCAGGAATACCGGTCCGAGGATGCCGCCGAACACCTTCATTCCGCCGACGGCAACCACGGTGGCCGCGAGACCGAGCAGGACGATCAGACCGCGCGGGATCGACCAGTTCTCACTACCGGAAAGCGTGGGGATCGGAGCGGGAGCCGCGGCGGCCGGCTTGCCCTTCCTAGAGAACACCGGCTTCCTTTGCCCGGCTTCTGATCTGGAATGCGCCCACGATCATGAAGAGGCCGAACAAGATTGCGTACCAACCCAACAGCCAGATGAGGCTGATGATGCCTTCGCCTGGTGCGATCAGAAGGATGATGCCGAAGATGACCGCGAGCACCGACGCGGCGAGCAGCCATCCCCAACTGGATCCGGGCAGCGCTTTCATCTTGAAGGCGCCGACAATTCCGAAGATTCCGAACATGATGGCGTAGAAGGCAATTATGTACAGAAGTACCAGCGCCGTGATGCCTGGCCAGACCAGCGCGACGATACCGGCTCCCACCGAAACGACGCCGGTGAACACCCACCATCCCCACGAACTCAGGTGTTCGCGGTCCCGGATGGCTCGAACGAGCGTGATCAAGCCGTCGACAATGGAGTAGATACCGAACAGGAAAACCAAGGCCACCACGGTAATTCCCGGCCACACGAGCGCGATGATTCCGAAGATTACGCCGAAGATTCCGCGGATCAGGATCATCCACCAGATCTCTTTGCCGTACTGCACGAACGGATTCTGCGTGACCATCAGTAGCCTCCGAAGCAAGCGGGTGTCTCTGACCGATTCAACAGCTTTTCAAACAGGGCAATACCGACAGATCGTATGGCTATCGTGACCTTTCCGCCCATCGAAACGCGCGGCTGATACCGAGTTGTGCTCTTCGGGTACGAAGCGAGGGGACTTTCAGCCTGCTTCCCGAATACTTGCTTCCCGAATACCGGGCGCAGTCCACGATCCCGAAAGCACTGCAGCCTTCGGCCAGTACAGGCGCAGAAAGACGTTGAAGTCACCGGACGGAGCCGGCAGCCAGTTCCGCTCCTTCTCGCCACCAGGCGACTCGTGCTGGAGATAGATGTCCAACGAGCCGTCGTCGGCGAACACCAGATCACTTCGATCGCCGATGGCATATCGATCGATCGGGTTGTCCACGAAGTACTGTCGCTCGTTCATCATCGTGAGCGACCAAAATCCCTCGACCGGCGGGAGCTCGTCCTTCTCGAAATGAAGTACGTACTTCTTCTCACCGGTCAGAGGCTTACCGTCGACGTCGGTGGTGGCGTGCGGGTACACGGCATCTGCGTCGAGGTTGGCCCCGAAACCGAGCCAAACGATCAGAGCCCGCTGAGCGTAATGAGTCCCGTAATGCCCCAAGCCGCGGTGCATCGTCCAGCCGTTCTTCGGATTGCCTTCCGCCTCCTTGGCGATCTCGCTCAGCACGTCCATTCCGGTCCGCGCAGCCCGGTCGAGGGCATCACGCACCTCTTGCGGGCGTGACTTCCAGGGCAACGACGAGCCGATTCCGATGTCGGACAGCTGTTTCATCATCTCGGTATCCTCCGGACGCGGAGGATTGTCGTCGAGAAGTGCGTCGAGCGTGGTGAAGAAGGCCTCGCCGTCCATTGCGGCCACCTGGTCCACCGGCGGTGTGCGCGTGTCGACAGCAGAGTTCACCGGAACTTCTCCGGGCGTGTAGTCCTGCGGGTCACCCGTCCATTCCGACAGTGGTGTGAGTCGCGTCCGGTCCTGCAGGCTGTGCACTTCAGCCAGGTCCGTTCCCCCTGACGTCGCGTAGCGGGCGACTATCCAATTCATCGCCGTCGGCGACCGCAGCAGCGTCAAACCCTTGGGCACGTTGCCTTTCCAATTCGGTCCGGCCACCAGGTACGGCCCCCCGGTGCGTCCTACCGTCCGAGATCCCGGCACCGTGAAGACGTCGCTCCACGCGTCGAGGATGGGGACCAACCAGTACCGGGTGCCGAAGTCCGGCAGCGAGAGCACCTGCGGTTCCGTCGAGACGTCCAGCCACCCCGACGAGTAGAGAGTGTCCGCGTTCGGCGAGACGACATCGGTGAAGCTCGCGTCGGGCGTCGTACGCGCATAAGCGAACTGGTTGAGCGGGGCTTTCATCGCCACCGGGGTCGGCGTCGCCGTCATGACGTCACGCGATACCGCCGCAATCAACAGGGGATACCCGAAGATCCACGCCTGCGTTGCCAGGTCTTCTAGCCGAGAACGGTTCTTCGACAGAGTCATGCCTGCGCATACCACCGCTCTCACCAGCGCAAACCTGGCTGGCACTCTCCCTGTCTTGTGTGCCAGTACCGAATAGGTGCATATTTCGATTACCCAACGAGGTGTGCCGGACCGACGCATGCGCGTCAGACCGAGATTTGCCCCAGCACCGAGGGAGGAACAGAAATGAACAGAAACGAAGCAATAGGCATTTCTCCGTTCCAAGCCGCTGGGTCTTTGCAGGGTTTCGTCATTTCCGGCCGTTGGCCGGACACCACCCAGGAGTGGGCGCAGCTTCTCGCCCTGGCTGTCCGAGTGGCCTCGATGCCGGGATTGTTGCCGACGACGACGGTCTTCGGAGTGCGTGAGGACGTTCCCGAGGATCCGCAACCCGGCACCGTCGGTCTGGTGGTTGCCGAAGGTCCGGTGCTCGGCGATTTTGCACTGACACCCGGCCGTTTCTCCGACCATCAGCCGCCGGCACTGATCATGCTGCACCCGCCGTCGGAAACTACCCCCAGCCTGCCGGAATGCGAGGGAAGCGCGTCGGGGTGCGTACTACTGCCAGGACTTCCCTACCTGGGCTTGGAGCATCGTGCGGCCTGGGTGGAGGCAGAGCCGGACGGCACGGTCGTCTCCATGATCAGCCGCGTCGGCATCGATTTGATCAGCGATCCCGACACCGCTGTTTTGGCCATGCTCCTCGCTTCGTGACGGCCGCGGTAAGCGATAAGTTCGGACTCCCAAACTTGCTGTGCGCTTTGCCAATTCGAGCCGACCGCGCTAACGTGGGTAGCAACGAAGGGGAGTAGCCCCCAATCGCCTGTGTCGACATACTGGTTCGACGCGTTCCGCCTGGTGCGGATCGCGAAGCACCCGGCCTGGCGAACCGAAGGTCCTGTGGCCTCGGTGGGCGAGACCTTCGGCCGGACAAGCGCACTATGCGCCTGCCCAGGCCGGAGGCTCGCATTTTTCCTCCGACCTACACCGACCGGAGGAGTAAACCTTGCTTGCCGCAATACTTTTGAGTTTCGGCGTCATTTTCGTCGCTGAACTCGGCGACAAGTCGCAACTGATGGCAATGACGTTTGCCTTGCGATATCGCTGGTGGGTCGTCCTCGGCGGAATCACCGTCGCCACCACCCTTGTTCACCTTGTCTCGGTCGCCGTCGGCCACTACCTGGGCGTCGCACTCCCCACCGCTGCAATCTCCATCGTCGGCGGTATCGCGTTCCTGATCTTCGGCCTCTGGACCCTGCGCGGTGACGATCTCACCGACGACGAGCAGAACAAGGCCGGTCGCGTCACGCGATCCGCCTTCATCGCCGTCGCGTCGGCCTTCTTCCTGGCAGAACTCGGCGACAAGACCATGCTCGCCACCATCACCCTTGCGACCGACAACGACTGGATCGGCGTCTGGATCGGGTCGACGGTAGGCATGGTGGCGGCCGACGCTCTCGCCATCATCGTCGGCTCGGTACTGGGCAAGCACCTCCCGGACGGATTCATCAAGATCGGCGCCGCGGTGCTGTTCTTCGTCTTCGGTGTCTGGCTGCTGCTCGAGGGCATCTTCCCCGACTCGTCGGCCGGCATCATCGGCGGTGGCGTTGTCCTGGCAGTGTCCGTGCTGGGTGCGCTGGCTCGGATGATCTGGAAGCGCTCCCGTGCGACCGACTCCGATACACACCTCGTCGACGACAATCGGACGCCGATCGACTGACGCTCAACGAATAACGTCGCCGGCGCCCCAAATTGCGACCGGGACATGACCTTCCGCCACTCCGCTCGGTCCGAGTAGCTGCCCGAACCGCTTCATCGGGTACAGCGAGACACGTCGATCGAGGATCCGCACACTACCGATTCGGCGGAGTCGATCCTCGACGACAAGACTCTGCGCGAGGCTGCTCAGCCACACGCTGATCAACATGTTCGCTGTTCCGGTAGTCGCCACCAACAATCTGATCTCCGGCCAACTCGACACAAGATTGCCGAGTTCGTCGGTGGAACCGTCCACAGCGACATCGAAGATCACTTCGAACGGTGAACCGACAGCCTGTTGCGAGACATCGCAGCGGAAAATCAACTGTCGCGATGCAGTCAACTGGGCCAAGCGCCGTCGAATCGCAGTCTCGTTCGTTCCACAAATCGCGGCGAGACGCGCATAGCTGGCACGTCCGTCACGGCCGAGCGCCTCCAACAGGGCACCGTCGGACTCACGGAACACTGTCGGATCTGCCGGCGCCGCAGCGGTTGCCAGCTGAGCGCGACCTGCTTGCCCCAGAGCGCCCGGCTCCCAACTGAAGCCGTCTCGGTACACCTTCACCCCGACCCGGCTTCTGATCGACAAGATTCCGGGATCGGCAGCAAGGTGCTCACACACCAAGGCGTCCAAACTCTTCTGGTCGGCGGCCACAACTCCGACGAAGTACTCGTACTCACCTTCCGTCCTGGCCAACAGATAAGCGCAAGCCAGCTCACGTAACCGCTCCCCCACGTCGGCAACCGCATCCTGAGTCGTCCTGATCAGGAGATAGCCGAATATGTGGGTTCGACCGATTGCGACCGCGTTGACCCACGAATGACCGTTCGAGACGAGGCGACGCCACCGGCGGGCGATCGTCGTCGAATCCATGTCGAGTACCGAGGACAACTGCGTCCACGACGCGCGGGGGTTGAGTTGGAGTGCATTGATGATCTCCAGATCAGATTCCGCGATCACAAATGCGTCGGATTCCGGCTTCATCTGCCAAGTATTGCTGGATTACTGCATTCTGACCGGTGATCCCTGCCTGTTTGCCAAAGATATGTGAATCACTTCACAGGTTCACCACTTGGAGGCCCAGTGCTTCGCTCCACCAAAGTCACGGTCGCGCTGCTGTTCGTCGCCTACGCGATCGACTACATAGACCGGCTGGCGATCAACCTCGCCCTCCCTTTGCTCGGCGAGGAGTTCGATCTCGACTACTCCCAGCGTGGATTGATCATCTCCACGTTCTTCATTGCATACACACTGGCCCAACTGCCTGGTGGACTGCTCGCCGATCGATACGGCGCAGTCCGGATGGCTCTGATCGGGTTGGTGGCGTGGAGTGTCTTCACCGGCCTCACCGCCCTTGCGTGGTCGTTCGGGACGCTTCTGGTTGTTCGCTTTCTCTTCGGTCTCGCACAGGGCGTGTTTCCGGCAGCCGCAGTAAAGCTGGTTGCCGAACGCAGCATCCCGGAGCAACGTGCCACCGCAACCGGATGGATGAACAGTTCCAACGCCGTCGGTACGCTTCTCGCCATTGTCGTTGCGGCAGCGCTTCTCCCGTTGATCGGCTGGCGTGGGATGTTTCTGGCCGTCGCGGCGCTCGGCGTACTCTCGCTCGTCAGCATCAAGTTGTGGCTCCCGCCCGCACTTCCGGCGGAGATCGACCACGGTCCGGATTCCTCCTGGGACAACATGCGCACCGTACTTCGCTCCCGCGCGATGTGGCTCTTCGCCTTGATGTTCTTCGGCTACGACTTCGTGATCTGGGGGATGTCGTCCTGGGTTCCGTCCTACCTCCATGACGAACGTGGAATCGCCCTCTCGAGTGCGAGCCTCCTTCTCATCCCGGCAACCGTGGTGGCCGCCGTGACCACCGTCATCGGCGGCCGAATCTCGGATCGACTGGCAGGCAACAGCCGCATCGTCGTAGTGCCGTCCATGCTCGCGTGCATCGTGATGCTCGTTTCAGTTCCTTTCGCCTCCAACACGGCCTTGTTCGTCGTTCTCGTCACCCTCGGATCTGCCGCTGCCTCTTTCGCTTTCATGCCGTGTTTTGCACTCCCACTTCGTAGCCTGCCTTCTTCGGTGGTCGGAGCCGCCTCGTCGATGATCATTTTCGGCGGCATGGTCGCCGGGATTGTCGCGCCGCTGGTGTTCGGATTCATCGTGGACCATCTCTCCTGGTCAGCGGCATTCGTATCGCTCGCGCTCGGGCCCGTCGTGGCGATCATCGCGGTAATGGCAGCACCGCAGACCCGAGAAAAGATGCTGAACCTGGTGCAACTGAAGACCGCCAACTGATCATCACCAACCGAAAGAAGATCGACCATGAACCAACTGCTTTCGAATCTTGAATTCGGAGACCCGTCGCGGTTGCGAACCGTCGAGCCGCACTGGTTCGATCTGTACCGGGACCTGCACGCACACCCCGAGTTGTCCGGCAACGAAACTCGCACTGCCGCACTTGTTGCCGAAGAGCTTCGGCGGATCGGCGGCTGGGACGTCACGATCGGAGTCGGCGGCACGGGTGTCGTCGGTGTTCTCCAAGGGAGCAGCGGGCCGGTGATCCTGCTACGCGCCGACATGGACGCGTTGCCGGTCGCAGAAGACACCGGGTTGTCATACGCCTCCAAGACGGATGGCGTCATGCATGCGTGTGGCCACGACGTCCACGTCACCGCGCTACTTGCCACGTGCGCAGCACTTTCCGCGGATCCGACGTCGATCACCGGCACTGTTGTCGCGGTCTTCCAGCCTGCCGAGGAGACCGGGTCCGGCGCTCGTGCGATGGTCGACGACGGAATCTTCGACCGTTTCCCGCGACCGGACCTCTGCCTGGGACAACACGTGGGTCCGACTCCGGCTGGGATGCTGGTCAGCAAACCCGACATCTTGATGGCAGCATCCGACACGGTTCGAGTGGTTTTTCACGGCCGTGGTGGACATGCGTCATCGCCGTACGCGTGCATCGACCCCTTGTTGATGGCAGCATCTTTCGCGCTGCGCATTCAAAGTCTGGTCGCTCATGAAGCGGCAACCCCGACGGCACCCGTGCTCACGGTGGGGGCATTGCACGCCGGCACAGCTGCGAACATCATTGCCGACGACGCCGAACTACTACTCAGTCTGCGAACTTTCAGTGCATCGTCGCGAGAACACATGCTCGAATCTGTAGGCCGGATCGCTCGCGCAGAAGCGGACGGAGCAGGCGCCGCCGAAGCGCCGGACGTTCATGCGTACAACGGCTTTCCGGCCACGGTCAACACTCCGGACGCAACGTCCACGGTGATGTCCGACCTACGCCGGGCAGGATTGGGAATGCACACCCTGCCGCAACCGCTTTCAGGCAGCGAGGACTTCGGAGTCTTCGGCACTGCTGCCCAATGCCCCTCCGTATTCTGGCATTTCGGCGGGACGGCGCTTCGGAGTTTCGACGAAAGAGCTCTCGCCGCACTCGCCGAGGGACGGATTCCTCCCGGCACACCCTCGAATCACTCACCGCGCTTCGCGCCGGATCCGGCCGCGGCACTACCCGAAGGTGTCACGGCTATGACTGCGGCCGCACTGGGCGCCCTTGCGCGAAGCGCGTGATTCCTACACATACTTCTCCAGGGAGATAACGCCATGTCAGACGACCTGCATTACCTCAGCGCCACCGAAGCTATTGCACACTTTCGCACGCGAGAATTGTCTCCGGTCGAGCTGCTACAAGCAGTCGTCGACCGAACCCAGAAGTTCGAACCTCACATCAATGCCTTCACCGAAGAGATGTTCGAGGAGGCACTCATCGGCGCTCGGGAAGCTGAGAGCCGATATCTCGGCCACGGACCCGATCCGCGGCCGCTGGAGGGAATTCCGGTAGCTGCCAAGGAAAAACACGCTATTGCCGGAAAGTCTCTGACCGAAGGTTCGCTGGCGGCACGCGGAAACATCGCCCGCGAGAACGCACCGGTGATCGATCGAGTTCTGGCAGCAGGCGGCTTGATTCACGCACGCACCACGACGCCGGAGTTCTGTGTTGCGGCGTTCACGCACTCTCCACTGTGGGGCGTGACTCGCAATCCCTGGAACCTCGATTACAGTCCCGGCGGTTCATCCGGAGGCGCGGGCGCCGCCCTCGCTGCCGGAACTACCACTCTGGCAACAGCATCCGATATCGGCGGGTCGACGCGGGGCCCGGCAGGCTTCACCGGCACCGTCGGGCTCAAAGCGTCGTACGGCCGCATTCCCGGGGTCGCCCCGCTGTCCATGGATTCCTACCGTGGCGACGGTCCGATGGCCCGAACTGTCGACGACGCAATTCTTTTGGCCAACGTTCTGATCGGGCCGGATCCGCGTGACCATTCTTCCCTCAGGCCGGCGATCACGCTGCCACACGAGTACCCGTCGGTCGAGGGAATGCGCATTGCCCTGTGCGTGCGGCTCGGCGACTTCCCGATCGAGCCTGACATCGAGGCGAACACCCGGGCTCTCGCACAGTCGTTGGTCGATGCCGGCGCGATCGTCGAGGAGATCGAGTTGCCGTGGACTCGTGATTCGATGGCAGCAGCGGTGAAAGTCCATTTCGGAACGATCATGGGTGCATCCGTCGCGGAAGTTGCTCGCGTCCACGGTGATCTTCTTGCCGACTACACGCTCGACAACGTCGCGATCACGTCGAAGGGCGCTGCAGAAATGTCATTTCTGGACGGCCTTCGCAAAGAAACCCAGATGCAACGAGAGCTCGCCGAGGCGATGGCTCCATTCGATGCGCTGATCTGCCCGACTTCGGGCACCATCGCCTTCCCGGCAGGCGAGTCTTTGCTCGACGGCCTCACGGTTGCGGGCCAGCACGTGAACACCACCGCCGAAGCACTTCTCACGTTGCCGTTCAACGTCGCCAATCGGTGCCCCGTACTAGCGGTGCCCAGTGGACACGCACACAACGGCGTTCCCACGGGCGTCCAGATCGTCGGCCATACGTACGACGAACCGACCGTGTTCCGGATCGGCAAAGCACTGGAGAAGATCCGCCCGTGGGCATACACCGACCAGCATCAACCGAGGCTGGACGTGGTGGCGCCGGCTTCCTCTTGATTGCTGAGGAGATCAGAGCTTGGCTCTGATCTCCTCAGCAATCGGCTGGAACTGCTCGAGGAACGTCAGGGCCCAACCGAACGACGCGACGCCCTCGTAGTCGAACGAGTACACCTGATCGTTCTTGACGGCGCGCAGACGCTGGAAGATGGTGTCGTTCGCCAACTTCTCGTTGATGGGGCCCTTGCCACTGTTGGTGATGATGACGTCGGCTTCGTCGAGTAGCTCCAACTGCTCCTTCGGGAACCACTCGTTGCTGCCGGCAGGAATTGCGAGTGAGCGGTCGTTGAACTGGAACCCGGCCTCGCTGATGACCGTCGTCTGATACTTGGTCGGCGAGTACAGCGAGAAACCACTCTCCTCGAAGTACGTGGTGTAGACGACCTTCACCTTGCTCAACACGTCAGCATTGTCGCTGCGGAACTTCGCGATCCGCGCCTCGTACCGGTCTGCCAACTCTTGAACCTTCGCACTCTGGTTGAGTGCGTCCGCGACCCCGAGGGCGCGCTCCTTCCACGCGTACTGGCCGTCTTCGGCAAAAACTGCGGTCGGTGCAATCGACCGGATCTGCTCGTAAAGATCCGGGTTGTTCTCCGAAAGGAGGTTGGTCATCACGATCAAGTCGGGAGACAAAGCCGCTATCGCCTCGGCGTTGGGCTCGTACCAGCGTCCCACCTTCGGAAGAGACCGCAGGGCAGACGCATACGGTTCCGGGACACCGTCGGCGTTCTCGTAGTCCACCGGCAATCCGACGGGCGTGAATCCGGCGTCGAACATCGCGGGGCCCGTGTAGTAATCGGCGCTGACCACTCGCTGCGGGTTGGTGGGAACCTCCACCTGCCCCAGGGCCGTGTTGATGGTGCGCATCGAGCCCTCGGCCGATTCACTGGAGCTGGTTCCACAGGCCGTGAGCAATCCGATCCCCGCCAAGGCACCGGCCCCGAGGAAACCGCGTCGGGTAAGTGCTGCGGTGATGCGAGCGAACTCGGCATCGGTATCAGCGGTAGGCAAGAGAAGTGATGTCATGGGTTTCCTGACGGTATCCGAATTAGGGCTACCTAAAATTACTCTCACCTGCACTGTTACGGTGAAGCGTCATGGCCAACCACTGTTTCGATCGAGCCATCGATACGCGCACCCCCTCGGTCGACGGCCGGAAGCCGGTACGTTCTTGGTTCGTGACGCCTTCGCGACAGGACTTCCCCGGCATCATGTTGTGGGGAGCGCCGACCCTGGAACCGTCGACGTGGAACGAGCCGGTGTCCACCCCGAACCGGATCGTCGCGGAGCCGTGGTCCGTCAGCACCATCCGGTTCAAGAGCACGGCAACGGGCGTCTGGGATTTCCATACCCACCGCGAACATGAACTGCTGTGGTCGGCAGGTGGGACCGTCACCCTCGAAGCGTCCGAACACCTCTGGATGGTTCCGCCGATGCTCGGCATCTGGATTCCTGCCGGCACTGCGCACCGTGTCCGCTCCGACGACGGCGCCGTCATCTTCGCGACGTACCTGACGCCGGATCGAATCGACACCGATTGGGACTCGATAGTCGGCATACCCATGACCGGTGCACTTCGGGAGGTGTTGTTACACAACGAGAACAACGCCATGCCCGACCTGAAGCGACTACGGCTACAGCAGGTGGCAATCGACCTCATCCATCCCGTTCAGGCCGCGAGTCTCGACATTCCGTTGCCGAGAACGCCTGACCTTCTTTCGATTGCCCAGCAGATCATCGCCGATCCGGCGGACGACCGCACCACTTCCGACTGGGCTCGCACCATCGGCGTGAGTGGCCGGACCTTGATGCGCCGCTTCCAGGCCGACACCGGCACGACGCTCACTCAATGGCGAATTCTGGTGCGCGTCCGCGTTGCATTGATCGAGATTGCCGCAGGCAAACCTGTCGTCGCCGTGGCCCGCGGCCTCGGGTATGCCAACCCTGGAACATTCATCGACCTGTTCAGGCAGGTCATCGGCCACACCCCCGCCGCGTACTTCCGCTCGTTCTCACCTGTCATGAAACCGCATCAGAATGGCACCAAACCCGCACGGGTGACACGTTAGCGTTGTTAGGCAAGGCAAACCATGTTGCCCGAACACGTTGGAGAACACCACAGATGCACCACCGCCGCCGTTTTGCCAGGTCTATCGCGCTCGCGGTCGGCGCGATCCTGATCGGCACGCTCGCCTCGTGCAGCTCGTCCGACGACCAGCCCTCGCCTTCGGCCGAGACCATCGACTACAGCTTCGCGGGGTACTCCGCCCAGATACCTGCCGACCCGCAGCGAGTGGTTGTCATCGACTCCCGGACGTCCCTCGAGTTCGCACTTCTCGCCGATTACCCGATCGTCGCCCTCGATTACGACGAGTCGAGCCATCTCGCATCCAAGGTCCCTGCCGATGCGGGGCATCTGGGCGGCAATCTCAGTAAGGAGGACGTGCTGAGCTACAACCCGGACCTGATCCTCATCTCCGTCGGCTGGTACGAGAGCTACAAGTCACAGAACCTCACTTTCGAGGACGTCGCACCGGTTCTGGTGATCCAGGACGGCAGCTCGCCCGACAAGGAGACCGAATCACTCGGCGGGCCTCTGGGATTCATGGGCGAGCAACTGGCACTACTGGGCAAGACCGACGCCGCCTCGGCAGCACAGGCGCGGTACGAAGACGCTCTCGCCACTGCCCGCGACGACGTCGGTTCCGTCGCGCAGACCAAGACGATCGCCTTCGTATCGCTGATCGAGGACAAGTTCTTCGTGTTCAACACCCCGAACAACCTGACCGTCGACGTAGCGTCGTCACTCGGTTACACGATCTTGTCCAACGACGCGATCACCGCCGCTCAGTCGGCCGCGATCGGCGGCTACAGCGCCGAATTCGGTTGGGAGAATGCGGATGTGCTCGCCGACGCCGATGTCGTCGTCGCCCAGAATCTCGACTCCTGGCCGGGCAACCCGGCGTGGGATCGTGTTCCAGCCGTGGCCGCCGGCAATGTTGCACCGCTCGACTACGACGACAAGGTGGGATTCGCACTCACCTACACGGACTTCCTGAACAAGTTGGCGGACACCACTCGCAACCTGCAGTGACGCTAACTGGTCATACCACTTGACCTCTCACCAGTTAGCGTTTACGGTCGGTACATGTTCCAACCCGTTGCACGTACCTCCGCTTCCGGCGCAGTGTTCGACCAGATTTCAGTGAAAGTGCTGGCCGGAGAGTTGGCCGCGGGTGAGGCGCTACCCAGCGAGCGCAAGCTCGCCGAGGCATTCGGTGTCTCGCGGCCCGCAGTCCGCGAGGCAATTCAGAAGCTCGCCCAGGCCGGGCTCGTCGAGGTCCGCCAGGGCGAGTCCACGTCCGTGCGAGATTTCCGGCGCCAGGCCGGACCCGAACTTCTCCCCCAGTTGTTGGTTCGAGACGGCGTCCCCGACCTGACCGTGGTGCGCAGCGTCCTGGAAACTCGCGAGTTGATGGGACCGCAGATCGCGGTGCTGGCCGCCCGTCGCATCTCCGCGGAATCTGCCCGAGAACTCGACACGGCCGTGGATCAACTAGGCGCCACCGAAGATCCGGTAGAGCTGCAAGACCGCGCTCTGGCGTTCTGGGACGTCGTCGTCGACAGCGCGGATTCCATTGCCTTCCGTTTGATCTTCAACAGCCTGCGCGCTGCATACGAACCGGCCATGACTGCACTTGCCTCCGTCATGGTCGCCGAAGTCGGCCAGACTGACCTGTATCGAAAACTGGCCTCCGCCATCACTTCACACGACGAGTCAACTGCCGAGGCGTCAGCCGCACAGCTCCTTCACACCGGTACGACGGCAATCGGCGATGCTCTCACCTTCCTGGAAGGACTGAAACCATGAGCAAGCCTCTCACTCTGGCCGACGCAGCACGGACGTTCCGCAAGTCACCGACGCCGTGGATGATCGGCACCATGTTGGTGGTCGCCGCGGCAGCGCGCTTCACGCTGGGCAACTGGCAGATCACCGACGCCCTTGTTCCGCTCGTAATGCTTGCCGCATTTCCCTTCGTGGAGTGGATTATTCACGTCTTCGTTCTCCACTGGAAGCCGCGGACCATTGCCGGCGTCACCCTCGATTCACGCCTGGCGCGCAGCCATCGGGAGCACCATTTCGCCCCGCGAACCGTCTCACTCATCTTCATTCCGTGGCAGACGCTCCTGATCGTGATTCCCGTCCTGACTGCCGTCGCACTCCTGGCGTTTCCCCGCGTCGAACTCGGTCTGACCTTCCTGACCTGCATTTCCGTACTCGGTCTCGGCTACGAGTGGACTCATTTCCTCATCCACAGTGACTACAAGCCGAAAACTGCTCTCTACCGGTCGGTTTGGCGCAACCATCGCAACCATCACTTCAAGAACGAGCACTACTGGTTCACCGTCACCACCGCGGGAACGGCCGATCGCGTACTGGGCACGTACCCCGATCCCAAATCCGTCGAGACATCCCCGACAGCCAAGAACCTGCATGGCACCTCGTCGAAGCTGTGAAGAAACGCCGATTCCTGGCCCCTAGCTGGCAATGAACTTGAACTTGACTGTGTATCAGTGATTTTCGTTGAAACCCACCCGAACCGTGCTTAGTGTCGATGGAGTCAGAAGTTCGAAAAACGCTGTAACCGAAGGACGCAACACATGTTCAACGATGTATTCAACAACGTCATCCACCCGATGGTCACGAACTTCCAGCAGTTGGGTCCCCAGCAGTTCATTCCTCAGCAGTTCATCCCTCAGGGCCTGTTCCAGCAGGCACCGCAGGCAGCAGAGCAGGCTGTGACGATCTTCGGTAGCTGATACCGCAATCCACAGATAGCGCCACTCAGGGGTCGTCCGTCCAATATGCTGGACGGACGACCTAAGTGCCTCCGCCTGACAAGGATCCCCATGAGCCCCAACACCCCCGTCCACGCATTCACCGATGACGCCCTGGGCGATCTCGACGCCACCGGCGTCGCCGCCCGGATCGAATCAGGCGAGGTGACCGCACGGGAAGTCATGGAGGCGTCGATCGCGCGCGCCGAGGCAGTGCAGGGGCGATTGAACGGTCTGGCCTGCACAGATTTCGATCGCGCCCTTGCCAGGAGCAACCGGCCGGCCGCGGGCATCTTCGCCGGTGTGCCCACCGCGATCAAGGACAACACCGACAGCGCCGGCCTTCCCACCCAGCAGGGCAGCACCGCCTTCACAGCAGTCCCCGCCAAGGCTGACAGCGATTTCGCGAAGCAGTTCCTCTCCACCGGGGCCATTTCGATCGGCAAGACCCGACTGCCCGAGTTCGGATTCAGTGCGTCCACCGAGTACATGACGGAAGAACCCGTGCACAACCCGTGGAACCCGGCCTACTCGTCGGGCGCTTCCTCGGGTGGCGCTGCCGCACTGGTTGCTGCCGGAGTCCTCCCGATCGCGCACGCCAACGACGGTGGTGGATCGATTCGTATTCCCGCTGCTGCCTGCGGACTGGTCGGACTCAAACCCACTCGCGGCCGTACCATCGCCGATCCGGCCGACAAGTCGATGCCGATCCGGCTGATCTCTCAGGGCGCCGTCACCCGCACGGTTCGCGACACCGCACGATGGATGTCAGCGGCCGAAAGTTACTACCGCAATCCACGACTCGCACCGGTTCGTCTGATCGAAGGACCCAGCTCAACCCGCCTGCGCGTCGGCGTGATCACCGATTCCGTGACGGTCACCAAGACCGACGACGAGACACGCAAGTCCGTCGAAGCTACGGCTGAACTCCTTGCCGGCCTTGGCCATCACGTCGAGGACGCGGCATTGCCCGTCGGACCGGAATTCATCGACGACTTCAGCATCTACTGGGGCTTTTTGTCGTTTGCCATCTCCACCGGTGGCAAACAGATGCTCGGGCCCGACTTCGACAAGTCCGGCACCGACAATCTCACCAAGGGCCTGTACACGCTGTACCGGAAGAACCTGGTGAAGACGCCGCGCGTGCTCTACCGCCTGCGACGGCTCCAGCAGCAGTACAGCGCCATGTTCTTGAAGTACGACGTCGTGCTCTCGCCGGCTCTGGGGCACACCACCCCCGAGCTCGGATACCTCTCTCCCGCTCAGCCTTTCGAGGAGCTTTTCGACAAGTTGATCGCGTACACGTCGTTCACACCGCTCAACAACATCTCCGGTGGTCCCGCGATTTCGCTACCGATGCACCAGACCAGCAACGGTTTGCCGTTGGCTTCGCATTTCTCCGCCGATCTCGGCGACGAGCGCACACTCCTCGAATTGGCCTTCGAACTGGAAGAGGCTCAGCCCTGGAGAAGAATCCAGGACTGAGCCTCACCGGTAAATACCCTCAGTCTCGCGGCAATCCGAGCATGCGCTCACCGATCACGTTGAGTTGCACCTCGGTTGTGCCGCCGTAGATGGTGGTGGCACGGCCCGAAATGAGCTGCTCCATCGCCTTGTCGCTTGGCTGACCTGGGATGCTGACCGCTCCGGCAGCACCCAGTTCGGCGACGACGAACTCGGCGATCGACTGGCTGATCTTCATCGCCAACAGCTTGCCGACGCTCGACGTCGTACTCACGTCGATCCCCGAAAGTTGCTTGAGCACAACGCGGGAGCCGATGAGGTCGATCGCCTGACTCTCGGCAACCAGCTCGCCGACGCGGTAGCGCCCGATCGGGCTCAGGTCTGCCGACTTCGCGAACTTCAGTAGATCGGAGTCCGAGGCGTACGCCTCCATCTTCTGGCTCAGTGCGACGCGCTCGCCGGCCAGCGTCGTACGTGCGACGTTCCAGCCGTCGTTGACCTCGCCGACCACGTTCTCGTCGGGGATGAACACGTCGTCGAGGAACACCTCGTTGAACAACGCCGAACCCGTCATCTCACGCAGCGGGCGGACGGTGATGCCCGGTGTCGACATATCGAGCACGAAGTAGGTGATGCCCTGATGCTTCGGCTTGGTGGCGTCCGTACGGGCGATCAGCATTGCCCAGTCGGAGAACTGAGCAACCGTGGTCCAGATCTTCTGACCGGTGATCTTCCAACCGCCGTCGACCTTTTCGGCCTTCGTCGACAGTGATGCGAGGTCGGAACCCGCACCGGGCTCACTGAAGAGCTGGCACCACACCAGCTCACCCTGCAGGGTCGGTATTGCCAATTCCTGCTTCTGCTTGTCCGAACCATGCGCTACGACGGCCTGCACGGCCCAGGTGCCCATCAGGAGCTGCGGCATCGAGATACCCGCAGCCTTGATCTCCTGGGAGATGACGATCTGCTCTAGCGGAGCGGCGCTGCGCCCGTACGGCTTCGGCAGGTGAGGCTGAACCCAGCCACCGTCGCCGAGCGCGATCAGCTGGTCGTCCTCGTCGAGATCGACCAACTGGGCAAGCTCAGCCGCAATGTCTCCGCGGATCTCCTCTGCCTCGGGCGGCAGTTCGAGAACCGAAGCCCGGCTGACACCGTCAAGTGCCTGCTGCGCAACACGATTGGCGCGATCCTCGCGAGTACCGAGAATGCCGCGGATCGAGAGCGCGCGACGGTAGTACAGGTGGGCGTCGTGCTCCCACGTGAATCCGATGCCGCCGTGGACCTGCACACAATCCTGCGCTACCTGCACTGCGGCGTCCGGCACGATGACTGCGGCGATATCGGCGGCAAAATCTGCCGTGTCGTCGCCCTTGTCCAATGCGCTTGCCGCATCCCACACAACGGCGCGTGCCTGCTCGAGCGCAATGCCCATCTGCGCACACTTGTGCTTGACGCCCTGGAACTGGCCGATGGGTCGCCCGAACTGCACGCGTGTCTTGGCGTACTCCGACGCAGTGGAAACACACCAGGACATGACGCCGACGTCTTCGGCACCGAGAACGACTGCGGCAATGGACCGTACCCGCGCCTCGGTGAGACCGTCGAGTATCCGTTCGGCGCTGATCTGAACATTGTCAGCTTCGATCCGCGCACTGCCGCGCAGCACGTCGATGCTGTCCTGCACGGTGATCGCGACTGCGCTGCTCTCGAGCACCGCGTAGCGGACACCCTCGGGCAACTGGATCGGGACCAGCAACACGTCGGCGTGTTCACCACCGAGCACACCGTCGAGTGCGCCCGTGATCTTGTATCCGCCGTCCGACGACTCGGCCGTCAACGGTGCACCCAAGGCGACTGCTGCCGTACGACTTCCGTCGATCAGACCCGGCAGGAACTCGGGTCCCGCCTTGGAATCGGCGGCACCGAGAACGGCGCTTGCCAATACTGTCGGAACAAACGGGCCGGGAGAGACAGTGCGGCCCAATGCTTCCAGTGCCACCGCCAAGGTCAGCAGACCGGCGCCGTGACCACCTTGTTCTTCCGGAACCGCGAGCCCGAGAAGGTCTTGCCCGACCAGTGCCGTCCAGAACTCGGGGAACTTGTCCTCGGTCCTCGACTCCACCGCCGCGCGCACCTGCTCGGTGGTGATGGTGCGCTCGGCGAATGACCGCACCGAATCTGCGAGTGCGGTGTGCTCCTCACTCAGCCCGAGGCCGAGTTCGTATGCGTTGCGTGCCATGCGCTTACAGACGTTCTGCGAGGTCGGCGGTGGTCCAGGGACCCTCGCTCTCGATGGTGTTCACACCGTGCCAGCCGGCGAGTTCCGTGATGGCCCCACCCTGAACGGCATACACCTTGCCGGTCAGCTTGCAATCCGCTGCCGCAAGATAGGCCACCAGCGGGGAGATGTTGGACGGCGCAAACGCGTCGAACTCACCCTCGGGGACCTCGGCGGCGAACAACGCGCCCATACCGGGTGTCGCCAGCGTCAGCCGAGTACGCGCGATCGGCGCAATAGCGTTGACACGCACGCCGTATCGATCGAGCTCGTCAGCGGCCACCAGAGTCAGGGCTGCGATGCCCGCCTTGGCGGCGCCGTAGTTGCCCTGGCCCGCGTTGGGCATGAAGGTACCCGAAGCCGAAGCGGTGTTGATGACCGAAGCGTTGACGGTCTCGCCTGCCTTGCTCTGGTCCTTCCAGTACGCGGCAGCGTGGTGCAGCGTCGCTGCGTGACCCTTGAGGTGCACGGCAATGACTGCATCCCACTGGCTCTCGTCCATGCCGGCAATGAAGGCGTCACGGAGAATGCCCGCGTTGTTGACCAGTACGTCGAGTCGGCCGAACTCGCTGACGGCCTGCTTGACAAGGCCGTCGGCGCCGTCCCAGGTGGCGATGTTGTCGGTGTTGGCAACAGCCTTGCCGCCTGCAGCGACGATCTCGTCGACTACCTGCTGCGCGGGGCCGGCATCTGCACCGGAACCGTCGTTTGCTCCGCCGAGATCGTTGACCACGACGCTCGCACCCTCACGAGCGAAGAGCAGCGCATGCTCACGGCCGATGCCGCGTCCTGCTCCGGTGATGATCGCTACGCGACCGTCGAGACTTCCCATCAGTTCAGATTCCCATCAGTTCAGTTGTCGGACATGAAGACTCATTTGTCGGCGATGACCGCGAGGCCGTCCTTGATCACGAGGTCGCCGACCGCGCTGGTTTCGTACGAGTACGACGTGGCTCCGTCTGCCGAACCCGACTTGTGGAACGCCGTCTCGATGTCCTGTGTCGGGAGTACGGGTTTCGCGAATCGCACTGCGAGACGGCGCAACCGCTCGGTCTCGCCGCCTGCCAGTTCGGTCAGGGCTCCCCACGACGTGAACGCCATCGTGCACAGTCCGTGGTTGATGATTCCGGGGAGACCGGACATCCGAGCGATCTCCTCGTCGAGGTGAATCGGCATCGGATCGCCGGAAGCCGGTGAGTACCGGAATGTCTGGTCCTCGTCGATATGCTGGTTCACCACCGCTGCGGGACTACCAGCGCGAAGAGCGTCGTCGAATCGGTGTTCGGGAGCCTTCTCGCCAAGTCCGGGGCCCGCGTCGACCTTGCGGAAGAAGGCCGTCATCCACTGCTCGTTGACCAATTCACCCTTGTCGGTTTTGGTTTCGACGTAGATGACGACGGTGGATCCGTTGTCTCGGCCCTCGAATCCGATGGGCTTGGCACGAGCGACAAGGTGGTCACCGGGGTAGATCGGACGGTGGAACAGGAAGTCCTGCTCACCGTGAACGAGCTTCATCAGCAGTTCGACCGGCGCCACCGACAGCGCAGCGGGTGCCATCGACATGAAGACGGGTACCACCGCGAAGACCGGTGGAGCGATCTCGCCCTTCAGGTGTCGCTCGATGGGATCGTTGGTGGCAGCGGCGTATTCAGCGATGCGCTCGGCTGTCACCTCGAAGTGCTCCGGGTCGGTCCATACGTCCAGCCCGGACGTATCGAATTCGACCGCGTTGGTCTTCGGTGTCGTCATTGAGCCGTTACCCGACCAGCTCGGCGAACTTGGCCAGCGAGGCCTCGAGATCAGCCTTGGCGTTCTTGGCAACTGCCTTGCCGATCGGCCCGACGATCATGGTGCCCTTGAAGCTGGCGTCGACGGTTGCCTTCGAACCGGCACCGTCGGCCTCGACCGAGAGAACGAATTCGACGGTGACGCCGGCCATTCCGGTACCGGCAATCTTGACCATCTTCGGAACCTCGACCTCTTCGACGGTCCACTCGATCTTGTTTGCCATACCCATCACGGAGACGACCTCGGTGAACTTGGCGCCCAACGCAACCTGGGTGGGGAGTTCACTCTTCCAGCCCTGGTGAATGGTGAGCCACTCTTCCCAGCGAGACAGGTCGGAGAGCGCATCCCAGGTCTTCTCGGGGGATGCGGGCAGTACAGCGGAGACGGAAACGGAAGCCATGATGAAACTCCTAGTGGGTAGCTGGCGGGTTGTGGGTGTGATTCAGCGTGCGTAGGGCTTGTATGCGGTCACGACAACTGCGCCGCCGAGTCCGATGTTGTGCTGGAGAGCGACCTTCGCGCCGTCGACCTGACGCTTGTCGGCGGTTCCGCGGAGCTGCCAGGTGAGTTCGGCGCACTGGGCAAGGCCGGTTGCGCCGAGGGGGTGACCCTTGGAGATGAGGCCGCCGGACGGGTTGACCACCCAGCGTCCGCCGTAGGTGGTGTCGTCGGCGTCGACGAGCTTGCCGCCGTCACCTTCGGCGCACAGTCCGAGTGCCTCGTAGGTCAGCAACTCGTTGGTGGAGAAGCAGTCGTGGAGTTCGATGACGTCGACGTCATCGGCGGTGATCGCGGCCTGCGCGTATACCTTCTCAGCGGCCTTACGAGTCATGTCGGCGCCGACGAGGCTGATGGCGCTCTTGTCCTCGAAGGTGCTGTTCATGTCGGTGACCATGGCCTGTCCGACGATCTCGATCGCCTGAGCAGCGAGCCCGTGCTTCTCGACGAATGCTTCGCTGGCGATGATCGCCGCGCCGGATCCGTCCGAGGTAGGCGAGCACTGGAGCTTGGTGAGCGGCCCGTGGATCTGGCGTGCTTCGAGGATCTGCTCGAGGGTGTACTCGTCCTGGAACTGCGCGTACGGGTTGTTCAGTGAGTGCTTGTGGTTCTTGACGGCGATCTTCGCGAACTGCTCTGCAGTGGTTCCGAAGCGTTCCATGTGCTCGACGCCCGCGGCGCCGAACATGTACGGAGCGGGCGGCATCGCGAACTCCTGCAGCTCGGCGAGAGCGAGGAGGTGCCGCATGAGTGGCTGTTCACGGTCGTCGTAGGTGGACCCGAGGGACCCGGACTGCATCTTCTCGAAGCCCAGCGCCAGTGCGCAGTCGGCCTGACCGCTCTTGACTGCCTGCGTGGCGAGGTAGAGCGCGGTCGATCCCGTCGAACAGTTGTTGTTGACGTTGACGATGGGGATGCCCGTCAGACCCAGCTCGTAGACAGCCCGCTGACCTGCGGTGGACTCGCCGTAGACGTAGCCGACGTATGCCTGCTCGACCTCGGTGTAGTCGATACCCGCGTCTTCGAGCGCCTTGGTACCCGACTCGCGTGCCATGTCGGGGTAGTCCCACTCGCGGGCTCCCGGCTTCTCGAACTTCGTCATGCCGACGCCGACGACAAAAACCCTGTTACTCATTGCCACTCCTGAAGAGAACGGTATCTGTGTGTGACACGCTGTCCCACCAAAGTATGTGAGACATCTTGTCCAGTCAATGGCGGGGTGAGTATCGTTCGATTTATGACAAAAACAGCCGAGTCGGCGCAGCCCGACGGGCGCAGCACTCGCTGGAACGATCACAAGGAGCAGCGCAAAGCGCGGATCCTCGACGCAGCACTCGATGCAGTCAACGAAGGTGGCGCCGACGTCGGCGTCCAGCAGATCGCCGAGCGCGCCGACGTCCCCCGTTCCGTTGTCTACCGGATCTTCAAGGATCGAGCCGACCTCGACGAGCAGCTGCGAGTTCGCATCCTCGAGATGATGATGACCGACCTGACACCCACCCTCACGCCGCAGGGTACGGTCGGCGAGGCTATCTCACGGGCAGTCGAGACCTACCTCCAGTGGATTGTGAAATACCCACGACTGCACCACTTTTTAGGCAAGGGCTCGCCGAGTACGCGGGCAACCGGTTCGAAAGTGGTGACCGGAACCAAGACAGCCATCGCCGTCCAATTGGGGAACCTGTTGGGTGCGATCCTCGCCAGCCGCGGCAAATCGTCGAAGATGGCGGAGCCCTTGGCTTTCGGCGTCATCGGATTGGTCGACGTCAGCGTCAACCGTTGGCTCAGCCAGCCGGGTTCCGATGTGACCAGTGCGGAATTGGCCGAGTTTCTCGGGCGCTCCATCTGGCAGGTTCTGGACGGCAATCTTCGGAGCATCGGCGTCGACATAACTCTGTCGACTCCGATCGCCGACCTGTGACAGTTACCGAACTACCCTGGGCACTCGACGGACGTGGACTTCAACTGATCCGGGTTCCATCACTCGCCCTACATGCACTGGGTGAAGACAACGCTACTCTCGCAATGGAACTCGAACCCAACCTCCTGACCCCGTATCTCCTCGGCGAAGAATGCCAGGGCTTGTGGCGCTACCGGAGCACGCAGATAACCGGGAACCCACTCGACAGCGCGTGGATCACCCGCATCGCCGTCGATGCCCGCACCTCGACGCCGGTGGGGTTGGCCGGATTCCACGGTCGCCCCGATGCGCGCGGGATGGTGGAGATCGGATATCGCATCGACCCGGCATTCCGGCGACTGGGCTACGCACGAACTGCCCTCGAGATACTTCTCGACGTCGCGAGTCGCCAATCCGAAGTGCATATCGTTCGAGCGACCATCAGCCCGGACAACATCGCATCGCGAAATCTGATCAGCCAGTACGGTTTCAACGAAGTCGGTGAGCAGTGGGACGAAGAAGACGGTCTGGAGACCATCTTCGAAGTCAGCGCCTCTCCGGAACCGTGACAGCCGTCAACCCGCTGGTTTTATCGGTCCAGTGAATGGCACGATCCTCCAGCATTACCGGCGTCCACAACCTGTAGGTCTTCACCTGATGGTGATGACGACACAGGCATTGGAGGTTGCTCGCAATGGTCCACCCACCGCGTCTCGGATCGGAAGGATCGAACTCGGTGATGTGGTCGAGTTGGCACCTGCTCGCGGGCACCGAACAGCCAGGAAATCGGCAGTGACCGTCGACGGCCCGCACCAATGCGGCCAGAGCCGCTCCCGGAGCATAGGTCAGCGCGCCGGGAGGTGGATCGGGCTGGGCGCCATGCCCATCCGATCTTCGAACTATGTCCGGGGCTCGCGCGACCAACCGTTGCATCGCCCGAATCCGATCTCCGCAGCCTTTCGGTTCGCGACTCAGGCGATCACGTCGGGTGACAAGCGGCAGGACAGTCGGAGCATGTTGCCGACGCGGTCGATTCCCGGCGGCCTGAGAGCGAAAGTCGACAAACAGTGCCTGCCAAGTGGAATCGGCGGCAAGCTCGCGAGCAAAGTCGGGATCGATTGGCCCGTACCCGTCGATACTCGCGGGATCTGACGTCAACCCGAGGAGCGTCGCCAGATCGCACACGATGTGCAGCAACGGCTTCCGACGTGAGGGCGCAGTTGATCGACCTGATGGGGATGCTGCCTCGCACGTTTCGCTGCCACACTGGCAAGTCAGCCCGTTCTCACCGTGCAGGAGAGCAACCAGCGCGTCGGCCCGGCGCGTCGAGGCATTTCGTGGATCGTGGTTGCAGACGCTTCCGGCGGCCTCGTTGATCAGGCCAAGCGCTTCGACAGCCTCGTTCGCGCTGAGTGTTGCCTGCAACTGGGCGAGTCCGTGACGGTCTGCACGCGTGCGAACATCGCGGTGTTCCAGCATTTTCCGGCGACGTTCGGCGGCAGCGTCCGGATCGTAGGCAAAGAGCTGACGTTCAATGTCGCGCTCCAGTTGCCCGGGCGGAAGACGGTGCGCCGAGGCAAGTACCCGGCGCTCGAGTGCTGCGATCGCCTCGGGGTCGACCCCGGTGAGTCCGTCGACAATCTTGCGCACGCGCGCATAGTCCAGCTCGCCGGCAGCAAATGCGGCCTTGGTGAGCGGAAGGAACTCGCGCAAGGCGTCACCGATCTCGATGTGAACTTCGGCTGTGCGCCGCGAACACGTGAGCATGACCGCGATCTCGTTGCACGCGATCCGCCACGCCTTGTCGACATCACCGGACACGTCGAGTTCCGCATTGAATCTCGACTCCGACAACATGGATGCACCGAGCACCTTCTGTGCGGCCAGCATGTTCTCGCTCTGCGCCGTTGCAAAGAGCATGTCCGGCAGCACGAGTGGATCGACGACAGGACGGCCGTCATCTACGACTGCCCCCACACCGCCCGTCGATCCATTATCGAACATACATTCGACACTAGACCTGCCCACCGACAAGAAAGCTAGAGTGCCGGTTTGTATCCCTTACCCTGCATCCAGGCGAGCACATCCAGCACCCGGATCGCCGGAATGGCATCGTCCAGTCCGGCCCGAACTCGCAAGTCGAGCAATCGCACGTGTAATTCTCCGTCGTGCAAGGCCTCTCGTACCGGTTCCACATGGGCAGCCTTCGTTCCCAACTCCCGCCCGATGACGTCGTCGTAGATCGGGTAGAGCCGCGGACGCTTGCGTGCGATCAGTTTGGACGCCATGGTTCGCCCGACGCCGTGAATCTCTCGAAGCGCCGTCTCCAACCGCCACACCGGAGATTCCGGAGTGAAGGGATCGGGTTCGTTCGACAGATCGCGATCGGGGCCCACGTCGGCCAGGAGTCGGTTCAGTTCGGCATTGTTCTCCCCGAGTAGGAAGAAGGCCCCTTGCGCCGGAACCTGAACCGACAGAAGCGTCACCGCAACAAGATCTTCCGCGGTAAAGATGTTCGCATCACGATCGCGGTTGCCACTGGGATCCCAGGAATCCCACAGCGCACCGGTACGGAGATAGCCCGTCTTTCGGAGCGGCCTCGTGAAGTATTCCTGCAGCACGTCGACCGCGCCGGCATCGTCCCCGTCTCGCAGCACACGCGGGAGGCGGATGGGCAACTGATCAACCATGGTCGAGCGACCTTTCCAGTACATATTTGGCGAACCCGGAGTTGTGATATTGCCGAAATGGACCCTTGCCCTTGGCAACAAGATGCTCCGCGAGTGGACGAACCGTCGTCATGTCGACGGGCAGTTGAGCAAACTGCTCCAACGCATCCGAGTCCTCGAGGCTGCAGTCGATCACGGTCCCGTCGCCGTCGGCCGACGCCAACTCCGTGCGTCTGATGGCGACCAGATCGTGCTTGGCATCGAGTTCTTCGATGCTGCAGCCGGTTCGCGACTCCAATGCCGAACTGGATACGTACACGGACATGACGTGCTCGATCGGCTTACCGCCGACCAGATGGCACTCGACGCTCAGAATCTCCATCGGACCGATGTTGAGAGTGAACAAGCGATGGCGTTCCGCCGATCGATTTGTCGAAGGCAGGCAACTGATCGTCCACTGTTCGATCTCGACGGCGGCGGGCGCGTCGAACGCGTAGGAGAGAACCTCGGCAATCAGCTCGGCAAGATCTTCGAAGAGCGGGTCGCGCTGCAACCGCTCGAAATTCTCGACAGAAGCGGCGGGACGCACAGGCGCCTTGCTCACGCAGGTCCCCTCTCGTCCGGTGCTTTGCTCTCAGACCTCGCGTCCAAGGTACCCAGCCCGGCGCGGGTCTTGCGCGTTCGCCCTCACATACACCCTCGCGTTATGGTTCTCGACACGCACTACCGCCTTACCGATCGCTAACTCGAGGAGCACACGAATTGGAAATCAAGGGAACCGCAGCACTGGTCACCGGAGCGGCATCAGGCCTGGGCGCCGCAACAGCCAAGCGCCTCGCCGACGCCGGCGCTACCGTCTTCGGCCTGGATCTGCCCGCGTCGATCGAGCGCGCAGGTGACAACGTCCCCGCCGGCGTCACCCTCATCCCCACCGACGTGACCAGCGGCGAAGAGGTCGAAGCAGCGATCAACCAGATCGTCGAATCGGGCTCCCCGCTGCGCATCGTCGTCAACTGTGCCGGTGTCGGCTGGGCCGGACGCATCCTGTCCAAGAAGGGCCCGCACGACCTCGAGCTGTTCCGCACGGTCATCACCGTCAACCTGCTCGGTACCTTCAACGTCATGCGCCTGGCCGCCGACGCCATCGCCAAGACCGAGGCCGTCGACGAGTCGGGCCAGCGCGGCGTTGTCATCAACACCGCTTCCGTTGCCGCCTTCGAAGGACAGATCGGCCAGATCGCGTACTCCGCTTCCAAGGGTGGCGTGCACGGCATGACTGTTCCGGCTGCCCGCGACCTCGCGCAGTTCGGCATCCGCGTCAACACCATCGCTCCCGGCATCATCGACACCCCGATGCTCGCAGGTGTCACCGACGAGTACCGCAAGGGCCTCGAAGCCGGCGTCCCGTTCCCGTCGCGTCTGGGCCAGCCGTCCGAGTACGCACAGCTCGCGCAGATGATCGTCGAACACGACTACCTCAACGGCGAGACCATCCGCATGGACGGCGCCCTGCGCATGGCGCCGCGCTAACCTCCCTGCTGTGCGCTTTTATTAACCGCCCGCGGTTAATAAAGGCGCACGGTTGTCAGAACGAATGAAAATACCCACCGCTGGATTGGGCAGTTGCGCTGAGGTACTCGGCCACTTCCGTCGCCGGCATCGGTCGGCTGATGTAGTAACCCTGAACCAATTCGCAACCCGCGGTGAGCAAGAGCCTCAGCTGGTCGGCCGTCTCCACGCCTTCCGCCAATGACTGCATACCGAGCGCCTTCGCCACCTCGACCACCGAAGTGACAACTGCCGAATCACCCTCGCTCAGTTCGGTGATGAACGACCGGTCGATCTTCAGAATGTCCAACGGCAGTTTCTTCAAACTCTCGAAAGACGAATAGCCGGTTCCGAAGTCGTCCAGGGCAATCGCAATTCCGGTGGCACGCAGACGATCCAGCTCGGTGACGGCAAGCTCCTCTACCGCTCCCGTCTCTGTGATTTCCAGCTGAAGCCGTTTGCTGGACAGACCGGATGCCTCCAGCGCAGCGTTGACTGCTGATCCGAAGCCGGACGACATCAGTTGCACCGGAGAGACGTTCACTGTCACGTAGGTGTCATCGGGCCACGTCATCGCCTCGGCGCACGCCATGTGCAGAACCTGCAGCCCCAGCGGGACTATCAACCCTGTCTCCTCCGCGACATCGATGAAAATGCGCGGCGCAAGCACTCCCCGCACCGGATGGTTCCAGCGAAGCAGTGCCTCGAAACCCTCGACGCGGCCGGTGTCCGCACAAACCTGCGGTTGGTAGTACAGCTCGAACTGCCGAGACTCGATCGCGAGCCCAAGCTCTTGCAGGGCCGATGCTCGTTCCCTGGCCCGCGCCCGCAGCGCCGGTGAGTATTTTCCGACCCGGTTCTTGCCGGCGGATTTTGCGGCATACAGCGCCAGGTCCGCGGACATGACAAGCGTGTCCGCGTCTTCGGAATCTGCCGGCGAGCTGGCATAACCGATCGATGCACGAACCTCGATGCGATTCCCCCGCACGAAAAACGGCTCACGCAGTGCGCCCAGATAGCGAGCAAACACCTCGCCGCCGTCCCCTGTTCCCCGCAAGACGACGCCGAATTCGTCGCCACCGATTCGGGCGCACATTGCACCGTCGACCACCCGATTGAGCCGTGCAGCAACGGAAATCAGCAATTTGTCGCCGACGGGGTGTCCTAACGTGTCGTTCACCGACTTGAAATTGTCCAGGTCGAGGATGCCGACAAGAACCTGCTCGCCAGTCCGGACAGCGCCGAGCGCGTCGGACAGCTCCGTGCCGAACGTCCGGCGATTCGGGAGCCCGGTCAGTCCGTCGGTTGCAGCAAGCCAAAGAATTCGCCGCTCGTAGTTGTACTTCTCGGTGACGTCCGAGCCCACGCCTCGCCAACCAACGAACTCCATGGCCTCGGAAAGCCTGGGATGACCCGACAGAGACCACCATCGGTCGACGCCGCCGACACGAACGGGAATGACGACCTCTCGAAACGGCATGAGGCGGTCGAGGTGATCTCCGATGACGTGGACCGCGGCTCGTCCACTCTTCGTCGAACCGACGTCGAGCCGATCCAACAATCCGCGCAGCGACAGGGTTCGCAGGTCGGAGACAGAGACTCCCGAGATCTGCGACAGCCGAGCGGAGGTGTGCGACAACGTCCCGGTGGTGTCGACTTCCCACAGCCAATCGCGTGACCCGCCCTCGAAATCGTCGAGAAGCAAACTGACCGTCTGGCGCTCGGCAGCAGCCTCGAACTCGGCAAGACAACGACTTCGGAACGACGCCCAGAGGTACACGACGCCGACGCACAGAATACTGATGTAGACAACGAGTTGAAACGAAAGGACGAAGTACTCGGCCGTCGCCCCGGCAAGCATGACGAATAACAATCCCAGGCCGTGCACCAGAATCCAGGCCAAACCCAGCGACCGAACAGTCGACAGCGCAACTGCACCGGCACCCACCACACCGGCGATGGTCGCGATCAGAACCAGCTTTCGTGAACCGTCTATCACCGGAAGCATCTCGGCCGCGAGGATCGTGTACAAAACACCCAGCAGTACCACTTCGAGCATGAGTGCCCAGTAGTCGTACCGGGTCGTGTGCTTGGGCGAATACCTCTCTCCCTGAATGGCCCTCGGCAGCCACACACGCACCGAATTGAGGATGACTGCGAGCGCTGCCGCTCCCCAGATCAGGCGGAACTCTTCGTGTGCCGGCGGCACGACATAGGCCAACAAAGCGCACGCACTGAAGAAATTCGCGACGTTGGCCAGCGGAGCTACCGTTGTCACTTGACGGACCTGGCGAGAGAAGAGGTCGCGCCGCTCGACGTCAGACAGATCGGCGTCGCTCGCACTCGAAGTCAGCCTGCTCAGCATGCAACACCCTCCATCGTGGAGCCGACCAGATGAAGGTAGCGCGGATGCGGGCTCGGGACACACGATGACGAGAAACTACGAATTGAAACACACTGTTAAATAGGATGTTTCAGACAATAGCGACAGAACGGATCGGCGCTACAACTCGGAAGCCAGCGGAATTTCCTTCTCCGCGCGGTCCGTCATCCACTCACGTAGAACCTTGGTGGCAATGACGTCGTCCTCGTTGTATTGCAGGATGCGTGTCCGCTGCGTCTCGTCCGGCTCACCGTCGTAGCCGACCGCCTCGCGGTACCACGCCATCGACGCTTCACCACCGGCTTCGGCGTCACGCCAGTTGAACCCGGCGACGGGGGCAATCTTCTTGAGTCCCTTGCCGTTCGGGCAGATGAACTGATCACTCACCGCTTGATAGATGTCGACCCACTGCGGACTGTCGATGAACTCACGAATCTCGTCCTTGCTCGGAATCCCGGGCTCACCGGCAAACCTGCGCGCCGAGTCCAACAACCACTTGTCCTCGGCCGAACGCGAATAGCAGTATGCAGCAAAGGTTTTACCCGAAGCAGCGGCTGCGGCACGTTCCGCCATCAGCCAGCCCCAGAACTCCGCGAAAGACCGCGCCTCGTCACGCGTCGGCAGCGGATCCCACGTCGCAAATCCTCGATACATCGAGAAGCCACCGACATTGAGCAGCGTTCCCCACAGGTAGGCGCCGTGCTCCTGATAGCTCTCCATGTCGACGTCGATCTCGATGTCCGCCCGAGTCACCGAGATCTTCTCGAACCGCCGCACCAACGGAGCATCTGCCAACCACGCCTTGGCGATCACTACTGCGTCGTCGAAATTTCCGTGCGGCCAATCCTCGAGCGGCTCACCGTCCCAGGCGGCCAGCTGATCGATCGTGTTGCAGCCGACGTCGCGCAGAAGCTCCGCTCGCGATCCGACAGCCACCAGGCTGACATCGCGGTTGCGAACCAACTCCTGCTTGCATTCGGTCCACCACGGGCACGACTTGCACTCGCTCACCTGTGACGGAGACGTCAGCACCTCACCGCGGGCAACAGCGATGCGGTCGGCGAAACGCTCGTCGTAGTCGTCGAGAATCGCGCTGAGATCGTGGACGAGGACGCAGTCTCCGTTGTATCCGATCGCGCCTGCCGTGAGCGACGGGCTCGCCAGCCCACGACGCTCGAGCATCCGATAGACCTGCGCGACGCGCATCTGATCGCGGACCTGACTGCGGACCTTGCGCTTGGGATCGACCGCGGGCTCCCATTCGAAGAGCCCCGAGGTGATCGCGCCCTGGCCGGGATCGGTCACCTTGTGATTGACGACAATGACGGGGATGTACCCGCCGCCCTCGTCGTCACGGATGAGCATTTCGCAGCGGCCCTTGCGTCCGGTGTCGCGCTCGACGGGCAAGACCGCGCCCCAGATCCGGTCCGCGCCGGCCTCACAGGCAGCAAGCGTGTCACGAGCCTGAGCCGACGCCGATTGATCGGGGTTGATCTTCACCCAACGCTCGGGAGCATCGCCGATCACGAGTTCGGCGATCTCCGCGCGCTTCGCGATCGCGGCATCCTGGCGCTGCTTGACGCCGGTGTCGACGGGTTCCGAAGCCGATTTCCCGGGAAACAACCCGTCCAGACGCACCCGATGACGGCATCGGGTCAACGCCCCCGAATCGATGATCGGGGGCTGGGGCGCGGGGTTGTTAACGGAACACACGATGACGAAGATTATGTGCTCCCCTAGGCTGAAGCCGAAGCGCAGGTACCTGGCAACACACAAACACCTGGAAACGGGGTCCTTTTCGATGGGGTTGTTCAAGAAGCGAAAGTCTCGTGCCACCCGCAAGGCGGAGGCAAAGGCTCTCAAGCACAAGGCTGAGGTCGAGGCGAAGCTCAACGCCAAGAGCCAGCGTAAGCGCGACAAGGTCGAGACCAAGTCGCTCAAGAAGCTGGAGAAAGCCGAGATCGAGTCACAGCACAAGATCGAAAAGGCGCAGATCGCGACCCTGAAGGCGCAGGAGAAAGCCGCTGCGAATCAGGGCCTGACTGTCGCCAAGGTGCGTAAGTACCTGGGTGTGGCACGTCTGCTTGCCCCCGTTCTCCTGCCGATCGCCTACCGCGCTGCCACGGCTGTGCGCGCCCAGCTCGACACCACGCGCGCGCAGAAGATGGGCATCGCCGTCGACCAGCTCGGTGACTACACCGGTCACGGCGCGAAGTTGAGCGCTCGTATCGCCGGCGCCGAGAGCTCGGTCACCGAGATCCTCAGCCGCAAGCCCGACGATGCGGAGACGCAGCGTTTTGCCGCCGCCATCCGTGAGCGCCTCGGCGATCTCAGCACGGCAGTTCGCGCGGCCGAGCAGATGCCGCAGGCTCGCCGTAAGGCAGCTCACCAGGCAATTTCTTCCGAACTCGACGGCGTCGAAGCAGATCTGCTCGCACGTCTCGGCGTGCGCTAGACCTGAGAACGCCAGTGAGAGCAGCCGAGCAGACCGCGACCCTCCGGGGGATATCTGTCGGTTCCGCTTCGGCTGCTCTCGCTGTCGCTGCGCACGGGATCGGCGGAGGCGAGCTGCCACAGTCGTCGTCGCTGACCCTGCTGCTCGCCGTCTGCGCAACCGTCGGCGCCGTGACGGCCACCCTTCCCGCCCTCTCCCGGGGGCCCGCTGCCCTGATCGTGGCGCTTGGCCTGGGTCAGCTTGCCGCCCACACCACCATGACGCTCTCCGAGCACGCTCATTCGCCCGCTCCGGGATTGGTGATGCTCGGTGCTCACGCCGGTGCCACCGTCGCCTGTGCGGTGGCGGTCCTGGCCGCCGAGCGCCTCTACCGCGTTGTCACCCACGCTCTTCACGTCGTCCTGGCGTCCCTGGCTCCCGCCGCCGTCACTTCCCGCGGCCACACCGTCTCGACCGGAATCCATCACGGACCCGTCGACGCCCTTCTTCGCGCCAGCATCTCGCGGCGCGGTCCTCCTGCCCTGGTCTGAAGATTCGTAGAACTCCCCACCCCTTCACCAGACCAAGAGGACACTTCCCGACATGAAGAACACCCTGATTTCGCGTGCGGTTGTCACGACCGTCGCTACCGGCAGCGCTGTGCTGCTGGCCGCCGGAATTGCTTCAGCACACGTCAGCGTCGTCGCACCAGGAGCTACGCAGGGCGGATACTCCGTTCTCACGTTCCGCGTGCCCACCGAATCCGACACCGCTTCGACCACCAAGCTGACGGTGGCCCTCCCCGACCTCAAGTCGGCACGCACCGAACCGATGCCCGGTTGGACCGCCGTCGTCGAGAAGGACCCCACCTCGCTGGTCGCGAAGTCCGTGACCTGGACGGCCGACCCCGGCGTCGGAATCGCCCCCGGCCAGTTCCAGCAGTTCGTCCTTTCCGCCGGCCCGCTGCCGGAGCAGGAAGAGGTCGAGTTCAAGGCCGTCCAGACGTACAGCGACGGCAACGTCGTCAACTGGGATCAGGAAGAACTTGCCGACGGCAGCGAGCCGGACAAGCCCGCGCCGACGCTGACTCTCGCCGCATCCACCGGCGATGCTCACGGAGCGCCTGCTGCCGATAACACTGCCGAGACGTCCGATGCTTCCGAATCTTCTTCGTCAGACAACACCGCGCGCTGGCTCGGCGGCGTCGGCCTGGTGCTCGGCGCCTTGGGCGCTGCACTCGGCCTCGGCGCACTGGTCAGGAGCAAGCGCTGATGAGTACCCGGATCAAGGTCATCGCCGTCGGCATGCTCGCGATGCTGGCCACGATGCTCGGAATGGGCACGGCCAGTGCGCACTCCGCGGTTGTCGGCTCCAACCCGGAAAACGGCGCTTCCATTCAGGTTGCGCCTGACAAGGTTTCGGTCACGTTCAACGAGGCTCTGCAGGCGCAGTTCGCGGCGCTGACGGTCACCGGCCCGGACGGCAACCTCTGGACCAAGAGCGATCCGTCCGTCGAAGGACCCACTGTCAGTGCAGACCTCGGCGATCTCGGGCCGACCGGCGTCTACACCATCGCGTACCGAGTCACTTCCGCCGACGGTCACCCCGTCAACGGAACTCTGACCTTCACCCTCACCGAGGCGGGGTCGGGCACTCCCGGCGCTGCCGCTGCGTCGAGTACGGGTGAGTCGGAGTCCGGCAGCATGCCGGTGTGGATCTTCATCGTCGCCGGCGTCGTCGTGTTCGGCGGTGCGCTGTTCTTCGTGCTGCGTAAGCCGAAGTCGAGCTGATCGCGTGACGGGTACGGCAAACAGGTGGTGGTTGCTGTTTGCCGTACCCACAGCTCTGCTGGGAGTCCTCATCGCCTGGGGCCTCGCGAGTCCGTCGGGACCCGAATCGTCGAGCACTGTCCGCGTTCTCGCGATCGGATGCGGCTCGTTGACGCTCGGCATCGCGACGCTTGCCTGGATGGGCCGCAGTGAACGCCGTCCGGCAACTACCCCTGCGATCATGTGGACTCAGCTCACCGCGGCGGCAGCGGTTTGGCTCGTCGCCGAGATCACGCTCCTCGTGCTCAATGCCGCAGCGGCAGACGGTGCCCCGGTCACCTCACTGACCATCGGGCACTTCGGCGCATTCGTCTCCGAGGTCAACGTCGGCCGCGTCGGTGTCGCGATCATCGCGTGCGCTTTTGCCGTGGTCTGTTACGGCATCTACGGGTTCACCAATCCCGAGACGGTGCCCGTCGCACCGGCATTGGTCGTCTCCGCGTTGGCGCTCGCTGCCCGCCCGATCACCGGGCATATGGCGCAGCAGAGCTTCGGATCGATCCTCGACGCCGTTCACGTCCTCGCTGCGGCCTTGTGGTTCGGCGTGCTCGCCGCACTCGCGCTTGCCGTACCGTCGCGCGGTGCCTGGGCGATCTGGTTGCCCAGGTACTCCGCCCTCGCCTGGCGATGTGTCCTCGCGTTGGTCGTCACCGGTATCGTCAACGCCGTCGTGCGACTCGACTCGCTCTCCGCCTTCTACGACACCGCTTACGGCCGGGTGATCCTCGCCAAGATCGTGGCGATCGCAATGCTCGTCGCACTGGGATGGTGGTGGCGCCGGACATGGGTGGTCGCAAGTGCTGCACACCGCATGAGTTCGGACGGATCCCTGCGCCGCGCCATCGGTGAAGTTGTCTTCATGGCCATCGCATTCGGGCTCGCCGCGGCCCTTGCGACAACTGCGTAAGACGTGCCTCAGCACAAGATTTCGTGACCCGCACATTTAACGTTTCACGTCGAGATTTAACCTCTACGTGAGTTTATTTTCCCAGCTTGCGGCGGTTTCCGGCCACCCTTAGCGTTGCTCGCATGACGGAGGCCCAACGCTCGTTTCTCGTCTGCGCTTCGCAGCGCAGTGGCAGTACTTTGCTGGTCGAATCCCTGCGAGCAACAGGGGTCGCGGGTGAGCCGGAAGAGTTCTTCCAGTACCTCCCCGAGACCTCGCGTTCGCCGCAACCGAGGCAGTGGTTCGAAGACGTCACGGACGAGTCCGTCTTGGGTCTGCTCGCCCCGTTCCACCCGGGTACGCCGGACACCCGCACCTCCGAGCAGTGGCGCACACAACTTCTCGAACTCGGCCGAACACCCAACGGAGTCTGGGGCGGCAAGCTGATGTGGAATCAGACACCGCTCCTGCTCGATCGCGCAGCCGGATTGCCGTGGCGCAGTGGGACAGATCTACGTTCCGCACTCCACGACACTCTCGATCACGACCTGCAGTTCATCCACGTCTATCGAGAAGATGTTGTCGCTCAGGCTGTATCGATGTGGCGAGCCGTGCAGACGCAGGTCTGGCGCGACGACGCGACCCCACCGAATCTCTCGGACGGTGCGCAGTACAACGCGCTCGGAATCGCACACCTGGTGACGATTCTCGATGAGCAGGAACGACAGTGGAAGCGCTGGTTCGAGGAAGAGGACATCTCCCCCATCGAGATCGGGTTCCGCGATCTCACCGAAGACCCGCAGTCCGTGGTCGCAAAAACCCTCATTTCCCTCGGCCTCGACGGACAACTGGCCCCACCACCGCCGCTGCGTCGTCAGAGCGACGGACGCTCCCGCGAATGGGTGCAGCGTTATCGCATCGACGCCGAACAGAACGGATACCCCGTCACATGAGCACCGTCACCGATGTTGTCGACGAACTCCGAGTTCTCGAATCCGAAGCGGTTCACATCATTCGAGAGGTGGTGGCAGAACTCGAAAGACCGGTACTGCTCTTCTCAGCCGGCAAGGACTCGATAGTCCTGCTTCGACTCGCCGAGAAGGCGTTTCGACCCTCCCCACTCCCTTTCCCCGTCCTACACGTCGACACCGGTCACAATTTCGAGGAAGTCATCGAATTTCGCGACCGCCGAATCAAGGAGGGCGGGCACACACTTCTGGTTGCTTCCGTTCAGGATTCGATCGACCAGGGTCGAGTACAGGAGTCGACCGAGACCAGCGGATCGCGAAACCGCCTGCAGACCAGAACTCTGCTCGACGCTCTCGAAGGCGGGCGATTCGACGCCGCATTCGGCGGCGCCCGCCGGGACGAGGAACGTGCGCGAGCCAAGGAGCGAGTCCTGAGCTTCCGTGACGAGTTCGGCCAGTGGGACCCTCGGGCGCAACGGGCCGAACCGTGGTCGCTCTACAACGGTCGGATCAGACGCGGAGAGTCCGTTCGTGTCTTCCCGCTGAGCAACTGGACAGAACTCGACATCTGGCGCTACATAGCCCAGGAGGAACTGGAGTTGCCGCCCATCTATTTCGCGCACGAACGGCGGGTATTCGAGCGCGACGGAATGCTCCTCGCTGCTTCGGAATTCAGCACCGACGCCGAGAACGCCGCGGCAACGACCGAGTGGGTGCGATATCGAACCGTCGGCGATCTGACCATCACCGGCGCCGTTCGATCGCACGCCACCACCATCGACGACGTCGTCACCGAGATCTCGGCCGCGACGGTTTCCGAACGAGGCGAGACTCGCGCAGACGACCGAACCTCGGTCGCCGCGATGGAAGACCGAAAGCGTGAGGGCTACTTCTGATGACCACCACCATCACTCGCCAACTCCTTCGGCTGGCCACGGCGGGTAGCGTCGACGACGGCAAGAGCACGCTGATCGGCCGACTGTTGCACGACACCGACAGTCTGCCTACCGATCACCTCGATTCCGTGACCGACGAGCACGGAGTCGCCGACCTGGCTGCACTCTCCGACGGATTGCGCGCCGAGCGTGAACAGGGCATCACGATCGACGTCGCGTACCGATTCTTCTCCACTCCGACCAGAAGTTACGTACTCGCCGACACCCCGGGACACGAGCGCTACACGCGCAACATGTTCACCGGAGCATCCAACGCCCACGTAGCGGTCCTGCTGGTCGACGCGAGGACCGGCGTGCTGCGTCAGACGCGTCGACACGCCAGAATCGCAGCGCTACTGGGTGTTCCGAACCTTGTGGCCGTGGTGAACAAGATCGATCTGGTGGGCTTCGACGAAGCGAGATTCGCGCAGGTACAGGAAGAATTGCGGGTATTGGCACGCCAGCTCGGGCGAGGCGACGTACTTGCCATACCCGTCTCCGCGAAAGCCGGCGACAATGTCGTGACCCGCTCGGAGAACACCGAGTGGTACAACGGGCCGACACTTCTCGAATACCTCGAAGGCGTCGAACTCCATGCGCCCGCAACGCACATCGAGGAACTTCGGCTTCCCGTGCAGTGGGTTTCGCGCCCCGATCCGCAGAATCGGCGCCGGTACACCGGCCGAATTTCGGCGGGCACACTGAGCGTCGGAGACGAGGTAGTGGTACTGCCGTCCGGATCGAAGAGCACCGTGATCAGCCTGGACACCCTCGACGACAACCGCAGTACTGCCGTTGCACCACTGTCAGTTTCGGTGGAACTGGCCGACGACATCGACGTCGGACGTGGCGACGTTCTGGTCAGCGGCGGTGCGCAGGCCCATTTGCCGGTTCTGGCCCGAGAACTCGAAGCCACGATCTGCTGGTTGTCGAACACTCCACTGCGAGCCGGCGATCGGATAGCGCTCAAACATACTTCCCGGACCGTGCGCGCGACCGTTCAAGAACTGCACACCCGACTCGACCCCGAGACGCTCGACGAGCAGGACAGCCCAGTCGAACTGGGGCTCAACGACATCGGAACGGTCACGCTCCGAACCAGTTCCGTGGTGGTCGCCGATACCTACGACCACAATCGGGACTCCGGCGCTTTCATTCTGATCGACGAGCAGAGCAACGACACCGTCGGCGCCGGCACCATTCTCGAACCACGCGTCGTCGTTCCCGGTGAGCAGACCCGCAACGACATCAAGTGGCATCCGTCTTCACTCGAACGTCAGCGGCGGTGGGCGTCGACGACCCAGAAGGGCGCGACGATCTGGTTGACCGGCCTGCCTGCCTCCGGAAAATCCACCGTCGCTGTGGCTGTCGAACGTGCGCTGGTCGACGCGGGACGCACCGCGTATCTCCTGGACGGTGACAACGTCCGCCACGGTATCTCCGACGATCTCGGGTTCTCGCCGGGAGACCGGGCCGAGAACATCCGGCGCGTCGGGCATCTCACTCGGCTGTTCGCCGATGCCGGCGTCGTGGCCATCGCGTCGATGGTCTCACCGCTGCGTTCGGATCGAGCAATTGCGCGTGCTCTCAACGAAGCTGCCGGGCTCACCTTCCTCGAAGTTGCCGTCACCACTCCCGTCGAAGAATGCGAACGCCGAGATCCCAAGGGCCTGTACGCGCGTGCGCGGGCCGGTGAACTGAAGGGGCTCACCGGAATCGACGCACCGTACGAGACTCCGGAGGACCCGGACCTGGCTTTCGACACGACAGGCGCTGACATCAACGAACTGGTCGGGCGGGTCATCGCATTGTTGGAGGAGCGCGAAACCGCTAGGCCCTAGGGGTTTTCGGTGTCCGACTCGAGGTAACCGCGGTCCGCACTGTAGGCGGACCGCACGTTGGGTCGGACACCGATCTTCTCGAGGTACGCCGCCATGCGATGCACCGCCATCGCGCTTCCCAATGCCTCGTCCGGGAGACGATCATCCGTTTCGGCGCGCCACGTGTGAAGCTGCGAGGACAATTCCGCCTGTATTGCCGAGACTTCCGGTCGATCGATCAGATTGATCTTCTCGTCGGGGTCGGCACGAAGGTCGTACAGCTCCCGGGGTGCGCGTACCGCCAGATGCTCGGTGCCGAGCGCCTTTCCGGAAAGACTGTCCTCGATGTCGAGCGGAAGATCCAGAGCGGGGCGGACAGCGTAGTTCTCGATGTAGCTGTAGTCCTTGGTGCGCACCGCGCGAATGGGATCGAAACTGTCGTGAAAGGTCTTCTCCGTGAACAAGGAGGTTCGGACAGGTTCGGACGGCTCGGTTCCACGATCGACGAGGGCATCGGCGTGCGAGCGCCCTTCCACCTCGGTGGGGACATCGATACCGAGGAGATCGAGAATGGTCGGAACAAGATCCACACCGCTGAACAGTGTCTCGTATTCCTTTCCGCCACTGCGATACCGAGCCGGAGGCCGAGCGATCAACGCAATGCCGGTGCCGGGGGCGTAGAGCGTCGACTTGGCACGTGGGAACGCGGCGCCGTGATCGGTGAGGAAGAAGACCCACGTGTTCTCGTCGAGTCCCTCTTCCTCGAGCGTCCCGAGCAGATCACCCACCGCGGCGTCCGCTACCTCTACGCTGCCGTGGAATTCGGCCAGGTCCTCGCGTACCTGCGGCACGTCGGGAAGGTATCCGGGAACCTCCAGCGCTGCGGTGTCCGCCGGGGTATAGCGATCGGCCGGGTACGGCCGATGCGTTTCGAAGAAACCCGTGGTGAGAAGGAAAGGCTCGGGCGGGAAGCGTCGTAGCCAGTTCTGGGCACGCGGAACCACGTAGTCGCAGAACGAGTTCGTGACGTCGTACTCGTGATAGCCAAGTCGCTTCGGGTACGCAGTCTCGTGCTGCATGCCGAAGAGCGAGGTGTACCAACCGTTGTCGGAGAGGATCTGCGGAAGCGTCTGCACCTCAGCGTGGTACTCCCAGCCGTGGTGCGCCAACCCGATCAGACCGTTGTTGTGCGGATACCTGCCCGAGAAGAGAGAACCGCGCGAAGGTGAGCACAGCGGCGCCGTCGCGTGTGCGTCGGTGAACCGGATGCCCTCTGCCGCCAGCCGGTCCAGGTTGGGGCTGTTGACCCCGGCGACACCGTAACTCGCGAGGTGTCGGCCCAGGTCGTGCCAATGAATGATCAGGACGTTATCTCGCGCAGCCGACACGTGGGCAAGGCTAGTTGCCCTGCCCACGTGCGGCAACAGCTCGAATCAGCAGGATCTCAACTGTTTCTGCCGAGCTGCCTGATCCAGGCGCGGGTGTCGGCGGGATCGATGACATCGTCCAGTTCGAACGTGGTCGCCGCCATCAGCGCCTTGCCCTGTGCGTAGGCCAGTTCCACGAACTGACCGAACAGAGTTTCCCGAGCCTCCGGGTCTTCGACGGATTCGAGTTCCTTACGGAAACCGAGGCGCACGGCACCTTCCAGACCCATCGGCCCGATCTCGCCGGTCGGCCACGCCACCGTGAACTCGGGTGCGTGGAAGGAACCACCGGCCATCGCCATGGCGCCCAACCCGTACCCCTTGCGCAGGATGATCGTTCCGAACGGCACCGTGAGGCGAGCACCGGCAACGAAGAATCTGCCGAACCTTCGGACCGTCGCCTCCTCTTCCGAGTCCGGGCCCACCATGAATCCCGGTGTGTCGCAAAGGGTCACCAGAGGAATGCGGTGCGCTTCCAGCAGTTCCAGGAAATCCGAAGCCTTGTCGGAGGCTTCCGCGTCGATCGCTCCGCCGAGATGCTCGCTGCTGTTCGCCAGCACACCGTACGGAACTCCTTCGACACGAACGAGTGCCGTCACTACACCGCGACCGTAATCTCGACGCAGTTCCAGGACGCTGTCGACGTCCGCGATCGCCTCGATCGCTCCACGAACGTCGTACGAGCGCAGGCGATTCTCCGGCACCACATGCCGCGAAAGCCGCGGATCCGGAGCCGTCCACTCTCCGCTCGCCCCCTGGAAGTAGCCGAGGTACTGCTTGGCCAGCGCCACCGCATGAGCGTCGTCGTCAGCCACCAGGTGTACGACGCCGTTACGGCGCTGCACGTCGATGGGGCCGATGTCCTCGGGGCGGAAGTTTCCGAGCCCGCCGCCCTCGACCATGGCAGGGCCTCCCATGCCGATGTTGGCGTCGGGCGTCGCGATCAGTACATCGCAGGCACCGGCCAGGGCCGCGTTGCCCGCGAAGCAGCGGCCGGACACGACAGCGACCATGGGTACGCGGCCGCTCAGCGCCGCCATGGCACGGAAGGTTCCCAGTTCCAGGCCCGCTCCCGCCCCTGCATCGGTGTCACCGGGGCGACCACCGCCGCCTTCCGCGAACAGCACTACCGGAACTCGCTTGCGATCGGCGATCTCGAGCAGGCGGTCGGTCTTGGCGTGATTGCGCATGCCCTGGGTACCGGCCAGCACCGAGTAGTCGTACGAGATCACGACGCTCTCGCCGCCGCTGATGGTCGCCACTCCGCCGATCAGTCCGTCAGCAGGAGTGTTGGCGATCAAGTCTTCCTCGCTTCGCCGACTGCGCTGCGCAGCCAGTGCGAGAGCGCCGTACTCGACCAGGCTGTCGTCGTCGACCAGGTCGTAGACGTTCTCGCGAGCAGTCCGCCGCCCCAGCTTGTGGCGCTTCGCCACTGCCGCGGGCCGCGCCGCGTCCAGGGTCACCTCGTGGCGAGCAATGATTTCGGCGAGGTCCGGACGTACGTCGTCGAGGTCCACCTCGTCGACCTCGGCGAGCTTCGATCCCGCGCTCGCGCTACGGACGACGAGCAACGGTTCGCCCGCACTCACCGATCTCCCCGGCGACGACAGGACCCGGACAACTTCGAGGTCACCGGGCGCCGAGAGAACATGCTGCATTTTCATCGCTTCGAGGACGGCAACCTGGCCACCCGCATGGACGCCGTCACCGACTGCGGCAAGTTCGACGACGATTCCCGCCATCTGTGCACGGACCACGTCCTCGTCCGGCGCGATGTCCACACTCGCGGAGGGTGTTTGTGGGCCCGCTTCGGGAACGAGGTCCGCCAATCGAGAACCCAACCAGTCGACGTCGACCAGGCCGTCGCGGAAGTCCTTGTCCGACAGTATTGCCTGCAGGAATTCGAGGTTGGTCGCCACGCCGTCGATGGTGAACTCACTCAGAGCAGCAATCGACTTGCGCACAGCGGCAAGAAAATCCGATCGACGCGTGTGGGTGACGACCTTCGCCAGCAGCGAATCGTAACGCGCACTCGGCGAGAGTCCGACCGTACCGAAGGTGTCCACTCGCACGCCGGGTCCGCCCGGAGGAGTGAAGTTGTCGAGCGTGCCGGAGGACGGCAGCGCATTGCCGTCCGGCGTCATGGTTTCCATGTTGACGCGGGCCTGTATCGCAATCCCCGAAGCGTTTGCCACGGATCCGACTGTCTCCGATACCTTCTCGACAGCAGTGATTCCGGTTGGCAGGTCCAGGTCCTCGAACGGAACCCCGTCCGCGATCGCGAGTTGCACGGCGACGAGGTCGATTCCGGTGACCTCTTCGGTCACCGTGTGCTCCACCTGAATTCGTGGATTGACTTCGAGGAAGACGAATCCGCGTTCCTCGACCAGGAACTCGACCGTCGCGATGCCTCGATAGCCGACCTCGGCGCACAGCCTTGCGGCCGCAGCGTGAAGACGCTCGCGCAGGGCCCCCGACAGCCCCTGCGCGGGCGCAACCTCGATCAACTTCTGATGCCGACGTTGGACGCTGCAATCACGGTCACCCAGAGCGAGCGCGTGGGTTCCGCCTTGCCCCGGCGCCGCCACGATCTGCACTTCGATGTGCCGAGCGTGCTCACTGAGTACCTCGGCGAACAGTGCCGAACTGCCGAATCCCGACTGGGCTTCGGCCGCACACACACGGTACGCGTCGTCGAGCGCTTTCGGGTCGCGCACCGCGCGCATGCCGCGGCCACCGCCGCCGCTGAGCGCCTTGATCATGATGCCGCGGGAGTTGCGCTCGAAGAATTCACGCACCTCGTCGAGGTCGGCGTTCGCCGATGTCGACGGCAGGACCGGTACGCCGGAGTCGACCGCCGCAGTGCGGGCGCTGGCCTTGTCGCCGAAAGTCCGGAGAACCTGGGCGTCCGGGCCGACGAAGACGATGCCCGCCTCGGTACACGCCTGCGCGAATTCGGCATTCTCACTGAGGAATCCGTAGCCCGGGTGCACGTGCGTGGCGCCCGTTTCGGCCGCGATCTTCAGCAGTGCGCTCTGATCGAGATACGCGGATGCGCCCGAAGCTCCGAGCGGCACCGACTCCGTGGCCGCCGCGACGTGCGGACTGGACGCGTCGTCCTCGGCGTAAACCGACACCGTTTCGATCCCGAGTTCACGGGCAGTTCGAATGATCCGCAGCGCAATTTCGCCGCGGTTCGCAATCAGCAGTCTCACTTTTCCCCCTGAGTGCGCTCGAACAGATCGCCCTTGCGCACCTTTCCTGTTGCAGTCATCGGAAGCGCCTCGAGCACTTCCACTTCGGGCACCTTGTACGTAGCCATGTTCTCCTTGGCCCACGAGACGATCTCGTCGGCCGCGGTGTCGGAACCCTCGACCAGCTGGACAAACGCAAAAGCCACCTGCCCCTTGTCCTGGTCCGGTTTCGGTACCACCGCAGCCTTTTCGATCGCGGGATGCAGCATCAGCAGCGCTTCCACCTCGGAGGGGAAGACACTCATGCCGTTGGTCTTGATCATTTCCTTGTTTCGCGCCAGGTAGTGCAAACCACCACGCTCACTGAACTTTCCGACATCGCCGGTCTGCAACCAGCCGTCACGGATGGCGTCGGCGGTGGCAGCCTCGTTGCGGTAGTACGCGGAAAGGATCGACGGACTGCGCACGATGATCTGTCCGTGCTCACCGACGGGAACCGGCCTGCCGTCGTGATCGACGATCAGAACGTCGGTACCAGGCACCGGAATTCCGCAGAACACCGGCTCGCTTTTCAGGTCGTAGTCGCCGTCCTGGAAACCGAGGGTGATCGTGTCCGCGGTGTGGGTTTCGGTCATGCCGTAGCTCGCTTCGCGCAGAACACCGCCGGTAGCCTCGCGCCACCGCTGGCGCGTGGCCGGATCGAGTTTGAGAACAAACGAGACTGCCATGGCGTTCTGGAGTGTCGAGAGATTTCGCTCCGAGAACCCTGATGTGTCCATCAGTTCGACGTAATTGTCGACGGTTCCGACCAGCGAGGTCACACCGTAGGTCTCGACCGCGTCGAGCGTGGTCTCCGCATCCCAACGATTCAGCAGGACAACGGTTCCGCCGTTGACGAGCGGAACCAGAATGCCGAAGTCCTCACCCGCGATCCAGAAGATCGGCAGAAACACCAGAGATACCGGCGGATTGGCACCCACCTGGTCACCACCGGCAAGCGTCGCGGTGGCCGCGGTGTAAACCATGTGACGCTGAGTGTGCTCACAACCCTTGGGCATTCCCGTCGTTCCGCCCGTGTAGTTCAGGGCGGCGAGGGAATCGAGTTCGGTGGCAACGGGAGTCGCCCGCTCACTGGTGATGATCGACTGCCAGTCGCTCAGGCGCGGATCGTCGACCTCGAAGGGCAGTTCGACGGTGGGGATCGCAGTCAGCATGTCCGATACTGCGGTCTTCGCGACGTGTTCGAGTGGAGTCTGCGAACGAACCTTCTTCACCAGCTTCGAGAAAGTGTTCTGTGTGAGAAGGACCGTCACGCCCGCATCGTTGAGTTCGTGAATCAATTCGTGTTCACGGAAGAGCGGATTGATGGGCACGTGAACCGCACCGACCTTGAGAATGCCGAGCATCGCGATATGGAACTGCGGGCAATTGACCAGGTGAACGCCGACGCGATCGCCGCGTTTGACGCCCAGCGAAAGCAGCCATCCGGCAAAACGATCCGAAAGCTCGTCGTACTCGGCGTACGTGATGACGCGGCCGTAGAAGACGATTGCGGGAGTATCCGGCCGCTCGAGCGCCCAATGCCGCAAGTAGTCGACAAGTCCCCCGCCTTCGAGCGGATACTCGACGGCGCGGGGAATCCCGGCGGGCCAATGCGCTTGTTGCAGCGCAGAGATTTCCGCCAGAGCCGCTTCGAGCACGTCTTGTTCTGCCACCGATCACTCCATTCGTAAAAGAAATCTATTTCGACTCTTCGAACCCGATCAACCGTTCGGACATCGTCGTCATATCTGCAATGAACTGGTTCTGCTCTTCGACACTCGCCTTACTCAGTCGTGCTCCACCGGCCATCTGTGCGTCCGAGATCATCTGAACGAGCACCGGGGGCGAAACACAGGGATCTACGTCGTGAACCTGTCGAATACGTTCGACGAAGCGTACGTAGCGGCTCACGAGCTTTTCGCGAACTGCTGACCAACTGCGCTCGACCTCGGAATCCACCCGCGCCCGGTGCTCGATCACCGCGAGCAGGTCCCCGTAGGTGTACACGGCCGTGATGAACGCCGACGTGGTCGTTCTGAGAACTTCGCGTAGATCCTCGGCCGCTGGCCCCTCCATGTGCTGGGCGTCGAGAAACCGTCGGCACATCATTTCGGCGACGGCACGAAAGACCTCGTCCTTCGACGAGAAGTACGCGTAGAAGGTCGCTCGGGACACATCGGCCCTGGTGGTGATGGTCTCGACGGTCACGGCGTCGTATCCGAGTTCGCCGAAACAGAGAGCAGCGGTGTCGAGCAGGCCGGCCCGACGTGGACCGTCCCCGAGCTTGCGGGCTGTCCGCGCTCGCTCCTGCGTTTCGCTGGTGGTCACCGTCACAGTGTGTGTTGACGTTGACGTCAATGTCAAGAATTGCGGCATCCTCGCCGCCGTTCTCGTCGGCTCAGTCGCGAAGATGGGCGAGAAGAAAATCGTCTCCCGGATCACCCGTGTGGCCGGCGACATGGTCGGCCCCGTGATCGTTGTCGTGGTGATCGGCGCGGCAGCGGTATTCGAGTAGTTCAGGCGTGGTGGGCCTCGCGTGCCGCCGTCTCCAGTCGGTCGTTGTACTCGGCCCACCACGCCTCATCACCGGGAGCCAGATTGTTGTCGCCCGCCTTCATCCCAGCAGCGCCGTCGATCAGCTCCCGCACGATGTCCGCGTGGCCGGCGTGCCGATGGATCTCGGTGACAACGTGAACGAGTATTCGGTGCAATGTGACGTCGCGACGATCCTCCGGCCAGTGCTTCACGAAGCCGGGGGCGTCCAGATCGTGCTGCTCGATCGTGGCGTCGGCGAAAGCCCAGGTGCGGCGATAGGTTTCGACGATGTCGGCACTGGACTCATCGGCGCGGGCCCACATGTCGACGTTGAGTTCCTCCGAACGCAACCACGCCGGTAGATCGGGAACCCGACGGCCGAACGTCGGACCGAAATACCCGAGCTCGACGCCGATCATGTGTTTGACCAGTCCCAACAAGTTGGTCCCTGTCCGGGTCATCGGACGCCGAATGTCATACTCCGACAGCCCGTCGAGCTTCCAGACGAGCGCGTCACGTGCTGCCTGCAGGTACCGCTGAAGATCTTCCTTTTCCGAGTTGGTGGTCATGAAACCAACCTAAACCGAGTGGAGCAGACATTGACAGCGGTGGAGGATCTGACCGAGGTTGCCTCCCGGGCCGTCGCCGCCGAGCGTGACGCCCGGTCGGTGCGCTGGCACAACCCGGCAGCCGTCCGCAAGGCCGCCGCGTCCGTGCGTGATTCGCTCGACGACGAACGATCAGCGCTGAGCCGACCGTCGTACAGCGGTTTGTCGCCGTCGCCGCACATGGCTCGCCAACTCGAACTGATCACGACGTTGCAGCCGCCGCTGCCCGCCGACGCCGGCATCAGCACCGCCGCGCAGGCCGAGGCCGACGCCGTCGCCGCGGTGACCACCGCGCGGATAGCCTTGCGCGCCGCCCACCTTGCGGTTCTCGAAGCACGCGTCGCCGCGCTCGATGCCGGAGATACCGATACCGTCGCCGCCGCGATCCGCGGTTACGTCCCGCTGAACTCGGGCAACCCCGTCGTCCGGCACGTGCAGGGTCTCGGCTCCCGGATCCGTGAGGAAGCACGGCACGTCGTGAGTGGCAAGCCTCGGTCGATCGCTTTTCGACTGGGGCTGAGCCTCGGAATGGGCTTGGCGTACCTGGCATTCATTCGCCTCTTCCAGTGGGACGCCAAGGAAGATCGACTGCCTTACCTTGCGCTGTACGCACTCTCGGGTGTGGTCGGAAGCGTCGTGTGCACCAATGCGCTCAGCTTCGACGCCGGCCGCGTCCGTGCTGCTTTGTCCGGCGGAACCAGGCTCTGGCACGTCCTCGTCGCGAAGAATGCGATGATGCTGCTTCTCGTCGGCAGCGCCGGGTTCCTGCTCAGTGCCATCCTCGCGTGGCGCTCCGGAAGCAGTGCTGATCTGGTGAAGGCGTGCGGTCAGGTACTGACCATGATCCTGCTGTGGCTCGGTGTCGCCAACGTGATGTCCGTGGCCTTGCCGCTGCGGGCCGAACCGATGACGGCGAGGCGCCACGACGGCACGTGGAAGCAGTTCCTGCTGTCTTTCGTCATCTCGTACGGTGTCGGACTGATCGTCAATCTGATGCTCTACTGGCGAGTCTGGGCCAAGACGACGCTGCTCGAACAAATGGGCGGGCCGTGGATTCCGGTCCTGCTGCTCCTCGCGAGCGCGGCCGCGACGTGGCTGTTGCTGACCGTCCTGGCCGTACTCCTGGCCGAGCAACCACGCTTCCGGCGAGCCTTGCAACGGGAGATGGTGGTCTACCGCGAAGAAACCAACCACTTGCAGGCGACCATTCAGCACAATTCCGGCTAATGTAACCGTGCGTGACTGATCCGGGCACGCCGCGAGTACACGCAGTGTCGAGGAAGGCGTGACCCATGATGTCCGTAAAGCCTGGCGCAGCCGATACGTCGGCCGCTGTAACCACCGCCTCCTGGCTACCACTGATCGTGGTCGTCCTCACGCAGATTCAGGCGTCGTTCGCCGTCAATGCGCTGACCGTCTCGATGGCCGGCATCACCACCGATCTCGACACTCCTGCAACAAGTGTCGGCACCGCGATCACCGCAGGCACCTTTGCCATGGCTGCCTTCATTCTGCTGGGCGCCAAGATCGGCGCCCGCTACGGGACGCGTTTGGTCTTCCAGATTGCCGTCGCGATTCACGGTCTCGCGATGGCTGCGGTCGCTCTGAGCCAGAGCCCGGCAATGCTGTTCGTGGCGCAAGCCGCGTCCGGCGCCGTGATCGCCCTCATCGCCCCCGCGTTGACGGTTTTCATCGCCACGAACTTCAATGGCGATCAGCAGGCAAAGGCCATCGGTTACCTGGCAGCAGCAATCCCCGCAGCCGGTGTGCTGGCACTACTCATCGCCGGTTCCTTCGCGACAACCATCGGGTGGCGCTACTCCTTCGCCCTCGTCGTGGCGCTCGCCGTGGTCAACCTGGTCCTGAGTTTCCGTGTCAAACCTGTTCCCCCACAGAAGGACATCACCATCGATTGGGCCGGCGCCGCACTGGCTGCCGTTGCCGTCATCCTGCTCAGCTTCGGTTTCAGCGGCCTGAACTCGTGGGGCGTCATCCTGGCCACCGACGCTGCGCCGTTCTCGGTCATCGGTGTTTCACCCGCGGCCATCCTGATCGTCCTCGGCACCATCTGCGCGCAGGGATTCTTCCAGTGGACGCGAAGCCGCAAGGCGCAGAACAAACCTCAGCTCTTCAACCTCGACGTCCTCAAGACCGGCGCCGAGCGCGCCACCACGATTTGCATGGCGACGATGATGTTCGTGGGAACCGCGGCCAACTTCCTCATTCCGCTGTACATGCAGATCATCCAGGGCCGCAGCAGCTTGCAGACGTCGTTCTCGATCATCCCGTACACACTCTCGATCTTCATCGCGAGCACCGTCGTCGCGCGCCTGTACAAGACGTACTCCCCGCGTCTGATCGCACGAGCCGGGTTCGTCGTTGTTGCCGCTGGACTCATACTGTTGGCCTTCACCATTCGTGGTGACTGGCATCAGATCTTTGTTGTCATCGGCCTTATCACCCTCGGCCTCGGGCAGGGCGCCATCGTTGCGCTGGTGTTCAACACCCTCCTCACCGCAGCTCCCAAGGAACTGGCCGGTGACGTCGGCGCCTGGCGAGGACTGGTACACAACATGTCCGGCAGCGTCGGCATCGCGGTGGCCAGCGTGTTCGCCGTCGGAATCCTGGGTACCCTCGTCAGCTCGCAGCTGATCGACAACCCCACCATCCCGGCATCGCTCAAGGTCGAGTCAGGGATCAATCTCGACCAGGTCAACTTCGTCCCCAACGATCAACTCGTCGTGACGCTCGAAAACACCTCCGCGACACAGGCACAGATCGACGAAGCCATCCGGATCAACACCGAAGCGCGCCTGCGCGCATTGCGAACCTCGCTCCTCGTACTCGCCGGGCTCTCTCTGCTCGCCATCATTCCGGCCGGGCGCATGCCCAACGAAGTACCTGCTCTGGAAGAACCGCAACCCACGAAGGGCAAGAAGTAACCGATGTCCAACCAAGACCAATTCGGTCCGATCGAGTACGTTGCCGTCGAGTTTCCCGGCGGTGCACCGACCTCCGCGGGATTCGAGCAGCTGCTCGCTCTCGTCGACTCCGGAGTGATCCGCATCCTCGACCTCGAGTTCGTCACCAAAGCCGCCGACGGATCGGTATCCGTCGTACCCGCGTCCACCTTCGAACTCGCAGATTTCGATTTGGCGCAGTTCGACGGCGCTGCCTCCGGACTGCTCGACGCCGGCGACATCGCTGCCGTTGGTGAAGAGTTGGCTGCCGGAAGTGTTGCCGCGGTACTCGTCTACGAGGAACTGGCAATACTGCCGGTCATCGAGGCCTGGACCCGCAGCGGCGCAAAGGTTGTCACCGAAGGTCACCTGAGCGTGGACGAACTGGCTGCTGCACTGGACAACACCGCACCGGATACCACGGAGAAGGACGCATGAGTTTCTTGAGGCGAGCCGGCCGGGTAGCCGTCGCAAGCTCCATTCACGGCAATGTTCAGCGCCGTCAGCGGACCCGTTGGGCCGCCGAAGATCAGGCCCGCGCAGCGCAGGTCCAGCCGGTGCCGCCGATTCCCGATCTACCGCCCCTCCCGCCGCAGGCAGCTCCGGCAGAATCGGAAATGTCGATGGACGCTAAGCTCGAACAGCTCACCAAGCTGGGCGAACTCAAGAATGCCGGCGTATTGACGGAGGCCGAGTTCGAGACCCAGAAGGCCCGCATCCTCGGCTGAACTAGCTGGGCCGCCCGAGTGCAAAAGCCATTACGGGAAGCTGCGTCGTCGCGAGATTCAACAGAGACGCCACTCGCGCATCCGTGAATCCTGCGATGGCGCAGCCCACAAGTCCCATCGCCTCGGTCACAAGGTACAGATTCTGAACCAGCACACCGGCATCCACGTGCATCGTGCGGTAGTGCCGCATCGCGTACTTCTCGAGCGGCGCTTCCACGTCGGCGACCACAAACAAAAGAACCGGGAACACGTCGACGAACTCGGGCTGGAGAAGGCTCGCTCGAAGGTTTCCTTGTACGCCACCCGGCCGAACGGCCTCAGCACGGCCTTCCTGGATGTACCGGTACACCCCGGCTCCAAGCGAGTGTCCGGGTTGGCTGACAACAAACGACAGCGTCAGTTCGCGCATCCCACCGGCCGTCGGGCTGCTGACCAGACTGTGGTGCAGCACATTTGAAAGTTCATCGATTCCCAAAGCATCTTGCGCTGGGTTGTAGTGGCTCCGTCGTGCCTGCAAGATATCCGGAAAGTCCTGGGCCGGCAGTGGCGTCGGCGCCGGTAACTCAACGAACTCAGACGTCACCGGGGGCAGTGCGCCCTCGTCGAACGGTAGCTCCGACGGAGCCACCGTCCGGTCAAGCGCAGCATGCAGCGATACGACGGCCTCGACCCGCTCGAGGGCGGTCAAGACCTCACGAACCCGGGTGCAGCAGGCGAGATACCTCGGCAGCTCCGTCGATCGACACCAACTCACCGGCGAACCACGCCTCCGGGACGGCAAAGATCACATTCGACGTCGCGGCAGGCGTCCCGGCAAATGCGGTGCGAGCACCCTCGAGTGTGGATTCCCGAGCCGACTCGGTTGAGTAAACGACAAGAATTGCCTGCGGCGACTTCGCGAGTATCGATTCGGTGGCTACCTGGCCGAAGTACTTCCCATCCGGAAGGTCGCTCTCGTAGAGGTTCTTTCCCCCGGCCGCCTCGAGCACGCTGCTGTAGAGGCCCCTCGCCAGAGCGTAGGACTGCCCCTCCGAAACCTGAACCATCACAGTGGCAACCGGCTCCTTCCCGGCCACGGATGCCTCGGTTGCTGCGAGCGACTTCTTGCCATCTGCCAGAAGTGTTGCTGCTTCGTCACTTGTTCCGGTCAGGGCACCGAGACCGTCGATGTCGGACCAGACGTCGTCGATCCGCCCCTCGGTGACCGCCTTGTGGCAGTAGCCGCTGTTCACGAAGATCGGGATGCCGAGGTCACGCAATTCGTCCATGCTCTGCAGTCGGTCACCGTCGAACCAGTATTCCCCGTCGGAGACGATCAGATCCGGACGGGCGTCGAGCAATGCTTCTTTCGCGGGAACTCCGGTGCTCAGTACCGGCACGGCCGCGAACTGATCCGCGAGTTCGGGGCTGGGAGGAGAGAGATCGGTATTCGATTGTCCGACAATGCGGTCGGCGGCACCAAGTTGAATCAGAAGCTCTGTCATCGACGGATACAGCGAGACAATCCGCTCCGCCGTCTTGGGCAACGTGACCTCGCGGTCACAATTGGTGACGGAAATCTTCTCGGACGACGACGTCGCCGAATCCGCCGTGGAGTTTCCGCATGCGGTCAGTACTGCAGTGGCGGTAACGGCCGAGCACAACAGCGCGGCAGTACGTATCGAGGATTTCAAGACACTGCTTCTTTCGTGTGTAGGAGCGGAGGGGCGAACGAGAGCAAGGGACGCCCGGTCAAGGGGTGAGTGCCGAGATGCACCTGAACCCCGAATACTTCGGACAGCAGGTCCTCGGTGAGGACCTCGGCCGTTGGTCCTGTCGCGACAACTACCCCGCCGGAGAGCAGACAGACGTAGTCGCAATACGCTGCGGCCAAAGCGAGTTCATGGATCGCGACAATCGTCGTAGTACCGAGTTCGGCGACCAATTCCATCAGTTCGAGTTGAGCTCGGATGTCGAGGTGGTTGGTGGGCTCGTCCAAGACCAGCACCGACGGTTGTTGAGCGATCGCCCGGGCCAACATCACACGCTGCTTTTCTCCGCCGGACAGTTCGGCGAAGAGTCGTGATCCGAAGCCGTGCATACCGGTTCGTGCCAGTGCGGCACTGACGATGTCCCGGTCGATTTCACCGAGTCGAGAGAATGCGCTGTGATGCGGCGTCCGGCCCGTCGCCACCACCTCGCGGACGCTGAACGAGAAGTCGGATGAATGCTCCTGCCCCACAACACCGATGATGCGTGCTGCTGATCGGGGCGAGAGATCGTCCCACACGTTCACTTCGTCGACCTTCACGATTCCGCTTCTCGGCTTCATCGAGCGGTACAACGCGCGCAGGAGGGAGGACTTTCCACTGCCGTTCGGCCCGACGAGTCCGACCACGCTCCCCTCGGGCGCTTCGAGATTTACGCCGGAAACCACCAGACGCCCACCTCGAACGACGTGAATCCCGCTGGCCGACAATCTCATGACTGCGCACCTCCGTCGCGTCGAAGTAACCAGAGGAAGAACGGGGCACCCAATCCGGCGGTGATGATTCCGAGTGGTAATTCGTTGGGCGCATCCAACATCCGGGCCGCAAGATCGACGATCACCAGGAAGGTTGCACCGACCAGCGCGGTTGCCGGCAGCAGCTTGCGGTGGTCGGATCCGACGAGGAGTCGTACGGCGTGCGGCACGAGCAGCCCCACGAAACCGATTCCGCCGGCAACGGATACAACAACCGCGGTCAGCAACGACGCGATCACCAGCAGTAGCAACCTGGTACGGCGCACGTCGACGCCCACCGATTGCGCGCTCTCGTCTCCCATAGCCAGCGCGTTGAGTTGGCGAGACTGCGTCAACAGCACTGCCGCACAGACGGTGATCACCGCGGCGGGCACACCGAGATCCGACCAACCTGCCCCGCTCACCGAACCGAGTAACCAGAAGAGCACTCCCGAAAGCTGACTCGGATCGGCGCGCAACTGCACAAAACTTGTTGCAGCCGAGAGCAGATAGCCGATGGCAACTCCGGCCAGGACCATGCGTAGCGGGACAAGCATTCCCTCGCGCCGACCCAGTACGAGAACCGCGATCAGGGAAACCATGGCCCCCAGGAACGCGGCCACCGGGACACCGATCGACAGACCGGTTCCGATGCCCGTCGTCATGATCAGCACTGCGCCGAAGGACGCTCCCGAACCGACACCCAAGATGTACGGATCGGCAATCGGATTGCGCACCAACGCTTGCAGCACTGCGCCGGCCAGTGACAACCCGGCACCCGCCAGTGCCGCGATCAGAATGCGCGGGACCCGCAGTCCCCACACGATCCGGTCGAGTAGCGGGTCGACCGGCGGCCCACCGGCGTGCGCGTACAACACCGCGAATACGTCGGCGAAGGACAGCGACGCAGCGCCCGACCACACCGCGACGGTGGAGACGGTGGCAAGGACCACGGCCGTGGCCAACAGAAACGGGACGTATCCGCGGTCGCCGACGGGATGCGCACGCGACGGGGCATCAGGTACTGCTTCGCTGGTCAGCGTCATCGCACTCCTGAATAGGTGGGGTTCACAGGGATGAACAGGTGGATCTAACCATAACGACAGTCGTTTTCATTAATAGTGACATGCTCATCTGTGCGGACAAGGATCGGTCCGCAGGGCGCTCACCCACGCGAAGAGTGCCCCGACCAGCGCAAAGCTGCACGCAACGAGGTAGGCGGTGCCGATATCCCAACGTCCTGCAATTGCCCCGGCAATCAAGGCACCCACCGGCGAACCACCCCAGGCGACCATCCTCGCCGTGGTGTTCACGCGCCCCTGTAGACGATCCGGAGTCAGACGCTGACGTGCACCGATGCCGTTGAGGATGGTGACAGTCGCACAGCCGGAGTAGACGGTCAGAGCGGTGATCGCTGCGGCGGTGTTGCTGGTTGTCGCAACGACGAACAGCACCACCGGGGCGATGGTCAACGCACCGACAGTGATCGCGCCGACCGGCCATTGCCCCGGTAGGCGTGGGAGCAAGACTGCGCCGACCACACCACCCACGGAGACTGCTGTCCACACGGCCCCGATCATCGGACTCGACGTCGAAATCCCCAGCCTCTCGGTCGCGTACACCACCAGGAGCGCCGTGACAGCACCCTGTGTCAGGGAATTGACGAAGCCGACGCCGGTCAAGGCTCGCAGGAGCGGAGACTGCCAGAGGAAGCTGAGGCCTTCGCGTATGTCACGCGCAATTCCGGGTTCCGACTTCTTCGGCGCCGCAGGAGTACTCGAGAACGAGGCTCCGATCGACGCCATGGCCAGCCCGGCCAATACGTAGGCCAGTGCATCAGCACCCAATGCGTAGGCCGGGCCGATCGACGCCACGAGCACTCCGGCAATAGCCGGAAAGGCAACATCGACGAGCGTGCTGGAAGTCCACAGCGCACTGTTGGCGGCCGGTATTCTGTGCCGACCGACCAGGGCAGGCAAGGCTCCGAAAGCCGCGGCATCGAACCACACGAAACACGTTCCGATGCACATCGATACGCCGACCGCGTGCCATGCCGTCAACACACCGAGCGCCTGCGCCGCCGGAATGCTCGCCAAGGCAAGAGCAGCGACGGCCTGCGCACACAGGATGACCGTCCGCCGGTTGACTCGGTCTGCCACGGCGCCGGCGAACAAGCCGAACACGAGGTACGGCAGAACCGTCCCCGCAGCCGCGAACGAGGTGAGAAACGGAGACCGGCTGATGTCGAACACCAGGATCGGCATTGCCACTCCGGTGACGGCCGCACCAGCCACGGCAATCGTGCGAGCCGTGAAGAAGAATCGAAACGATCTGTCCCGAAACACATGTGGTTGCGCTTCGGCGGATCCCGTCGTCGAGGCCTCGCTCATGTATGCACTCTCTTGTACCTGTTGCTCTCCGTGGCGATCTTTCGTACGGTGGCATCGTAATGGAAATGGTTTCCATTACGGAAGGGATGACAATGAGCAACATTTCGTTCGACAGCGTCTCCAACTCGGCTCCGGCCAATGCACTCCAGGGCGTCGGCACCAACGCCCTCGTCGACAACCCGTTCACCTTCGAGCCGGTTGCCGAGGCGACGTCCGCACACGCTCTGCAGGGTGTGGGCACCAACGCCCTCGTCGACAACCCGTTCAGCTTCCAGAGCTGAAACCTTCCCTGATCCAGACCGTTTCGACGGTCTGATCTGCCGATGACCCCGCCCGCATCCGACTCGTCGGGTGCGGGCACCGACAAGGAGATCCGTGTACGCCCTCGCCGACGGACACCACCTGTATCCGACACCGGACGGTGTTTGGCATTACCTGACACCGGACGAGAACGCAGTCACGATCGGTGCGCCGGCCGAAGCTCTCGCAGAACTCGACAACTTTCTCAGGCGGTCTGGTTCGGTGCTCGGCGCGGGAGCGATCGAGATCGCCGACGCTCTCGTCTCTCGCGGCGTGCTGGCTGTTCCAGGTCAAGTGCCAGAAATTCCGGGCCCACAGCGTGTGCTGATGGACGGGATCGGACCCGTTGCCGATGCCTGCATCGCTCTGCTCTCCAAGGCTCTTCCGGATCTCGAAGTCGTATCCACCACTGCGCCAATCGAAGACGGCGTTGCGTCTTCGGACCTCGTACTGTCGGTTGCCGACGCTCCTCCTCATGACGCGTGGTCGGAACTCGATACCTGGTGCCGCCACAGCCGAACTCCGTGGCAACGCGTCCACAAAGAGCTGGGTGAGATCTGCATCGGTCCCTTCTTCGACGGCATCGACAGCGCGAGCTACCGGGACGTCTGCGGTCGACGACTAGCCGCGTCACGTGTACCGGATCACCTGCTGGCTCTGTGGAACCACCTCGCCGACAGCGAACGTCGTCCGCTTGGACTTTCACCCACCGCAGCCGCAATGGTCAGTGCACTTGCATGTTCGGACGTCGTGGCTGGTGCCCATGGCGCACCGCAATCACACCTTCACCACCAGATCCGGATGAATCCACGAACCCTCATGATGACTCGCCATCCCGTGCTACCACTGCCTGGCGGCGTTCTCGAACCTTCGCCGACGCTCCGGTGATCTCACTCGGCGTGAAGATCCCGGCAGCAGACGGTTCTTCGTTGGCTACGGATGTGCTCCTCCCAGATTCTTCACCTCGAGGATTGATCGTGATCCGAACCCCGTACGGACGCGGGTGGCATCTGGCCGAGGGGCTCGAATGGCGATCACGAGGAATTGCCTTCATCTGTCAGGACGTACGTGGACGGCACGATTCCACCGGATCTTGGGAACCCTACGTCCACGAGCGCGAGGACGCCGCCGCCCTTGCCGAGTGGCTGCAGGATCAGCCGTGGACACCCGAGTGCGTCATCGCAAGCGGGGCTTCGTATGCGGCCGGAACTGCGTGGGCGTTTGCTGCCGAGACCAACAACGCCGATCGGGCATTTCGTGCTCGCGGCATCGTCTCCAAAGTCCCGACCATCGGAAGCGACCGCGTCAAACGTGATCCCTCGGGGATACTTCTCCTCGCCGAGCATCTGGCGTGGTGGGGCGAGCACGGAGATTCGTCTTCCTCTCGTGAGGGTTTCATCCCTGCCCTGATGCGCTCGGATTCGTCTTTGCTGGAACATCTCCCGGTGCAGTCGATGATCGAGGAGGTTGGCCTGACCTCCGATTCACCGGGCTGGTTGACGCCGATCCGTCGCGCTCGTGAGCGCGAAGACTTCGGTGGCGATGATCTGGTGTCCGCGGACGAACTCTCCGAACTCGACGTCGCCGGGCTGCACATCGGCGGTTGGGACGATGCGATGATTCGGGAGACACTGCGGCACTTCGCATCCGTGTGGCGCGGGCCGCAGAGTTTGATCGTGGGCCCCTGGGCGCACGACCTCCGCCCGGGAAGGGTCGGCGAGACAAGTTTCGGCCGCCTTCAGGTCGAGTGGATGGAATCGATATTCTCGGCGCGGCCCGTGACCATCAATCGGGTATTCGACCGGGGTGCAGGCGATTGGTCGACCGAACCGTACGTCACGGGTGCGAACCGGATTCGTCTCGAACCAGACCCGAGGACGGCGCCTTTCAACTTCACGCACCACGCAGACGAGGGCCGAAACGACTGTGTTGTCTGGACTTTCGACATGGAGGTCGAGTTTGTGCTGTCGGGAATGCCTTCGGTGGAGTTGACAGTGCATTCACCCCAGGGCGAAGCCGATTGGATCGCCGAACTGAGCGTCGTCGATCCCACTCGAGTCACGAGATCGATCGCTCGTGGCGCGGGCGTCAGCCTTTGCTCCGGCACGTTGACCATAGATCTCGATCCCGTGCTCCACACTGTGCGCGCGGGTGATGTCTTGACGCTGCGGATCGCCGGCTCGGACTTCCCACGGCTCGCACGCAATCTCGGAGACGGTGATCGCTATCGAGGAACACGCAGTACCGCACTGCACCAATCATTTTCCGGGTCGTTGACCCTGCCCATACTCGGAGGAACTGCCGGTGGATGACTTGCTGGTCGACGCCCGAAGCGGCGTGCTGACCTCACTGGAACCACACATTCGCTCGGACATGCCGACAGGCTGGGTCGGTTGGGCCGCGAGGGTGGCCGACACCAGAAACTTCGGCGGCAGCGGTTCACTGTTTCGCGCGGACCCTTACGGATTCGGGGCTTCGATACGCGACGACGCAGCAGCTCGCGGTGCTGCAACCGGTGAGGCTGTCGAAAGATATTGCGGCAACGTAGTCCCCGAAGATCTGATCCGCAGCAGTGCGTCAGCGCTGGAACTGGCAGGCTCACGGGTCGTCGATCCCGCGAAATTTGCGTTGTACAGCGAGGACCAGTACCGCCTTCCCGGATTCCCCTTTGTTCCCTTCACATCGGCTCTGGAAATCCGCTGGGCGCTGGGTCACACCATGGACGAAAAAGTGCCCACCTATGTGCCAGCCGCCCTGACCTATCTCGGGTACTACACCGGCACCCGTCGCGGCGAACCACCGATCGCGTCGTTGCAGTACGCCGGAATCGCCGCGGGACGCTCACGCGCCGAGGCCGAGATGTCAGCTCTGCTGGAACTTCTCGAACGCGATGCCACCGCACTGTGGTGGTGCGGGGACCGGTCACAGCCGGCAATCGAACTCGCCGACTGGGAGCGGTTACCTGTGCACCGCCAACTCGGGGATCTGGAGAGCGACACTCGGAGCGTTCGAGTGCTTCTGCTCCCCTCCCCCTTCGGCATTCCCGTCGCCGCAGTGTGGATCCGGGATGACCGACGTGGATTGGTCGCGCTGGGCACAGCTTGTCGACCAACGGTGGAGGCGGCAGTCTCGAAGGCCCTTGTCGAGGCGTACGCCGTACTTGCCATCACGATCGACCTCGCCGACCCCGACGGGCCGACCTGGCGCAGCGTGGCGGACGGAACGCTGCCGGCGCACCTGTACAAACCCTTTCGGGCCGACCGTCGTTACCGGGACGAGTTCGATGCGCAGTGGAAGGACGTCGTCGATCTGCCGACCGTCGCCCAGCTGTATCTCGACCCCGTGATGGCTGGGGCAGCGGAAGAGCATCTCTTCGATTACACCGAAACACGCTCGGTATCAGAGATTCCCGACGAAGATCCTGTGAATCTTGCTTCTCTGGTAGCCCTTCTGACGTCTCGAGGGTACCAACCGATTTCCGTCGATCTCACCACCCGCGACATCTCGATTGCCGGGTTGCACGTCGTCCGCGTCCTGTCTCCCGGCCTCTACAACAATGCGCCGGCAGCTTTTCCCCTTCTTGGAGGTAGCAGATTGACCAGCGCATCGACCACCCATCTGCATCTGCCGGTCCCTCTCGCATGAGGTCTTTGCTCGTCGACCGCCGAACTGGGATCATTCGAGAGTTGGTCGACGCCGTTGTTCCCCAGCACTTTCCGCCGGAGTTCAAGCTCATTCATTCGTATGTCTGCGATTCGGCACGCTTTTCGCCCTGGTCCAGCGACTCGGCGGGTGCCGGATACTGCTTCGATCTCGGTGACCGTGCGCGACCTACCGCTGCCGCAATAGGTGAAGCGGTGGAACGATATTGCGGGAACATCGTCGCCAAACCGATCGTCCGCGGATCAGCCGAGACGGTGATCGGCGCAAGCATCGACCTGTCACGACTCGCGCGTTTCGGCGCCACCCAGTACGCGCAGCCACGGTTCCCGTTCGTCGAACCAACCGACGATCTGGAGATGGACTGGACTCTCGGAGTCGACCTGATCACGGGTTCGGCTATCTGGGTGCCGGCCGAACTCGTCTGGGGTTCCTATCCTCATTTCGTCGCCCGGACGGGCCCGGCGATCTCACCGGTGGCTCAGGCGGGTCTCGCCGCCGGTCCCACGACGGGATTCGCGATACGGAATGCACTGCGCGAGATAGTCGAGCGCGACGCGATGACGCTCTCCTGGACCGGAAGGCGCGGCGTTCGGATTGTCACCGGGATGCCAGAGCAGCTCCTTCGACTGGGCAATCACGAAACCCTGTCGACGAGATGGCTGGCATTCGAGAGTGATTTCGGGATCCCGGTACTCGGCGCCCTCGTCCGCGACCACCGCACCGGATACTCGACCATGGGAACCGCCTGCCACGAGGACGCACAGACCGCTGCGTTCAAGTCGCTCGGGGAAGCGCTTCAGCTGCAACTTCTTTCCGCCGACTACGACAACCCGGAGAGCGGCATCGGTCGAGCCGCGGCCTCCCCGACCAGCCCGCTTGCGCCTTGGCGAGCTGACCGAAGCTATGCAGGCGCCTACCGATCGGACTTTGCCGACGTCATGGACTACGGATGCCACTTGCAGCTCCACCTGGACCCGGAGATCCAAGCACGATTCGAGAGTGAGCTGGCAGATACCGTCGTCGGCGAGGTGGACCTCGACTCTCTGACGTCACCCATCGACACCGAAAGCGCACTGACAGGCTCGGGTTTCAGGCCGGCATGGGTCGACCTCACCACTGCTGATGTTCTCCGCGCTGGCTTGCATGTCGTCCGCGTCGTCGTACCCGGTTGTCTCACCAATGCGGCCGCCGGATTGCCGTTTCTCGGCTCGCCCCGACTAGTCGACGGTCTTGCCGGACGTCCGCCTCGTACCATCCCATTGCCGCACTGACAGTTCAGGAACTGCCAGTTGTAACGACTCTGCGGTCTCCACCGCGTGAAACCACATCGGCTTCGAAATCGCGGCGCCCTTAAGCACCTGCACGGCACGCGCGGCGATTGCTGCCGTCGCGGCCGACTGGCTACGCCCCGAAACCCACAGCGCCGGACCGGTATCCGTTTGTGCCATCGCAACCCAACGATCCGAGCCCCACAGCTTCTTCGGCACTACCTTCTGGAGAGCGGGTGCCCACGTCATGGCCGCAAGCCCGAGCGTCGCGGTGGACGTGTCCAATCGCAGGTACGTTCTGACCGGAACACCAAGGTCGCGCGTCAACGCATGTTGGTCCGAAAAGTCTGCCCGCACAGCAGGACCGGATCGGTACCCGGTCGCGTCCGCCGGCATCCGAAACGTCTTCATCCCGGCGTAGTTCCGGATCGATCGCCCGTCGGGATCGGGAAACCTCGTTCCCAACATCCCGTACGTCCACGCCGTCGCGGCCGGTCCGTGTAGTTCTCCGCCGCCGAGGCCGATCACGATGTCCACGGGTCCGTCGCCGAGTCGATGCGCTTCGGCGGCAAGGACACTGGTCAATCCCGGTGCCAATCCGACGCCCATCAGAACTGGGCCGTCGACCGCTTCCAGTTCTTCGCAGTAGCTCGAGGTTGCCGTGATGTCGACGAATGCCGCCCCACCGCGTACCGCTTCTTCTGCCAGGCGAACGTCCTCGAAACCCGACGCATTCACCACGACATCGAAGTCTCGAACCACAGCCGCGTACGCGCCTGGTTCTTTAAGATCAACGACGACGTCCGCGCGGGCACGATCGCGCCCGGCGGAGTACGCGGAGATTTCGGGGACCTTCGCGAGTTGTTTCATCAGGGGAATCCCGACGGCACCGTAGCCGCCGAGTACAAGAACCTTCGTCATTATTTCGCCTCCCGAGTCGCTAGAGTTCGACTCTAGAGTTAAACTCTAATCATGACTGAGGTTCTTCGGGAAGACACGTCGGCGCGGCGCAAGATCATCGAGGCAGCGCGGGAAGTTTTTGTCGATCCCGGCTACGCGGCCGCCACGATCAAACAGCTTGCCGCGGCGGCGGGCGTGTCGGTGCAGAGTGTCTATTTTGTGTTCGGCAACAAGCCGAGCGTGCTGTCAGCACTGCTCGACGTGGCCGTTGCGGGCGACGAGGAAAAGACGGCAACTCTCGACCGTCCGTGGGTGGCGGCGGCACTGGGCGCCCCACATCCACTCGGGCAACTCCGGATTCAGGTTCACCACGGACGGCTCATTCTGGAGCGCACCGCAGACATCTTGTTGGCACTGCGGGCCGCTGCTTCCGCTGACGAGGACGCCGCCCGTCTGTGGCAAATCAACCGCACTCAGCGACGCACGGTGCAGGAACATCTGATGGTCGGCATCGTCGAAAAAGCGCCAACCGTCGACCTCGAAACAGCCGTGAACGTCGCACTCACGCTGCTCAGCCCCGAGACGTACACAGACCTCGTGGTCGGCGCGGGTTGGACCGGCCAAAAGTACGAAGAATGGGTGGTCAACACCCTTGCCGCCACCCTGGGCCTGGACCGAACCGTCAAATCCCGGAAGTAGCTGGGACTACTTGGTGGGCTTGTCGTCGATGTGCCGTGGGTTGTTCCACAGGCGTTCCGTCAGATCGTGAAGGACGGCGAGGGTGATCGTGTCGTCGTCCCGTCGGAGCAGAGACTGACTGACCGTCGCGCGCACCAACGTGGAGTCGGAGTGCACGAACTCCTTGACCGAGCCCGGCTCGGAACTCAGTTCACGATGAGCCTGCTCGGCACTGACGTCGTCGGCATCCTTGTCGTAGAGAATGTCCTGCAAACGCAACGCCGAGACGGCCTTCTTGGGATATCCCAGCATGTCAGCGAAGGACGGGTTGGCAAAAACGATGCTGCCGTCGCGGTGAACGGCCATGACCGGCACCGGAAGCCTGTCGAGGAGAATCAGAGCAGGCATCTGCTCCAGATCCGCAATCGGCGATTGTGGCGGCTGCGCAACATTGCGGCGGCGTTCCATAACACGTCCTCTCAAGTTGCCCGAGTCGACAACAGTCTAACTGCCCAGCAAATCGCGGGTTGACTTCCCGCCCGGATGCAGTGACGAATGCCCGAATCGTGCCCGCCTGAGTTACGCCGCGAGCGCCTCCTGGTCCTCCGCCAAGGAACCGTCAACAACACGATAGACAGTATCCATCCGAGACAGGTGACTTCGGTCGTGTGTCACGAGAAGGGTTGCCGCCTCGTGTTCCCGCACCACCCCGATGATCAGATCCATGACAGCGGCACCGCGCTCCTGATCGAGCGCGCTGGTGGGCTCGTCGACCACCAGAAGCTGCGGATCGTTCATCAATGCTCGCGCGAGATTGACGCGCTGTCGCTGCCCACCCGACAGCTGAGACGGTCGTTTTCCGCTCTGATCCGCGAGCCCGACAGCGTCCAGCAAATCCATCGCTTTTGATTTCACGGCCTTGCGACGGGTCCGTGACGTGAAAACGGACTGCCCCAGATGCGCCATCACCTCGAGCTGCTCCAGAGCCGTCAACGACGACACGAGGTTGGACTGCTGGAAGACGATTCCGATCGACGAGCGTCGCAGCTCCGACGCCGCCCTCCGACTCAGCGCCGCTATGTCGGTGCTGCCTTCCGGCGTCCGGAGATAGACGTGCCCGGAATCCGGACGGATCAGGGTCGACGCCACCGCCAACAGGCTGGACTTGCCTGAACCCGAAGGTCCGGTGATCGCGGCGATCTCGCCGCGGTGCAGTCGCAGAGACACGTCGTCCAGCGCCGTCACCCGCGATTGCCCGTCGGGAAACGTCAGATCGACGTTCTGGATGTCGAGAACTGTGGTGCCGGTTGTCATGGTCATCGTGCGCTCCCCAATGCTGTGAGTGGATCAGTGGTCGAGAGGAATCGAAGTGCAAAGGCCGCGCCGAGCAGACCGAGCCCGATCAATGCCACGGCAGGTACGACGGTCGTGGATGCGTCCAGGACAAACGGCATGGCGTCTCCGATCAGCGAACCGGCCACGGCCGTCAGCCCGATTCCGACGGTGACGCCGGCAATCAGAACGATGAGCGCCTGGCCCAGAGCGTCGCGCACCAGAGAACCGGTGGTCGCGCCGAGCGCTTTCAACGTCGCGATATCCGGGGTTCGCTGGATCGTCCACACCGTGAAGAACGCACCGATCACCAGGGCCGAGATCGCGAACAACATGAGCGTCATCAGCGTCAACGACCCGTTTTCCGACTTGTACGAACCGATCGCGTCGAGCGAACCGCTGACCGTCGTCGACGTCGTCGCGGCTGACTTGTCCGTTGCGGAAGCGTCAGAGGCTCCGGTGACAGCCAGTACTGTCGCAACGCCGCCGCGTGGATTGGCCGCCTGCCAGTCACCGAGCGTCATCCAGACGACGGGCGAATGGCTGTACCAGTCGTCACCGCGAACGTCGCTGACGGTGAACTGCTGCGTACCGACGCTCACCTGATCGCCGGCGCCCGCCCCCAGATCGCGGGCGGCACCTTCGCTCAACACCACCGTGCCTGACGCCGACGGCGTCACGTCACCGAAACCGCCGTCAGCACCGAACAGGGCCACCGACTTCTGATTTCCGTCGGCCAATCCTGCCTTCCCGCGGCCGATTCCGATGGGATCGACATCCTTCGCGGCCCCGGCCCAGGCGTTGACCTGGTCCTGTGTGAGCGCCGACTCGTCGAACGACGCCCCAGCTCCGGTGTCTGCAAACACCACCGTGTCGGCATTCATGGCCTCGATGGCCGACACGTTCTGATGGCGAAGTCCTGCAGTCAACCCGCTGAGAAAACTGACCAGAAGTGCAACCAACAGAACCACGACGGAGATCAGCGCGAAACGACCTCGCGCTGCCCGTAAGTCCCTCATTGCGACAAACACTGTGAATTCCTTTCCTGTGCTTGCCTCTACGCTCTCGCGGATGCAGACTCTTTCCATCGCACCTCGGATCGACATTCCAGCGCTCGAAAGAACCATCCCGGTTTACAACTTTTGATGGATGAACCAGGCCCGAACCTCGCTAAGCTGGGCGAGATGCACCGATCTCCGCTCACGCCTGTCTTCGCCGGCCTACAACTGGGCCTGCATGTCCTTGTCATGGCGCTGGCCGGTGTGGTGTTTCTTCGAGCGCTGATCGACGAATCCGACCTGACCGCAACAATCATCGCGCTGGCCGTGATCTTTGTTGCCGTCTATCTTTTCGGCGTTGCCAAAAGGCTGCGCGGCAACGCTGCCCGCTGGTGGCTCGCCGTGCTGACCCTCGTCTGGATCGCGACGATGGCGGTATCCGCCGACGCCGCCTACCTCGCATTCGGACTCTTCTTCCTCTATCTCCATATTCTGCGGCGCCCCTGGAGCCTGCTGGCCGTCACCGCGGCAACGGCCGTCGCCGTGATCGGCACCGGATTGCATCGCGGGTGGACAGTGGCCGGCGCCGTCGGCCCGATCATCGGCGCCGCCGTAGCCGTTGCTATCGGTCTCGGATATCAGGCGCTGTACCGGGAGGCAGCCGAGCGCGGACGTCTCATCGACGAATTGATGAACACCCGTGAAGAATTGGCGTCGACGTCTCGCGATGCCGGAAAATTCGCCGAACGTGAAAGGCTCGCAGCCGAGATCCACGACACCGTGGCCCAAGGACTTTCGAGCATCCAGATGCTCCTCCACGCTGCCGAACGCGCCGATCCGGAAAGCCCGGCCATCCGGCAGATCAGCCTCGCACGGGAAACCGCAGCGGACAGTCTTGCCGAAACCCGCCAACTCATCGCCGAATTGACACCGGCGGCCCTGGACGGTCAGTCGCTCGCCGATGCGCTTCGTCGAATCTGTGAACGCGCGAGCAGTCCTGAACTGGAAGCGCGATCCCTGGTCGAAGGTGAGGCAATCCGGCTGCCTATGCCCCTCGAAGCAACACTGGTGCGCATCGCCCAGGGTGCGGTGTCCAATGTTCTCCGCCACGCGGATGCAACCAGAATGGCTGTGACACTGACGTATTCCGACAACACCGTCAGCCTCGACGTGGTCGACAACGGCCGCGGCTTCGACGTGGCAGTTCTCGAACGTGGACCGGCGGAATCTTTTGGCCTCAATGCAATTCGACGACGCGTCGAACTGCAGGGCGGAACGTTCTCAATCGAGTCGGAGCCGGGACACACGGCCGTCGCGGTGACGTTTCCCCTCGATGTCGGTGAACAGTGATCCGCCTGCTGCTCGCCGACGATCACGCGATCGTGCGCGCCGGGCTGCGAGCGCTGCTCGAAAGCGAATCCGACATCGAGGTGGTCGGCGAAGCAGGGACCGCCGAGGAAGCCATAGCCTTCTGCGCCACCACGCCGGTCGACCTCGTGCTCATGGACCTGCGGTTCGGGCCAGGCAAGACCGGGGTCGACGCCACCCGCGCGGTATGCGCGCTGCCGAATCCGCCGCACGTACTCGTTGTGACCAACTACGACACGGACGCGGATATCTTGAGCGCCGTCGAAGCCGGAGCCAGCGGCTATCTACTCAAGGACACACCCCCGGTCGAGTTGCTGTCGGCCGTCCGCGCCGCTGCGAGCGGGGACAGCGTTCTCTCACCTGCCATCGCGTCGAAGCTCATGACTCGCGTCCGTAAGCCCGAAACCAGCCTCAGCCCAAGGGAAATCGAGGTGCTGAAGCTGGTGGCGGCGGGTCGATCCAACCGCGAGATCGGTAAAGAACTGTTCCTGAGCGAGACCACGGTCAAATCGCATCTGGTCCACATCTTCGGCAAGTTGGGCGTGAAGTCGCGGACGTCGGCGGTAGCTCGTGCGCGGGAGCTGGGTTCGATCTGACGTTTGTCCGAATTGTCGAAAGTAGCTGGACAGCAGTAATTTTCGCTTGCAATTCTCTTGTGTTCGAAACTCTGTTCGAATATGATTGCTTCATGGACAGTCGGGAAGCGTGGCAGCTGGATGGTGAGGACCTCAAGGGTGAGGTTCTCGATCTGGTGCGCGCCCGGCACGAGTTGCAGTCGCGGATGGTGTTGCTGATCGTGGAGATGTTTTCCCGTGAGGTTCTCGGCGGGAAGGGTTTTCGGGCGATCGCGCAGTGGTTGCATGGTTCGACGAATCTGGAGATCGGTGAGTGCAGTCTGCTGGTCGGGTTGGCGCGGTTGTTGATGCTCGAACCCGTTGTGGGCGATGCGTTTCACCGTGGTGATGTTGATGCGTTGAAAGCCCGTCAGGTCGCGTCGTTCTGTCAGCATCCACCGAAGAACATGACCCCGGCCGATGTGGACAAGGCCCGCGGGATTCTGCTTGGTCTGGCGTCGAAGAACATCGCGGATTGTGATGCGGTGCGGGCAGCGATTCGGCGGATCGAGAGGCAGTACGGAAAACGCGAGGATGGCGTCCCGGTCGGCGAGGATTCCGAACGTAACGAGTTCTACGCCTCGAAAGGCTTGTACGGGCGGGTCACGGTGAAGGGCGATCTGGATGCTGTGAACGGGGCGCGCCTGATCACGTTGTTGTCGAGTTTGTCTGCTCCGACGCCGGAGAAGGACGGCGTCAAGGACACCCGCACGCCGGCATTACGACGGGCGGACGGGTTCTGCGAACTGTTGCGCCGGTATGAGCGGGCGGGGTTGGGTCCGATCGAAGGCGGCGTGAAACCGCACATCACGGTGACCGCGTCCGCGAAAGATATGACGGACCTGCAGGCGTTGAAAGACCTCCTGCCGTCCACGGAGGAACTCGGGTTCGCGTGGACGGATTGGGTGGGTCCGATCAGTATCGACGCTGCGCGGATGCTGGCGTGCGACTGCACCGTGACGCGGATCTTGTTGGATGAGAATGGTGTTCCGCTCGACTGCGGTAAGGAAGCGAGAACGGCAACGGTGCCGCAGCGGCGGGCGTTGGCAGTTCGTGATGGTGGGTGTGCGTTTCCGGGGTGTGGGACTCCGTCGGGGTGGTGCGATGCCCATCATATTGTTCACTGGAATGATGGTGGCCCAACAGATCTCGACAATCTGATCTTGTTGTGCGGTCATCATCATCGGACGATGCACCACACGGAATGGCGGGTGGAGATCGGTCCGGATCGGAAGACGGTGTTCTATCCGCCGATGTCGATCGATCCGTATCAACAGCCGATCGGCGGGAACAGCCCACCGACAGCCGCCTGAACGGGCATAACTGAAAATGCCAGCGTATGCACCGGGGAAGAACCATGCCTCGGGGCATACGCTGGCGTTTTCAGCTGCTTTCGATGTCCGTCTTGCGACAGCATCTGTCTCCACTTCGACACGCAGGACCAATAGGGTCGAGGCATGTCTTTCTGCGAACCCGCCCGCGTTGTCACCGTCACGTCCCTGACCCCGCACATGCGGCGAATCAGCATCGAGGCAGAAGGCGACTGGCACTGGCCGACCGGCGGACAAGGCGACGAGCGCATCGATATCGCGTTCCCGAAACCCGGTGAAACAGAAGCAGATTACGACTACTTCAACAATCCCGACTACGGCAAGGCCGATCTCGGAACCGAGCCACCGTGGCGGCACTACACCGTGCGCAAGGTGCACGACGGCGGCCGACGTCTGGACATCGACTTCGTCGTGCACCCTGGCGGTATTGCAGCGGATTGGGCCCTGCGGGCCGAACCAGGTCACCTACTAGGCGTCTTCTGGTCGGACAGTTCGCGGTCCCACTACCAAGCACCGGCGGGTCCTCGCTGGCAGCTGCTGGTCGCAGACGCCACGGGTCTCCCCGGACTGGGCAGGATTGTCGAAGAACTTCGAGAGGGCGATGTCGCACAGGCGATCATCGAGGTCGAAACCGAAGAGGATCGACAGGAATTTGTCACTCGCGGCGACGTCACGTACACGTGGCTCGTGGGGAGTGGTCTCGGAAAGGCGCCGAGCGCACTGTTCGAGGCTGTGGAGAGGGTCGAGTTTCCCGAATCCGAATCGGCCGACGTCTACGCGTGGGTGGCGTGCGAAAGCGCAACCAGCCGTCGTATTCGTAAGCATCTGAGGGAAGTTCGAGGAATTGCTCGCGACAAGCACAATGTTGTCGGGTACTGGCGAGAGGGCGCCGACGGCCACGTTTCCGGCATGAACAGCGAGGAAGTCACCGTCGGCGCCTGAGCGCCGTGATCACTCTGCCGGCAGTGTGTCGGTAGATTCTGCGTGAGCCTGCTGCACGTCAGCCGGCTTTTCCGCCAGCATCTCGAACAGTGCACGGCGTGCCTCGGCAAGAATTGCCTCTGCCTTGGCGACCTGCTCAGCAGTCCCACCTGCGGCTACCGCGACAGCGGCACCTCGGAGTAGACCCATCGCGGGACGGAGCGCTGCGCCGGCTTCACCGAAGTGAGGGCGGCCGTGTCCGCGCTGACCTTCGCGACCGCGTCGGCCTTCGGGGCGTCCTTCTGCTCGGTCTTCGAAGCGACCCTCGGGGCGCTCTCCATCGAATCCTCGACGGAAACCGTGTCCACGATGCGGGCCTCTGCGGCCATGCTCGCGACGTTCTTGCATTTCTGGGTTGTTGTGTGGGGCGTACATGTTGTCCTCCTGGACTGTCTGTGTTTGTTTGACGTATCGACGATATATCGACAATAGATCGAACGCAAGGGTCTGGAGAATAATTCCCGCACCCTCGTCCGGATACGCTGAAGCCGTGAACACGGATCTACAAGCCCAGGCCGCAGACGTCCTACGCCGCCTCGCACTCGACGAATCCCTGAAAGAACGCACCATGGCGGACGCTGCGACTGCAGCACTCGCACGGAAAGTCGCCGCTCGCTACATCGGCGGCGAAACCATCGACGACGCTTTCGACCGCCTCCCCTCGATCTTCGCGCGAGGACACAAGGCGAGCATCGAATACACCGGGGAAAGCGTCCGGGATCCCGAGCTCGCGAACGCCGAAACCGATGTTTTCGTGGAACTCGCGGAACGAATCGGCACGTCGGGTGTCGAGAGCACCGTGTCGTTCGACCTCTCGCACATCGGCTTGGTAATCGATCCGGAGCAGTGCTTTCGCAATGTCGTGCGCCTGGCCGAGGCCACGGAACGCGCAGGTGCCGAGCTGATCATCTCCGCCGAAGCGTCCGATCGCACCGACCTGGTCCTCGACATGCACGCGCGGCTGGCCGAGCGCTTCACTCACGTGGGGATCACTGTTCAGGCCCGACTGCACCGGACCGCAAAGGATCTCGCCGCTCTTCTGGACCGACCCGGCCGCATCCGTCTCGTGAAGGGCGCCTTCCTCGAAGCCGAATCCGTCGCCTACCCGCGCGGTAGTGCCGAACTGCGAAGCGCGTATCTCGACTACGCAGCCCGAATTGTCGAATCGGGTCACCAGGTTTCCATCGCGACGCATGACCGCGACATCCTCGAAGCATTACGCGCCGAGCATGATTCGAAGCTCAGAGCCGACCACGTCGAGTTCGAGATGCTGCTTGGTCTCGGTACCGAGCAACTGGACACACTCCGAGCCGCGGGCTTCACTACACGCGAATACGTCATCTTCGGAACACAGTGGTGGCTGTACGTACTCAATCGCATCGCCGAAGAGCCGGAGCGTGTCTACACCGCGCTCGTCGACGCCGCGCTTGTCACCACTGCAAACTGATCCGCAGCAACACAAGTGGGGCTGCACTCGAATCGAGTGCAGCCCCACTTGTGTATGTTTCTAGCTCTCCAGAAACGCCTTGATGCGCGCCAGAGTGGTTTCCATTCCGGTCTGCATCAGCTGATCTCGACCCCGACCGAGCAGGCCGCTACCCGACATCATGCGGACGTAAAGCGCAGGCGTCGCATAGATTTCACGAGTCTCGGTAAGCACAGTGCCCGTTCCCGAAGGTTCGAGCACGTACGTCCACCGAGCCTTCGGCTCGTCCGATTCGAAGGAGAACTTCCGGCAGTCGACCACGTCGACCACCGTGCAGTGCGTGCTCCACCGAATCAGGCCGTGCTTGTTGGTGCCCTTGAACTTTGCGCCCACGGTGCCCGGGGTTCCGGAAGTCCATGTTCCGCCCGTGTTTTCAGGGCTGAAGCGACCCATACCTTCGATGTCGCTGACAACCTTCCACACCGATACCGGAGTTGCCTCGATGTACGCGCTGGCGGTTTCCACCCGTTACCGGCCCGGAACCCAGGACATGATCTTGATGGCGTGAGGCATGAGCTTTGCCCACACCTTGGCCGGAAGTCCGCGCGGTCCACCGAGATTCATGACGCGGGTGGTGGCAACGGTCTGCGGCTCGGTGTACTTGATCAGCCCCTCGGCGCCGTGACGACGACCGACGCCAGAGACACCCATGCCACCCATCGGTGCTGCGGTGCTGCCCCAGGTGGGTGCGTAACCCTCGTCGACGTTGACGGTGCCGGCGTGGATGCGCGCTGCGATGGCTTCGCCGGCAGCCTTGCTTCCCGCCCACACACTGGCGTTGAGGCCGTACTCGGTGTCGTTGGCCGCAGCGATGGCCTCTTCGACGTCCTTGACGGGGTAGATCGAGACGAGCGGCCCGAAGGTCTCGTCGCGGTAGCACTCGGCGTCTTCGGGAACCCCGGTGAGCAGGGTGGGCTCGTAGAACAGCGGTCCGATGTCCGGGCGGGCCTTGCCGCCGGCAATGACGGTGGCGCCCTTGACCACTGCGTCGTCGACATGCGCGGAGATTGCCTTGACCTGGGCCTCGGAGACGAGGCTGCCCATCTCGATTCCGAATTCGTAACCGGCGGCGAGGTTCATCTTCTTGACGCGGTCACCGAACATACGGATGAACTCGGGTGCGATGGACTCTTCGACGTAGATGCGCTCGATGGAGATGCACAGCTGACCGGAGTTGGAGAAGCACGCACGCACAGCGGCGTCGGTGACCTCGCGCAGGTCTGCGCCGGCCGCGACGATCATCGGGTTCTTGCCACCGAGTTCGGCGGAGAAGCCGATCAGTCGACGGCCGGCCTGCTCGGCGAGGAGCTGACCGGTCGCGGTGGAACCGGTGAACATGAGGTAGTCGGTGTTCTCGACCAGCGCGGTGCCCACGACGGAGCCCGGTCCGGGAACCACGGCGAAGAGGTCGCGGGGCAGTCCCGCCTTGTAGAGCAGTTCGACGCAGGCGAGCGCGCAGTACGGCGTCTGGCTGTCCGGCTTGAGGACAACGGCGTTGCCCGCGAGCAGCGCGGCGATGGCGTCGGACACGGCCAGCGTCATCGGGTAGTTCCACGGCGAGATGACGCCGACGACACCCTTGGGCTGGTATCGAACGACGGTCTTCGTCAGACCCGGAAGCATGCCGGAGACGCGACGCGGGCGCAGCAGCTTCGGCGCCACACGTGCGTAGTGACGCGACGTCATCGAGATGTCGAGGACTTCTTCCTGAGCTGCGGTACGCGACTTTCCGGTCTCGGCCTGAGCCATGTCCATGAGGGCGTCGCGGTTCTCCAGGATGAGATCGCGGTAGCGGTGGAAGACGGCAGCGCGGTCGAGGACGGAGCGCTTGGCCCATTCCTTCTGGGCGACGCGGGCACGGGCGATGGCCGCAAGTGCGTCGTCGGCGGTGCCAACGGGGATGGTCGCCAGCTCCTTGCCGGTGAACACCTCGGTGATGGACTTCGTCGGGCGATCGGCAACATTGTCGATGGCGATCAGATCGGCGAGCCGCGAGAAGGTCGCAGCGGACGGAGCAGGCATTTCAGTACCCCTACTGGTGAGTAGTTCTTGGAGTTACACACAACTTACCCCGTCGGTGGTACCGATCACAGTGCCGAATCAGACAGAGTCAACCAATACTGCCTCTTTCGGACGTTTTGCGATCAACAACGACATGACTGCAGCGATCGCGCAGAGCGCGCCGGCCACCAAGAATGCAGCGTCGTACGAGCCGATCTGATCACGAACGAGGCCGGCCAAGAATGCCACCAGACCCGCGCCGATCTGATGAGATGCCAGCACCCAACCGAACACGATGGGAGCGTCGGCGCCGAAGTGCTGACGGCACAGCGCGACGGTCGGCGGAACCGTCGCCACCCAATCGAGCCCGTAGAAGATGACAAACGCGATCATCGGCGGATTCACGGTGTTGGCGAGCAGCAGCGGCAGGAAGAGCAGCGAGATTCCGCGGAAGAGGTAGTAGATGCCGAGAAGTTTTCGCGAGTCCATCCGGTCGGTGAACCAACCCGAAGCAATGGTGCCGACCATGTCGAGGATTCCGATCAACGCCAACAGGGACGCGGCCGTCGTGATCGGCATTCCGTGATCGTGCGACGCCGGGACGAAGTGCGTTCCGATCAGGCCGTTGGTGCTCGCGCCGCAAATCGCGAAGGTACCGGCGAGAAGCCAGAACACCTTGGTCTTCGACGCCATCACCAGCACCGAGATCGCCCGGCCTCCGGCGCCGCCGCGCTGGTAGACAGGCTTGGCGGGTGGGGCGTAATCGGCGGGCGCGCCGTACGGCGTCGTTCCCACGTCTGACGGATAGTTACGCAGGAACAGCAGAACGAACGGCACGACGGCCAGTGCGGCAAACGAAACTGTGAAGGCGACGCTCTTCCAGTCGTACGTTTCCGCGAGCTTCGCCAGGACGGGCAGGAACACCAGCTGACCGGCAGCACCACCGGCCGTCAGGATGCCGGTCACGAGACCACGCTTTTCGACGAACCAGCGATCGACGACGGTGGCGACAAACGCCAGCGCCATCGAACCCGTACCGAGGCCGACGAACACACCCCACAGCAGAATGAGCTGCCAACTCGAGGTCATGAAGATCGTGAGACCACTGCCGAGCGAGATGAGCGCCAACGCCGAAGTGACGACCGCCCGGATACCGAACCTTTCCATCAGGGCAGCGGCGAACGGCGAGGTCAGCCCGTACAGGATCAGGTTGACCGAGACGGCGGCCGAGATGCTGGCGCGCGACCACCCGAAATCCTCGTGCAGCGGATCGATCAGCACCGATGGGGCAGCGCGGAAGCTCGCCGCACCGACCAATGCCAGGAATGCCACGATCGCGACGGACCACGCGCGGTGAAAGCGCGGGGGGCTCACCTGCTGCGGGCCCGATTCGGGGAGAGCGGTCTCAGAAGTCACAGAGAGAATTCTGCAGTTCGGATTCGATCGAGAACAGTGGCCAGATTGCCAATATATGAAAGAATCGAGCCATGTCTGGTCCGCATCGCGTCGTCGTACTGGCTCTGAACGGAGTCATTCCCTTCGAACTCGGGATCCCCGCGCGTATCTTCGGGCGTGCCCTCGACGTCGAGGATCGGCCGCTGTACGAGATCCTGACGTGCACAATCGACGGCAATCCCGTGCGGACCGACGCTGACTTCAGCATTTCGGTCGACCATGGGAGCGAGTTGCTCGCCACCGCCGACACCGTCGTCATCCCCGCGTCGTACGAATTGGGCCCGGCCTTCGACGAGGGTTATCTCTCCCCCGAATTGGCCGCAGCATTCGAACACATCCGCCCGGGGACCCGGCTGGTCTCGATCTGCACCGGTTCGTACATCCTCGCCGCGGCCGGTTTGCTCGACGGACTCCGCGCTACGACGCATTGGCGCAACACCGACCATTTCCAGCGTGTCTATCCCAAGGTGAACGTGGATCCCGACGTGCTGTTCGTCGACGAAGGCCACATCCTGACCTCGGCCGGCGTGGCGTCAGGCGTCGATCTCTGTCTGCACATCGTCAGGCGCGACCACGGCATGGAAGTGGCGAACACCGTCGCGAGGCGTTGCGTCGTACCGCCGTGGCGCGACGGTGGCCAAGCGCAGTACATCCGCCGCCCACTTGCCGACAAGCCTTCGGAATCAACTGCCGACGCTCGGCACTGGGCCCTCGAACATCTCGGCGATCCGATCACGCTGGCAGACCTGGCGACGCGTGCCAACATGAGCGTCCGCACCTTCAGCCGTCGATTCCGCGACGAAGTCGGAACCACACCGAACCGCTGGTTGACCAGCAGACGCGTCGATCGGGCACGTGAATTGCTGGAGGAATCCGATCTGTCGATCGATGCAATTGCAGCTCGAACCGGATTCGGGACCGCGACATCAATGCGTCAACACATGAACGAGGCGCTCGGCGTTTCACCGAGCGCCTACCGACGCACGTTCAAGGCACCGGCGTAAGCGGCAGTACCAGGCACTATCCTGGAGACCATGGCCGAACTGACTCGCCCGAACTTCCCCCAGTACTGCGGATACCTCCTGGGGAAGACGCTCCCCGACCGGTACCAGGACTGGGTGCGGAACGATCTGGTCGGACCGGGTGCACAGGCCCGCTACATCATCCGTTTCACCGTGCCGGCGACGCTGATTCTTCTGCTGTTCCTGTTGATTCCGGGACCGATCTGGATTCCCTTGGCCATGATGGCTTTGCTGCTCATCCCGCTCGCGTACTTCGTCGTGGCGCTCGGGACCATCTACCGCCGCCACCGCCTGCTGAGCCACGGACTCGATCCCGAATTGCTCGACGAGAAGGCCCAGCGCCGTGCCGATCGCACTCGCGAGGACTACGAGAAGCGGCACGGTCGCTGAGCACCCCTCAGCGGAACATCGTCACTGCGGCCTTGGCGAGGACCTTCGGATCCTTCTCGTAGTGATGCATCTTGGTGAGCTTGTCTTCCGGAATCCCCAGGAACTTGTAGACGGCTACCTGAGCGCAGCGCACCGAGTACTGCTCGGTGAACACCATGTCGAACGGCAGCTCCGCGAACTGACTGATGAACGCCAGGTTCTTGGAGTGCTTCGGCACCACCAGCGGCCGGTCGCCGACGGCTCGCCGATTGAACAGCGCACTGGCGTAAGGCATGTGGCTGGGAATCGAATTCACGACGCTGTCCATAATCTCTTGTCGGCGCGCGGCCAGCGTCCCGCTCTCGTCGAGCGCCTCGAGATGCCCGAGAGTCTCTTCCAGCATTTCCCGGCCGGTCATCTCGATGAACGGCTTCTTCACGTAATCGCCGTCCTTGCGCGGGAACAAACAGTAACCCCAGAAGACTCCTTCGTTCTCCTTCTGCGCGTGGTAGTGCGGCTGATGGTGAACCACGATCGACAGAAGCACGTTCGAGTCCACGAACGTGTTGAGTGCATTTCCGGGGAGCTGCTTGGTGATTCGGGAAATCTCGTTGATGAGCTCGTGTGACGAAGTGGTGACGGTGAAGCTGGTCCACTCACTCTGCGCCCGGTCCCCGAAGAACTTGTCGGGATTCCCGAGATCGTAGAAATGCTCGGTGGCCTGCTTCCACAGCAGCGCACTCGGCGCGTATCTCATGTCTTCGACGATCGGAGTATCCAGATCGCCGATCGACGAACTGTCGGTGATGCTGCCGTTGGTGTCGAAGACGAAATCGCCTTCCGCCACGTCGATTCGGCCCTTCTCCCCGGTGCGGACGTTCTCGTAATCGAGTCCCGTCACGATGATCTCGTCTCGAAGCGGGGTGTCCTTGAACACGAACTCCGTGATCTTCAGTTCGTTGACGAACTTCACGCCCTTACCTTCGAGGAAGGTCCGCATCGGCAAGATGATGCTCTCGTACTGGTTGTACGGGGACCTGGTGACACCCGCAAGAGTCTGAATGCGGCTGAACTCGAGAATCATTCGGTTCATGTACCGGCGAAGCTCCATCGCCGAACTCACCCGCTTGAAAGCGAAAGTGGTCTCCCACATGTACCAGAAGTTGGTGGTGAAGAAGTGCGGAGTGTCCTCGAACCACTGCTCGATGCTGATGTCGTCGAGTTTTGCCTCGTCCGACTCCGGCATCGTCATCAGCTTCGTCAACAAGTACCGGTCCTTGTTGTCGAATTGCATGTGCTTGTAATCGTTCTCGCCCTTGTTGCGAATACCGTCTCGGTCGATCAACCGTGCGACGTCATGCGTGGGGTGCGCGTGGTCGAAGTCGAGAATGTCATCCGTCACCGACTTTCCCGGGTTGTCCAGCGACGGAACCGCACTCAATATGTCCCAGAGGTTCTCGTAGGTTTCCTCGTTGAGCATGCGGCCGCCGCGGTTGATGAAACCCGCGTCGTTACCGAGTTCGCGATGGCCGTACTGGTGCTGAAACGTAGCGGCGGATTCGCCGTCGTTCGCTCCGTGCATGTCCAGGCCCATGATGGTGATGTCCTCACCGTTCCACTCACCGTCTCGAATCAGATAGACGGCAGCCGAGAGGTTTCCGATGCCGGCACCGATCATGTAGGCCTTGTGAGACAGATTGGAAGACATTGGGTTTCGTTCCTTACTCGAGTCGCGGTACGGATACCTTCCAAGCATGGACCCGTTTGCCCGCAGGCGCATCACCCGAACCGGATGACGTCCGTCACGGTCGCTGAAGGCGCACCAGATCCAGCGCAAAACGCGAGTAGTCACGTGCGATTTCCTCGGGCGTTTGCGGCCCACTCGGCCGATACCATTGCGCGACAGAGACACACATCACGACAATCGCACGCGCGGCCTGTCGCGGCCGATCCGTCTCGAACACACCCGCGGCGATTCCGTCGTCCACCTGCTTCGTCATCAACCATTGCTGGTAGTTGCGTGATTCCGTGATGCGCAACCTGTTCTCGGCTGTGAGACTGCGCATTTCGCTGGCACCGAGAAATCCTTGATCGCGCCGATAGATATGGAACAAGGTCACACATTCGACAAGGAAAGCCAGTCTTTCGCAGGGACTTTCGCCCTCGTCGATCGCCGCCAACGATCTCGTGTTGAGCTCTGCCATGGTGAGGTCGAGAATTTCGGCCAACATTTGTTGCTTACTGGAATAGTGGTGATAGAGACCCGGAACACTCATCTGCGCACGTTTGGCGATCTCACGCATCGCAGCGCCGTGATATCCGGTCTTCACCATCTCCGCGAGCGCGGCCGCCAACACCGGATCGAACGAACTCGGACCGAACCTTCGCCACTCGTTCGGGCGAAAATGTGCGTCCGGGTCGGCGTCGTCGCCTCCCCATCGCGGCTGTTCCGGCGGACGCACTATCGCAGCCGGGAGCAGAGCGTCGAAACGCACTCCGAGAATCCCGCCGATTGCCGCCAACCGGTCGACGCTGACTCTGGTCTTTCCGGTCTCGACAGCGCTGAGGGTGGCCGGGCTGACATCGAGACGCCTGGCCAATTCACGCAGCGAGAGCCCGCTGTGACGCCGCGCTTGCCGGATCGACGCCCCGATCAGGACAGCATTCTCAAATTCGGTCACAGTGTTCAGTATTGCCGAACATAGGATTTCCAACAATGCGATGACCACGGAAATCTATGAACGTGTTGACTACTAGTTATCGGCCTGAACATGATGTGGATCACAAAGACCCAGGTCCGCCCGAGCGATCGTTCGGTGTCGGTAGCGAGAGGATCGAATCACCATGACCGAGGCGCCATATCTTGGAGAACTCCTGCGCGACGCACCCAGCAACTGGGGCAAGTGGGGAGAGTCCGACGAGGTCGGTTCACTGAACTACCTCGACGCCGGACAGGTGCTTCGCGGCGTCGGAACCATCAAGCAGGGTTCCGTGTTCACACTCCAACGTCTTATCGGCGATCCCAAGGGTGATCCGGTCTGGCCGGGCCGGAGCCCCGCCGAGCGCACACAGATCTTCGACGAGAGCAGCTGGGACGGCGACGACGCCCCCAACTTCCCCGGCGGCCTGCATTACGCGGACGACAAGATCGACGCGTTCCTGCAGGGCTCGACGCAGTACGACGCACTCGGCCACGTCTGGTACGACGGCGCCCTGTGGAACGGATACTCGGCTGATACCACTGTCGGCGGCCTGGAGAAGGCCAGCGTCGAACCGATTGCCGACCGCGGCGTCGTCGGACGCGCAGTACTTCTCGACATGGCAAAGTTCCGCGGCAAGGAAAACCTCGACAAGGCCGAAACCTTCACGCACCATGATCTTTTGGCCTGTGCCGAAGCGCAGGGCGTCACCATCGAGAAGCGTGACATTCTCGTCATCCGCACCAACTTCCTCAAGCTGTTCTTCGACCAGGGCGAAGCCTTCTACGAGGGCTTCTGCGAGCCCGGCTTGATCTACAGCCCCGAACTCGTCCAGTGGTTCCAGGACATGGAGATTCCGAACCTCGTCACCGACACCATTGCAAACGAGGTCACCACCGACCCCGAAAACGGTGTGGCACTGGTTCTCCACAACGCATTGATGCGCAATCTCGGTGTGGTGTTCACCGAGATCTGCGATCTGGAGAAGCTGGCCGCGGACTGCGCGTCCGACGGCCAGTACACGTTCTTGTACGTCGCCGCACCGCTCAAGGTTGCCAAGGCCAGCGGCTCTCCCGTGAATCCGGTTGCCATCAAATGACATACGAAGATCGCCCTTGGTTGGCGTTGTACCGCAACGACGTTCCCCCCGACATCGACGTCGAACAGCCCACAATGCTCGAAATGTTGGCGGCGACGGTTTGCTCTGATCCGGACGCCACGGCTGTGAAGTACTTCGACGGTCAACTCAGTTTCGCTGAACTGGATCAGCAGAGTGACGCCCTGGCCCGCGCACTACGAGCAGGTGGTCTGGCGAAGGGAGACCGTGTCGCACTCTTCCTGCAGAACGTTCCGCAATTCGTGCTCGCCCTCGCCGGAATCTGGAAAGCCGGCGGCGTCGCAGTCTCGATCAATCCCATGAGCCGTGAACGAGAACTGGGATACCAACTCGAAGATTCCGGAGCAGCGGTTCTGATCGCTCTCGAGGGGCTCTACGAGTCCGTCGGCCGCAACGTCGTCTCCGACTCGCCGGTCAGGCGAGTCATCACCACCTCGGAACTCGAGTACCAAAGCCGCAACGATCCGAGGATTTTCGACGGAATCGTGAAGAAGGATCTCGGTACCGACGATCTCGCGACGCTGATCGACCAGCATCGTCTCGGCGATCCGATCACTACCGACGCTGCACCGGAAGACATTGCGGTACTGACCTATACGTCGGGAACCACAGGTCCGCCGAAGGGAGCGATGACCTCTCACGCGAACATGACCTTCAACGCCCAGGTCTACCGTGACTGGCTGGGGCTCACCCCGAAAGACACGGTTCTCGGCGTCGCACCGCTCTTCCACATCACGGGGTTGATCGGTCACATCGCGGTGTCCGTCCTGGCGAGAATGCCGCTGGTGCTGGCCTATCGCTTCCAGCCCGAGGTGATGCTCGACGCGATTCGTGAGCACCGCCCGACATTCACAGTCGGCGCCATCACTGCGTTCACCGCGCTGCTCAACACTCCGGGTTGCGCGCCCGAAGACTTCACCTCCATGCGGTTGCTGTATTCCGGCGGCGCACCCATCTCGCCGACAGCCGCCGAGGCAGTCCGCGCCATGACCGGTGCTGCGCTGCACAACATCTACGGGCTGACCGAGACCACGTCGCCCACTCACGCCGTTCCCGTCGGGGCAGATACCCCCGTCGACCCCACGTCCGGGGCACTGTCCGTCGGCGTTCCAGTACCCAACACCGTGGTCCGCATCGAAGACGAGGGCGGTGCGGTCCTGCCGATCGGAGAGATCGGCGAATTGGTCGTCCGTGGTCCACAGGTGGTGCGCGGTTACTGGAACAAGCCGGAGGAGAGTGCGTCGGCCATTCGCGACGGGTGGTTCCACACCGGCGACGTCGGCTTCATGGACGAAGCCGGCTGGTTCTACGTCGTAGACCGTAAGAAGGACATGATCATCGCGTCCGGCTACAAGGTGTGGCCACGCGAGGTCGAGGACGTTCTTGCCGAGCACCCCGCAGTCCGTGAGGCGGCAGTCGTCGGGATCGCCGACGAATACCGCGGTGAGACGGTGAAGGCGTTTGTCAGCCTCGTCGCGGGGGCGTCCGTCACCCCGGAAGATCTGATCGATCACTGCAAGCAGCGGATGGCGGCGTACAAGTACCCACGCTCCGTGGTGCTGGTGGAGGAACTGCCCAAGACCGTCACGGGCAAGATCTTGCGACGGGCGCTGCGCACGACCTCCTGATCACAGGGCAGCGGGCGGACGTCACGGTCCGCCTGCTGTCTGATCGCGCACAGTTTTAGGTCGACCACGCAATCGGGGTAATGGAACAGTAATATGTGCTGAGTACCCACGGACAAACGGGAGACATCAGTGAGCAAGTTCGGACGTAAGAAGCAGCCCACGCCCAAGAGCTACCAGTGGCTGGCCATGACCCTCATCGCGTTGTCGCTCTCCGTGTCGATCGGGATTGCCGCCAAACCCTCCTGAGCTCCGCGAATCCGAAACTTGTAACCCCGCGTCCATCTACACATGGGCAAATAGGTGCAATTCGGACGCTTAGCTGTTCTAACTTTCCTTCCGTCGTGTCACCCCGGCACCGACGGAGAGGATCAACTCACCATGCGAAGCTCACGCTTCGGCGTGCTGGCTGCTGCCGGCGCTGTCGGACTCGTGCTTGTCACCAGCAGCGTCCAGTCCATCGCCACGGCGTCACCGTTCGGTTCGCTCGACGCCGGTTCGAGTTCCGGTTCGACAGAGACACCGACCGTCAGCGACGGCGGCTTCACGTCCAAGACGCCCTACACTCCCGGTCAGCGCATCGCCGACTATCAGGCGCCGCCGACCGGATATATCCCGGTGTACACGGAAAGCGTTGCGCGCCATGGCTCCAGAGCACTGTCGAGCCTGAAGTACGACGACCTGAGCCTGCAGCTGTGGGAAATCGCCGAAGCCGAGAACGCATTGACTCCCGTCGGCAAGGAATTCGGCCCGGCGCTTCGTGATCTCATGGCAGCCAACAAGAAGCTGGGGTACGGCAACCTCAGCGGACTCGGGGTGACCGAACATCGGCAGCTCGGAGCGCGCGTCACCGAGCGCCTCCCGCAATTGTTCGACGCCATCGCAGCGCAACAGGGCACCATCACTTTGACTTCGTCGGGCGTCGACCGTGCCGTGGACAGTGCCGAGAACTTCGCTCAGGGCCTGACCGGTGCGTTTCCGGCCGTCGCCGGCGATGTTGCGCCAGTGACCACGGATGCCGACCTTCTCTACTTCCACGACTCGGATGCAAACGCCGACTACAAGGACTACGAAGAGTCCGATCCTCGACTGAAAGCCGTCGACGACCAGATCGCCGATCTTCCCCGCACCCGCGAGGTCTCGCGGCACATGATGCTCAGGCTCTACTCGGAGGACTTCGTGAACCGGCTGAGTGCGGGCGAGTTCTCACTCGTCGACCGTGGCAAGGGCTCCAGCACGATCGACAACGAGGTCGACGCCGCGTACATGCTGTACAACACGTACATCATCACTCCGGGCATGGCCGAAGAAGGCACGTGGAATTTCGAGCGGTTCATCGACTCCGACGACGCTCAGTGGCTCGCGTACACGAACGACGCCGAGGACTACTACGCCAAGGGCCCTGGCTTCACCGGTGAAGACGTCACCTACCGGATGGCAACCGTCCTGCGCGACGAGTTCCTGCGCGGGTTGCAGGAACACACCGGCGACGCCGCCGTGCCGGGAGCGGACTTCCGATTTGCACACGCAGAAACGATCATCCCCTTCGCTGCGCTCCTGAAACTGCCGGGAAGCACCGCCTCGCAGGCCGAGGGCGATCTCTACACCTACGCGAACAACCCCTGGCGCGGAGCGAATGTCAGCCCGATGGCCGCCAACGTGCAGTGGGACGTCTACGCCGGACCGGACGGTGAGCGGCTGGTCCGAATGCTCTACAACGAGCGCGAGACAGCATTTGCTGCCCCGTGCGCTCCGGTGAGCGCCGGGAGTTTCTTCTACACGCCGGCCGAACTGGCCCGCTGCCTACCGGAGATTTCACCGGCGGCCTGAGGTCCGACAACTCGGGATCCAGCCAGCGGTCGACGAGGGCGCGCCCATGCCTGGTGCAACGCCAGCATGCGCGCCTTCTCGTCGTCTTCCATCAACAAGGCGTCGCAGATACGTACGATGACCGGAGCCGAAACACCAACGGACGTACCCTGTTCCAGCCGCTGATAGTGATTGAAACTGATGTCGGCTATCTGCGCGACATCACGCCGACTGAGGCCGTGCATGCGGCGAGCACCCTCGCAGCGCATGCCGACCTTTTCGGGCGCAAGACTGTTTCGTTTCTCGACGAGCATCTGGCTCATCAACTGACGCGCGCTCGACCCGTTCACGTCGCCACCTTTTCCATCCCTGAAATATGCTTTCAACTAACACGTTTCAGAATATGGGATGGGACGGGCACGGCGGTATCTCCGAGATGACAGATAATCACGCGATACCGCCAACCCTGTGCCCGTTCAGGCTGTGACGATCAGGGGCCGAAGATCAGGCTATGAACCTGCCGATCGTCGGATTCGACTGGCAGATGGGACTACTGCCCCAATTGATCGAACCGAACGCCGTCGCAACGACATTGCCGACGCCGGTATTCACCGTCGCAGAGAGATACGGGTACGCCCCTACCAGGTCGACGATTCCGGACTTACCCGTGTCGGTGTTGACCCACGCAACGGTCACCTGACCCGCCGCCGGAATGGGCGCGGCTGCCGGGAACGAATCGAAGCGAATATCACCCTTGGCGATGGGCGGATTGGACTCTGGTCCGGACTGGCCGGTGAGCCCGGTCAACGAGGCCAGTGACCCCTGATTCGGGCACCCGATGGTGACGGCGGCGCCGCCGAAAGGGTGGGGCGGATCAGCCGAGGCGACTCCGGCGAACATGACGCTCGCGGCAATCGGTAATCCGATGGCCGCAAAAACCCCGGCCGTGCGTGTGACGCTCATAGCTGCTCCTCGGGTCGACAACACTTTCCGGATACCCCTGGTACAACGCCCGAAACGATGGAAAGTCGACTATTCACACCCCTAGACAACGCGTGTTGTCAGAACTACAGTCGGTGGTGCAGCTCACACCTACCTCTGCAGCGCGCAGACCAGTCCCAGGGAGTGTTCAGATGAAGCGCTACGACCTCCGCAGTCGCACGGATCGACTCGATCCCGAAACCGATTACGAAGAGATGTCGCGCATTCTCGCGGCGCAAGAGTTTCCCTGGGACATCAATCAGGCGCTCAGCTTCGCCCTTTTTCGCACGTACGCCGTTCCCTCGATCGGCAAACTTCTCTTCTCCACCGGGGAGTTCACCGACAAGGTTCAAAAGCGCTACGACGACACCAGCCTGATCCTCGACGCCATCCTCGAGCACGGCCTCAGCAGCACCGAAGGCCGCAAGAGCGTGCGTCGTATGAATCAGATGCACGGTTCGTACGACATCTCCAACGACGACATGCTCTACGTACTGGCAACCTTCGTCGTCACCCCGGTCAGATGGCTCGACGAGTACGGCTGGCGGAAGATGACCGAGAACGAGATCGTCGGGTCGACGAACTACTACCGCCACTTGGGCAGGTACATGAACATCAAGGACACGCCGGACACCTACGAGGGGTTCGTCAGACTTCTCGACGACTATGAGCGCGAACACTTTTCATTCGACTCCGGAGCGCGTGCCGTCGCCGATTCCACCCTCGACCTGATGTGCACCTTCCCGCCCAACAACCTGGCGCCGAAGGCTCTGGTCAAGGGATTCGCGTTCGCCCTCATGGACGATCACCTACTCGACGCCTTCCACTACAAGCACCCGAGCACCGCGATGCGCGTCGTCTCACGCGGCGCGCTGAAAATCCGTGCGCGTCTGCTGCGGTTCTTCCCGGTGCGCACGAAGCGGAAATTCGCCCGCGAGCTGCCCAACATCCGCAGCTACCCGAGCGGTTACAAGGTCGAAGACCTCGGCACCTTCCCCACGGGGTGCCCGGTCAAGCACCTGCAGGCAGACCAGCAAGCCCAAGCGTAGACGCGTTGGGATACTCGAACGGTGGCGCAACTCTGGATGCTCGAGGATCTCGAACCGTGGCGCGACACCCCCATGCCTGGCGATACTTGCGAACCGACGACCTACTGGGCCAGTCCCGAAATGTTGGACCTTCCTGCCGAGGTGTGCTGCGAAATCGATGCACGCATCGCGACCGTGACAATCGACGGCCGCACTGAGCACATAGCCCATCTCGGACACGGATTTACGACACTGATCGGCGACGATGTCGGAAGCGTCGGCGAGGTGCGGTTGAGAGGTTGCCTGGTGTGGGATCGCTACCTCTGGACGCAATACCGCACTCAGCCCACCGGGCGCATGCGGGTGAAAGCGCGGCCCGGCCACCTCATTCAACACGAAACACTCTTGACGACAATTCATTCCGGTCTCTTCAACGTCGTTTTCGACGGGCCGACGGTGTATTGCGAGACGGGTCAGGTCCCCACAAATTTCGGCGTCCGCTGGAACACGCTGGTAGTCGAACTCGAGACTTGGCCGTGATCGGTCGTCAGTGCCAATACGGCGGAACGATATCCGGGTCGTCGAGGACGGCATCGATCCGCGAATCGGCCACAATTCGAATGATCGCTTCCTCAGGGGCGGCGATGATCGCGAAATGTGGGTCGACATCATTGGTTATGCACCATGCATGATCCGCCGGCCAGATGAAGGCCGGATCAGGGGAAGAACCCCACGGCCAACGAGCTGAGTTCTCCACGCTCCAATCGGCGTAGTCGGCAAGCGTTCCACGGAAGAGCCAGTAGTCACGATTGGGGATCTCGAACCGCGGAACGTCATCACCGACTGCCGACCCCCACCCGGTCCACATACAGAAATAGCACTCGTCGGGTGTGGTTGTGTAAGTGGACAACACATCCAGGGCGAAGCCGATCAGCACTTTCTCTTCCGGCCCGGTTTGATCGAAATCGACATCATTGGATTTCTGACCGGGAAAGCTCGGATCTGGGATGAACCGCAGGCGCGCATACTTCGGAAATCCGATCGGGCCGCGCCCAGCCAACTGATACCAAGGCAAATCCTGATCGACCAGCCAATCGGTAGCCGTCAGATCGGTGCACAGTGTCAGGCCCGTGCTGGGCTGATCCGTATTTCTCATGCCGGCGATTGGGAGGAGTCGCGACCAGTACGACGCAGGGTGATCAATTCATGGTTTGTCTCGGCGTCGTGTCGGCGCCCCTCTTCTTCGAACTCCATCAGCGCATAGAACCTGCGGGCGCGATCGTTGAGGGTGTAAACCTCGAGTGTCACCTCGCCGTGCATGGTTGTGGCGTGTTCGACCAACGCCCGACCGACACCCAACCCTTGCGACGCCGGCGCGACGAACAGTCCGCCGATCTCGGAGCCGATCATTCCCAACAGGCCGACGACTTCGGAGTTGTGCTCAGCCACCCAATTATCGGCCTGGATCAGATAGACCTCTCGCATCTTCTGCTCCCGTTCGCCCGTTCCCTCGCCTGCAAGGAATGGATGGGCTTCGCGGGCAGCGCGCGACCACAGGTCGACGACCACATCCTCATCCGAGGGTATGTAGCGGCGAATGATCAGATCCTGGTTCACAATCCGACCATACCCTCCGGCATCAGAGAGATAGCCGGCGCTGAAAGTGACCAATTCTCGGTTCAACGCACGACGGCCTCGACGTAAACCAGTGGCAACAATTCCATTCGTTGCCACCCCACAATTACTGCCTTGTGCAAGGGTTGTCCGATGACTGACGGTGATCCGACAACTGCGCGCGGAGGTCCGGCATCCTGGTGGAAGGTGATGGCAGTTGTCATCGCAGTGCTTGTCGCTCTCACATGCGGCGTCATCGTGTGGTCCTTTATGCCGCCGGTTGTGTACTTTCCATTCTTTGCGCTCGCCGCCTCAGTGTTACTCGGTTTGGGTGGAGTGTGGTTGATACTCAGCCTGATTGGCTGGATGAAGTACAAAACCCTGCGTTTGAGCACGATCGCGCCGGTGATAGTCCTCGTCACCGGCGCGCTCGTGACCTTGTCCGTCCCCTCGCGTGTTGCGTTTGCATTGTCGAAAGATTCGCTCGAAGCAGTGGCCGCGGATTGCCAGAAGTCGTTGGACAACCGAACAATTGGCGTCTACCGGGTCCTGCAGGTCTGGCCCGTCGGCAACGGGTGCCGCTTCCACATCGAGGGCGGTCTGATCGATTCGATCGGACTGGCGTACTTACCCGACGGCGCACCATATCTCGGCAAGCCCCGCCGCGACGGCGAGATCGGATACCAGGAGTTCGACGGCGACTGGTACTCATTCGTTCAAGCGTTTTAGCGGCGCGCAACTAGTCGACGAGCTTGGCCTTCAGAAGTGCGATCGTGTCCGCAGTGAGTCCGAGACCTTCGGTGAGATAACCGTCGACGGTTCCGTAATCGCTGGCTATCTGCGCGAGTCCAGCTTCCAGGTACGACGCATCGACACCGAGGGCCGGCTCGAGATTGGTCGCTACCTGCGGGCTCAGAGCCTGAGAGATCTGCGCAAGGATCTTCTCGTTGGTCGCCTGAAGGTAGGTGTTGCTCAACAGATAGTCGTCCATGATCGTCTGGGCGGGGACACCCGCGATGGTCTGCAGCAACATCGCGGTCCAACCCGTGCGGTCCTTACCTGAAGTGCAATGGAACAACTGCACCCCGTCACCAGCAGCGATGTCCGAGAGAACCTGCTTGAAGCCGGCACGGCGCACAGGGTCGGTGACAAAACTGCGGTTGGTGTCGACCAAGAACTGCTTGGCCTCTTCCGGCGACTTGATCGTTGTGGCGAGCTGAGTGAGATCCTTGAACTCGATGGGGATGTTCGTGTACGTCACACCGTCCGGGAGCTTGTCCGCGCCACCGATGAACGGGTTGGAGATCTCGGTTGAACCGCGCAGGTCATAGGCGTCGGCAAGTCCGAGGCCGGTGAGCGTCGCCTTGTCTGCGTCGCTGGTCGCGGTCAGCGCATTGGACCGGTAGATGACGCCGCGCTTGAGGTGCGAGCCGTCGACGGTGGCGTATCCCCTACCGTCATTGCCGGCGACGTCGCGAAAGTTGGCCACGGAGGCCAAGTTCGGTGTCGGCGCGAGCACAGGATCGAGCGAGCCGAGATCGACCGATCCCGTGTTGAGAGAGCCCAAGTCGAGCGGGATGGCCGTGGCGGGAGCGGCAAACAACAGGCCTCCGGTGACAACAAGTGCGGCGGCCTTCGCAGTGCGAGCGAACAACATTCGTGAGCGTGTGGACATGTGGCAGTGTCTCTCTCTGTAGTTTGGGATTTGCGGTTTGGTGAGCTGGAGTTACGGTGCGACGTCACCGATTCCGGTGAACCCGTATCGCTGGTGGGGTCCAATGACTGCTACCTCGAACAGACCTGTCCCGGTGCGAGTTACGGCGTCTTCTACAAGGGTGAACCGGGCCAAGTTGTCGACCGGGCACAGCATCTTCTTCCACGGTTCGATGTCCGAAACCTTCTCTCGCAGGCCCTGAACCACCAGTTCTCCCTGCCACATCCCGTGGCGCCAATCCTGCTCGAGTCCGTAGCCCGTACCGACACCGATGTAGTTGGGCAGAATCGGTTCGCAGGTTATCTCCAGGATGTGGTCGGATTCGCCTGGTGCACCGGGACGCCGGAAGTACAGAGTTCCGCTCTTCACCTCGCGGGTACCGGAAATGAAGGTGAGCTGGTGGTCCGGTCGACCCAACCACTCCGGCTCGCGCGAACGATCCGCCCAGACGCGTGTCGCATCCTCCAGAATTCGGCGTCCCTGCTGATCCTCTTGAACGACCGTGACGACGGTGAAGTCCCCGAATTGCATGATCGAGTAGATCCAGAAGAAGTTCTGACTGCCGGCGATCGACGGATCCGCCTTGCGTCCAGGAGGTTCCGCCTCGCCGACCGGTCGAACACCCCAGGATCGATCGCGATTACCCCGCCACGTCTCCGGGGTGACCGGGATGACGTCGCCGTCGACGGTCAGGGATCCGGACCATGTTCCGGTCTGCACGAATCGTTGCGTGTCGAAGGTGACTCGTTCGAGTTGGCGATGGAAATGTCTGGCCTCGAGATTGGCGGGGCCGTCGGACTCGAAGGTGAGGTCGAAGCTCAGGTCCGGCGCTTCGGGACTCGGGTCCAACACCACCCGCAGACGGTGCAGACCCTCGATGATCTCGATCCTCAACGGGCCTACAGACAGGTCCATACGATCGTCGCCCAAGGCGCGGGATGCCCGGAAGACGATATGGTCGTCGCCGCGCCGAAGAACCGCAAAGCCGTCGCACACACCAAGATTGGGGTACTGACCGAGACCGATGATGAGAAACAGCGGCTCGCTGTCGCCGTCGACGCCGGCATGGCAGTTGAAGTAGTAGCGGTCGTAGAAGTTTCGATCCGAGGTACCCACGTGGCGGATGGTCTCGGCGATCTGATGTACCGGGTAGTCGTCGAGCGGGGACAGTGTCATCGTGCATCTCCTGTTGCGGCCGACGCTGTTGTGAGCGTGGCTGTAGCGAGCGATTCCCAATAGGTGCCGTCGAGCATGGCTTCGAGTGTCTTGTGGTGCAGGATCATCTCGTCCGGGTTGTCGGGGAATTCCGCCTGACCGAAAGCCACTGCGCGACTTTGGACTCGGAACATGATCACCGCATGCCGCAGCGCGGCGTACACGATGTAGAAATCTAGATCCGCAACCTGGTGGCCGGAAAGCGAGCCGTAGGCATCTGCCACGTCCTCGCGACGAAGGAAATCCGGCATTCCGGGGAGTCCGGCCATGGCAGCGAGATCCTCGAAGAACCTGTGCTGGAAGATCATCCAGCCGAGGTCCAGTTCACGCGGCCCCAGTGTGGCCATCTCCCAGTCGAGGACCGCCGCTGGCTCGAAGTCGCGGTAGATGACATTTCCGATCCGCGAGTCACCCCAGCAGAGCACCGCGGAACCGGCATCGACGGGAAAGTTCGCTTCGATCCAGTCGAAGCCGCGCTCGATCAACGGAGATCCTGGTCCGTCGGCTGTTGCCCACTCGTAATAGCGTCGCTGGTCCTCGAGGTGCGCGCGAAGCGCTTCTGCCCCAGTCGGTTCGGCACCGCCGCCGCACAACTCGGGGAGAGCCAGGTGTGGATCGGCCATAGCGTGCAACTCCGCCAGCACTCGGACCGATGACTGCTGGAGTCGAGAACAGTCGTCCGCTGAAGCCTCCGAGAGCCAGGATCCGAACGTGTACGGCATGACGTCTGGCGGGATTTCGCCCTCGCGCCGTTCCATCACGAAGAACTCGCCGCCGAGCGCGTCCGGGTTGCTCTCGGACCAGTACACGCGCGGAATCGGCACCGACGTGTGAGCTGCGACGGCGCTCATGACCCGAAACTGCTGGTCCAGGTTGTACGACGGGAAGATCGGCACCGCACTGTCCCGCGGGGCGATACGGGCGACCAGGCGATGCTCGCCTCGAATCCCGTCCTCGATCCACGTCGCATCGAAAAGCACAGTTTCGTTGGACATGCCGTTCGCGGCCGGCACCTCGACCGAGGTCACGGAAGGTTTCGAGCCTCGCCACAGCACGGTCGCGAGCCAGCCTTCGAGGCTGCGCCGCATCTCCGCCGGGTCGTTGCGGGATTCGCCGGGCCTGGCAAATTCGGCGTAGTCGGGATCTTCGCCGGAGGTTTCTGTTTCGGTTCGAAGGTTCATCACCACTCCTCGTGGTTCGGTGGCGCCGATGCGCACGTGCCGATTGTCGATACAATATGTATCGACTAAAGCCGTGACAGAATGTAACGGCCATCACAGCGATACCGCAAGGGATTTGCCCAAAATGTCCAAAGATTCCGAAACTCAGCACCGCCTGGGCCCGCAGCGAAACCCTGCAATCGACGACGCAGTACTGGACGCGACCAGGCAACTGTTGGAAGAAAAGGGGTACGCGGGCACGTCCATCGACGCCATAGCCACGCGTGCGGGAGTAGGACGTCCAGCCATCTACCGTCGGTGGCCGTCGAAGGCACACATCGTCAACGACGCGATCTATCCCGTACTCGACGTCGAACAGGGCGCGGACATCGACACCGAACTCGGCACCGAGGGCACGATCACGGATCAGATTCGCGCGCTGGTGCACGGCGCGGTTGCTCTGTTCGCAGCTCCCGCCACACGAGCCGCTGCTCCCGGATTGATGAGCGAAGTGCGAACAAACGCGGAATTACGCGACGTTCTCGTGGTGCGGCAACTGGCCGGAGTCCGCGTCGAGCTGAACCGTCGACTCGAGGCGGCGAGAGAGCGCGGCGACATCCGAAGCGGCGTCGACGCCGACGCTCTTCTCGACATCATGGCGGGCGCGGCCATCTTCGCGCTGTCGGTTCGTGACGTCTCGGACCCGGGACCGTTTGCCGATTCTCTTGCCGACATAGTGCTGAACGGCATACTCCCCGACGACAACTAGGCGCCAACCTCGCCGACTATCCTGTGGGCATGACCGAGCCTGTAGCGACCGCTGACCTTGCCGACGAGATCGGACCCGACATCCGTAGCTGCGACACGCAGTTCACCCAGTTCGGTGGACGTGAAGTGTTTGCCGGCCCCATCACCACCATCAAGTGCTTCCAGGACAACCTGCTCGTGAAGCAGACCCTCAGCGAACCGGGCAACGGCGGAGTCCTCGTCGTCGACGGTGACGCAAGCATCCACACCGCCCTGGTCGGCGACATCATCGCCGGCCGCGGCGTCGACAACGGCTGGGCCGGAGTCATCGTCAACGGAGCTGTCCGCGACTCGGCGATCCTGCGCACCCTCGACATCGGCGTCAAGGCGCTGGGCACCAACCCGCGCAAGAGCACTCAGACCGGTTCGGGCGAGAAGAACGTGCCGATCGAAATCGGCGGAGTCACCTTCAACCCCGGCGAGATCGTCTACAGCGACCAGGACGGCGTCGTCGTTCGCGAAAGCTAGTCAGAAGTCGCGGGATCAGGCGGGGGCTTCCACTTTGGCGGCCATCCCGCCGATCTCGACGACATCGCCGTCACGAAGCTGGCGGCCCCGACGATCTTCGACCTCACCGTTGACCGAAACCATGCCGTCGGCGATCACTTCCTTGGCCTCCGCGCCCGATTCGATGAGGTTCGCGAGCTTGAGAAACTGACCGAGCCGAATCATTTCGTCGCGGATGGGTACTGCTGGAATGTTGTCGGTCATGTCAATCATCTTCCTCCTCCCACAAAACTGGACACGACAGACCACACTTAGCGTGAGGATCTGATCGACCGGTAGGAGAGGAAGCTCGATGGCACCATTGACCGAGGTATCGGACACCACTGCAGAGTTGGTGGAATCGCCACCCGAAAATCCGCGCCAGGCGCGGCGATTCCGCAAAGGGCGGTTCAGCCAGGTTCCCCATATCTCGGGATTGATCCTCGGAGTCTTCTCCGTACTGGTGTTCCTGTGGAGCATCTCGCCGGTTCTGCGGCACATCCTCCGCGTCCCACGCGAATACATCGACAGCTACTACTTCGACGCACCGGATACGAGCCTGTCGTGGGCGCTCGTCGTCGCCCTGCTCGCCGCGGCCCTCGCGAGTCGCAAGCGCATCGCCTGGTGGCTGCTGACGATCTACCTCGCGCTGATCACCCTCACCAACATCGCCTCCACGATCGTCGACAAGAACCCGAACAACGCCGTCGCCGCTGTCGTTTTGCTTGTCGTGATCGGAATCCTCATCGCCGCGAGGCCCGAGTTCTACACACGCGTACGACGCGGCGCCGGTTGGAAAGCGCTCGGCGTACTGATCGGCGGCATGGCTGTCGCGACCGTGATCGGTTGGGGCCTTGTCGAACTCTTCCCGGGCGACCTGCCGCAGAACCAGCGATTCCTCTGGGCCCTGAACCGCGTCACCGCGGCGGCTTCGGTCGACAACGAGGTGTTCGACGGCCACCCACGCGTCTTCGTCAACACGGTCCTCGGTCTCCTCGGCGCCATCGCACTACTCGCCGCCGTTATGACGCTCTTCCGCGCGCAACGCTCCAACAACGCCCTCACCGGAAACGACGAGTCCGCGATCCGCGGGTTGATCCAGAACTTCGGCGCCGACGACTCCCTCGCCTACTTCGCCACCCGCCGCGACAAGGCCGTCATCTTCGCGCCGAGCGGCAAGGCCGCGATCACCTACCGCGTCGAGATCGGCGTCTGCCTCGCCAGTGGTGATCCCATCGGCGATCCCGAAGCGTGGCCGCACGCCATCGAAGCGTGGCAGGACCTGGCCTCGCAGTACGGCTGGGCGACAGCCGTTATGGGCGCCAGCGAAACCGGGGCGACGGCGTACAAGAAGGCAGGCTTGAGCGTCCTGCAACTCGGCGACGAAGCGATCCTGCGCACCCGCGAGTTCAACCTCAACGGACGCGACATGCGCCCGGTGCGCCAGGCCGTCACCCGCGTCAGGCGCCACGGCGTCACCGTGCGGATGCGACGCCATCGCGACATCCCGCCGGAGGACATGGCAGCCGTCATCATCCGCGCGGACGACTGGCGTGACACCGACACCGAGCGCGGCTTCTCCATGGCGCTCGGCCGACTGGGCGATCACCTCGACGGCGACTGCCTCCTCGTCGAAGCCGTCATGGGCGAAGGCACGGAGGACGAAAGCGTCGTCGGCATGCTTTCGCTCGTGCCGTGGGGACCGAACGGCGTTTCGCTCGATCTGATGCGTCGCAAGCCGACGGCACCCAACGGAGTCGTCGAACTGATGGTCTCGGAGTTGGCCACACGTTCCGACGAGATCGGCGTCGTGCGGGTCTCGCTCAACTTCGCCGTCTTCCGCTCGGTGTTCGAGGAAGGTTCGCGCATCGGCGCCGGGCCGATCCTCCGTATCTGGCGCTCGGTGCTCGTCTTCTTCTCCCGCTGGTGGCAGCTCGAAGCGCTGTACCGCTCCAACGTGAAGTACCAGCCGGATTGGGAGCCGCGCTTCCTCTGCTTCGAGGACAACCGTGAGCTGCCGCGCGTCGGATTCGCGTCGGCCATCGCCGAAGGCTTTGTGGTGCTGCCCAGTTTCGGACGCAAGTCGAGCCAGGTCGTCAAGCACACCGGAACACATGCGGCGGTGCCGGCAGCTCTGGTGACTTCCGAAGGGCTGCACGCCGACGGCAGTCCGCCGGACTCGGCGCCGTCGTTCACCACCAACGGTCCGCGTCGACCCGAGCAGGTTCGGGTGCGCATGAACAAGCTCGCGCAACTCGCCGACGAAGGGATCGCCGCCTACCCCGTCGCCTATCCGCCGACGCATACGATTGCCGCCGCAGCGAAGTCGCCGGAGGGCACCCGCGTACGCATCGCGGGACGCCTGCTGAGGGTTCGCGACTACGGCGGAGTCGTGTTCACGGACGTGCGCGACTGGTCCGGCGACATCCAGGTTCTGGTCGACCAGGACAACGTCGGCCGGGAGAAGTTGGCGGAGTTCGCTGCCGAGTTCGATCTCGGTGACCTGATCGAAGTGAGTGGAACCATCGGGCGTAGCCGCAAGGGCGAGCTGTCGCTCATCGCCGTCGAGTGGCGCATGAACGGCAAGTGCCTGCACCCGCTGCCGGACAAGTGGAAGGGCCTCTCGGATCCCGAGACCCGAGTCCGCCAGCGGTACCTCGACATCGCCCTCAACCCGAAGGCCCGCGAACTGCTCGAGGCTCGAAGCGCCGTCGTGAAGTCTCTGCGCGATTCACTCGGTGGTCGCGGATACCTCGAAGTCGAGACCCCGATCCTGCAGCAGGTGCACGGCGGCGCGAACGCCGCTCCGTTCCTGACACACATCAACGCGTACAACCTCGACCTCTATCTCCGCATCGCACCCGAGCTGTACCTGAAGCGGTTGTGCGTCGCGGGTATGGAGAAGGTGTTCGAGATCGGCCGCGTGTTCCGTAACGAGGGCGTCGACTTCAAACACAATCCCGAATTCACGATCCTCGAGGCCTACGAGGCGCACAGCGACTACGAGGGCATGATGCGGATGTGCCGCGAGCTAATCCAGGCGGCGGCCGTCGCAGCGTTCGGGCGCGAAATCATCATGCGACCCGGCCCGGACGGCGAATTGGTCGAGGTCGACATCTCCGGCGAGTGGCCGGTGAAGACGATGCACGGCGCCGTCGCCGAAAAGCTTGGTGTCGACGTCTCCCCCGAGACGAGTCTCGAAGACCTGCAGAAGCTGTGCGACGCCAACGAGATCCCGTACCAGTCCAGCTGGGATACCGGCGCCATCGCGCAGGAGATGTACGAGCACCTGGTCGAGGACTACACGGAGTTCCCCACGTTCTACACGAACTTCCCCACCTCGATGTCGCCGCTCACCCGGCCGCATCGCAGCATCCCCGGCGTTGCCGAGAAGTGGGACCTCGTCGCATGGGGTGTCGAACTGGGAACCGCGTACAGCGAGTTGACCGACCCCGTGGATCAGCGCAACCGGCTCACCGAGCAGTCGATGCTTGCGGCCGGCGGTGATCCAGAAGCAATGGAATTGGACGAGGACTTCCTTCAAGCCCTCGAACACGCGATGCCGCCGACGGGTGGTCTCGGGATGGGCGTCGACCGAATCGTCATGCTGATCACGGGTGGCAGCATCCGCGAGACGCTGGCCTTCCCCCTCGCGAAACCGCGTCAGTAGTCCGGATTCTCACGTGCCGGAATTGTTCCACGTGAAACCACCGGGCGAGATCTTGCAGGTCGGCGAGAGCCGACTGCATGTTCTTGCCGAGGGCGACGGCCCCGTCGTCGTCCTGTGCGGCGGACTGGCGGGCAACTGGTTCGACTGGGATGACTGCGCGCGTCATCTCCAGTCGGACCACACCGTCGTCCGCTTCGATCGCCCGGGCTTCGGACTCAGCGAGCCGTCTTCCGACGTGCCGACTGTCCGCGGCGAAGCTCAGCGGATCCGCGACGTGCTCGACACTCTGGGACTGACTGGTCCGGCCGTCGTCGTCGGCCACTCCATCGCCGGCTTCTATGCCGAAGGCTTCGCGCGACTGTTCCCCGATCGGGCGGCGGGGATGCTGCTCCTCGATTCCAGTGCCGAGAAAGAACCGAAACGTCTTTTCCCCCGCGACCTGCTGCTGATCGCCTCCCGGGCCGCCGCGGCCTCGTTCAGCACCACCGGACTCCAACGACTCCTCGGCACCACGACGCGCAAGATCCTCAACCAGTCCGTGCCGCCGAGCGGGTCGTCCGAAGCCACCCTCGAATGGGTCAGGAAGATCTACCGCGAGCCTCATTATCTGGAGGCGGCGATGATCGAATACGTCGCGTACACCGATATGGCGCTGGAGCTCACCGCTTTACGACGCTCGAGCAAGCACCCACTGCCCGACATCGACCTCAGCGTCGTCGCTGCACACACTGGCCACACCACTCCCTGGTCCATCGCCTGGATGGCAAAGCAGCAGAAACTCGCCACCTACCTCGGCGGGAGTTTTCACGTCCTGCGCCCGGCGCATCACCACGCGATGATCGATCAGCCCGAGGAGTTGGCGAACTTGATTCGACGCCTCACGCAGCCGAACCCTCGGGAATGACACTTCAACGTACAACTCGGACAGTAGCCGGATCATTGCTAGGCTCGGACAGCTTCTGCTTTCTACGACAGGCTGGCCATGGATCGTTCGACAACCCGGGTGCGCTCGTCGCTGATCTTCGTCGCCATACTCGTTGTCGCACTCGCCGGCATCGCCGCCCGTCCGCCCGGGTTTCTGTCGACCTTCTGGCCCGCCAACGCGATCCTTCTGGGCATTCTCCTTCGTAACCCGCGCTCGTTTGCGCCGATCGGACTCGCTGTCGGCGGCGCCGCGCTGCTGACGGCGGATCTTGCGACCGGAAGCCCCGTGCAGAGGGCCTTCGAACTGAATGCGATCAATCTGGTCGGCGTCACGACAGGATTGATCGCCGCGAACTTGCTCGGCTGTTTTCCGCGGCGGATCTCCGAGACGAAGTACACGACCAGAATCTTCGTCGTCTCGGTTCTGGCGTCGTTCACGGCTGGGTCCGCCAGCGCACTGCGCACTCAACTCCACGAAGGAAGCGGTGCGGGAACGGAATTGGTGGGTTGGTTCTTCGCCGACCTGTGCACCTATCTGATCGTGCTGCCGATCCTTCTTTCCGCACCTCCGTTCGACCACGTCCGTCGTACGTTCGGGCCGTCCGTGCGGCAGAATCTGCGACTTCGACGGGTCGCCCAGATCCTTCTGCCGCTGGCAGCGCTCCTCGCCTGCCTCCCGCTGGCCCTCGAAGTGCAGGGAGCCCTCGCATTGCTGCTTCCGATGCCGGCGCTCTTGTGGTGCGCGATGCGCGTCTCGCTGTTCAGCACTTCGCTCCTCGCGGCTGGGTGGAGCGCGTGGGCGCTGATCATGGCGGGCCAGGGGCGGTTGGCCCTGGCCGATCCGGTTCATCTGCTCAGCGAAGGTGTCACCACCAGAATCTCCGTCATCTTGATGGCGCTCTCCCCCATCGCCGTAGCCGTCGCCACGGGCGCACAGCGACGCGCTGAACGTGAACTCCAACGCATCGCCGAATGCGACGCCCTGACCGGAACGCTGAGCCGACATGCGTTCTGGACCCAGTCGCAGGAACTCCTCGACACCCAACACACAGCGCGAAAATCGATCGCCGTCATGATGCTCGATCTCGACCACTTCAAATCGATCAACGACAACCTCGGCCACCTCACCGGAGATTCGGTCCTCGAACAATTCGGAAACACCCTCCTCGCCACTACCGAAGGACTGGGACTGTCCGGTCGCCTTGGCGGTGAGGAATTTGCCGTCGCCGCCGCCGACTGCACATTCGAGGAAGCAATTGCCCTGGCAGAACGCATCAGGCAGAGGCAGGAGGCGCACTCCCGATCCATCCGCGGCTTCGCCGGAACGGTCAGTATCGGAGTCGCCTGGGTAGATCAGGCCATGGCCGAGATGGACGCTCTGCTCGACATCGCCGACACCGCCATGTACCAGGCGAAACGCGAAGGCCGAAACCTCGTGGTGGCCGTCGATCTGTACATGGCAAGGTGACGTGGGTGCAACTACTCCTGATCCGACACGCGCTCCCCGAACTGGCCGAGGTCACCGAAGGCTTCGCCGATCCCTCACTGACCGACGCCGGTCGAGTGCAGGCACTTCGGCTGCCTGCGGCATTGGCCCCCTACCGGATCACCGGGCTCTTCAGTAGCCCGCAGAAGCGCGCACTCGAGACCGCGGACCCGGTAGCGCAGGCATTGGATCTTCCGGTCACCCAGCTCGAGGGTCTGGCGGAGTACGACTACGAGCAGCCCCACTACATCCCGATGCACGAGGTCTTGGAACGCGCACCGGAAACGTATGCGCGCATCAAGGCCGGATGGCTACCCGAGTCGGTGGACGGCGACACTTTTCGTGCGCGAGTCCTCGGTGCGATCGACGACGTCGTAGCCGCAACCGACAACAACGCCACCGTGGCGATCTTCTGCCACGGCGGCGTCATCAATATCGTTCTGCAGGAACTACTCGGGCTGGAGCGTCCGTTGACCTTCCCGATCGAGTACGTGTCCGTCACGCGAATTCTTGTTTCCCGGGACGGAAGCCGCAGGGTCGGGTCGATCAACGAAACCGGTCACGTACGCAACATGCTTCGCGTGTAGTCACACGTTGTGGCACGCCACCTGATGACCGCCCTGGACGAGACGAAGTTCGGGAACTTCCTCGGCGCAGAGATCCGTGGCCAGCGGGCACCGAGTACGGAACCGGCAGCCGCTGGGCGGATTGAGCGGCGACGGCAGCTCGATGACCTTCTGCTCGACGTTCTGCGCTGCGGTGACGGTGGCATCAGGATCGGGAATCGACGACAGCAGTAGCTGCGTGTACGGGTGCAGCGCACGGTTCTGCATGTCTTCTGCGGGAACGATTTCGCAGACGCGGCCCAAGTACATGATCATCACGCGGTCACTGATGTTCTTCACGACGGCCATGTTGTGCGCGATGAACAGCAAAGACAGCCCGTGACGCTTCTTCGCATCCTCGAGCAGGTTCAGAATCTGCGCCTGCACGGAGACGTCGAGGCTCGAGACCGGCTCGTCACAGATCAGGACCTTGGGGTCCAGCATCAACGCGCGGGCGATGCACACACGCTGGCACTGTCCGCCCGAGAGTTCGCGCGGGGTTCGGTCCCACACCATGTCCGGGTCCAACCCGACCTCGGCAAGAACCTCGCGTGCCCGAGCTTCGATGGCGGCCTTGTCTTTTCCGCCCCAGATCGACGGACCCTCGGTGATGAGAGCCTTGACCTTGCGACGAGGGTTCAGGGAGGAGATCGGATCCTGGAAGATCATCTGCAACTGAGTGCGACTGCGACGCAGTTCTTCCGCGCCCAGTGCCGTCATTTCGGTCTCTCCGAGGCGAATGGAGCCCGACGTCGGTGAGGGCAACTGCATGATCGCCCGGCCCGCCGTGGACTTGCCACAGCCGGATTCACCGACAACGCCCAATGTTTCACCCGGAGCGACGGTGAAGCTGATCCCGGACACGGCGTGAACGGTCTGCCCCTTGCCGACGTTGAATTCGACGACCAGGTCCTCGACCGTCAGGGCCGCGTCCACCGTCTCGGGCTTTCTGGTTTCGATTGCTGCAGTCATCAGACCATCTCCTTCACCGCGAGCGAGAGGCCCGCTGCGGTAGTGCCGGCCTTCTCGTTGGCGACCAATGCCGTTGTGCCTTCAGGGGTGTCGACCGGGTAGTGGCACGCGAACGTGTGACTTTCGGTTGTGTTGTCTCCCAGGCCACCGGGAGCCAGAGCCGGTTCGCCGGTCAGGCAGTCGTCCTGGGCATACCGGCAGCGAGCGGCGAAGCGGCAACCGGTGATCGGCTTCGTCATGTCCGGCAGTCCACCCGGAATTGTCTGCAGCACTGTGTGCGTCGGCGATTCGAGTCGCGGAATCGCGGCCATAAGCGCTTCGGTGTACGGGTGGCGTGGACGAGTGAACAACTCTTCGGTGGCCGACGTTTCCACGACGGAACCGGCGTACATGACGGCGACGCGATCCGATCGTCCCGAGACCACACCGAGGTCGTGGCTGATCAGGATGACGGCCATGTTGAGCTTGTCGTTGAGCGAGGCGAGCAGGTCGAGGATCTGCTTCTGCACGGTCACGTCGAGAGCTGTGGTCGGCTCGTCCGCGATCAGCAGTTTCGGCTCGCAGGCCAGGGCCATCGCGATGACCACACGCTGACGCATACCGCCCGAAAGTTCGTGGGGGTACTGATCGAGCCGACGCTTGGGCTCGGGGATACCCACCATCGACAGGAGTTCCGCAGCGCGATCGCGGGCCGCGTCCTTCTTCAGACCCAGGTGGAACTTCAAGGATTCGGTGATGTGGGTACCGATGCGCTTGAACGGATTGAGCGAGGTCATCGGATCCTGGAAGACCATGGCGATCTCGGGTCCCCAGAAGTGCTTCATCTCCGACTTCTTCATGGTCGACATGTCGCGGCCGGCAAACGTCACCGTCCCGCTGATGTCCAGAGCCGGACCCTTCTGGAGCAGACCCATGATGGTGCGTCCGAGAACCGACTTGCCGGAACCGGATTCACCCACGATACCGAGAGTTTCACCGGCGGAAACGTGGATCGAGACACCGTCGACTGCTCGCAACTGGCCACGCGGAGTGGCGAATACGGTCCTGATGTTGTCCGCCTGCAGTAGCGGAACGCCGTTCTGAACTGAAGTGGTCACAGCTTACTCCGATACTTCTCGCCGATGAGGTTGAAGGAGAACACCGTCAGGAAGAGGAAGACGCCGGGAACCAGAACGATGAACGGATGCTTCTCCACGATCCCGCCCTGGCCTTCCGCAATCATGTTGCCCCAGGTCGGATCAGGTTGTGCGATACCGAGTCCGAGGAAGCTGAGTGATGCTTCCGCGACAATCAGGCCGGAGACGGCCACCAGGCCGAGCGCGGCGACCGGAACGAGGACGTTGGGAACCAACTCGCGCCAGATGACGCGCCATTTGGTGGCGCCCATGGCCCGCGCGGCAAGCACGAACTCCCGTTGGGCGACGACGATGGTGTTGGCCCTGGCGATTCGAACCATGCTGGGAATGCAGAGAATCGAGAGTGCGAGGGTGATGTTGCGCAGGTTCGACGTAAGCACCGCGGCCAGTGCGATCAACAGCACCAGAGAAGGAATGGCCAGCAGCGAGTTGGTCAGGATTCCGACGACTGCGTCGACCTTGCCGCGGAAGTAACCGGCCATGACGCCGATGGTGCCGCCGATGATCATGCCGATCAGTACGGCGCAGATGGCCACGGTCAAGGATGCCCTGGCACCGAACAAAGCGCGGGCAAGCAGGTCGAGACCGAAGTTGTTGGTACCCAGCGGGTGATCGGAGAGCAGGCTCGGCGAGGCGAAGCCCGGCTCGGCCAAGGTCTTGACCGTGTCCTTGTACTCACCGAGCGGCAGCAGCGGTGCGAAGATCGCGGCCAGGATCAGCGCGGCCAGCCAGATGCACGCCAACCAGTACGAGAGATCGAACTGACTGCCCCACTTGGACGTACCGAGTTTGCCGAGACCCTTGAAGAGGAAAACCAGGGCAACGAGCGCGAGCACGATGCGGACGGTCATCATGATGGCCGAACCGAAGAGTGCGGTGCCGAGCAGCGCAACGCCGATCACCGTGAGAATCGATCCGATCAGGACCAGATTCTTGGGCTGTTCCAACGTCTCGACGGGACCGGGAGCCAGCAGGACTGTCTGCTGCCGGTATGTCATCACCTCGGACGGGGCCGGCGACGGGGCCGCTCCGTCTGGCGTCACTTCAGACATGGACACGACGACTCCTCGGGTCAAGATAGGTGTACAGAACATCGATCGCACTGTTGACGAGGACGTAGATGACCGCGATCACGACCACCGCGCCAAGCAGCATCGGCGAATCACCTTGCTGCGCTGCGCGGACGATGAGCGTGCCCATTCCTGGCAACGAGAAGAGCGTCTCGACGATCACGGTGCTGCCGATCATGCCGCCGAGAGCCAGACCCATCATCGTGATGAGCGAGAACGACGACGGGCGGAGCGCGTCACTGAAAAGCACTCGCAGCGTGGGCATTCCCTTCGCCTTCGAAGCGAGGATGTAATCCTCACGGAGCGTCGTCACCAGATCGGATCGGAGAACGCGAGTGAACATCGCCATCTCGAGGAGGCTGATGGTGATCGCCGGGAGTATTGCATGTGAGAGGTTTCCGGAGAGGCTGTCCCCGATGCGCACCCACTGTGATCGCGGGAACCAGCCGAGCCAATTGACGGTGACCATGATCAGCAACAGACCGGCGAGGAAGCTCGGGACGGAAAGAACACCGAACGTCGCGGCGCTGATGACGCGGTCGATGACGCCGCCTTCGTGGTGCGCCGACCAGAGTGCGAGCGGCACGGCGACGACGAGTGCGATGACCAGACCCATCACGGCCAACTGAACGCTGACGGGCAGTGCCGAGCCGATCGCAGTCAGAACGTCCTGCTGCGGGGGAACAAGCGAATTACCGAGGTCGCCCTGGAGAGCGCTGGTCAGCCAGTCCCAATAGCGAACCAGGAGTGGATCGTTGAGCCCGAGCTGCTGCCGAACTTCCTCGTACTCGGCGGGCGTTCGGCCTTCACCGAGAACGGAGACAGCAGGATCGCCGGGGATCAGTGATGCCAGCACGAAGGTTCCGAAGCTGACGATCAGGATCACAATGACGAGCTGGCCCAATTTCTTACCTATTGCGCCGATGTTCATCGATTTCGTCTCCTTCGGACAGCGAGCTCGCAATACACAGCAGTTCCTCTGATTTCAGGTCTTGGTTCAAGCTCTCCAGGACTTCAGGCTCTCTAGGACTTCCAAGCTCCGTCGAAGAGCACGATTCCGTCGAGACTCTGCTCGAGACCGTGAACGTTCTGGTTCCAGACGTCGAGTGCGGCGACGTTGCCCCACACCTGCCACGGGACGGTCTCGTTGGCGCGTTCCTGAATCTGTGCCAGGACTGCCTTCTTGTCGTCGTCGGTGGTTGCGACGCCCAACTTGTCCAGGAGAGCGTCCATTTCGGCGTCGGAGTAGCCGGTGGCGTTGTTACGGCCGCCGGACTTGATGCCCGTGTACAGACGCTCGTAGGGATCGGCCTCGGCGAGGCTCAGTGCTGCGGTGCTCATGTCGTAGTCGTGATCGGCATACATCCGCTTGACCAGATCACCTGCACCGGTGACGTATTCGATCTGAGCGTCGAATCCGACAGCGTTGAGCATTGCCTGGATGGCCAGAGCCGTTGCCTGGGCGGACGGTTCCTGGATGGAGAGGAAGGTGATCTTTCCGTCGTAGCCGTCGGCCTTGGCCTGATCGAGCAGTTCCTTCGCCTTGGCGGGATCGACGCCGATCGGTGCGACGTCGTTGTGCCAGCGCGAGGTGTCCTGGAAGATCTCCTGGCCGGGCAGTCCCTTGCCGTTGTTGACGCGGGTGTTGAGCGTCTCCGGATCGACGGCAAGCGCCATCGCCTGGCGGACACGAACATCCGAGCCCGGGCGACCCGGGGCCATGTTCACGTTCGCGATGTAGCCGAGCGACGGGATGTCGACGAAGCCGGGGTAACCCGACTCGATCAGATCCAGGATCGGGGTGAGCGTACGCATGTACGCGGCGTCGATGCCGCCCGTCTTGAGGGCTTCAGCGGTGGGCTGAGCGCCGACGATGCTGATCAGCTTGAGCTTGTCGATGTTCGGCGCGCCGTCGTAGTAGTCGGGGCGAGCAGCCAAGAGCAGTTCCTCGTTGGGAGCGAACTTCTCGAGAGTGAACGCGCCGGCACCGATCGGGGTGAACTGGTCGCCCTGCTGGGCGCTCGGGGCGACGATCATGCCGGGTCCGGTAGCGAGCATCGACTGGATGCCCGTCCACGGATCAACGAGGTTGAAGACGACGGTCGTCGCGTCGGGGGTGTCGATCGAGGCAACCTTGGAAGCCCACAGGCTCGACTGCGGTCCCTTGTTGGTGACGTAGCGGTTGATACTGTCCGCCACTGCCTTGGAATCGAAAGCTGTTCCGTCGCTGAATTTCACACCGTCGCGGAGCTTCAGCGTCCAGGTCTTGCTGTCCGAACTCGCTTCGAGCGACTGGGCGAGCTTGGGCTCGAACTTCTGCCCGATGGGGTCGTAGCGCATGAGCACGTCGTAGATGGCGCTGAGCTCGCTGCCGCCGGTGGCGCCGGCAACCTGAGCCTTCGCGGGATCGAGAGTCGTGACCGCCGAGTAGCCGCTGAACGTCAGCGTGCCGCCCTTGGTGGGAGTGCCGGGGTCGGCCTGCTCGTTGACCATGCCGATCTTCAGCGAGGAACCGGAATCAGCGGATTCGCCGCCACCATTGCTCGAGCCGTTGTCGGCGCACGACGCCAGGAACATACTTGCGGTGATCGCCAGCGCAGCCGCAGCCAATCTGCGACTTCCGCGGCGGGAACTACGACTCATTCGAATGCCTCCAAGGCGGGGTAAGACCGTGACGTGATGTTGAACACGAAACAGTCTGTGACGGGAGGCACAGAAAATTGGATCGAGTCTCGCTCAGTGGAATCGGTTAAGTTGCAGGCCTCAACGGCCAGGTAAACCGACCCTGGCCAGCGATTACCCTCACCGACATCAGACCAGCCGGTCTAGTCCCGGTCGAGCGTGGCTTCCTCGAGATCGAGCTCTCGAAGTACCTTGCGGAGAACCTCGTCGTCGATCCGGCCGGCATCGCGCTCGGCGATGAACACACCTCGCTCGGCATCGATCATCTCGAGGCGCAGCGAGCGGAAGGCGTTCGACGGGCTCTCCCCCAGATCCTCGTCGCTGCGTCCCAGTCGCTCCCACGCCGAGTTCGCGCGGTGGGTGTTCCAGCTTCGCAAGATGTCCGCGGCGCGATTGCGGACCTGAGGGACGTCGTCGGCGTCTGCTCCGACCAATTCGTCCAGGCGCGCCGCAGCAGCGCGTGCAGCCTTGTCCTGAGCCGCCGCCTCGGCGCGTGCGTCGGACTGCTCCTCGTCTCCTTGCACACCGAGGACACGGATGACCCACGGCAACGTCAGGCCGTGCAGCAGCAGCGTGCCGACCACGACGACAAACGTCAGGAACAGGATCAGCGAACGGCCCGGGAAGTCTTCACCACTGTTGACCGTCAACGGAATGGCGAAGGCAGCAGCCAGCGACACGACCCCTCGCATACCGGCCCACGACACGACGAACACTGCCCGCGCCGAAATCTCCGGCTCCCTCGCTCGGATACGGGGCGACAGCCAACGCGGTACGTACGTGAACGGGAACACCCAGGCGATCCGCACCACCACGACGGTCACGAGCACGGCAATCGACGCCCAGACGACGATCGAGGTGCTGTACCCCTGCAATCCGTTGACAACACTGGGCAATTGGAGCCCGATCAACAGGAAGACGAAGGACTCCAGGATCAGGTCGACGGCCTTCCACACTGCCGTGTCCTGCAAGCGCGTCGCATAACTCGCGCGCGTGGAGCGCTGGCCGAGGAACAATCCGGCTACGACGACCGCGATGACGCCCGACGCGTGGACCTCTTCAGCAGCCAGGTAGGTGAAGAACGGCACCACCAACCCGATTCCACTCTCCATCACCGGATCCTGGAGTTTGCCGCGAACCTTCGAGATGACAAAGCCCACCGCGAGGCCGATCACCGTTCCACCGACCGCTGCGACGAGGAAGGTCTCGAAGCCGCCGATCAGTGTCGCACCGGTACCCACCGCCGCGGCGAGAGCAACCTTGTAGGCCGTCAGGGCGGTGGCGTCGTTGAGCAGGCTCTCCCCGCCCAGCAGGGTCATGATTCGGCGCGGCAGACCGAGCTTGCGTCCGATTGCGCTCGCGGACACCGCGTCCGGCGGCGCCACGATGGCGCCGAGAACCAGTGCGGCCGCAATCGAGAATTCCGGCACGATCAGGTAGGCGACAAAGCCCACCGCTGCCGTCGTCGCCAGGGGCAGCCCCACTGCGAGAAATCCGATCGGACGCAGATTGGACCGCAGTGCCAGGTATGAACTGTCCAGCGCCGCCGAGTACAGAAGTGGAGGCAACACGACGAACAGGACGAGGTCCGGATCGAGCTCCAACTCCGGAACACCGGGTATCTGGCAGGCGATCAAACCGACCAGGACAAGGATCAGCGGCGAAGACAATCCGAACCTTCGCGCAACCGCCGCCACCAGCAACGCCGCTACTACAACCCCCAGTAATATGCCGTTCACTCTGGCAGCATGCAGTATGGAAGGCGATGAAGAAAATCCTGAAGCGAGCAGCAGCTCGCACACAGCAGCCCGCACCCGCTCCGACCGGTTGCGAGGAACTAACCAATGCCCCCGAAACGGACCCGGCGGCGCTGACGCCCGGCGCCTGCCAGGAGTGCGCCGAGTTGGGCGAGGATAACTGGTCTCACCTGCGCATGTGCCTGTCCTGCGGCCACGTCGGGTGCTGCGATTCCAGCCCCCATCAGCACGCGACCAACCACTACCGCGACACCGCGCACCCGGTCATGCGCTCGCACGAGCCCGGCGAATCCTGGCGCTGGTGCTACGTCCACGATCTGATGGATTGAGCGCGCACGACTCGCAGTGTGCTGCGCATAGTGCCCACCTCGCACGGCGCACAGGCCTCGGTGTTGCGCACATTGCTCAATCCACTGGGTAGCTATTGCCCAATCTGTATGCCGATGATGGACTTTGACGCAGAATCTGCACAACAGATCGACAGGTGCGGCTGGACTTTGCCGCGCCGAACGGTTCGGCCTCAGGAAGTCCTGCCAAACATCACAACCACATCGTCGGCCCCATGATCTGGGGTACAGGCGGTGTGGCGATCGATGTCAACTATTGAAGGCAGGACCGGCCGTGAACAGCCCCAGCATCAACCAGAACGCTCCCGATCCACTGACTGAGATCGAGAAGCGTGTTCTGTGGTTGTCGACCGCGATGATCCATCACGCCAACCGTGTCCGTCCGAATCCCAGTGGGCTCAAAGTCGGCGGCCACCAGGCCTCGTGCGCGTCGATGGTCTCGATCATGACGTCGCTGTGGTTCGGCCAACTTCGTTCCGGCGACCGGGTTTCCGTCAAGCCGCACGCGGCTCCGGTGCTCCACGGCATCAACTATCTGCTCGGTGAACTCGACGAGTCGTACCTGACAACGCTGCGCGAGTTCGGGGGCCTGCAGAGCTACCCGAGTCGATCAAAAGATCCTGATCCGGTTGACTATTCGACCGGATCGGTGGGAATCGGTGCGACGGCTCCCATCTGGGGCGCGATCGCACGCCGATACGTCGACGCCTCCCTCGGCGGCGCCGGAACCGGGCGTCAGTACTCCCTTGTCGGTGACGCCGAACTCGACGAGGGCGCGGTGTGGGAAGCAGTTCTCGATCATTCGGTCGCCGAACTGGGTGAGATCGTGTGGATCGTCGACCTCAACCGCCAATCACTCGACCGGGTGGTGCCGAACATCGCGGCCACCCGCCTGGAGCGCATGTTCTCGGGCGCCGGTTGGCAGGTCATCACCGTGAAATTCGGCGCGCTCCTGGAATCACTGTTCACCCGGCCGGGCGGCACCGCGTTGCGCGAACGAATCCTGGACATGCCGAATCCGGAGTATCAGCGTCTGCTGCGATGCACGGCCGACGAGGTACGTCTGAGGCTGCCTGGCGACGCGGCGGACGCCGACGCGATCACGTCGCTGATCAACGACCTCGACGACGCCACAGTGCTCGAGGCCATCCGCAATCTCGGTGGCCACGACCTCGACGCTCTGCGAGAGGCGTACGCGCAGATCGACGACACCCGTCCCACCGTGATCATCGCGTACACGATCAAGGGCCGGGGCCTGCCGACGCAGGGCCATCCGCAGAACCACTCGTCGCTACTCACCACCGAGCAGTACGAGATTCTGGCGGCGGAACTCGGCATGGATCCGTCGAAGCCCTGGGAACGGTTCGAGGCGGACGGCCCGTCTGGCCGCATCTGCGCCGAAACCGCTGAGCGCCTGGCTCGCCCGAAGGAGGAGCATCTGATGCCCCCGGCAGTTCCGAAAGACATCGGCCGTACCCCCTCCGGCACATCCACCACTCAGGCAGCTCTCGGCCGGGTGCTACTCGACCTCAGCCGAGAGGCGCCGGACGCCGCGAAACGTGTTGTCACACTGAGCCCGGACGTCAGTTCCACCACCAACCTGGCAGGGTGGCTGAACAAGGTCGGGGTGTGGTCCCCCAACGAGCGGCACAACTGGTTTGCCGACGACGCCGAAACGATCATGCACTGGCGTGAGAAGCCCACCGGTCAGCACATGGAACTCGGTATCGCCGAGACCAACCTGGTCGGACTGATGGGCGAACTCGGTGCAACCTGGAGTCGCTGGGGCCAGCCGCTCTTCCCGATCGGCGTGATGTACGACCCCTTCATCGAGCGGGCTCTCGAACCGTGGTCGTACGGCATCTACGCCGGTGGACAGTCGATCATGGTCGGCACTCCGTCGGGCGTCACCCTGGCAGCCGAAGGCGGTGCGCACCAATCGATCAAGACCCCGTCCATCGGACTCGAACAGCCGGGATGCGTCAGTTTCGAACCGGCATTCGCCGTCGACGTGGAGTGGACGCTCCTCGACAGCATCGGACGCCTCGGCCGACCAGACGGCAGCTCGTCGTATCTGCGTCTGTCGACCCGTCCGGTCGATCAGGCCTTGGCCGCGGTACCGACCGATCCGGCTGCGCGAGAACGCCGTCGACGTCAGGTGGTGGCCGGCGCGTACACGCTGCGGCACAACCCTGATCCGGCCGTCACCCTGGTCGGTATGGGTGCCACCGTCACCGAAACACTTGTCGCCGCCGAAAGACTGGGCGAGCAAGGCATTTCCGCCGACGTCGTGTGCGTGACCAGCCCCGGATTGCTCTTCGAAGCGCTCCAGTCTCGGCGCGGTCTCGCGGACGGTCCGTCGTGGATCCTGGATCAGGTCTTCCCGAGTAGCCGGTCAGCGCCGATGGTCACCGTTCTCGACGGGCACCCGCACACCCTCGCGTTCCTGACGGGAATCAACAATGTCCCGGGTGCTGCGCTCGGAGTGAGCCGGTTCGGTCAGGTCGGTTCACTCGAAGACGTCTACCGGTACCACGGCCTCGACTCCGACAGCATCGTTCGCGCCGCCCTCGATCTCACTTCTTGATCGGTCACACTCTCTGATGCCGAGAAGCGTCCCCGCGGGGACGCTTCTCGGGTCTGATCAGTTCTTTAGTTCTTCAGAGGCCTTCAGTTCTTCCAGGCCTTGTCGAAGAACATGATTCCGTCCAGGCTCTGCTGAATGCCGTGGACGTTCTGTCCCCACACACCGAGCCACGGAGTGTTGCCGTAAACCTGCCACGGCACAACCTCATTGGCGCGCTCCTGGATCTTGGCTAGCACCTCGATCTTCGCGTCGTTCGACGTCGCTACACCCAGCTGGTCGAGCAGCGTATCCATCTCGGGGTCGGAGAAACTCGCGGCGTTGTTTCGCCCACCGGTCTTGAGGTTCGAGTACAGACGCTCGAAGGGATCGGCTTCCGCGAGGTTGGCGGAACCTGTTGCCATGTCGAAGTCGCGGTCGGCGTACAAACGCTTGACGACGTCGGCAACCGAGTTGACGTACTCGATCTGGAAATCGAAACCGACGGCGTTGGCCATCGACTGCAGAGCCAGAGCCATCGCCTGCGCCGAATTCTCCTGCAGCGTCAGGTATGTGATCTTGCCGTCGAAACCGTCGGCCTTGGCCTCGTCGAGAAGCTGCTTCGCCTTGGCGGTGTCTACGCCGATCGGAGCGACGTCGTTGTGCCAGCGAGAGGTGTCCTGGAAGATGACCTGGCCGGGCAGACCCTTACCTTCGTTGAGGCGATTGTCGAGAGCGACGGGATCGGTCGCGAGCGCCAATGCCTGTCGCACCCGCACGTCGGCACCGGGACGACCGGGAGCCGTGTTGACGAGCGAGAGGTACGACAGCGACGGGATGTCGACGAAGCCCGGGTAGCCGGAGTCGATCAGATCCAGGACGTTCGGAAGCGAACGCATGTACGCGACGTCGGTGCCGCCGCTCTTGAGGGATTCGGTGGTGGACTGTGAACCGACGATGCTGATCAACCGCAGCTTGTCCACGTTCGGGGCGCCGTCGAAGTAGTCTTCCCGAGCGTCGAGGATCAATTCCTCGTTGGGAGCGAACTTCTCGAGGGTGAACGCGCCGGCGCCGATCGGGGTGAACTGATCGCCCTGCTGGGCGCTCGGCGCGACGATCATGCCGGGTCCGGTGGAGAGCAGTGACTCGATACCGGTCCACGGGTCGACAAGATTGAAGACGACCGTCGACGCGTCCGGGGTGTCGACCGACGCAACCTTCGACGCGTACAGGCTCGACTGCGGCCCCTTGTTGGTGACGTAGCGATTGAGGCTCGCCGAAACGGCCGCCGAATCCACCGGAGTCCCGTCGCTGAACTTCACACCGTCGCGCAGTTCGAGAGTCCACGTCTTGAAATCGGAACTCGGTTCCATCGACTCCGCGAGTTTCGGAACAAATTCCTTCGACGCCGGGTCGTAGCGCAGCAAGGTGTCGTAGATGGCGCCCAGCTCCGAACCAGCGACCGAACCGGCGATCTGCGTCTTCGCGGGGTCGAGATTCGTGACAGCGGAATACCCGCTGAACGTGAGCGTGCCACCCTTGACCGCGTCACCCTCGTCGGACTGCTCGTTGACCGGGCCGATGGACAACCCTGAACCGGAATCCGGTGCGTCGCCGCTCCCACCCCCGTTCCCGCTGTCAGCGCACGACGAGACGAACAGGCCGGCGGAGACAGCCAGCGCGACGGCGGCAACCTTGCGGTGACCGCGCCGAGAACTGCGACTCATTCAAAACCTCCAGGTCAGAAACTGTGATGTGAAGCATTGTCGAGACAGTTTGTGACGTAAGGCACAGGGATTAGTTGCAGGTCCCGCTCAGTGGAATGTAGCGAGAAGATTGTTCAGTTTTCGAGCGACATTTGCAGGTCAGGCCGTTAGCGAAGGTCAGGAATTCATTCCGATTCGAGTGTCCTCAAAGGGTGAACCGCCGGAGCACCGTCGAGGAGTGGGCAGCCGCGGCCAGTGCAGCCTGCAGATGTGCGCACTCTAACGACTCGTACGACACGAAGCTCCCTCATCGGATACCTTTCGCAGAGGGGAAGTCAGCTAGAGACACACGCCGCAAACGTACACACGAAAAGGGCAACCAATGGGGCTACTGAAGGACGTCACCGGCTGGCGACGCGGCACGAAGTTGCAGCGTCGACTACGCGACCTCACCGGCACGCTCGTAGTTGTCACCGGTGCAGGCAGCGGCATCGGGCGTGAAACGGCCCTCGCCTTCGCGGCCCAGGGAGCTATCGTCGTCGTCTCCGACATCAACCTCGAAAGCGCGCAGGACACTGCGGCACTCATCAACACACCCACTCAGGCCAGCGGAGCCGAAGCGGTTTTCGGTGGCGGTTCGCACGCCTACCAGGTCGACGTGTCCGACGAACAGGCCGTGATCCGATTCGCGGAGACAGTCGCGGCGCATCACGGCGTGCCGGACATCGTCGTCAACAACGCTGGAATCGGGTTCTCCGGGACATTCGCCGACACCGAGCAGCGCCAGTTCGAGCGCGTCATGGACATCAACTTCTGGGGAGTTGTCTACGGCTGCCGGGCATTCACCCCGATGATGATCGACCGGGGAACCGGCGGACACGTGGTCAACCTGTCCTCGGCTGCCGCCTACACACCCCAGAAGGCCCTCACCGCGTATTCGACAAGCAAGGCAGCGGTATTCATGCTCTCGGATTGCCTACGGGCAGAGCTGCTTCCACACGGCATCGGCGTCAGCACCATCTGCCCCGGCCTCGTGCACACGAACATCCTCAAGACCACCGAGTTCGCCGGGACCACCGCCGAGGAACAACTCGAGAATCAGACCAAGGTCGACAACTTCTACCGCAAGCGCAACTTCACCCCCGACCGGGTGGCCAGTGCCATCGTGAAAGCAGTTCGCACGAACAAGGCCGTGGTGCCCGTGACCGTCGAAGCCAAGCTCGGACGCACGATCAGCCGGTTGTCTCCCGGGTCGATGCGCGTCGGAGCTCGGTTCGAGATCTAGGTCAGCTGCCGAAACTCAGGCTGCCCGTGAAACCCTGCTGCACATCGGCTTCCGAACGGGGAAGAACCTCGTAGGTGCTGGCGTATTGGCCACTGAAACCGGTGACGGTGATCGGGCGTCCGACTGCAATGGCGTCGACGTCGATTCCGGTCTGGGTGTTGACGAAGATGACGGTGTTCCCGTCGATGCCGGACACCAGGATCTTGTGACCGTACGGCAGATCGTCGACGACGGGTCCGCTCACGATTCCGGACACCGTCACGAGACGACCTTCGCTGCCCTCACCGATTGCATTGAGGGGCAATCGCGCCGGGCTGATCTGAGTGGTCGTGCCGATTACCTCGATGGCAGTCGGGCGGACGACGAGCAGGCCTTCCTGATCCGCGAGGACTCCGGTGACCTGAACCTGATCGCCGAGAGCAATCCCGGAGTTGTTCGGATCGCTGATGTAAATGCCCGAATTGCCGCTCTGGAGACCAAAGCCCTTGTCGTAGAAGCTGGATTCGAACACTCCGGACGGCGTAGTCGCGGTTCCCACGACGGTGACCGTCGTTCCGATGGCCTGCGCACGGGCTGCCGCGATGGAGTCCGCGGACACCTCACCGACAACTGCTGCCGGCTCCGCCGTTGCTGCGGTGCCGACAAACATGGTGGCCGCGGCTGCAACTGCCAGCGCCGTCACACCCCGACGCAGGACCGGACCGGCAAGAACGCTGTCTCGAAACATGTTTGAGGACTCCCCTGTGATTTCGTGGCCGCGCAGGTCCTCCTGATGGAGTGCCGCCTTCGCCCACCCTGAGGCACAGGTTATTACAGGTCGGACGCCGCAGCGGTGGTGACATTCCGTCACCACCGCTGCGTCTAGGCTTCCGATTTTTCAGGAACCGGAGCTTCCGGACGAACCGCTCGAGCCACTGGAACCGCTGGATCCTGTTCCGCCACCGAGATCGTCGAGAGGATCGCTACCGGTGAGCCCTCCCGGGTACAGGTAGGCGTCGGAGATCGTGCTGAGCGAGGTTCCGGACGTAGCCGGTACCTTTGCTCGCCAGTTGACGATCGGATTCAGCACTCCGAACGGTCCGCAACCACTGGCAGCGGGCAGCGCGAAGCCGGTGGCCTCGTTCCCGACCGGGCTCACCTTCAGCGCAGTCGACGGAAGCACCGTGTAGGTAGGGACCACCGACGGGTCAGGCGCGAGACGAAGATTCACCGGCGCCGCCGCGGAACCCAGGTAGCAGTTGTCACCGAGGAACGCGTTGTTGATCTTCATCCGCACCGGGATGCTCAGATCCATGTCGGTGATGATTCCGTTGAGAGTCGGCGCAGCCGTTGCCTCCACCTCGGCCGCTACTGCGGCAAGGCCGAAGAGATTGCCGAACGGAAGATCGATTCCCAGAACTCCGCCGGGAACGGTCAGCGGCTTGGAGTAGACACCGTTGTGTCCGTCGTCGCGCGGGAGAAGAACGGTGGACTCACCTTCACCGGAGCCGGCCTCGGCGGCGATGATCATGTCGCCTTTTCCGATCGGGAGGTTGAAGCCGTTGTTGTCGAAGGTTCCGCTCTGAACCACTACCGACACACAGGATTCGGCAGTAGCCGGACACACTGCGGCGCCCGGTACCGAATTGTCGACCGGGTCCTGAGCCGAGGCCATCGGCGCTGCAAAAGCCAGCACTGCACCTGCGGTACCTGCAATAACGGCCACGCGCGTGCCGAGACGTCTGTTGCCGTTCTTGTGAGATTTCTGCACTGATTTCTCCCTGCCGTTTATGTGATGGGGGACGAAACTCGCAGTCATTGCTTGTGTTTCGACCGCCGCCGACAAGGTCTTGCGGTGTGCTCCTACTCACAAGTAACAACTGAACAGATGTATATCACAGGACTTCGACTTAAAAACAGGGCAAAAGGGAGTTTCCTTAAAACGGACAAACTAAGCGGTACGGTGTGTAACACTCACGGGTGATGAACACGAACAGACTGGTCCTCTGCGTCGCGGCAGCGGGCCTACTCCTCAGCGGCTGCAGCAGCCAATCCGACAGCGACGCAGCGGAATCCACTTCTGCTGCCACCAGCACCACGGTGGCGGCAACGTCGAGTTCGACTGCTCCCAGTTCGCTCCCCGAATTGCCGACCAGCCCACTCGCCGAACCTGCGGAAGCAGCGCCGAGCGTCGTCGAATCGACGCCCCCGCAGCTGTCGCTTCCGGTAGCGCCACAGGTAGCGCCACCGGCAAACTCACCGATCGACGCCCGGTCACCGGACGAGATCGTCGCGAACGCAGGCGAGAAGGGGCAGCGGTACATCGCCGCTCTGCGTCTGGCCGGGATCCCGCCCGCCGGAATGGATTCCGCAGAGATCCTCTACGCCGACGGCACCTGCAAGGCTCTGGCCGACGGCATGCCGCGGTCCGAGGTGCTGGCGGAGTTCAACTCCGTCGGCGAGGTGTACTCACAGATCACGCCGATGTCTTCGCAGCGGATCGCCGAGATCTACGTCGACACCGCGGAGCAGACGTACTGCTGATCAGGCTTTGCCGGCCAACCAGTTGTGCAGCCAGGATGTGGCCGAATTGCCTGCGCCGTCAACGACGTAACGCGTGTAGTCGGTGTGAACCTGCGAGCCGTAGAAGGCGACCAGTTGATCGACGCGCCGGGAGTTCGCGCCTGGATCGAGCTGAGCCATCAGTGCGGGGAGTCCGCCTGCAGTGACCAGATCGTTGACGATCACGGCGGCCTCGTCGCGAAGCGAGAGAGCGTTTGCCGGAGTGGGGTCGGAAACCTGAGCCATGAACCCGGCCAGACGCATCACGAAATCGTCCTTGGGCGTCGAGCAGTACAGATCACCGACGGCGCACAGCGTCACCGTTTTGCCTGACAGCCAACCGAATCCACCGATGCGAGCGCCGCTGGCTCCGTTGCCTCCGACAGCAGGTCCGATCAGGACGTCTGACTCGGAGCGGCGGGGATCGGACAGGAGGCCGACGCCCTCGACGCGAGTCGGGGGAACAACGCCGATGCCGGTTCCGATCTCGGCTGCGAGATCGCCTGCCGCGTCGGCGCCCTGGCTGTATCCGACGATCGCGAAGCGGGTGTCACCGCACGAGGCGGCCATCGCGGCGATCATGCCGCGCGCATTGTCGACAGCCTGCTGCTTCGACTTGGCGTAGACGTTGGACTCCCACGGGAAGGCCGTTGCCGAGTACGTGACGTAATCGGTGCGTACGGAACCGGGAAGGCCGTTGGTGACCGGGGCAAGCATGCCGGCACCGGGAGAAGTACCCGAAGGCTCCCAGGTTCCCGGAATGGCCACGACGTACAGACCGGGGCAGGGATCAGCCGACGCCACGGGAGAACTGACAACCGGTACCACTACTGCCGCAGCTAGTGCCGACAACACCGCAACGAGACGCCTCGCACGCATGAAACTCCCCTGATTTAACTTAAGCAACCCATACACCACTATCGATGCTCCGGAATCATACTGTCTGGGCGTTGTGTCTGTCCGATGCACGATTGATGAAGGTTTGTTACAGATCGTGCGAACTACTTGCAGAAACAAAGCCGCACCCCACCGAATGCGATGGGGTGCGGCTTTGTAAGAGCCTCTAGCGCTGCGGAGCCGCTGTCGGGTGGATCGGTGACGGAAGGGCGGTGACACCCTCGAGGTAGGTGTCCACAGCGGCTGCTGCGGAACGTCCCTCGGCGATGGCCCAGACGATCAGGGACTGACCGCGGCCCATGTCACCGGCCACGAACACGCCGTCGACGTTGGTGTTCCACTTCGACGTGCGGGCGACGTTGCCGCGCTCGTTCAAGTCGACACCGAGATCGGTGAGCAGACCCGGCTTCTCGGGGCCGACGAAGCCCATTGCCAGGAGCACGAGATCGGCTTCGAGCTCGAAGTCCGAGCCCTCGACCTTCTCGAAACGACCCGACTTCATCTCGACCTCGTGAGCCTTGAGTCCGGTGACCTTGCCGTTTTCACCGACGAAGTTCTCGGTGTTGACGGAGAACAGACGCTCGCCGCCTTCCTCGTGAGCCGAAGCCACGCGGAACATGAGCGGGTACGTCGGCCACGGAGTCTGCTCGGCGCGAGTCTCCGGCGGACGCGGCATGATCTCGAACTGGTGCACGCTGGCTGCGCCCTGACGGTGCGAGGTGCCGAGGCAGTCCGCGCCGGTATCGCCGCCGCCGATGATGACAACCTTCTTGCCCTCAGCGGTGATGGTGGGAGCGTCGAGGTCACCCAACTGCACACGGTTGGCGATCGGCAGGAACTCCATCGCCTGGTGGATGCCGTCCAGTTCGCGGCCCGGGATCGGCAGATCGCGAGCTGCGGTGGCACCGCCGGCCAGAACCACTGCGTCGAACTGCTCGCGCAGCTCGTCCGCGGTGATGTCCACGCCGACATTGACGTTGGTCTTGAAGACGGTGCCTTCGGCTTCCATCTGCTCGAGACGGCGGTCGATGTGCCGCTTCTCCATCTTGAACTCGGGGATGCCGTAGCGCAGCAGGCCGCCGATGCGGTCTGCCCGCTCGAAGACCGTCACTGCGTGACCGGCGCGGGTCAGCTGCTGCGCTGCAGCCAGACCGGCCGGACCACTGCCGACAACTGCGACCCTCTTGTTGGTGGCGTGCGCGGCGCGAACCGGCTTTACCCACCCTTCGTCGAAGGCCTTGTCGATAATCTCGACCTCGACCTGCTTGATGGTGACCGGATCCTGGTTGATGCCAAGGACACAGGACGCCTCACAGGGCGCGGGGCACAGACGACCGGTGAACTCCGGGAAGTTGTTGGTCGCATGCAGACGCTCGATGGCGTCGTGCCAGTGGTCCTTGAAGACCAGGTCGTTCCACTCGGGAATCAAGTTTCCGAGAGGGCAACCGTTGTGGCAGAAAGGAATTCCGCAGTCCATGCAACGGCTGGCCTGGGTCTGGAGGGTTTCCTTCGGGAACTCCTCGTAGACCTCTTTCCAGTCGAGCAGGCGCAACGGCACCGGCCGGCGAACCGGAAGTTCGCGCGACGTGTGCTTCAGGAAGCCGCTTGGATCACCCACGAGCTGCCTCCATAACTGCCTCGTCCACGTTCTTGCCATCCTTCTCTGCGGCCGCGATGGCCAAAAGAACCTTCTTGTAGTCGCGGGGCATCACCTTTGCGAAGTGACCCACCTGCTGCGACCAGTCGCCGAGGATGCGCGTGGCAACCTCGGAGCCGGTTTCGTCGCGATGACGTTCGATGACGCTCTTCAACCAGGTGAAGTCGTCGCCCGAAAGATCCTCGAGGTCCACCAGTTCGGTGTTGAGGTTCTTCTCGAATGCCTTGTCGGGGTTGTAGATGTACGCGACGCCACCGGACATGCCGGCGCCGAAGTTACGTCCGGTGGCTCCGAGGATGACCACCTTTCCACCCGTCATGTACTCGCAACCATGATCGCCCACACCCTCGACGACGGCAGTGGCGCCGGAGTTACGGACTGCGAAGCGTTCGCCGACGACACCGCGAAGCAGAGCCTCGCCGCTGGTGGCGCCGAACAGGATGACGTTGCCACCGATGATGTTGTCCTCGGCGACAAAGCCTTCCGCTGCATCGAGCGGCGGGCGTACGACGATGCGTCCACCCGAGAGGCCCTTGCCGACGAAGTCGTTGGCGTCGCCGTGCAGGCGCAGGGTCATACCGCTGGGCACGAAAGCACCGAAGCTGTTACCGGCGGAACCGGTGAACGTGATGTCGATGGTGCCCTCGGGCAAGCCCTCTCCACCGAACGCCTTGGTGACCTCGTGGCCGAGCATGGTGCCGACCGTGCGGTTGACGTTGGTGATCGCGGACTCGAACGAGACCGCCTCACCCTTGTCGAGTGCGTTGCGGGCCGAGACGATCAACTGCTGATCGAGCGCCTTGTCGAGACCGTGATCCTGCGTTCCGGTGCAGTGGACGTCCTGGTCCATGAACGCGGACTCGACCTGGGTCAGGATCGGCGACAGATCGAGATTGCCTGCCTTGCTTCCCTTCCAGTGATCGAGAGCGCGCGTGGTGTCCAGCATGTCGACCTGGCCGACTGCTTCGAGCAGCGTGCGGAAACCGAGTTCGGCGAGAAGCTCGCGAACCTCCTCGGCGATGAACATGAAGAAGTTCTCGACGAATTCCGGCTTGCCACTGAAACGCTGACGCAGCAACGGGTTCTGTGTCGCGACACCGACGGGGCAGGTGTCGAGGTGGCAGACGCGCATCATGATGCAGCCCGAGACAACCAGCGGTGCGGTGGCGAAACCGAACTCCTCGCCGCCGAGCAGGGCAGCAACGACGACGTCGCGACCCGTCTTGAGCTGGCCGTCGACCTGCACGACGATGCGGTCACGAAGACCGTTGAGCAGCAACGTCTGCTGGGTCTCGGCGAGGCCGAGCTCCCACGGTGCGCCCGCGTGCTTGACGGAGGTCAGCGGGGTGGCACCGGTGCCACCGTCGTGACCGGAGATCAGAACGACGTCGGCATGTGCCTTGGAGACACCGGCCGCGACGGTTCCGACGCCGACCTCGGAGACCAGCTTCACGTGGATGCGGGCCTGCGGGTTGGCGTTCTTCAGGTCGTGGATCAGCTGCGCGAGATCCTCGATCGAGTAGATGTCGTGGTGCGGCGGCGGCGAAATCAGCCCGACGCCAGGCGTGGAGTGCCGAACCTCGGCCACCCACGGGTACACCTTGTGAGCCGGAAGCTGGCCGCCCTCACCGGGCTTGGCTCCCTGCGCCATCTTGATCTGGATGTCGGTGCAGTTGCTCAGGTAGTGCGAGGTGACACCGAAGCGTCCCGACGCGACCTGCTTGATGGCACTGCGTCGCAGATCGCCGTTCTCGTCCGGCGTGAAGCGCGACGGATGTTCGCCGCCCTCACCGGAATTGGAGCGGGCGCCCAGACGGTTCATCGCGATGGCGAGAGTCTCGTGAGCCTCGGCGGAGATGGAGCCGTAGCTCATCGCACCCGTCGAGAAACGCTTGACGATCTCGCTGGCCGGCTCGACCTCGTCGATCGAGATCGACGGCCGCTTGCCGATGTTGAAGTCGAACAGACCACGCAGAGCGGCAAGGCGCTCCGACTGGTCGTTGACCATAGTCGTGTACTCCTTGAACACCTCGTACTGACCTGTGCGAGTTGCGTGCTGGAGCTTGAAGACCGTGTCCGGGTTGAACAGGTGGTACTCGCCTTCACGACGCCACTGGTACTCGCCGCCGACCTCGAGCTCGCGGTGAGCGCGCTCTTCGGGGCGATCGAGGTACGCGATGCGGTGACGTGCTTCGACGTCGGCTGCGATCTGGTCGAGGCCGATGCCACCGAGCTGCGACTGCAGACCGGTGAAGTACTCGTCCGTCAGCTCCTGCGAGAGGCCGATGACCTGGAACAGCTGAGCACCGGTGTACGACGCGAGCGTCGAGATGCCCATCTTGGACATCACCTTCAGGACACCCTTGCCGGCTGCCTTGATGTAGTTCGCGATGCCCTTCTCGAGAGTCAGGCCCTCGAGTTCCTTGTTCTGCAGGAACTCGTCGATGGTCTCGAAAGCCATGTACGGATTGACCGCTGCGGCACCGAAGCCGATGAGGAGCGCCATGTGGTGCACCTCGCGGGCGTCGCCGGCCTCGACGATGAGGCCGACCTTGGTGCGCGACTTCTCACGAACCAGGTGGTGGTGCACGGCTGAGGTGAGGAGCAGCGACGGGATCGGCGCGTAGTCCTCGGTGGACTCACGGTCCGAGAGCACGACGATGCGTGCGCCACCCTCGATTGCCTGCGAGACCTGGTACTTGATGCCCTCGAGCGCACGACGGATACCGTCGCCGCCTTCCTTGACGGGGTACAGGCCGCGGATCACAACGCTGCGGAAGCCCGGGAATTCGCCGTCGTCGTTGACGTGAACGAGCTTCGACAGGTCGTCGTTGTGCAGGATCGGCTGCGGGAGCGCAATCTGCTTGCAGGAGTCCGCATTCGGGTGCAGCAGGTCGCCCTCGGGGCCGATGGTCGCGCCGAGGCTGGTGACAACCTCTTCACGAATCGCGTCGAGAGGTGGGTTGGTGACCTGAGCGAAGAGCTGCGAGAAGTAGTCGAACAGCATCCGCGGACGTGACGAGAGCACGGCGATCGGAGTGTCGGTACCCATCGAGCCCAGTGCCTCGGCACCGGAGAGTGCCATCGGCTTGACCAGCAGGTTGACCTCTTCGCTGGTGAAACCGAAGAGCTGCTGACGCAGCACGACGCGCTCGTGCGACATGTATGTGTACGGGCGGTCCGGCAGGTCGTCCATGTGGATCAGACCTTCGTCGATCCACTGCTGGTACGGGTGCTCGGCAGCGAGTTCGGACTTGAGTTCGTCGTCGCTGATGACCCGGCCCTGCGCGGTGTCCACGAGGAACATGCGGCCGGGCTGGAGGCGGACCTTACGGACCACGGTGGACGGATCGATCGGCAGAACGCCGACCTCCGACGCCATGACGACGAGGCCGTCTTCGGTGATCCACAGACGCGACGGACGCAGACCGTTGCGGTCCAGCACGGCGCCGATGACGGTGCCGTCGGTGAAGCACACCGACGCCGGTCCGTCCCAGGGCTCCATGAGAGCCGAGTGGTACTCGTAGAACGCCCGACGAGCGGGGTCCATGCTCTCGTGCTTCTCCCAGGCTTCCGGGATCATCATGAGAACTGCGTGCGGCAGGCTGCGGCCGGCGAGGTGCAGCATCTCGAGCACCTCGTCGAAACGAGCGGTGTCACTGGCGCCCTGGGTGCAGATCGGGAAGATCTTGTCCAGGTTCTCGCGGCCACCGAAGACGTCACTGTCAATCAGGGACTCGCGAGCGCGCATCCAGTTCTCGTTGCCGGTGACGGTGTTGATCTCACCGTTGTGAGCGACCCGGCGGAACGGGTGCGCCAGCGGCCACGACGGGAACGTGTTGGTGGAGAAGCGCGAGTGGACGAGTCCGAGTGCGCTCTCGACACGATCGTCCTGCAGATCGAGGTAGAAACCCTTGAGCTGCGGGGTGGTGAGCATGCCCTTGTAGACGAACGTCTGGCCGGACAGGCTGGGGAAGTACACGGTCTCGCTACCCGGGCCACCCTTGCCGGCGCCTTCGGAGCCGAGTTCGTGCTCGGTGCGCTTACGCACAACGTATGCACGACGCTCGAGATCCATGCCGGTGTACTTGTCACCCTCGGAGCCGATGAATATCTGACGGAACGTCGGCATCGCGTCGCGCGCCAGTGCGCCCAGCGAGGAGTCGTCTGTTCCGACCTCGCGCCAGCCGAGAACCTTCAGGCCCTCTTCGACGACGATCTTCTCGACTGCAGCAGCAGCCTCGTGTGCATCGGCATCGCCCTGCGGGAGGAATGCGATACCGGTTGCGTACGCGCCTTCGGCGGGCAGCGCGAAGTCCACGACAGCTCGGAAGAACTTGTCGGGAACCTGCAGCAGAATGCCCGCACCGTCACCCGTGTTGGGTTCTGATCCGGCAGCGCCGCGATGCTCGAGGTTGACCAGAGCGGTGATCGCCTTTTCGACGATGTCCCTGCTGCGGCGACCATGCATGTCGACAACAAATGCGACTCCACAGGAGTCGTGCTCATTGGACGGGTGATAGAGGCCCTGGGGGCCTGGAAGTTGCTTCATACCCAGCCTTCGTATGCCATAAAGATGCACCGACGACCAGCAGCGCTGATGGCCATCAACTTGCAATGCAAGTCCTTCAAAGCACCGACACGACGATGTGTTCGGTACCACCGAAGTAGCCGCCCTGCGCAGACGCGATGGTGTGCGTTCTGGCACCCGGCGACGTGAGTCTTCGGTCGGTTGAAACTTTTGTGAGTCAACCGTGTAACGAAAACGATAATTCAGAACCCCGGCACGGGCGCAACTAAGGTAGCCCTATAATTGCTCTGAACTGCGGCGATGCAGGGAGCCAGAAGGCCCCTCGACAGATTTCGGAGCTGCGTCTGTGCAGAGAAGTTCCGATTCACAGGATACCGAATCCGCAGGAAACAGGCGCGATGGGCGATGAATGCAACAACTGGCCGCAGCGATAAGAATCAGCTGCGGCCAGTGCGCCTCGAACTGTAACAAAAGTTGATCGATCAACCAAGGTCTAGGCCTGAATTGTTTGCTCGCAGAATGCCATCGCTGTAATTTCCGTAGGCTCACCCTTGAGAAGACGGGTGGCGAAGCGCAAATGACAACAGCAGTAGTGGTGGGCAGTGGCCCCAACGGTCTCGCGGCGGCGATCGAACTCGCCCGCGCCGGAATCGACGTCCATGTCATCGAGGGTGCGGACAAGATCGGCGGCGGTACCCGCAGCAGCGAATACATAGTCGACGGACTCGTCCACGACGATTGCTCCGCCTTCCATCCCACCGCTTTGGCTTCTCCATACTTCAAGGCCCTCGACCGCGAATTCGGGCTCGCCAAGCACGGCCTGACGTGGCTGTGGCCCGAGATCGATCTGGTCCATCCACTCGACGACGGCACCGCCGGGGTTCTCTGGCGCGACATCAACCGGACCGCTGAGGGACTGGGTGTCGACGGTAAGCGCTGGCTCGACGTCTTCGGATACATTGCCGAGAACTTCGACGAGTTGGTGCAGGACGTCTTCCAGCCCATCGTGCATCTCCCGAAGCACCCGCTGATGCTCGCCCGTTTCGGGACGGGTGCTCTGCTTCCCGCGACGGGTTTCGCTCGGATGTTCAAGACCCCACAGGCGCGGGCGCTGTTCGGTGGCGTCGCGGCGCACATGTTCGGGCGGTTGGACCTTCCCCTGTCCAGCGCTGTCGCGTCGATGCTCACTGCGGCCGCTCATGCTCACGGTTGGCCTGTGGCGCAAGGTGGTTCGGGCTCAATTGCAGCCGCCCTCGCGTCGATCCTGCGCAGCCTCGGTGGCACTATCGAAACCGGCAACTGGGTCACCAACTACTCCCAGATCGCCGGTTACGACATCGTCATGCTCGACATCGCCCCCGACGCAGCCGGTCGTCTGCTCGACGGTCGGCAGCCCGACCGCATTGCCCGGGCCTACCGCAAATTCCGCTACGGCACCGCCGCGTACAAGGTCGACTACGCCGTGCGCGGTGACTCCGACGGAAGCGTCGTGCCGTGGACGAATCCGCATGCCCGCAAGGCCGGCACCCTGCATCTGTCCGGGACGATTTCGCAAACTGCGGCTGTCGAACGCCAGACCGTTCGGGGTCAGATGCCGGACAAGCCCTTCATTCTGTTGGGCCAGCAGTTCTTGGCCGACCCTTCCCGTTCCGTCGGAGACATCCACCCGGTCTGGGCGTATGCGCATGTGCCGCACGGATATCCGGGTGACGCCACAGAAGCGATCACCCGTCAGATCGAGCGCTTTGCGCCGGGGTTCCGGGACCGGATCGTGGGCGTCCACGTGCGCAATGTGCCGCAGATGCAGGCGTACAACCCCAACTACGTGGGTGGCGACATCTCCGCTGGGGCGAACACTGCGCGGCAGATCATCGCGCGCCCCCGATTCGGGCTCGACCCCTATGCCACCGGCGCCCCGGGCGTGTACCTCTGCTCATCCGCGACCCCGCCGGGCGGCGGGGTCCACGGGATGGGTGGGTTCAATGCCGCGCGGGCGGCGCTTCAATCCACGCTGATTCCATAATCAGTTGCGACACCCCTCAAACCAGATGCGTAGCCTTGCCCCACTGCTCGAAACTTCCATACCCCGGCGCGTCGATACAACTCCCCGACGAGCAACGCAGTTTCAGTCGTAAGTCCGTCGATCGGAAAGTTGATCACCGTCCGACCAGTGTCAAGATCGACCACGGTCGCATGGAGGCCATGAAGACTCGAGAACTGCCCATGATCGACCGATCCGACAATCACTATCTTCTCGGTATAACTCTCCGCTCGGGGTAGATCAATCCGGATGGAATCACGACCGGCATTGCCGTTCTCCACCTGGCGGCACTCGTAGCTAACAGCGCCGGTGGGATGTACCGACTGGTTGTAGAAGACAAAATCAGCATCCGATTGCACTCTCTCGTTCGCGCCGAGAAGTAGGGCCGACGTGTCCACATTGGCTTCGACAGGATTGCCGTGCCACGCAAGCGAGACACGAATCTGCATCGTCCCGACTGGAGTGTTCGAACCTTTGGTCAACGTCAAGACGTTTGGAACAATGGATGTCTCGCCTGAGTACAGGAACCTCCCTCGGTCGAGGACGCGCTCCGTCGCAGCCTGTACGTCCGCCAATGACGGAGGCGAACACAGCGGTTTGATCAAGATGATGTGTTCGTATTCGACACCGATCAGGCAATCACCCAGATCAATACCACGCAAGCTCTCCGGAATCTGCCCGTTCTCCGACGGTCCGAGCACGAGAAAGATGGAGTGTTTATCTCTCCACGGCGCAAAATACACATTCGAAATACCCGCCGGGGATGGCACGTCCTTCTTGTAGTTGTCACCGTCGACAGAATCCCACCCGTTCTCCGACAACTCACGCTTGAAAGCCCACGAAAGCTCGAACGGTCCGTGGTCGTGAGGTCTGAGATGTTGAAGACCTGGAAGATGCCAAATACGACGGTGAACCGATCGGGCGAAGATTTCAGCAAAGGTGCTGGGCACCAGCGTTTTCTGTGCCAACGCCGTGAACCAAGGTGCCCCCAGAGCGTCAAGGGGATTAACGAATTCGCGGAGCACCCGACCAGAATCGGCATCCGGCAGAACCGTAACGATGATCGCGGAACTGTCTGCACTCTCGATCCCGAACCACAACACGTTCTCGATGCTCGGGAAGGACCCGAGCCATCCACCATCTGTCGCCGAACTGCGGAAAGCGGGAATAACTCCGGCAACGGCTGTGAAGCAACTGGCCAGATCTGACGAACCGTAGACGACAAGGCTCAGACCTACGCTTGACATAAGCCCGAACGCCATCTGTATCGGGTCATTCTCGCCGAGGCCCGGGTCACTCAACCCAGCCGTATCGCTCGAGTCCGGAGACATAATCGGCAGGCCGTCAGGAGTGGCATTCCCGGATTTCGAAAAGCGCCCTTCTCGTGCCATCGCCTCGAAAGTCTCGGCCATTTGCGGTCCGACCAGGATACCACCGATATGTTCCGACACCGCAACACCTTTGGCGGCGCAATGAGTAAAGTAGTTCCAGATCTCGTCACGTTCGGGCCCGGGACGAGACATGATCGCCCTGATCGCTTCCGCACTTTCCGGAAGATGCTTTACGGCGAGCGATTCCACAATGTTGACAATGGCCTGGACAACCTTGTCGATATCGATGTCATTGGAACTTCCCGCATAGCTGTCGGCCAATGCCTGTGCCACGTCTGACAATCCCGGTCGCAGGCTTTGATGGGTCGCCCAGTTCGGAACGGCCGCTATTCGTTCCGTAGCCCAATCGATGGTCGGCGCCTTCGTTCGAGAGAACAGTCCCATGATGTACAGCCCTTCTGATCCTGCTACAACCGAGCCTCGGACTCTCCTTCGAGTGCTGCGAGTTTCCTCAACAACGTCCATCGTTTCGTTACAACGCGGTCACAGGAAGATACGATCCCCGAACGAGTTGTCCACTTCGACATCCAGATTGACACCTCAGTGCCGCCGTCAGCAGTGGGCGAAAGGCTGATTGATACCACAGGGTTCTCCGAGTTCCACGAACTGAGCCCGAACCCTCGCGATTGGAAGTTCATCAAACCCTCGCCCTGGACGTTCTTCCATCCAACCCCACTGAAGTGGTTTTCGATTATCTGTTGAACTGTAGGGGGGTCAGCGGAATGCACAACGTCTATTTGCTGTTTGGCGTAGGCACCGAGAACGAAGCTCAAGATCACGAGACCCACGATGAACACGAGGAGAAACCAGAAGACCGCTGCCCCACCTATTGCAATTGTCCCGAAAAATCCTGCTACCAAAACGATCACAATCAGCAGAAAGATCTGCATCGAACTTCCTCTCACCTAATGCGCGACGGCCCTGGCAGGCTACTTCCAGTACCCACCGTGCTCATTGCACGTGGAGCCGGTGTTGTTGCACTTGCTGCACGTGAGCTTTCCAAACATGCCGCTCGCTCGTCCTCCATTGCACGACGAGCAGTCATGAACTGGTCGCTGGCACTTCCTACAATTCGCCATGTCGAGTTCCTTTCCTTTGAAGTGGCGTTCACAACCATGCATGACTCGGACGTCTCGCTCATATAGTCCGTTTGAACGACAGGCCGCAAAACAACCCTCCGAGATGCTCCGGGGGTTCGGTCTTCTCGGTGCACGGCGACAACACATCTCGCCACACGAGAGGAATATGTCCATGTATTCGACCAGGCCATCAGCAACTTCACCCGGCTCCGAACATGCTCTGGCTACCTTCCGGCACGCCGTCGAGAACGTGCCCGCCTATACGAAATTCTTGTCGGCACAAGATTTCGATCCCGAGTCGGTGCGTTCGGTCGAAGACTTTGCCAATGTTCCGGCAACAACAAAAGGGAACTACGTCGCAGCTTACGACCTGAACGAACTCATGCGTCGTGGAGACGTCACCGGAGCACGAATCTGGTCGTCAAGCTCCGGATCGTCGGGTCAGCCGACGCATTGGGCTCGCTCCGATGTGTCTCTGACCCACAGTGTTCAGCTTCACGCACGCATCATGCGGCAATTCGGTGCGGACAAGCGATCGACGCTGCTCGTCGTGTGCTTCGCGATGGGTAATTGGATCGGAGGAACTTATACGTTGCGCGCGGCCGAGGAACTGAACCAGAGAGGGTTCCCACTGTCCGTTGTCGCTCCGGGTGTGGATGTCGAGACTGTTCGCCAAAACGTCGCCACTCTGGGCAAACACTATGAGCAGGTTGTCATTGCCGGTTATCCACCGTTTGTGCGCGATGTTCTGGACGGCGCAGATGCGGCGGTCTTGGGCCAGGATCTGAAGCTGCTGCTCGCCGGCGAGAGCATCGGGGAATCATGGCGAGACGGAATTCTGGATCTGATCGGAAAGTGGGGGCGGACAGAGGACGTGTGCCTTGTCTACGGGACGGCCGACGCGGGGATGATGGGGCACGAAACGCCGACGTCGATTTCCTTGCGCCGTCTCGCCCTCGAACACCGCGATGTCGACGAGGCTCTGTTCGGTGGTGCCGCCGCGTCATCGACTCTCGTCGAGTACGACCCCGCCTTTCGCTACACGGAAATCGATGCCGACGGTCGTCTGCTGTTCACAGTCGACAATTCGATTCCATTGGTCCGATACAGGATCAACGATGTGGGCCGGATCTTGAGTCCACACACCCTCGGCGTGAAACTGGCCGAACTCGGGCACCGCATGGATCTTCGAACATCCTCCGACGAAGCAGGTTTCATTGTTCTCCAACGTCGCGCCGATGTAGCGGTGTCGTTCTACGCAGTCAATATCTATCCCGAACCGGTTCGTGTAGCCCTATCTCACCCACAGTTAGGCGACACGATCACGGGAAAGTTCATTCTCGCTCGACGATCCGGCATCGACCTTCGCGATGTGCTCGAGCTGAGGGTCGAGTTGCGCCACGACACGGCTGCACAAGAGCGAGCTACGAGAGAGAACGAGCAACTGATTTGCCGAAAGGTGGTCGAAGCTCTCTCATCGTCCAGCAGCGAATACCGCGAACTACTGCAAATTCTCGGAGAACGGGCATTGCCCCGTGTGAGTTTTCATCTATTTGGCAGCACTGACTTTCAATACGAGATCAAACAGACCCAGGTGGAAAAGGTGAGCGCATAATGATCGAAATACTGCATCCAACAGAAGATTCCGCACGTATCAGGACACTGATGGCTGCGGATTCGGGCCTCCGGTTCGTCGATGCGTGGAGTACTGCACGCTCCGAACTTTCCGCCATCGATTCATTCGGCGACGCGGACCGACGCGACTGGGACGATGACCGCGTCGTCGAGTGCGCGAGTCGCTACATCCTGTACCCATGGCGATCAACGCTGGTCCGGTTGCCTGACGCAGAAAACTTCTACCGACTTCGCACCGCTCGAAACCGCTACTTGCTCGACGACGACGAGCAACACACATGGGGCGGGGCACTTATCGGGGTTGCCGGACTCAGCGTTGGATCCTCGGTCGTCTCCGTGTGTTCCTTGACGGGCGCGCGTCGTTTTCGCATCGCAGATCCTGACACATTGGGGCCAAGCAATCTCAATCGCCTAGCTGCGTCCGTCTGCGACTTGGGCGAGCCGAAGGTGACTCTTTCGCAAAGACGTCTACTCGAAATCGATCCCTATACCCAGGTAGATTCCGTCCCTGACGGGTATTCCGAATCCGCTTCGGACAAGTTTTTGGGCGGTGAAGATACCGAGCGTCTATCGGTACTGGTGGAAGAGATGGACGACCTGGCGATGAAGATCGCCATTCGCAAGCAGGCGCGGGAAAAGCGCATACCCGTCATCATGGCGACTGACAACGGCGACAACGTCATTCTCGACGTCGAACGCTTCGATCTCGATGCTGACTATCCTCTGTTCCACGGTAAGGCCGGCGAACTGGCCGGATTGAATGACCAAGAACTCAACGACCCCGCGAACCGCGCTCGGATCGCCAATGCGATCGTCGGATGCCACGTCACCCCGCGAACTCGTTTCTCGCTCACCGAAGTCGGACGGACTTTGCCCTCCTGGCCGCAACTCGGTACTGCCGCCACAGCGGCCGGATCCGTAGCAGGGCTGGCCGCGCGCCTGCTGGTGTGCGGTGCGGACCTACCCTCACGTCGATACCGCGTCGATCTTGACAAGATTCTACTCGGCGATGCTGCCAACTCGACTAGTCGCTGGAACGAACTCGACGAATACTCGTTCACATCCCTCATGGAGAATCGCTGATCACGGGAATCGACATCTGGGCGGACCATATAGAAGCAGTCCACTGATGAAACTCGCCACGGGATCGAGTTCTGCCCTCGACCGAGCCAACACCCCATATCGTCAATTTTTGAGAGTATCCGCTATCTCGGGAGTTCATTCGCAGCCACCACGTGGAGTGACCCCGCGACGGTTCTCCATTCTCATTGAATCTCGAATGCTGGCTTGGCCACCATGCCCCCCGATCGAAAGGACGCGCATTGAGCACTCCCATCTCCCATACAAATGATCCGGGTTTGAGCTCACGCGAGAAAGAGGTACTACTCGCCTGGATTCAGTGCGATTCCAAGTCGGTCGTCTCACGACGATTGTTCATCGCGCCGGGAACAGTCAACACTCACCTGACTCGGATTCGTTGTAAATACGATGAAGTCGGCAGAACGGCATCTACAAAGAGTGCGTTACTGGTACGCGCATTGCAGGACGGGTTGATCGCGATCGACGAACTCTGACGATTCGCAGGGGTCTCGCGTCGGTCCATCAGTGGATACACACCACGATCGTCGAGACCTAGGGTTGAGCGCGCAGCGTACAACCCTAGGTCTGCTGCCTCACAGGGAGCGGTCTTCGATGGGCGACTACGGTGATACGGCTGATCCGCGATGGTCGATCTACATGGTGGCCAAGATCCCCGAATACACCGAAGTGCGAGATGAAGTTCTGCGTCACTGTCGATCTCGACAAGCGAGCATCGACGGTGACCGTCTGTTACATGCAGTCGTATCTGCATCATGGCAATGCCTGCGCGAGTTGTCGATCGGGCGGCGGGACATCACGTGGGAAGCTTTGTGCCTGCTTCGTGCCAATCCCGATTTCGACCATCAGAAACTGGCCGCATACCTGAGCACCAAGGGTGCTGCAGGGATCGCTGTCAACGACAAGCTGTGCACCTACCTAACCCACGTGGTTCCCCGGAGACTCGCAGCCCTGGTCGACTGCGGAAACTTCGACCTAGATTGAACTCGAATGCGCCGACTTTGCAATAGGTTCGGCGGGACGGGCGTCTGCAACTGTGTGGGTCAGCGATGCCCAGACGATTGGGGAATAGGCGAGTTCACCCGAGCTGGATTCCCACTCCCGCAACCGGCTTCGTTGCCACTTGGCTACAGCCTCAACCGGATTAGCTTGATTGTGTGCGCGGTCAACGCTGAGCGCCAGGTCAGCCGTGGGAAGCACCGATCGTCTTACCCCTCCGATTCTGTGGAATGCATCGTCGGTCGGAAGTGTCCAACGGGTAGTGGTCACCAGAGAGGCACCGGAATCCAACAGAGCGACTACCAACCCAAAGGTTTCGGCAGACCGGAAGTCCACACCACCCTCGCACGCGATGAGGGCGACCCGGCAGGGAATGGGCCATATCTCGTGCCCGTAGTTCCGCCGATTCGATCCGTAACGGCGCCAGACTTTTTCGTCCGAACATTGCTGAGTTCCCAGCAGGAAATCCAGTGCGCACAGCGGCAAATGGTAGCCCTCCCGAATTGGTACCATTTCACCAGAGGCCATCGGGGGGCGCACGACCGCAGCCATTCCCCACATGTCATTACCTGATGTGCGGCCTCCCGCTGTATCAAAGAGGTGGATGGAGGCAGATCCAGGCTCGTCCGGCCTCGCGGACACATGCCCAAAGTACAACATCCTGGATCGTCCTGTTTTCAGAGCTTCTGACAATGCCACCCGGTCAAATTTTCGTGGCACCTCAGTGCTGACATCGGTGCCACCGGTCGCGGCGATTTCATCTGAAATACCGTCAAGCAATGCATTTTTCGAGAGCCCGGCAAGCGTCTGCCGAAAGCCGTGATCGAGAGCCGATGCAGGCAGAAGCGGGTCTACAATGTGAAGCGGCGGGAGGTGGTGCACGTCGTCCCAGTGCGGAGGCAGGACGCTTCGATGAGCGTGAACTGTCGCCGGCGGATCGAAGGTCACCACGGCAATGTCGAGCAGTCGCCGACGGGTGTCTACGAATAGTAGTTCCCACGGCACCCGCGCAATTCGAGGACTAGGGGTGATCCTGACGTGGATAATGCCCTGTGCATCGAACCGCTCACCGAGTTGTCGACGCAACGCTTCGGGGAGCACGGCCTCGGCGAGCAGAGCAGCCAACCGTCGCTCGCCTTCGAGAGTAGCGAACGCGCCGCTGCATAGCGCGCGTGTAGCTGCCGACTCCTTGGACTCGATCCCAGTACTCGAATCTTCCGACAACAGCGGCGCAGTCAAGGCATTGTCAAGTAAAGACACTGCTGCGAAAAGGGTTTCGCTGTCAAGACGGACGGCATGCGGCACGTTGGGCATATCCATCCACGTCCACGACAGATACGTGGGGCCGGCATCGGCTGCCCTGACGAGGACAACCTGGGCGTCTCCGTGACCCACCGCTACCACCGCGCTCCCCCTACAGCATCGTCGGATTCTCTACGCGCGATCAACAATTCACACAGGAGGGGATGTCCCCCCGCTTGGACATCGTTGCCGGACTCCACAGCTCGCACATAGCTCTTGATCGCCTCGATTCGCTTGGTCAACAGAACACTCAATACTGCACTGCCGTCACCTAATTCGCTTACCATATTCATCAGTGTCTCGACCGCAAATTCGGCGGCCTCCAAAGATTCCCGGATGAACCCGCGAACTGCGGACATCGCCGCTCGCCGCGTAGCGGAATCCGAAGACGAATCAACGGCATACCGTGCAGCAACTGCGGCGCGTCTCGAGCGCCATGATTCGACCATGAACCTGTCTACTTCAACCAGCGCAGTAAGGGGATCGCCCACGCGAAGATCATGTAGATCGGTAGATGCGTGGAAGACTCCGAAACATGCGTCGGCGAAGGCGTCCTCGCTCAAATCCAGCATCCCGACCAGGTTGTGCCCGTTCCACGTCATAGGAGCGGTCGACAGCAATGTCCCCGATCTGCGATCCGCCGCATAGGCCGACATCTCACACGCTTCACGACAGTTCGAATCGACACCGGGTGCCAACTGCGCCGACAGGATCACACTCCCGGATTCAGTTCCTGCCAAGAGTGTCGCCTCGAGATCCGGCGTGCCTGCGCCTCTCCAGGCGAGAATTCGTAGAGGAAGAACATGCGGATCGGAGTACCCGCTCGACACAGTGGGCCGGAGTGTTCGAACACCGCCTGCCATATCGGTGTCGACGAGACCATGCGACGCAGCGTCCACCAACTCCTCGATCCACCGTCGCAGCGTTTCGTCGTCGAATGTGGTGATTGCCTGTACTTGCGCAGCGATACCGATCATGACGTGGCCCCACGCGGTCTCCGATAGAACGTCAGCCGCTGCGAGAGAAACGATTGCCAGTTCATCTGCTGCACTGCTGGACAACTCACCCCCGAGACATTCGTCGCCAAGAATCTCCAGCGTCGGAGATGCGAGCGCAAAGCGCCCGTATGACTCGACCCTATCTCCGAGCAGGTGTCGCGAAGTAGCGTCATCGAGCATTAGAACACCCTCGTCGATCGGCGCCACCGACCAGCGAGCAATTGCTGCAGTCAACGCACGACGAGTCCACAAAGGATTTAAATGTACGGCAGCACAATATATTTCGCGCCCATTTGAAGCGCCTGCGAGACGCTCGTGGAAATCGGTTTCGGCGCATGCTCCTGACAGTGCCTGGGCGTCACTTCCCTCCGCAACGCGCCAGCGTACTACCGTCGATGTATCTGCCGCATCTACTACCACATCGATTCCGGCAGCAATCGGAACAACCACTTCTGCGACGGAAGGAGCAACGTCGCCGTCCCAGTAAAGATCACCGCCATCAACTTGGATCGGTTGCAGAGTCATCGATTCACTCATCTGTTCGTCTCCGTCAACTCGGTCCATCCGTTGCGATGCTTTCGAAGGTCCTGCAGGACTGCTGCGGATTTCTGTGCCCAGGTTTGCTCGGCGGCTTTGTGCCCGACGATTTCGATACCGTCGCTACCGAAAACATCGTCGTCGCAGATAGCCATCGCCAGGGAACCCTGCAGGAGTTGCAGAACGAGCGTGATCGATTTGTCGGGGGTTGGGGCGAGTGTGTTCGTAGGCTTATGAATGTCGAACAAGTGACGTACCATCGCCCGAGCCGCACCGCGATCGACGAACTCAGCGATTTCAGAAACAGAACCATCGGAAAGTGCCTGGGCGTCCGATGCCAAGAGGTCGAGAACGATCTCGCGTTCCCAACACGGCCACGGCCCGTCGAACGCGCCGCCCCACGGATGATTCGATTCGATCGGACTTTTCGAGACGTACGCATGCGCGCGATCGAACAGGAGTCTCATCAGTACACCCCGATAGCCGAGTGCAACGCCGATCGGGTGTACAGACGACGAAGCATGGTCACTCTCTTGTTGTGCCTCAGGGCTTGTCGACTGCCTTGCCGATTTGAAGACCTTGCGCTGCAAATCCTGCGTCGCACGATTGAGGTTCGACTTGTAGACGCGCACTACGAGGTCATCAGTGAGCTCCACCTCGTCGATGTGAAGCCGCACAAGATTTCGGCGTGCACGACGCCATGCTTCACCGACAACGTCTGAGATCGTATACAGGTTGCTCCCCTGCACCAGGGGCATTTCCGAGTCCGTAACCGCGATACCTGTCTGATCGAGATACCAGTGCAGTCTGGCATCGGCGAATTCAATTTCCTCGACTGTGGGGAGGCGGTCCGCGATGTCGGGTTCACCGTACTCATCAGTCATTCTTTCGATTGCAGCACTGAGAATTTCGAGATCCTCCTGCTCGGACACATCGGCGATTCGATCGAGATAGTCAACCAGCCTGCCGCTGTACGCGCGCACGGCCGAAGCTACTATCGCGTTCTTGAATGGTTCGGCGTCAGCGACAAAACGATCAGCGTGGCCGCGACTGGAAACGACCGCGCCACACGCTTCCGAACCGATCATCGCATTGCGGGCTGCCGTGCGCGGAGGTCCGTCCTCGTACTTCCGTATTGCCGACGCCATGGCCCGAGGCAAGTTCCGCGGCCGCTCCTTCCTCACATTCTGAACGACGTCTGCCGAGCATCGCGCAAACGGATCACCGTACGCAGCGGCAATGTCGCACACCATGTCCCAGATTTCCACGCCGATGGCCGTTTGATTGGTACCCTGCCGCATCCGCCGTGCAGCCTCCGGGACGGTCAGTTCCTCGACCCATGCTCTCGTTCCGAGTTCACTGGTCCACTTCGCCAGATCCTCGGCGAAGTGCTTGACGTTCGGCTTCGGTGACGGTGACGCCTTGACCCACAGCTCGATCAGTTCGTTTCTCGTAAGGGATGCTTCTGCCCGCCGGCCGTCGCTGAGTTCACGGCCGATCCACCATCCACTGGTGGTCAATTCACTGTTCGGCAACATGTCACCTACTCCCCGTAATAGAAATCAGAACTGAACTTCGCAGATTAGTCTCATTGAATGACTTTCGGTCGAGGGTGAACTCGTTCATCATTAACTCGATCGACAGGTAATCGTCCTTCTTGTTCGAAACCTTGCGACTATCGAATCAGACAGGAGGCAGAGTCGACAGTGTCTACCGAAATCGCATCATGAGCGCAATCGTCATCGTTCTCGCGTTCATGATGATGGTGACGTACTTCGTCCTCGGTGGGCAAACCGGCCGCTCGGGTGGGATGTCCCTCCGCCAGAAGTCCGACAGTGGCGAGAACCGGTTCGGCCGATGTTTCCTGGCAGGATTCATAGTTCTGAGCGCACTCGTCGAGCTTGCTCCATCCTCGGGTTCGACCTACGACTCGCCCGTTCAGACAGGCATAGCAGTCGCATTGTTTTCCCTGGCAGTCGGCCTTTTCAGAGGGATTCCCGGAGTCTCCCTCGGGACCGACCTGCTCTATTCCGTCATCGGCCTTGTTGCTCTGGTACCGGCATTGTCGGAACTCACCGCACCGAATATTTGTGGCATCGATTCGAATGTTCCCGTACGGATCGCCGCTGTCGCATTGTTCGTCGTAATCGGGTCGCTGAGCGGAACTGCAGGCTTCTTTCTCGGAGGCGCAAAAATCAGCGAACTGACCGTCGTTGGTCTCGCCTGGTTCGGGGCTATCGATATCGTGCTGGCATTGACCTCACCGGTCGGAGTGGTATCAGGCACGGCGCCGCTGATTCTCGGTCTGGTCGCCGCCGTTGTTCTGGGAGGTATCATCGGAGCGAAACCGGAGTTGGGTCTCCTGGTAGTAGGCACTGCGTTAGGCCTTATCGTGCTGCTTACCTCAGCATCCGGGATAACCACTAGTTGCGACGAGGTTGATTCCGTGGGATCTGTGACAATATTCGTCGCCTTTGCCGTGATATTCGGCCTCGGCCGATTGACTATCGGAAAACTCCTGCCCGGACGCGTCCGATAACTATGGACGACCAACTCTGGCCAAGTCAGCTGTATCTGGACGGAACGGCGCTCGTCGCCGATGGCCGCGCCGGCGATGCACTCGTCCCTCTGCAACTGGCTCTCGACGTCTGCATCGAGACCGGAGAATTACACCAGATCGCGCAATGTCTGCGATGGATCGGGATTGCACAACACGAAATCGGACTGGCCGAAACTTCGATCGAGACGTTAGGCCACGCATTGGACATGTCGGCCCATGTAGACGACCCCGAACTGACGGCCGACTGCTCGGGCTTGCTCGGTGAGGTCTACGAACAGGTCGGCAGATTCGACGACGCAGTCGAGGCGTTTCGTCGAGCCGCAGTCGGATTCTTCGCCATCGGGAACCTGCCGGATTCGGCGGACTGCCGTGAACGCGCCGGATCATGCCTCATCGAGATGGAGGACGCCGATTCCGCCAGAGTCGAGTTCATCACGGCGCGTGCTCTTTACGACGAGAACGGCGGGCCCTTGGACGTTGCTCGTTGCCAGTACTTCATCGGACTCACCTCGACGGTCTCGGGGCTTGCCGATGCCGAGTTCGAGCTGCGCTCGGCAATCGAGTACTTCGCATTGACCGAGCACCGAGACGCCGAAGGCGACTGCTGGGAGCAACTCGGAGACCTCTACTTCGACACCGGGCGCATTGCGGACGCGGTGTCGTCGTATAGTGCCGCGATCCCACTGCACACGAGCACCGGACAGACGAGTAGCAGCGCACACTGCTACAAACAGTTGGGACTCCTGCAAGTACATCTCCGCTCCCCCCTCGACGCGATCAGTTCCTTGTCGTCTGCCCGCGAACTTCTGGCCGAAGAGCATCCGGACGAGGCAATCGGTATCGATATCGGACTCGGAATGATCTACGAGGATCTGGCTCGGTACCCCGACGCAATTTCCGCCTATAGCCTCGCGCGGCAAGCATATACAGATCTCGGTGACACCATCGGTGCGGCAACGTGCACCATGCACCTGGGGACTGTCCGAATGACGTCGGGCGATCTGATCTCTGCCGAGCACCTGTTGGCCAAGGCACTGTCGGAATTCGACGCGTCAGAGCAACCCGTGTTGCGTGCGACGTGCCTGCGGTATTGCGCGGTACTATCGCGCGAGAAGTTCCAATTTTCCGCCTCAGAAAGACTTTTGAACCAGTCGCTCGGGCTGATATCAAACTTGGACGAGCCCGAGTTGGAGTCGGATTGTAGACAAGATCTGGCAGTACTGCTGATGCAGAACGCCGAATACGAATCGGCAATCGAGAAACTTGAATCTGTTCAAACAGCATTCGCCGACTTGGGCATCTTCGAGAAGTCGGCCCAATGCCTTCAAACCATCGGCGTATGTCTGCTCTCGCTTGGACGGTACAACGATGCCGAACGTGCACTGCTCGAGTCCCGAAAAGTATTCTTCGACAACGGAATCGAATACGGAATAGCAACCAGCGACTCACACGTGAGTCAGGTCTATCTCGAAACCGGAAGACTCACGGAGGCAGAGTCGGCATTCTCCCGGGCTCATGCGACCTTCATGGAACTCGGCTTGGTCGACCGAGTTGCGATGGTCGAGCAGAACACCGGGGGTTTGCATATCGCGAGAAAGAACTTCGACGCGGCCGAAGAGGCATTTACCCGGGCCGCAACACTGTTCGACAGGCTCGGCCAACGCGGTCGAGCTGCTGTGTGCCGCTGCAACATCGGGGCCGTCGCCTTTATGAAATCAGATTTCGGTCGGTCCAAGAAGCTGTTGGCGGCAGCATTGGAAGACTTCGGATCAGAACCGGCCTATCGACGAAATGTCGGCTGGTGCGAACGCAACCTCGCGTGCGCCGAGATCATGGAGGGAAATCATGACCGGGCCTTGGTCCACCTCGGGACTGCTCGGAAGCAGTTCGAAGACCTCGAGACCATGATCGACGTTGCAAAATGCGATTTCCTGGCCGCTGCGTCCATCGACCAGACCTCCGGCGGTGAGCGTCTGCGGGAGGCCCTCGAACTTGCGCTTCCTGCCGTTCGCTACCTCAACGCACAACGGTTCCAATTCTCGCTTGCCGGTATGCGAATGGCCTGGGAGGCAACCGTTGCGCAATGGATGGCCGAAATATTTCGATGGGCCGATCAATTGGGCGATCAGTCGTTGATGAGCGAACTCATCGAATCGACTATCAACTCCGGAACACACGTAGCAGCAGTCTCGGCGCATCCCGTCACGATGCTGGTGGACGTCGAATCGACATCGCCGGGGATGCTAGCCGACGCTGCCGACTCGATCATGGGCGGAGCCGGTCTGCTGGTTGCCGGTGCGGTACTCCCGATGCTCCCTCCACCACTACTGCGAATGCCTAACGGACACATTGCACTTGAATGTTACCTCCACTCGATGACCACGCGATACGGCAGCATCGCAGCGTCTGCGATGGTGACGGTGGCCTGAGGCCGACCGTCACCGAACGTCCGTCACCGCACCCTACGAATCAGGCCCGACGTCATTCCGGCGATCGCGTCCGCGATTCCTCCGGAGTCCGCCACTCTCGCCTTGGAATCCCGCTCGTCGGAGATCACGGCAAGCATCTCGGCACTGGCCATCCCCAAACCACAAGTGATGATTCGGATTCCGTCCACGGTCAGAAGCGAAGCCGCTCTCTTTGCCGCGTCGACCGGCCCCAGGTCACCGTCACCGAAGATTGCAAGGACTCGGTCACCGGCAGGGCGTTCCATCAGCATCTTGTGCGCCTCCGCCAGGCACGGAACTATGTCATTGTTGCCGCGGACCTGTGCAGAATCGAGAAGCTCGCGTGCCGAGCGCGGCGACCGCTCCAACGGCGAGCGCCCTACCACGTCATGGTCCCAGAGCAGCATGCCCACGGAGTACCCGTCCTCGACCGCCTCGTCGATAAATCGAGCGCAGCCCGTCTTTGCCTCCGCGAGCCGCTCTCCGTACATCGACCCACTGACATCGAGCGCAAGAATCACCGAGCCACTCAAGCTCGCCTGCAAGAGTTCCAGGTTCTCACCGGGAGGCGATTCGGTGACCGGGTGCCCGCCGAACCTCTTCTTCGTCCAAGTTGCCATTCCACAGACCTTCGCTAGGTGGATAACATCAGGCCTGCAACAGCCTGCCGCTGCTCGACGATTTCGCCTTCGTCGAGGGTTCCTTCCATGAACGCCTCCATCGACAGTGGTCGATTTCGGCCGTCGGTCATCTCCACGGACAGTCGACCGTCGACGGCGACCGAGATCAGTACCTTGATTTCCGTTCCTGCCGGCGCCTTCTCCAGACCGGAGACTTCACAGTCGAAAATGATCCGGTTGTCAGCGGGATCTTCGCTTTCGACCGCACCGGCCTGTTCGTACAGGCGGATACGAACCTTGTCCTGATTATCGAAGATGGTCGAGACCGCGGTCACGGCCTTAGTCACGGGCAACGGCGTGTTTGCCTTGAGGATGTGCCGGACATACGGCTGCTCTCGCCACGGATGCGCACTCGAATGGATGAGCAGCCCAATCGAACGGGGCAAAACCGAGTTGATTCGATCACCGCCCGGCAACGCGTGCACAGCCGAAGACCCCGCCAACCGACTCGCCAGCCGAGCAGCGCCCTGCGCCACAACTTTGTCCGGATCACCGATCAATATCGGGACGTCGAACATTCGGTTCAGTTCATCCCGGATCATCGGGAGTCGGGTCGAACCACCCACCATGAGGATCCGGGCTACCGGCGGCGCACCGAGGGACGCCGCTGCCCGTCGAACACGTTCCACAGACGCATGACATTGCAGAACCAGGTCTCGGCACACCGCCTCGAACTCGCCCTTGGTCACGGTAATACCGAACCGCGCCTTACCGAAACGAAACCGGCCGCTGGCACTTTCACGCACACTGAGCTCGCGCTTCAGCCGTTCTGCCTCGGCCCCGACCACAGCAACAAATTCGTCGTCGTACCGGCAATCGTCGACGTCCTCGACGACAGCCTCGATCTTGTTCCACAGCAGCTCGACCATCCGCTGATCCCAATCGAGGCCACCAAGAGCGGACTCCCCGTCGACGGCCCAGATCCGCGGCGGTCCGGACAGCGTTGCAGCCACAACCGCCACGTCGAAAGTCCCTCCGCCCAAATCGAATACCAGAGACGAACCGGCGGCAGGGTCCGCAGCGTCGTAGGCATAAGCCGCTGCGGCCGGTTCAGCGAGCAACTCGAGACAGTTCAGGCCCGCAATTCTGGCTGCCGCAAACGTCGCTTCCTTTTCCGCAACACCGAAATACGCCGGTACTGTGATCACCGCCTGGATCTCGGAAATCCCGACTCCGAGAACCAACGCGGCGTCCTCGGCAAGTCGTCGGAGAATTATTCCGGAAATTGCTTCCGGCGTGTACGCGACACCGCCGAACTCCTGACGGTGGTCCTTTCCCATGGAGCGTTTGATTCCGACCACCACATTGTCGGGGTCCTCACCCATCATCTCTTTGGCATCAAAGCCCACCGACACTTTCGAGCCGGAAAAATGCACCACCGACGGTGTGAGTTCCCGATCGTCGGGGGTTCGGACCAGTTCGATTCGGCCGGTGCGATCGGCTGCATACACGCACGAGTACGTGGTTCCGAGATCTATCCCAATGGCAACCATCGATCAATCCCAGGGGAACGGGATCAGGCTCGAAAGCTGCACACGGATGTTCTGCGCCCACGCGTACCACTGATCGAACAACTCCTGGCCACGCCCGTCCTCGAGCAGATACGCCGTCAACAGCCACGCCAGAATGATCAGCAGGACAATGTGTACCGCGCTCCACGCATAGCGGAAGGTCCAGTAGATTGCCGGGATTCCGTTTCGCAACTAAATACACCTACCTAACTCGGACTCGCGACAGGCGTCGCGAGGAGAGAGATCTTGGTGTTCGACACGTCGAGCACCCACTGCAGTACCGCGACGGGGTTCCGCGGATCGTCGAGAGCGAGCGAGCTCATGGAGTCCACCGCAAAATAGGTCACCTTCTCGAAGTCGTCTTCGATACGCCGGACCAGACCGTCCTCACCATGACCGTTCAGCCACTGGCGAATTCCTGCGGAGTTTCCCGGTGTTAGTTCACGACCGGCAGTAAGGCTCTGCAGGACATCGATTTTGGTAAGAACGACAGCCAGATTCCTTCGACGCAAATCGACATTCTCGGCTCGTAGTCGGTCGACAACGCTGGCGTAAGCGTCCTCCTGATCACCGACCGCAATCTCGACGCGGCGTGCGCCTCCGCTCCGCTGGACCTCCTCGCGGATGTTCTCGAAAGCGAGCGGATCCAACACCACAAGCAGAACTCCGGCACTGTCCATGTAGTGGAGACTTTGCGTCATATCCATATTGGTGAACGACTCTCCGGCCGCGTCCATCATCTGAATCTCGATGGTTCGACCATTGACATCGAGTCGATACGGGAGGCCCTCCGGCTGCGCCCGGACCGGAGTCTTGGCCGTCTTCTGTGATGTCTTCACAACATCTTTCGCGGCCGCCAAGAAGTCTGTCGACGCGGGCGACAGTGGAACGATCTCCCCACCCCGAGTTTTCACGTGCGCGTCGAGAGCCGCGGTACCGGCCGCGAACAGTCTGGTCTTACCCGCACCGACACTGCCGATCGTCGGGATCTGAATTGTGTACCGCGTACCTGCTCCCTCCGCAAGGGCGCTGTCACAAAACGGGCAGACGGCATCAAGCACTTTGGCCGCCTTGCCGACTGTCGTCGGCAGGCTCGTTCGGCACGCGCAGCGTCGACGAATCATGCCCAGCGGGCCCGGTGAGATATCACGATGAATGACCTCACAGATTGGATTCTTGCACTTGAAACTGGGCGTATCCGTTTCCCGGTAGCAGACATGGCACTTGAGAGACGCCTTCGCGCGTCGGCGTCCGAGCTTCTCGCTCCACCGATACAGCGTCACCCACACCACCTGGATCAGGTACACGGCACCACCGAAGACCAGCATCGCGATCAACCAGAACGCGATGGACACCCACGTGGCCACGAAGAATCCTGCAGTGGGTACCGCAGCGAAGAGTATCCAGAGAAGACCTGGAATAGTCGTCGTCGCTGCAGACGCCACACCCTTCGAACCGGATGGGGCCGAGCCCTTGGATTTTCCAACCTTCATTGCCGACGCAAGATTCGCCGGCCGAGTCCGGGTCCAGACGGCGCGAAGGAGCAGCTTTGTCTCGGCGGTCACCGCGAGAGCGTCCAAACGAGCCTGGTACGGGTTGTACACGGGCCATGCCCGGTCCCAACCGAAGTGCTTCTGCATTCCCCTCGGCGGAATCCTCATTACCTTGTTGTCGACAACTTTGTCCGGAGTTGCGATCGCAGGCTTGACGGACGCTTTGCCGCTCAGCACCCGCAGCGGTATCAAGAGGCCGGCGATCAGTCCGGCGATCAGTCCGACCGAGAAGGAAACTATCCAATAGAAAACAAAGAGCGCCAGCATTCTCATGAAGAGTGCAAGAACCACCCACGCGACGAAGACTGCTGCAGCAATCGCGATACCCACAAATATGAGTGAGCCCAGATCATCCACGGATCAGCCCTCCTTTCCGAATAACCGCTTACCCCCGCGGACAAGATTTCGAGCCATGCGGCCCTTCTTGCTCTCCCCCAGCAGCTCGTCCCACGCGCCGGCCCACTCGTCAGGAAGATCGTGCTTGAGGTCCTCGACCTGCATCCGGCTATCCCGGCTGTCAGCCAATTCCGTGAGGAATTCCGTGGCACTGTCCGCCTGGACCCCGAGCCCCTCGACGCTGTGGAACAGCGCGACTTCAAGCGTCACGACCGGGTCCCGCTCGAACCGTCGTCTCAGTTCCTCTGTCATCGCAGTACCGCAGACATCGCCGGCCTCACGGACAAGCCTTCGCAGTGCCCGCGTATCACGCGCATCGATGAGCAAGGTGCCGATCTCGATCATGAAGAACGATCGACAGGATCCGATCCGGGTGGCAAACTCATCGAGTGCGCGATTCTCGGGGAAGTCGATAGATTGATTTGCCGCAGCGTAAGCTCTTGACAAGAAACGCATTTCGTCGAGTATCGGGTCGAGATCACGACTCTCGATCCGAACCCCTCTGCCGAGCAGCGCCTTCAGAACCGGTCGTACGGCCGCCCCTTCACTGCCGACCTGCTCCCGGATGCGATCGATTTCCTCGGCAAGCCACCGACCCAATGACGGCGATACAATTCGAGTGCGATCGATCCATTGTCCGATCAGACGCGCGTCTGCAGCCAATTCGACACCCGCCAAGACCACCCGCCATGCGCCCGGGGGTATCGACGCGGAACGGCGCTCGTCACCGAGCAGAGCTGCGCGTTTTTTCGGCGGCACCACCGCAATGCGAGCCGCGGCGATCCACCCGTCGAGCGGCGTACGCATTTCCGCGGAGACCCAATCCCATTGCCCACCAATGAGATCTGCGGTCACTTCCCGGTCCCCCTGTTCAAGTAGACCAACTACGCGCTGCACGGTTCCCACCGTGGTTTCCTGCCGATACATTCGGTGCATCCGATCGTCCGACAGCCCCGGATTCCTTGCCCAGAACTCCTCGAAGCGTGCGAGGCCATCACGGACAGAATCCGGATGAGCCTCGAGCGCAAAGGCATTCGCAACCACCATCAGATCCGACATCGCCTCGGCCGGAGCACCGTTGACGGCTTCGACCCAGCTGTTTTGGTACTGGCGTATATACATTCCCAACGCCGGATCAGCCGGGGACTGAGTCGACAATTCATTCATCTCTTGCGCCCAGGCGATGACCAACGCGGAGTGGTTCGACACAGCTCGAAGTGTCTGGGCCGCAATACGGAAACCGAACTCGTCAGCACCAACCCGCCGCGCCGACCACAATGCCCGCGCAGCAGTTCTCACATCGTCCTCGGTGTCGAAATGTGCCTGCTGAGTGGCTGAAGAAAGCTCGTCCGCATACATGGCCAGATCGTCGGCTTGTCCCGACTCGACCAAACTGATGACCGCCCGCACGGCGGCGTCACCGTCACCGTCGACCAGACCGGAACCGCCGAGTTGGACCAAGCGCGCCACCCGAGTCGCATCGTCGGCCCCCATCGCCGGCTCCCAGGTACGCGCCAACTCGACAGCAGCCAGAGCGTCCTCGGCATCCAACTCGGTGAACCACTCGGCCTGATCACGAGCAGACCGAGACGCCTCCACCGGCGTCGATTGGCGATTGAGTACGTCGAAAACGTTGTAGGCTCCGCCACCGACACCAAGCGGCGGCGGATCGAACACCGAACTGGTACCGACAATCGCCGCGTCCACCGCTAGCGGGTTCTTGACCAGCGCAGCGAATTTGACGGAAACAGCCAGTTCGAGATCGAGAAACAGCGTGCCCAGCGCAATCCACTTCATGACCACCTCGAGGTCGTCGTGGACGATGACCAATTTCTTCGACCGCTCCGCGACCGACTCCTCGATCATCGTGAGGAATGCCGGAAACATCTCGATTGCCCACGAATCGTCGAGCAGCCCGTCCTTCAACTCGGACGCCTCGAACTCGGGATCGATCTCCAGCGGAGTCACCCAGGACTCGAGGTTTCGCTCTGCCTTCTCGAGACACCATCGCCGCGCACCGAACAACTGAGCGGGACGATAGGGTGCGAAGTCCGCGATATCCCCAGTCACGACCGACTGAGTCAGCTGATTTCCCGGCCGACCGTTGTTGGTCTTACCCGTCGAGCGCCCGCGGGCCAGATAAAACCGCTCCCCGACCGGTCGATAACGACACGACGGCGGGTGAGCCAGCGGATCGTTGTCGATCGACCAACCCGTCACCACCTGATGCAGCAGATACTCCTGCACCGCACGACGATCCACCGGTGTGAAACCTTCGGACGCACCCTGGAAGTTGAACCCGTCGACCCCGTCCAAAGATTCCGCCCCGGTGCTGTCGGTGTAGATCGAGACGTCGAACACCGCTCAGCCCTCCTTCGCGAGGAACCCACGGTCCGCCATCAACCACAACAGTGGATCGGCGACTCGGTGCGGAAGGAGTCCACGGGCGTTGACCTTCAACTGCTGGTACTCCGGCTCCGCCCCGAGGGCCGACGCACCGAACAGGCGGTAATTCTCGTAGTTAGCCTCCAACAACCGCAGCAGCTGCCCACCGCCCCACTGATCGATCATCGCCGCCACATGGTCATGAATATCCCGAGATTCCGCGTCGTCGAAATACGGCAGACGCTGGGCCGGCCGACGCACCGGATGATCCGGCGGAATGTCGTCGAAGAAGGCGTCGATCTTCGACACCACTACGGCCACCGGCTGCTTGATCCGCTTGTTCTTCTTCGTCCGCTCCGCAGTCTGGAGGACCGTGGTGATCGCTCGCAGAACCGTCTCCGGCTCGGTCTCGAGGCTCTCCGGATCCACCCCTTTGCTGACGGCAAGATCGCGATTGCCTGAGAATCCGAACGGATCGAGCAAGATGATCACACCGTCGGTCGCCCCGAGATAGTGCTGACCGAGAGCTCGATCCTCGGTTGCCAGATCCTCACCCGCGGAGTCGTAGAACGAGAATATGGTCGACACCTGGCGGTCCCGATTGCCGAAGCCCTTCTTCGCATAGCGCCACTCGAATACTGCCGGGATACTCATCCCCGTCGACTTCTGAGCAGTCTGCTCCGGAAGCGAGCCACCCTGGTTCTCCATGCCCTTGAGCAGGAGTTCCAGATCCGAGGAGAGTCCCGCCTTGCCACCGGGGGAATCGATCGACGCCTGGAATCGCTGCGCAATAGTGGTGTAGAGATCGCGCTGCAGGACCGCCAGCATGACCGTCTTGCCGGATCCGCGGACCCCGACCAGACCGAACATCGGCGAGTCGCTGTCGAAGTTGCGCGGCAGTCGGGAGTGGCAATGCGGACACACTCGAATTGCACTTTCAGAACCACAGAGACCACACGTCGCCTCGTTGCGACTCAGCTTCTGGGCACCCGTGGCATCAACGATGGTCGGACGAACAGGAGTCGCGTCACCGAAGTACTTCACCCGATTCTGATCGGTGGCTTCACCGCAGGCCTGCTTGCCGGGCGCCGCCTTGCCCGAGCAGCGCACCGCCAACGCGTTCGGGTTGATCTGGTCGTAACAGTAAGGGCATGCCGTTGTCCGCTGGAAGATTCCCACAGTCAACCTTTCAACATTGCAGTCGGAGGATCTTGAACTTTGAAGTCGCTGCCGTCGGCGGCGAACAGCCGCACCCAGAATGGACTCGGCATCTTGGGAAGGTCGAACTGTCCCGTAGTCGTCGATCCCGACGAAAAGTCAAGGCGCAGAGGCACTGTGACGTCGTCGATTTCGACGCGCGTCGGCATGATCTTTCCCGCCCGCACTACCGCAACCAGCGACACCGGTCCGGAATGGGACTGCGACATCGCAGTGACTTCGACGGGCTTGCGCTTGCCGAATCGACTCCCCGGAATATGCAATTGGTAGCTGACGACCGGCGTCGGCACGTCCACCGGGATCGACACCGGAGCCGAAGTCCATTCGCGCCCGTTTCCGAACGCAATTGTCGCAACCTCCAGCGCCCGGATCGACCCCGCCGACGGCAACCGAACTCCGCCGCTCTGCCGGTACTCGGCCCGGGTAACTACCGTGACCTGCGCTCCACCCGCACCCTGCAACGTCAACCGACTCGCATAGTCGCCGTGCGGCCACACCCAGGACACAACCAGTTCGTCACCGAAGCGGTCTGCACGTGCATCTTTCGGAGATGGCGCAGATCCCGCGATGTGCGATGCGCCGATGACACCCCGGTGGCCGGAATCGACGGTGACGGCAACAAGGATTCGAATATCCGAAAAACCCGCGAACTCGAGAGTCGTGGATCCACCGGCGTTGCCGATGATTCCGCTGACCTTTCGGCCACCTATGCCGTCGAGAGCTTCGATATCCATCACCGTTCCGACCGGCGGAACCTTCTCGTCGACCGGCAACGCCCACAGCTCGACAGGGACACCGTCGACCCGGGCCCAAGCTGCGCGAAATCCCTCGCGCCCGTTCTTCAGGGTGGTCTCGTAGATCTGGAGATCTTGTACCGCAGCGATGGTCCCGCGCGGCGTCGCGTCGACCGAAATCTTGTTCGACAAGACTTTCGACCCGTCGGCCAGTACGTAAACTGCCTCCAGAACAATGCGATAGCGCTGCCCGGTCACCAACCCGGACAACGTCACGTGCGATGCCCCACCGGTATCAACCGGAACGCTGGTGCCCGCCGTGTCGATCACGGCGCATCGAACGCCGATGGCATCGGCCGGAACCCGCCACGATGCGGTGATCTCGGTCAGACCTGCCGTCGCCGTCAACTCGGTCGGGGGCGGTACCGCGACGATGCTCGCCGTGCCGGGAAGGGAATAGGCCGATTCGCGGAGCGCGAACACCGCATATTGGAGAGTGCGGCCAATCGGTGCGCCCTTGTCGACGTGTGACTGTACTTTGACAGTCGCGATACGAGTGCCGTCACCAGGATTCGCCGGCACATGTCCGTCACCTCGAACGACGGCAAAACTACAGCCGTCAGCACCCTCGAATCGCCAGGTCAGCTCTACATCCCCGGCTGCATTCAGCTTCGCTGTCACCGGAGTGGGCGTAGGCGGCGGGAGCTTACCGAGCAAGCCGACCAATCGCTCGTCCGTCGTGTCGACCCGGACCGCTTCGCGGAGCGCGACCTCGGCTGCACCGAAATCCTGCCGCACACGAGCATCTTCGTACGACGCAACCAGCACCTGCTTCTTGTGCTCCGCAGCTTCGACAACCGACGTGATACGGGCCAGTTCTGCAGCATCGTGCAGCTCAGGATTGCCTATCGCGTCGAGCATCCGGCGAGCATCAGCGAGGGCACCGCTGGCAACCAGATCGGCTACCTCGTCGAGACCCCGACCGGAATGGTTGTCCACCGAAAGATGGGCGACGATTCTAGCTGCCTCGACCCGATCCAAACCCGTTTCGGCGAGCCGCTCGACAACCGTCGCGGACGGCAACTTCTCACCGAGAATCGCTTTGGCTTGGTAGAGCGCTGCCGCAAAAACCATCTCGTGCAACGCTGTCGGATCGGCAAAGTCCGACCTCACCAGCGTCAGTACCTTCTGCGCGACCTGCATCGCGTCGGAGTCCTTGGCGGTCGTCGCTTTTCGCTGCGACGCATCGACCTGCGCCGAACCGACGCTTTTGCCACCGCCATAGCTGAATCCGTCGACGACTTTGACGTCCTGTGGCGAACTCGCCTCTCCAAGCAGGAGAACGTCGACCACGCTGCGGAACTCCGGATGCTTGAGCGCCTGCTGAACCACGTTGGGTACTGCGCCGGCCGGAGGCACGATCGCCGGCCGCACGGCAACACCATTCGCCTCCACCGCCTTGCACAGATCCGAAATATTCGCATCCGGCAACGACTGCGCGCGTTCGGCGAGCTCCTTCTCGGTGACAAGCTTGAGTGCCTGATGCTCCAGCGAAATAGCCTTGCCAAATTCCGTGATCCGCTTCGCGAGCGCCTCACTCTTTGCCGACCGAATCGCCGCCCAGAAGGCCGGATCACCAAGATCTCGGCCCTGCTCCTCCAGGACATCCAGCAGGCTGGACAGCAGCACCACGCCGCCGTCCGATGTGCGTTTGTTGAAAACACTCTGCCGCAGCACCGCCAAGTGCTGCCGAATATCCGACATCCCGGGCGTCACCGCAAACATTTCGGCGATGTCCACCACCCCGAGGGCCGTGAGGTCACCGGTCTCCCGAAGATCGCGGAGCGCGCGCGCCAATTCTCCCTTCTGCGCGCGGAGCCGCTTCTTCAGAACGTCGGCGATATAGGCGTTCTTGTCGAAAGTCATGACCGGGTCATCAGGCCTGACACGATTTCCTTCGCCAGCTCGACTTCCTTCTCCTCGAGCACCGAAATTCTCGCCTCGATCTCGAGTTCTTTACCGGACTGCGGTTCACGCGCGGAAAGCCGGATCAGTCCCTCGTTGTTCACATTCAGCACCAATTCGATAGTCGATCCCCTTGGCAACGGCGGAAGACCAGTGATATCGGCGTCCTTGAGCAAGGTATTGGCCTCGATCTCCTCGGATTCGACCTCGCCACCCTGCTCGAAGAGGGCCACATTCACCTGTGACTGATTGTCGACAACAGTGCCTGCTTGCAACACCTCGTCGACGATGGGGAGGGCGTCATTCGCGTGAACCATGAACCCGATGTACGGGGTTTGTGCAGCGTCTTGCTTGACGAACTTGACGCCGATACCGCGCGAGAGCACATTCTTGATGTTCAATGTCGAAGCGCCACCGAGGAAGTACTTCGGCTCGGCATTGACCGGCACATCGCCCACAGAATCTGAAGAGCCAGCTTCACCCGAAGCGTCGAACGGAACAGCACCGCTCAGCAGAGCCTGTCCGTAGATCGCAGCACCCTTGGCCACCGCAAGGTCGAACTCGGTCGGTACCGGATCCCAGCCCTTGGCCCGCAGAGCGCGATCGACCATCGGCATACGCGACGATCCACCAACCAGAATTACCCGGTCGATCTGAAGTCCCGGCTTGATCTGCTGAGCAGTGGCCACCGTCCGTTCGGCAATGTCGACCGTCTGGCTGATCAAATGCGCAGTCACTGCCTCGAAATCAGCGACCGTGATGACGATCTTCTCGTCGTAGTCTTCGAACCTACAGCGGACCGTCGTCTCACTCCGCTTGGTCAGCGAGATCTTCTTGTCTTCGACGAGTTGCAAGAGTTCGGTCATGAAGTCCGGGTCCTCGGCAGGGTCAGCGTCCGTGATCCCGGCCTGCTCCACGAAACGCTTCACGACAAGCTGCGCAAGCTCACTGTCCCAGTCAGCGCCACCGAGCACCCGGTTTCCGTCAACAGCAACAACTTCCACATTGCCGGGCTCGGCAATCATGACCGTCGTATCAAAGGTTCCACCGCCGAGGTCGTACACCAGCAGTGTTTCTTTTTTCTCGCCACGTACACCCACCGACAGAGCGGCTGCGATCGGCTCTGCGATGATGCCCACAACCTCGAGCCCCGCAATTTCGCCGGCCTGCTTTGTCGCTTCCTTCTCTCGCACACCGAAATACGCGGGCACCGTGATGACGGCCTTGGCGATGTTCGTGGCACCCTCGGCGTTGGCCGCGTTCACCATCTCCTTGAGGATCAACGCCGACAACGACTCCGGCGTATACGTGGTCCCGAAGTACTCGAGTGGATGCGTCGTGCCGACGTGCCGCTTGATCAACGAGCAACCGTCGTCCGGGCTCGCGATAATCTCGGACTTGGCTTCCGCTCCGACGATCACATTGCCGCCCGGCTCGAAGAAGAGCACCGACGGCGTGGTGTCCGACCCGCTCGCGTTCTTCAGAACCTCGGCCTGGTCGAGGTCATTGATCTTGGCGACCGCCGAGTACGTGGTTCCCAGGTCGATACCGAAAACATCACCGGACACTAATTCACTCCTTCTGATTCTGCGAAAGGCTCGTTGTTTGGTGGCTGCATATCCTGCGGCACAGCAGAATTGGGATCGAAACGATAGACCTTGACCAAGGCAGGCAGGAAAACACGCTCGGCACCCACGTACGTGAATCCCTGTCGAACTACGCTGGCCACCTTGCGGTCCAAGCTCTGGTCGCCGGTGACGGCGGTACCCCGTGCCGCATGTCGGGCAGCATCGAACTCGTCATCTACCTGTGTATCAAGTGACTCGATATCCAACATGCCGAGCCCCTCTTCGACCTCGTCCGCGAAATAGCCGAAGTCCTTCTGCGACTTCAGATCACCACGGTCCGCAGCTCGTTGCGCAGCTGAGACAGCTTCGGTGTACAGCACAGCGAGCCGGTTGATCACCGGCTTCAGCAGCGTTCGCACCTGGTCACTTTGCAGATCCTCGATCTTGGACTGCATCCGCCGAATAATCGACTCGTACTGTTCAGAGCGAGCATGGAACATCTCGAGTTGGGCTCCCATGGCGCCCAACTTTTCACCGATCTCGTCTAAATCAAAGAATCCCACGGTGGAGTTGTCAACGTCTCGAGAGTCGACGTCGACAAGTTTCGGTTCCTCGTCCGCAGTTCTGTTTCGCGAATCCTCCTCGTTTCCCGAAACCCCACTGACTAGCGGTTCCTCACTCACGTCGCCGTTTGCCTTTCGTTTGGTGTACCAACCAACAGTTAGTTACTCGTCAGAGAATTTCGCGCACGTATACGAGTGGCGCGGCGGGGGCAGGCGCGACAGCCGAAGCAAAATCGAAATGAGAGTTGTCTCAGTAAGAAGCAGCCAAACGGAACGTTTGAATACTCGTCTATCGCCTCTACCCATACCTTATTTTTCGCAGATCTCAATTAGCAATCAATATCCCCATCAGAACCGTCTCACCTTCGGATACATCCAAACATTTCGCCCCCAGGCCAGAATAGAGCCGGTTCGAGCATATTAAACCATGTCCACTTTGTCTGTCGTTCGAATGAAGGACACCACGCAAACCGCGCTGTCATTCAAACGGATGATAAGTCGAACAAGAATATCGTTCAGCTATTCTTACGTGCTTAGTCGACGCGTCTCTGAGCCGAAACCACCGATACTGGATTATGTATGGCGTTCCCTAGCGCCCACGACGGTCGATCGCAGCCAGATCCACGCCTGGCAAGTACAGATGCGTGGCCGCGTTATTGTGGCAATCCGACCGACCCAGTTACGGGCGTGCTCGATCGGGAGGTCCCGGCGAAAGTCGTTGGCGTCGTACTGTTCACGGTAGGCGACCGCGCCGCTTACGAAGCTCGAATATCCGGTTTGTAAGACCCAAACCTTGCCGGCGCACACGAATTCGATTGCTTCGACCACGCAGCGACGAGGATGAGCATCGAGGCAAGCACACCATGCGCGTGTTCACCAGCACCGGAGTCGCGGGCACAGACGCTTCTACAGGCAGCGCTCGACGGCTTCGCCATCGTTCTAGCCACCTAGGCTAGTTCCAAGGGCGCGGACCCAGTCGAACGCGTACGCCAACCTTTCAAAACATTCGGCGCCAAGAAGCGATAGAAGTTGGCCAAGTGTTCAAGGAACCGAGTGGGAGGCATCTTCCATGCCTCAGCTAAACACAAAGGCCGCAGACCCGTGAGGATCCGCGACCTTTGTTTGGTGGGCGAAGGGGGACTTGAACCCCCACGTCCCGAAGGACACTGGCACCTGAAGCCAGCGCGTCTGCCATTCCGCCACTCGCCCGAGCAACGCCGAAACATTATCACGACAAACTTTGAAAGTTCTATTCGTGCAGTTCAGGGCACGAATCGATGAACACCGAGCACCCGAAAGCCCAGAACCGATACCATGCTGAAACAGCGGCCAGGTACTGCCGAAGCGACATTTGACAGTACCGTGGAACCTGTACAGCAGTTTGGACGACACGCGACAAGGCGGTGCCGGCGCTACTTGCCGAGCATTTTGCCGTCGTAGATGCGAGGCGAGAGGAGGGCCCGATGGGCATCGTGCAGCGATTCGAACGAAAGCTCCAAGGAGCTGTCGGCGACGCATTCGCGCGGGTCTTCGGTGGTGGTGTTGTGCCGCAGGAAGTAGAGGCGGCGCTCCAGCAGGAGGCACGTGACCGCGTCGAGCACCTCGGCGGCGGAATCCTTCTCGCCCCCAACAACTACGTGATCACCATCAACAACTCCGATCACGAAGAGTTGGCAGCTGATCGCGAACTGACTACCAAAGCTTTCAGCCGACACCTGCAGGATTTCATCCGCGATCAGGGTTGGCAGACGTACGGCGACATCTCGGTCACTTTCGAGCCTTCGCCTACGCTCCACACCGGTCAGTTCCGCACCCGCGGAACCGTCGACCCGGATGGTGACGCCGAGCAGGCATCGCCGCCGTCGCATGTTCCGCAGGTTTCGTCGCGGCCTCCACAACGGCCGCCTCAGCGACCCGCACCGATTGTTCCCCCTGTTTCCAATCCAGTCCCGTCACAACCAGGAGCCGGCCCCATGACGCAGAACTCAGGCTACGAACCAAGCCGCGAACCGGCGGGTCGCCAGCCCGAACCGCAGCAGCCGGCACGGAACGGGTACTCCCACGACGACGGCGGTTACGCCGCTCCGCAGGGCCAGGAAGCGCCGTACCAGAACGGTTACGACCGCGGCGACGGTTACCGCACGGGCGACGACCAGCAGGGCTACAACCAGCAGCAGGGTGGCTACGACCAGCAGGCGTACCCGAACCAGCAGCAGCCGTACGAGCAGGCCGGCTACGACCAGCAGAGCTATGACCAGCAGGGCGGCGGCTACGACCAGCAGGGTTACCAGCAGCAGCCGTACGACCAGCAGGGCTACGGCCAGCAGGCGTACCAGGGTGGGTACGACCAGCAGGGCTACCAGCAGGGCGGCTACGACCAGCAGGGTTACCAGCAGCCCTACAACGGACAGTCCTACGATCAGCCGGGCTACGACCAGCAGAGCTACCAGCAGGGCGGCTACGACCAGCAGGCGTACACACAGCAGCCGTACGAGCAGGCCGGCTACGAACAGGGCGGCAACTTCGAGCAGACGCAGGCCTACCCGCAGCAGGGTTACGCCCAGCCGCAGGGCGGTTACGCACCGACGGCCCAGAGCCTGACGGCAACCCTGCAGCTCGAGGACGGCAGCGGACGCCACTTCCAGCTTCGCGACGGCAGCAATGTCATCGGCCGCGGCCAGGAAGCTCAGTTCCGCCTCCCGGACACCGGCGTCTCACGTCGCCACATCGACATCCGTTGGGACGGCCGCACCGCGATGCTGTCCGATTTGGGATCCACGAACGGCACCACCGTCAACGGAGCACCGGTCCAGGACTGGCAGCTGGCAGACGGCGACATCATTCGTGCAGGTCACTCGGAGATTCTGGTTCGCATTCTCTGAGCTGAGAAACGGACGCCAGGATTTTTCCGATAACAATCGAACATTCGGCGGTCCGTCGGCGCGCCGCCGTCACGCGGCTGTCAGTATCGTGATCTTCGGGGCCCAGAGCCCCCTATGATGCTGCCAGTCGACAATGCTCGAACCCCGCTGCGGCGGGGCTCGAGCCATAGAAGGAGGTGGACAGCCGTGCAGGGCCTGATTCTGCAACTCACACGGGCGGGCTTCCTGCTCCTACTGTGGCTGTTCGTCTGGGCAGTCCTCCGCACTCTCCGCTCCGACATCTATGCCGGCTCCGGGGTCAGGGTTCCGCCGCGGTACACCCGCGCCGGAAAGGTCCTGCCCTCGCTGGGCAAGGCGAAGGTGCCTCGGTACCTGGTGGTCACGCAGGGCGCCCTCGCCGGCACCCGCATCACCCTGGGCTCTCAGCCGGTGATGATCGGTCGCGCTGATGATTCGACGCTCGTTCTCACGGACGATTACGCGTCGACGCGCCATGCGCGGCTCTCGCAGCGCGGAGCTGATTGGTACGTCGAGGATCTCGGTTCGACCAATGGCACCTATCTGGACCGCGCCAAGGTCACCACTGCGGTGCGCGTCCCGCTGGGCACCCCGGTTCGCGTCGGCAAGACGGTAATCGAGCTACGCCCGTGACCCTTGTTCTCCGCTACGCGGCGCGCAGCGACCGCGGTCTCGTGCGCTCCAACAACGAAGATTCCGTGTACGCCGGTGCACGCCTGCTGGCCTTGGCCGACGGTATGGGCGGACACGCGGCCGGTGAGGTCGCGTCGCAGTTGATGATTGCCGCCCTGGCGCATCTCGACGACGACGAGCCCGGCGAGGATCTGCTCGGCAAGCTCGAGGCAGCCACCCGCGAGGGCAACGATTCCATCGCCGATCACGTCGAGGAAGAACCCGAACTCGACGGCATGGGCACCACGCTCACCGCGATCCTCTTCTCGGGCAGCAAGCTCGGCCTCGTGCACATCGGCGACTCGCGCGCCTACCTGCTGCGCGACGACCACCTGACGCAGATCACCCGCGACGACACGTTCGTTCAGTCACTGGTTGACGAGGGCAGGATCACCGCCGAACAGGCACACACTCACCCGCAGCGATCCCTGATCATGCGGGCGTTGACAGGCAACGAGATCGAGCCGACGCTCACCGTGCGCGAAGCCCGCGCCGGCGATCGCTACCTGCTCTGCTCCGACGGCCTCTCCGACGTGGTCAGCGACGAGACCATCGAGAACACGATGCGCGAAGGCTCGCAGGAGCAGTGCGCCGACCGTCTCATCGAATTGGCGCTGCGCAGCGGTGGTCCCGACAACGTCACCGTCGTCGTCGCCGATGTCATCGACCTCGACTACGGCCAGTCACATCCCATCGTCGCGGGCGCCGCGTCGACGGAAGAGGAAGAGGACGCCCCTCCCCCCAACACCGCTGCCGGCCGCGCCGCTGCCATGCGTCCGCCGCGCGCGACGCCCAAGCGAGTTGTCTCCCAACCCGAACCGGAACCGAAGAAGAAGCGGAACCGGTTGTGGTGGGTGGTCCTCGCCGTGGTGCTGATCGCACTCGTCGGCGTCGGCGCCGTGATCGGCCGCGCCGTCATCCGCAACAACTACTACGTCGGCGAAGACAACGGCCGCGTGACGGTGCTGCGCGGAATCCCCGGTTCGGTGCTCGGCTACTCGCTGCAAGACGCGGATCTGGTGGGTTGCGTCGGCGACGACGACGTCCTCACTCTCGTCTCCCCCGACGCGATTCCCAGCAACTGCAACATCCTCGAGGTGACGGATCTGCAGCCGTCTGCGCAGGAGCAGGTGCGCGCCGGGCTGCCGTCCGGCAAGCGTGAAGATGCGCAGAGCCAGATGATCCGTCTCATCGGCGGCGATCTGCTTCCTCGTTGTGAGCCGGTTCCGACGACGACGGCCGCGCCCACTCCCCCGCCTGCACCGGAGACCACTCCGGCTCCTGCGCCGCCCGCTGAGCCGGCCACGCCGACTACGGCAGCACCCACGACTGCGCCTACGCCGACCGACATTCCCGGTCAGACTTGCAGGACGGTCAACTGATGTCGTCCAACGCAGCTGCGGGGACGGCTTTTCCGAGTCCGCCCGGAGGTTTTGCCCCGGCGCCGGTCCAGTCGACCCGCCGAAACGTGGAGCTGCTGCTCCTGGGCTTTGCCGTCATCATCACGACGGTCTCGCTTCTGCTCGTCGAGGCGAGCCAGGAACAGAAGATCACTCTCGATCTGGCCAAGTACGCGCTTGCGTACACGGGCTTGTTCCTGATCGCGCACTTGGCAATTCGGCGGTATGCGCCGTACGCCGATCCGCTGCTGCTGCCGATCGTCGCCCTGCTCAACGGCCTCGGGTTGGTGCTCATCCACCGACTCGACCTCGCCGACGAGCAGACTGCGCTCTACAACGGCGTCGAGGCACCGTCACCGGATGCGAACCAGCAGGTCATGTGGACTGCACTGGCGATCACCGGTTTCGTGTTGCTGCTCGTGTTCTTGAAGGACTACCGCCTGATGGCGCGGTTCAGCTACACGCTCGGCCTCGCGGGCCTGGTGTTCCTGGCGATTCCTGCGATCCTGCCGGCGAAGTTCTCGAGCGTGAACGGCGCAAAAATCTGGATTCGCCTGCCCGGATTCAGCATTCAGCCAGGTGAGTTCGCGAAGATCCTGCTCATCATCTTCTTCGCGTCCGTGCTCGTCGCGAAGCGCGACCTGTTCACCTCGGCCGGTAAACACTTCCTGGGCATGGACTTTCCGCGTGCCCGCGACCTGGGCCCGATCCTGCTCGCCTGGATCGTCTCGGTGGGCGTGCTCGTCTTCGAAACCGACCTCGGTACGTCGCTGCTGCTTTTCAGCACCGTGCTGGTGATGCTCTACATCGCGACCGAACGTGTGGGCTGGCTGGTGATCGGCGGCGGACTGCTCGCCATCGGATTCTTCTTCGCCTACAAGATGTTCGGACACGTGCGCGTGCGCGTCGACACCTGGCTGGACCCGCTCGGCGACTACGCCAACACCGGTTATCAGATCTCGCAATCGCTGTTCGGCCTGGCCACCGGTGGTATCGCCGGAACGGGTCTGGGTAGCGGCCGCCCCAACCAGGTGCCGTTCGCGAAGACGGACTTCATCATCGCGACCATCGGCGAAGAGCTCGGTTTGATCGGCCTGGCCGCTGTGCTGATGCTGTTCCTGCTTCTCATCGTGCGCGGCCTGCGTACGGCGTTGGCAGTGCGCGACAGCTTCGGCAAGCTGCTGGCCGCCGGTCTGTCGTTCACCATCGCGATCCAGATCTTCGTCGTCGTCGGCGGCGTCACCAAGCTGATCCCGCTGACTGGTCTGACAACACCGTTCATGTCGTACGGCGGCTCGTCGCTGCTCGCGAATTATCTACTGCTGGCCATCCTCGTCCGGATCTCGGACGCGGCTCGTGCGCCGGTAGTGACGAAGAAGAAAGGTCCGCCCCCAATCGCTGACGCCAATACCGAGATGATGCCGCGCGTATGAACACTCCACTGCGCCGCGTCGCGATGGCCGTCATGGTGATGGTCGTCGCGCTCCTCGCCAACGCCACGTACGTACAGGTCATCAAAGCTGACGACCTGCGAGCCGACCCGCGCAACTCGCGGGTGCTGCTCGACGAGTACTCACGCCAGCGAGGTCAGATCTCGGCTTCCGGTCAGGTGCTTGCCGCCTCCCGCGCCACCGACGACCGGTACAAGTACCTGCGCGAGTATCCGAATCCGTACCCGTACGCACCGGTCACGGGCTTCTACTCGATGCAGTACGGCAGCGCCGGCCTCGAGCGCACCGAGGATCCGATTCTCAACGGCTCGGACAACCGGTTGTTCAGTCAGCGCTTCTTCGACCTGGTGTCCGGACGCGATCCGCGCGGCGGCAACGTCGTCACGACGCTCAATCCGGCCATGCAGCAGGTGGCGTACGACCAGCTGACCAGCAAGGGTTACACCGGCTCCGTCGTCGCGATCGAGCCGAGCACCGGACGCATCCTGACGATGGTCAGCACTCCGAGCTACGACCCGAACCTCCTCGCCAGCCACGACGGCGCCGAAACCACGAAGGCGTGGGACGAGCTCAATGCCGATCCCAACGATCCGTTGGTCAACCGAGCGATCTCGCAGACCTACCCGCCCGGCTCGACGTTCAAGGTGCTCACCACGGCCGCAGCTCTTGGCAACGGTGCGACGCCGGACGACCAGCTGACCGCGGCTCCGCAGATCACGCTGCCCGGCACCAGCACGACCCTCGAGAACTACAACGGCAGCACCTGCGGCCCCAACCCGACGGCGTCGTTGCGTGACGCGTTTGCGCGCTCGTGCAACACGGCTTTCGTCGAACTGGGCATCAAGGACGGCGCTGACGCCATCAAGGACGAGGCCAGCGCCTTCGGCATCGGGCCCAACACTCCAGCGATCCCGCTGCCGGTTGCGGACAGCACCGTCGGCGACATCTCCGACGACGCGGCTCTCGGCCAGACCAGCATCGGCCAGCGCGACGTCGCGGTGACCCCGCTCGAGAACGCAGTGATCGCCGCGACCGTCGCCAACGGTGGTGTGCGGATGCAGCCCAACCTGATCTCCCAGTTGCAGGCACCGGATCTGACCGATCTCAGTACGCCGTCACCGGTGTCGATGGGTCAGGCGATCTCGCCGGCAGTGGCGGCAACGCTGACCGATCTGATGATCGGCTCGGAGAACTTCACCGGCGGCGACGGCAAGATCCCCGGCGTTCAGATCGCGTCCAAGACCGGTACCGCCGAGCACGGCGTGAACCCGCGGGAAACTCCGCCGCACGCCTGGTACATCGCTTTTGCACCGGCGCAGAATCCGACGGTCGCCGTGGCCGTCATCGTCGAGAACGGTGGTGACCGCGGACTTGCCGCTACCGGTGGCTCGGTTGCTGCGCCGATCGGTCGTGCAGTCATCGCAGCCGGAATCCAAGGGGGCTGAACCGTGGCGTTGAACAACGGCGCTTTGATCGCCGATCGTTACCGATTGATCCGTCTCATCGCCACCGGTGGGATGGGTCAGGTGTGGGAAGCCACGGACTCCCGGCTCAACCGTCGCGTCGCCGTCAAGGTACTCAAGTCCGAGTTCTCTTCCGATCCGGAGTTCTTGGAGCGCTTCCGCTTCGAGGCCCGCACCACCGCACAGCTCAACCATCCCGGTATCGCCGGAATCTACGACTACGGCGAGACCCGTGACAGCTCGGGCGATTCCACGGCGTACCTGGTGATGGAACTCGTCAACGGTGAACCGCTCAACGCCGTCCTGGCACGCGTCGGCCGCCTGGCGGTTCCGCATGCCCTCGACATGCTCGAGCAGACCGGCCGCGCCCTGCAGGTCGCACACGACGCCGGTGTCGTGCACCGCGACGTGAAGCCGGGCAACATCCTCATCACGCCGACGGGCCAGGTGAAGATCACGGACTTCGGCATCGCCAAGGCCGTCGAGAACTCGCCTGTCACGCGTACGGGAATGGTGATGGGCACCGCCCAGTACATCGCGCCCGAGCAGGCTCTCGGTCAGGACGCGACCGCGGCGAGTGACGTGTACTCGTTGGGAATCGTCGGATACGAAGCACTTTCGGGTCGACGCCCGTTCACCGGTGACGGCGCGCTGACCGTCGCGATGAAGCACGTGCAGGAAACCCCGGCGCCGATGCCGGCCGACCTGCCGCCGAACATCCGCGAGCTCATCGACATCACGTTGACCAAGGATCCGGCCGGCCGCTACGCCAGTGGCGGCGAGTTCGCCGACGCCGTTGCAGCCGTTCGGGCAGGAAGGCGTCCACCGCCGCCCGGCCTGCTCGCCACCGGTGCCGCGAGCGCGTTGCCGGCGACGGGTGCCACGCAGGTCATGCCGCCGACGTACGCGGGCCCGGTGACGGGCGCAGCTGTTGCGGACGACGCGGCAGCCGGCGGAATGACCAGTGGGCAGAAGGCCGTGGCATGGGCCGGCGGCGGATTGATCTTGTTGGCGTTGATCATCGGCGGAGTCTGGATCGCGACCGACGGTCCCAGCGACCCGACGCCGCCCGTCGTCACGTCCACGACGTTGCCGACCACCACGACGACCAAGCCCACCACCACGACGACTCGGCCGACGACAACGACCACCGAGCCGACAACAACGACGACTCGGCCGACGACAACCACGACCGAGCCGACAACCACAACGACAACTCCGACCACGACAACAACAACTCCGACGACCACAACCACCACCACGACGACAACGACGACCACAACGACCACTGAGCCGTTGGCGGATCCCGGAGACGCTGAAGAACCGCTAGGACAAGACCAATGACGACACCCCGCAATCTCTCCTCCCGCTACGAGCTGGGTGAGATTCTCGGCTTCGGCGGAATGTCCGAGGTTCACCTGGCGCGCGACCTCCGACTCAGCCGCGACGTCGCGATCAAGGTGCTGCGTGCAGACCTCGCGCGCGATCCCACGTTCTACTTGCGGTTCCGTCGTGAGGCGCAGAACGCTGCCGCGCTGAACCATCCGGCGATCGTGGCCGTCTACGACACCGGTGAAGCCGAGACCGACGCCGGGCCGCTGCCGTACATCGTCATGGAGTACGTCGACGGCGACACGTTGCGTGACATCGTGCGCAGCACCGGGCCGATGACTCCGCGCAAGGCGATGGAAGTGATCGCGGACGTGTGCGCCGCTTTGGACTTCAGCCACCGCAACGGCATCGTGCACCGCGACGTCAAGCCCGCCAACATCATGATCAACCGTGCCGGCGCCGTGAAGGTGATGGACTTCGGTATCGCCCGTGCCATTTCCGACGCGTCGAGCCCGATGACGCAGACGGCCGCCGTGATCGGCACCGCTCAGTACCTCTCGCCGGAGCAGGCGCGAGGTGAGCAGGTGGACGCACGTTCGGACGTCTACTCACTCGGTTGTGTGCTGTTCGAGATTCTGACGGGCGAGCCGCCGTTCAAGGGTGATTCACCGGTCGCCGTGGCGTACCAGCATGTTCGTGAGGATCCGCAGACGCCGTCGGAGATCAATCCCGACATTCCGCGCGAGCTGGATTCGATCATTCTCAAGGCGATGAGCAAGAACCCGGCCAACCGCTACCAGAGCGCCGGCGACATGCGCAGCGACTTGGTACGCGTCCTGGGCGGTCAGCGTCCGAGTGCGCCGATGGTGATGAACGACGAGGACCGCACCACCATCCTCGGCGCCGTCGGCTCCGACACCGGGAACTACCGCACTGCTCCTGATCCGGTCGAGCCGGTTCCTGCACGGACAACTCGCGCTGCCGAGCCGCCTGCCAAGAAGAAGGGCGGACGCTACGCCCTGATGGGCATCGCGGCGCTTCTGGTGATCGGACTGGTGACGTTCTTCCTCATTCGGGTGAACTCGCCGAAGGTCGAGATGGTGACCGTTCCGGGTGACCTCACCAACCAGCCCGCTGATGTCGCCGAGGCGACGCTGACCAACGCCGGATTCCAGGTGGAGCGTCAGCAGAAGACGGACAAGGTGATCGCCGCCGGAAACGTCATCACGACGCGTCCGGTTGCCGGGGTGCGCATCGAGAAGGGCAGCACCGTCACCATCGACGTGTCCACCGGCCCCGAGCAGGTCGCGATCCCACGCCTGACCGGGCTGAGCCAGGACGACGCCGAGAAGAAGCTCAACTCCGTCGGACTCCGACTCGATCCGACAATCGGCAAGGCCGCGTCGACCATTGCCGAGGTCGACAAGATCGTCAATCAGGATCCGGCCGTCGGAGTGTCGGTTGTTCTCGATTCCGCGGTCTCGATCACTGTCGGCACCGGTCCGGAGCAGGTTCGGGTCCCGGATGTGACCGGTCAGCGTGAAGAGGTGGCGAGGCCCAACATCGAAGGTGCCGGGTTCGTCGTCCAGATCACGGAGATCGATTCGGGACTGCCGAAGGGACAGGTCGTTTCGACCGACCCGACCGGCGGCACGTCGGCCACCAAGGGTTCGACCGTGACGCTGCGAGTGTCCAACGGCAACCAGGTCGCGATGCCTGATCTGACCAACAAGACGGTGTCCGAGGCGTTGACCACGCTTCGCGCAGCCGGCTGGGCGGGAACTGCATCGCAGCTGGTGCAGAACCAGAGCACGACGCTCACCCCGGAAATGGTGGGCAAGATCGTCTCGCAGACGCAGCCTCCGGGCTCGGAGATCTCCAAGGACGCAGTCATCACCGTCAGCGTCGGAGCGCTCGGAATCCCCGGCCGCTAGCAAAGTGAAAAAGTGCCTCCCGGAGATTTCCGGGAGGCACTTTTTTGTGGACAGGTGTCAGAGAATTGCGGGCAATGCGCCACCGAGCGCCGACGCGACCTCGGCCTCGAGGGCTGCGACGAGTCCTTCCGGAGGCGCCTCACCGCAGACTGCGAGCCAGTTCGCGAGCATCCGGTGCCCACCCTGGGTGAGGACGGACTCCGGGTGGAACTGGACGCCGTGAATCGGCAGTTCGCGGTGACGCATCGCCATCACGACGCCGCTCTCGGTGTGTGCGGTCACCTCGAGTTCCTCGGGAATGGTGTCCTCGAGAACCGTCAGCGAGTGGTAGCGGGTAGCGGTGAACGGATCGGGCAACCCGGCCAGGACGCCGACGTCCTTGTGGTGAACCAGACTCGTCTTGCCGTGAAGCAGTTCGGGCGCGCGGTCGACGGTTCCGCCGAAAGCCGCACCGATCGCCTGATGTCCGAGGCAGACGCCGAGCAGCGGGGTCTTGGTGTCGGCGCAGACCTTCACCAGATCCATCGTCGCTCCCGCGCGCTGCGGAGTTCCGGGGCCAGGGCTCAGGAGAATGCCGTCGAACTGCGCTACTGCACCCTCGAGGTCTGCCGTCAGTTGTGGATCGTCGTTGCGCCAGACCACGGCTTCGGTTCCGAGCTGGCCGAGGTACTGCACCAGGTTGAACACAAAGCTGTCGTAGTTGTCGACGACGAGAATCCTCATGAGAGCAGGGTAAACGCCCGTGCTATCCGCCGGTATAGGCGGGGACCGTGATCTGCGACGGCGTCGCCTGCGTGTACCCGAGGCCGAAGCGGGTCGCGTACTGCTTGTAGATCCGAATGCCCGGTTCGGCAGCGAGTGCCGCCTCGAGGCGCGCGACGTCGCCGATCGCACTCATCACGTACGGCGGGCTGTATGTACGGCCGTGAAGAAGGAGGGTGTTTCCGATGCACCGCGGCGCCGACGTACTGATGATCCGTTGGTCCTGCATGCCCACCGCTTCGGCCCCGCCGGCCCACAGTGCGTTCAGCACGCTCTGGACGTCCTGCTGATGCACGACGAGGTCGTCCGGGGTGGCGTCGACCGGATACTTGCCTTCGGCGTTGCGCGGGGCGTCCGTCATGGTGACCACGACGCCGGGGCCGGTCATCTCCGTCAGTCCCGCGTCGGCGGAGATGTTCTTGATGTCACCGAGAGCGGCGGCCACGCCGGCGTCGGACCGAGCGGCGTCTTCCTGCAACGAATCGAGCTGAGCGGCAAGTTCGTCCCGGTCGGCCGAAACTTTTTCGGCATTGGCCTGGGCGCTGCGGACCAGATCGGAGAGCCTGGTGCTTTCGGTGACCTGAAGCTGGTTTTCCTCGGCGGATCTCTGCGCCGTGGCAACCATCAGACCGGCTACCAGGCAGACGGCAAGTACACCGATGTGCCAGACAGTTCGTGAAGATTCACCCGAAGACACGTGGCTCCTCCCGGATTGTGCAGGTCGGCCGGTGACCAACTGGACACAGCTACGTTAGCGTGTAGGTAACACATGCAGGTCACACCGTAGAGCGAGGACGCCATGCCCAAGTCGAAGGTCCGTAAGAAGAACGACTACACAGTCAACCCAGCAAACCGCACTCCGGTGAAGGTGAAGATGGGTCCGTCGAGCACGTTGTACGTCTCCGTGATGCTCGGATTCATGCTTCTCGGCCTGGCGTGGCTGATTGTGTACTACTTGGCCGCGGATTCGATCACGTGGATGAACGACTTGGGAAACTATAACTTCCTCGTCGGCTTCGGCTTCATGGTTGTGGGCCTTGTGATGACCATGAGATGGCGCTGACCAGCGATTATCTGATTCGGCTCGGATCGTGACCGTCTCTCAATTACATGGGTGTCATTCATCCCCATTGTGGATAACTCCTGTGGACAACCTAGGAAGTTATCCACATGCTCGAGGATGAATTTCATCCACAGCCTCGTGACAACGCCACCGAGGTCGTCTCGTGGGCCACTCCGATGGGTGTTGTCTACGCGATGTTCGGCGGCGGAATTGCCCTCGCGATCGCCTCGATAATCGCGCCCACGGAGCCTGCCGGACGCTTCCTGCTCGCCCTCGCGGTGATCGGGCTGTTCGTGATGGGCGGCCTCGCCCTGCGTCAGCGCCCCCGGCTAGCGGTGATCGACAACGCAGGAACCAAGTCGATCGCGGTGCAGCGATTGCGCGCCCGCCACACGTTCACCCGCGAACAGATCGACCGCGTGCGTCTCGTCCGCTACCCGCGTCTGGGTCGACGCGTCCCGATGCTCGAGATCGACATCGTCGACCGGCCCACCGACACGGAGAAGCTGTTGATCTTCGGACGCTGGGATCTCGGTACGACGCCGGAGGACGTCCTGGACGTGCTTACCGTCCACGGTTTGGTGCCGCCCGAGAAGTAAGCGCGGGTTACATGGCCAGTGCCGCGAGGTCCGGCTGCACGATGTCGAGAGCCTGCTGCGGCACCGCGACGGCGTCGCTCGACCATCCCCAGATCGAGTACAGCTCGCGGCCGGGGTCGGTGTACCCGTCGCGGCCGTGAAGCACCCGGTAGTTGTCGATGCAGATCATCTCGCCGGCTTCGGCACGGAACATCGGCCCGCTGTCTCGCACGTGAATCACGGCCTCACTCCATTGCTTCACCAGCGGCCACTGCGCTTCTTCCGATTCGCCGGCGATCGGCGCGAGGTACGGGTGGTACCGAACCTGGTTGCGTCCACTCGGCACCCTCCGGGCGATCGGCGCAAATGTGCTCTGCGGGAAGTTCGGTTCCGAATGGTCGATGTCTGTGCTCCAACAGAATTCGGCCAGCTCCGCTGTTGCGGGATCGAAGGCGAGCAATCGCGTCAGTTTGACCGCGTCGATAAGAAACGAGTCACCGCCACTCGGGTACGCCGGGCGCTTGCACCACAGAAACAGGTAATCGGGAGCGTAATCGCCGAAAGCGAAGCCGTCGTTGTGGGCGGTCATCCGCTCGCCGGAGATACCGAACGAGCGCTTGCGGCCGCGTTCATCCACCGGTTGCGTGTCGACGACAGCGGCTTCGGCATCCTGACTTCTGGCGCTCGCCTCGAACTGGCGGCCGACGCGAATGCACTTCTCACCGAGCAACTTCGACGCGAATGCAATGGCATCTTCCTCGGTGTGCAGCCCACCGAAGACCGCGGCGCCGTCCAGCGCGATTGCCGCCCGGACGGCCTCGACCGTGTCCACGCGCCGCGGAACAACACTTGCCAGCGTCAAATCGGAAGAGAACATTCATCACTCCATACGTCGAGTTCGCCAAACGGTTCAACTCAAGCGTAGGAACTCGTCATTTCGACGGCGTAACTCCGGAAACCGATTCGGTTACGGAGCCAGCCTTTCAGATCACCCGGCCTTTCAAATCACCTTGCCGGGGTTCATGATTCCGTGAGGGTCGAGTGCGCCCTTGATTGCATGATGCATCGCGACGACGGCCGGTGACAGTTCCTGTGCCAGGCCACCCATCTTCAGTAGGCCGACGCCGTGTTCACCGGTGACGGTTCCGCCCAACTCGAGGGCATTGTCGATGATCTCGGCAAAAGCTGCCTGAGCACGCCTCCGCGCCGCTTCGTCGTCGTGTGGTGTGATCAGCAGCGGATGCAGGTTGCCGTCACCCGCGTGCGCGATGTTCGCGATGTGCGTGTCGTGCCGGGCCGAGATGGCCTCGATCCGTGCCAGCATCTCCGGGACCGCTGCCTTGGGGACACAGATGTCCTCGGTGAGCACCGGGCCGAGCCGCTCGAGGGCGGGGTACGCCAGACGCCGGGCGGAGAACAGGGCGTCGGCTTCCTCCTGGTCGGTGGATCTGGCGCTCCAGGTTGCCCCGGAACGGTTGAAACAGGCCAACATTCGCTCGGCTTCGGCGTCGCCGATCTCACCCGGTGTGTCGATGCGGCCGAGCAGAACCACCTCGGCGTCGGCCGAGAGGCCCATGTTCTTCCAGGCGTCGACGGCAAGCAGGCACTGTCGATCGATCAGCTCGAGGGCCGACGGCGTGAGCCCGTCTGCCGCGACGGCTTCGACTGCCTTGCCCGCAGCAACGATGGAGTCGAAGTATCCGACGATGGTGCGCTCGGGATCGCGCTGAGGACGAAGCTTGACGGTCACCTCGGTGATCACCCCGAGAGTGCCTTCGGAGCCGACCATGAGTGCCGAGAGATCAAACCCAGCCACTCCCTTGGCAGTTCGACGCCCGAGCCGAACCAGCTCACCGGTTCCGGTAACCACCTGCATGCCCAGCACGTAGTCCTTGGTGACGCCGTACTTGACGCAACACAGGCCCCCGGCATTGGTCGCGACGTTGCCGCCGATCGTCGACCAGGGTGCGCTCGCCGGATCGGGCGGATACCAGAGGCCGTGCTCGGCGCACGCGTCGCGGAGGTGATCGTTGACTACCCCGGGTTCGACCACGGCCAAACGCTCGAGGGTGTTGATCTCCTTGATGGCGTTCATCGCGTCGAAGGCGATCACGACGCCGCCGGCGACTGCGTTGGCTCCACCCGACAGACCGGTGCCGGCGCCGCGCGTGACGACGGGCGCACCGTGGGCGATGCACGCCTGCACAACTGTCTGTACCTGCTCGGCTGTGCGCGGGCGGACCACGGCTACGGGCATCTCGTAGGGAGCCCACTCGGCGTCGTCGTGGATGTAGCTCGCCATGATGTCGGGGTCGGTGATCAGTCGATCCGCATCGATCTGCGAGCCGAGCGCCTCGAGGAGTGTCATGCCTCCACGATAGTGACGGCGGCTACACCACCCCATGTAGATTTACTCCGAGAAACCGGAAACCGTATGGACATTCTCTCCATACTCATCGTTGGCCTGACAAGTTGGCCTGACAAGGGAGTGCGGATGCACGAGAACTGGCTACAGCTTCTCCTGGCCGAGGCATCCACCGAGGAACTGATCGAACACCGCGATCAGTTGGCCGCCGGGTCAGCCCCCGAGGCCGCTGCCGAAATCGAGCGAGAAGCCCGATCCGCACTCCAACTGCGTAGTCTCCTGGCTCAGCGCCGACAACGTGCCACCGAGCTGGGCGCACTCAACGACATCGCGTCGCTGCTGACCACGATGCACGATCACCACGCCCTTCTGCAGGAGATCGTGGACCAGGCCAAACGGCTACTCGGCGTGGATCTTTCGTACCTCGCACTGATCCACGACGACATCCTGATCATCGAAGTCACCAGCGGGGCGTACACCTCGCAACTGCTCGGCCTCACGGTTCCGTTCCGAGAAGGCCTCATCGGTCGTGTGGTCGAGAATTCTTCTCCTGCTTGGTCTCCCGACTACCGCAACGATCCCTCGTTTGCACACATCGGGCCCGCCGACGACGCAGCGCGAGCCGAGAACATGCGCGGCCTGTTGGCCGTGCCGCTGACATTGAACGGCAAGATCCTGGGTGCCCTGTGCGCGTGCAAGCGTCAGGAGCGCCGATTCGGCAACGAGGAAGTTGCGTTGCTGTCCGCCCTCGCAGCTCATGCCTCGGTAGCCATCGAGAATGCCCGCTCTCTCGAACGCTATCGCGCGACGGTTGCAGAAGTGAATGCAGCGAACACCGAACTTGCCAAGCGCACAGCACTTCTCGAACAGACACTGACCTGGGACCGATCGCTCACACAAGTTGTCCTGCGCGGCGGCGGTGTTCGCGAACTCGTGGAAGAAACCTCCGCGTCGACGGGTTCACCGGTGTTCTTCGTGACCGGAACGTCGGAGATCCCACCGGGACTGCAACGGGTGAGCGAGAGCGTCAACCGGGTCTTCGACATCTTTGCCGCTGACCGACGCGAGCAGGAGGTGACGCTCATCGTCGGTGAGCAGTTCCTGTTCGCCACCGAAGTGCGCAGTGCCGGTGATCAACTCGGAGTTCTGTTCCTACTCTCGCGTCATGAACCCACCGCCGCCATGAGATTGGCACTCGAAAGGTCAGCCCCGGCCATTGCGCTTGCCCTGGTAGGCGAACGGGCGGCCAGGGAAGCCACTCGCCGAGCACGCGACGCATTTCTGGTCGATCTGATCACCAGGCCAGCGCCGACGCCGGCCGAAGTCACCGGTCAGTTCCGCCTGGCCGGACTCAACCCCGACCGCTCGTACACCGTCGTGGTGGCCCGCCCGGCCGACGCCGTAGACCGTACGCGTCGCAGTATCGAGGAAATTGCATTCCCGTCAGGAACTGTTGTTGCCGAGCATGGTTCACGGGTCATCGCTCTGATTCCGGGAATGTCACCAGTAGAGGTTGCGGCGGCGTGGGTGCAGCCGGCGGAGAACCCGACAGTGGGAATCGCCGATCCTGCGGTGGGAGCGGAAGGTCTGGCGCGAGCCTATGTCGAGGCACAACACACCGTCGACGTCCTCGAGACTCTCGGGCGGGCCTCCCACGTGGAACCGGCAAGTTCCCTCGGCATTTACCGAATTCTCCTCAGCCGCACCGGCCGCGAAGAACTCGAAGCGCTGACGCTGCGGTCCCTCGGTCCTCTCCTCGAGGAGGAGCAACGACGCGGCGTTCCGCTCTTGGACACCCTCGCGTCGTACCTGTCACACAATTGCAAGCATTCTGCGACCGCCGCCGCGCTCGCGATTCACGCCAACACTCTGTATCAACGTCTCGAATCGATCGACCGGTTGATCGGCACACAGTGGCGTCAGCCGGACCAGGCGCTCGATCTTGCGCTCCTGATCCGGCTGCGTGCCAGTGCGGGGAAACTCGGTCAGATCTGAGCGGGCTTGCTCGATCGCTTGGCCAGTGCCACCACAAGAATTGCGGCACAGAGCATCACGGCGCCTACCACCCACAGGCCTGCCTTGGCATTTCCGGTCACATCGGTGAGCCAGCCGGTGAGGTACGGAGCACCGAAGCCCGACGCGTTGCCGATCGAGTTGATCATGGCGATGCCCGCGGCCGCACTGGCACCCGTCAGGAACGTGGTGGGCAGGTACCAGAAGACGGGGAGCGCACAGAGCACGCCGACGGCGGTGAGCGAGACCGCAATCATGACGGTGAACGGTGAATCCAGGTACAGCGCAATCGGAATGGATACCGCACCCAGGAGCGTCGGGGCTGCAACGTGCCACATCCGTTCACCGGTCTTGTCGGAATGGCGGCTCCACAGCACCATCGCGACAGCGCCGATCGCGTAGGGGACGGCCACGATCAGGCCTGTCTCGACGAGCGAGAAATCGGTGTTGAACGTCTGCTTGAATCCCGCGACGATGCTGGGCAGGAAGAAGCTCAAAGCGTAAAGGCCGTAGGTGATTCCGAAGTAGACCAGACCGAAACCGATGACGCGGGGATCGCGCAGGGTCTTGCCGGCGGACTGGTGACCGGCGTCGCCGAGTTCTTTCTCCTCGTCGGCCATGGACTTCATCAGCCAGGTGCGCTCCTCGAGGGTCAACCACTTCGCGTCGGCGGGACGGTCGGTGAGGTAGAACCAGACGACAAACGCCAAGATCACGGCGGGCAGACCCTCGATCAGGTACATCACGCGCCATCCGGCCAACCCGAACAGGCCGTCGCCGTACTGGATGATGGCGGCCGAGAGCGGGGCACCGAGCGCCGACGAGAGCGGAAGCGTCAGCAGGAACAAGCCCATCAGGCGTACGCGGTACTTCTTCGGGAACCAGAAGGTCAGGTAGAGAAGAACTCCGGGGAAGAAGCCGGCCTCGGCGATTCCCAGCAGAATGCGGAGGAAATAGAGGCTGCCCACGTTGGGCACGAATGCCAGCGCAGCGGCGAGGATGCCCCAGGTGAGCATGATGCGCGCGATCCACAGCCGGGCGCCGAAGCGGTGCAGGGCCAGGTTGCTCGGCACCTCGAACAACAGATAGCCGACAAAGAAGAGTCCGGAGGCGAGGCCGAACATCGTCTCGGTCATCCCGAGGTCGGCGCTCATGGTGAGCTTCGCGAAGGCGATGTTCGTACGATCCAGATAGTTCACGAAATAGAGCAGGATCAGGAAGGGAATCAGCCGGCGCGCTACCTTCTTCACCACGCGAGATTCGATCTCGCTCGGCGAAACCCCACCGTCAGTGGTGGTGCTATCGGTGGAGGTCATGGCAGGGGTACTCCTCGGAAAAGGTCAGCGTTGCTATCTACGAAGTGACTCAAGCCACAGTAGAAGCACCACCGAGCCCAACCTATGTGGACAATCTCTACAGAAGCCGTCCCTGCATGTGCATTTACTCCCAACGATCCGGCGAATGACCCGCAGCAGCCTGACGAACGTCCCTGAACAGTCGAAGGCGACAAACCCGCCTGAGCTGGGGGTTTAGCGCTACGAGCACCGAGTCACTGGCTAGTGTTATCGGCGAAACAGCCAGAGCAAGTGCGGGCGCACCGCGTGACTTGAAGGACAGAACATGACGAAGATGGTTCGGACCACGATGACCCGCCGGTCCTCCACCGCAGTCGCTGCCACCATCGCGGCGGTCGCACTATTCGCCTCCGCCTGCGGCAGCGACTCCGACAAGACCGACTCCGACAAGAGTGCTGCCGGCGCCTCGTCCGCTACATCCTCGGCCACCGTCGGCGGGAAGACGCTCGACGCCAAATTCGAGACGAAGTGCGCAAAGGACGGCGGCACGACAGTTATGACACTGCTCGACGCGGAAAATGCCACCTACGGCATGTTGACCGTCTCAGCCATCATCGATGAATCCGGCACGGTTCAGACTGCTGGAATCGCCGGAAGCGAGGGTGGATCGAACGGTCTGCCGTACACCGCCGGATTCGCGCCGGGACTGCCTGGCGGATCTGCCAGTGCCAAGCAGGACGGCAATACCTTCGTGGTGACGGGCGAGGGAATCGGCGCCCGGGACAAGGGCAACCCGATGGAGACGTCGAGCTTCGAGATCACGTTCGCCTGCGAGTCCATCATCGGCGGCTGAGCCAACGGCTGGGCCCTAGGATTCTTGCTAGCTGATTCCCAGCTGTTCGCGCAGTTGGACGACGCGGAGCACAATGACTCCCAACGTCACCACGGTGACGGCACCAAAAGCGATCCAGCCGATCCGCACTGCTTTCACGCGGTTCTCACCGGCGCCCAACCACTGTGGGGCGTACAGGAATGCAGCGGCCGTTGCGGCACCTGCCACCAGACCTCCCGCGTGACCCCAGAACGAGATCCCGGGCAGCGAAATGCTGATGATCACATTGATCGCGATCACCGAGATGATCGGGACCGGGCTTCGACGCAAACGCAGTAGAAGGACGGCCTGTGCGCCCATGATGCCGAAGATTGCACCCGACGCTCCAGCGGTCCAGGACAGGGCCGTGAGCGAGGAGAACACCGGCTGGAACGCCATCACCGAGGCGGAACCGCCGAGGAGCGAAACCAGGTAGATGCCGATGTACCGGGAGCGGCCCATCACGATTTCGGTGTCGCGCCCCAGGATGTAGAGGGCGTACATGTTGACCGCGAGGTGCAAGATGCCGAAGTGCAAGAACCCGGAGCCGATGAGCCGGAACCAGTCACCGCTGGCGACCAGACCCGGATTGAGTGCCCAGTTCGCGAAGATCGACGAGCCGACCTGATTGTTCATGATGCTTCGCGACTGCGCGAAGGTGGCGAGGAACGCCAGGACGTTGAGCCCCATCAAGGTGTACGTCACGATCGGGATCGCACGGGCGGGGCTCACGGTGTTTCCGGCGACGCCCCGAACGGGGCGGACATCGCGTTGGCCGGCAGCTACACAGTCAACACATTGGTATCCCACCGCCGCCTCGCGGAGGCAGTCCGGGCACGCCGGACGTCCACAACGATTGCAGGAAAGTGCGGTAGGTCGATCTGGATGGCGGACGCACCGCGGTTGGGGCGGGATGCCCTCACTCGCACCGCCGCCCCAACCGGGGTTCGTCATCTGCTTGTTTTACCTGTTCAGGAGATGGTGATGCTGTTGATCACGACGGGCTCGACCGGACGATCGCCACGATCGACGGCGGTGGAGGAGATAGCGTCGACAACCTTCTTGGAATCGTCGTCGAGAACCTCACCGAAGATGGTGTGGCGACGGTTCAGGTGCGGCGTCGGGCCGGTGGTGATGAAGAACTGCGAGCCGTTGGTTCCCGGGCCTGCGTTGGCCATGGCCAGCAGGTAGGAGCGGTCGAACTGCAGTTCCGGGTGGAACTCGTCACCGAACTTGTAGCCCGGGCCGCCGGTGCCGGTTCCGGTGGGGTCGCCACCCTGGATCATGAAGCCGTCGATGACGCGGTGGAAGATGGCACCGTCGTAGAACGGGCCGGTCTTGGTGCCGGCGGCGTTTGCGGTGGTGTACTCCTTCGAGCCGTCGGCGAGGCCGACGAAGTTCTCGACGGTCTTCGGCGCATGGTTGCCGAACAGAGCGATCTTGATGTCGCCGCGGTTCGTGTGCAGCGTTGCGGTTGCGGTCTGATGAGTTGAAGTCACACCACCATCGTGCCATTGCCGGCGTTCTCGCGGATGTGAGCCTGCCAATTCCGTGCGACGGGGCATGCGTCACTGCAGTTCGATGTCGGCGGCAACGACCGGATCGGAAATGTCGATTCCGTCCGCAGCTGCGCGTTGGTACAGCCGGTACAGAGCATGATCGAACTCGTCGCGCGTTCGCCCCGCCGACCAGTACGGCAATGCGACAATCCGGGACGACGGTAGGCCGTTTTCGATCGCTTGGTTGCGCAAGCGGGCGACACAGCTTTTCTCTCCGCCGATCCACAACATTGTCGATTCTGTCTGCGCCTTGGTCCGATCGACTATGTCCACCCACTCGATATCAGGGAATCCGTGCTCGCCTGACGGACCCGTGAAACTGTGTATTCGGACTTGTTCGGCGAGTTTCGTCAAGGATCCGACAGCAGGGCGCGCAGATCTGTCGCCGACTGCAACGACGTCAGTGACGCCCGGAACAAGGACGAGTTCGTGTTTGAATCCGATCACCCCAACGCGACTGCCTACGCCCGTCCGGTTGAGCCACCAATCCGGTTTCCCGAGATCTATGACATCGAACGTGATCCTACGATCGCCAGGATTGAAATCGATTGCTGTGTAGGAACGCCCGATCGGACGCCGGGGGTCGGCCTCCCAACTGGGAACCGCGAGTTTGTCCGACCCCAAGGTGGGGAGCATCATCTCGTCCGCCGGCTCCCGAGGCACGAACAACTTGAACACCGGCGCCGCCCCACGAACGCTCAGGTTTCCGAACTCGCTCGACTGCAACACAACTCGAACGGTGTCGTCCGTTCGCTGTTCAACCTCAGCAATCGAGGCAGCGGTCATGACCATGCCCGCAGGTAACCGGGATTCTCTCGCCCTGTCCACGCTCGACTAACCCAACTGTCCCAACGCGGCACCCAGGTTTCCCGGCAGCCACGTCTTTCCAAGTACACCCGCATTGTTGATCGCCTCACCCTGCGCATCACTGAGCCATACGACGCGGGATTTCAGATTCGACTCCCAGAAAGGCGATTGTTCGAGGTTCGCGATGGAATCCCGTGGTGACGGCATCAGAAGTACCGCTTCACCGTCGACGTCACCCGCGGTCTCACCCGAATACGTCACCGGAGTTCCCGTCGATTCCACCGCGGCTTGGTCCTCCGCCGGCTTCATCCCGAAGAGGCGCAGTATGTTTCCGCCCGATCCCAACGAAATCTGCTCCTTGTAGTAGAGCCCGAATGAGTACGGCCGCTTCGCAAGTCCTGGGTTCGACTCAGCCACACCCGTAAATTCGTCGACTGCCGAGGTGATCAACTCGCCACCCTGCTCGGATTTGCCCAACGCATCCGCGACCTGCTGAACGCCGACTCTCCAATCGTTGTCTGCGTCCTGCATGTCGAATATCAAAGTGGGAGCGATCGTTCGGAGCCGCTCCAACGTGCCGGGCTCGGTGAAAGCCGGCCAGGCAGGCGCGATGATGAGATCCGGTTCGACCGCAAGCATCCGCTCGAAATTCACTTGCCCTGCATAGATGTCAGCCAAGGACTCGTCGAGCGCCTCGTTTCCCACGTAGTCCGCCAGATAGGGAAGCTTGTCGATGTTGGTCACGCTCGCGGCCACGGGGTGCGATCCCAGCGCCACGACGTTCTCGAACGCCGGGTTCCCCAAGGTCACGATCCGTTCAGGTGCCGACTCGATGGTCACGTCTCCGGATTCCGTGCTCACGGTCACCGGATAGCTTCCCCTCGCTGCGGGACTTCCGTCAGCGTCTGGGTTCGTGTTCGATGACGAACATCCAGCGAGCGCGAGCACTAACGCGGCCCCGGCCGCGCCGAGGAATCTTGGCCTCCACCTGTGTCTATTCATAATTGCCACAGTAGCAATAATTAATGTGGGTTGCCTTACCTTCCTATCCCGGAAGGGCATCAGTGATCCGAAATGTGAGTCCAAGAAGCGTCAGGAGTTGGAACGACCGTAGGAACGAGGCCGGAATCGATCATCTTTTCGGCACCGACAAGGAAGGCGTCGAGCGTCCAGGAAACAACAGCCGAGAGAGTCTCAGGCTTCGGATACTGCGAATCCGGGTAACGATTGCGCGCCGGTGTATGCAGTGCCGCCGAAATGATCAGTGTCCGAGAGCCGAGCAAATGTGCTGTTGCACGGTCAAATTCAGGCTTCCGTAGAAGTACCTCATTCATGATTCGCTCGAACTGCGCCAGAGTGCCCTCTTCGTAAGGCCCTCGAAGCACGTAGTCCTCGAGCCCAGGCGTGGCAGTCACGAGTTCAGCGAACCGCTGACCTAGCGTCCGAAGGTAGTCCTGCCAGGACTTCGAATCCGAATCCAACTGCAGACGTCCGAAAGCTCTCGCACACGCCAACGAGTACAGACGATCGGTCGAGTCGACGTGATGGCGAATCGTCGCAGCGGAAACGCCCAGGACCTGTGCGACCTCCGCCCGCGTCAGGCGGTCCAAACCCACCCGTTCCGCTGCATCGAGAATCTCCTCTGTCGACGTAATCGCAGGTCGGCCTGGGCTTCGACGGGACCGTGCAGGGGAGGTCGACATTCATCCATCGTAAGTCCGATCTGCGACCGACCTACCCCGGTACAGCCCTTGTGGCAAAGTGAAGTCATGACACGAGTGACCGAGTCCCTCAGCACGCAGTTGCCCGACACCTTCGATCACGCGCGCGCCCGCGTCGAGGACACCTTCGACGAGACTGCCGCCTACCTCGAAGAGACAGCGGCTCGTATCAAGGAGTCCGAGGCAGCCGACAACGCTCGCCGTATCGCCGCGGTGGTCGCCACATCGGTCGCTCGCGGCGCCGGGCAGGTCGGGTTGTTCCTGGGTCGTCAGGGCAAAGTCCTCGCCAAGAAGGGCGTCGAGCGCGCAAAGGCTATCCCCACGAAGTCCGCGGAACGCACCGAGAAGCCTCGTGGCCGCAAGCGCGTCGCCGTGTTCGTCATCGCCGGTGTCGCGGTGATCGGTGGCGCGGTGTTCTTCAAGAGCCGCCGACGCGAGCATCCGCCGGTCGCTTCCGCACCCCCTCGGCTCGAAGAGAACTCGGCCGAGAAGACCGCTTAGTCGACACACGAAAAGCCCCGGAACAGATTGTGTTCCGGGGCTTTTCGATGTTCACGTTCAGCAGTTGGACGGCGCTGGGACGTTGTTGAAGCGATCGATCATGTACCCGACAGATTCCGGGGTACCCACCAGGTACGGCGTCGCATGATTGATTGCCATGCCCGGAATGATCGGGGGCAGTTCGTTGACGGAGAACTGCACCGCCGCGCCCTTGCCGCACCAGTCTCGCGCCAGTTGCTGTCCCTGGCCGAACGGAACGATGTCATCGGAGCGGCCATGCTGAATGAGCACGGGCGACTCCGGCGTCAGCTTGCCGATCTTCTGCTCGTCGAGGATTGCCTGCGCCATGGGTAGACGCGCCAGAACTGCGGAGAGTGATTCACCGGAATTGGTGAAACTCGACGACTGCTGGAAGCCGAACTGCAATCCACTTTCGGCGACGCACTGGTTCTTGGTGGCGGCCAACATCTGTCGGCCGCGATCGTTGATCTCGGCGTCGAGCAGCGGCTGAACCTCGGGGTACTGCGCAAGGATCCCGTTGAGCGCGTAGCCGATCACTCCGGTGAGGAACGTGCCGTCGACCTGCTGCAGCGTCGCCGCCAGATCGGCGGGCGGTGCACCTGCGTACGTGCCCTTGAGATCAAGCTCGGGAGCATACGACGGCTTCAATTCCGTTGCGGCAGCGGCAGCTCCACCACCTTGCGAGTAACCCCACAGTCCGACGGGGCCGTCGGCGGGAATGCCCGTGTTCGGGAGCTGCTGAGCGGCACGCACCGAGTCCAGAACCGCGTGCGCTTCGGCTTCGCGGTTGACGTAGGTGTGATCGCCAGGAGTTCCGAGGCCTTCGTAATCGGTGACTACGACGGCGATGCCGTTGAGCAGCAACGTGTTCACCCAGATGGACTCGTAGCCGACCATGACGTCCGTCGGGAACTGGTACTCGATACCGGTGTTGAACAGTTTGGACGGAGCGCATTGATCGCCCTGCCCATGCGTTCCTACCGCTGCGGCAACCAGTGGACGCGCCCCCTGCCCGGTCCACGGGTTCGACGGTTCCAGGTAGGTCCCCGTCACGGCAACGGGAGCACCCTTGGCGTCCTCGCTTCGGTACATGATCTTGGTGGCGGTTGCCGGCCACGCACCGTTCGATCCGGGCACGCTCAGCAGCAGTGGTGACGGCTCACTCTTGATGAGATCTCCGTTGGCACCTGCCGGAAGCTCCGACGGCGGCGTGTAGAAATCCGCCGGCTCCGCCATTGCGGCAGGGGCCGTCACAGCACCCATGACCAGTGCCGCGACGGAAACCCCGGCCGCCCACCATGCTCTGCTCTTCACGTTTCGATCTCCCCACGCTCGCCTGCGCTGTGGCTTGGCACACAGCGAACGCAGAGTAACACATACCTCACGTAACACTTTTTCGTGAGGTTTTCGCCTTAACAGGCTGACTTACAACCGTTTACGACTACTTCGTGGGCTCCAGATTGGAGGTCAGCAGCGAACGAAGCTTGTCGGTATCAGCCGAGGTCCACGCCTCGGGGTGCAGGATCTTGGCCCACATGTCCGCTGCATCCTCGCCGTAATTGTGACCGTGCCCGGACGGGACGTCAGCCGAGAAGACCATGTCGAGGGTTACCTGCCAGAAGGTCACGAGAGGTACCCACGTCATTCCCGGATCCACGTCGCGACCCAGCGGTTCCTTGAGCCAATCCGGCTTGTTGAGCAGCAGGTCGAAGGACCACCATGTGATCGGGTCGCTGGCGTGCTGCCAGTACACGATGCGATCGTCGTCCCAGTCGGACTTCAGCTCCAGATCTTCCGGATCACCGGCAAACCGAATCGCCTGGCCACCGTCGATCACCGGCAGGATCTCCGGTGAGCCCGAGTCGCGGCTGTCCGTGATTTCCTGCCACTGAGCAGTGAAGTTGGGGGTTCCGACCCACAGCGCGCCGTCGACGCGCGTCATCATGTCCTGAGCGCCGGCAAATGCGGCCTGGCCACCGTAGGAGCCGAGGCTCTCACCGAAGACAACCAGTTCGGGTCGCGTCTCCACGGGCAGGTCGATCCACTTGGCGTACACCGCGTTGAACAGTGCGCGACCGGCAATCATCGGCGTCTCACGGTCGGCGATGAAGGCCAACGGACTCGGAAGGAACGAGTACTGCATCGACGCGATCGCCGTGTCCCCGCCCTCGACGTACTCGAACGCCGACGCGACGTCCTCGTTCACCCAACCGCGGCCGGTGGTCGTGACAACTGCGAGGGTTCCGCGGTCGAATCCGCCGGTGCGCTCCAACTCGTCGACGACCCGCTGTGCGACACCATTGATCGAGTCCGAGGATTCACGTCCCGCGTACACCCGGATCGGTTGCTTCGCTTCACGTCCGGTCAATGCGGTGATCTCGGCCGCGGTGGGACCGCTGCCCATGAAGGTGCGCCCCTCCTGGCCGAGCGAATCCCAGGCTTCGGCGGACATCGGTGAACCACTGCGCTCAGCGATCAAGGGTTGTTCGATGCCGTCCGGTGTTTCGTGATCCGCACCGGAGAAACTCCAGTTCGCGAAGGCAATCAACCCGTTGTACAGCGCACCGTTCACGATGAAGATGCCGAGGGCGAAGATGACGATCAAGCTGCCGACCTTCGCCGCTTCGAGGGGAACGAACCGAAGTGCGACGGCGGTGAGCTTGTTGGTGGTGAAACGAAGACCACGGCCTGCCTCGAGCAGGATGAACCAGATTCCGAGCGAAATCAGCAGCACCAGAAGGTAATTCGCCTGATTGGTGCGAGGAGCTTCGACAAGATCGCGAACGATCTGCTGCCACCACGAACCGAGGACCAAGAACGTCGGAACCAGAATGACGGCCGCGGCCAACAAGACTCGCCAGCCGATCTTCTTGGTGCGATCCGACCACTGCGGTTCGACGCCGCACTTGCGGATCATCCAGGCAACCGTCACGCCGACGCCGTATCCCATCGCGAGCGAGATGCCCGTCGCAACGCCCTGCAAGTACCACGCGCGCGGCAACAGGGAAGGACTCATCGACCAGGTGAAGAAGACCAGAGCAAAGGCAAGCCCGACCGGGTGCAGCGTCTTGCAGTAGAGGCGCAGCCGTTCCCACACACGTTTCATGCCGGAATCGTATGCGCCCCGTGCCCGAATCAGGTCACGAAGCGCACACGCGTCCAGTCTGTTTACGGGGCGAAGCGCAAAATCGCGGCAACTGCGCCGCCGCCCGGAATGTCCTCGGCGCGAACAGCGAGGACCCGAGCACCCGTCAGGAGCGCACGACGAGCGATCTCGTCGACGACCCCGTATGTACTTCCGTTGGTCGACTCACCGGTCGTGAGAGCGCCCGTCTGGGGATCGAGACTTCCGGGTACAACGGAATCGATGTCGATGAAAACGGTGTCGACCTGTCCGTACGTCGCGGCCGTTGCCACGTCGGCGACGTCGGTTTGAGTGCGACCTTGTTCCGTGCGCACATTGAAGGTGTCCCGCACCGCCGCCAACTGCTCGGCGTGGAAATCGTCGAGCGCCGGACGCGAACCGTCCGCCACTTCCTGCGTCGACAAGGCTTCCGGGTTTCCCTCGACGGTTTTGTCGACCAGGTGGCGGTACGAATTCACGGAGCGATACACCGACGCGATGGGTTCCGCAGCGGCCAGGATCAAGGGGACGTCACGGCCGGCGAGGACACCACGGACCTCGTGATCGACTGCGCGGGCGTACTGATTGACGCGCAGCTTTCGGCTGTCCGAACCCGAGAGCCGACCGGCTTCAGTTCGGCTGTTGATCGAGGACTTACCCGCGTGATCGGCAGCGTTCTTCGGCATTCCCTGAACACGAACCTCGTCGGCCGGTTGATCGGCGGCGATCTCGATCAATCGCACCGAACCTTCGGCGAGAGCGAGAACAAACGCCGTCTGGGGGAAGGTCACCGAACGGAGCAGTGGCTTGAGATGAAACCGATCGCTGACCGTTTCGAGCGCCTGCAGACGGTTGGGCAGGCGGAAGGTCACCAGACGCTCCGGCGTCGCGTACGTGACCAATGAGCGCGACTGGAAGCGCCAGAAATCGTCGTCGTCGTCGAGCTCTGCGTATTCGGCCTCGAACAGCTTGCGCTCGGCCGGATCCTCCACCGATGCGAGTGCCGAGCGGACCTGGTCCTTGAAGGCGATGCGCGCTTTGTCATGATCCTGCGGCGCATCTTCAGTCGGAGTCACGATGGTGATGCAGGTGGGCCCTTCCACCTCCGCGAGTGCGGCAATTTCACCGTGGCTGGGAATGTCGTTGTGAAGCACTACGAACCTCCTGAAATTGGGTTCTCCTCACGCTACGCCCGGCTGGTTATGACCACTAGACTTTCCGGAGAATTCGGGACGAACGGTCCATAGTGGGCGCTGTTCTGGCCACCCCACTCCGAGCGAACGGCATGTTCACCGCCTTCAGTGCGCCGAAAGTACCGTTCGCTCAAAAGGGGAGGGCCACGAGTCGGGCACCGGCCGGCCGGACATCGGCATACAAAAACACCCTCCCGGATCCCGGGAGGGTGTTTTCTTACTGTGGAGCCTAGGAGATTCGAACTCCTGACATCTGCCTTGCAAAGGCAGCGCTCTACCAACTGAGCTAAGGCCCCGTTCGGTTTTCTGACCGGAGTCAGAGTACCTAGGTTCTATCCTGTTTCCAAATCGTGCCAAACCTTGTCTCCGCGCTGACTTTTGATCAGCTTGGTGACCCCGAGAGCTACCAGAATTCCGGCCCCGACAAGCAGGAAAACCTTCATTCCAGCAACCCTTCTTCGGCACATGGGAGTGGGCCTAGGAGGACTTGAACCTCCGACCTCTTCATTATCAGTAAAGCGCTCTAACCACCTGAGCTATAGGCCCCTGAACCGATTCCAAAGATTACCCCACCGGGCCGCTGACACCAAAACGGGCCCGGCGGAGCAATGTTTTCGCAGGTCAGTCGCGGTCGGCGAGAGTTACCTCGACGCCACCAACCAGGTCGCTGCAGAGGTTGTAGATGAACGATCCGATCGTGACGAGTGCCGTGAAAAGCACCATGTTCGCGATACCGATCAGCGCGGCGTAGCCGAACACTTGGCCGGCCGTCACCAGACCGTCGGAGCCGCCGTCGGCAACGATGTCGGTGAACGCGTTGTTCAGGCGATCCCAGACGCCCATGCCGTCGAGAACGACGTAGAGCAGTCCGACGGCCACCATCCACACGAAGAACAGCGACACCGAGATCACCGACGTGATCTTGAGCGTGGACCACGGGTCGATACGACGGATCTGGACCGTTGCGCGCAGTGGCGCACCGTCCACGACCGAAGCCGATACGGCGTGAGTTTTCTCACCCTTCACCGCAGCAGGCAACGGATGCTTGGCCTCGGAGAGGTCAGGCATGTCCTTCGGCAGATCCTTGCGATCGATGTGCCGAGTCGGCCCGTCGATCGCGGCGGCTTTTGCTTTCGGATTAGCGACGGTGGGATTGGCGACCGTGGCATTTGCAGCCTTGGGATTTGCGCCCGAGGGTGCAACAGCCTTGGCTGCCGCTGCGCCGGCGACGCCACCGGTAGCTGCGGCAGCTGCCGTTCCTGTCACGACAGGACGCGCCGACGGGTTGCCGGCAGGACGACCTGTCTGTGCACCGGCAGCGGGGCGACCCGCCTGTGGCTGTCCCTTCGGCGCACCACCCTGCGCTGGGTTTTTGGCCGGACCACCCTGTACCGGACCACCCTGTGCCGGGCCGGCCGCTGCAGGACGCTGCGGACCCGCAGGCGGCTTACCCCCAGCAGGAGCTGCCGGTCGACCCGCAGGAGCACCAGCGCCGGCCGGGCGCGTGATGTTGGTCTGCGGCTGACTTTGCGGAACCTGATTCTGCGGTGCCGGAGCCTTGCCCGGGTTCTGAACAGCCGGGTTCTGAGCACTCGGGTTCTGAGCAGGAGCCTTCGGCGCCTGAGATGGCTGCCCCTGAGGCTGGCCTGACGGCTGGGGTCCCCGTTGCCACGGCGGTGCCTGGCTGCCACTAGCCTGATTGGCAACCGGTTGCGGCGGAGCCTGACCATCACCCTTCGCCGGAGTTACCGGCGCAGCCGGAGCCACAGAAGGAACGGAAGGAGCCTGACCCTTGGCCGCACCCGCGGCGTCGGGAGCCGCAGCCGCCGGTTTCTGGGCCGAATCCGACGGGCCGCGAGGCGGCTCCGGTGCCTTGGGCGCCGGAGCTGCCTCGGAAGCTTTGGGTCCGCCGTCCGCTGGAGCTGCAGGTTTCGAGGTCTGCGGCCCCGCCGGAGCAGTTGCCTGCTCCGGCTTCGGTGGCGTCGAACCTGAAGTGCTTTCACTCTTCTGGTCACTGCCCGGCTGGTTGGGAGTGCTCACTAGGACTCCTTAGCTCCATCGGCATTGTCTGCGTTGTCGGTGGTCTCTGCAGCGAGCTCTTCGGGCTCGTCGGCGTTGCGCGCAATCGCGAGCAATGTGTCGCCTTCGCCGAGGTTCATCAGACGCACGCCCTTGGTCTGGCGTCCCGCCTTACGAACCTGCTTGGCAGCCGTCCTGATGACGCCGCCGCCCGAGGTGATCGCGTACAGCTCGTCGTCGTCGTCGACGATGAGCGCACCGACCAGAGTGCCACGTTTCTTGTCGTACTGAATCGTGAGCACGCCCTTGCCGCCGCGACCCTGCACCGGGTAATCCTCCATGCCGGTTCGCTTGGAGTAACCGCCCGAGGTGGCGACCAGGAGGAACGTTCCTTCACGAACGACGTTGAGCGAGAGCAGCTCGTCGTCACCGTTGAAACGCATGCCCTGGACACCGGAAGTGGCGCGGCCCATCGGACGCAGTGCCTCGTCGGTGGCCGAGAAGCGGATCGACTGGCCCTGTGCCGAGACGAGAAGCAGGTCGTCGTCGGCAGAGCAGAGAACAGCGCCGACCAGTTCGTCTTCACCGCGCAGGTTGATGGCGACGATGCCACCGCTGCGGTTGGAGTCGAAGTCGGTGAGCTTGGACTTCTTGACCAGACCGTTGCGTGTGGCGAGCACCAGGTATGGCGCGTCTTCGTACGTCTTGATCTGGATGACGGACTGGATGCGCTCGTCCGGCTGGAAGGCCAGGAGGTTGGCAACGTGCTGACCGCGAGCGGTACGGCTCGCCTCGGGCAGCTCGTAAGCCTTCGCGCGGTAGACGCGGCCCTTCGTGGTGAAGAACAGCAGCCAGTCGTGCGTCGAGGTGACGAAGAAGTGCGAAACGATGTCGTCCTGCTTGAGGCCGGCACCCTGAACACCCTTGCCGCCGCGCTTCTGTGATCGGTAGAGATCGGTCTTGGTGCGCTTGGCGTAGCCGGTCTCGGTGATCGTGACGACGACGTCTTCGCGGGCGATCAAATCCTCGTCGTTGACGTCTCCGTCGGCGGCGATGATGCGGGTACGACGGTCGTCGCCGTACTTGTCGACGATTTCCTTGAGCTCGTCACGAACGATCGCGCGCTGACGCTCCGGGCGAGCCAGAATGTCTTCGAGGTCCGCGATTTCGAGTTCGATCTCGGCCAACTCGTCGACGATCTTCTGACGCTCGAGGGCGGCCAGACGACGCAGCTGCATGCCGAGGATGGCGTCGGCCTGGATCTCGTCGACGTCGAGGAGTTCCATCAATCCGGCGCGAGCGATGTCGACGGTCTGCGACGCACGGATCAAGGCGATGACCTCGTCCAGAGCGTCGAGGGCCTTGACCAGACCGCGCAGGATGTGGGCGCGCTCCTGCGCCTTGCGAAGCAGGTACCTGGTACGACGAACGATGACCTCGAGCTGATGCGTCGTGTACAGACGGATCATCTGGTCGAGGCGCAGCGTGCGCGGCACTCCGTCGACGATGGAGAGCATGTTGCAGCCGAAGCTGGTCTGCAGCTGGGTGTGCTTGTAGAGGTTGTTCAGCACGACCTTGGCAACGGCGTCACGCTTGACGGTGACGACGATGCGCATGCCGACGCGGTCCGAGGACTCGTCGTGGATGTCGGAGATGCCACCGATCTTGGCGTCACGAACCTGCTCCGCGATGGAAGTGATCAGGTTGTCCGGGTTGACCTGGTAGGGCAGCTCGGTGATGACGATCGTGGTGCGGCCCTTGGCATCTTCTTCGATCTCGACGACGCCTCGCATACGGACGGAGCCACGGCCGGTGGTGTAGGCATCCTGGATGCCCTGTCCACCGACGATGAGCCCGTGCGTCGGGAAGTCGGGCCCCTTGATGCGCTCCATGACGGCCGCGAGGGTGGCTTCCTCGTCCGCCTCGAAGTTCTCGAGCGCCCAGTAGATGGCCTCGGCAACTTCACGCAGGTTGTGCGGCGGAATGTTGGTGGCCATACCGACGGCGATGCCGTTGGAACCGTTGATCAGAAGGTTCGGGATACGGCTGGGCAGAACCGTCGGTTCCTGCGTCTTGCCGTCGTAGTTCGGGGTGAAATCGACTGTCTCGTGGTCGATTTCGCGCAGCATTTCCATCGCGAGCGGCGTGAGCCTGCACTCGGTGTAACGCATGGCGGCTGCGCCGTCGTTGCCGCGGGATCCGAAGTTTCCCTGACCGTCGACGAGCGGGTAACGCAGTGACCACGGCTGGGCCATACGGACCAACGTGTCGTAGATCGAGGAGTCGCCGTGGGGGTGGTAGTTACCCATGGTCTCGGCGACCGGACGGGCAGACTTCACGTATCCGCGGTCCGGGCGATATCCGTTGTCGTACATCGCGTAGAGCACGCGGCGGTGCACCGGCTTGAGTCCGTCGCGGACATCCGGCAGAGCGCGACCGACGATGACGCTCATGGCGTAGTCGATGTAGCTGTTCTGCATTTCCTGCTGGATGTCGACCGGTTCGATCCGGTCGTGTTGCGGACCGTCCGGTGGCAACGTGGTGTCGGTCATGAGCTCACTTTCTTAAAAGAGGGGGCAAGCCCCTGTGCGCGGAAAAGGAGTCCGGGGACTCCGCAACCGCTCACAAGGCCGCAGGCCTACACGTCGAGGAAACGAACGTCCCGGGCATTGCGGGTGATGAAGCTGCGTCGTGCTTCGACGTCTTCGCCCATCAGCACGCTGAACAGCTCGTCGGCAGCAGCCGCATCGTCGAGCGTGACGAGACGCAGAACGCGCACCGTCGGGTCCATCGTGGTTTCCCACAGCTCCTTGGCGTTCATCTCGCCGAGGCCTTTGTAGCGCTGGATGCCGTCGTCCTTGTTGATCTTCTTGCCGGACTCGAGGCCTGCCTTGACCATCGCGTCGCGCTCGCGGTCGGAGTACGCGAATTCCGGTTGCGCACCCTTCTGCCACTTGAGCTTGTACAGCGGCGGCTGCGCGAGGTAGACCTTGCCGTGCTCGACGAGCGGCCGCATGAAGCGGAACAGCAGCGTGAGCAGCAGCGTTGCGATGTGCTGACCGTCGACGTCGGCGTCGGCCATGAGCACGATCTTGTGATAGCGCAGCTTGGCGATGTCGAACTCGTCGTGGATGCCCGTGCCGAACGCGGTGATGATCGACTGGACTTCGGTGTTCTTGAGGACGCGATCGATACGCGCCTTCTCGACGTTGATGATCTTTCCGCGAAGCGGGAGGATCGCCTGGTACATCGAGTCTCGGCCGGACTTGGCCGAGCCGCCTGCGGAGTCGCCCTCCACGATGTAGATCTCGGACTTCTCCGGATCGTTGGAGCGGCAATCGGCGAGCTTGCCTGGCAGGCCACCGAGGTCGGTCGCACTCTTACGACGGACCAGCTCACGCGCCTTACGCGCGGCGACGCGGGCCTGCGCCGACGAAACAGCCTTGTTCACAATGGTTTTCGCGTCGGCGGGGTTCGCCTCGAACCAGTGCGCGAGGTGCTCGTTGCACGCCTTCTGTACGAAGGACTTGACCTCGGTGTTGCCGAGCTTGGTCTTGGTCTGACCCTCGAACTGGGGTTCACCGACCTTCACCGAGATGATGGCCGCAAGTCCTTCACGGATGTCGTCACCGGTGAGCTTGGGATCCTTGTCCTTGAGCAGCTTCTTTTCGAGCGCGTACTTGTTGACCGTTGCGGTCAGTGCGGCGCGGAAGCCCTCTTCGTGGGTACCACCCTCGTGGGTGTTGATCGTGTTGGCGAAGGTGTGCACGGACTCCGAGTAGCCGGAGTTCCACTGCATTGCGACCTCGAGCTCGTGGCCGGTGCCCTTGGCGGTGAATCCCACGACCGAGTTGTGGATCGGGGTCTTGCTCTTGTTGATGTGCCGAACGTAGTCCTCGAGTCCACCGGGGTAGTGGTAGATACGGGTCTTGGACTTACGCGGCGCTGCCTGAGCAGCTTCTTCGGCTTCTTCGGCAGCAGACTTGGGAGCCTCGGCTACCTCGGCAGCTTCGTCGTCGATGACCTCGGCGCGCTCGTCGGTCAGCGTGATGGTCAGGCCCTTGTTGAGGAAGGCCATTTCCTGCAGACGACGCGCAACGGTCTCGAAGTTGTAGCGGGTGGTCTCGAAGATCTCGGGATCAGCCCAGAAACTGACGGTGGTGCCGGTCTCCTTCGTCGGGTCGCCCTGTACGAGCTCTCCCGGCTTGGAATCGGTGTACGTCTGCTGCCACCGGTAGCCGTCGACCTTGATGTCGACGTCGAGCCGGGTCGAGAGCGCGTTGACCACCGAGATACCGACGCCGTGCAGACCACCGGAGACGGCGTAGGAGTCGGAGTCGAACTTGCCGCCGGCGTGCAGCTGGGTCAGCACGACCTCGACGGTGGGTACTCCGGAGGCGTGCATGCCGACCGGGATGCCACGGCCGTCGTCGATGACGCGGATTCCGCCGTCTTCGAGGAGGGTGACCTCGACCTTGGTGGCGTGTCCGGCCATCGCCTCGTCGACCGAGTTGTCGACGACCTCCCAAATGAGGTGGTGCAAGCCGCGTTCACCGGTGGAACCGATGTACATGCCTGGACGCTTACGTACCGCCTCGAGTCCTTCGAGGACGGTGATGGACGACGCGTTGTAGTCCTTGCTGGAAGTGCTTGTATCTGACTTCTGGGCAGCCACGGGTGGGTAGCTCTCCTTCTCCGTCAATACTCGAGCGCAGCCGTCAGCAAGCCCTTGCGGGTGTCGTCGGAGCGGGTTCGAGAATGTTGCCGCTAGTTACCGTTGACCATCTTACTGGTAAGCACCGACTAGAAGCGGCCAATGACACCCCTGGCTGCGCCGCAGACGAATTTTTACGATCCCCGGAAGGTGAAACGCTAGGAACTTTGCTTCTCCGAGCGACGCTCTCTCAGGCTCGCGATAAATGCCCGCGCATGTTCGGCAACCTCGCCCGGATGTGAAAACGGCGACCAGTGTCCCGCGGCAATTTCACGTCGCTGCAGGTCGGAGACCCATTTTTCGGTGTCTTCGTATCCCACCGGACGAACGGCTTTGTCGTACTTGTTCAAAATGAGCTGAACAGGCACGTCCGTGTACCGATCCCGCGGCTTGCCGAGAGACGGCCGGATGTTCGCGCGATAAAGCTTGAGTCCGTTCACCATGTCGTCGGCGATGGTGGGCGCGGTGTTGACCACACGGGGGTCCAGACCGTCGAAGAAGCCCAGAAATGCCGGCCAGTGCTTGGAGAACCACAGACGCAACGGGAGGGTGCACAGCCCGGGAATCTGGAACAGAACGGTGTAGGCCGACGCAATTCCCTGCGCCGCTGGGCCGAGGAAACGACGCTTGGACACGCTCGCCCGGATCCACTTGCCGAGATGATCGAGATTGGGGCCCGAGATGGACGAGAACGACGCGATCTTCTCTTCGGCACCCGGCTCGCAGACCGCTTCCCACGTTTCCACGGATCCCCAGTCATGTGCCAGGACGTGCACCGGCTTGCCCGGGCTGACCGCGTCGATGACGGCAAAAAGATCGCCGGCCAGTGCGCTCAGTTGGTAGTCCTGCACCCTCGAGGGGATCGTGCTCTCACCGGCCCCGCGGCTGTCGTAGCTGACGACGCGGAAGTCGTCTGCCAGCAAAGGCACGATGCGGTTCCACAATTCATGGGTGTCGGGCCAACCATGCACCAGGACGATGGTCTCGCCGTCTGCCTTGCCCTGCTCGAACACTGCCAGGCTGACGGAACCGTTGGTCACGCGACGCGCGGTCACGGCATGGACAGGAGAGTGCTTCGACATTGTCGAACCCTTCGGAGTCGGGAAATATCTAGAGATCGAGAACGAGACGTCCACCGTCGGAACGGGATACGCAGATGAGCATCTCCGTTTCCTGTTCGGTGTCGGTCAGACGCCTTTCGCGGTGATCGGGCTTGCCCGCGAGTACCTTCACACGACAGGTTCCGCAGAAACCCTGCTGACACGAGTACCCGACACCGGGCAATGTCTTCTTGATGACGTCGAGCGCGGACTCGTCGGCGGGCACGGTGAGCACCTGACCCGAATTGACCAGCTGCACTTCGAATTCCTTGCCGTCGATCACCGGCGGAGCCCCGAACCGCTCGAAATGCAAAGCGGTGGAGGGTGTATCGCGGAATCCGCGGCGGACGGCGTCGAGCATCGGCGTCGGGCCGCAGCAGTACACGGCGCCGCCGACCGGCGCTCGTCCGAGAAGGTCTGCGGTGGTGGGCAATCCGAACTCGTCGTCCGGGCGCACGAAGACACGCTCGGGTTCCCAGCTCGCGATCTCGTCGAGGAACGGCATGGATTCACGAGAGCGGCCCGAGTACACGAAGTACCAGTCCATTCCCAATTCTCTTGCCGCACGGACCATTGCGATGATCGGCGTGATACCGATACCGCCGGCAACAAACAGCGCACTGCCTTCACCCACAAAGGGAAATCCGTTGCGAGGGCCGCGTACCGTGACGTGCTCACCCGGCTGGAGAGCGTGCATCTCGATGGAACCGCCACCGCCGTCGGGGATCCGACGAACCGCGACGCTGTATCCCGTGCGATCGGCAGGGTCGCCGCACAGCGAATACTGACGCCGCAGACCCGAAGGTAGATGGAAGTCCAGGTGCGAACCCGGATGCCACGGCGGAATCGGTGAACCGTCGGCGGATTCGAAACGCAGGCGAACGACGTTCTCGTCGGTCGCCACCACCTCACGCGTACTGACCACCATGTTCATGGCCGTGTCGGGGTTGTGGCCAGCGATCTCGGGGTTGTAGTCGTAGGCCGTCAACACCCGAAGGTACTTGTCCGCCAATAACTCCGTGATGCGCATGGCACGGTCGGGACGGTTCTTTCCGGACAAATCGGGTGGCGCCGGAAAACGCGGCAACCCGTCGTGACCGGAGATGACGTCCTTGACCCTCGAGAGTGAAATCACCGTGCAGCCGCCTGAGCTGCGGGTGACGACGCCAGGTACTGCACCGCCTGGGCGGTCGAGCCCTCGTTACTGGGGTGATAGGACTTGCTGAAGTACGTCGACATCCGCTTGACCAGCTCGAACGACGTGGGAACTGTGCCACGCTTTCCGGCCGCGATGAAATCGGACAGGTGGGGCCGTCGACGGCTGGGAGCCTGAGCGGCAAGCTCGGGATCGTTGCGCATCAAGAACCGGGTACCGCGAATCCACAGCCACACGATTGCGGGCGTGACGAGGATCTGGGTACGGATCCGGCGGGTCTCACGCTTGTCGAAGTAGCGCATCACGTCGTACGCGACGGCGCGGTGTTCGACTTCTTCGGCGCCGTGCCAGCGAAGAAGATCAAGCATGGTCGGGTGCATGCCGGCTTTGTCGAGCCCCTTGGCGTTGAGCACCCAGTCGCCGAGGAAAGCAGTGATGTGTTCGATGGCCGCGATGATCGCCAAGCGCTCCACCAGGTGATTCTCGGCGCGCAGACCTGTCATCGGGCGCGGTCCGAGCAGTTTCGAGAATGCCCACTCCATCTGCTGGGTGTACGGCGTCGGATCCAGGCCGTTTTCCTTCAGATGGACGAGGACACCCGAGTGCGCGTTGGAGTGCATCGCCTCTTGGCCGATGAATCCGACGACGTCTTCACGGAGTTTCTCGTCCTCGATCAGAGGAAGAGCTTCCTTGAAGGTCTCGACAAACCACTCCTCACCGGCTGGGAGGAGGAGGTGAAGCACGTTGAGAACGTGTGTGCTGAACGGATCGCCCGGAATCCAGTGCATGGGCAGATCGGACCAGTCGAACTCGACATTGCGAGCCTGCAACAGGATGTGATCCGGCTCGGCGAACGACGAAGCGGGTGTCGATATCTTCTGCGACATCTAGCTACTCCTTCATGCCTGCCGATCGGTAGGGAACGACAGCCTTGTGACACAGTTCACTCACTAGCGAGTTTTAACTGTAACACGAAGTAATAGGTAGAACCAGGTCCTGGTTGAGTTTTCCTCAGCCGTACGTATCGCGAGGTCCGCGGCCTTTCACATGCCTTTCACCCTTGCGCCAGCTAGGCGCACTCGGACCGGTGATGCGCAGTGTCTTCACGACGCCGTCACCGACGGCAGCAGCGATCTTGGCCAGAATCTGGGACTGCATCATGCGCAACTGGGTAGCCCAAGCCGTCGACTCGGCGGAGATGCTGAGAACACCTTCTTTCAGAGAGATCGGCTCGGCGTGCGCGGAGATGTCTTCTCCGACGACTTGCGGCCACCGACCGAGGACCGTGCCCTCGGACACCTTGGGGGACCACCCACGCGACTTGGAGATAGCGCTGGTGAGAGCGCCGAACGGCTGAGGGTCCCGCGCATCCGGGCCGGGGCCGGACCAACCGCTGCGTCGACGCGGGCGGCCACTTCCGTATTTGGGCGACGAGCGCCCCTGCCCGACGGCCTTGCCGTTGGCTTTGGCTGTCGCGCGTGCCTCCTCGAGGGCACGGCGCGCCAGATCGATCCCCTTGAGCTCGGGCTCCGGGGCCGGGCTGCTGTCTTCAGTCATCGAACTCGACCTCCTGATCCGTCGAGCCTACGGGCACTATCCGGGATATCCGACCGTCTCCGGTATCGGAGGCTTCGACGCCGAACTTGGCCGCCTCGAGTTCGTCCGGTACGTCCTCGGGAACGGCGGCCGTGATCAGCACCTGTTCTGCGGTAGCCGCAACAGCGGCGAGCGCACGACGCCGACGACGGTCCAATTCCGCGAATACGTCGTCGAGCATCAGGACCGGGTCGCTGCCGTCCGCGCGCAACAGGGCAAAACCTGCCAGTCTCAGCGAAAGCGCGAACGACCACGATTCACCATGACTGGCAAAGCCTTTCGCCGGACTGTCGCCGAGAACCAGCTCCAGGTCGTCCCGATGCGGACCGACCAGACACACTCCGCGATCGATTTCCTTCGACCTCATCTGTGCCAACTCGAGATGGAATCTCTCCTCGAGGTATGCAACGTCGTCGATTCCGGAAATCCTTGCAGGATCGGTGAATTCGGGATCCAACGACGAACCCAGGCTGCTCTTATATCGGATCGACGCCGGCCGGGACTCGGGTGCGATGGAACGATACGACTCCGCCAGGTGGGGCGCCAGATCATGGACCAACTCGAGGCGCCCGGCCAACAATTGTGCGCCGTGAGCGGCCAGATGCCCGTCCCACACCTCGAGGGTTGAGAGGACGTTGTCGGACTCGCCACCACGAGAACCGCGGCGCAAAGCCGCACCAGCAGTTTTGAGTAGGGCTGAGCGCTGACGCAGCACTTTGTCGTAATCCGCACGGACGGCAGCCATTCGGGGAATCCGCGACGTCAACAACTCGTCGAGATAGCGCCGACGATCGCCAGGATCACCGCGAACCAACGACAGATCTTCCGGCGCGAACATCACCGACTGAAGAATCCCCAACACTTCACGCGGACGACGTGTCGGCGACTGATTTATCCTGGCGCGGTTGGACTTTCCCTCGATCAGTTCGACGTCGATGGTCAGTTCGCGCCCATTGTTGACCACCGTTGCACCAGCAAAAGCACTGGCGGAACCGCTGCGGATCATCGGTGCATCCGTGGACACTCGATGAGAGGACAACGTGGACAGATACCCCAGTGACTCGAGGACGTTGGTTTTACCGTGCCCGTTCGAACCGAGGAAGACAGTTGTTCCCGGCGTGAGGTCCAGCGTCAGCGAATCCCAGGATCGGAAGTCCCGCAGCGAAAATCTACGAACGAACACTTAGCTTCCAGAAGCCGAATTCTTGGGCGAAGCGCTCTTGACCGCGTGACCACCGAACTGATTACGCAAGGCCGACACCGCCTTCATGGCCGGTGAATCATCCTGTCGTGAAGCAAATCTCGCGAACAGAGCAGCGGAGATGACGGGAGCGGGGACAGCGTGCTTGATAGCTTCCTCTACCGTCCAGCGGCCCTCACCGGAATCCTCGGTATAGCCCGTGATCTGCGCAAGCTCCGGATCCTCCTCGAGGGCGTCGACAAGCAGATCGAGCAACCACGAGCGTACGACGGTTCCCTTCGACCAGGCTCGGAGCACACCGGGAACGTCCGCGATCAGGCTTTCCGCCTCGAGGAGCTCGTACCCCTCGGCATACGCCTGCATCAGGCCGTATTCGATGCCGTTGTGCACCATCTTCGCGTAATGACCAGCACCGACGGGACCGGCGTGGACAAAGCCGTCTGCAGCGTCGCCGTCGGGGCGAAGGCCGTCGAAGATCGGCATTGCCTTCGCCACGTCGGGCTCGGATCCGCCCACCATCAGGCCGTAGCCGTTCTCACGGCCCCAGATGCCACCGGAGACACCGCAGTCGAGGAAACCGATCCCACGGGCGCCCAGAAGCTCGGCATGGACAGCATCGTCGGTGTAACGCGAGTTCCCACCGTCGATGACCAGATCACCGCCCTCGAGGGCATCCGCCAGCTCGGCAATGGTGCTCTGGGTGATTTCACCGGCCGGAACCATCACCCAGACGACTCGAGGTCCCTCGAGGGAAGCAGCGAGTTCGGCAAGTGACCCGACATCGGTGACTTCCGGTCGAGGGTCGTATCCGATCACCTCGAGGCCATGCGCGCGCAAGCGCTCACGCATGTTGAAACCCATCTTGCCGAGACCTACGAGTCCGATCTTCATACTGTTCTCCCTGGTCAGGCGCGAACTGAAGTGCGGGGTACCACTCAGCCCGGGAGGCGAACCGGCATCAGCAGGTACGTGTACTCGCTCGAGGGCGCAGCGAAGTTACCGGACTCGTCTGCCGTGGGCTCTTCCTCGGCCGCGGGGCGAAGAACAGCCGGACGGCTGGGAGTGGTGAAGCCGAACAGAACGTTTTCGCTGTGAAGCGAGTTCAACCCGTCGATCAGGTAACCGGGGTTGAACGCAATGGTGAGTGCTTCGCCCTGGAACGACGCGTTGAGTGTCTCTTCTGCGCGGCCGGCGTCGTCGCCACCCGCAGAGAGGAGCAGGCCGTCAGCGGAGAACTGCATGCGAACCTGTGCGCCACGCTCGGCGACGAGTGCTACACGCTTGATGGCCTCGATGAGAGGCGTGACCTCGACCGTTGCCATCGCGGTGTGCTGAGCAGGCAGCAACTGACGGAACTTCGGGAACTCGGCGTCGAGGAGGCGCGTCGTGGTGCGGCGTCCGTCGTTGACGATGCCGAGGAGTCCGTCGTTTCCGATGGTCGTACCGGAACCGAGAGCCAACTCGACCGGCGAATTTGCATTGCCGGCAAGCGTTTTCGCGGACTCGGACAGAGTCTTGGCAGGGATGAGAACAGCAGCCTGGACGTCGGGGTTTGCGGGAGTCCACTCGAGTTCACGAACAGCGAGACGGAAGCGGTCGGTAGCGGCGAGGACGATCGAATTCTGTTCGATCTCGACACGGATACCCGTGAGCATCGGAAGGGTGTCGTCCTTGCCGGCTGCTACGGCTACCTGGCTGATGGCTTCGGAGAACAGGTCGACGGGAATGGACCCGGACTGCTGCGGAAGCGTCGGAAGCTGGGGGTAGTCCTCGACCGGCATCGTGGGCAGGGAGAACTTGGCGCTTCCGCACGAGATGAGCACGCGAGTGCCCTCGAGGGTCACATCGACCGGCTTGTTGGGAAGCGATTTGGTGATATCGGCAAGGAGGCGTCCGGAGACGAGTGCCTGACCTGCAGTTGTGACATCTGCCGAGACGCGGACCTGCGCAGATACCTCGTAGTCGAACCCGGAAACGGTGAGGCCGGCTTCGGTTGCGTCGAGAAGAACTCCGCCGAGAACCGGCACAGGCGGCCTCGAGGGCAGGCTACGAGCAACCCACGCTACTGAATCAGCGAACTCTTCCCGGGAAACGCGAAACTTCAGGCTTCCAAGCTCCATCGCCGGGTTATTCCTCTCGGTAGGCATGTTCGTCTGCTGCGGATCTGCATCAGCTCACTTGAAGTCTGACACAGACCAAGCGATGCCCACCGTATGCCCTCGAGGGCGCAAGTGGAAAGCCGAAGCCGGGACGAGCGCAGCCTGAGGCGAGGTTCTCAACAGGAGTTGTCCCCAGAACTATTTTCAAAGAGCTTTTCCTAGGAAATTCTCAGTAGTAGTAATAAGTCCTGTGCAATCTGTGGAGCAACGGTTGTCGACGCTGGTAGGTCCCCTCGAGGGCCTGTGCACTTCTCGAGGACAGACTCGAGGACCAATCGACCCCCTCTGTGCACTCTCTGAAAGTTTTCGGATTCCTCCTCGAGAACTCCACAGACTTTCGGAGTTATCAACACAGTTATCCACAGATGTGAATACTTTTCACAAGAAACGAAGAGTTTGTTCTTATCGGCGTGTCCGGCTCCGGCGTGTCGTCCCTCGAGGTGGACAACCGCCCTCGAGGGGACCGCACGTGGAACCCTTCGAATACACCGATGCCGCTCGAGGGAAACCTCTGCCTCGAGCGGCATCGATCGAAATAAGTGCAGGTCAGCGCTTGGAGCGCTGCTTGATCCTTGCGGTCAACTCCTGAACCTGGTCGTACACCTTGCGGCGTTCCGTCATTTCCTTACGGATCTTCTTGTCGGCGTACATGACCGTCGTGTGGTCACGGCCGAACGTCTGACCGATCTTCGGCAATGACAAATCAGTGAGCTCACGGCACAAATACATCGAGATCTGACGGGCCTGAGCGAGTGGCCGGGCCTTACCCGGCCCACACAGGTCGTCGATCGACATGTTGAAGTATTCGGCCGTCACCGCCATGATCGTCGCCGCGTTGATCTCGAGGCTCGACGAATCGGGCATCAGATCGCGCAGGACCACCTCGGCCAACGTCAGATCCAACGGCTGGCGGTTGAGCGAGGCAAAAGCGGTGACGCGGATCAACGCGCCCTCGAGTTCACGAATGTTGCGCTCGATACGGCTGGCGATCAGCTCGAGGACGTCGTGCGGGACCTCGAGGCGATCCATCCTCGCCTTCTTGCTCAGAATCGCGATACGCGTCTCGAGCTCAGGCGGCTGAACGTCGGTGATCAGGCCCCATTCGAAGCGCGTCCGCAGACGCTCCTCGAGGGTTGCCAACTGCTTGGGCGGACGGTCCGAGGAGACAACGATCTGCTTGTTCGCGTTGTGCAAGGTGTTGAAGGTATGGAAGAACTCCTCCTGGATACCTTCCTTGCCTTCGATGAACTGGATGTCGTCGACCAGCAGGACGTCCGTTTCCCGGTATCGACGTTTGAACGCGACCTTGCGGTCGTCACGAAGACTGTTGATGAAGTCGTTGGTGAATTCTTCGGTCGAGACGTACTTGACCCGCATGCCGGGGAACAGTCGCTGTGCGTAGTGGCCGGCGGCGTGAAGAAGGTGCGTCTTGCCCAGGCCCGAAGCTCCCCAGATGAACAAGGGGTTGTACGCACGCGCCGGCGCCTCCGCGATCGCGACGGCAGCGGCATGAGCGAATCGGTTGGACGATCCGATCACAAAAGTGTCGAAGGTGTACTTCGCGTTGAGACTGTTCGCGCCGGACCCAGAAGCAGAAGGAGTAGCGGGCGGCTTCGTGAAGTACGACGGCCACGATTCGTGAACGCTCGCGAGTGCTTCGCGGTCGTCGTCGACTTCTTCGGTCTCGGCAGTCTCGGAGTCCGAAGGTTCGCCGTCGCCTTCGGTGAATCTGCGCCGACGGTATGCGCCCGATGAGTTGACCGACTCGAACTGACGGCTGCCCGTGCGCTCCTCGACCGGTTCGGCGGGTGCGTCGGCATCGTCTTCGAGTGCGATGCGGACACCGAGTCCCTCGACCTGGCCGCCGAGGTGGCGTCCGAGTGCCTGCAGGATCGGCTCGCGTAGATCGCGCTCGATCGTCTCTTGAGCAAATGGCGATGGAACCGAGAGGAGTGCAAAACCCTGAGCAAGTGTGAGAGGCCTCACCAGACGGACAAATGCCTTCTGCTTGCTGCTCAAAGCCGGAAGATTACTTCCGGGGTCATCACTCGTGAGTTCTGCAACCACGTCGACCCAGACCCGTGCGAGCGCGTTGGGATCGTCGTTCACGTGGTTCCTTCCCGTGTTTCGCCGACAGTGGGTGTGCTGCAGCTGCCGAGCGTATGGCTGCGGCGTCGAATGATTCGGTGGATTACCACCCGGGGTGAGAACCCCGTAACAGGCTACGAATATGCCACCTGGGCTGTGTTTCCACACAATTATCCACAGATGTGGACAAACCTGCACTGAGTCGGTTTTTTCGTCAACCAAATTCGTCAAAGTGATCGAGAAATTGATCTACCTGCAACTTTGTCGGAACTCGAGGCGTTCGCCACTTGGTGTCGGGGATGCGTCAACACTCACAGCCCTGTGGATGAATGTGGAAACTCGGGATTCGGGGTCGCGTCCGGCGCTCGTACCCGTATGTGCTGATGAGGCCTTGTCGGGAGCATGCGCCGGTGGAACTGTCCGGGTTGCCTTCAGGTCACCTGCAGTCCGTAGCGGAACTGTTGCCAAGGTCACACTTGCCGCCTCGCTCGAGGTCACGGCCGTATGCACACCGCGAATGGAATCTGCGGAATGATGGAAGTATCGGCGTGTCGTCGCGGTTGCCGCGAGAGGGCTCCGAATCGGGCTGGTTTGACCTTGGCAACGGTGGTAAGTAACCTCGAACGGTCACCCGCTGGTGGTGATCGCTTCGTGCTGGCTACATATGTCAGGTCGGATCGGTCTTCCAAGCCACAACGAGTGAAGTTGATTGTTCTGTACCTGTTGGATCCAAAGGCGCCGTAAGGCGTCGATCACTGAATGACGCCGGGAGGCGTCAATGAACTTCGAGGAGTGTTGACCGTGGCCAAGGGCAAGCGGACGTTCCAGCCGAATAATCGCCGCCGCGCGCGTGTTCACGGCTTCCGTCTTCGTATGCGTACCCGTGCGGGTCGTGCAATCGTTTCGGCGCGTCGCCGTAAGGGCCGCGATTCCCTCACCGCCTGATCTGATTTCGAGTTCAGGAGCTCGGGGTGTTGCCTGAGCCGTCTCGGTTGCGTCGCCACGCGGATTTCTCCGTGGCGGTGCGACGCGGGCGTCGTATGGGAAGACGCGACCTTGTCGTGCACGCGTTCGATCGCGAGCAAGTAGAGGCGCTGGTAGTAACAAATCACGGTCCCCGTTTCGGGCTGATCGTGAGCAAGGCTGTCGGGCCGGCGGTGATTCGACATCGAGTCGCACGCCGGCTTCGTCATATCTGTGCAGATTTCGTCGGGCAGGTTTCGCCGGAGACGGACGTGGTTATCCGCGCACTTCCGGGCGCAGCTACCGCCAGTTCAGCCGAACTGGCCAAGCAGTTGCGTGGGGGCCTGACCAAAATGAACCTATTGGTGTCGGTAAGTGAAGAGCCATGAGTACTCCGCTCTCTGAGCAGATCGAGACTCCCAGAGCCTCCCGTGTCATCACGGTGTTGAAGGCTGTGCGTCGCGCTCCCGCCACTGTTCTCATCTTCTGTATCGAGTTGTACCGGACGTATGTGTCGCCCTTGAGGATGCCGACCTGCCGGTTCACCCCCACCTGCAGTGAATACGCGGTCGAAGCGCTGCGCACTCACGGGGCGATCAAAGGCCTTTTCTTGACTGTGGTGCGGTTGGCGAAGTGTGCCCCCTGGCATTCTGGAGGGTGGGACCCTGTCCCTGCCCGTCGTGACCGTGATGCGGGTAGCCGCCATAGCTGTCCGGAAGCACGCGCAGCGTGTCACAGTCCGACGGACGAACAGAGGAGTACTTAGAGCCGTGCTCAATTTCATTTACTATCCGGTATCCGCGATTCTGTGGGTCTGGCACAAGGTCTTCGGGTTCATTCTCGGCCCGGACAACGGAATAGCCTGGGCGCTCTCCGTGGTGTTCCTGGTGTTCACCTTGCGTGCGGTTCTGTACAAGCCGTTCGTGAAGCAGGTCCGCACGACCCGCCAGATGCAGGAACTGCAGCCGCAGATCAAGGCATTGCAGAAGAAGTATTCGGGCGACCGTCAGCGCCAGGCCGTCGAGATGCAGAAGCTCCAGAAGGAGCACGGATTCAACCCGATCATGGGCTGTCTCCCGGTCTTGGCTCAGGCTCCGGTGTTCATCGGTCTGTTCCACGTCCTGCGCTCGTTCAACCGCACCGGCACCGGCATGGGCCAGCTGGGCATGAGCGCCGAGGACAACCTCAACACCCCGAACTACGTCTTCTCGGCCACTGACGTCCAGTCGTTCCTGGATGCTCGTCTGTTCGGCGCGCCCATCTCGGCCGCGATCACGACGCCGGTTGCGCAGCTTCAGGCTTATGTCACCGAGAACGTTCCCGAGCTTCCGTCACGCCTGAACATCATTCTCGTGGCCGCTCCGTTGATGATCATCGCCAGCATCGCGACCCACTTCAACTCACGCGCTTCGGTTGCCCGTCAGAGCGAAGCAGCTGCCGCGAACCCGCAGTCCGCGATCATGAACAAGCTCGCGCTGTACGTCTTCCCGCTCGGCGTTCTGGTCGGTGGACCGTTCCTTCCGATCGCGATCCTCCTGTACTGGGTGTCGAACAACATCTGGACCTACGGTCAGCAGCACCTCGTCTTCCGCAAGATCGATGCCGAAGAAGAAGCGAAGAAGCAGGAAGCGATCACTCGCCGCAACGACAATGCGCCTAAGCCCGGTGCCCGTCCCGATCCCGGTAAGAAGAAGGGATCCCCGGCTGCGCTGAAGACCGCGGATTCAGCCGACGCCGACGGTGACGCCCCGGAAGTTTCGCTCAAGAAGCCTCAGCCGAAGCCCTCGGGTTCCAGTGGTGGTTCGACGTCGAAACCGAAACAGAACCGGCCACAGAGCAACCGCGGCAACTCCCCCAAGCGCAATAAACGGCGCTGATCCAGGAAAGAGAACGACCAATGTCCAGTGAAGCTGACATCGTTGTGGATGGAGAGAACGCAGACGTGAGCACCGAGACCACTGCGCCGGTTACCGATGTGGATGTAGACATCGACGATTCCGATGACGATTTGATCGAAGAGGGCGAGATCGCCGGCGACTACCTCGAGCAGTTGCTCGACGTGCTCGATTTCGACGGAGACATCGACCTTGACGTCGAGGGCGATCGGGCAATCGTCAGCATCGACGGCGGCGACGACCTGACCAAGCTTGTGGGACGTAAGGGTGAGGTTCTGGATGCTCTCCAGGAGCTGACTCGTCTGGCTGTTCAGCAGTCGACCGGAGAGCGCAGCCGCTTGATGCTCGACATCGCCGGGTGGCGTGCGGGCCGGCGTGAGGCACTCAGTGCTCTCGGTGCGGAAGCTGCACAGCGTGTTCTCGAGACCGGCGAACGCGAAGAGCTTGCTCCGATGACGCCGTTCGAACGCAAGATCGTTCACGACGCCGTCGCCAAGGTTGCCGGTGTTTCCAGCGAGAGCGAAGGCGCTGAACCGTCTCGCCGAGTCGTTGTCCTCAAGGACTGACACTCCCCCTTGATCGAATGCGGGCCCCGGATTTTCCGGGGCCCGCTTTTGTGTCCGAGAGGTGTTTCACGTGAAACCGAATCCGGCAGCACGGTGAAGGTCAGGTGCCTATCGTTGTCGACATGTCCAACGAGCGCTCCGGATTCCCTCTCGGATTGATGACCCTTGGGGCCTTGATAGGGATGCTCGTGTGCGGCCTGAGCTATTGGCCCGTGGTCTTCGAACTACAGCAGAAAATGGAAGTCCAGTCCTTTCCGCCGGGCGGTCTGAAGTATTGGCTCTGCTGGTTGTTGCCGCTGGGAGTAGTCGCCGTCGTATTCATTCCACTTGCACTGGCATGGCGATCCGGGAGACCGGTCATGCTCAGCTTCGCGATTGCCTTCTTGTTCGTCGGGGGTGCACTGTGCATGTTCGGATATTCGATCGACAACATGCCGTACTACATGTGAGCCCCTCCCCTCCCCCAGGAGGAATAGTCGGCCTTCGTTTCACGTGAAACCGGATCGATGGTTGTTGCCCCGAGCCCTCGAACTCCGCCCCAGATTGCCGCCACAATGGATCACCGACCTGATGTCGTCAGGCCTGCTGGCAAGGTCGTCACCTTCGGCGCTGGCATCCGATGACCGACAACCCGCCAGCCCTCACTTCGACGGCCCCCGGATTGGGGCGTCATCAACAACGATCAACAAGGAATTAGCATCCACACATGCACGTCGACATCGAAGGCGCCACCCGGATCGCCCGCCTCGCCGCAGAATTCGACTGGACCTGGGCCGTCGACGACCTCGAACCCTTCTGCGCACAAGCTGGATGGGAACTCGTCGAACTCAGGCAAGGTGGCGGCTCGATACGAACGAACCTTCATGTCTGCCGGCCGAAGGCGAACATGTTCAGGCGGAACCGTTCGATGCACTACATCTCAATCTTCGTCTCGGACCTGGCAGATCTAGGTATTCCCAAGGCAGAAGTTCGCCCGTTGCTGGTCGAGGGGTTCACGAACCTCGATGTGGCATTTACCGCACTCCTGGGGGCAGCCACGAGCGCCGAACCCGGACCTGAGGCAACTATCCGGTGGGATCTGCCGAAAGCGGTCATCACACTGCACCGGGGTTTCAGTGCAATCCACCTCGCTCTGAAGAGTCCGAAGTATCAGGCATGGATGGATGAGCCCGAACCGGAGGACGAGGACTAGCCATCGAGGTCGGCGAGATCGCATCCGGTGTGGGAACAGGTTTGCGCACTCCTCACACGAATCGGACCACTCACATCGAATGGGCTTCGTCGCCACGCAAAGTCGATGATGCAGGCTTCGGGGTGAGATCGGCGGCGACTACTTTGCCAAGCAAACCGGAATCGACCTCATCTTCACGGGCTCCGGTTCATAGACTGCGGACCGCGTCGGGGTAATCACGGGACCGCATTGAGTTCGGTTGACTCGCGGGGTGTGCGCGATCGGCGTCGCGCCCACACCTGCTGCTGGTGTCGGCACGAGAGCGGGTCCGGGCTGTTTGAGGTGGAATGGCTTGGCGGTGCCCGGATCGAACTCGTGAGCGGTGATCTTGTTGGTTCCGGGTTCGGTATGCACCAACAGGTAGTCGTAGTCCTTGCCGTCCAACAACTCCTGCACCAAGCGCGGATCTTAATCGCGCACAGCGTGCAGCGCTTTCGAGTCCAGGCGCAGGAATTCATCCTGCGCATCGGGCAGGTCCCCTGCTCGACTTTGATCTTCCCGCCGACACCGGTATCCACATCGAAGGCGAACTCGCCATGCGCATCCTGTGATGCGAAGCTCCTTGGATTCGCGGTTTGTGATGCCAAGTCTCCGGTGTCCCGCAACAGGAGTGTCAAGCCGCCGGATGTATGGCTCGCAACAACCGGCGGTGAGATAACGATGCTGTCCGGGACTTGGACTCGAAGCTCATCCGCGTCGAACAACAGATTGCGTCAGACCGACCGAGTCCGTTCGGCTGTCCGACGGCAGCAATTCTCTACAACCACTTTTCGTAAAAAATTGCCCATTTTGGGCCCGAATTCCATCCATGTAACTACCTACGGCAGTTTCGTCACTGTGATGATATTGAAAATCGACCTACTACCTCCATGCGACCTTCCGGCTATGTTTCACGTGAAACGGGTCAGATTTCGGCGAATTATCAGCGCAATGTTTCACGTGGAACGTGAACCCCTCCCCTCCCCCACTTGAATTTTGGGCGGAATACTTCCCAAAGAATGAACGAGTCGGCAGACTCACAGCGAGTCGGTGTGCAGAAGCGAACACATGTCGGCTTCGGAGCGGATAATGATTTCGGTCTTGATTGTTGATTTCGCGGTTTACGCGGGAGGATGTTTCACGTGGAACAGAATGGTGCGGCGTCGGTTGACTGGGACGAACAAGAGACTGCGCGCGCAGTGTTCGGTGACAGATATGAGATCGCGGAACGGTACTACCAATCCCTTGCAACGGATGGTGTCGAGCGCGGGCTGATTGGTCCCCGTGAAGTCCCTCGACTGTGGGAGCGTCACCTCCTCAATTGTGCCGTCATCGGTGAGTTGATTGCCGAAGGCGAGTCGGTTGTGGACGTTGGAAGCGGTGCCGGTCTACCCGGTATCCCTCTCGCAATCGCCCGCCCGGACTTGAAGGTGACTCTCGTCGAACCGTTGCTTCGACGCTCGGTGTACCTCGCGGAGTTCATCGAGTCCAACGGATTGGACGTATTGGTTGTCCGAGGGCGAGCCGAGGAATCGGGTGTTGTGAAGGAAGCGGGCGGTGCGGACGTGGTCACTTCGCGGGCCGTGGCGCCTCTCGAGAAGCTCGCACGGTGGTCCCTCCCACTCATTCACGAGCACGGTCGGATGCTGGCACTCAAGGGTTCGAGCGCTGCCGAGGAGATCGAGCGGGACCGAACGGCGCTCACTAAATTGGGCGCAGGTAAGTTGGAAATACTCGAATGTGGAGCCAAGATTCTCCGCACCCCCACCGTGGTGGTGAAGGCCGAACGTCTCCCGAAGCGTCGCCAGCGTTGATGATTTACACGCATGCAATCGAGAGCAATGTACAGATGATGAGAGCACCTAGTGATCGATTCCCAATCGAAGGAGCAGTCAATGTCGGGTCGATCTGAATCCGCCGTTTCACGTGAAACACCGAAGCAGCACACGAGCGCGGGTGCGGATCAGATCGTCAACGACGACGACGACAATTTCACCGCCCCCTACGCGGCGATCTCCTCGGAGGAGACTCCCATCGGGGCGGCCGCGCATCGAGCGAGCCAGGTGCTTCACCCCCATTCGGTGACGCTGCCGAAGCCGGCGTTCCGCCGCGTGATCACCATCGCGAACCAGAAGGGCGGCGTCGGTAAGACGACGACCACGGTGAACCTTGCGTCGGCGCTCGCTCTTCAAGGGCTCACTGTCCTCGTGGTCGATTTGGACCCTCAGGGCAACGCCAGCACGGCTCTGGGCGTCGTCCATACCTCGGGCACCCCCTCCAGTTACGAGTTGCTCATAGGCGAAGTGAAGGCCCCGGAGGCGATCCAGACCAGCCCGCACAGTGAGCGCCTTCTCTGCATCCCGGCAACGATCGATTTGGCGGGCGCCGAGATCGAATTGGTCTCCATGGTTGCCCGCGAGAATCGACTCAAAGGCGCGCTCAACGACAAGGTGCTCGCAGAGCTCGACGTCGACTTCGTCCTCATCGACTGCCCGCCCTCGCTGGGGCTGCTGACCGTCAACGCGATGGTTGCTGCCAAGGAAGTCCTGATCCCGATCCAGTGCGAGTACTACGCCCTCGAGGGGGTCGGTCAGTTGCTCCGCAACATCGAACTCGTCCAGGCTCATCTGAACCCGGATCTGCATGTCTCCACGGTCCTTCTGACGATGTACGACGGGCGCACCAAGCTGGCCGACCAGGTCGCCGAAGAAGTACGCAAGCACTTCGGCGAGGCCGTACTGCGCGCTGTGATTCCCCGCAGTGTGAAGGTTTCCGAGGCTCCCGGATACGGAATGACAGTTCTCGATTACGACCCCGGTTCACGCGGCGCCATGAGTTACCTCGACGCCGGACGCGAACTTGCCGCCCGCTCTGCCACCACGACGACCCAGGAGCAGTGAGATGAGTCAAGCACGCAAAGGTGGATTGGGCCGCGGCTTGGCTGCTCTCATCCCCACTGGGCCGGCCACGGCACCGGGTTTGGGATCGGCTGCAGCGGACGTCGTAATCGGCGTCGACAAGCGCAACCCCTCCCCTCCCCCACCGACGAAGGCAGCTCCGAAAACGCCGAAAGCCACCAAGGCGACGGCTGCGAAGGCTCCGGTGGAAGCTGAGCCGGAGACCGAACTCGAGCCGACCGGCGCGGTCTATCTCGAGATCGAACCGAGCCTGATCGAGACGAACCCGAAGCAGCCTCGCAGCGTTTTCGACGAGGAAGCGCTCGCGGAGTTGGTTCACTCGATCCGCGAATTCGGCTTGATGCAGCCGATCGTGGTCCGTCGTCACGGTGACAAGTACCAACTTGTCATGGGTGAGCGTCGCTGGCGCGCGAGCCAGGAAGCCGGGCTGGAGAAGATTCCGGCGATCATTCGTGAAACCGATGACGACTCGATGTTGCGCGACGCACTCCTCGAGAACATCCATCGAGTGCAGTTGAACCCCCTCGAGGAGGCAGCGGCGTATCAGCAGTTGCTCGAGGAGTTCGAAGTAACCCACGAAGAATTGGCCAATCGGATCGGACGTTCGCGTCCCGTCGTGACCAACATGATTCGTCTGCTGAAGCTGCCGGTGGCGGTTCAGCGCCGCGTTGCGGCTGGAGTACTTTCGGCCGGCCATGCTCGCGCACTGCTGTCCCTCGAGGCGGGTGCCGACGCTCAGGAAGTCATGGCGGCACGCATCGTCGCCGAAGGAATGTCGGTTCGCGCGACGGAGGAAGCCGTCACTCTTGCCAACCGGGCGGACAATGAGATCGCTCCCCCGCAGAAGCGCAAGCCCATCGTGATGCCGGGTCTGCAGGATGTGGCCGAGCGGTTGTCGGACTCGTTCGACACCCGGGTGACTGTCAGTCTGGGCAAGCGGAAGGGAAAGATTGTGGTCGAATTCGGCTCGGTCGACGACCTACAACGCATCGTCGGAATGATGGAAGCGCAGAAATCGACGTAGTGAACTCGGATGCCCGTTTGGTGACGTAATGACGATGAGCGGGCACACCACCTATTTTCGTCACTGTGACGAATTTAGGTGGTCCGAGCTTCTCGAAATCTTGAACCGGGACGAAAGATGTTGAACAGCAATACATTAGAGCGATCAACTCTCGCGCCACTGCCGACTCGGTACAGCTGGCCTATCCTGGAGAAGAAAAAAGCGGCGGGCGAACATCAAAACCGCTTCGGGGACCTACGGAGAGTGAGTTAGTCAGTGTCGACTCACGTCATCACCTCTCTCACGCTCGACAGCCTCGATCAGCTTTCCGCCCATGCGCGTCGATGCGTGTTCTGGGAGATGGACCCGGGCGCGCTTCACGACGCCCGAGGATTCTGCGATCAGGAATTCGAGAAGGAAGCCTGGCTGTCGATGGTCATGCTCGAGTGGGGTTCGTGCGGACAGGTCGCCGTCCGCGACGGAAAGCCGCTTGGAAGTGCGTTGTACGCCCCTCCCCGCATGATCCCGCGCGCGCAACTGTTTCCGACCAGCCCGGTCAGCTCGGACGCAGTGCTTCTGACAAGCCTTCGCCTCGAGCCCTCGGGCATAGAGGAAGAACTAGGGCCAAGCCTGCTGGCCGCTGTCGTGACAGATCTGGTTCGACGAGGAGTTCGTGCGCTCGAGGCATTCGGTATCCGTAGCGACGACTTGGGACCTGCTTCCGACGTGGCCAGCGCAACGGCCGCTCTGGAATGTTCACCCGCAGAATGCATGATCAGTGCCGAGTTCCTCGAGGATTACGGTTTCGAGGTCGTGGCACCGCACCATCGCTATCCGCGGCTTCGTCTCGAACTCAATCGAGATCACGAATGGAAAGTCGACGTCGAAGAAGCCCTCGACCGTCTACTGAAGGCCGCAGCTCTCGAAATGGTGGAGATCAGCGAGCTCGCCAGAGTGTGAGCAGGTGCCGACCGCAGGACCTACGAAATGCGGTCGGCTACCGAAAGTTCTTCTGCGAGAAGCTCGGCGAAGGTGAAGGTGCCGGTCGGCTGATCGTCTTGACCGAGCAGATACAGCCGTTTGACCGAGATCAAGATGGCTTCGGCGATGGTGTCACGCATCCGCGGATTCGTCAGTACCGCAACGTCGGACGCGTTGGACAGGTAGCCGAGATCGATCTGCACTGTCGGCATGTTGGTGAGGCGCAACAACTCCCACGTCCGACCGTGAGTTCTGCAGTCCCGCAACGGAGTTCGCGCAACGATCTCGCGCTGAACGAAACCGGTCAACACCTGCCCGATCATCGAGACCGAACCGTGCGAATTTCCGAAGTGGAAGCTCGCGACGCCGTTTGCCGACGGGCTCGAGTTGCTGTCGCAACGCAGGGAGATCATCAGATCCGCGTCGAACGCATTGGATGTCAGTGCGCGCTCGGCCTCGGTGGGATCGGCGTTGTGCGGGCGGGAGAGGAAAGTTTCCATCCCGGTTGCAGCCATCCGCCCCTCGAGGCGCATGGCCAGATCCCAGAGGATGTCAGCTTCGGAGATGCCGTTGACGATGTTGCCCGTCGACGGCCCGCCGAGGCCGGGATCGATGACGATGCGCTTACCGCCCAGCTGCGGGCCCTTGCGCCGCACCAGCTCCTCTTCGCTGATCGCATGTGGGGAACCACCGGTGACGCGGGTTCCCAGAAGTTCCAGCGAACGGAGTGTCTGTGGTCCGCAGATACCGTCGGCAGCGATCCCGATTTCGCGCTGGAAAGACGAGAGAGATTCGTGGGTTTGCGGACCGAAGAAACCGTCGACCCGGCCTGCGTAGAAGCCCAGATCTTGCAGTTTTGCCTGCAGCGCTGCGACGTCGTCGCCGTACAGCGGCGCGGACAACTGGTAGATCAACGTACGGGCACCCAGGCGGTACGAGGCCTCACGAAGTGACCGATAGGTTGCCGGGCCCACAATGCCGTCGACAAGAAGCCCACGCTGCTGCTGGAAGGCACGAACGGCGCTGTCGAGTTGATGATCGAAGATGGCGTCGGGTGCAACCCAGTGGGCACCGTCGGCGCTTTCACGTCGAATGCCGGAAGTTCCGTGATGGAGGTATCCCAGCTTCGTCAATGTGCCCCGAATCTCGGCGACGGCCGGGCCGTGATCGCCGTGTCGGAGTCTGTGCATGCGTGAAAGCCTCTCGGATCGGTTAACGAATTCGATCGATGTGCCTGGTCGTAGACCCGATCAGGCACATCGATCGATTATCTCAGAAATTCTGTGGATTGCGAGAATCCACGATGCTCACCCAGCCGTCAGAGAACGTCTGCGAGGTCCTTGAGCAGCGCGGCCTTGCCCTTGGCGCCGACGATCGTCTTGATCGGCTTGCCGTCCTTGAACAGGATCATCGTCGGGATCGACATGACCTGGAAATCGCGCGCGGCCGCGGGGTTGGCATCGATGTCGAGCTTGGCGACGGTCAGCTTCTCGCTGTTCTCGCCGGCGATCTCCTCGAGGACCGGGGCGACCATCTTGCACGGGCCGCACCAGGTTGCCCAGAAATCGACCAGAACGGGCTTGTCGCTGCCCAGGACGTCCTGCTTGAAGGAATCGTCGGTGATGGTGACGGTATTCGACACTGTTACTCCTCGAGGGTTGGGTACGACAGCTTGGTGAATCAGGGAGCGCCGACGACGTCGACCGTGTGGCCGGCTGCGTCGAGCGTGTTGGCGGTGATGTCGCCGCGGTCGGCCAGCCAGCGTTCGGCGTCGATTGCTGCGGAGCATCCGGTGCCGGCAGCGGTGATCGCCTGACGGTACGTGTGATCGACCAGGTCACCGGCAGCGAAGACGCCGTCGACGGAGGTCGCGGTGGAACCGGGAGCGACGCGCACGTATCCGGCGTCGTCGAGATCGACCTGGCCCTTGACGAGTTCACTGCGCGGGTCGTGGCCGATGGCGACGAACATGCCGGTGATCTCGAGTGTGGAAGTTTCACCGGTGACGGTGTCGCGCACGACGAGGCCGGTGACGCTGTTCTCACCGAGCACCTCGACGGGCTCGGCGTTGGTCAGGAAGCGGATCTTCTCGTTGGCCTTGGCGCGCTCGAGCATGATCCGTGAGGCGCGGAACTCCTCGCGGCGGTGCACCAGGGTGACCGAGCGAGCGAAGCGGGTGAGGAAGGTTGCTTCTTCCATCGCGGAGTCGCCGCCGCCGACCACGACGATGTCCTGGTCACGGAAGAAGAAGCCGTCGCAGGTGGCGCAGGCGCTGACGCCACGGCCGAGGAGGCGTTCTTCACCGGGAATGCCCAGGTAGCGGGCTGCTGCGCCCATGGCGAGGATGATCGCGTGCGCGGCGTAGGTTTCGCCGTTCGCGAGGACGGTCTTGATCGGGCCGCTGAGGTCGATCTCTTCGACGTCCTCGGTGCGGATGTCGGTGTCGAAGCGCAGTGCCTGCTCGCGCATCTGTTCCATCAGATCGGGGCCCATGATTCCTTCGCGGAATCCGGGGAAGTTCTCGACCTCGGTGGTGGTCATGAGGGCGCCACCGAACTGGGTTCCCTCGAAGAGCAGGGGCTGGAGCTCAGCGCGCGCGGTGTAGACACCAGCGGTGTAGCCGGCCGGTCCGGAACCGACAATGATGACGTCATGGACCGCGGGCGTGGTTTCCAGCTGGGTGGTCATGCGAGCCTTCCAATAGTGAGTGCAGACCCTCCGCTTCTTGGAGAGCCGTACCGATCAACACCAGGATAAGGGGTGTTGTTCCCGCACTCCGCTGGAAAGTGGCTCACAGCCGGCAGCTCACAGCGCGGGACTCACTGGGCGGGGCGCGGTGCCTCCCGAACCACCAGCGCGTCCCGAACCACACAGCGCGTGCCGGTGTAGATGGTGGGCATGCACTTGTTGCAGTGGATACACAGACCCTCGTCGACGCTCTCGGCCTGAAATTTGTTGACCAGTTGTGGGTCCCTGAGCAGTGCGCGCGCCATGGCGACGAACTCGAATCCTTCATCCAGTGCGTGCTCGATGGTGTCGACGCGGTTGATGCCGCCGAGCAGGATCAGTGGCATCCTCAGCGCCTGTCGGAACTGACGGGCGAAGGGCAGGAAGAAACCCTCCTCGAACGGGTACGTCGGAAAGAGTTTGGGACCGTAGAACTTCAGCCCGTACCCGACGAGTTTGGGTTGGGAGGCGACAAACTCAGCCAGTGGGACCTCGCCGCGGAAGAAGTACATTCCGTTGAGAAGTGAACTCCCACCGGTCAATTGCATCGCGTCCAGGTGGCCGTCGGCTTCGAGGATCTGGGCGATCGGCAGGCTCTGGTCGAGCCACAGACCTTTCGGCACCCCATCGGACATGTTGAATTTCGCGGTGACCGCCACGCTGGATCCAGCGGCCACTCGCACCGCTTCGATGACTCGACGCGGATACTCGGCGCGCTTGGCGACGCTGCCACCGTATCGGTCGTGGCGCTTGTTCAGATTGGGGCTCATGAACGAGCTGAGTAGATAGTTGTGACCGAGATGGACCTCGATGGCGTCGAATCCTGCGTCCACTGCGACGCGGGCGGCCCGTTCGAAGTCGGAGACAACACCGTCGAGTTCGGCAAGTGTCGCGCCTTTGACGAGGCCCATTGCGGGCGGACTCAGCCGGGTCGACGGCGCCAGGGTCTTCGTCTTGTTGGAAAGCGTGTTGGCAACCAGTCCCGCGTGGCCGATCTGCGCCGCGGCAAGCGCGCCTTCTGAGTGGACGGCGTCGGTCAGTCTGCGTAGTCCCGGCAGCGCGCGCTCGTCCATGACAAGGGTGTCGCGGTGGACTCGTCCACCTGGTGAGACCGCGCAGTAGGCGACGGTGGTCATCGCGGCCCCGCCCCGAGCCACTTCGGCGTGGAAGTTGATCAGATCGTCCGAGACCGCTCCCCGGGGCATGACGCCCTCGAACGTTGCAGCTTTGACGATGCGGTTGCGCAAGGTCAGAGGGCCGAGACGTGCGGGTTCGAATATCGACGGTGTGGGCGCTGTGGTCATTTTCAACTTCCTGCGGCGGCCTGATCTTTACGATGCCAGTGGACTCGTAACTACGACGATATAGCGCCTACTCCCAATCTGTCCGACAATTCGACACGATGAACGCCACAGGATCAGGTCGCCCACGAGACCCACGCATCGACGACACAGTCCTCGAGGTCACCCGAGCGATGCTCCTCGAGGTCGGATGGGAGCAACTCAGTCTCCGGGCGATCGCGGCACGGGCAGGGGTCAGCCGAGCCTCGATGTCACGACGATGGCCGTCGAAGGCACATCTAGTTCTCGGGTCGATCCTGGGTGCGACACCAGACCTGACACCGTTCGAGGGCACCGATCGCGACGGCTGGATCCGTTGGGTGGTGGAGGGAAGTGCTCAGCTCTTCTCGCGGCCCGAGGTTCGTGCTGCGTCGCCGGGACTGCTGGCTGCGCTGCGCGACCATGACGACCTACGCAACGAATTGTGGCGCGGTTTCAGTGGGCCGAGCACGCAACTCTTCCTTCAGAACGCCGAAGATCCCGAATCGGCACTGCTCGATGCCAAGGCCGTGCTGGTATTGGCGGCCGGGGCAGCGATGTTTTCGAGTCTGATAGCGGTCGAGGACGATACGGATGCATTGCGTGGGAGAATCCTCGAGCTCCTGCTACCCGCGGCAATACCGCGCTGACCATCGAAGTCAGCCGATGTTTTTGACCGACAACGTATTCGGATTCCCGTCGCTGCAGCTGATGCCAACAGTGAGTGCAGTGATCTGACGCGGCTGCGATCCTGTGAAGAGTAGGACTATCGCCGGTGCACCGTCGATGCGAACCTCACCCGAACCGAGCACAGGCCTGCCCTCGTCGATGCCATTGGCGCTCAGGCAGCCGGCAAGCTTGGACGGATCATCCAGTGGTCCAAGGTTTTTGGATCCGATGAGTGAAAGCAGGGACGCCGAATCCGGATCGTCGACAGCAGATGTCACCGATGTGCTTGGTTGAGCGACAACGCTTTCGGCAGGCTCGGAATCTCGGGTTCCGATCACAACGATCACGAAGGCCGCCAACACGGCTGCTGCGGCACCGAGCAGCGGCGCTTGTGGGCGTCGCCGGAACGGCACGACGGTTGTCTCTGCTGACAGCTCGTCCTGACCGGACTGTAGATCCAGTGCCGAATTGATTCGCTCGGCAAGCGAATTCGGAATCCGTTCGTGAGAGGCCTCGCGCGAGTTCAGTGTCGCGAGTGATGCTGTGACGCTGTCGAGAGTAGTGACAAATGCGTGGGCGTCGGCGTCTGCGTGTACCAGCGGCCACAGAGCTGCGCTGGTTTCGGGATCGAGAACCCCGGCGTGAAGATCCGCCAAGAGGTCCTCCGAAAACGGAGGCGACGGAACGCGAACAGACGGATCTGTCATGAACCCTCCCTCGGCAGTCGGTGTGGACGCTTACAAGATAGGACGCGGCCGGTTCACGAATGGTTCCCGCCTTCGCGAAAGTCCTCCAACTGGGCGGCGAGGCGCTTGCGCGCGCGGGCGCAGCGACTCTTCACGGTCCCTACGGGCACGCCCAACCTCTCGGCGGCCTCGGCCACCGGATACCCCTCGACATCGACGGCGACGACGGCAGCGCGCTGCTCAGGGGGCAGCGATGCCAGCGCTTGTTCGACGGTCAGGCTCATGTCCACTCCCGCCGCGTAATCGCGGTGATCACGGGGTTCCTCCGCATTCTCGGAAGACAGAGAGAACGCGGCCCGCGATTTGTTGCGTCGGATCCGGTCAAGGCAGGCATTGACCACGATGGTGTGGAGCCAACTACGCACCGCCGCATCGCCGCGGAACTTCGCCGCCTTGCGGTGCGCGGAGAGCAGACCCTCCTGGAGTGCGTCTGCCGCGTCCTCGTCCGAGTAACTCGTACGCCGGGCAACGTGCCACAGATGATCCTGATGCCGGACCAGTAGTTCACGGAACGCGTGTCGATCGCCCGCGACATGAGCGGTCAACAATTCGAAATCCGTCGGCTCGAGATTTTTGTTCTCGAAACTTCTGGATTCGAAATTTCCGGCTCCGCCCCCGGTGCCCCCCGATAACTGTGCACGGGCGGATATTAGCCCAGTCGGTAGGTTTCAGAAGGGCCAAGGGCGATCACTTTGCAGCAGTGAATGCAATCTCCGAGATGGATGTCTGGTTTTGTCCGGATTCGGTGCTGAGCTGCGTAATCCAAACCAGGACATACTGACCCGAGCCGTCCGACGAGAGCGGAATGTCGGTCACACCGTTCTTCAGTACACCGGATCCGATTTCCTTGGTCTGATCCAGCGAAGTATTCGCAGAAGGGGCAGAACGGATTTCAACGACGGTTCCGGGCGAATCGGACGTGATCGCAATGTTTTTCAGGTTGGCCGCATCGGCGAGCGTCACCATCAGGCCGACGCCGTTCTTCAGGGACGGGAAGGGCTGGAAGTACGAGTCCGACGACCATGCGGTGGCCGGATTGCCGTCGATGGCGTTCTTCGCCGTTGCCGGCTGATCCGGCGTGCCCTGGGGCGAGAACACCGTTACGGCCGAGGCGGCTACCGGCACGGTTGCGGCCGCCGGTGCGGGGGCAGGTGAATTGTTCTCGGGCGCAGTAGCTTCGGTGGTCAAGCCGAAACTCTGCTCGCTGAGCGGGGTGTCGTTACTGCCGCCCGAGAGGAAGCTCGCTACCCACACCACGAGGAGAATCAGGACGATCACGGTGAAGACACCGAGCGCCGTCAGTGCCGCGAGCATCCGCGTCGACTTCTTCTTCTCGGCCTCGATGGCTTCGGGGTCGTTCAGTGCGTGACCCGACGCACCCTGTTCGCGGTGGCCGAGACGAAGTGCCGGAATCATTTCCGTCTTGTCGTTGACGACGGACGCCTGATCGAGAATGTGCTGCACGGTGGCAGCTGTGCGGATTCCACTCTCCGACTGCAACGCTCGAACTGCCACGGCCGAGATGTCGAACGGAACCTCCGGACGGACGACCCGAGGCTCGACGATGTTGCCGTCGGCACCGCGGCCGGCGGGAAGCAAACCACCGACGGGACCGGCGGACGGATCGGCGAGCGGCCAGCGCGCCGTGATGAGCGAGTACAGCATGGCGCCGAGACCGCGGACGTCGCTGGTGGAATCGGCGTCGGCAAGCGTCGCCGGGAACGCCAGTACGGCGTCACCGTTGATGCTGATGCGAACGCGGTCCGGGTGATCGATGGACAACGCGCCGCCGGTGCGGTGGGCAGCTTCGGCAGCGGCCGCCAGGGCACGGATGGCGCGGGCTGCACCGATCGGTGACGGCGTGGTCTCGGCCATCTCACGCAGCGAGCGACCGGGAGTCCATTCGGCGACGACGATGCCGCCCGAACTTCCGCGGACGACGTCGAGGACGCGAGCCAGACCGGGCGAGTTGATCCTTCCCAGGCGCAGTGTGCGTGAGAGAACCGCCTGCGGTCCGGACTGGCTGTCGTCGTCACCGCGCTGATCGGCGTCGACGAACGTCAGGGCTACTTCACGGTCGAGCTTGACGTCGAGAGCTTCCCAGAACTGCAGTCCGCGGGTTCCGCCGTGCGGCGCGAGCAGACGGTAGCGTCCGCCGGCGACAGATGCGCCCGGGATGAGCTTGGGTCCACGGGGCATCGGTCGCTGGGCCGGTCGTGATGCGGATCCGGCGGCAGGTGTGCGAGGCGCAGCGGGCGGCGGTGTCTGAGCTGCAGCCGTCTTCTGAGGTTCGGGTGCCTTCTTGTCCGAAGCAGGCGTTTTCGGCGCGGGTGTCTTCGACACGGGAGCCGAAGGTGTCTTCGACACTGGAGCCGAAGGTGTCTTCGACACACTGACCGGAGGCACCGGCGGTGCGGCCTTCTGCACCGGCGGCTGTGGCTTCTGGCCCTGCTGTGGCTTCTGGACCGGCCGCTGCGCGGGCTGCTGTGGCCTCTGACCCTGCTGTGGCTTCTGGCCGGCAGATGCGGAGGAACTCGTGGATGCAGGTGTGCCCGACGATGCCGTTGACTTCTGTTCGGACGCTTTCACGGCAGAAGTCCCGGCACTCTTGTTGCCGGAAACGTTGTCGTCGCTCACCCTCGCTCCTTCTCCATCGATAGCCCGTCCCCGAATACGCGCGGGTTGCGATCCTGTACGCCCATGACCAGGGTACGGGAGCGCACCCGGTCGTTCTTGCTCGTTTGATTCCGTTCTGATTGCAGGAATCAGCTCGGTGACGTCGTCGTCGGTGTTGTTACGTGTGTCCGGTTCGGCGCGACCTGTCAGTGAACGAATCTTGCGGGAGACCGCAACCGTTACCGACAGAACTTCCGGAACCTTCTTGAAGTAGAGAATCGTGAAGGTGATCGCGAGCATCAGGATGCCGCCGACGGCGACGCGAACCATCGAGCCGGGTCCGCCGAAACGCTCGGTGAGTTGATCGAATCCGAGGACGCGGTCGACCGCGAGCATGGTCAGCGAACCGGCCAGCGAGGCGAGTACGACGGACCAGACTGTCTTGCCCACGTTGGCCATCTGCAGGTTTCCGAGGCTGCGGTGCAGGAGGTATCCGCCGATGACGGCGCCGGTGATGTATCCGAGACCGTTGGCCGCACCGAGCAGGATCACGACCTGATCGCTGTTGGAGGCGAAGACCGGAGCGAGCGCCGAGAAAGCGATCTTCACTGCAGTGATGCCGAGAACGATCCACGTCGGCGTCCAGGCTTGTTCGCGGGCGTAGAACACACGAAGTTGGATCAGGACCAGCGCGTACGGAATCAACGTGAATGCCGACCAGCTCACGGCAGTGCCGAGACGTTCGGCCTGTTCGGGTCCGAAGCGGCCGTAACCGTAGAGCGCTTCACCGACCTGCGGACCCATGAAGGTCAGGAACATGATGATCGGAACCAGCGTGATCATGGTCAGACGCGTCGCGACCGACAGATCGTCCACGACGGCCGGGGTGTCGTCGGCCGCAGCGTTGCGGCTCAGGCGCGGCATGATCGCGGTCAGAACCGTCACTCCGAGCACGCCGTACGGGAGCTGCAGGAGCAACCAGGCCTGGCTGTAGATGGCAGGGCCGGCTTCGTCGGCATGTGAGGAAATCTTGGTCGCGAAGATCATGCCCATCTGGCTGATCAGGACGTACAAGACGATGGCGACGGCCATGCCGCCGAACTGGCGCAGGCGATCGTCGAGACCCCACAGCGGCTTGAGTGAGATCTTCTCGCGGCGAAGCGCGGGGATCAGGCTGGCTGCCTGCACGATGACGCCGATGGTGATGCCGATACCGAGGGTGAGCAGCTTGGCGTCGCCCATCGAGACCGGATCAAGCGAGATCTCGCCCGGAGTCAGGCGGTAGACCACGAGCACCACGAGGACGACGACGTTGTTGAGTACAGGAGCCCAGGCTCCGGGTTTGAAGATCTGCCTGGTGTTCAGAAACGCCGTGAACAGTGCCGACAGCCCGTAGAACAGGATCGCCGGCAGAAGTAGATACGACAGCGCCGTGGTCAGGTCGGTGCTGACCTTGCCGTCTTCGGACAGGAAGACGTATTTGGTGAGTACGGGTGCTGCCAGGGTCGCGAGCAGCGCGGCCATGCCCAGTAGGACGAGCGACGCCGTGAAGAGGCGTCGGACAAACGCTTCGCCGTGATCGGCGTCCTCCCGCTCGGCGCGGACCAGCACGGGGACGACGATCGCGGTCAGAACGGCGCCCAAGACGAGCTCCGCGATCATGTTCGGGATCTGGCTGGCCACGGTGAACGAACTGGCGATGGCCGGGCCGAGGACCATCAGGATCATCAACTGCTTGGCGAATCCCGTGATGCGGCTCGTCAGCGTCGCGATCGCGATGGAACCCGTCGCCGCGAGGAGGCGGGAGTTCGTTTCCTTACGATCACCGACCAGGGCGTGCGCGTCGGTATCGAACTCGTCCGACTTTGTCGCCTGCCGATCGGCGAATTCCATCTCGGCTTCGCGATATCTGGGATAGTCGCGGATCACCGGGATGGTCATGGTGGGTGCGTCGTCGAAACGTGCGTCGGGGTTGACCGGCTGAATCGGGTAGCCGCGCTCCCACGGTGGCATCCGAGGATGCGAACGGGTCGTGGCACTCTTGCGGGTGATCGCCGATCGGCGACCCTCCTCGGGTGGATTCCCGGTCATGAGCGTTCGTACCCTTCATCTGCTGGGTCCGGCTGACCCTTGAATCGATGCCACAGCCGTCGCCCTGCCAGGAACAGCAGCAACCCTCCCGCTGTCGCCGTCACGGCGGCCAGGGGACGACCGTACGCATTCGACCGTACGGTCACGCTGGTCGGCGTACCCAATTGGCGGCCATCTGTCGTGGTCAGCGAGAAGTTGACTTCCAGCTTGCGAGAATCGTTCATTTCCGCGGGCACAGTCAACTGTCGGCTACCTCGCGGCGGCAGCTGTTTGGGACCGATGTCACTGATCTGCATCTCGGGTGGGGCTTCCACACGCAGGTCGACGTTGATGGCGATGGGCAACTCGTTGCGCGCCACCAGCAGGAGCGGACTCTGCCCCGATGCGAGGGTGTAGACGCCGCCCGGCGACACCACACTGACGGCCCGGTACATCCCGTCGACGGCTTCGGTGACGTTGTCGGCGCGGATGGTCGCAGCGCGCTCCGCCCGATTGACCGATGCGGAGGCGACGTTGCGGCGATCCGCCAAGGTCATCGAGCGAAGTAGATCTTCGCGGAGCGGTGCCGTGAATCCCCGGGGGGTGAGCGAAGCCGCCGGATCGTCCACGAGCGATGCTTCGAGCCCGTCGATACGCGGAAGTTGGGTGGTTGCGGTCTCGACGACGGACGTCTGCGGACCGTCCTGGGTGGCTCGGTCCGGGTAGTCGAGCGTGGCGGCGTCAGTGGCCCCCGGTTGTCTGCCGAGTAGTGCGGGCAGGGCCTGAGGTGAGGCGAGGCCGGAGCGAATGAGGGTCGCGAGCATCGAGAGCACGGCGGTGGCGTCGTTGCTGTCCGCGGTCCACAGTTGCGGCGGCGCGAAGATCTGATTGCGCGGCAATGACGTGGGCGTCAGCGCGGCCCACGCCATCGCTCCCAGCGCGTCCTGGCGCCGGGCGCTGCGCGATTCGATGTCGATGGTCGGCGCGGTGTCGTCGGGGATGTACGACGGGACCTGCGGCTCCGAGCCGGTGGCGGCCAAGGCTGCGGCTGCCGAAGTGTCGAACGCAAGGGCGTCGAGTGAGCCGGTTATCCGCGACGACAGTTGCGGGGCTGCCGAGTCGACGGAGGTGTCAGCCACCATCGCTGTGGTGGGATTCACGCTCAGCACCTCTGCGGTGGCCGAGTCGAGGACACCCGAATCCGGCCAGACGAAATCCCGCAGTGACGTCACGCCGAGGATGTTGTCGACGATGTCTGCCGGGCGTGCGAGCGCGGTAGCCGTCAACTCCGGATTGGCCACCGAGGTGACTGCGGCGAGATCGGCCTGGGCGAACGGAACTGCCGTAGTGCACATCGAGAACGCGAGGGTCTTCACCCGGCCGAGCCATTGGTTGGCGGCGTCGCTGCCACGGCCTTCGTGCGACGGTCCGGTGGGATCTGACGAGTTGTCGGCCACGAGGTATCCGCGAGTCATGTTCTCGACAGTGATGAGAAGGTCGGGGTCGATTGCCAGGCAGAGCGCATCCGTGACGCGGCGATCGGTATCGCTCTCGGGCTTGGTGGCGTTCTCCACCGCATCGACCAACGCGTCCAGGCGCCCGCCGTCGGAAAGTTCGGTGGCAAGTTCGTCGTCGATCAGGCGCACGGGTTCGTTGACCGCGCCCGGGATTCCGCCGACGAGTCGTGGCGCGTCGGCGAGCGGCCACATGAGCGTGACGCCGATCGGGGCGGACGTGTCGGGGGGAACGACGGCCGTCGCGGACGAACTGGGTGTTCCGGATGTGGCGTTCGATTCGGCCGCGGCCGGCACACCGAGCACTGGGAGCAGGAAGCGTGCGTCGTCGAGTCGGGCGGCCCCGCCGTATTCCGGGGTGCCGTTCACGTTGACGAGCATCGGGTAGACGCCCGGTTCGGTGATGTCGAGAGACAACCCGGTTGTGCTCCGGAGCGGCAAGGTGAGTGTGAACTGCTTGGACTGGCCGGTGTCGAGGGTGGTGGCAACGGTGTCGAATTCGCCGACCGTGTCGAAAACAGCCTGGTCGAAATCGAGTGCTGCGCGCACGTCCGAACTGGAGTCGATCGCGGGAGCGCGTTGCAGCCTCACTCCGACGTCCTCGACGGGACGGTCACCGACGTTCTTCACCGTGCCCTTGACCACGACGTTGCGGTCGCTGGTTGTCGTCACGGTGGTCGGTGCGGTGGAGTCGATGGTCAGCTGCAGAAATTTGGCATCGTTGGTGTTTCGCGCCGGTGCACGCTCACTGGGCTGGCTGGACGGAGCGGCCCAGGAGACGGCCGTCGTCGCGGGCCCGAAACCGACAGCGGCCATCACCAAAGCGGCCACACCGGCCCGCCGCAGAGCCATTCTCATCCGGCGTCCGGTTCCTTCGGGTGCTGTACTCGCGGGATTTCAGGTCGGTGCATTTCAGGTCGCGGCATTTCAGCGATCATCTGCGATGCAAGTTCGGCCAGCTTGCGCTCGTCGGCGTATGCGAGTCGCTTGTGCAGTTCCGTCAGCGGCACCCAGGCGACTTCGGTGACCTCGATGTCCTCGTCGGAGAGTTCACCGCCGAGAAAGCGGAGGAGATAGTGGTGCACGGTCTTGTGGACGCGTCGACCTTCGGTCACGAACCAGTAGTCGATGCTGCCCAGCGGTGCCAGGACGGTTCCCTGGATACCGGTTTCTTCTTCGACCTCACGCATTGCGGTCTGTTCGGCCGTCTCACCCTGCTCGATATGGCCTTTGGGTAGCGACCAGAGCAGGCGTCCGCGGCGGTCGGTTCGGCCGATCAGTGCAGCGCAGAGGCGTTCGGGAGGTCCGCCCCAGCCGTCGACGACCAAGCCGCCCGCAGAAGTTTCACGGACGGTTCGCATCAAAGGTTTATCGGGGTTGCCGACGGCAGGTCGACGCCGCGGGTTGCGGCGACTCCTGTTTGTTCGTTCGGCACCAGACACCTCATCGATACTAGTTGGCCTTGCAGCGTTGCCCGGTAACCCGCGCAAAGCGGTCTATCGCGTTCGTATGCGCGTTCTGCTATTTGCGCACCTTAAGTAAGCTCCTTTCACGTGACTGTCCCTACCTCCGACGCTGATCGCCGCCTACGACTGCTTGCCGACGCCACTGCAACGCTCGGCACGTTGTCCGACGTGTTGAACCCGCTCGGTGAGCGTTTTGCCGAGGCCGGTCACGAGCTGTTCCTGGTGGGTGGCAGTGTTCGCGACGCGATCCTGGGCCGCTTCAGTGGCGATCTGGACTTCACGACGGACGCCAGGCCGGAGAAGGTTCAGGCTCTGCTCAAGGGCTGGGTGGACAAGCAGTGGGACACCGGCATCGAGTTCGGGACCATCAGCGCCATCAAACACGGCCAGGAGATCGAGATCACGACCTTCCGGGCCGACGCTTACGACCGTGTCTCACGTAATCCGATAGTCGAGTACGGAACGACGTTGGCCGACGACCTGGTGCGCCGCGATTTCACCGTCAACGCGATGGCGATGAAGATCGGCGCGGACGGTTCCTACACGTTTGTCGATCCGCTGAACGGCATGGACGCCCTGCTGGCCGGGGAACTCGATACGCCGTCGGCGCCGGAGAACTCGTTCAACGACGATCCGCTGCGGATGCTGCGCGCAGCCAGGTTCGTCTCGCAGCTTGGTTTCACGTTGAACAATCGCGTTTTCGAGGCCATCAAGGAGATGGCGTCGCAGATCGAGCGGATCACCGCCGAGCGTGTGCAGGTGGAGCTGAACAAAATGATGCTGGGCATGTACCCGGTGGACGGCATCAACATGATGGTCGACTCCGGACTGGCTGCATACCTGCTGCCCGAGGTTCCGCAGATGAAGCTCGAGATCGACGAGCATCACCAACACAAGGACGTCTACCAGCACTCCCTCACCGTGCTCCAGCAGGCGATCGATCTCGAAGAAGGCGATCCCGACCTCGTATTGCGTTGGGCTGCACTGCTTCACGACATCGGCAAGCCGGACACCAAGCGCAACGAACCGGGCGGCGGCGTCAGCTTCCACCACCACGAGGTGGTTGGCGCCAAGCTGGTGCGCAAGCGCATGCGTGCCTTGAAGTTCTCGAAGCAGATGGTCGACGACGTTTCGCAGCTCGTGTTCCTGCACTTGCGTTTTCACGGCTACGGCAAGGGACAGTGGACCGACTCCGCGGTGCGGCGGTACGTCACCGACGCGGGCGAGCTGCTCCCCCGGCTGCACAAGCTCGTCCGGGCCGACTGCACCACGCGTAACAAGCGCCGCGCCGCGCAGTTGCAGGCCACATACGACGACATCGAAGAGCGGATTGCGCGCATCGCGGAGCAGGAAGACCTCGCTCGCGTGCGTCCGGACCTCGACGGCAACGCCATCATGGAACTGCTCAACATCCCGGCCGGCCCGCAGGTGGGCAAGGCATGGACGTTCCTCAAGGAACTACGTCTGGATCGCGGCCCGCTCGAGCGTGACGAGGCCGAAGCCGAACTGCTGAAGTGGTGGGCTACCCAGCAGGGCTAGTTTCTCGTTTCTTGCGGTTGAGCAGCACCGCTGACAAACCGGCGGCATAGACACCCGCGCCGGCAAGGGCCAGGCCGACGCTCTTGCCGTCGGGTGCGATCACCGTCGACGCTGCCGCGATTGCACCGATGAACGCGACGTTGAACACGGTGTCCTGCAAGGCGAATACCTGGCCACGACGGTCGTCGTCGATGTCGATCTGCATGGCCGCGTCGCCGCTGAGTTTCACGGACTGCCCGGCGATGCCGAGCAGGAAGGCGGCGATCAGCAGCGATCCCTGCGTCAGGGTGGTTACGAAGACGAGCTGGACGGCCACCGCGCACACCAGGGCGTACGTGATCGTCCTTGAGCGACCGATCCGCGGGATGAGGAACGGTGTGATCAATGCCGCGATCAGCATTCCGATGGCCGTTGCACCGACGGCGACGCCGAATCCGGCCATCCCTCCAGGTAATTGGGAGCCGTTCGAGGTGTCGCGTAGGACCAGCACCATGATGAGGGTGTTGATGCCGAAGCAGATGCGGTGCGCTCCGATCCCGATCATTGCCGTGGTGACGCCAGGCGCCTCCCAGACAGCGGTTGCCCCGGTGCGCAGTCCGGCCGTTACCGAACGGACGGCGCTGGCACGAATCACTTCGTCGGCCACTGGACCAAGTGAGCGGGCGGTGAACCTGGCCGCGGCGAGGGCTGCGATCACCGATCCCAGTGCTGCGATGGCCACGGCGGCGCCTGACGCTCGATCCCCCGCGCCGATCACGCCGATGATCGCCACCGCTGCCGAAGCACCAAGAGCGGCTACCACCGAACCAGCCGTTGTGAGAACGGAATTGGTTGCCACCAGCCACGATTGTCGAACGACCTTCGGCAGGGCTGCGGATACGCCTGCCCCGACAAAGCGGCTGACCCCGATCGCAGCAAGCGCACACGTCAACAACAGAGTGTCACCGCCGCCGGCGACCAGCAGCACCGCGGTGGTCAGGATGAAGAGCCCGCGGAGCACGCTCGCCCACAGGAGCACCAGGCGGCGGTCCCAACGATCCAGCAGAGCGCCGGCAAAGGGGCCGATCACCGAATAGGGAAGGAGCAGTACGGCAAAGCCGGCCGCTATCGCCACCGGATCGGTTTCACGTTCCGGGTTGAAGAGGATTGCGCCGCCGAGCGCGGCCTGGAACATTCCGTCGCCGAACTGGCTGGAAAAGCGGACGAGCGCCAGCCTTCCCAGGCCGGGTGATTCACGCAGGGTGTGCAGTACGCGCTGCCAGGCCTCGCGGCGGTTCGAGGCTCGGTTCATAAGCGGAAACTGTAGTGGGTGGGTCAGGCGCCGATCTTGACGGTGGCCCGCTCGAGGATCGGCGCGATGTCGATCCCCCTCGGCAGGGTTCCGAACACGCTCCCCCAGCTATCTCCGAGCCGACTCGCGCAGAATGCGTCGGCCACCGCGGGGTGCCCGTAGCGGAGCAGCAGCGAGGCTTGCAGTGCGAGTGCCATGTCACCGACGATCTTTCGTGCCCGGTATTCGATGTCGTCGAAATCGCCGAATGCCACCTCGAGATCCCGCACGGTCTGATCGAAGCGGGCGTCCACGCCACTCGCTTGTTTCAGTTCGTCGAAGAACACCTGCAGCGTTTCGGGTTGCTTCGCCATCGCCCGCAGAGTGTCGAGCGCCGCGACGTTGCCCGACCCTTCCCACACCGAGAGCAGCGGAGCCTCGCGATAGAGGCGCGGCATCCGGGATTCCTCCACGTATCCGTTTCCGCCCAGACACTCGAGTGCCTCGGCAGCGTGGATCGGTCCGCGCTTGCAGACGAAGTACTTGCTCACGGCCAATGAAATGCGTCGTAGTGCGCTCGCGTGGGCATCGCCCGACGTTGCGCGGTCGGTCAGCGCGGCCAGCCACATCGCGACGGTAGTCGACGCTTCCGATTCCACCGCCAGATCTGCGAGAACATTGCGCATCAAAGGTTGGTCGATCAGGTTGGCGCCGAACGCACTTCGATGATTCGCATGGTGAACTGCCTGCAGAGTGCCGACGCGCATGCCGGTGGCCGTGCCGATCGTGCAGTCCAACCTGGTCATGTTGACCATCTCGATGATGGTGCGCACGCCCCGGCCTTCCTCGCCCACCATCCACGCGAGAGCGTCGCGGTACTCGACCTCGCTGCTCGCGTTGGAATGATTTCCCAACTTGTCCTTCAGACGCTGCAGGTACATGTTGTTGAGCGAGCCGTCCGGCAGGACCCGAGGAAGGAAGAAGCACGACAGACCGCCCGGCGCCTGGGCGAGGACGAGGAACACGTCCGACATCGGTGCGGAGGTGAACCACTTGTGGCCTGTCAGGAGATAGCTGCCGTCGGATTGTGGCACTGCCCTTGTGGTTCCGGCACGCACGTCCGAACCGCCCTGTTTTTCCGTCATCGACATACCGGCGATCAATCCGGGTTTGGTGAGGGGAGCTTTCAGCGCCGAATCGTAGTGCCGGGTGGTCAGGAGGGGTTCGTACTGCGCCGCCAGGTCCGCGTTGTGCCGCAGCGCTGGGATCACGGCGTACGTCATGGAGATGGGGCAGCCGTGGCCGGCGTCGGTTTGACCCCACACGGCCATCTTCGCGGCGCGGACGAGGTGTGCGTGTGGATTCGGGTCAACCCAAGGAGCGCCGTGCAATCCCAATTCCACTGCGGTGCTCATGAGTTGGTGATAGGCAGGGTCGTAGCGGACCTCGTCGATGCGGTTGCCGTAGCGGTCGTGGGTTCTCAGGACAGGTGGGTGCTCCTCGGCCAGGTCGCCCCACTCCTGAGCTTGCGCGCTGCCGGCGCGGACCCCGACGCGATGAACCTCTTCGGCTGCGTCCGAAGCTCCCTCGCGGTGTAATGCCTCGAGGATCGGCGCGTATTCGGCTGCGTCGTAATCGATCAGGGGCGGTACCTGATTGGTGACTTCATGCGTGGGTGTCATCGAAACTCCCTAACGATCGAAGGGTGAAGGCGAGGATGGCATCGATCGCAGCGGGATCCGTGGTGCCGCCGCGCAGCGGAAGGATCAGGGCCTCGCCGATTGCCCCGACGATGCACGCTGCCGTCAGAGTGGCGTCCTGCGAAGGTATCTCACCGGTGTCGACTGCCGAGCGAATTGCGGTGGCCAGGCAATCGCGGAACGATTCGCGAAACATGAGTCGCTGTTCGTCGACGAGTGGATCCACCGGTTCCACCAGCAGTGCATAGGCGAGAACCGGTGCACGCATGGCACGTTCGGCGAAGGTGCGAACCGACGCCGATACCGCGGAGCGGTGGTTGCCTTCCAGACTTCGGGCATTGTCTCCGGCGTCGCGGGCCGCGGATACCTCACGGCTGCAGACAGATTGGAACACTTCGGCGAACAATTCACCCTTGCCGTCGAAATGTCGATACAGCGTCCCGGTGGCGACGCCGGCGTTCTTGGCCACCGCGGCGATGGAACACCCCGCATAACCGTGGGTTGCCACTGCCGTCGTGGCCGCGTCGAGCAGTCGGGCGCGTTGGGCGTCCAGTCTTTCCTGTACTGCCGGAGTGCGGCGATAGGCCATGTGAAGAAGTGAACACCCGTTCCGTTCTTGCGTCAAGAGTTGACTGCTGGAGAATGACGACATGGCTACCACGGCGAAAGTCGATTTCGAAGTTCCGGTTCTGGTTCTCGGTCCGCGACCTCGTGAACCGTATGTCCACACTTACGGCAAGGTCATCGGTTTGAGTCCCGTTGTCGCTCGCTTGGCGTTGAGTTCGACCGAAGGCCCGGTCCGGATCACCGTCGACACGCTGGATGTGGACCCGGGAATTCCCGCTCTCGATGATTGGGAGACGATCGAAGAAGGCACGCTCGAGAGCGTTGTTGCTGGTCTGCCACCACTTCGATTGACAGGCGAACGGGTCCACGAGTTCGGATTCCTCGAGCGCCTACCGATTGGCCTCTACCGCATCCGAGCCTCGGTGCGCGGCCGGGACTTTGATCAAGCCGACCCTGAAGCTTTCATCCAGATCTGGCCCGTCGCGGAATTCGAGCCGATTCATCTCTTCAAGTCAGGCGACAAGGTCGAAGTACGGGACGTCTACAGCGATGACAGGCACCTCACGATCCCCCCACGACCAGGAGGCGTGCAACAGAAAGCGACTGAGGGTATCCACGCTCACAGCGTGACCGAACCAACATCAGTGCGCCGGCAATGGGAACGGATCGCCGCCTGGTTTTCCGAGAACGGATTTCCGCAAGCACTGGATGCGTTCGCGCCCGGCGCCGCGCAATCGGAAATCGACCGGGTCGAGGCACTGAGCGGAATCGCGTGGCCAACCGAATTGAAAGACCTCTACTCGGTCCAGAACGGCTTCGCCCCCGGCGCCTGGATGCAGTTCCTTCCCCAACACGACATGCTCAATCTGGACGAGCTGTTGGCCAATCACCGCAGAGCCCCGGCGGTGTACGAGCTGCCAGATGTCCCGGAGAGTGTTCCCTCATTGTCGGACCGTACTCAGCCGGCAGGAACCTCGATCGGAAAGTTTCTTCCGGACTACATAACCTTCGCCTGCCGCGACGGATACGAATTATTCTGCGACACAAGGCAAGGGGAGCTGACAGGCTGTGTGACCGAGTATGCCCGTGAGAACGCGGACGCCGCCGAACCTCAGTGGACTTCGATCAGCGCGTTGCTCGCCGATCTCGTAGATTCCCTGGAAACGGGTCGGCCTTTCAGTGGTGGCTGGGTAGCGGGACTCGGTGATGGCGGACTTTCCTGGCGGTACGCACCCGCGTAGCGTGTGCGGCCACTTCAGGCAGCAGCGGTGCGAGCCTGTTCCGCGCGCCACCACACGACGGTCTCTTCGGCGGCCTGATCGAGCGGCGTCGGCGAGAGTCCGAGCAGCACTTCGCTGGCGCTCGAGTCCATGACAAACGGCTTGGTGAACTGGTAGTTCATCTCCGCGAGTTCGCGGCTGTCGGTGTTGATCTTGCCGACGGCGTCGAGCACCCAGGCGGGCAGGACACCCACCTTGGCGGGGGTCGCCCCGGCGGCTCGGGCGAAGGCCTCGGCGATTTTGCGCTGAGTGAGCGCGGGGCCGGTGGGTGCGTGGATGACGGAGTTCCAGAGTTCGGGGTTGTGTGCTGCTGCGATCATCGCCGCCGCGAGATCGGGGATGTAGGTGAAGGAGTGCGGCTGGTCTGCGGAACCGATGACACGAATCTTCTTACCTGCCATGACCTTCGGAACCATGCGCTCGCCGGCGTGTGCGGTGCGGACGCGGGGGCCGAAGAAGTCCGAGGCCACGACGCTGACGGTGGGTGTTGCGGAGGCCTCGCGGGCCCGCAGCAGCGCGGTGCGCACTCCGCGCTTGCCGCCGGTGGCGTTGCGTGGATCGGATTCGGTCATCAGGGTGTCGGAGTTGTAGGCGTAGAGGCTTTCGGGGAAGACCACGACGGCTCCGATGGATGCGGCTGCGTCGAGCACAACCTTCTCGGCCGCCGGGAGTTCCCGCTCCCAATCGGCTGCGTTGTAGGCGGCGTGGATGCAGTGGTAGATGGCCGTGGCGCCCTCGCTGACCGAGCGCAGGGCCTCGGAATCCGAGACGTCGACGCGTCGGCGGTCGATCAGCGGGTGCTCGGGCCCGCTGCCGGACCTGGTCAGGAGCCGGACGTTGATTCCCTGCTCGGCGAGCTGTAGCGCGACGGCGGATCCGACGGGTCCTGCTCCGGTGACGATTTCGAGGTTCGACATGTTGTGCTCCTTCTCGTTTCAGGTGAACTGAGAGCACTGCTCTCGTTTTCAAGAATGCACCCGCACCTCAGCGCTGTCAAGAGCAGTGCTCTCTTTTGTTGATACTGCTCTCGGTCATGGGGCAAGATGGACTCATGGTTGGAACTCCCCGCGAGCGGGCGCGCGAACAGACGCTGCAGGACATCACCCGGATCGGGCGCGAGCATCTTGCTGCCGTCGGCGCCGCCGCGTTGTCCTTGAGGGCCGTCGCGCGTGATCTGGGAGTCGTGTCCTCAGCGGTGTACCGCTACGTCGCCAGTCGCGACGAACTGCTGACCTTGCTGGTGGTGGACGGGTACACGGAACTGGGCGCGGAAGTGGACTCCGCCGTGAATGCCGTTGCAGCAGAAGATTTTCGCGGACAGTTCATTGCTCTCGGACGTGCCGTCCGGAGTTGGGCGATCCGGGAGCCGGCTCGATACGGATTGCTGTTCGGCAGCCCCGTCCCCGGTTACGACGCTCCGGGCGAGCAGACCACCGGCCCTGGCACCCTCGTCGTGACCCGGCTGATCTGGATCATCGACGCCGCCCATCGCGCGGGTGCACTCACGGTGCGAGAGGGCCCGGACCTGAGTGACACGCTGGCAACGGACCTCGAGGGAGTGCGGAAAGAACTGGGCACCGAACTGCCGCCGGATGCCGCGGTGCGCGCAACACTCGTCTGGGTATCGCTGTTCGGTTCGGTGAACTTCGAGGTGTTCGGGCAGTACGGAAGCGATACGTTCACCGATGCGAGTGAGATTTTCGAGCGGCATCTGGCACTACTTGCCGATGTGGCGGGTCTGACCTGAACACGCCTGTGTCTCGTTCCCCCGCACGCAGTTGTCGGTGAGATGATGTCTTTGTGGCGCACGCAGAAGAACCCGAGGATCGAATGGCCTGGATAGAACCGGAGGTTCGTCCGGGCAGTTTGTTGGTGTCATCGACCGACCTCACGGAACCCGCATTTCGCCGCACCGTCATCTACATGATCGAGCACAACGACGCCGGGAGCCTTGGTGTCATCGTCAATCGGCCGAGTGAGACGGCCGTGCAGAACGTGTTGCCGCAGTGGTCACCGCTGACCGCGCATCCTTCGGCCCTGTACATCGGTGGACCCGTCAAGCGTGACTCCGCGCTCTGCCTGGGGATCGCTCGCAACGGTGCACGAATCGACGGCGTCGCCGGCCTGCGGCGGGTGGACGGCAAAGTTGTCATGGTGGATCTGGACTCGGACCCGGAGGTCATCGCTCCTCTGGTCGAAGGGATCCGCATTTTTGCCGGTTACTCGGGTTGGACTCTGGGCCAGCTGGATTCGGAGCTCGAACGTGAAGACTGGATGGTGATCAGCTCACTGCCGTCCGATGTGCTGACGCCGCCCCGAGTCGATGTCTGGGCACGGGTGCTACGACGCCAACCGCTCCCCGTGGCAATGCTGGCCAGCCATCCCATCGAAGTGGAACGAAACTGATCTGTCGGAGGTCGATGATATTCCTGTGTCATCGTTTTCGAGAGAGGTGGCAGCAATGATCGCTGAGCGTCAGATCCAGTGCGCGGATTGTGTTTCGGATGTCGATCACTGCCACGATTCTTTGCTGCGACATGCGGACGGATCACTCGAATGCACCGGCGTGAACTGCGTCGACCTGGCATCGAGTCGCCATGCGTTGTCCATCGATTGTGCTGAACTGCAGGGCGGTTGTGGCTGCGTCGACGCGACCCGAGGCGAGTTGCTCGCTAGCTGACGCTCACCGGATCCCGATTCGCGAAGCGTTGCGCCATCGCAGCACAGACGATCAGTTGGATCTGATGGAAGATCATCAGCGGCAACACGATCAGGCCGACGGGCTGGCCTGCAAACAGTACGGCCGCCATCGGTAGGCCTGTCGCCAAGGACTTCTTCGACCCGCAGAAGATGATGACGATCTGATCGGGAAGGTCGAACCCGAGCTTGCGCCCCGCGAGCGTGGTCACGCCGAGAACCAGCGCGAGGATCAGGCAGCACACGATTGTGAGGATCACGATCTGCCAGATCGTGATGGTGCTCCAGATCCCCTCTTTCATGCTCTCGCTGAAGGCGGCGAAGACAACGAGGAGGATCGATCCGCGATCGACGTACTTGGTGGGCTCGGCATACTTCTGCAGCCATCCGATCACCAGCGGGCGGATCAGCTGGCCCACGATGAACGGGATCAGCAGCTGCACGACAATGTCGAGGATCGACGAGAAGTCGACCGTCGCCTGGCCCGTTGTATTCATCAGCAGAACCACCAGCAACGGGGTGACGAAGACGCCGATCAGGTTGGAGAACGACGCACTGACAATCGCGCCGGCGACGTTTCCCTTGGCGATCGAAGTGAACGCGATCGACGACTGAACCGTCGACGGAACGAGGCACATGTAGAGGATGCCGGTGTAGAGCTCGTCGCTGATCAGGGTCGGCGACAGGAATCGCAGCGCAAGGCCGATCAGCGGGAAGAGCACAAACGTCGCGGCAAGGACGACAGTGTGCAGTCGCCAGTGCTTGACGCCCTTCCAGGCTTCCTGCGGCGAGAGCCGTGCGCCGTAGAGCAGGAACAGGAAGCCGATGGCGATCTTGGTGGCCCAGTTCAGAATGCTCTCCGCGGTACCCGATACCGGGAACACACTTCCGAGCACGCCGGCGATGATGATGCCGAGGATGAACCCGTCGATGTAGAACCTACTGAGAAACTTCACCTGGCTAAGGATAACGGCGTGCGTCGACGGGCTCTCGAGCCCCACGAAGGTTGAAGCCCATCACGGCCAGGCACAGGAGCGTCCCGACGATCGACAGTTCGATGATGGCCGTCTGCATTCCCTGGATGGTGATGGCGATACCCGCGATGATCGACGGGATCGCCAGTCCCGCGTAGCTGACGGTGAAGAATGCCGCCAGGACTCCGCCGTGGCTCTCGCGGGCGTGGATTCGGGCGGCGGCGTTGACGCGTTTCATGCCGCCGGCAAACGCCAGACCGTGCCCGGCGCCGACCACCACGGTGATGACGCCCAGCAGCGCAAGGCTGGGGACGAGGTCGACCACGAGTAGGCCGATCATTCCTAGAGCGAGGATTCCCAGGCCAGCGGTGACGGACGTCCGCGGGTCCATGCGACTTCCGCCGAGCTGCGCGATCACCGAGCAGATCATGACCAGTGCAGCTGCTCCGCCGCCGAGTAGGAGGTTGTCGATGTTCAGCAGGCTGGTCATCCACGACGGGACCACCGACTGGAAGAGTCCGACTGCGCCCCACGACAGCGCGACGGCGAGTGAGCTGAGCCAGAACGTTTCTCGAATGGTGGCGGGAACATGCGGCATCTGGAAGAACCGCTTCGGGCGTGTGATGTCCCCGATCCGCGGAAGTAGCAGCAACACGATCAGTGCCGGGATGAACGCGACGAGGAAGATCAGATACGGCAACCGCAGCGGTTGCGGAAGGTACTGGGCGATCGCACCGGACACGAGTGGTCCGAGTGCACCACCCAACGCGCCCGTCACCGTCGATACGAGCGCTGCCCGGCGGTGATCGAACTTCGGTTCCTGCTCCACCAATGCGGCGCTGCCCGCCGCACTGGCCGCGCCCACCGCGATTCCCTGAGCAACGCGTCCGACGAACAACCACACCGTCGCGTCGGCGAAGGCCAGAACGAGCGTGCCGACGACGCTCAGCGCGAGTGCAGTCAGAAGCACGGTGCGTCGGCCGAGGGCGTCGGACAGCGGTCCGAAGAACAGCAACGCCGGAACGAGGCCGGCGACGTAGACGCCGTAGATGAGCGTCTGGATGGTTGGCGTGAATCCGAACTCGGTCCGGTACAGCCCGTAGACGGAGGTGGGCATGTTCGCGCCCAGAAGGATCACGGTGAGGACGTAGCCCACGCCGTAGAAGTGTCGATTGGTGCGGCGTGTGCGTTCTTCGGTGGCGACAGCTGTGGCGGACGTGGGAAGCCCCTCCTGATGACAGAGTTCGAAAATACATAGGTCGTCCTACGTATCGTAGGTGAGTGGAATGATCGTCGCGAATGCTGTGAGGATGAGTAGATGACCGTTGTTCGCAAGGAGTCCGCGTACGAGCAATCCCTCGATTGGATGCGCGCGCAGATCTCCGACGGCGCCTGGACCGTCGGGAACCGTGTTCCCACCGAGCCGGAACTGATGAGTGTTCTCGGCGTCGGCCGGAACACCGTGCGCGAAGCGATCAAGACATTGACCTCGACGGGAGTCCTGGAGATCCGTCGCGGATCAGGGACCTTCGTTCGGGCACGGACCGACATCGGCGGACTGCTCGGCAAACACGCGTCCGTCGACGAGATGAAATACGTCTTCGAAGTGCGTCGTGCGCTCGAGATGGAAGCGGTCCGGTTGGCGTGTGAGCGTCGTAGCGACGACGACGTTCGGATACTTCGTGAGCTGGCCGCCAAGCGTGACGTGCCGGCCGAGAACTTCGTCGACGTCGATCTGGCGTTTCATATTGCCGTCGTCGATGCCGCTCACAATCCGGTTCTGACCGATCTGTTTGCCGGAATCCTCGAAACGGTCCGCGCCACCTACGAGGTGACCGAAGGCGTTCATCCGCCGTCGCTGACGTCTTCGCATCATCAGGGAGTTGCCGAAGCCATTGCCGAACGCGATGTCACCAAAGCCAGGGCGGCGGCATGCGGGTATCTCGAGAAGACTCAGGAAGCGATCGGTTCAGGTTCGGCGGTTACCGAGTCCGGGCGTCGGCCAATCGGTTGAGGGACCCGGCGATGTCTTCGGCCTTCGGTGTCGTGATCGTGAGGCGGTCGCCACCGGCGAACGTGATGACCACCGCTGGCCCGGTGCGGGTGACGACGCCGTAGTTACGACGACCCTTGGTCTTGAGTCCCCAGCCGCCGAAGTCCGCGAACGGTTTGATCTCCGCGACGTCGGCTCCGACAACTTCGTCGATGCCGTAGGTCATCGCAGCCATCCCCATGTTGATCACCCGGATTTCCGGTTCGTCGACGATCACCCGGAAGCGAACCAGGCTGACGACGAGCAGTCCGAGTGCACCGAAGATGAACAGCGGCCAGAGTGACCGCATCGCCAACGCCATGATGACTCCGGGCGCCAGAGTGATCGCAGTGAGGATCACCGAGCCTTTGGTGCTGAATCCGACGTCGTCGGAGATAGGTAGAGGGCAGCTGCTTCGCGGCAACCCGGCCGAGGGTTCGATCGTGGCAAGAGTGCGGACGCGGTAGTCACGCAGGAACGAGGCGCCGATCCACCCCAGCACCCCGCCGACTGCAAAGCCGACACCGATAGACCACAGCGGGAGTGACGTCGTGGACGGATCGGCGACATCGAGTTGGGTGTAGAGCAAAGCGAAGTTCACTGTGGTGATGAGCCCGACCACGCTCAGCCCGACAACCAACATGAAGCGACGCATCATCAACATCGCGGGAGCAAGAGCAGCAATCGCGCTGAGACCGCCACCGAAGAGCAGTGTCAAAAGTGCAATGGTCCATGCGTTGGCCGACGGGGTGGAGAAGCCGTCCGGCGAGGTGGTGGTCCAGTGAGTCGCGATCTGTTCCGGGAGGCGAGGCTCCCAAATTTTTGTCAGGACGAAGCCGAAGACCGCACACAACAGCGGAACCACTAGTCCGAATACGACCCCGGCCGGGTCGACCACGCGATGTTTCACGTGAATCAATGAGCCGGCTGGCAAGCATCCTTGAGCGCGCAGGCACCGCAGGAAGCGGTACCGCAAGCGGCAGCGTTCGCCTTGGCCTCGGGGGTCTCCGCCGCCGGCTCGTCTGCGGCAGGCTCGGAGTGGCCGCCGCAGTTGCAGTCGTTACCGCATCCGCTCTGCTGTGGGAGCGCGGCGGCCGCGCGGGTGCCGATGCCTCCACCGAAACCGGCAGTGAGGACGGCGACGGCGACGGCGATGATCGCGACCGCGACGCCGACGACTCCGCCGATGGTCAGTGCTGCGACTCCGCCGATGACCAACATTCCAGCGGCCGCGAGCATGGTCGGACCGGCCACCTTGTTGGCGAGGGCGAACGACTCCTCGCTCCGCAGGGAATCCTCGGTGCGGACACCGGCCCAGCGGTTGCGCGGGAGTTTGCCGATCAGACCGGCGACACCAACTCCACCGACGGCGACAGCGAGCACGAATAGCACCACAGCGACAACGATCACCCATACAGGATAGGCGCGAGTGGAGTTGATGGTATGCCCGGGTCGCACAGGCTCTACCCTGGTTATCGGTATTTCCGTCAGCCAAGTAGATAGCGACCACAGTGACCGAGTCTCCGCAGTCCCCCGATTCACCAGCCGACGCAACTCCGCAGCACCGCTACACCGCGGAGCTCGCCGGCCAGATCGAGCAGCACTGGCAGGACCGCTGGAGTGAGGACGGCACGTTCAACGCGCCCAATCCGGTCGGTCCGCTCTCCTCGCCCGACGGTGTTCCCGCCGACAAGCTCTTCGTTCAGGACATGTTCCCGTACCCATCGGGTTCGGGCCTGCACGTCGGTCACCCGCTCGGATACATCGCTACGGACGTCTTCGCGCGCTTCCATCGCATGCAGGGGCGCAATGTCCTGCACACCCTCGGCTACGACGCCTTCGGTCTCCCGGCCGAGCAGTACGCCGTGCAGACGGGTACCCACCCGCGGACGACCACCGAGTCCAACATCGCCAACATGAAGCGCCAGCTGCGACGCCTGGGTCTGGGGCACGACGAGCGTCGTAGCCTCGCGACGACGGACGTCGACTTCTACCACTGGACGCAGTGGATCTTCCTGCAGATCCACGGCGCCTGGTACGACAAGGCTGCAGGCAAGGCCCGTCGTATCTCCGAGCTGGAAGCCGAGTTCGATTCCGGTGAGCGTGCTCTGGAAGACGGACGCGAGTGGGCGTCGCTGACAGTCGCCGAGAAGGCAAAGGTCGTCGACTCGTACCGCCTTGTCTACCAGTCGGATTCGATGGTCAACTGGTGCCCCGGTTTGGGCACCGTGCTGGCCAACGAGGAAGTCACCGCCGACGGTCGTAGTGACCGCGGAAACTTCCCCGTGTTCCGAAAGCACCTCCAGCAGTGGATGATGCGCATCACCGCGTACTCCGATCGCCTGGTCGACGATCTCGAGTACCTGGATTGGCCGGACAAGGTCAAGGCCATGCAGCGCAACTGGATCGGACGCTCCTATGGCGCCGAAGTTACCTTTGCCGCAGGCCAGTACGGCGTCGATGTGTTCACGACGCGCCCTGACACGCTGTTCGGCGCCACCTATGTGACGCTGGCTCCTGAGCACGACTTGGTGGACAAGCTCGTCGCGGACGAGTGGCCCGAAGGTGTCGACGCACGCTGGACTGGCGGTGCCACGACTCCGGCGGAAGCTGTTGCTGCATACCGCAAGTCGATTGCCGCCAAGACCGACTTGGAGCGTCAGGAAAACAAGGAGAAGACGGGCGTCTTCCTCGGTTCCTACGCCGTCAATCCGGTCAACGGCCACAAGGTCCCGATCTTCATCGCCGATTACGTTCTGACGGGCTACGGCACCGGCGCGATCATGGCAGTTCCAGGACACGATCACCGTGACTGGGAGTTCGCGAACGCGTTCGGACTGGAAATTCTCGAAGTTATTGCCGGTGGCGATGTTTCGGAGGCTGCGTACTCCGGTGACGGCCCGCTGGTGAACTCCGACTACCTCGACGGCCTGGACGTGGCCGAGGCCAAGGCGACCGTCATCAGCCGCCTCGAGGAGAGCGGCCAGGGCAAGGGCACTATCCAGTACAAGCTGCGCGACTGGCTCTTCGCGCGTCAGCGTTACTGGGGTGAGCCTTTCCCGATCGTCTACGACGCGGACGGCAACGCACACGCCCTGCCGGATTCGGCTCTGCCCGTGGTGCTTCCGGAGGTCGAGGACTACGCACCGGTGTCCTTCGATCCGGACGACGCCAACTCCGAGCCCTCTCCCCCGCTGAACAAGGCGACCGACTGGGTCAACGTCGAGCTCGATCTCGGCGACGGTCTGCAGACCTACCACCGCGACACCAACGTCATGCCGCAGTGGGCAGGTAGCTCGTGGTACCAGCTGCGCTACATCGATCCCACCAACCAGGACGCCTTCTGCGACCCGCAGAACGAGGCGTACTGGACGGGTCCGCGTCCGGAACTGCACGGCCCCAACGATCCCGGTGGAGTCGACCTGTACGTCGGCGGCGTCGAGCATGCGGTGCTGCACCTGCTGTACTCGCGCTTCTGGCACAAGGTTCTGTTCGACCTGGGCTACGTGTCCTCGAGCGAGCCGTACCGTCGCCTCTACAACCAGGGCTACATCCAGGCATTCGCGTACACCGATGCCCGCGGCGTCTACGTGCCGGCAGAAGAGGTCGTCGAGCGTGACGGCAAGTTCTTCTTCGAGGGCGCCGAGGTCAACCGCGAGTACGGCAAGATGGGCAAGAGCCTCAAGAATGCCGTTGCGCCGGACGAGATCTGCGCCGAGTTCGGTGCAGACACCTTGCGTGTGTACGAGATGTCGATGGGTCCGCTGGACACCTCGCGTCCGTGGGCGACCAAGGACGTCGTCGGTGCTGCTCGATTCCTGCAGCGAGTGTGGCGCGTCGTCATCGACGAGGAGACCGGCAAGCCCCGTGTCACCGACGAAGCGCCCGGTGAGGAGACGCTGCGTGCGCTCAACAAGGCGATTTCCGGTGTCATCGAGGATTACACCGCGCTGCGCGACAACACGGCCGCTGCGAAGCTGATCGAGTACAACAACCACCTCACCAAGGCGTTCCCGGGTGGCGCGCCCCGTGCTGCCGTCGAGCCGTTGGTGTTGATGCTCGCTCCCCTGGCGCCGCACCTCGCGGAAGAGCTGTGGTCACGTCTTGGACACACGGAATCTCTTGCACACGGCCCCTTCCCCGCTGTCGAGGAGAAGTGGCTCGTCGAGGACACCGTCGAGTACCCGATCCAGGTCAACGGCAAGGTTCGTAGCCGCATCAGCGTGCCGGCGGATGCCGATCGCAAGGCTGTCGAGGAGATCGCCCTGGCCGACGAGAAGATCGTCGCTCTGCTCGAGGGCAACGCACCGCGCAAGGTGATCGTTGTGCCGGGCAAGATGGTGAACATAGTTCTGTAGGCGCTTCGCGCACGTGCGCCGTTTCGGTAGTTACCGCTACCGAAACGGCGCACAGTCGTATGTCAAAGGTCCCGGCCTGACTTCCAAAGTGCATGGTCGACCTCCCAAGCAGTCAGTTTCCGTGCAGGAACTTCGCTGTTGATTCGATCGACGACTACCGCGATCGTTTCAGAGGCTTCGGCGGGGTTGAACGTATGACCGTGGTGCTTGAACCAGCGCAGAACCATCCGGTCAGGTTTCACACGATCGTGATCACCTACGAGCATCCAAAAGTAGCTTCGTCTGATGCCATGGGCGCCCTCGCCTTTAATGTGTCGTAGGTCTGCATTGACAGCTCGAAAGTGCCCCGGATTTTCGAACAACAGTTGCGCCTGATCGATCGTCTCCACACCGTGTTTTTGAAGAGCCTGCCCGTGCTCGAGAACCGCTTGAGCCTTCGTGATTCCCCCTCTTGTGGAGGTTCGTTGCTTGTTTGTAGTCTCGAGCAGCCTGATGATGTCGAACTCTTCGAGGAATCTGTTGATCGGGAGCGGATCGATGCAGACGGTTGAAGCAGCGACAGACGGGTTTGAGATGTCAAGGGTCGCAGCGACTCGTTCGACGAGTGGTACTACCGTCGTCTTGTAGTTCGCTTGAATGCTCCAGACTGCGTCGAGGATGCAGAACGTCAAGCTGGTCCATCGGCGCTCACGAGGTTGTGGATCGAGCTCCTTGATGGCAGTCGTCAGTCGGGTCAGATCGCCTGTGGCCAGTTGCATCGTCATAGCGATATCTTGCACGAGACTGCCGACCTACCGATTGGAAATCGTTGCCTCGGCTCACAATCCAGGGACTTCGGCTTCGTGTGGCCAATCAGTCGTTGTCCTGATTGTCCCGCTCCGCGGAACATTCTGTAGCGCGCGTTCGACGCGAGGGCTGTGATGCAGGTAACACGTTGCCGTGAGTGGTAGCTGTCGTTCCACTGCACTTCCCCGCAAGGCCCCGGCCGACGGTATTCGGCAGGGGGTCAATCGAATTCGCAGGTGTCCCGAAAGGATTCTTCAGCCATGGCGTCTCATGTCCACAGCGACGGTTCGTCTCCCAGTCTGCCCGAATCGACGTCGATACCGGAGCGGTGGACTCCGCGACTGGTGTTCTCGCTGGCGTCGATCGTTCTTCTTCTCGAAATGCTCGCGGTGAGCTACATGATGATTTCCACGGCACTGCCCGCCATCTCGGTGCATTATCAAACAACGCAGGGCGCTTGGCTGCTCACGTCGTTCCTGCTGCTGGGGGCGGTCGCGTCTCCGCTGCTCGGCAAGCTCGCGGACATGTACGGCAAACGAAAAGTCCTGCTCTTTGCGGTCGCCGGCGCAGCGGTCGGATCCTTCATTTCGGCGATTGCGCCGAGCTATGCCGTCTTGATTCTGGGCCGGTCCCTGACTGGTCTGCTCGTTCCCTGCCTCTTCCTGAGCTACTCCCTCATTCGAGATGTCTTTCCGCCGAAAACCGTTGCGCTGGCTGTCAGTATTGCAACCTCCGGGATGGGCCTGATCGCTATTCCGGCGCCCTTCCTCACCGGTTGGTTGATCGACAACCACGGGTTCCGGAGCATCTTCTGGTTCTTCGTCATCGGTTTGGTTCTGCTCGGCGGCATGATCTTCGCTTCGACGGCGGAATCAGCTGTACGACTGCGTTCTTCGCTGGACCTCATCGGTGCGGTACTACTCGGATCGGGCATCGCCGGAATTCTGATCGGCGTCAGCTTCGGACCGACCTGGGGCTGGAAGAACGGCTCGACGCTGGCCTATCTGATCGGCGGCGTCGCACTGCTGGTGGCGTGGGTTGCCTCTGCCCGAGCCATCCGTGAGCCCTTGATCGACCTGCGCTACTTCGGCAAGCGTTCGGTGATGCTCACCGCCGTCGGTGCCGGGTTCTGCTACGGCGCGTCGGGAGTCTTCACGATTTTGCTGCCGATGATGGTGATGACGCCAGCAGTTCTCGGCCTGGGATACGGATTCGGCGTCACGGCAGAAGGATTCGCGATCTTCCAGGCGCCCCTTGGCGGCATGGTGGTGGTCGGCGGCTTGATCGTGGGCTTCCTGGTCGGCCGCAACATTCGACCCCGCATGCTGATGATCATCGGAATGATCCTCATGGCAGTCGGATTCACCTTGACGGCCACCATTCACGACAACAAGCCGCTGCTCATCATCTTTGCCGGAATCTTCGGTGTCGGTATGGGTATGGGTTACGCCTCCATTCCGAACCTGCTCATCGAGGCAGTGCCGCCGCAGTTGCAGGCAACCACGGCGAGCATGGTCGCGGTCTTCCAGAGCATCTTCCCCGCAGTGCTTCCCGTCATCGCCTTCACGGTCTTGAACTCGCACATCGCGATGGCGATGGAGGGCGCTGTGTTCTACACCGACGAGGGCATGCGTATCGCGTTCCTGATCGGTGCTGCTGCAGCAGTTCTCGGTGCGATCGCAGCCGTGTTCCTGCCGCGAAACATCGTCCAGATCGGCGCAGAAGACGGCGCGGCGCAGGAGACGTCCCTGCTGCCTGCTCACTGAGTGGACATGCTGCGCGTGTAGATCCGGGCTGTCAGGATTGGGTGTACTGGCGAAAGGACTCCCATGACGTTCGCGGATCTGGCCGGCGATGAACTGTGGAGTTATCTGCAGGAGCGTTCAGGATTGCCCGGCCCGCGCGCGAACCTCGCGCTCATGCTCG
>NZ_JAWLSE010000070.1:0-602 GCF_033142365.1 Rhodococcus sp. IEGM 1241
GGCTGGGAGGTGATCTGTTCGCCCTGCATCGAGAAGAGCACGACGATGGTGAACAGCAGACCGTAGAGCGCCCAGGGGCTGATCTTGGGGATGAACTTGTTGTCGTACCAGTCGCGGTCTTTGGCGCGTTCACCGAAGAAGCGGGACAGAAAACCTGCCAGCAGCGGGATACCGAGGAAGATCAGGACCGATTTCGCGATCTGCCAGGGCGAGGTGTCGATGGTGGTCTGTTCGAGGCCGAGCCACCCGGGCAGGACCGAGAGGTAGAACCAACCGAGCACGGCGAACATGATCACCTGGAACACCGAGTTGATGGCGACCAGCACCGCGGCGGCTTCGCGGTCTCCGCAGGCCAGGTCGTTCCAGATGATCACCATCGCGATGCAGCGAGCGATGCCGACGATGATCAAACCGGTTCGGTATTCCGGCAGGTCAGGCAGAAACAGCCAGGCGAGGGCGAACATCAGCGCCGGGCCGAGAACCCAGTTCAGGAACAGGGAGCCGGCGAGGAGTTTCTTGTCCCCGGTGACAGTGTCGAGGCGGTCGTAGCGAACTTTCGCCAACACCGGGTACATCATGATCAGCAGGCCGAGGGCGATCGG
>NZ_JAWLSE010000007.1:0-127057 GCF_033142365.1 Rhodococcus sp. IEGM 1241
CACGGATTTTCAGGTGAAGGTGCGGGGGCAGCGGGTGGAGTTGGGTGAGGTGGAGGCGGTGTTGGCTGCTCAGGTGGCGGTGGCTGGTGCGGTGGTGGTGTTGCGGTCGGGTGTGGGTGGGGATTTTTTGGTGGGGTTTGTGGTGGGTGAGGTGGGTGTGGTGGTCGATGAGGTGGTGGTGTTGGAGGGGGTGCGGAGGTCTCTTCCGGGGTTCATGGTGCCGTCGGTGGTGGTGGTGTTGGGGGAGTTTCCGGTGACGGTGCATGGGAAGTTGGACCGTAAAGCCCTCCCGGACACTACTTTTACAGCCGCGGACTATCGGACGCCGAGCACACGAGCCGAAGTTATGGTCGCTCGAGCCATCGCCGAGGTGCTCGATCTCGACCAGGTGGGCGCCGACGACAATTTCTTCGAATTGGGTGGAGACTCGCTCAGCGCCACTCGCGTCGCAGCGCGCATCAGATCCGAATCGAGCACGAATGTCGGTGTGAAGGCCCTGTTCGACACTCCCGTGGTCGCTGATCTGGCGGCATCGATCGATCAGCTACAAGCTGTGCTGCGAGGTTCGGGGCCGGAAGGTTCGGGGCCGGAAGGTTCGAGGATTTCAGAAATCGCGGGTAAGACCCGGCCAGAACATATTCCGCTATCGCTCTCACAGGCGCGCATGTGGTTCGTCAACCAGTTCGACACCTCGTCTCCGCTTTACAACATCCCCGTCGCACTACAACTGGACGGCTTCCTGGATTCGGGTGCGCTCCAAGCCGCACTGGGTGATGTGGTGGAACGGCACGAAACCCTTCGAACGATCTTCCCGACGTCCGCGAACGGGCCTCACCAGGTGATCGCCGAACCAGCGCTCGCTGCTCCTCGAATCCACCCCGTCCCGATTTCCGGTGAGCGGCTTTTTACGGATTTGCACGCGTTCTTCGACGTCGGATTCGATGTGGCCGAAGAGTTCCCGCTGCACGTGAGGTTACTCCGAATCGGGCCGGAGCAGCATGTTCTTGCGATCGTCGTCCACCACATCGCCGCGGACGGTTTCTCGATGGCGCCACTGGCACGTGACCTGATGCGCGCCTATACATCCCGTGCTCAGGAGCAGAATCCGGACTGGGAGCCACTGCCCATCCAGTATGCCGACTACAGCCTGTGGCAGCGGGAGATCCTCGACGCAGAAGTTGGTCCGGGAACGTCGACGTCGGATGAATTCGATTACTGGACAGCGAAGCTGTCGGATATTCCAGAAGTCTTGCCGCTCCCTCTCGATCGACCACGAACGCCGAAACGGTCTACCGAGGGCGCGGTGGTTTCGATGGACTTCTCACCCGAGATCCATCGAGTTTTGACCGACCTCGCACACCAGAATGGTGCGTCCCTGTTCATGGTGATGCATGCGGCGCTCGCGGTGTTGCTGGCACGGCTTTCGGCGTCGGACGACGTAGTGATCGGCACTCCGGTCGCAGGGCGCGGTGCTTCGGTGTTCGACGATGTGGTCGGGATGTTCGTCAATACGCTCGTGCTTCGCACACCCGTCGAATCCGGAGCAACCTTTGCCGAGGTGTTGGCCGCGGTGCGGTCAACGGATCTCGGTGCACTCGACCATGCAGACATTCCCTTCGAGAGGTTGGTGGATCACCTCTCGCCCGACCGTTCCACCGCGCATTCACCCCTCTTTCAAGTACTCCTCGAATTCCAGACCGATACGGGACTGCGCTTCGAATTGCCGGAACTGACGGCTCGCTCGCTCGACATCGATCTCGCGGTTGCGAAATTCGATCTACAACTGAGTGTGATGGAACACGTCGACGAGCACGGTGGGCCGGCCGGTATCAGCGCCGGTTTCCGTTATGCAACAGATATTTTCGATCGAGTATCGGTGACGCGCATCGCGGAGCGCTTCGAGAGAGTGATCGGCGCCGTGATCGAGGATCCGTCGGCAGTCGTCGGCGACATCGACATACTTCTGGCCGGCGAATACAGCGAGATGCTGGTTGCGCCATCGGCCTCGGCCTCAGGCTCGGCCTCGGTCTCGGGCGTCGGAACCCACGAGGGTTCGCTGTCGGATCTCTTCGATCGTGCGGTGCTGACGTCCGGTGATGCCGTGGCGGTGCGCTGCGACGGATTGTCCGTCACCTACCGCGAACTCGACGAGCGAGCAAACCGCCTCGCTCGACTGTTGGTGGCTCAGGGTGTGGTGCCGGAAACCCTGGTGGCAGTCGCGATGACCCGCTCGATCGACCTGGTGGTGGCATTGCTGGCGGTGGTGAAGGCGGGTGGCGGCTACCTACCGGTGGACCTGACTTCTCCGGTCGACCGGGTGGACTTCGTGCTGCGTGACTCCGCGCCGAAGTGTGTGCTGACCACTGGGGCCGACGGCGACGACATACGAGACAGTGACGCAATCGCAGACAACGAGATTCCAGTGATTTCCGTGGACGACCCGGCGATTCTCGAAGCGCTGCGTAGGAGTTCTCCGTTTCCGGTGACCGACCAAGACCGACTGCTACCGCTCCGACCCGATTCGGTGGCCTACGTGATTTACACCTCGGGGTCTACTGGGCGTCCGAAGGGAGTGCAGGTTTCCCACCGCAGTGTCGTGACGTTGCTGGCAAACACCGGAGCGCTCTTCGGCTGCGGCAGCGGCGATGTGTGGACGATGTTCCATTCCGAGGCATTCGACTTCTCGGTCTGGGAAATGTGGGGCGCACTCGCACACGGTGGCCGGCTGGTACTGGTCGACTACTTCACGGCCCGTTCACCAGAGGCATTCCTCGAATTGCTGCGGCACGAACGTGTCACGGTGCTCAATCAAACTCCCACTGCCTTCTATCAATTGGCGGAAGCCGACCGGCGTACCGGGGGTGCGTCCCTGTCATTGCGCTACGTGATCTTCGGTGGAGAAGCCCTCGACTTCGGGCAGTTGACGCGCTGGTACGCCCGCCGCGGGACTTCGTCACCAGATCTGGTCAACATGTACGGCATCACGGAGACCACGGTGCACGTCAGCCACCTACCGCTCGATCGTGAGCTGGCGCGTGACGGATCGGCCTCGGTGATCGGTCGGGCGTTGCCCGGATTGCGTGTGTATGTGTTGGATCAGCGGTTGCACCCGGTGCCGCCCGGTGTGGTGGGTGAACTGTATGTCTGCGGCGATCAGGTGTCACGCGGATACCTCGGCCGGTTCGGTCTGACCTCCGCGCGGTTCATTCCCGACCTCACCGTCAGCGGGGCGCGTATGTATCGATCCGGTGACCTGGGGCGCTGGAACGACAGCGGGCAGCTGGAGTACCTCGGACGAAACGATCTGCAGGTGCAGGTAAAGGGGTACCGAATCGAACTCGGCGAGGTGGAGGCTGCGCTGCTCTCCGGAGTGGGCGTGTCTCAGGCGGCGGTCGTGGCCCGCAGAGACCGGTTGGTGGGCTACGTGGTGCCGGAGGCCGTTGCCACTGTCTCTCCGGCGGCGTTGCTCGAGTATCTCTCACAGAGGTTGGCGGCACACATGGTCCCCGCTGTCGTGACGGTTCTCGAGGCGTTGCCGCTGACGGTGAACGGCAAACTCGACCGGAAAGCGTTGCCTGAACCTGACTTCGGGCTACAGACAACCGTGAGTCGTGGCCCCGCCTCCGAGACGGAAAGCATCCTTGCGGGCCTGTTCGCCGAGGTTCTGGGACTCGACGAGGTGGGGGTCGACGATTCGTTCTTCACTCTCGGCGGTGACTCGATCATGTCCATCCAGTTGGTGACGCGAGCCAAGTCTGCCGGAGTTTTGATCTCACCGCGCGAGGTATTCGAACGCAAAACCGTTGCGGCGCTGTCCGAGACGGCCGGTACGTCTGGCGGTCACGCTGTTCTCGACGAGTTGCCCGGTGGCGGCGTCGGGGAGATCGAGTTGACACCGATCGCGGAATGGATGCTCGATCGCGGCGGAGATTTTCGGCGGTACTCACAATCTGTTCTCCTCGCGGTTCCTGCCACGCTCGACGAGGTCACGCTGACACAGGCGATGCAGGCCGTGCTGGACCACCACGACATCCTCCGCGCGGGCATCCGGGCGACGCTGCATCCTGAATCCGCTCGGCGGATGGACGTTGCGCCAGCAGGTACGGTGCGGGCGGAGACCGTCGTACGCCACGCGAGCCTAGAGGGTGCTGCCGCGGAGACGGTCCCGGCAGAACTCGACGCAGCTCTGGGGCGGCTCGACCCGGAGACAGGTGTGATGGTGCAGGCAGTCCTGCTCGACACCGACGGACAGATTCAAAAGGAAGGACAGCGCCAGAAACGGTTGCTACTGGTAGCGCACCATCTGGTGACGGACGGTGTTTCCTGGCGAATCCTGATCCCCGATCTTGCACTTGCTTGTGCGCAGGTGCAATCAGGCGTCGACCCGTCACTGGCTCCGGTCGGGACCTCGATGCGTCGATGGGCACGTGGCCTCGTCGACGCCGCGCGCGAGCCGGATCGGGTTGCTGAACTCGACTATTGGCGAGAGGTGCTCGAGGGTCCCGATCCGACTCTGGGTGTGCGCGCCCTGACGAAGAGGGACACCGCCTCGGCCACCACCGACATCGAAGTACGAGTTCCCACGGCATTGACCGAGGCCGTGTCGACGACAGTGCCGCAGGCGATTCACGGGAGCGTCGAGGACGGGTTGTTGACGGCTTTGGCACTTGCGATGGTCCGCTGGCGCATGGACCGCGGGATCGACAATCCGGAGACATTGATCAGTCTCGAGGGGCACGGACGCGAGGAACAGGTGGTTCCCGGGGCAGATCTTGCTCGCACGGTGGGATGGTTCACGTCGATCTTCCCGGTGCGGATCGATCTGAGCAGAGTGGATCCGAGCGACGCCTTCGCCGGCGGCCCGGCTGCGGGCGTCGCTGCCAAGGCCGTCAAGGAACAACTCCGGGCGGTGCCGGACCGCGGCATCGGCTTCGGGTTGCTGCGCTATCTGAACCGCGAAACGGCACACACACTTTCGCAACTTCCGGAGCCCCAGATCAGTTTCAACTACCTCGGACGCGTCGGTGGATCCGAGGCCGACGCTACAGCGGGATGGGTACCGATCCGCGACGAGGACTTGCGGACGGTTACGGCCGTCGATCTCCCACTCGCCGGCGTCCTCGAGGTCAACGTGATGACCGTCGACGACAGCTACACCGACAACAGTGACACCGACGACGGCCCGCAGCTCGTTGCCAGCTGGACGTTCCCACCGGACATTCTGGGCGCGGACGATGCTCGGCACCTGGCGCAATGGTGGCTCGACGCATTGGCCGGGCTCGGAGAGTACGCGGCAGGCGGCGGCGGATTCACACCCTCGGACTTCGACCTGGTCGATCTTCGACAGGACGCGGTCGACGACCTCGAAAGTCGGTGCCCCGACCTGACCGACGTCTGGTCGCTCTCTCCATTGCAGGCGGGGTTGTTGTTCCATGCCGAACTGGCCGAACGATCGGTCGACGCATACCTCGTACAAGTGGCTCTCGATCTTGCCGGCGCAGTCGATTCGGAGCGCCTGCGTCGCGCCGCCGACGCGCTGCTCCGCAGGCATGAGAACCTGCGTACCGCCTTCCTTCACGGCGCGGACGGCCGTGCCGTCCAGGTGGTCCGAAGCGCCGTGGCAGCGCCGTGGCAGGAAATCGACCTCACTGGTGCAACAGATCAGGATCTTGATCGAGCACTGGCGGAGGACCGAGCGCGCCCGTTCGACATGGCGCAGGCGCCGTTGATCAGATTCACCCTGATTGCTCTCGCCCCCGAAAAGTTCACGCTGGTGCTCACCAACCATCACATCCTTCTGGACGGCTGGTCCATGCCACTGCTGATCCGGGAGTTGGCGACGCTCTATGCCGCTGGCGGTGAAGTTCCGCCCTTGCCTCACGCGCGCGCGTATCGCGACTATCTGACCTGGATGAGCCGCCGCGATCAGCAAGCTTCTCGAGCTGTATGGGCGAGGACGCTGAGCGGAGTCGAAGGACCGACGCTGTTGGCTCCGGCGGTTCGATCTCGTCGACTCTCCACCATGGCGGCCGAGTGGGTGTTCGATCTGGACGAGGAGTTCACAACCTCACTTCGCGGGATGGCGCGTGAACTCGGGCTGACGATCAACACAATTGTTCAGGCATCGTGGGGGATCGTCCTCGCTGCACTGACCGGGAGAGACGATGTGGTGTTCGGAGCGACGGTGTCGGGTCGACCCCCCGAGCTGACTGGGATCGAAACCATGATCGGGCTTTTCATCAACACAATTCCGGTCCGAATCACTCTGCGCCCGAGAGAAAGTATCGGCACACTCCTCGCGCGGATCCAGGCCGAGCAAGCAGAGCTGTCGGATCATCACTATCTCGGGCTTTCCGAGATCCAAGTAGCCACGGGGCCGGAGACCGGGTTCGACACGTTGACTGTCTTCGAATCGTATCCCGTTGACCGTCAGGGCCTTTCGTCCGATACCGATATTGCGGGGATCCGGATCGCCGATGTCGAAGCCAAGGACGCTGCTCACTACCCGCTCAGCCTGGTGGCATCGGTCGACACCAGACTCCGCCTGAAATTCGAGTACCTACCCGAGGTTTTCGGTGCCGCCGACATCGAAGAGATCGCCGGACGACTGCATCGCGTACTCGAAGCGTGTGCCCAGCCGGATCGCCCCTTGGCTGTGGTGTCGGTGCTCGCCCCGTCCGAACGTGCCGAATTGGTGCCGGCCCGTGGCACGGCTGGTGGGTCGTCGCGCGTCTTCCCGGAGATCTTCGACGCGGCAGCCCAGCGTGATCCGAACGCGCTCGCCGTGGAATCGGCGGACGGCAGCCTGACCTACGGCGAGCTGGACATCCTCTCCAATCGCATTGCTCGCGTGCTTGTCTCGCGAGGACTGGGGACCGAGGACTACGTAGCAGTCGGTGTCCCACGTTCTCTCACGTCCGTGGTGTCGATACTTGCCGTCGCCAAGACGGGCGCTGCATTCGTGCCGATCGATCCCGCCTATCCCGACGAGCGGATCAATCACATGCTGATCGATTCGAAGGTCAGCTTCGGATTGACCACCACCGCGGGCCGAGATCGACTGCCCGATATCGCGGAGTGGCTGATTCTCGACGATCCGCATGTCACGAAGAAGTGCGAGGAATTCTCGGGGAGCCCACTGACCGACAACGACCGACTCCGTCCGATCGGGTTGGATTCAGCTGCCTACGTGGTCTACACCTCGGGGTCGACCGGCGTCCCCAAGGGAGTCGTGGTCACACAGCGAGGGCTCGACAACTTCGCCCGAGACCAGGTCGAACGCTACGGCGCAACTCCACAATCACGCACGCTGCACTTCTCCACTCCGAGTTTCGACGGGTCGCTCTTCGAATATCTGCAGGCTTTCGGTGCCGGGGCGACGATGGTTATCGCTCCACCCGGGATCTACGGGGGCGAGGACCTGGCGCAGCTTCTGGCCGAGCACGCCGTCACGCACGCGTTCATCACCACGGCGGCATTGGCAACGGTGGACCCGGCTGGGCTGGAACAACTTTCGGAAGTCGTATTCGGGGGCGAGGCGTGCCCACCCGATCTCGTTGCTCGCTGGGCACCTGGCCGCCGCCTGTACAACGCGTACGGACCGACCGAAGCAACGATCATGTCGAACGTCAGTCCGCCGATGACCGCCGGGGAGCGCATCACGATCGGTGGACCTGTCAGTGGCGTCAGCGAACTGGTGCTCGACGCTCGACTTCAAGCGGTTCCCGTCGGGGTCCCCGGCGAGCTGTATCTGGCCGGACCAGGCGTGGCGCGGGGATATCACCGAAGGCCGGGGTTGACGGCAGAGCGCTTTGTTGCCAATCCGGCCGACCCAGGAACGCGGATGTACCGCACCGGCGACATCGTGCGATGGACGGCGGACATGTGTGTCGAGTACGTCGGGCGAAGCGACTTCCAGGTCAAGGTTCGAGGCTTCCGTGTCGAACTCGGTGAGATCGACAGTGTGCTGATGGCGGAGCCCAACGTCGGATTTGCCGTTACGGTTGCCGATTCCGCCCCCACCGGAGACACCCGACTCGTGTCGTACGTCGTGCCCACCGCGGGTCGACTGGACACCAGGCTCCTGATTCGCGCCGTGGCCCGGCGCTTGCCTTCGCACATGGTGCCTGCCGTTCTCACGGTGCTGGAGAACATACCATTGACCACTGTCGGAAAAGTTGACCGTTCGGCATTGCCCAGCCCCGAAATCGAGACGACCACAGGGGATTTCCGTCCCCCTGTCGGCCCGGTCCAACAGGCAGTGTCGGACGTGTTCGCCGAGGTGCTCGGCCTCGAACGAGTCGGTACCGACATCAGTTTCTTCGAGCTCGGTGGAAATTCTCTGAGCGCCACTTCGGTCGCGGCGAGGCTACGGGCGGTGCTCGGAGCTACCGTCGGCGTGCGGGACCTGTTCGAGACGCCGACGGTGGCCGAGTTGGCTACGGTGATCGACCAGTCGGTCGCCGAACGGTCGGAGCGACTGGAACCGCGCCCCCGACCCGACAACATCCCCTTGTCGTTTGCTCAGCAGCGGATGTGGTTCGTCAATCAACTCGACACCAGTTCTCCTGCATACAACATTCCGCTCGTGGTGCGGTTGAGCGGTGAACTCGACAAACCGGCCTTGAGATCAGCGATGTCCGATGTCATCGCCCGCCACGAATCGCTGCGAACGATGTTCCCGGTCCACGGCGACGGACCGGTCCAGCACATCGTGCCCACCGAAAGCGCCGCGCTGCCACAACTGGCCGAGACATCGGTGACCGACGAACATCATCTCCGTGACGAGCTTGCCCGAATGGTCTCGGCCGGTTTCGACGTCGCCGCACGAATTCCCCTGCGGGCAGCGTTGTTCACCATCGATGAGCGCGAACACGTACTTGCCGTAGTGGTGCACCACATCTCGGCTGACGGCTTCTCGATGTCTCCACTGACCCGAGACGTGATGATTGCATACGAGGCCCACGCGTACGGCAGGGAACCCCAGTGGACGCCGCTTCCAGTCCAGTACGCCGACTTTGCGCTCTGGCAACGGGAGATTCTGGGCTCCGGCGACGACCCTGGGTCGGTGATCACCGAGCAGTTGGCTTACTGGCGACGCGCACTGTCAGGCGCTCCCGACCTCTTGGAACTTCCCCTCGATCGAGACCGGCCGACACAACAGAGTTTTCACGGCTCGCGGATTCACTTCTCGATCAGCAGTGATCTTCACCGCCGTATCCGAGACGTGTCGAGGCAGCAAGAGTCCACTGCATTCATGACTGTGCATGCAGCGCTCGCGCTCTTGCTGGCACGTTTGGGCAGCACCGACGACATCGTGATCGGAACGCCGATCGCCGGCCGGGGAGATCGTGCCCTCGATGATCTGGTCGGCATGTTCGTCGGCACGCTCGCACTGCGCACACAGGTCGACCCGGCTCAATCGTTCCGGGAGTTGGTTGCGCATTGCCGCGAAGTCGACCTCGCCGCGTTCGCGCATTCCGACGTTCCCTTCGAGCGGGTAGTGGACGCGGTCGGGCCGAAACGGTCGAGCGCCTATGCACCGATTTCCTCGGTGTCGCTGGAATTCCAGAACAACGATCGGCCGATTCTGAAGCTGGCGGGACTGGAAGTCCGCGGGATCGACCCAGAACTCGAGGTAGTGAAGGTAGACCTGGAATTCCTCCTCGCCGAAGAGTACGACGATCGCGGTGCACCGGGAGGAATGAGCGGAGCCGTCGACTTTGCCACCGATCTCTTCGACCCCGGTACGGTCAGCGGGTTTGCCGACATGTTCGTTCGTGTACTCGAGGCCGTGACCCGGAATCCGCAGGTACCGATCGGTGACATCGATCTACTCGGCGATCTTGAACGTCGCGAGTTGACGCCGGCGCATGGGCTCCCCGAAGTACCTCCGAAATTGTGGCCTGAGTTGTTGGCGGACGCCGTGGCGATCGATCCGGACTCGGTGGCCCTGTCGCTCGAGAACCGGCAGCTCAGTTATCGCGACCTGGACGAGTGGTCGAATCGTGTTGCCCGGGAGTTGTGCGGTCGCGGTGTGGGCCCGGAGACCTTCGTGGCACTGGGAATGCCTCGCTCGATCGAATCGGTGGTGGCGATCTGGTCGGTGACCAAAGCCGGAGCGGCTTTTGTGCCTGTCGATCCGGCCTATCCGCGCGAGCGCGTCGAATACATGCTCGCCGATTGCCGAGCCTCGCTCGGTTTGACCGTTCAGTCCAGCCGAACTCACCTACCCGACGTTGTTCCCTGGCTGGAACTCGACGACCCACAATTCGCCCGGCGGGTAGCCGCGCTGTCGCCGGAACCGATCACCGATGACGATCGAACCGGTGAACTGAACCTCGATCATCCGGCCTACCTGATCTACACCTCGGGATCTACGGGGAAACCCAAGGGAGTGAACATTACTCATCGAGGTTTGGCGAGCTTCACGGCCGAAACTCGTGAGAGGTTCGAGGTCACTCACGACTCTCATGTCTCACAGTTGGCATCGCCGAGTTTCGACGCTTCCATCTTCGAGTTGACGATGGCATTCAGCGCCTCGGCGCAAGTCGTGATCGTTCCGCCTGCTGTGTACGGTGGCGCCGAATTGGCCGATGTTTTCCGGCGCGAGCAGGTCACTCATGCCACCATTACACCGACCGCGCTGGCGGCGTTGGGGGACAACGGTTTCGAGGCGCTCCGTGTTCTCGATCTGGTGGGCGAGGCCTGCCCGCCGGAGGTCGTCGCGCAATGGGCGCCGGGTCGGAGGCTGCACAACGGCTACGGCCCGACTGAAACCACCGTGCAGGCGAGTGTCAGCGATTCGATGAAACCCGGTGCGGGAGTGAACATCGGCTCGCCGGCAGTGGGCTTCGGCTTCCTGGTGCTGGACGAGCGTTTGCAGCCCGTACCGGTGGGCGTGCCGGGGGAGTTGTACATCATCGGCCCAGGTATGGCACGTGGGTACCATAATCGGGCGTCGCTCACGTCGGAACGATTTGTCGCTTGCTTGTACGGGTCGCCGGGGCGCCGGATGTACCGCACCGGAGATGTCGTGCGTTGGCGTGAATCCGGCGGTGACAGTGCCAAAATCGTTGGTTCCGGCGATGGAGTGCATCACACACTCGAATACATCGGGCGCAGCGACTTCCAGGTCAAGGTCCGTGGTTTTCGGATCGAACTCGGGGAAATCGATGCAGTTCTCTCACGCCATCCGTCGGTGGACTTCGCCGCAACTGTCGGCTACACGGGACCGTCGGGTGAAACGGTCCTGGTGTCGTACGTGCGTACGTCAGCTGCCGACGCCTCGAACAGCGACGAGATACGGGCGTACGCAGCCGACCGCCTTCCCTCGCACATGGTTCCGTCGGCAGTGGTATTTCTCGAGCGGATTCCGATGACACCGGTGGGCAAGCTCGACCGAAAGGCTCTACCGGAACCCGAATTCAGTTCGGTTGCAGCCGAGTTCCGCGAGCCGGTCACCGACACCGAGCGCGCCGTGGTCGACTCGTTTGTCGAGGTTCTGGGTGTCAGCCGGGTGAGCACTACCGACAGCTTCTTCGACCTGGGCGGGTCCTCCCTGGTAGCCACCCGAATCGTCAGCGCACTGCACTCCCGTTTCCAACGCAGAATTCCGCTTCAGTGGATGTTCCTCGACCCGACACCCGCTGGAATCGCTCGACGCCTCGACATGCCGACAGTGGACGCCGGCATGGAAGAGCTTCTCGCCGTGGTTGTTCCGCTGCGGACAGAAGGAAGTGGGAGACCGCTGTTCTGTGTGCACCCTGGTATCGGCCTGTCACGGGGGTACGCCGGCTTGGTGCGGTATCTGCCCGAGGACCGACCGGTGTACGGACTTCAGCTCCCCGCACTCAGCGACGACGGTGACTATCAGTCGATCGAACAGTTGGCGCATCGCTACGTCGAAGAGATGGAAGCCGTTTCGCCGGACGGGCCGTACGACTTGCTCGGTTGGTCCCTCGGCGGAGTCATCGCGCACGCCATGGCCGTCGAACTGCAATCGTCCGGCCGCGAAGTTGCCACACTGACGATGATGGACAGCTACCCCGACAACGGCGATGCCTCTGCGTCAGCCGCACTCGACGTCCGAGACCTACTGCGAGGACTCGGCCTCGAGATCGAGACCGACCGAGATCTGACCTTCGACGAGGCGGCGGCCGTGCTGGCCCGGAGGCTCGGGCCCGAGACGGGAGTCGACGGTCGGGACCTCGAGCGGATTGCCAGAGGGTACGAGACTTCGCAGAGAATCACGCACCAGTTCGTTCCCCAGATCTACGAGGGAGACCTGCTGATCTTCCCGGCTGACGGAAAAGACGACAGGATTCCGCGGGAGAGGTCGCCACAGGAATGGCGTCCGCTCGTGACAGGCCGGATCGTGGAGGTACCGGTGCGATGCGGACACAACGAGATGATCGAGGCACCGGCCATGGCGGTCATCGGACCGGAGATGGCTCGGGTGCTCTCGATGTTTTCCGGATACTCCGAACGGGCATGACAACTTGAAGCCACCGAGCCGCACGCCCGTGAAGCGAGCGCCACCGAGCTGTTGCCGGGCACCGCAATCGAGCACGAGGAGCGGCAATGAGAAGGATCGGACGTACTCGGGCGATACTGGTCGTCGCCCTCGTCGCATGGACGGGATTGTTCGGTGAAGCGGCGCTTGCCTCGGCTGATCAGGCGCGAACATCCCCTCCAGACAGTTCAGCTCTCGATCACGTCGAGGAAATCAACGCCCGTCAGCTGACGATGTACGTCTACTCCGCTGCAATGGACAAGGTGATCCCACTCGAGGTGATTCGGCCGGCAGACACGAGTGCGCCCCGGCCGACTCTCTACCTGCTCAACGGCGCGGGCGGAGGCGAGGACACGGCGACGTGGCAGACACGCACAGACGTCGTCGACTTCTTCGGCGACAAGAACGTCAACGTCGTCAACCCGATCGGCGGTGCCTACAGCTACTACACCGACTGGGAGAAGCCCGATCCTGTTCTCGGGCTGAACAAGTGGACCACGTTCCTCACCGAGGAGTTGCCACCGATCGTCGATGCCACGCTCGGGACTACGGGTGTGAATGCCGTTGCCGGATTGTCGATGGCAGGTACCTCGGTTCTGAGCCTGGCCGAGGCGGCGCCATCCGTTTACCGTGCCGTCGGTGCTTTCAGCGGGTGCGCCGAGACGAGTACTCAACCCGGTCAGGACTACGTGAGATTCGTGGTCGGATTCCGCGGCGGCAACGTGGACAACATGTGGGGTCCTCCCGGCGGTCCGGGCTGGGTAGCCAACGATCCTGTGGTCAACGCCGAGAGATTGCGGGGGGTCGACCTCTACATCAGCAATGGATCGGGCCTGCCCGGCCCACACGAGAATCTGGGGGGACCGATGGTCAACGGCGACCTCGGCGTTCTGGCGAACCAGGTGATCGTGGGTGGAGTCATCGAGGCCGGGACGAACCAGTGCACCCAGCGTTTGGCCGAGCGGCTCGACTCCCTGGGCATCCCGGCCACCTATGATTTCCGGGCAACTGGCACTCACTCCTGGGGTTATTGGCAGGACGATCTTCACAACTCGTGGTCGATGATTGCCGAGTCGATCGGTGCGCGTTAGCCGGTGAACCCGAGGATCGGCGGCTGAGTTGTTTCTCACTTCGGGGCCCGCTCGCCCCACCTAGCCGACCGAACTGCAGGTCAGCGGCGTTATAGTCGCCCTATGAGTTCAGAAACACTCGCGCCCCTCGACACCGATGTACTTGCGCGCAGGTTTGCGTGCCTTGGTGATCCGACGCGGCTGCGAGTGCTCCGACTCGCTGCCGGCGGTCCGATCGACGTCGACACGATTGCACACGCCGCATCACTCGAGCCGTCGGCGCTGAGTGCTCACCTCGAGGCCTTGATCGAGGTCGGTTTTGTCGAGGCTTCGGTGCGTGAAGGCACTTCGGTTGTCAGTGTTGCCGGAACGGCATACTCCGATCTGATGGCAGCGGCCGCCGTTGTGGCTGCGCGTGGCCCGGTCGAAGACACACTGGGAGTTCTTCCCGACGATGTGGTGCTTCGCCGCATGGAATCCGGCGACTGGGATGCCGTGCGCTCGATCTACCGAGAAGGAATCGACACCGGAACCGCGACGTTCACCACGTCGGTGCCGTCAGCCGAGAAGCTCGACGCGCAATGGTTGCCCGATCATCGATGGGTCGCCGAGATCGACGGCCGAGTCGAAGGCTGGGCGAGCCTGAGCCCGGTGTCCTCGCGTGATTGCTACCGAGGGGTCGCCGAGAACTCCATCTACATCGGTAGCGGTGCTCGCGGGCGCGGCGTAGGCAAGCTGCTGCTTCGCCGACAGGTGCAAGCCGCCGACGCCAGTGAGATCTGGACGGTGCAGTCGTCGATCTTCCCGGAGAACCGGGCGAGTGTCGCCTTGCATCAGGCCGTCGGATTCCGAATCGTCGGCACTCGCTCGCGTATCGCTCAACTCGGTGGCAGGTGGCGTGACACGTTGTTCCTCGAACGTCGCAGCGAGGATGCTGACATTGAGGATGCTGACATTTGATAAGAGACGCTCAGCCCTTGGCAGCGCTGATTCCCGCGCGTCGCCCGTAGAAGCTGCCGTCACCGAGGGACGTTCCGGAGGCGTATCCACCGGCGCAGACGCCGGCGGTGCAGCGTCCAGCGGCAAACAAACCCGGGATCGGTTCGCCGGAGACGTGGATGACCTCCGAGTTGATCGACGTGCGCAGGCCGCCGAGCGTGAATCCGGCGGTGAAATTGCGAAGGTCGAGCGCAGCGACGGGTGAGCCGATCGGCTTGACCCACTCCTTCTTCTTACCGAGTACCGGGTCTTCACCACGGGCGGCGTGCCGGTTGTAGACCTCGACGGTCGACTGAAGGGTGCCTTCCGGCAGGCCCATGTCGGATTCGAGTTCCTCGACGGTCTCGGCCACCCACTTGGGCTGGAATCTGAAGAACGGTGTGGAACTGTCGGCGGCGCAGCCCTCTTCGTAGGAAGCTTCGTCGATGATCAGGTAGGCCTGATTCTCGTTGCGCAGCAGCGTCTCCTGGCCGATTCTTCCCGGGTACGTGTCTTCGTTGACGTAGCGCTGGCCGCGTCCGTTGACCAGGATGCCGCGGATCATCAACTGGGGGTCGCCGAAGAATGCGACCTCGGTTGCGTCCATGTGTGCGAGGTCGGCGCCGAGTGCCTGCGCCATCTGGATGGCCTTGCCGTCGTGCTCTTCGATAGCCGCACCGGGGCGCCCGATCAGCCGTGGGGCGTACGACTGGATCATCGCTTCGTTGTAGGCGAAGCTTCCCGTCGCCAATACGACACCCGTGCGTGCTCGAACTGCCACTTCCTTGCCGTACTGCTTGGCGATGATGCCGACTACTCGATCTCCGTCGACGACCAGGCGCTGGACTCGCATGTCGTATTCTGCTCGTACGCCGAGGATTTCGGCCGTCTCGATCAGTGGCTTCATCAACATGAAACCACCGCCCTTCTCCCCGGTGCGCTTGCCGCTCATCTGCGGCACGTGCCCGCGAGGGGCCGGTGTCGCGATCGTGTTGAACGGTGCCGAGTTCTCGCCGCCGGAATACATGAGTCCGTCGTCGAAGGGTGTTTCCCAGCCGGGTTGGCCGTAGAAACTTTCCTTGAACGGCACACCGTTGTCGACGAGCCAGTTGTAGTGCTCGACGCTGCCTTCGCAGTAGTCGGTGATCTTCTCCTCGTCGGCGCCGGGCCCGAGTGCGGCCATCATGAATGATTTCATGTTGGCGGGGGAGTCCTCGAACCCGAGTGCCTGCTGCAACGGGGTCCCGCCGCCCAGATAGATGAATCCACCTGCCAGCGCCGCAGCGCCGCCCCAGCCGCTCGTGCGCTCGAGCACCAATACGTCGGCGCCCGCTCGCGCGGCCTCGATCGAAGCACTCACTCCGGCAATGCCGTAGCCGGCGACGACGACGTCAGCCTCGAAGTCCCACTGCTCGATGCTTGCGGCGGACTGCGGACGGATTGAGCTGGCCTCGGCCATGAATTCGGATCCTTCGTTCTTCTGGTTGGTTGGTGGGGGAATCGGTGGGTGTGATTGATGCCCTGATGGCAGTATCTCGACCGAAAGTCAGTCGGTGTCCGTTTTCGCGGAATCGGCCGCGGCCTTCTCCTTGGCGCGCGCGGCTTTACGTCTGTCGGCCTTCACGGCGATCAGCGCATTGTTGAGTCCGGTGGCCAGTGGCCAGCCGACGTAGTGGCACAGGAAGATCGCGGCCTCTTCGAACTGCTGCTCGGTCAACTCCTCGTTGTGGAGAGCAGCGTTGATCTGGATCTTTGCCACATCGTTCTGCCCCTGGGCGGTGATGGCACCGATCAGGAGTAGTCGTCGGTCACGCACCGACAGTCCCGGTCGCGTCCAGATGTCGGCAAAGAGGTGGTCGGCGGTGACCGCGAAGAAGTCGCCGGGAACGTCGGCGGGAAGCTCCCAGCCGTACACCTCGTTCATCTTCGCGACGCCACGAGCGCGGGCCTCGGAGATGCGGCTTTCGTCGGTTCCACCGGCATCGGTCATGTGAGTGGTGTCGGTCATGCGTGCTCCCGAGTAGTAGATGCCGAAGACGCCGTTGAAGGTTCGGCCGGCCTGTCTTCGCTGTCATTCCCGACGCCCAGACCGGCACCGAGTCCGGCGAGCGCAAGGTGCGCGAGCGGCAGGTCGAGATTCAGCCGATCACCGAGGTTGATGGCCAAGGCCAAGTCCTTCTCCCCGAGATTGCGAACATGCCGCAGTATCGAGAACCACGGGTCGTCCTCCGAGACCGGTGCGGTGGTGTCACGGAGCATGATCGCGCCCGCGCCACCAGTGATCGCATCGGTGTGCCTGACGACCTTTCCGAGCGTGCGGAGATCGAGTCCTGCTGCTTCGGCGAGTCGCGCGGCCTCGGTCGTGGCGGTGAACGAGACGAAGTGAAGAAGGTTGCGTGCGAGCTTCATTCGCGTTCCCGCGCCGACGTCACCGGCGTGAACCACCAGCTCGGCCCAGGATCCGAAGGGCTCGCGGACGGCTTCGAACGCAGCGTCGGAGCCGCCGATCATCACTGCCAGCCTGCCCTGCGCTGCGCCGCCGGCACCGCCACTGATCGGCGCGTCGACCAGCAGAACACCACGCTGTTGACAGATGTCAGCGAGTTCCACCGCCGTGGTGTCCGAGATAGTGGAGTGAATCGCGACGACAGTGCCTGGCTGTGCGGTCGACAGGATCCCGTGCGGCCCGCACACAACCTCGCGTACCTGCGCGTCGTCGAGCACCGTGACGGAGATGATGCTCGCCTGCGCTGCAACGTCGGCGGGCGTCGATGCCGCGCTCGCGCCCGCAGTGGTGAACGGTTCGAGCGCTTCTGCGCGGGCATCACACACCACCAGTCCTCCCGGCCAGTCCAGGAGGCGCTGCGCCATCGGCGCGCCCATGTTGCCTAGGCCGATGTATCCCAGTCTGGTTTTCGAAGCGCTGGCTTTCGGCGCCGATTCCGTCATGACCGGTACACCTGGCCTCCGTCGACGTTGAAGATCTGCCCGGTCACCCAGCCTGCGTCGTCGGAGAGAAGGAACAGGCACATGCCGACGAGATCCTCCGGCGTTCCCATGCGCTGCAACGGGATTCGCTTCACCATGTCCTTGACGATGTTGCCGGGGGTGACGGTTCGAGTCGCCTCCGTGTCGATGGGACCGGGAGCGATGGCGTTGATCCGGATGTTCGACCAGCCGAGTTCGGTCGCGAGTTGTTGTGTCAGGCTGTTGACGCCGGCTTTCGCGAGTCCGTAGTAATTCGAGTACAGCCAGGCTGCTGTGGAGGACTGGTTGACGATCGAACCGCCCTTCGCGCGCATATGAGGTACGACCGCCCGGCACACGTGCAATGCGCCGTCCATGTTGACGCTCATGAACTTTCGGTAGTAGTCCCAGTCCACCGTCAACAGGGAATCGATCTTCATTCCGCCGTAGATGGCAGCGTTGTTCACCAGATGCTCGATGCTACCGAACTGCTCGATCGTGAAGTCGGCAAGTGCCGCAGTCGACTGCCCGTCGGCGACGTCGACGTCCTTGAACACGGCACTTCCACCGTCCGCCGTGATCTGCTTGGCGACAGCTTCACCGAGTTCGCGATTGAGGTCCGCCACGACCACGTTGGCCCCCTCTGCAGCCAGAGCGCGGGCATATGCCTCTCCGATACCCTGCGCTGCTCCGGTGACTATCGCGGTGCGACCGTCGAAACGTCCCATGTCGACCTACTTTCGTGGTGATGATTCTGTGGTGAAGGTGTGGGGGTGAGGGTGTGGAATGTCAGGAAGGTGAAGCGACGAGCTTGGTTTCGAGGTATTCCTCGAAACCGGCGAGGCCCATTTCGCGGCCGATCCCGGATTGTTTGTAGCCGCCGAACGGTGCGTCGGCCGAATACCAGACGCCGCCGTTGACGCTCAGCGTTCCGGTTCTGACACCGGCAACGACGTGCGCGACGCGATCGGGATCGGCGCCCCACACCGACCCGGACAGGCCGTAGGGGGAATCGTTGGCAATCCGGATAGCGTCGTCGTCGTTGTCGTACGGAATGATCACGAGAACGGGCCCGAAAATCTCCTCCTGCGCTACGCGAGACGAGTTGTCCAGCCCGGCAATGAGAGTGGGTTCGACGAAGAAGCCGCTCTGGTGATCGTCGGGTCGGCCTCCACCCGTCACGATCGTGCCGCCCTCTTCGACCGCGAGGGCGAGGTAGCTCTCCACCCTGGTGCGCTGTCGCGCGGAGATGACCGGACCACACACCGTTCCGCGCGCGCTGGGGTCACCGGCTCGGATACCCGCCATCGCGGCGCAGGCCGCGGCCAGAGCATCTTCGTACCGAGCGCGCGGCACGAGAAGTCTGGTACTGAGTGCGCATCCCTGACCGGCATGAACGCACACGGAGAACGCGGCAACCGAGCATGCACCCTTGATGTCCGCGTCGTCGAGGACGATGAATGCGGACTTGCCCCCGAGTTCGAGGAAGACCTTCTTGAGGGTTTGCGCGGCCGTGGCCATCACCGTGCGTCCGGTGGCGGTGGAACCGGTGAAGGACACGAGATCGACGCGCGGATCGCTGCACAGCTGCGCGCCGAGAGAGTGATCTGTCGACGTCACCACGTTGACGACGCCCGCCGGGATCTCGGTTTCTTCTGCAATCACCTTGGCGACCAGCGCGGCGCACCAGGGCGTGTCCGGCGCGGGTTTGAGAACGATGGTGTTGCCGGCCGCGAGGGCGGGGCCGAGTTTGGCGAAATTGATCTGGTGCGGGAAGTTCCACGGTGTGATTGCGCCGACGACGCCGACCGCTTCCTTGAGCAGTCGGCGATGGGTCGGAATCCCCATGGGTGACGCGTGCCCGAGATCTTGTTCCCACGAATAGGTTTCGATCAGGTCAGCCCAGTAGCGAAGATCTTCGATCGGGCCTTCGAGTTGCGGACCGCTCGTCAGCATGACGGGTGCGCCGACCTCGGCGACGGTGATCTCACGCAACTCCTCGATGTGGGACTGGAGTGCGTCGCACAGTTGGCGCAGGCAGCGAGCGCGAAACCCGTGATCGCGTGCCCATTCGGTCTCGTCGAACGCACGGCGCGCCGCGGCAATGGCCGCGTCCATGTCCGCGGTGGTGCCTTCGGCCGCACGGCCGATCAGTTCCTCGGTGGCCGGGTTGAAAACTTCGAAGGTTCCACCGGATCCGGGAACCAGCTTTCCGTCGACGAGAAGTGCAGAACTGTCTGCGGGTCGAAGCGTCATAACGCGAACCCTCTCTTTCTGGACATGTGTCTGGACTCTAGTTCACACTCGTGGTTGAGGCAATGGTTTCTGGGGCATAAGAGATTTCGAGAGCGTCTCGGGATCTGGTTCGGTGAAAAGCGCCTCGTGTCCGGGGCGGCGCGGCTACGGTTCACCGCACATTCACAACCACGCCTTCACATCCACGCTTTCACATGCACGCCTTCACATACACGCCTTCACGTACACGGGAGAGAGGTCGAAATGAACAGAGTTGACGGAAAAGTGGTGCTGGTGACCGGTGCTGCTCGAGGTCAGGGGCGCAGTCATGCCGTTCATCTCGCACGGGAGGGCGCGCACATCATCGCCTTCGATCTGTGCGCAGACATCGCCAGCAACGAATACCCGCTCGCCAGTCCTGCCGATCTCGAGGAAACGGCTCGACTGGTGAAAGAGACCGGACAGCAGGTGGTGACGGCACGTGTCGACGTCCGCGATCGCGCCGGACTCGAAACGGCACTTGCCGAGGCGGTAGGTCAGTTGGGCGGATTGCATGTCGTCGTGGCGAACGCCGGTATCTGTCCGCTCGGCAAGCACGTGTCGACTGCCGGTTTCGTCGACGCGTTCGATGTGAACTTTCTCGGTGTCGTCAATACAGTGCACGCGTCGATGGAATACCTCGGCGAAGGGGGTTCGATCATCGCGATCGGCTCTGTTGCCGGTCTGGTGCCACAGACCGGATTCAACGGGCAGCAGGCGCTCCAGGGTCCGGGTGGCGACGGATACGGACTGGCCAAGAAGCTGATTCAGGCATATACCAGTTCGTTGGCACTGACTCTCGGGCCGAGTTCCATTCGCGTCAACGCGATTCATCCGACCAACGTGAACACCGACATGTTGCAGAGCATGCCGATGTACCGCACGTTCCGTCCCGACCTCGAGAATCCGACCGCCGAGGATGCGGCAGCGACGTTCCCGTTCATGCAGGCGATGCCGACCCCGTGGGTCGAGCCCGCGGACATCTCGCATGCGGTCGTGTACCTGTCCTCGGACGAGTCGCGATTCGTCACCGGCCAGCAACTGCGCGTGGACGCTGGTGCCGGGATGAAGATCGGTCTGTAGTAGAACTTTTCGCTTCGTGGCTGCCTGTGAGTGGTGAATTTTCGAAGTTTCCCCATTTCGTTGCCCTGGACAGGGTGCTGTAGTAACGTCCAGACACGTGTCCAGCAAACGGGGCGATTCAAGTGGCGGGGGATCGATTGTCTATGAATCCACTCGCAGGCGCCTCACGGGCAAACAGGCGGAAACTGTGGCCAGGCTTGCCGAAGCAACAGTGAAAGTTCTACGCAAACAAGAGTTTTCCGGACTGACTGTCCGTTCGGTTGCGGCCGAAGCGGGTGTAGGAACTGCGACCGCCTACACGTATTTCGCGTCCAAGGAGCATCTGGTCGCAGAGGTTTTCTGGCGAAGACTTCAGAACTCGTCGGCGCCTGATGGCTCAGGGTTGGATCGCACCGCGCACGTGCTGTCTGTACTTCGAAACATCGCGCTGCTTCTCGCGGACGAACCGGAGGTATCGGCCGCCGTGACCAATGCACTGCTCGGATCCGATCCTGAAGTGGAACATCTTCGCGGGCGGATCGGACTCGAGATCCATCAACGACTCGCTTCGGCGCTGGATCCGAATGGCGAACCCGAAGTGTTGGAAGCGCTCGAAATGCTTTATGCCGGGGCGCTTCTGCGAGCAGGGATCGGCTACGGAACCTACGCGCAAATCGCTGGACGCCTCGAGGCCTCAGCTCTACTGATCCTGGAGAAATCATGACAGAAGCTTTGATCGATCCGGTGGTCTTCAATCCGTACGACTACCACTTTCACGACGATCCGTATCCGACGTACAAGCGTCTGCGCGAAGAATCACCGTTGTATCACAATCCGGACGTTGGCTTTTGGGCGTTGTCGCGATATGCGGACGTGGTCGACGGATTCAAGGACAACAAGCGTCTCTCGAGCGCCAACGGGGTATCGCTCGACCCCGCAGCCTACGGTCCACACGCGCATTATGTGATGTCGTTTCTCGCGATGGACGATCCCCGCCATATGCGGTTGCGCCAGTTGGTTTCTCGCGGATTCACGCCGCGACGGGTTGCGGAGCTCGCCGGCCGGATCCTCGAACTCACGAAGCAACATCTGGTACCTGCGTTGGGCGCGGGGGAGTTCGACTGGATTACGGAGGTGGCGGGAAAGCTGCCGATGGACGTCATCTCCGAACTCATGGGGGTCCCCGAACCCGACAGAGCCGAACTGCGGCGCAAGGCGGATCTGGTGGTGCATCGAGAGGCGGGTGTTCTCGACGTGCCGCAACCTGCGGTGGAGGCTTCGATCAGTTTGATGGGCTACTACAAGGAGATGATCGCGCAGCGTCGCCGATCGCGGACGGACGATCTGACCTCGGCCTTGCTCGATGCCGAGATCGACGGAGACAAACTCTCGGACCAGGAGATCCTCGGATTCATGTTTCTGATGGTCGTGGCCGGAAACGAGACCACGACCAAGCTTCTCGGAAACGCTCTGTACTGGGGTTCGCACCACAGGGAGCAGATCACACCGGTTCTCGACGATCCCGAACGAGCCTCGGAATGGGTGGAAGAGACTCTTCGCTACGACACGTCGAGCCAGATCGTGGCTCGGACTTCGGTTGTCGACCTCGAATATCACGGACGCACCATTCCGGCGGGGCAGAAGGTCCTGCTCCTGATCGGATCGGCCAACCGAGACGCCGACGTCTTCGAGGATGCCGACAGCTTCCAGATCGGCCGGAGTTCGTCGGGAAAACTCGCGAGTTTCGGTGGTGGCGTGCACTTCTGTCTCGGTGCCCACCTTGCCAAGCTCGAAGCCAAGATCGCCCTCGCAGAGTTCGGGCGTCGGGTCAGCGACTACGAAGTCGACGAGTCCGGAATCGAGCGTGTTCATTCGACAAACGTCCGGGGCTTTGCGGCCCTGCCGGTGAAAGTGCAGGTGCGCTGATGCCTCGTTTCGAACCCAATCCAGTTTGCCGGCCGGCATTGATCAGTGGTGCATCGTCGGGAATCGGCACCGCTACTGCGTATGCCCTGGCCGAACTCGGCCATCCGGTTGCGCTCGGTGCGCGTCGAGTCACCGAATGCGAAGCCATCGCCGAGAAGATCCGCAGCAATGGTGGTGAAGCGTTTGCCCACTTCCTCGACGTCACGGACGGTGATTCGGTCGACGGATTCGTCTCGGCCGCAGAGGCAGTCCACGGTCCCACCGAAATGGTCGTCTCCGGTGCCGGTGACCTCGAATTCGGGGCTGCGGACGAGATGGATCCAGAGGCGTTTTCACGGCAGATCCAAGTCCACCTCGTTGGTGCGCAGCGATTGGCGCATCGCGTACTCCCCGGCATGAGGCAACGACAGCGCGGTGACTTCGTACTGATCGGCTCGGATTGTGCCGAGCGCCAGCGTCCACTCATGGGTGCTTACGACGCGGCCAAGGCCGGGCTCGAAGCAATGGGGCGCCAGATGCGAATGGAGCTCGAAGGAACAGGCATTCGTGCGTCGATCGTGCGACCCGGGCCGACACTGACCGGCATGGGGATGGACACGACGCCGGAGATCATCGGACCGGTTGGGGAATCGTGGAGTAAGTGGGGGTTCGCCCGCCATGGTTACTTTCTGCGCGCCTCGGACATCGCCAATGCCATTGTCGCCGTTGTGTCGGCGCCGCGAGGAGCACACATCGTGCTCGTCGAAGTTCAGCCCGAGGCACCACTGGACAAACTTCCCACTGCGAACTCACAGGAGACGACATGACGCACGGAGTGCAGGAGACGTCGCGAACACTGCCCGAGCCGCCGCGGGTGTCCGGCGGGGATCTCCCGCACGGGCATCTCGAGGAACTGCGAACCAACCCGATAGCGCTCATGCGCCGGGTGCGTGAGGAATGTGGTGACGTCGGCGCCTTTCAACTTGCCGACCGCACAGTGATCCTGCTGTCCGGAGCTGAGGCAAACGAGTTCTTCTTCCGCTCCACCGACGAGGATCTCGACCAACAAGCGGCTTACCCCTTCATGAAGCCGATATTCGGTGAAGGCGTCGTCTTCGATGCCAGCCCGGAGCGGCGTAAGGAGATGCTCCACAACTCGGCTCTGCGCGGCGAACAGATGCGCGGGCACGCCGCCACGATCGGCCGCGAGGTCGAGGCGATGGTCGCGCAGTGGGGAGACGAAGGCGAGATCGATCTGCTCGACTTCTTCGCCGAGCTGACCATCTACACCTCGTCGGCGTGCCTGATCGGCAAGAAGTTCCGCGACGAACTGGACGATAGCTTCGCCAAGCTGTATCACGAACTCGAACAGGGAACGGATGCATTGGCTTTCGTGGATCCGTACGCGCCGATCGAGAGTTTCCGCCGCCGCGACGAGGCCCGGTTGGCGTTGGTCGCTCTGGTACAGGACATCATGAACGGGCGCATCGCGAATCCTCCGCAGGGCAAGGAGGACCGCGACATGTTGGACGTGTTGGTCTCGGTCAAGGACGAGAACGGCGACCTCCGGTTCAGTGCCGACGAGATCACCGGCATCTTCATCTCGATGATGTTCGCCGGCCACCACACGACTTCCGGCACGGCAGCGTGGTCGCTGATCGAGATGTTGCGGCATCCCGACACCATGACGGACGTCGTCGACGAACTCGACAATCTGTACTCCGACGGCGCCGACATCAGTTTTCATGCCCTGCGCCAGATTCCGGTTCTCGAGGCCGTGGTCAAGGAAACCCTTCGACTGCATCCGCCGTTGATCATCCTGTTGCGGGTGGCACGTGGAGATTTCGAAGTGGGCGGCTTCGAGATCCGAGAGGGCCATCTTGTCGCTGCGACGCCCGCGATCTCCAATCGAATCGCCGAGGACTTCCCCCGACCGGACACCTTCGATCCCGGGAGGTACATCGACCCGAATCAAGAGGACATCGTCAACCGCTGGACGTGGATTCCGTTCGGAGCCGGCCGGCATCGCTGCGTCGGTGCTGCATTCGCCCAGATGCAGCTCAAAGCGATCTTCTCGATCCTGCTGCGGGACTTCGAGTTCGAGATGGCGCAGCCGTCGGAGTCCTACCGAAACGACCACAGCAAGATGGTCGTCCAGTTGCAGCAGCCGTGCGCGGTGAGGTACCGGCGCAGAACACGTCCCGGGCGTGAGGGGTGATCATGCACGTCGAAGTAGACCTCGACCTGTGCCAAGGCCATGCGGCGTGTGAGCTCGAGGCACCGGAGATCTTTGTCGTCCCGAAGCGGGGGAAGGTCAGTCTTCTGGACTCGGACCCACCTGAGTCGCTCCGCGGTGAAGCCGAGCTGGCGGTCAGGTACTGCCCGACCGGCGCCCTGAGAATTGTCGACTGATTACAGCGGATTGTCGATTGATTGCAGCGAATTCAAGTACTCGAGGGAGGAAGTTCAGATGACGGGTTTCGACCGCGCAGAGCTCGACGAGATGGTCCAACGCTGGATCGAGGCGAACAAGAAGGCCGAAGCCGCCGGTGATTGGAAACCGTTGGCGGACATGTACACCGAGGACGCCACGTACGGGTGGAACTACGGTCCCAAGCAGGATTTCATGGCAGTGGGGCGCGAGGAGATTCGCGAAGTCGCGCTCGGCCTCGAGATGAAGGGCCTCGAAGGTTGGGAGTACCCGTATCAAGACTTTGTGATCGACGAACGTAGCGGAAACGTGATCGGCTTGTGGAAGCAGATTTCCGATGCCAAGCGTGAGGACGGGAGCAACTACTCCGTCTACGGTATCGGCGGTAGTTGGTTCCGTTACGGCGGGGACTTCCAATGGTCCTGGCAGCGTGACTTCTTCGACTTCGGGAACGTGTCGGCACTGTTCATGGAGATGATCGGCAACAACGCTCTCTCGAAGGGGATGCAGGGCCGGATCCAGCGATCGATCTCGGGCGACCCGCTACCGGGCTGGTATCCGGTGGGCACCGCGCCGGTCCCGCTGTGGTGAGTCCGATGACGGTACGCGATTCCTTCGAGACACTCTCGCAGCGCGACCTTGCCGTGTTGGTGCCCGAGTTGCTCCTGTGTGGGCAGCTGATCGATCGCTCGGGCATGGCGCATCTGATCGTCGAATTCGGACGCGAGGGTATGGCGCAGGTGGCCGTCGAGGAGTGGGAATCGGCCAGCCCCTGGTACACCCGCCGCATGCAGAAGGCTCTCGGATACGAGGGCGACGACGTCGTGACGATCTTCAAAGGGTTACAACTCGACATCGGCGCTCCGCCACAGTTCATGGACTTTCGATACCGGGTCGACGATCCGCTGCACGGTGAATTCTGGCTCGATCATTGCGGAGCACTCATGGACGTCGAGCCGTTGGGCGATGAGTTCGTGACCTCGATGTGTCACGACATCGAGGATCCGACTTTCGATGCGACGGCCATCGCGACCAACCCGCACGCCCAGATCCGGCCGATTCACCGACCACCGCGCAGGCCCGCGGACCGACATCCGCACTGCGCCTGGACCGTTTCCATCGACCCGTCGCACACGCCTCCCGTGATGACCGCGCACACCGAGCAGATCGGACGCACCGCCGCGGTGACGGTCGAGCTGAGCCCGATCGATCACGGTGGGGACGGTAAGGCGGACTACTCGGGTCCGTTGTTGTCCGACCTGAGATTTTCCGACTTCTCGCGATCGGCCTTGGTTCGTATCGCAGAGGAGATCTGCGTGCAGCATCATCTGTTGGCGTTGGGCTTTCTGGCAGCGGTTCGCCGCCGTGCCGACGAAGACAAGGCGCGCGAGATCACGCGAAAGCAATTGACCGGAATCGCGGGAGTTGCGGCACAGCGTATTCGAGATGCGCTCGGGCTTCCTTCGACTCTGGAATCGTTGGCATTGGTCCTGTCCGTGCATCCCTTGCTGAATCCGAAGCAGTATGTGGAGAGTGAGATCCGACCGGACGGCGGTGCTCTGGAGCTGTGGATCTCGCGAGACGCTCTTGTCGACCGTGACGGCGGTTGGCCGACCTTGCTCGGCAGCGAGCACCTCGATCCCCTCCAGGCTTTGGTCCGCGGCGTGAATCCGCACTTCACCGTGAGAGTGGTGGCCGAAGATGCCGCGGGGCTCCTTCTGGCCGTCGACATCACCGAAGCTCCCGCTCCGGAATGCGTCGAAGTCGCCATTACGAAGGTCAGTACCGGCGCGGCATTCGTATTCGAAGATCGCGGAATCCCTTTGCCTCTCTTCGTCGTCTGACCGGCCGAACCCGAAGGACTCAACCTATGGCGTACACGTTTGCAGACCTGTTCGAGCATTCCGTCGATGTGATGCCCGATCGCCTCGCGCTGATCGTTTCCGGCGAGGAGGTGACATACCGTGAGCTCGACGAGCGGGCCAACCGATTGGCGCATTACTTCCAGTCCGTCGGGTTGGGTGTCGGTTCGCACATCGGTATTCAACTGCACAACTCGATCGAGGCGATGGTTGCTGTCCTCGCGGCCTTCAAGATCCGCGGCGTTCCCGTCACGGTGAACTACCGCTACACGAGCGACGAATTGGTTTACCTGTACGAGAATGCGGATCTCACGGCGTTGGTTTTCCATCGTGGTTTCGCTGAGCGGGTCGCCGAGGCGTTGGTGTCCGCGCCGCGGGTCAAGTACGTGATCGAGGCGGCGGACGAACTCGCTCTCGGGAACGAACCGTCGATTCCGGGGGCAGTGGCGTACGAGGATGCGCTCGGCAACCAATCCCCGCTGCGCGTAGGTGAACATGCTTTTCCCGAGCGTTCCGGCGATGACGTCTACGTTCTCTACACCGGCGGAACAACCGGACGACCGAAAGGCGTCGTCTGGCGGCAGGAAGACATCTGGCGCGTGTTGGCCGGCGGTTACGACTTCTATTCGGGTGAGCCGATCGCCGACGAGTACCAGCAGTCGCGCGGTGGCGCCGCGGCAGCCGAACCGATGCGGTGGTGCATGCTTCCACCGCTGATCCACACCTCGGCACTGATGCCGACGTTCAACGCTCTGTTCTCCGGAAACACCGTCATCTTCGAACCGAAGTTCGATGCGGCACAGGTCTGGAAAGTCGTCGCCGAATATCGCCCGCAGGTCATGGTCATCACCGGCGACGCCATGGGCCGTCCACTGGTCGAAGCCCATCACGAATTGCAACCGGATGCGTCGAGCCTGGCCGTGCTCGCCTCCGGCGCTGCGCTCTTCTCCGGATCGGTCAAAGACGCGTTCTTCGACGTCTTTCCGAATCTGATGATCTCCGATTCGGTTGGATCGTCCGAAACAGGCTTCGGCGGAATCGGATTCGCAACCAAAGGGCTCGAGCAGCGTGGCGGACCCAAAGTGGGCGCCAACAGATTCACGGTCGTCGTCGACGACGACAACCGTGTGTTGGAGCCGGGTTCGGGGGCCGAAGGATGGTTGGCGAAACTCGGCAACGTCCCACTGGGCTACTACAACGATCCGGTGAAGTCGGCGGAGATATTCCGAGAGGTGAACGGCGCGCGGGCAGTGGTGACCGGAGACCGAGCGCGGATCGAGGACGACGGCTCGGTCACTCTCCTCGGCCGGGGAAACATGGTGGTCAACACCGGCGGTGAGAAAGTCTTCGTGGAAGAGGTCGAAGCCGTGGTGAAGGCCCATCCCGACATCTACGACGCAACAGTGATCGGCATTGCCGACGAGCGGTGGGGCAATCGGGTGGCGGCGGTGCTCCGCGTCCGCGATGGTGTGGAACCGGATTTCGATTCCATCGAAAAACACACCCGCACTCAGCTTGCCGGCTACAAGATTCCGCGTTCCTTCTGGATCGCCGACGAGGTCGTTCGAGCGCCGAGCGGCAAGCCGGACTACCGCTGGGCCAAGGAGTTCTCACAGAACAGCGACCCGGTCCACCGGATCGAATAGCGCTCACACGCAACACCCGGCACCCGGCACCCATCCGTAAAGGAGCATCTGCAATGCCTGAGATCGACCTTCCCGACGGGTTCGACGTGACCGACCCGCATCTGTACGGCGAGCGCGTCCCGCTTGCCGAGTTCGCCGAACTACGACGATGCGCTCCGGTCTGGTGGAACGCCCAGGAACCGGGTACCGGCGGATTTCACGACGGTGGTTGTTGGGTTGTCTCCCGCCACGCAGACGTCCGCGACGTCTCGTTGCGCAGCGAGGAGTTCTCGAGCAACGTCAACGGCTGCATTCCGCGGCATGAAGACAACATCTCGGCGGAGGAGTTGGAGGCGACAAAACACGTCCTCATCAACAAGGACGCCCCTGAGCACACACAGCTGCGCAAGTTGGTGGCGCGCTTGTTCACTCCGCGGTCGGTGGAAGCGATGCGGGCCGGGCTGGAAGCGCGGGCAGAAGACATAGCGTCGGCTGCCGTGGCGGAAGGTAGCGGTGATTTTGTCAGCCAGGTCGCCAGCGAGTTACCGATGCAGGCGATCTCGGATCTGATCGGTGTACCGCAGGACGGGCGCCGTCAGCTGTACGAATGGTCGAATCAGATGACGGGATACGACGACGAGTCGCTCGCCGGCGAGTCTCGGATGGCGTCGGCGCAGATCCTGGGCTACGCCTATCAACTGGCCGAGGCGAGACGGGAGGAACCGCTCGACGACATCATCTCGCGCTTGGTGCATGCCGACATCGACGGACAGAAACTCACCCCGGAACAGTTCGGTTTCTTCGTCATCATGTTGGCTGTCGCGGGCAACGAAACGACGCGCAACGCAACGACACTCGGCATGATGGCATTTCTCGAGCATCCGGATCAGTGGGAACTGTACAAGCGTGAGCGTCCGCGCACCGCCGCGGACGAGATCATCCGCTGGGCTTCGCCACTGACGTCCATGCAACGAACAGCATTGGTGGACACACAGATTGCCGGCACTGCGATTGCGAAGGGGCAGCGTGTCGTACTGCTCTACGGCTCGGCGAACTTCGACGAAACCGTCTTCGAGAACCCCGACGTCTTCGACATCACCCGAGACCCGAACCCGCACCTCGCGTTCGGAGGAACCGGACCGCACTACTGCGTCGGCGCCAACCTGGCCAGAATGGAGGTCGATCTGATCTTCGGCAAGATCGCCGATCACATGCCCGACATCAGCAAGCTCGGCGATCCGAGCAGGCTCTCGTCCGGTTGGCTCAATGGGATCAAGGAATTCAAGGTCGACTACGGCAACTCCACGTCATGTCCTTCGGGGCATTGACGTGTACAGCGGAAGAGTTGCACTTGCGGGCCCGATGCGCGAACTCGGCCAGTTCTACCGGATGGGCGCCGATGTCGCAGTGGGCTTGTTCCGCACCCGCTTTCAGGTGCAGGAGTTTCTCGAGCAGAGTTGGATGATCGCCCGGGTGTCGATCGTGCCGACAGTGTTGGTAGCCGTGCCGTTCACGGTCCTGGTGAGTTTCACCCTCAACATCCTTCTCCGCGAGATCGGTGCCGCCGACCTCAGCGGCGCCGGGGCCGCGCTCGGTGCCGTGACTCAGGTCGGTCCGGTGGTGACGGTGCTGATCGTGGCAGGTGCGGGCGCGACAGCCATCGCCGCCGATCTGGGATCGAGAACGATTCGTGAAGAGATCGACGCCATGGAGGTGCTCGGGATCGATCCGATCAATCGGTTGGTGATTCCGCGGGTGGTCGCGTCGACCGTGGTGGCTTTGCTGCTCAACGGACTCGTCTGCGTCATCGGCATCGCCGGCGGTTACGCCTTCTCGGTGTTTCTCCAGGGCGTGAACCCTGGCGCCTTCGTCGAGGGAATCACGTTGCTGACCGGCCTGCCCGAGGTGGCGTTGTCGATGGTCAAAGCTGCACTGTTCGGGATGCTGGCGGGATTGGTGGCCTGCTATCGCGGACTGTCGGTACGGGGTGGGCCGAAAGGCGTGGGGGAGGCCGTCAACGAAACGGTGGTGTACGCATTCATGGCGTTGTTCGTCGTCAACACCATCGTCACCGCGGTAGGCATCCGATTGACGGCGGGGTGATCGAGGTGACGCTGTCGGATTCGCTGGCACAAATCGGCAAGTTCGGACGCACGCGGGCGCGGGTGGCTCGAACGTCACGCTCGATCGACGATGTCGGGCGACAAGCTGTCTTCTTCGCGCGCGCCATCGCTCACATCCCGTGGGCAATTCGCAAACACCCGAAAGAAGTGTTGAGGCTGGTAGCCGAGATCAGCATGGGCACCGGAGCTTTGGCAGTGATCGGCGGCACGGTTGCGGTCGTAGGTTTTCTGACTCTAGCCTCGGGCGGCACCATTGCGATCCAAGGCTTCAGCTCGCTGGGAAATATCGGAGTCGAAGCGCTCACCGGATTCTTCTCCGCCTTCATCAACGTTCGTATCGCTGCGCCGGTCATCGCGGGAATCGGCCTGTCGGCCACGATCGGAGCAGGTTCGACCGCGCAGATCGGTGCCATGCGCATCAGTGAGGAAATCGACGCCCTCGAATCGATGGCGATCAGTTCGGTCCCGTACGTCGTCAGCACCCGCGTCACCGCAGGGATGATCGCGATCTTGCCGCTGTACTCACTGGCGCTCGTAGGATCATTTCTGGCCGGACGATTCACCACGGTCGTGCTGTTCGGTCAGTCCTCCGGTCTTTACGACCACTACTTCACGACGTTCCTCGATCCGGTCGACGTCGCATGGTCCTTCGTTCAAGTGCTCGTGATGGCACTACTGGTGATGCTGATCCACACGTACTACGGATACAACGCGTCCGGGGGACCGTCGGGCGTGGGAACTGCAGTGGGCCGCGGGGTTCGGCTCTCGCTGATCTGCGTCGTGGCGGTGACCCTGCTCGTCTCACTCGCGCTCTACGGCGGTTCCGGCAACTTCAATCTGTCCGGTTAGGGGGACTGCGTGCACAGATACGGCTACAAGTTGGCTGCTCTGGGCTTGGCTGCGGCGATCGTCGGGGTCATCGCTTTGTCGGTCGCGTCTTTCAACCAGGTGTTTGTCGCTCGCGTCCCGATCACGGTGATCGCGGAGCGCGCGGGGCTCGTGATGGATCCGGGCGCGCGGGTGAAGATGGCCGGGGTGACCGTGGGCTCGGTGGAGTCCATCACGCCGACTGACGACGCTACCGCACAACTGTCGTTGTCGATCGATCCCGAAGCGCTCGAATCGATTCCGTCAAACGTGGATGTGGCGATCACGTCGAACACGGCCTTCGGCGCGAAGTTCGTCAGCCTGTCCTCGCCGGAGCAGCCGAGCAGCGCGCGACTTGCCGCCGGGGCGACGATCGACGCATCCCGGGTGACTGTCGAGCTGAACACGGTGTTCGAGAAACTCACCACCGTGCTCCGGACGGTGGACCCGGGCAAGCTCGATTCGACATTGGGTGCCCTCTCGACTGCTCTGCAAGGACGCGGCGGACGGCTCGGGGTCGCACTCGAACAAGCAGATTCCTCGTTGCTCGAATTCAACACTGCACGTGAGGCTCTCGATCATGTGTTGACTGATTTACCAGCCGTCACACAGACCTACCGCGACGCTGTTCTCGACTTGATGGACACCCTCGACTCGCTCACGACGACGGGAACAACTGTTCTCGACGAGCAGCAGAATCTTGATCTCCTCTTGCTCAACGTGATCGGGGTCGCCCGCACCGGAGAAGATGTACTGGGAGCCAACGCCGACGGTATCGACACCGTTCTGTCGTTACTGCGGCCGACCACCGCACTGCTCGAGGAATACTCCCCGGTGATTCCCTGCATGTTCCACGGACTGCAGGAGAGCAAGAAGATCGGCGACGGCGCCTACAACGGACAACCAGGAATCAAGATGTCGATCGGTCTGATCGCCGGAACCGAACCGTACCGATATCCCGACGACCTTCCGAAGGTCGCGGCAACAGGTGGCCCGCAGTGTATGGGTCTTCCACTGCGCGACCCGAACGTCAATGCTCCGTACCTGGTGACCGATACCGGGGTGAATCCGTTTGCGCCCGAGCGTCAGCCGAATGGTGGGCAACCGATGAACACGGTCCCGGATCTGATGAGCTACCTGTTCGGGACGGAGATCCGATGAAAGTTCGTGGGTACACCGTCAAGTTCGGAATTTTTGTTCTGGTGATGATCCTCGTCAACGCCGGGCTGATCCTCGTGTTCGGCCAGATGCGAGGTGGCGACGCGAGGTCGTACTCGGCGGAGTTCGTCAACGCCTCCGGGCTCAGAGCCGGCGACAAGGTGCGCATCGCGGGTGTGCCGGTCGGTTCTGTCGGCTCCGTCGAATTCGGTGGGAATCACCGTGCCCACGTGAGTTTCAGTGTGGATACGGGTGACACCGTGACTGTATCGACCAGAGCCGCTGTTCGATATCAGGATCTGGTGGGTAATCGATACCTCGAACTGCTCGACGATCCGGGGATCGCGGAACCGCAGCCACAGGGCGAGAGCATTCCCGTCGATCGCACCGCGCCGGCACTCGACCTCGATGCGCTACTCGGTGGTTTCAAGCCGCTGTTTCAAGCCCTGGACCCGGAGCAGGTCAACGCGTTGTCGATGTCCTTGCTCGAGGTGTTTCAAGGCCAGTCCGGAACTGTGGCATCGGTGCTGGCGCACACCGGATCGATCACGAACACTCTCGCAGACCGCGACCAACTGATCGGTCGAGTGATCGGCAACCTCGACGGTGTGCTCAGTGAATTGCGCAGCCGCGGTGGTCAGTTCAGTGACACTCTCGATCACCTACAACAGCTGGTCAGCGGGCTCGCGGCGGACAGGGAGATGATCGGGACTGCCGTCGAGAGTGTGAACACCGCATCAGGCACCTTCGCCGATCTCCTCGCCGGAGTTCGCCCGGACATCGCGGGAAACCTGTCGAAGCTGGACGCAAGCCTGAATCCGCTGATCGAGCAACAAAGTGAGCTCGATCGGATTCTCGCGTCCATGCCCTCGAACTACAAGCAGCTGATCCGAGTCGGCTCGTACGGGTCGTTCTTCAACTTCTATCTGTGCGGAATCGCATTGAAGGTCGACGGTGCCGACGGTACGCCGCTCACTGTCGACCTGGTGGATCAGACGACCGGAAGGTGCGCACCACGATGAGAGAGATGGCACAGAGCCAGGCCGTACGCGTGGGGGTCGTGGGATTGGTCGTCACGGCCGCCGTCGTATTGGCATCGCTCCAGTATCAGAATCTGCAGTTCCTGAAATCGGGTGTCGGGTACAGCGCGGTGTTCGCCGACGCCAGCGGTCTCGCGCCGGGAGACGAAGTCAACGCCGCCGGAGTGAAGATCGGAACGGTGGATCGGATCGAGGTCGAGCACGGACTCGCGCGCGTGGATTTCACACTGGAAGGCTCGATCGGTTTGGGAGAAAGCACGTCGGCAGCCGTCACCACGATGTCGTTGCTCGGCAAGCGAGCGGTATCGCTCGATCTGGACGGTCCGGGAAGGATCGCGGTCGGCGGCGAGATCCCGGTCGAGCGAACAAGATCGGCGTACTCGCTGCCCGACGTGCTCGGTGACCTCACCACGACGGTCGAGGACATCGATCTCGACCAACTCTCCGAATCACTCGACGCAGTGGGGCAGGTGATGTCCGACAGTGCGCCGAACCTGAGGCCGGCGCTGGACGGTGTCGCACGGATCTCCGACAGCGTCAATAGACGCGACGACATGTTGCGCACCTTGCTGTCCGATGCAAACGACGTCGCCGGGACGCTGGCCGAGCGTGGACCACAGGTCAACGCGCTACTCGTCGACGGCAACGCCTTGTTAGGAGAACTGGATCGGCGACAGGCGGCGCTGGGGGAAGTGATCACGAACATCTCGGCGTTGTCGACCCAGCTGAGCGGACTCGTCCACGACAACGAGGCGCAATTGCAACCGGTCCTCGGCAAACTCGACACGGTTGTCGGCATTCTGCAGAACAACAAGGACAACCTTTCTCAGGGAATCGACGGTCTCGGTACGTACGTGGGCACGCTCGGCGACACCGTGGCCAGCGGTCCCTTCTATTACGCCTACGTCCAGAACCTGGTACCGGCGCAATACACCCAACCGTTGATCAACGCGATGTTCGGGCTACCACCTGCGCCGCTACCGATTCCGGAGGTTCGATGATGGGTGCCTTACGAGTTCGCAAACCCGTGAACTGGCGTCGAATCGCCGTCGTCGGTGGAAGCGTCGTCGGCGCGGCGATCGTCGTCGCGTCGGGATACCTTGCGGTGCAACATCTGCGCTACTACAACGTGACCGCCTACTTCACCTCGACGACTGGTCTGTATGTCGGTGACGACGTTCGTGTCGTGGGAGTCGACGTCGGCCGCGTCACCGAGATCACCCCACAGGGAGATCGAATGCGCGTCGAACTGAAATTGGCGCGCGAGGTTCCCGTCGCCGAGGACGCGAAAGCGGTGATCGTTGCCCAGTCACTGGTCTCGGCCCGCTTCGTGCAGTTGACGCCGGCGGTGACGGACGGCGCCGACGCACTGAATGACGGTGCGGAGATCGGGCTCGAGCGAACAGCCGTCCCGGTCGAGTGGGACCAGATCAAGGAACAGCTGGGCCGGGCTGCCGATGCTTTGGGTCCCGACGGGGACGATCGCGGTCCCGCCGCCAACTTCCTCGACGGTGCCGGATCCGCACTGGCCGGCAACGGGGAAGCGCTGGGGCGCTCGGTGACCGAACTCTCGGAGGCTATGAGCACACTCGACGAAGGCGGAGCCGATCTGTTCGGCACCATCCGCGGCCTGCAGACCTTCACGACCGCACTCGCCGCAAGCGACGAACAGATCGTTCAGTTCCAAGGACGACTGGCAAATGTCTCGAGTGTGCTCGCCGAGAGCCGGACGCAATTGGCTCCGGCTCTCGCCGATCTGGACGCCGCCGTCGTCGACGTACAGCGGTTTGTCGAACAGAACCGAACCGGCTTGACGGAGCAGATCGCGAAGTTGGCCGACGTGTCCCAGGTATTGGTCGACAAGCGCGCGGGTCTCGAGAAGGTACTGCATCTGGCTCCGACAGCGTTGTCGAACTACTACAACGTCTACCGGCCGGCCCAAGGAGCGATGGTGGGTGTGCCCGCATTCCAGAACGTCGGCAACCCGATCGACTTGATCTGCGGCGGAATCGCCGGCCTGGCCAACGACACCTCGAAGAAGGGCGCGGATTTGTGCATCGAATACCTCGGCCCGTTGCTCAACACGATCAAAGCGAACTACCCGGACCTGAGCATCAATCCGACCCGGGCGCTCGGGGCTCTTCCGGACCAACTGGTGTACAGCGAGCCTGATCTGGAACCGACTGGCGCCTTGAGCTTTCCGACGGTGCCGGTGGCGTCTGATCTGACCGGCTTGCTCATGCCGTCGACAGGATCACGATGACTGGCCGCCGGTGGGGAACAGTGTGTGTGGCGGCGAGCGCCGTGCTCGTTCTGACGGGTTGTCAATGGAGCGGGCTGAATTCGGTGTCGCTGCTGGGCGCGGCCGGCCGCGGTGAGGGAAGTTTCTCGGTCGTGATCGAGATGCCGGACGTCACGTCGATCAGTCCCAATTCTCCGGTCATGGTCAACGACGTGACAGTCGGAAGTATCAGTGCGATCGAGACCGACAACTGGCACGCACGGGTGACGGTTGCGCTCGACGGTTCGGTGTCGCTGCCCGCCAACGCGACTGCCAAGATCGGCCAAACCAGTCTGCTCGGATCCAAACACGTCGCGCTCGCGCCGCCCACCGAGGTGGCGCCGGAAGGGCGGTTGTCGGAGGGATCCGTGATTCCCCTTGCATCGGCCAGTGTCTATCCCACCACCGAGGAAGCGTTGACGGCACTGTCCTTGGTGCTCAACGGCGGTGGGCTGGCCCAGATTCACAGCATCACCACGGAACTGAACACTGCTCTCGGCGGACGGACCGATGCGGCGCGCGACCTGCTGAGCCAGATGGACACCGTGACCGAGACACTCGACCGTCAACGCGAGGCGATAGTCACGACCATGGAGAATCTAGACGTGTTCGCCGGCGAGATCACGGCTCAGCGAGACGTTCTCGGTGAGGCGTTGGAGACCCTTGATCCGGCCTTGGCGGAACTGAGCGCCCAACGCGTCGACCTGACCACCGCCCTCGATGCGGTCGGCAGGTTCGGGGACGTCGGGACCGATCTGGTCGACCGGACCCGCGACGATTTGAAAGCCAATTTGAGCGCCTTGGAATCGACGCTGCAGAAGGTGGTCGAAACAGGACCGGACCTGATCAACAATTTGGGCAATCTGAGTACCTTCCCCTTCCCCCAGACGACCATCGACGACGGAATGCGCGGTGATTACACCAATTTGTGGGCGCTGATCGACCTCACGAGTAATCGCCTTCAGTCAGGTCTGGGCTTCGGTACTCCGTTCGGGGCGCCGCAAACTCCGGTGGAGAACGGAATACTGGTCGATCCTTTGACCGCGCCTCTGGGTACCGGGCGGGCCGCCCCAAGTGACACCGGGCGGGCCGCCCCAAGTGGTACAGGGCGGACCGACCAGGACGGTGGACGATGATTCTCACGAAGTTGGTGCGAAGGCAATTGACGATCTTCGCGATCCTGGCGGTGATAGGCATGAGCGCAGCGGCTATCTCGTACCTGAGAGTTCCGACCATGCTCGGCATCGGGCGCTATTCGGTGACAGTCGAACTGCCCGACGCCGGCGGCCTGTATCGGAACGCGAACGTGACCTATCGCGGCGACACCATCGGTCAGGTCAGGTCGGTGCGTCTCTCTCCGGGAGTGGTACGCGCCGAATTATCCTTGGAGAGTGCGGTTCCCGTTCCCTCCAGCGGGCTCACAGTAGCGGTGCGAAGCGTGTCGGCAATCGGTGAGCAATACGTCGACATGCAACCGAGCACCGCGGACGGACCCTTTCTGGCCGACGGAGACGTGATCGGCCCCGACGCTGTCACGATCCCGACCGAGATCGGACCGGTCCTCGATCAGGCGCAGGCGATGCTCGCATCCGTACCGCAGGACAAGTTGCGATCGGTGATCGACGAGTCCGCGGCAGCTTTCGGAGGCAGGGGAGAGGATCTGGCTCGTCTGCTGGATTCGACCACCTCGTTCGTCGATCAGATGGCCGCTGCCACAACGCCGGCTACGACGCTCGTACAGCAGTTGGATCCGCTCCTGCAGACACAGGTGGTGACGGGCGATCAGATTCGCCAGTGGGCGTCCAGTGTCGCTCAGCTCAGTGGACAGTTGGAGGTCGCCGACGGGTCCGTGCGCAATATCCTCGAGACCGGACCGGGCTTCGCGACTGAAGCCGACCTGCTGTTTCAAGGCCTCAAACCCACTTTGCCTGTGCTGCTTGCCAATTTCACCAGCACCGCTCAGGTGGCTTTGACGTACAACGCCGGGTTGGAACAGGTGCTCGTCATCTTGCCGCCACTGGTCGCGGCACAGGAAACCGTCGTACAACGCGGGCAGGTGGACGGCGCCGCGAACGTCAACTTCCACCTCCAAGCGCAGGACCCTGCGGCGTGCTCGACCGGTTACCTTCCTGCGGATCAGCGACGGGACCCGACCCAGACGAGTGTGCCGGACACCCCGGCTGATCTGTACTGCAAAGTGCCACAGAACTCGGTCTTCGCCGTTCGTGGATCTCGGAACATTCCCTGCATGGAGGTACCGGGCAAACGAGCACCGAGCCCGGAGATCTGCCGGAGCCCCGAAGCGTACGTGCCGTCGGGGACCAATGCGCCCGGCGAGTTGTACACCGGGCCTGACGGAGTCGACTATCAACACACGGAGTTGGCTCCGGCTGACTCCGGTCCGGGGGAGGGGGAGCCGTGGCAACAGTTGCTGACGCCGACGAATCGCTGAGAGGTGAGGTGCTGGATCCGGTCCGAGGGAAGCGCGGTGTACTCACTGCCCTGGTCTGGATTGCACTCGCGGCTCTGAGCGTCGTTGTCGTCTTCGGTTGTCTGGCAGTTCGATCGGACCGCGTGCGAGAGTCCCAGCGTCAAGGGTTCGTCGACGGTGCTGTCGCAGGAACCCTTGCTCTGATCGACGTTCACTCTGCCACGCTCGACGAGGATCTCGCGGAGCTGAAGTCGCTGACTACGGGAACTTTTGCAGACGAACTGAAGTCCGGTGAATCTGCGTTCGTCGCATCGATCCGTGATTTCGCCGTCGATTCCGACGGTCATGTCGACACCGCCGCCCTGGCATCGGAATCCGGAACCTCGGGGGTGGTACTGATCGCGGCATCGGCTCAGGTCGGCAATTCGGCGGGAGAGTCTTCGGCGCGAACCTACCGTCTTCGCGTCGGTGTCGAGGAGGTCGACGGTCGGGTACTGATGTCGAGTGTGGAGTTCGTCCCGTGAAGCGCGTGGTCTTGGCGTTTGCAGCGCTGATCTTGGTGGGAGCCGGCGGGACTCTGCTCTGGAGTCACCACCGTTCGGCAGCCGCTGAAACCGCACGTGTCGAGGTGATCGGTGTGGCGCCGATGCTCGTCGAGAATCTCTTGACCTACAACAGCGACACGGTGGACGAGGATCTTGCACATGCTGCCGAGGGCGCAAGTGGAACATTTCAGGACCGCTTCGCCGAATTCGGATCGAAAACCGTTGCACCCCAGTCGAAGGAGCAAGGAATCAGCACGAAGGCGCGAGTAGTCGACGTCGGAGTGCTCTCCGCTGCTGCAGACCGAGCAGAATTGCTCCTGTTCGTCGATCAGATCACGACGAGTATCGCGCGGCCGGCACCAGCGTCGACGTCGAGCCGAGTCGAGGTGACACTCGATCGAGTCGACGGCACATGGCTGGTGAGTGCCATGACCCCCGTCTAGTGAAGGTTGTCGCGGCCCGCCATGATCAGCCTGGCAGTGACTTCGAGCCGGTCTGCGATCTGCGAATAGGACTCGTAACCCATGCCGGCTCGGACAAGCGCTCCGGACCAGGAGATTTCGAGTGCTTCGAGTACGTCGGGATCGTATGACGGCCCCAGCGCCTCGATGAGCCGCTCGCGGATGTTCTTGCCGATACGTCCCCGAAGGTGTTCGACGTCGGGATCATTGCCCATCATCGCCGTGGTCACGGCCGCGGCCAGCTCCGGTTCGTCGGAAACGAGGAGTGCGACGCTTCGAAGGACCGAGCAGACCTGCGCTTCTCGTTCCGCCTCGGGGGAGGGCTCGTGCGGTACCGCGTCGAGTCGGCGCCAGAACAGTTCTGCCACAAGGTGACTCTTGGACGAAAAATAGGTGTACGCCGTGGCTGCGGCGACACCGGCTTCCGCTGCCACCATTCGCACAGTCAGATCGGCAAACCCTTTGTCGCGCAGGACCGTGATCGCTGCCGCGGTCAATCGATCGACGGTTTCGGCTTGCTGCTGTGTGAGCCGTCGACGAGTGGACTCGAACTTGGTCTTACCAGACATGTGTCCAGACACTACGGGATCAGACCCATGCGAGCAAAGTGTGCGCTATCGCCGCTCATTCTCGCTCCCCGCTCGGTGTCATGTCTCGCTCCCGCTCGGCGTCATGTCTCGCTCCCGCTCGGTGGGACAGAATTTCGATCCCCCGCGATCGCTAAGTCCATGTGTTAGAACGATTTCTAGAACACGTTCGGAAATGTGCCCAGGATCGGAGAGGCTGATTATGACGAAGTGGGACGAGACATGCGACGTACTCGCTGTGGGATCGGGCGGCGGACTCGCCGGCGCGTACACGGCAGCACGCGAAGGCCTCGACGTCATTGTGATCGAAGCGACCGACAAGTACGGCGGAACAACGGCGTACTCGGGCGGCGGCGGAATGTGGTTCCCGTGCAACGCCGTTCTTCGCCGGGGTGGGGACGACGACACCATCGAAGATGCGCTGGAGTACTACCGTTCGGTGGTGGGTGATCGGACACCTGCCGACGTCCAGGAGGCATACGTTCGAGGCGGCGCCGGGTTGATCGACTATCTCGAAGAGGACTCGAATTTCGAGTTCCAGATACTGCCGTGGCCCGACTACTTCGGGGAAAAACCCAAGGCTCGCGCGAGCGGTCGACACATCGTTCCCAAACCGATGAACGCTAAGAAGCTTGGTGTGCTTCGTGATTCACTTCGATCGCCGCTCGCGACGGAGCGGTTGGGAGAAGAGTTGCCGGCGTACCTCGTCGGCGGGCAGTCGTTGATCGGTCGATTCTTGCTGGCACTTTCGACATTCGCCAACGCCGCCATGCACCTGAACACCACTCTCGAAGAATTGGTCGTCGAGGACGGATCGGTCGTCGGCGCGGTCGTCGAACAAGGTGGTCGGCGTCGAACCATCCGAGCCCGCAGAGGAGTGATTCTGGCCGCGGGCGGATTCGAACAGAACGAGACCCTGCGTGCCGAATTCGGTGTTCCCGGCTCTGCGCTCGACACGATGGGTTGTCCCGGCAATCTCGGCAAGGCGCATCAGGCGGCTATCGCCGTGGGCGCCGATACCGACCTCATGGGGGAGGCCTGGTGGTCGCCGGGGCTCACCCATCCGGATGGCCGCTCCGCGTTTGCGCTGTGGTTCACCGGCGGAATCTTCGTGGACGACAACGGTCGTCGATTCGTCAACGAGTCTGCGCCGTACGACCGCTTGGGTCGCTCCGTCATAGAACACATGCGGGCACGAAAAGTAACCACACCGTATTGGATGATCTACGACAACAGGGAAGGTGCAGTGCCGCCGGTGAAGGCGCCCAACGTGCCCATGGCGCAGACGGAGCAGTATGTGGATGCTGGGTTGTGGAAGAGTGCCCAGACGCTCGAAGACCTCGCCGCCCAGATCGATGTTCCCGCAGCGGAACTGGTGCAGACCGTGAAGCGATTCAACGAGTCTGCGGCGACCGGCGTCGACACGGACTTCGGCCGAGGAGACACTGCGTACGACCGTGCCTTTTCGGAGGGGGCTTCACCGCTCGTACCGATCGACCAAGGACCGTTTCACGCTGCCGCTTTCGGTATCTCCGACCTCGGGACCAAAGGTGGTCTACGTACCGACGCAACCGGGCGGGTGCTCAAAGCCGACGGTACGGCGATTGCCGGATTGTACGCGGCGGGCAACACGATGGCAGCGGCCAGCGGGACTACGTATCCCGGCGGTGGAAACCCGATCGGAGCGAGCATGCTGTTCAGTCACCTGGCTGCACTCGACCTCACGAAGCCGCCGTCGTAAGGATCAGACCGCTGGTGTCGGGAAAGGGGTCAGGCCTTGCCGAGTCCGGCGGCGATTCCCTTGTCCAGTTGGCTGAGCATTGCAGTCCCCAAGGACGAAAGCTGGGCGACCTGGCGATCATCGAGGCCCTCGAAGAGGAGACCTTGAACCGAGGCGACGTGTGGCGGCGCGGCCGCGACGACCTTTGTCATTCCTTCGTCGGTGAGTACTGCGTTGGAGCCGCGGCTGCCGCGAATGACTTCCCGTTTCACCCAGCCGGCTTTCTCCATCTTCGTGACGACGTGCGAGAGGCGGGACAGGGAAGCGTTCGCGCGCTGGGCCAGTACCGACAACTGGAGCTTGTGGTCGGGGGCGTCCGAGAGTGCGGCGAGCACGAAATATTCGAAGTGGGTGAGTGCCGAATCGCGTTGCAGTTGAGTGTCGAGTGCGGCAGGCAACCGTGTCACGAGAGCGATCAGTGTCAGCCAGGCTTCCTGCTGCTCGGCTGTGAGCCACTTCGTCTGAGACTGCGCGTCGGGCTGCGCGGTCGGTTCACTCATCGGTGACTTCTCCTTCGGGTCGAGCATTCTTCGTGCACGGAGCGTGCTGGTGTACAGCGTCTCAGACGCATGTCCAGAAGAATATTGCGGGGAATAGTTGCGGGACGCAAGTGTTGAGTCCTATATTAGGTTGAACCTTCAACTTAACGACGAATGTCTATCCCGAGGAGCCCATATGTCCACCACAACCATGCCTGCGCTGTATCTCAGCCACGGTGCTCCGCCGCTGGTGGACAGCGCGTTGTGGGTCGACCAATTGGGGGCGTGGGCCGGCGATCTTCCGCGGCCGACGGCAATCCTCGTCGTCTCGGCGCACTGGGAATCAGCACCGCTGACGATCGGTTCGACGACCACGGGCACCCCGCTCATCTACGACTTCGGTGGTTTTCCCGAGAGGTTCTACCGCGCGAAGTACAACTCTCCCGGCGCTCCGGAACTCGCCGCTCAGGTCGCCGCGTTGATGCCGGACAACGAACGAGTGGTTCAGCAGCCGAATCGAGGACTGGATCACGGTGCCTACGTGCCGCTCACGGTGATGTACCCGGACGCAGACATCCCGGTACTGCAAATTTCGCTGCCAACCCTCGATCCCGAGCGTTTGCTCCATCTCGGAGAACGCCTACGGCCACTCCGTGAGCAAGGTGTGCTGATCGTGGGATCCGGATTCACCACGCACGGGCTGCCGTTCCTGCGCGATCCGTCACCGGAGGCGCAGGCCCCGGGATGGTCGGCGGAATTCGACGCGTGGGCAGGGGAGAGGTTCGCTGCCGGAGACGTCGATTCGTTGATCGACTTCCGCGCCCAAGCTCCCGGGATGCCGTACGCGCATCCGACCATCGAGCACTTCGCCCCTTTGTTCGTCACGCTCGGTGCGTCGTCCGATCCGGAGCAGGTGCCCACCCAGGTGATCGACGGATTCTGGATGGGACTTGCGAAGCGCTCGATTCAGGTCGCCTAGAGAATCAGGTTGCTCAGAGAATCATTTCGCCCAGGTGAGTCAGCTTCGATTGCGAAGGAACTCGAGTGCCTGGTCGCCGTGCGTGTTGGCGCGAAGTTCACTCGAGATGACTTTGAGAACGGTGCGGTCGGTGTCGATCACGAAGGTCGAGCGTTTGACCGGAGCCAGCTTGCCCAGGAGTCCGCGCTTGACGCCGAACTGTTCGGCTACCTTGCCGTCGGTGTCGGCGAGCAGGGGGTAGTCGAAGGATTGTGCGGTGGCAAAGGTGGACTGAGCTTCGACCGTATCGGTGCTGATACCTGCCCGCGAAGCGCCCACCGCGGCGAATTCGCTGCCCAGGTCACGGAAGTGGCACGCCTCGGCGGTGCACACCGGCGTCGAGGCTGCCGGGTAGAAGAAGAGGACCAAGGGGCCGTTCGCGAGCAGGCTCGTCAGCGAGCGCGGAGTTCCGTCCTGGTCGGGCAGCGAGAAATCGGGGGCGAGTTGGCCTGGTTTCATTCGGTCGAGGTTACCCGCGCACGACGACCGTGTGGGGGAGCCTGGGATGATGGAGGCATGCACGGCGAGCCCACCTCCATGTCCGCACGGTCGTCCGACACCGCGATCGTCGGTGACGCGTCCGATTCCACCACCACTCGGGAGCAGTTCCGTGCCCTCGCAGCTGAGCACCGGGTCGTTCCGGTCACTCGGAAAGTGTTGGCGGACTCCGAAACTCCGCTCTCGGCGTACGAGAAGTTGGCCGGCAATCGTCCAGGCACCTTCTTGCTCGAGTCGGCCGAGAACGGTCGTTCGTGGTCGCGGTGGTCGTTCATCGGCGTCGGGAGTCCGGCTGCACTGACCGTCGTGGACGGAGAGGCGGCTTGGTACGGCAATGTTCCGGCCGGTGCTCCGGCCGGCGGTGACCCGATCGATGCACTCGGTGCCACCCTCGAACTACTTCGTTCGGAGCGACTTCCCGACCTACCCCCGCTGACCGGCGGAATGGTCGGGTTCCTCGGTTACGACGCGGTGCGGCGCCTCGAGAGATTGGGTGACTCCGCGGTCGACGACCTGCAGATACCCGAGATGGTCATGCTGCTTGCTGCCGACATCGCCGCTGTCGATCACCACGAAGGGGCGATCACCCTCATCGCCAATGCGGTCAACTGGGACGGCACCGACGAGCGTGTCGACACGGCGTACGACGACGCGGTCGCCAGGTTGGACGCGATGACTCGCGCTCTCGCGGCGCCGGCGAAATCGACGGTGTCGACATTCTCGAAAGCGACTCCGAACTACCGTCGTCAACGCACCACCGAGAGCTTCGGTGTCGACGTCAAAAAGTTGATCGGCGACATCGAAGCGGGCGAGGCATTCCAGGTAGTTCTCTCGCAGCGATTCGAGATCGATTGCACTGCAGCACCGATCGACGTGTACCGGATGCTGCGCGCGTCGAACCCCAGTCCGTACATGTATCTGCTCAACGTGCCGAACGGTGATGGAGAGACGGCGTTTTCGATTGTCGGTTCGAGCCCTGAGGCACTGGTCACCGTCGCCGAGGGCGTCGCGACAACACACCCGATCGCTGGAACCAGATGGCGCGGTGCCACAGAGGAGGACGACATCCTGCTCGAGAAGGACCTCCTCGCCGACGAGAAGGAGAACTCCGAGCACCTCATGCTCGTCGATCTGGGGCGAAACGATCTGGGTCGTGTCTGTCGCCCGGGCACGGTGAAGGTGCACGACTACCGGCACATCGAGCGGTACAGCCACGTGATGCATCTCGTATCGACTGTCACCGGTCATCTGGCCGAGGGAAAGCACGCTCTCGACGCGGTCACCGCATGCTTCCCCGCTGGAACCCTGTCAGGGGCACCCAAGGTGCGTGCGATGCAGCTGATCGAAGAACTCGAGCCCACCAGGCGGGGTATCTACGGCGGCATCGTCGGCTACCTCGACTTCGCCGGCGACGCCGACACCGCGATCGCGATCCGAACGGCATTGATCAAGGACGGGATCGGATATGTCCAGGCGGGCGCCGGCGTCGTCGCCGACTCGGATCCGGTCTACGAGGACACCGAGGCCCGCAACAAGGCGATGGCAGTGCTGAGCGCCATCGCGTCGGCGCACACCCTGCGCACCATCGGAGGTGACGATCAGTGAGTGAGAACGAGTCGATTGCAGCGGAGCAGCCTACAAGGGCTTCTCGTGGCACCGCTGTGCCGAGAACGCTTTTGCTTGCACTGTCGGCAGCAGCTCTGTGGGGCAGCTCACGAATGACGTGGGTTCATCTGACCTCGAGCGACGGCAAGACGCTGGAGCGGACGACGGACCTCGACGGCAGCACCTGGGCGGCGGCGATGACTCCGCTCGCGCTCGCGCTTCTGGCGGCGATCGCGGCGTCGTTCGCGGTGCGAGGTTGGGCGCTTCGTGTGGTCGGACTGTTGGTGGCACTCGTCGCCGTCGCGGTAGCGGTTCCGGCGGTGCAGTTGTTGGTGTCCGGAGCCTCTGCGGACCGAGCGGTGGAGTTGGCCGAGTTGTCCGGTCACCCGGAAGATCTCTCGACGACTGTTTCGGTACTGCCTGCCTTGCTTGCGTTGCTCGGAGCGGTGGCGGCGCTCGGCGCAGCAGTACTTCTGATGCGCAAACCTCCAGTGCGAGGCGGGTTGTCGTCGAAGTACGACAACCCGGCCGCGCGCCGCGAAGCTGCAGCCAAGCTCGGTCAGGGAGACACGCCCGCGTCGGACGAGCCTGTGACACAACGGATGTTGTGGGACGCGCTCGATGCCGGAGAGGACCCGACAGTGGCTGACGGGGACGACGGAGCTGGGGGAGGCAACGGTGCGAAACCGGGGTCGTCGCACTGAGTAAGACTGAACCCTCACCTGCGTGGGTACCCCGGCGGAGTAGCAAAATTTCGTCCCACTAGGCTGAGACCACCCTGATGACGTATCTCACATCGGGCTCTTGCCCAGAAAGGATTCGGGCCACGATGACCGTACTCGACTCGATTCTCGACGGGGTGCGCGCTGATGTCGCCGCCCGCGAAGCCGTACTCGACTTCGCTGCAGTCAAGGCTGCTGCGGCCGCTGCACCGCCTGCACTCGATGCTGCAGCAGCACTTCTGGAATCGAGCATCGGCGTCATCGCCGAGGTCAAGCGAGCGAGCCCCTCAAAGGGTGCGCTGGCCGACATTGCCGATCCCGCAGAGCTTGCCGCGGCTTACCAAGCCGGTGGCGCACGCATCATCAGTGTTCTCACCGAAGAGCGCCGTTTTCACGGCTCGTTGGCCGACCTCGACGCAGTCCGTAAAGCGGTCACCATTCCGGTGCTGCGCAAGGACTTCATCGTGGGGCCGTACCAGATTCACGAAGCTCGCGCTCACGGCGCCGACGTCATCTTGCTGATCGTCGCGGCACTCGAACAGCAGGCGCTCGCCTCGCTGATCGATCGCACCGAATCTCTGGGAATGACTGCCCTCGTCGAGGTGCACACCGAGGAAGAAGCCAACCGCGCGCTCGAAGCCGGCGCCAAGGTGATCGGTGTCAACGCGCGCAATCTCAAAACCCTCGAGGTGGACAAGAACACCTTCGGTCGCATTGCTCCCGGTCTGCCGACCGAGACGATCAAGATCGCCGAATCGGGTGTTCGCGGAACTGCCGATCTGTTGGCGTACGCCGGTGCGGGCGCCGACGCAGTGCTCGTCGGTGAAGGCCTCGTGACCAGCGGCGACCCTCGCAAGGCCGTCGCAGATCTGGTCAATGCCGGTGCACACCCGTCCTGCCCCAAACCGTCTCGATAAAAGCGCTTCACCCGCCCGGCGTGCTTTGATGCACCCGGGCGGTGACCAGCGACACCGTTGGGGCAGACTGGTGGGGTGACTTCACGTACTCAGGAACCAGGCTCCGGTGCAGTATTCAAGGGCGGCAATCTGCCGCCGGCCAGCGCGGGACTCACCGAGCGCTCTCACGACCCCGATGCCGGAGGGCATTTCGGCGTCTATGGCGGACGGCATGTGCCGGAAGCTCTCATGGCGGTTATCGAGGAAGTCACTGCGGAGTACGAAAAGGCTCGCGCGGACGACACGTTCTTGAACGAACTCGATCGCTTGCAGCGCGATTACACCGGGCGTCCGTCGCCGATTTTCGAGGCAACGCGAATGAGCGAGTTCGCCGGCGGCGCGCGCATCATTCTCAAGCGTGAAGATCTGAACCACACCGGTTCTCACAAGATCAACAACGTTCTCGGTCAGGTTCTGCTGGCGAAGCGTATGGGCAAGACCCGCATCATCGCCGAGACCGGAGCGGGCCAGCACGGTGTGGCATCGGCCACCGCCTGTGCACTGCTCGGTCTCGAGTGCGTCATCTACATGGGTGCTGTCGACACCGAACGTCAAGCACTGAACGTCGCGCGCATGCGCCTGCTCGGCGCGGAGGTCGTCTCGGTCGAGACCGGTTCGCGCACGCTCAAGGACGCGATCAACGAAGCCTTGCGCGACTGGGTTTCCCACGCGGACAACACCTATTACTGCTTCGGTACCGCGGCAGGTCCGCACCCGTTCCCCACCATCGTTCGCGACTTCCAGCGAGTGGTCGGCCTCGAAACACGAGTCCAGGTTCAGGCACTGACCGGCCGCCTCCCCGATGCAGTCACAGCCTGCGTCGGAGGCGGCTCCAACGCAATCGGAATCTTCCACCCGTTCATCGACGATCTGTCGGTACGGCTGGTTGGCTACGAAGCAGCCGGCGACGGTGTCGAAACCGGAAGGCATGCAGCAACGTTCGCCGGCGGTACCCCTGGCGCATTCCAGGGTGCCTACTCCTACCTGCTCCAGGACGAAGACGGTCAGACCATCGAATCGCACTCGATCTCTGCTGGTCTGGACTACCCGGGCGTAGGACCCGAGCACGCTTACCTGAGCGATATCGGGCGTGCCACCTACGAACCCGTCACCGACAGCGAAGCGATGGATGCTCTACTGCTGCTCTCGCGCCGCGAAGGCATCATCCCGGCCATCGAATCCGCCCACGCCGTTGCCGGCGCGCTCCGACTGGGCAAGGAACTCGGCGAGGGCGCGATCATCGTCGTCAATCTCTCCGGTCGCGGTGACAAGGACATGGACACCGCCGCAAGCTGGTTCGGTCTCTTCGACGGCGCGTCGAGTCAGGCAACCGCTCCGGCTGATGCAGCAGACCAGAACGACAACACGGAAGGCTCGGACAAGTGAGCGAACGACCATCACGCCTCGCACCCACCTTTGCAGCGTGCAAGGCTGACAAGCGTGCCGCCCTCGTCGGTTACCTGCCTGCCGGTTATCCGACCGTTCCCGAATCGATCGACGTGTTCAAGGCGATGGTCGACGGTGGCTGCGACATCATCGAAGTCGGTGTCGCGTATTCCGATCCGGTCATGGACGGTCCGACCATCCAGCGTGCAGCCGAAACTGCACTCACCAACGGCGTTCGCCTTCGCGACATCTTCACCGTGATCGAGCAGATCAGTTCGGTGGGCGGCAAGGCCGTCGTGATGACCTACTGGAACCCGGTACTGCAGTACGGCGTCGACAAGTTCGCACGAGACCTCGCTTCCGCCGGCGGGCTCGGACTCATCACCCCCAACCTCATTCCGGAAGAAGCAGGCGCCTGGATGGAAGCATCCGAGGAGCACCACCTCGACCGGATCTTCCTTGTCGCCCCGTCCTCGACGGAAGAACGGCTCGCGATGACACTCGACGCGAGTAGTGGATTCATCTACGCGGCCTCGACAATGGGTGTCACCGGCGCTCGCGACGCCGTGTCTTCGATGGCTCCGGAACTGACCGCACGAATCCGCGCGCATTCCGACATTCCCGTCGGCGTCGGATTGGGTGTTCGGTCCGGCGCACAAGCTGCCGAAATCGCGGCATACGCCGATGCCGTCATCGTCGGCTCGGCTCTGGTCTCCGCGGTCGAGAACGGCTTGGGAGCGGTTCGCTCGCTCACCGAAGAACTCGCCGAGGGCGTCCGCTCGGCTACCGTGGCGTCGTGACCTCAACTGTGGACCTACTGGCCTATATCCCCAGCCCGCCCCAAGGCGTCTGGTACGTCGGACCGGTAGCGCTGCGCGCCTACGCGCTCTTCATCATCCTCGGCATCATCGTCGCGATCGTGTGGGGAGATCGTCGTTGGGTCGCCCGCGGCGGCGAGAAGGGGACCGTTCTCGACATCGCGATCTGGGCTGTTCCGTTCGGTCTGATCGGTGGCAGGCTCTATCACGTTTTGACCGACTGGCCCGCCTATTTCGGCGAGAACGGCCAGCCTCTCGATGCACTCAAGGTGTGGCAGGGAGGCCTCGGAATCTGGGGAGCTGTGTTCCTCGGCGGCATCGGTGCGTGGATCGGCTGCCGTCGACGCGGCATTCCGGTGTCCGCGCTCGGTGATGCGATTGCGCCCGGAATCCTGCTCGCGCAGGCCATCGGTCGTATCGGCAACTACTTCAACCAGGAGTTGTACGGTCGCGAGACCGCCGTCCCATGGGGCCTCGAGATCTTCGAGCGTGTGAACTCTTCCGGCCAGCTCGATCAACTGGCAGGTGTCTCCAACGGAGAAGTCATTCGGGTCGTTCACCCGACGTTCCTCTACGAAGCTGTGTGGAACGTCCTGATCGTGATCCTGCTGGTCCTCGTCGACCGCCGATTCAAGATCGGTCACGGACGCCTGTTTGCTCTGTACGTCGCGGGTTATTGCCTGGGCCGGTTTGTCGTCGAACTGATGCGCGACGATTTCGCATACGAGATCGCCGGCATTCGAGTCAACACATTCACTTCGGGGATCGTGTTCTTCGCCGCACTGGCCTACTTCTTCCTGGCGAAGAAGGGTCGTGAGGATCCGGCTGATTTGAAGTCGAAGAACTACGTCGCTGCGGTAGCTGCCGGCGAAGCAGGAGTCGCGGCGCCAGTTACCGAAACTGATTCGGCGAAGGCCGACGCGCAAGGCGCCGACGCTGAAGATTCTGAATCCGATGCTGCTGAATCCGCTTCCAGTGAGGCAAGCGCCTCCACGGCAGCGTCGGATGAGTCGTCGGACGCGGTGAAGCTGTCGAAGAAAGACAAGCCGTGACAGGTCCCTATTCGCAAGGGGGACTCCCCGAGGATCAGGGACCGGTCTACGGCGCGCCCAATCCGTACGGATATCAGCAGCCACTGCCCGCTCCATCGATGTACGGGTTCGGAGATCCCTATGCGCCGTACGGTCGGCACCCGGTAACGGGGGAACCGTATTCCGACAAGTCGAAAGCCACAGCTGGACTGTTGCAGATCTTGCTGGGCTTCTTCGGAATCTGTGGAGTCGGTCGTCTTTACATCGGGAGCGTCGGCATCGGACTGTGCCAACTGCTCGGCATGTTCTTCGCGCTGTTCATGTCCGCGTTCCTCATCGGAATTCCATTTGCCATCGGAATTTGGATCTGGGCGTTCGTCGACGGCATCGTGATACTTTCGGGCAATGCGCGGGACGGTGTTCGCCGGCCGTTACGAGGATGAACCGCGAGGATGAACCGCGAAGACAGATGTGTGGGGGACCGGCCACGCGAAGGCCGAACCCTTCTCGTGGCCCGATAACAAAAGCTATTACGTACCGTCGTCGAATCGAAGGAAAGTACGTTGCCTAACTTGAACAAGAATCCGGAACCGTCCGAGTCGGGGGACTCGTCAGGATCGCAGCCGCCGGTTCCACCCCAGTTCGGGTCGCCGTTCGACTACGACGCGACGGCGGATGCGTCGTTGACGGAAACCTCGGCGCCAACGGAAAAGACTCCGTCGACGGAGACCACCGGCACCGGTCCAGGCTGGGACACGTATTCGGGAGTCGGGAACGGCCCGGGCTGGGGAAACCACCCCATCTACCCGCCGCCGACCGGAACCGAATCGACTACAGCGTTCCCCACTGCCGATTCTGATTCCACCCCGAATCAGCCCACGGCGCCTTACACGTCGCAGGAAAGCTACGCCGCCCAGAACTATCCGGCGACCGACCATCCGGCGCCGGACTACTCGAGGCCGACCCAAACCCCGACGGACGGTCCCGTCTACGGTGCGCCGGCAGATCAAACTCCGAATCCCTACGCGGCTCCGCCGCAGGGCTACCCCGCCGCTCCGCCGCAGGGAAGCCAGAATTACGGTCAGCAGCAGGGCTACCCCCAGCCTGGATATTCGCAGCCCGGTTACGGTCAGCCTCAGGGGTACCCGCAAGGTCAGGGTTATCCTCAGCCTGGTTTCGGCCTTGTCGATCCGTCCGCACCCTACGGACGTGACCCGATGACCGGCGAACCGTATTCGGACAAGTCGAAGACGACCGCCGGATTGCTGGGCATTCTGCTCGGCGGTTTCGGAGCAGGACGTTTTTACCTCAACCAGCCCGGCATGGCTGTCGCACAGATCGCGGTCACTTGGTTGACGTGTGGAATCGGTGGCATCTGGCCGCTCATCGACGGAATCATGATGTTGACCGGCAGTGTGCGCGATCAGTACAACCGACCTTTGCGTAGCTGATCGAAAACGATGTTCGGAACTGTGGCCCCCTGACGCTCGTCGTCAGGGGGTCACACTTTTCTCTCGCGACCTGCGGTTATGTGCTGATAAACTAACGAACGTCGGCTGCATGACCGTGTGGAGGTCGCCGAGTGCCGTTTTCTCGAATACCTGATCCTCGAGGCCTGTACGACCCCGATCAGGAAACCGATTCATGTGGTGTAGCCGTGGTAGCAGACACCTCTGGACGTCACCTGCATTCCATTGTCGACGAGGCGCTCGCGGTCCTGGCCAATCTCACCCATCGTGGCGCAGTCGGGCGCGAGTGCAACAGTGGTGACGGTGCGGGCATCCTTCTTCAGCTGCCGACGGAATTCTTCGACGCGGTGACCGCGTTCGAGCTTCCACCACCCAACGCGATGGGTGAGAACACCTACGCAGCCGGAAACTGCTTTCTCCCGGTGGATCAGGAAGCACGTCGGCGGGCGGTAGTTCGGATACACCGGTACGCAGCGGCAGAAGGACTGCGGATTATCGGGTGGCGGGAGGTCCCAGTCGACCGTGACTGCGTCGGAACCGTTGCCGCGCAGTGCGCTCCGTACATCAGTCAATGTTTTGTGACGTGCGCCGAGCCAAGAGATCGCAGTGTGGGCGGAATTGCCTTGGACCGACGAGTGTTCGCGCTCAGGAGACAAGTCGAGCGGATTCATTCGGCCGATGATGCGGTGTATTTCCCCTCGTTGTCCGCCCGAACCATCGTGTACAAGGGCATGCTCACGCCGACGCAGTTACCCGGTTACTTCACCGACCTATGCGACGCCCGAATGCGAACTGCCTTGGCGGTCGTGCACAGTCGGTACTCCACGAACACTTTTCCGTCGTGGTCACTTGCTCAGCCGTATCGCTGCATCGCTCACAACGGCGAGATCAATACGATTGTGGGAAACAGGAATTGGATGCGCGCTCGCGAGCCGATGTTGCGGAGCGCACTTTTAGGTGGGGACATCGATCGCATGTTTCCGATCTGTACCCCGGGTGGATCCGACTCTTCGTCGTTCGACGAAGTGCTCGAGTTTCTGACGCTCGGGGGCCGCACTATGCAGCACGCCATCGCGATGATGATTCCCGGTGCATGGGAGAACGATTCTTCGATGCCAGACGAGATGAGGGCCTTCTACCAATTTCACGCTTGCCTGATGGAACCATGGGACGGTCCGGCGTCGGTGACGTTCAGCGACGGCACTGTTGTCGGGGCGGTGTTGGATCGCAACGGTCTTCGCCCAGGGCGATGGTGGCGGATGAGGAACGGCCGTATCGTGTTGGCGAGTGAGAGCGGTGTGTTCGACGCTCCGACGTCCGAGGTGTTGGAGAAGGGGCGCCTCGAACCGGGTCGAATGTTCCTCGTCGACACCGCTCGCCGTGGCATCGTTTCCGATGCGGAGATCAAATCCGAACTCGCGAGCACAGCCCCCTACCGGGAATGGGTCGACGGGGGATTGGTCGATCTCGAGGAAATCCCGGAGTCGGCGCCTGCCCGAGGCGATCCGGCTCCGCTGTTGCAAAGGCAGCTGCTCTTCGGATACCAGGCAGAGGACTTGCAGGAAGTTCTCCTTCCAATGGCTCGCTCAGGATCGGAGCCGTTGGGATCGATGGGAGTCGACACACCTATCGCCGTTCTCTCGGATCGGCCGAAGGTGTTGTACGACTACTTCGTCCAGCTCTTTGCTCAGGTGACGAACCCGCCTTTGGACGCGATTCGCGAGGAAGTCGTCACTACGCTTGGTGTCACCCTCGGCGCTGAGCAGAACTTGTTCGAAGCGTCGGCGCTGTCGTGCCGAAGGATTGTTCTCGATAAACCGGTGATCGGACCGGGGAAGATGGCGAAGGTCGCCGAACTATGCGACGCAAGAACTCCGAGAAGCGCTGTCCTACGGGGAGGTTTCGATCCGAGAGGCAGTCTCGCCGAAGGCGTCGAGAGGCTTCGTGAGTGCGCCCGAACGGCCGCCGCAGCCGGAATCGAGATTCTGGTGATCTCCGACCGTGGATCGGGCCCTGAGCAGGCTCCCATTCCGTCATTGCTCGCAGTATCTGCCGTGCACCACGATCTGGTTCGGCATGGCCTGCGAACCAAGGTTTCCCTCGTCGTCGAGTCGGGTGACGCGCGCGAAGTTCATCACATCGCGCTGCTGATCGGCTACGGTGCGGCGGCTGTCCACCCGTATCTTGCTCTCGAATCGGTAGAAGCACTCAGCGAGCAAGACGAACTTCCCGGGATAGATTCGAAAATGGCATCGGACAACTATCTGAGAGCGGCAAATTCCGGCGTGCTCAAAGTGATGTCGAAGATGGGAATCGCTACGGTTCACTCCTACACGGGCGCACAGGTATTCGAGGCCGTGGGCTTGGGCCGAGGATTGGTCGACGAATACTTCTGCAACACACGAAGCCGGATCGGCGGGATCGGTATCACCGAAGTCGCGCGAGAAGTTCTGATGCGTCACGCGGCCACGTATCGTACGGTGCGGCATCGTCAGTTGAGCAGCAGTGGAGAGTTCCGGTATCGCCGCGGTGGTGAATTGCATGTGTTCACACCCGAGTCCGTGTTCTTCCTTCAGCATGCGACCCGGACGGGGCGAAGTGAGATGTTTCGTCGCTACAGCGATGAAGTCGATCGACTGAGTGCGCAGGGCGGAACACTTCGGGGGCTGTTTCGATTTCGGCGTGGGATTCGTCCGCCGATTCCGCTCCGTCAGGTCGAACCCGTCGAGTTGATTCTCGCTCGATTCAACACCGGTGCGATGAGCTACGGCTCCCTCTCTGCCGAGGCTCACGAGACGATGGCAGTCGCGATGAATGCTCTCGGCGGACGTTCCAACACCGGTGAGGGTGGAGAGTCACCGGAGCGGTTGCGCGACAACAAGCGTCGAAGCGCAGTCAAGCAGGTCGCGAGTGGGCGCTTCGGGGTGACCAGCGATTACCTGGTCAACGCCACCGACATTCAGATCAAGATGGCCCAGGGTGCCAAGCCCGGTGAAGGAGGGCAGCTTCCGGGGTCCAAGGTGTACCCGTGGATCGCGGAAACCCGGTACTCGACACCTGGAGTCGGGCTCATTTCTCCGCCCCCGCACCACGACATCTATTCGATCGAGGATCTCGCCCAATTGATCTACGACCTCAGATGCGCAAACGATCGTGCGCGGATACACGTGAAGTTGGTCAGCGCAGTCGGAGTCGGGACTGTTGCGGCAGGTGTGGCCAAAGCGCACGCCGACGTGGTGCTGATCTCCGGTCACGACGGCGGGACGGGGGCGGCGGCACTCTCGTCCATCCACCACGCTGGTACGCCCTGGGAGATCGGGCTGGCCGAAACTCAGCAGACCTTGGTGCTCAACGGGTTACGCGATCGGATCGTCGTCCAGTGTGACGGGGGTTTGCGCACGGCGCGGGACGTCGTCGTCGCCGCGTTACTGGGGGCGCAGGAGTACGGGTTTTCCACGGCGCCACTCATCGCGGCCGGCTGCGTCATGATGCGGGTATGTCACCTCGACACCTGCCCCGTCGGAGTAGCAACGCAGAATCCCGAACTGCGCGAGCGATTCACCGGCCGGCCGGAGTACGTCGAGAACTTCTTCCGCTTCATCGCCGACGACGTACGACGTTTGTTGGCAGAACTGGGGTTTCGAAGTATCGACGACGCTCTGGGCCACGCAGACGTATTGGAAATGTCTCCGGCGGTGGCGCATTGGAAGAGTCGCACGTTGGACCTCTCACCACTCTTCGACGTTCCGGCCGCGCCGACCGGCGCGGCCTACCCGCCGTGTGTCCCTGTTTCGAGCGAACTCGAACGCACCCTGATCGAGTGCGCCGCGAACTCACTCGAGGACGCTCGACCCGTGCATATAGAACTGCCAGTACACAATACGGATCGGGCGGTGGGGACGAGGCTGGGCGCAGAGGTGACCAGACGCTACGGCGCCGTCGGGCTACCTCAAGGCACCATCGACGTCGTGCTCAGTGGAACGGCAGGCCAGTCACTCGGTGCGTTCCTGCCGCCCGGCATCTCGCTGGTCGTCGTCGGCGATGCAAACGATTACGTGGGGAAGGGGCTCTCCGGTGGACGAATCGCGCTTCGGCCGAGTGAGGACGCGCCCTTCGTGGCGGAGGATCAGGTGATTGCCGGCAATACGCTGCTGTACGGCGCTACGAGCGGTGCGCTCTATGCCAGGGGGCGTGTCGGGGAACGATTCGCGGTGCGCAACTCGGGCGCGGTCGCTGTGGTGGAAGGCGTCGGAGACCATGCGTGCGAGTACATGACCGGGGGTCGCGTCGTCATCATCGGCCCAACTGGTAGGAACCTTGCTGCGGGAATGTCGGGCGGAATTGCCTTCGTACTCGACGTGAAGGCAGAGAAGGTCAACGGCGACATGGTCGTTCTGGAGCGGCCTTCGGCGGAAGACTGCAGTCAGCTGGTCGAAATTCTCGGCGAGCATTTGGCTGCGACCGGCTCGCCGGTGGCGGCAAAACTTCTCGACGACTGGGTTGGCCAGAGTCCGAGATTCACCAAAGTTTTGCCTGTCGACTACCGGAAGGTCGTGGAAGAGAACGAACTGGTGGAACCGGCTCATGCCTGACGCACGCGGGTTCCTCAACGTGAAACGATCCGGCTCACCGACCAGATCGACCGATGTGCGTGTCGGCGACTGGGCGTCGGTATACGAGTCGCTGGATCCCGTCGTGCGAAATCGAGACGTATCTGCACAGGCCTCGCGTTGCATGGACTGCGCTGTGCCGTACTGCCATTCGGCCGACGTGGGGTGTCCGCTCGGCAATCTCATTCCGGAATGGAACGACCTGGTTCGGCGTGGACGGTGGTCCGAAGCCTCGGAGAATCTGCATTCCACCAACAATTTCCCCGAGTTCACCGGACATCTGTGCCCCGCACCGTGCGAAACGGCGTGCGTTCTCGCACTCGACGACGAGCACACGTCGGGGGGTGTCACCATCAAGCGCATCGAACAGGCAATCGTCGACAACGCCTGGGAGTCGGGTTGGTTGGGGCCGCAGGCACCGGTAGTTCACAGTGGAAACCGTGTTGCGGTTGTCGGTTCGGGACCGGCGGGACTGGCCGCGGCTCAACAACTGACACGAGCCGGACACAGTGTCACGGTGTTCGAGCGGAGCGATCGGATCGGGGGACTGCTTCGCTACGGAATTCCGGAATTCAAGTTGCCCAAGGCCCTCATCAACCGGCGGCTGGACCAACTGACCGCCGAGGGGACCAGATTCGTCACCGACTGCGCCGTCGGAGTGAACGTGAGCGCGCACGACCTCTCGACGGAATTCGAGGCGGTAGTCCTGGCGGTCGGGGCTGATCGTGCCAGAGACACAGACGTACCGGGTCGTAGTCTTCGCGGAATCCATCGTGCGATGACGTACCTGCGTGCGGCCAACCACGAATGCGAGGGTGACGGTGCGTCGAGCATCTCGGCGCGAGGTAAGAACGTCGTGATCATCGGTGGCGGCGACACGGCCGCCGACTGCCTCGGCACGGTGCACCGCCAAGGCGCCCTCTCGGTGACGGAATTGGATTACCACGTCCCACCTCCGGCACGCCGCGATCGAGATCGCGACCCATGGCCGTTGTGGCCGCGGGTCCTACGCAGCTCGCCGGCAGACGAGGAGGGCAGTGACAAACGATTCCGATGGGCGGCGCAGGAATTTCTCGACGACGGTGGGGGTGCGGTCCGCGCAATCCGGATGGTTCCGGTAGCCGTGTCGCGGGGGACGAACGGACAACGGACCCTGGTGGAGACCGGCGACACGACGGATCTGGTGTGCGAGATGGTCCTGCTCGCTCTGGGTTTCGACGGCGTCGAAACCGCCCCACTGCTCACCGACCTTGATGTCGGCACCGATCCACTCGGCAGAATCGAGTGTGATGTCGGGTGGCAGACCCGGACACCCGGCGTATTCGTCTGCGGCGACGCGCATCGCGGCGCGTCGCTGGTCGTGTGGGCGATTGCCGAGGGACGGTCGGCCGCACGTGCCGTCGACATGTTTCTCACAGGCGAGTCGGCGCTTCCGGCTCCGGTTCATCCAAAGGCATTTCCGCTGTTCGTGAGCTGACCAACTGAATCGAGTAAGTACAGAAAGTGCAGGTCGCAAATGCTGGATAGAAGTGCGGTGGGGTAGCGACTAGGCTCGAGCCGTGAACCGACGGACAAAAATTGTATGCACACTTGGACCTGCGACAGCTTCTGGCGACCGCATCCGTGAGCTCGTGGAGAGCGGCATGGACGTGGCGCGCCTCAACTTCAGCCACGGCGAGCATGCCGATCACGAAGAAAACTACATTCGCGTCCGCGCCGCGTCGGACGCCACCGGAAAGGCCGTCGGTGTTCTCGCCGACCTTCAGGGGCCCAAGATTCGCCTCGGCCGATTCAAGGACGAGCGGACCACCTGGGCCAACGGTGAAGAGGTTCGTATCACCGTCGACGACGTCGAGGGAACGCACGATCGCGTCGGGACCACGTACAAGGAATTGGCGCGCGACGCCAAGGCGGGCGATCGACTGCTGGTCGACGACGGAAAGGTCGGCCTGGTCGTCACGTCCATCGACGGCAACGACGTCGTCTGTCGGGTCACCGAAGGCGGTCCGGTCAGCAACAACAAGGGCCTCTCACTGCCCGGTATGAACGTCTCCGTTCCAGCCCTGTCGGGCAAGGACATCGCCGACCTCGAGTTCGCTCTCAAGCTGGGTGTCGACTTCATTGCACTCTCCTTCGTTCGCTCACCGGCGGACGTCGAATTGGTTCACGCCATCATGGATCGAGTCGGGCGCCGCGTTCCCGTCATCGCGAAGCTCGAGAAGCCCGAGGCCATCGACAATCTCGAGGCCATCGTGCTCGCGTTCGACGCCGTCATGGTCGCCCGCGGTGACCTCGGTGTCGAGTTGCCGCTCGAGCAGGTCCCGCTCGTTCAGAAGCGCGCAATCCAGATTGCTCGTGAGAACGCGAAGCCGGTCATCGTCGCGACGCAGATGCTCGAGTCGATGATCGAGAACTCACGTCCCACTCGTGCAGAGGCATCCGATGTCGCCAACGCCGTTCTCGACGGCGCCGACGCAGTCATGCTCTCGGGCGAGACTTCGGTGGGCAAGTACGTCATGGAAACCGTTCGCACCATGGCCCGCATCGTCGAGGCCGTCGAGAACGAATCAACCCGTGTCCCACCGTTGACCCACGTCCCGCGCACCAAGCGCGGAGTCATCTCGTACGCAGCACGCGACATCGGCGAACGTCTCGACGCCAAGGCCTTGGTTGCGTTCACTCAGTCCGGTGACACGGTGCGTCGACTGGCTCGTCTGCACACGCCGCTGCCGTTGCTCGCCTTCACACCGCTGCCTGCGGTGCGCAGTCAGCTGACGCTGACGTGGGGAACCGAGACGTTCCTGGTCGATGCGGTGGCCACCACTGACGAGATGGTGCGTCAGGTGGACAGTGCGTTGCTCTCCCTCGGGCGGTACGTCAAGGGAGACCTCGTGGTCATCGTTGCCGGATCCCCTCCGGGAACTGTCGGTTCCACCAACCTCATTCACGTCCACCGTATCGGCGAAGAGGACCACTGAGTGACCCACGCGAACGCGTCCACCGACCTCAGTACTCTTCTCGGTCTGTTGGATCTGGAGCAGATCGGTGACGACGCGTTCCGTGGATACCACCCGAAACAGGTAGGTTCGCGGACGTTCGGCGGTCAACTGGTGTCTCAGGCACTGATGGCCGCCGGACGGACTGTCGACGGTGATCGCCCCATCCATGCCGTGAACGCCCATTTCATTCGGGGCGGAGATGTGAAGGCGCCTATCGAGTACCGGGTGGAGCGTCATCGTGACGGGAGGGCATTCGCCAACCGTCAGGTGACTGCCTATCAGGGTGAGAACGAATTGTTCGTGATGCTCGCGGCGTTCCAGGACTCCGGCAAGGGGCTCGACCATGCTGTCGAGATCCCGGATGTTCCACTTCCGGAGTCGTTGCCTCCCATCGGCGATCATCTGGTGGGGTACGAGGAAAAACTGCCGCATTTCAGTGCGGCGCTCAAGCCGATCGACATGCGGTACGCCAACGATCCGGCGTGGATCCTCAAGGGCACCGGCGAGAAACTCAACCACAATCGGGTGTGGATGCGCCCCGACGGTGATCTGCCGGACGATTCGCTCATTCACGCTGCGACGCTGGCATATTCGTCCGACACCACCGTGCTCGATTCGATTCTGACCACTCATGGTTTGTCCTGGGGTCATGATCGTATCGTCGCGGCGACGGTCAATCATTCGATCTGGTTCCATCGCCCGTTCCGGTTCACCGACTGGGTTCTGTACGCCACCGAATCGCCGGTCGCCGCAGGTTCGCGCGGTCTGGCAACCGGACGGTACTTCTCGGTGGAAGGACTGCTGTTGGCGACGGTGGTTCAAGAAGGAATGATCAGGCATTTCCCGCGTAAAGGGGAATGAGATGCGGGCCCGAGACTGAACTCGGGCCCAGAATCAAGCAGACTTGCGATATTGCGGTGAGAGTTCGTCGGCGCGGTCCCACGGAGACCAGTCGACTTCGCGTCCATCGAGTTGGGCCGCAACAACTTCCAAGCCCGCGTGCCAGCCGGCGGCGTGGGCGTACGCGGACTCTTCGTCTTCCATCGTGTGGGTGAGGGTCAGCCAGCAACCGCCGGTGCCGTCCGGTGCCAGTTCCCAATGCAGAGTATCTGCGTCCCAGAGGAATTCGAGAATTCGGTGCGGGTGGACGCTGATGACCGTCCCGCGCGTCACGTGATCTGCGGGCAGTCCGAATCGCTCGACTTGTTCCGGGGTCACCTTGAACAGCAGATCCGCGCCTGGAGTGAGATTGAAATCGACGTCCGCCGGGAACCAGGCGTCGAGGTACTCGCGTTCCGTTATCACTTTCCAGACCTTGTCCGGTGCGTGCGGAATTGCCAGTTGGAAGCTCAGTGACACCCGACCGTCATAGGTCAGGTTTATCTTGCCGTTGTCCATCGGTGCCTCCAATGCTTGGTGCCCGTGCGGTTGCCCCCATCGTGCCATCTAATTGCTTAGGATGGAATAACTGCAGGTCAGATCGTTACCTATTGATAGGTTATGTCGATTTGTCTCGTTTTGAGAGCGGCGTTCCGGATGTGTTTCGTGGCAGTGAGACAAACGCGCGGTACGCTGACCACGCACGACTGGCGCGGGTGGGAATTACCACCGGGGAGTGCACATCGCGAGGCATCGACCGCCTGGGTGCTTCACACATCTTGTGTGAAGGGGGATTCATGTCTACCGAAAATCTGCCCAGCCAGAACGTGGCCGCTCGAATAATCAACGGACGCGCAATTGCCGATGCTGCGCTCGCCGACCTGTCAGTGCGCACCAGGCAGTTTCGTGATGAGACGGGGCACGTTCCTTGCCTGGCCGCCGTCATCGTGGGAGCGGACCCGGCCTCGAAGGCGTATGTACAGATGAAGGCCAAACGATCTGTCGCCGTCGGAATGACGTCGCGGACGGTCGAACTCCCGGTGAGTACAACCACCGAAGAACTAGTCGACGTGCTGAGAGCGCTGTCGGCGGACCCTTCGATCGACGGCATACTGCTGCAGCACCCGGTGCCAGGCCACATCGACGAACGGGCTGCGTTCGATGCCATCTCGGCCGACAAAGACGTTGACGGCGTTACCTCGGCAGCGTTCGCGGCAATGGCGTTGACCGGTGGGGGATTCGAATCATGTACACCGAGTGGCATCCTGCGCCTGCTCGACGCCACAGGCGTCGAACTCTCCGGGAAGCATGCTGTCGTGGTCGGCCGAAGCCCGATACTCGGATTGCCGATGGGAATGCTCCTCCTGCGTCGAGGCGCAACGGTGACGTACTGCCATTCGCGAACCGTCGACCTGGCCGCCCACGTCGCCTCGGCAGACGTCGTCATCGCGGCCGTCGGTGTTCCGGAACTGATCAAAGGGGCGTGGATCAAGCCTGGGGCAGTGGTGATCGATGCGGGGTACAACGAGGGCAACGTCGGAGACGTGGAGTACGCCGCTGCGCTCCCACATGCCGGTGCGATCACACCAGTGCCGGGTGGCGTCGGCCCCATGACGGTTGCCGTCCTGCTGGAACAAACACTGGCAGCAGCAGTTCGAGCAGCGGAAGTTCGGGCATGGAGTGAGAATCATGACAGTCGTGTTGGACCGGACCCAGCAATCGCCTCGGATCGATTGTGAGACCTCGGTTTCGAGACGGAGTATTCATCCGCCCCTCGATAACCGAATTACCGCGTCGAGCACCGCTGCGCTGGAATGGCTGAGCTGAGCGCGCAATTGGGTATTCGACAGTCAGCTGTCTGCCGTGGGGATGTCGATCATCAACTGGGACGGTGAATCGGATGTCGATACGGTGCATGCCGGACGGATGTCGACCGTGCCGACAAACGACTGCAGGATCGCACTGTTCCTGGCCGCACTGTCTATGCGCGTGATGTTTTCGCCCTCGTGAGATACGGAGTTGAGCGACGAATCCGATTGGACTCCCATCAGGTCGACTTGAAGTATCGATCGACTTCCGACGTCCACGACTGTGCTGTCACCCGCTCGGATTGCTTCGCTGACATATTCGGTTTTCCAGAACACTGATCCATTTCCGTCGAATCGGTAGGTGATTCGGGTGAAACCATCGTGATCGGTCACTTCGATCTCGGTCACGTCGACGCGCGGATTCGGTGAAGGGATCTCCGTGTTGTTCGGGAACGGAGCAAGCGTGGAGATCTCGGTTGGTGGGGCATCGATCGGGGGAGTGCCGACCTGAAGGGTGCCTGTCTGTGTTGCAGCATCGAGGACGGTCTGGGTGGAAGATTCGCCGGCAGTGTTGGATTCGCCGGCAGTGTCGGATTGGTCGTCAGTCTGACACCCGGTGAGCAGCGCGAAAACAGATATGGCTCCGAGCAGAGCAATCAGGCGACGACCGTTCATGGATCGAATCTAACTGCGGTCGATCTGGGGTACAGCCGAATGCCGAAACCTTGCGGTACGGCCAACTGCGGCAGGTGGTGCCCTCGGTGAGACTCGAACTCACACTGGACGGGTTTTGAATCCGTTTCCTCTGCCAATTGGGATACGAGGGCTTGTTGCGATGACTACATTAGAAGATGCGATTTCAATGTCAAACACCGGTACCCTCTAATCGTTCGCGTCTCGTGTCGGGGCGGTTCGATGGAGGAGGATGGTGGCCATGAATTCGCCGCAGCCGCAAGGCAATCAGCTCGCACCCCGTCGTGTTGTCGTCGCTGAAGACGAGGCGTTGATCCGCATGGATCTGGTCGAGATGCTCCGCGAAGAGGGCTACGACGTCGTCGGTGAGGCCGGTGACGGGCAGGTTGCGGTGGAGTTGGCCGAGTCGCTCAAGCCTGATCTGGTCATCATGGACGTGAAGATGCCCAGGAGAGACGGCATCGACGCCGCTTCGGAGATTGCCGCCAAGCGGATCGCTCCTGTTGTCATTCTCACAGCGTTCAGTCAGCGCGAGTTGGTCGAGCGCGCACGCGATGCCGGCGCCATGGCTTACTTGGTCAAGCCGTTCTCGATCAGTGACCTCGTTCCCGCTGTCGAATTGGCGGTCAGTCGTTTCCGCGAGGTGACGGCGCTCGAGCGTGAGGTCGCTGATCTTTCCGACCGGCTCGAAGCACGCAAGCTGATCGAGCGAGCCAAGAGTGTTCTGATGGTTCGCCAAGCGCTCACCGAACCTGAGGCGTTCAAGTGGATTCAGCGCGCCGCGATGGATCGGCGCTCCACGATGAAGGCGGTCGCACAGGTCGTACTGGAAACTCTGGGCGGTGAACCGGACGCTTGAGCAAAGTGTCCGGGTTATCCGGCTGCACTGAGTGGCTGCGTCGACCGTCGAAACGTCGCGCAGCGCTACAGCCGTGTAAACACTGTGCGCCTTCAGATAACAGTCAGGTCACAGGGCTTTCTTGAAGGATCGCGAAACGGTTCCAAGGTCTAGCGTCTGATCCCACAGCGAGCGCCAGTTCGGGTGGCGCGAGCACCGGCTGATCTTAGGAGCGTGGGATGGCTAGACGAACACTTGTGCGTACTGCTGCAGTTCTCGGCGCGGCATCACTGGCACTTGCAGGCTGTAGCTCGGACAAGTCGGATGACTCGTCTTCGAGTGGCTCTACGTCCGGCGCTTCCGCCGCGACGACATCCGTCACGACTGATTGCACCCCGGAGCAGGCCAAGGCCGGCGCCACCCCGTCCACGGAAGCGCTGCGTATCGGTACGCTTCTTCCCGATACAGGCAGCTTGTCGTTCCTCGGGCCGCCGATGGTCGCGGGCACCCAGCTGGGAGTCAACGACGTCAATGCTGCCGGAGGCGTTCTCGGCCAACCGGTCCAGCTGATTCCCGGCGATTCGGGTGACACCACAACGGACACCGCCAACACCACCGTCGACCGTGAATTGGCTGCAGGCACTCAGGTCATCGTCGGCGCCGCGTCGTCTTCGGTCTCGCTCAAGGTGATCGACAAGATCGCCAGCGCAGGCGTCGTGATGTTCTCGCCTGCCAACACCTCGGACCAATTCGTCTGCTACCCCGACAAGGGCATGTACTTCCGCACCGCTCCGACGGACGTACTGCAGGCTCAGGCCGTCGCACAGCTCATTTCGGACGACGGTGGTCAGCGCGTAGCGATCATGGCCCTCAACGACCCGTACGGGACGGGTCTGGCGGACAACATCGAAAAGAATCTGATCGATTCGGGCGTCCCCTCCGATCAGATCGAGAAGATCATCTACGACCCGAACGCGCAGTCGTTCAACTCCGAAGTCGATCAAGTCAAGAACTTCAATCCGGATGCAGTGGCATTGGTGGGCTTCGAGGAGTCGGCGAAGATCATCACGCGCATGCACGAAGTGGGCATCGGCCCGTCGGACGGAATGGCGATGTACGGCGTCGACGGCAACATGGGTAACGCGCTCGGCGAATCCGTGGCGAAGCCGTTGCTCGACACCATGCAGGGAACCACGCCCCTGACGGACGTCGGAGCTGCCTTCCAGGATCGTCTGAAGGCTGTGAACCCCTCTCTGATCGACTTCAACTACGCCGGAGAGTCGTACGACGCGGTGGTGATCTCAGCGCTCGCTGCCGAGCAGGCGAAGTCGACGGCCGGTACCGACATCGCAGCCAACATCAACAGCGTCACCGAAGGCGGCACCAAGTGCACGTCCTACGTCGAGTGCCTGCCGTTGGTGAAGGCGGGAACCGACATCGACTACGACGGCATCACCGGTGAGTTGGACTTCAACGATTCGGGAGAACCGTCAATCGGTTCGTACGGAAAGCTCAAGTTCGGCCCTGAGAACACGCTGACCACAGAAGGATTCGTGGTCGTGGGCAAGTAAGCAGCCAACGAGAATGGGCCAGGGTCGAGAGACCCTGGCCCATTCTCGTGTCTGTCCTACTTCTCTTTGCTTCCGGCGAGCGTTCCCAAGTACAACTCGATCACCTTGGGGTCGTTCATCAGATTGGCGCCGGTGTCGGTGTACGCGTTCTTACCCTGATCGAGTACGTAGCCGCGGTCGCAGATCTGAAGGCAGCGGCGCGCGTTCTGCTCGACCATGATGACCGAGACACCCGCAGCATTGATCTTCTTGCAGCGGATGAACACCTCGTCCTGGAACATGGGGGACAGGCCCGCGGACGGTTCGTCGAGCAGCAGCACCGACGGATCCATCATCAGGGCCCGGCCCATCGCGACCATCTGGCGTTCGCCGCCGGAGAGTGCGCCGGCCTTCACCTTTCGCCGTTCACTCAGAAGAGGGAACAGTTCACTCACGAAGGCGAATCGTTCCGCGAATGCCTTGGGACGCAGATAAATGCCCATTTCGAGGTTTTCTTCGATGGTCAGAGTCTGAAAGACGTTCTGTGTCTGAGGGACGTACCCGACTCCCTTCTGAACGAGGACGTGAGCGGGCGCAGACGTGATGTTGTCCTCGCGTAGGGTGACCGACCCTTCGCGTACCGGTATCAGTCCGAACAGTGATTTCAGGAGTGTCGATTTGCCTGCGCCGTTCGGTCCGATGATCCCGACGATTTCCCCTTCCTTCAGGAAGAAGTTGCATTCACGCAGGATGTTGACGCCGGGAATGTAGCCCGCGACGAGGCTGTCGGCGCGGAGTAGGGCACCTGCCGACAGTCGCTGATGCTCCTCGGCCGTCGCGGCGAACTCTGCAGGCGTCAGTGAACGTGCGTGGTTCTCGCTCATGGCTTCTCGTGCCTTCCGCGCGGTTCCTCGGGACTCGATTCCAGCGTCGCGGCGAGATCGGCCGGAAGGCTGTCGACGTCGGGTTCCGACAGGTCCCCGCCCGACTCGAGGGTTTCGACCTCGGCTTCAGCCAGGGCGGCGGCCAGAACGGCCGTCTCGCCCACCGGATTTCCGTTGTCGTCGAACTCGAGGGCCTGGTCATGGTGGCTGCCCAGATACGCGTCGACGACGGCTGTGTTGGACGAGAGTTCGTCCGGGGTGGATTCGGCGATGACGCTGCCCTGCGCCATGACCACCACCCAATCGCTGATATCTCGGATCACGTCCATGTCGTGTTCGACGAACACGACCGTCATTCCGTCGTCGCGCAATGATTTGATGTGTCCGAGCAGGCTTTGCGTCAGAGCAGGATTGACCCCCGCCATCGGTTCGTCGAGCATCACCACCGAGGGCGAGGTCATGAGTGCGCGAGCCATTTCGAGCAATTTGCGCTGCCCACCGGAGAGTGAACCGGCGAGGTCGTCTGCCTTGGTGTCGAGTTTGAATCGTGCGAGGAGTTCGTTGGCGCGTTCGGTGATCTCGCGTTCCTGGCCTTTCCAGATCCACGGAACGAGGGATGCAAAAATGCGTTCACCACGTTGGCCGGTGGCACCGAGACGTACGTTGTCCAGCACGGTGAGTTTGGAGAGCGCCTTGGTCAACTGGAACGTCCGTACCACTCCTTTCCTGGCTACCTGGTGGGGATACATGCGGCCCAGCGATTGACCGTCCATCGACCACGTACCGGTGTCCGGCCGGTCGAAACCGGTGAGGAGGTTGAAGAGCGTCGTTTTTCCGGCACCGTTTGGACCGATCAGACCCGTGATGCACCCTCGTTGAATCTCGAGGTGATCGACGTCGACGGCCTTGAGACCGCCGAACGTCCGCGAGACGTTGTCAGCGACCAACACCGGGTCGGGTTTCGCCGATCCGGGAAGGTGAGGAACGTCGGCAAAGATCTGTGCTCTGGTATCGGCGTCAAGCATTGAGTTGCACCTCCCGCTTGTTACCCAGTATTCCCTGCGGTCTGAAGACCATCAGGAGAGCAATCATCAATCCGAGCAGGACATATCTGGTGGCCCCGACTTGCTGTTCCGTGAGTGAAAGCAGCGGATTTTCGCCGGAGATCGCCTGACGCAGCAAGGCATCAGGGATGGCGAGGAGGAACCAGAACAACATTGCGCCGACCACCGGGCCGAATACCGTTGCCGCCCCGCCCAGAATCAGTGCGCCGAACGCGAAGAACGTCTGCGCGGTCGAGTAGAAGTCCGGGTTGATGGACTTGGTCTGCAAAGCGTTGAACACACCGGCCAGACCACCGATCACACCGCCGAGAACCAGCGCCTGCATCTTGTACACGAAGACGTTCTTGCCCAACGATCGCGCTGCGTCCTCGTCTTCGCGAACCGCCTTGAGGACGCGCCCCCACGGACTGTGCGTCAACAGGTAGACAAATCCGCACAAGATCAAGACCAGCGTCCACCCCACGACCATCGACCAGAGGTCGTCTCCGTAGAACTTCACGCCGAGAAATGAGTACTGCTTGGCCGAGTCGAAGGGGCTCAGTGCGGTGAACGGGTCTGCGAAACCGAACAGGCCATTGGTGGAACCGGTCACCGAATCCGACGCGGTCGAGCGGAAGATCAGACGCAGGATCTCCGAAGCGGCGATGGTCACGATGGCGAGATAGTCGGCGCGCAGACGCAGCGTCGGGATACCGAGCACGAGCGCGAGGAGCCCGGCTGCGGTAAGTCCGACGAGGATGCCGAGCCACAACGGCTGGTCGTAGGTCACGGTCATGATGCCGACGCCGTAGCCGCCGAGGAGGGCAAAACCGATCTGACCGAAGTTGAGCAGTCCGGCGTAGCCGAAGTGCAGGTTCAGCCCGATTGCCAGCAGTGCGTAGAAGATTGCCGACGGCCCGATCAACTGGGCGAAGGAAACCTGGAAAGCTCCCATGATGTCCATGTTCGTCACCCGATCCTTTGTCTGGATCCGAGGATGCCCTGGGGGCGAACCACGAGGATCACGATCAAGACGAGAAGTCCGCCGATGTATTTGAGATCGGGGTTGATGATGAGCGTCGAGAGTTGGACCAGAAGTCCCACGATGACGCAGCCGAGTAGCGCCCCGTACGCGGTTCCCAGACCACCGAGGGTGATTCCGGCGAACATGAGCAGCAACAGTTTGAAGCCCATTTCCCACTGGACGCGTCCGCCGAGTTCGGAGATACCGAACAGCACACCGCCTAGGGCGGCCAGTCCGCCGCCGAGACCCCAGACGAACATGATCACGCGCTCGACGTTGATACCGGACGAAGCGGCGAGGTCACGATTGTCGGAGACGGCACGCATGGCCTTTCCGATGCGAGTCTTCTGCAGAAGCAGTGCGACGCCGACCAGGACGACAAGACTGACGATCATGACTATCGCGTTGGCGTCGGTCAGTGCGATCGGGCCCCAGTTCTTCTCGACCTGGCCCTGGTAGTCGTCGAACGGTTCGGCGCGGTCGGAGAAGAAGATCAGGATCAAGTAGCGCAATGAAATCGCGAGACCGATCGAGACCACCAATTGCGCGATCAACCCGGTTTTGCGCTTACGCAGTGGTTTCCAGACGATTCCGTTGGTCAGCAGGCCGATGCCGATGCCGACGAAGATCGCGAGGATCGTGGCGGGAATCAGCGGAACGCCGAAGGACGTGTTGATCACCCAGGCAGCAACGGCTCCTAACGTCACCATCTCGCCGTGAGCGAAGTTGGTCAGGCCAGTGGTGCCGTAGATCAGGCTCAAACCCACACCGGCGATCGCGATCACGAGGCCGAACCGCAGACCGTCGACCGTCGTGCGGATCAGCTTCTCGCCGAAGCTGACATTCGAGGCGGTACGTACCTCGCCGAACGAGAAGATCACGGTGTTCGCGCGGCCGGCCACCACCTCGCGTTCGACAGCGGCTTGCACACTGACCCCGTCGGGAAGTGTGTCGGCAACGATCTCGAAGGTGTAGGTGCCCGGTGCCACGGCCAGTTCCCAACGGCCGTTCGATGCCGATTCTCCGGTGGCGACTTCCGTACCGGAAGAATCGAGCGCACGGACGGTGACGCCCTCGAGGCGTGTGCCGCCGTTGTTGAGATTGCCGCTGACGGGGACAGCGTTGTCGGGAACCGGTGCTGTCGGTGTTGCGGATGCTGTCGGGGTCGGCGGTGTAGGGGAAGTGGTCGGTTCCTGAGCCGAAGCAGTTCCGGCCAGGCTGAGTAATGCGAAGAACGTCAGTAATGCAAAGGCCAGTAGTCGGCTGAGTGTCGCGAGGGTCTGCCGTTTCACTACGGGTGGGGCCACGTACGTCCTCCGAGCGGGTCGGGAATAGCGCGTCTGGACAAAGGTGCCGCGCAGCACAGGGATTGTTTCGTTGCTGCGATTTCCGGACTCTAACGGCTCCGTTCGCTTCAGATGGGGTTCTGAGATTTCCGGGATGTTTCGGTTCCGTATCGAAGGCCGAAGGCTGCATCAATTGTCCGATTCTTGTGTCTGTTCCTGCGTAAACAACGGCGAAGGCGTCGATGTCGGTCGCGATCCCTAGACTGATGAACCGTGAGCCCCGCAACCACAACTCGGTCCAGCACGTCCACCGCTTCAGCCGGCACCACCGGCAAGGCGGACGATCGCCCTCTTCTGATGCTTCTCGACGGGCATTCGTTGGCATTTCGCGCCTTCTATGCGCTGCCTGCAGAGAACTTCAAGACACACAGTGGGCAGGCCACCAACGCGGTGTACGGCTTCACGTCGATGTTGATCATCCTTCTTCGTGACGAGCAGCCCACCCACTTGGCCGCGGCTTTCGACGTGTCGCGTCAGACGTTTCGCGCCGACCTGTTCCCCGAATACAAGGCGCAGCGCGCGAAGGCTCCGGACGAATTCAAGGGCCAGATCGACATCACCAAGGACGTTCTCGGCGCGCTGGGCATCCCGGTCATGGCCGAGGAAGGTTTCGAGGCCGACGACGTGATTGCCACGTTGACCACGCAGGCGGAGGCACTCGGATACCGGGTTCTCGTCGTGACCGGCGACCGCGACTCGCTGCAGCTGGTGACCGACAACGTCACTGTGCTCTACCCGAAGAAGGGTGTCTCGGAGCTCACCCGATTCACGCCGACGGCCGTCGAGGAGAAGTACAGCCTCACTCCGTCGCAGTATCCGGATTTTGCTGCCCTGCGCGGCGACCCGAGTGACAACCTCCCCGGTATCCCCGGCGTCGGCGAGAAAACCGCTACCAAGTGGATCCGTGAGTACGGCGACCTGCAGGGACTGGTAGACAACGTGGACAAGGTCCGCGGCAAGGTAGGCGACTCGCTACGCGAGAACCTTGCAAACGTCCTGCTCAATCGTCAGCTCACCGAGATGGTTCGCGACGTTCCGTTGCCGTACACGCCCGAGCAGTTGGTGTTGGCCCCGTGGGACCGCGAGAAGATTCATGCGTTGTTCGACGATCTCGAGTTCAAGGTTCTCCGCGATCGACTGTTCGCGACCCTGTCGTCGTCCGAGCCCGAAGCAGAGGAAGGGTTCGAGGTCAGCGGCGACGCACTTGCCCCGGGTGCGGTTGCCGCGTGGCTCGACGCCCACGCGCGAACCGGTGAGCGTCACGGCGTCACGGTGCTCGGAACCAGAACTCCGTTTGCCGGCGACGTCACTGCACTCGCGATCGCGGCCTCCGACGGTGAATGTGCATACATCGCGGCGTCGACGGCAACACCGGAAGACGAAGCAGCTCTCGGTGATTGGCTCGCCGATGCATCGCAGCCGAAGGCGCTGCACGAAGCCAAGTGGGCGATCCATGCTCTGCGTGGGCGTGGTTGGACGCTCGGTGGACTGACCAGCGACACTGCTCTGGCCGCATATCTCGTCCGGCCGGGCCAGCGCAGCTTCAATCTCGACGACCTCTCGCTCCGCTACCTCAAGCGTGAACTGCGCGCCGAAACATCCGGCCAGGAACAGCTTTCACTGCTCGACGACACCGAACAGCTCGATGCCGAAGCAGCCGAGACCGCGATGCTCAGCGCTCAGGCCGTTCTCGACTTGGCAGCTGCACTGGACACCGAGTTGGAGTCGATCGAGTCCAAGTCGCTCCTCTCCGACATGGAACTGCCGTTGACGATCGAGCTCGCTCAGATCGAGGCCACCGGCATCGCCGTCGACAGCGCGCATCTGCACGATCTTCAGAGCCGTTTCGCCTCCCAGGTCGCCGACGCCGCAAACTCCGCGTACGAGGTGATCGACAAGCAGATCAACCTGGGTTCGCCGAAGCAGCTGCAGGTGGTCTTGTTCGAAGAACTCGACATGCCCAAGACGAAGAAGACGAAGACGGGCTACACCACCGACGCCGAGGCGTTGCAGGGTCTGTTCGACAAGACAGGACACCCGTTCCTCGAACACCTTCTCGCGCACCGTGATGCGACGCGTATGAAGGTGACCGTCGACGGTCTTCTCAAGGCCGTGGCCGAAGACGGTCGCATCCACACGACGTTCAACCAGACGGTTGCCGCGACCGGACGTCTGTCGTCGACCGATCCGAACTTGCAGAACATCCCGGTGCGAAACGACGCGGGGCGCGAGATTCGCGACGGATTCGTAGTCGGGCAAGGGTTCGACGTTCTGCTCACTGCCGACTACAGCCAGATCGAAATGCGCATCATGGCGCACGTGTCAGGCGACGAGGGACTGATCGAGGCATTCAACACCGGTGAGGACCTGCACAGCTTTGTCGGCTCGCGCGCATTCGGAGTTCCGATCGAAGAGGTCACTCCTGAACTGCGTCGCCGGGTCAAGGCGATGTCCTACGGTCTGGCCTACGGGCTCAGTGCCTACGGATTGGCGTCGCAGCTGAAGATTTCGACCGAAGAAGCGAAGCAGCAGATGGATGCGTACTTCGCTCGTTTCGGCGGCGTGCGGGATTACCTCCACGCGGTGGTCGAGCAGGCACGTAAGGACGGCTACACCTCGACGCTCTACGGTCGTCGTCGCTACCTGCCGGACCTCAACAGCGACAACCGTCAGCGTCGTGAGGTGGCAGAACGGGCTGCCCTGAATGCGCCGATCCAGGGCACCGCAGCCGACATCATCAAGGTCGCGATGATCAATGTTCAGAAGGCTCTCGCCGACGCCGGATTGAAGTCGCGCATGCTGCTGCAGGTGCACGACGAATTGGTGCTCGAAGTGGTCGCCTCCGAGTTGGAGGAAGTCACCGCACTGGTCAAGGACAAGATGGCCACAGCCATCGAGTTGTCGGTACCCCTGGACGTTTCGGTGGGAACCGGTCGAAGCTGGGACAGCGCGGCTCACTGAGTCGGCGCCAAGGCAGCCTGGCTACGAAAAGAGCGCGCTCCGAATCGAATTCGATTCGGAGCGCGCTCTTTTTCGCTATTCAGCTGAAGCGGTCTGCTCTGCGATCTGCTTGCGGACCTCGTCCATGTCGAGTGCCTTGACCTGAGTGACGAGCTCTTCGAGTTGAGCGGCGGGAAGAGCGCCGGCCTGGTTGAACACGAGTACGCCTTCGCGGAAGGCCATGATCGTGGGGATGGAGCGGATGTTGGCGGCCGCTGCGATTCCCTGCTCGGCCTCGGTGTCGACCTTGGCGTGAACGACGTCGGCGTGCTTCTCCGAAGAGGCTTCGAACGTCGGCGCGAACTGGCGGCACGGGCCGCACCAGGAGGCCCAGAAGTCCACGAGGACGACGTCGCTGCCGTTGATCGTTTCGTCGAAGTTCTGCTGGGTGAGTGTCTGGGTGGCCACAGGGGTCCTTTCCATTGTGCGGGCTGTTGGTGTGTGCAACGCCCCGGAACCGCTGATTCTTCCCTGAGCCGATTTCAGCTTGCGTTCTCGGTCGCCCGAAACGTCCGGCGGTAGGCCTGGGGCGTGGTGCAGCGAAGCCGGATGAAGTGCTGGCGAAGCACGGCGCCGCCGCCGAAACCGACGCGTTCTGCGATGACATCGACGGAGAGGTCCGAATTCTCCAGGAGTTGCTGGGCGGCCAGTACTCGCTGATCGCTGAGCCAGCGGGCGGGAGTCGTTCCCGTTTCCGCTTGGAAACGGCGGGCAAATGTGCGAGCGGACATGTTCGCTCGGGCCGCGACCATTCCGACAGTGAGGTCGAGGGCGAGATTCTCCGTCATCCAGTCGAGGAGTGGGGCAAGGGTTGCACTCGGCGTCGAGGTGAGGGGAGTGGCGACGTACTGGGCCTGCCCACCGTCACGGTGGGGTGGCACCACCATCCTTCTCGCGATGCCGTTGGCGACACGAGAACCCTGTTCCTTTCGCACGATGTGCAGGCACAGATCGATTCCTGCCGCGGTGCCTGCGCTGGTGAACACCGGATCTTCGTCCACGTACAACACGTCCGGATCGACCTTGGCTTCCGGATACGTCTGGGCAAGCCTCTCTGCGTGCCGCCAATGCGTCGTGCATCGCCTTCCGTCCAGTAGTCCAGCCGCGCCGAGGACAAACGCTCCGGTGCACAGGCTCGCCACCTTGGCGCCCCGGGCTACGGCCTCGTTGAGTTTGACCAGCAGGGGATCGACACTCGAGTCGGGACTCGGTGAGCACATGTACGCGTCGCCGGCGTCGTAGGTTCCGCCGGCGGAAACGACGATGAGGTCGGCGTCGTCGAGAGAATCGAGGTTGTACGGAACATCGATGTTGTAACCGAACCGCGTTCGGATCGGGCCCGGAACTGCGGCGATCAGCGAGAAGTCGTACGTGGGGAGGCCGTCGTCGGATCGGTCGAAGCCGAAGACTTCACATGCCACGCCGAGTTCGAACGCCTCGGTCATCGGCATCAGTGGGACCACCACTTTCGCGAGCATCTTTCGAGTGTGACAGAAAAACGGGAAAGTGGCAGAAAATCGTCCAAGTCTGGCTTTTCTGCCACTACTGCCACGTGGGACATTCCGTCAGGCTGGACACATGGCAATCATCGTCGTCAGCCTCTTGGTCCTACTGGTCCTGAACGTACTAGCTCTTGCCGGCCGAACGCCCGACACTCGTCACGACGTCAGTCCGCACGGAGACTTCACCCTTTGAGGGCAAGTCTGGCCTTTCAATACACCGCAGCTGCGGTGGTGTGGGGAGCCAGTTTCCTCTTCATGAAGATCGGGCTCGAAGGTCTGTCCTTCACGCAGGTAGTTCTGTGGCGCTTGGTCTTCGGTGCGCTCGCGCTGGTTCTCGTGTCAGCGGTCAACCGGATCGGCCTACCGAGGGAATTTCGTGTCTGGAAGCACCTGGCTTTTCTCGCAGCGACGCAATGCATCGTTCCGTGGCTGCTGTTCAGTTGGGCGGAGCAAAACATGTCCTCGGGACTCGCGAGCATCTACAACGCCACCACGCCACTGATGACTATGGCTGTCTCCCTTGCCTTTCTGCCGGGGGAGACGCTGACGCGATACAAGTCGCGGGGGTTGCTTCTCGGATTCGGTGGGGTGCTGATCGTGTTGGCGCCGTGGAATCTCGGCGTTGGCGGAAGTGTGAGTGCTCAGGTCGCTTGCCTGGGAGCGACTGCGTCGTACGGGATTTCGTTTGTCTACCTCAGGCGTTTCGTGCTTCCTCTCGGCGTCGACACTCGTACGGTCGCGCTTGTGCAGATCAGTATCGGTGCTTTCGTGATGGTTCTGGCCTCTCCGGTCGTCGCAAACACGCCGATGCACCTCACGCCGGCAGTTGTCCTGTCGATGATCGCTCTGGGCGCACTGGGGACCGGGCTCGCATTCATCTGGAACACCAATGTCGTTCAGGGGTGGGGGCCGACTGCGGCGTCCACCGTCACTTATCTCAGTCCAGTGGTGGGCGTCGCTCTCGGCGCAATAGTCTTGGACGAAAGCGTTGGCTGGAATCAGCCGGTTGGTGCGCTGGCGGTGATCGCGGGAATCCTGGTGACCCGACGTGCAACCCGCTCTGTCACACCGGCGGTGTCAGTAACCATTCCGTCTTCTGTTCGCCGTCCCAGCGCCTGATCCCGCCGCTGCGCCCTTGAATCACGTCGGTGCCCAGCAGGGCGATGGCTTCACCCAGACGTGCAGGTTCGACGCGTCGGGCGAGCGTCACATGAGGCGTCCACGCGCCGGGCTCGACGTGGGCGGGAAGTGCCGTCGAGCCAACTGTTGACTCGGCTATTTCTCGGTGCAGGTGAAGGAGTGCACGCGAAGGAACAACCGAGCGCGCCAAGACCATCTGCTTGCCGCCGAACACGACGTAGCCACCCAGCCGGACCTCGAAGTCCGGGGCCGAGAAGCGCCGCACCAACAGTTCGTCGATCTCCGCGGGGATCTCACGGGCGACGAACAGCGTGATGTGCGGACGGTTGGACGGGCTGTGATGAGAGGCCTGACTCGGTAATCCGGCGTCGGCGAGAAGCTGCCATTGTGCTCGCACTGCCGACTCACTCACCGGATCGAGGAGCAATTCCACCGACTGGACCATGGTGAGCAATGATTGCCTGATGACAGGTGCGAGCGCAATCGGTACTCCGGCCATGCGGCTGGGACTCATGCACGGCGACGGAATCGGCCACGAAATCGTCCCGGCGACACGGCAGATCGTGGATGCGGCGCTGTCATCGGTTCATGCTCCGCCCGTCGAGTGGGTCGAGCTTCCGCTCGGGAGTACGGCCATCGACACTCACGGCACGCCGATTCCCGACGAAACCATCGATGCGTTGGGTCAGCTGCAAGGCTGGATCCTCGGACCCCATGACAGCGCGTCGTATCCCGAGAGGTTTCGCGGACAACTCACCCCCGGCGGCGTCATCCGGAAAAAGTTCGAGTTGTTCGCGAACATCCGACCGGCAGCAGCGTTCCCCGGCGTCAAGGCGATGGTTCCCGACATGGATCTGGTGATCGTCCGCGAGAACACCGAGGGGTTGTACGCGGATCGGAACATGGCAGTCGGCAGCGGCGAATTCATGCCGACGCCAGACATCGCCCTGGCCGTCGGTGTGTTCACCCGCGCTGCATGCGAACGGATCGCACGCACTGCCTTCGCGTTGGCGTCGCGTCGGCGCAATCACGTCACGATCGTCCACAAGGCCAACGTCCTGACACTGACCACCGGCCTCTTCCGCGACGCCTGCCGAACCGTCGCCGCGGAGTACCCCCACGTAGTCGTCGACGACGAGCACGTCGACGCGATGGCGGCGCACCTCGTTCGACGCGGCGGAGACTTCGACGTCGTGGTGACCGAAAACATGTTCGGCGACATTTTGTCGGATCTGGCGGGCGAGCTGTCCGGTTCACTCGGAACCGCGCCGTCGATCAACGCTTCCGAGACGCAGGTCATGGCTCAGGCTGCGCACGGTGCAGCACCCGACATCGCCGGGAAGAACCGGGCGAACCCGACGGCACTGTTCCTCTCGAGTGCGATGATGCTCGACTGGCTCGGTGATGCGCGCGGAGATCGGTTGTTGTCTGCGGCGGCACGCCGCATTTCAGATGCGGTTCGCACGACCATCGCGTCGGGTATCGCGACCGCGGACCTCGGCGGTTTGGCATCGACCAGCGAATTTTCCGAAGTCGTGTACGCACACACTCTGCGTCGCTGATTCTTGTACGACAGGCCGGAATCTTGCGAAGTCGGCGACGGTGGAACTCCTGCCGTAACCTACCGTTCGACTGAATTTCGGATGGACGTTGCAAGTGCGGCGATCGACGAGTGGAGAGCAGAGTCGTGGTCGATGAAAACGCACGGGCACCAAGGCCACGTGGCGTGGGTTATGGCTCGAGCAGTGGCGGGCGTATCCGCACCAACGTGGTGCGAGTCCTGTTGGTGGGCTTGATCGTCGCACTGTGCGGCGGATGTGTCACCAACAACGAGGGTCTCGTTCCGGAAGGGCCGCCACTTGATGTCCAGAAGGTGCCCGAGATCGCCGCACTTCTGCCGTCCAAGGTCACGGATTCGGGCAAGCTGCAGGTCGGCGTCAACATTCCGTACGCGCCAAACGAATTCAAGGACGCGGACGGCAACATCGTCGGTTTCGACGTCGACCTGATGAATGCCGTTGCCGCCGTGCTCGGTGTCGAAGCTGTCTTCAACCAAGCCGACTTCGACAAGATCATCCCCGCTATCCAGTCGGGAAGCTACGACCTCGGCATGTCTTCGTTCACCGACTCCAAGGAACGCGAGAAGACGGTCGACTTCGTCACGTACTACAGCGCAGGTATCCAGTGGGCGCAACGGCCGGACAAGCCAGTCGATCCGAACAACGCATGCGGGCTTCGGGTGGCGGTGCAGACCACGACCACCGAGGACATCGACGAGGTGCCTGCCAAGAGCGAGGTATGCGTGGCCGAGGGCAAGCCCCCGATCGACAAGATCAAGTACGACAGCCAGGACGACGCGGCCAACGCGCTCATCCTCGGTCGAGTCGACGCGCTGTCCGCTGATTCGCCAGTGACCGGCTATGCGATCAAACGGAGCAAGGGCCGGATGGAAGCTGCCGGAGAACCCTTTGATTCGGCGCCGTACGGCTGGCCGATCGTGAAGGGTTCCGCCCTTGGGCCCGCTCTGCAGCAGGCAATGCAGTACCTGATCGACAACGGCGTCTATCAACAGATCGCGCAGACCTGGAGTGTCGAGGCCGGCGTCATCGAAGTATCCAAGATCAACGGCGCGGAAAGCTGATGAACATGACAACAACTGAGACCGGCGATCCGGTGCCGATCAAGGCGATTCCACTACGCAGACCTGGTCGTTGGATTGCCGCGGTCGTCGTCGTGGTCCTCTTCGGACTGTTCGTTTACGGCGCGGCGACCAACGAAGCCTTTGCATGGGGGACTTACGGTCAGTATCTGTTCGACAAACGGATCTCCGCTGGTGCGTGGACAACGATCCAGCTGACGGTGCTGGCAATGGTGATCGCGATCGTCCTCGGTGTGATTTTGGCAGTCATGCGACTTTCTCCCAACCCGGTGCTTCGTGCCGCGGCCTGGGGCTATCTGTGGATCTTTCGAGGAACCCCTGTCTACGTGCAGTTGGTCTTCTGGGGCCTGTTCCCGTCGATCTACAAGAGCATCGATCTCGGTATTCCCTTCGTACATCAGTTTGCGCACATCAATCTCCAGGACGTGCAGGCAGCGTTTCTGTTTGCGGTGATCGGTTTGGCACTGAACGAGGCTGCATACATGGCCGAGATCGTCCGTGCCGGCGTGAGTTCGGTCAACGAGGGCCAGACCGAAGCATCTGTTGCATTGGGTATGACGTGGAGTCAGACGATGCGCCGAACCGTTCTACCGCAGGCGATGCGCGTCATCATTCCGCCGACCGGTAACGAAGTCATCAGTATGCTCAAGACCACCTCGCTCGTGACGGCGGTCCCTTACAGCTTCGAGTTGTACGGTCGAGCGCGCGATATCTCGGGCGCCAACTTCGAGCCGATTCCCCTGTTGATGGTGGCGGCAACGTGGTACCTCGCGATCACGAGTCTGCTCATGATCGGGCAGTACTACGTCGAGCGTCACTATTCGAAGGGCGCAACCCGAGCACTGACCACACGCCAGCTTCAGGCACTGGCCGACGCGCAAGGAAAAGCTACGGTAGTGGAAACGCTTCCGGATACCCCCGGAGGAGAACGCAAATGACACCCATGGTGAAAGCAGACCGAGTTTGTAAGAACTTCGGCGCACTGGAGGTCCTGAAAGGGATTTCGCTCGAAATCGACCCTGGCCAGGTCCTCTGCCTGGTCGGTCCGTCCGGGTCGGGCAAGTCGACGTTCTTGCGCTGCATCAATCACCTCGAGCAGGTCAACGCCGGCCGACTGTACGTCGACGGCGACCTGGTGGGTTACTCGGAGAAGAACGGCAAACTGTACGAACTCCACCCGCGAGCAGCGGCCAAACAACGCCGCGACATCGGGATGGTGTTTCAGCACTTCAACCTGTTCCCGCACCGCACCGCTCTCGAGAACATCATCGAAGCGCCGACGCAGGTGAAGCGCGTCAGTAAGAAGAAGGCTGTCGAACGAGCGAAGGACCTCCTCGATCAGGTCGGGTTGAGCGCCAAAGCCAACGCCTACCCGGCCCAGTTGTCGGGTGGTCAGCAGCAAAGAGTTGCCATCGCCCGCGCTCTCGCGATGGACCCGAAGCTCATGCTGTTCGACGAGCCGACGTCCGCGCTCGACCCCGAACTCGTCGGTGAAGTTCTCACTGTGATGAAGCAATTGGCCAAAGAAGGCATGACGATGGTGGTCGTCACCCACGAGATGGGTTTCGCCCGCGAGGTCGCAGATCAGTTGGTGTTCATGGACGGGGGAGTTGTGGTCGAGGCAGGCGAGCCCCGGGAACTCCTGGCCAATCCGCAGCACGATCGGACCAAGGCGTTCCTGTCGAAGCTGCTGTAGCCGTCAGGGTTTGACGGCGCTGAAAATTGCAGTGCCCGGAAAGAGTTGGCCGCGCAGGGGACTCCACTGTCCCCATTCGCGGTCCAACCACTCCGGCCATTCGGGCTCGATGATGTCGCGCACCTGAAGTCCGGCCGCGACGATCTCACGAACCCGGTCGCCGATGGTGCGGTGATGCTCGACGTAGGTGGGGACTCCGTTGTCATCGACCTCGACATACGGGGTGCGGTCGAAGTAGGGGAGGGTCGCGGTCAAGCCCTTCGGCCCGGGATCGTCGGGGAAGATCCATCGGATCGGATGGTTGACGGCAAAGACCCACGATCCGCCGGGACGCAGAACCCGGGCGACTTCGTTCATCACTCGCTGCGAATCGGCAACGAACGGGACGGCGCCGAACGCAGAACAGACGATGTCGAAACTCTCGTCGGCAAATGGCAGGAGTTCCGCACTTGCCTGAATCAACGGGACTGCCGGTCCGCCGGCATTCATCGCGTCCAGCCCGCGGGCGAGCATCCCCATCGAGATGTCGAGACCGACGGCCCGAGCACCGTGTCCGGCGAGCCATCGGGCACACGGCGCCGAGCCGCAACCCACTTCCAATATGTCTTTGTCGACTATGTCGCCGAGTAAGTGGTGATCGCCCTCGTGCAGCCCTTCGGGGCACCAGACGAATTCACCTTCCGCGCTGTTCACGCCCAGAAACTCGCCGTGGGTTCGGTGGTAATCGTCGGCGTCGGCGTCCCACCACGCACGGCTGGCACGGTCGCTGGCACTGGAATCGACACGGACCCGGCCGACACCGCTGGTGCCGAGAATGGAATTGGCGGCGGCATGGCGCTCGTCAGACATGAACAACACAGTAGAACGGGCGATGCGGGCGCAGGGTACCCGGGTTTGCCCGGCAAGATAGCCGACGCGTAGTCTTACTCACGCGAGTGTCTGTCATCCGACCGATTGTCTATACGGGATCTTTACCAAGGTCTCGGAATCAGTTGGACCGAGGGAGCTCGCGGTGCGCTTCCGTGGTGTGGAATGTGATCCGGTATTCGGTTGTTCGTTATTGATGCAGCTGGGTACTTCGATCTAGTACTTCACAAAAGTACTTCCAACATTTGTACGCCACAGTTGCGCATCTCGTCCGACAAAATCCATCAACCGACCACAACTCGTCCGGAGCAATTCAACATATGCCCTCCACAACCGTCACCTCGCCGCAGGTTGCCATTAACGACATTGGCTCCGCCGAGGACTTCCTCGCCGCCATCGATGCCACGATCAAGTACTTCAACGATGGTGACATCGTCGAAGGAACCATCGTCAAGGTCGACCGCGACGAGGTTCTGCTCGACATCGGTTACAAGACCGAAGGTGTCATCCCTTCTCGTGAGCTCTCCATCAAGCACGACGTCGACCCCAACGAGGTCGTCTCCGTGGGAGATGCGGTCGAGGCTCTCGTCCTCACCAAGGAGGACAAAGAAGGTCGACTGATCCTGTCGAAGAAGCGCGCTCAGTACGAGCGTGCCTGGGGCACCATCGAGGAGCTCAAGGAGAAGGACGAGGCCGTCAAGGGCACCGTCATCGAGGTCGTCAAGGGCGGCCTCATCCTTGACATCGGTCTTCGTGGCTTCCTCCCCGCTTCGCTCGTCGAAATGCGTCGCGTCCGCGACCTCCAGCCGTACGTCGGCAAGGAGATCGAGGCCAAGATCATCGAGCTCGACAAGAACCGCAACAACGTGGTCCTGTCGCGCCGCGCATGGCTCGAGCAGACTCAGTCCGAGGTTCGCAGCGAATTCCTGCACCAGCTCCAGAAGGGCCAGGTCCGCAAGGGCGTCGTGTCCTCCATCGTCAACTTCGGTGCATTCGTGGACCTGGGCGGCGTAGACGGTCTGGTTCACGTTTCCGAGCTGTCTTGGAAGCACATCGATCACCCGTCCGAGGTTGTCGAGGTCGGCACCGAGGTCACCGTCGAGGTTCTCGACGTCGACCTGGACCGCGAGCGCGTCTCCCTGTCGCTCAAGGCAACGCAGGAAGATCCGTGGCGTCAGTTCGCCCGCACGCACGCCATCGGCCAGATCGTGCCCGGCAAGGTCACGAAGCTGGTTCCGTTCGGTGCATTCGTGCGAGTCGAAGAGGGAATCGAAGGCCTCGTTCACATCTCGGAGCTCGCTGAGCGCCACGTCGAGGTTCCGGACCAGGTTGTCGGCGTCGGCGACGATGCACTCGTCAAGGTCATCGACATCGACCTCGAGCGTCGTCGTATCTCGCTGTCGCTGAAGCAGGCCAACGAGGATTACAACGCCGAGTTCGATCCGTCCAAGTACGGCATGGCCGACTCGTACGACGAGCAGGGCAACTACATCTTCCCCGAGGGCTTCGATCCCGAGACCAACGAATGGCTCGAGGGCTTCGACAAGCAGCGCGAAGAGTGGGAGAACCGCTACGCCGAGGCTGAGCGTCGCCACAAGATGCACACCACTCAGATGGAGAAGACCGCTGCAGACGAGGCCGCTGAGGCTGCCACCGCTGCTGCCGGCTACTCCTCGGAGACGGCTGCTGCAGACGATGCTGAGGCTCCGGCTGCTGCCGGCTCCGCTCCGGCAGAGTCCGCTGGCGGATCGCTTGCCAGCGATGCGCAGCTCGCCGCACTTCGCGAGAAGCTGTCGGGCAACGCATAAGGATTACCGCTTGATCTGATCAAGCGAGATCTGTGAAGAACCCCGTCCCTGCACTTGCAGGGGCGGGGTTCTTTCTCGGTCAGGTATCAGTGGCACGCGAAGAATTCAGTGAGTGAACGCAAAAATGACCGGCACCGTAGGGTTGCCGGTCATTTTTTACTTCGTGAAAAAACTCAGTTTGCGGGAGCAGGCACCCAGTAGGTGGCGGTCGCTTCGGCTGTGCGCTTACGCATCGATGCGAAGCTGTGTCGGCCTTGGCTCACGAGCATCGTGAACCACGTACGACGGTGCTCTGCCAGGGCAAAAGCAACTTCGGGAAACTCTATGCAGTGCACGCCGTTCGGCATTCCGAGGCGGTGCTGACCGTGATGGTCGCGATCTGCTCGCATGGCGTCCACTTTCTCGAGAAGGTGCAGGTACAGGTGCGTTCGCTAGAACATAACCGCACGGTCACCGAAATTGTGGTATTTGAGCCTCGAACGCCTCGGCGTGTTCGATCGGTAGGCGTGTCTCAATCTCTCGGGCGCGGAGATGAGAGACTGTCGAGTGTGTTGAGAGTAGGCCTCACTGGAGGCATCGGAGCCGGTAAGTCGACAGTGTCGAAAATCCTCAGCGAACTGGGAGCCGTCATCGTCGACGCCGACCTGATCGCCCGAGAAGTGGTCGAGCCCGGTACTCCTGGCCTTGCCGCTCTGGTCGATGCATTCGGCGACGGGATTCTGTCCGAGGACGGCAGCCTCAACCGCCCCGCGCTGGCCTCGTTGGCGTTTGCCGACGACACGTCACGCGGAACTCTCAATGGCATCCTCCATCCACTTATCGGTGCGCGGACGATGGAGCAGATCTCGTCTGCGCCGTCGGATGCAGTGCTCGTTCAAGACATTCCGCTGTTGGTCGAGGGTTCGATGGCGCCGGCGTTCAACCTGGTCGTCATCGTCTACGTCGACGAGGAGGAACGAGTTCGACGCTTGGTGGGCTCGCGCGGCATGCCGGAATCCGACGCTCGTGCGCGCATCGCAGCGCAGGCACATGACGATCAGCGTCGTGCGGTTGCCGACGTGTGGCTCGACAACAGCGGAGAGCCGGGTTCACTCGACGACGTGGTCCGCGACCTGTGGGCGAATCGACTTGTACCTTTCGAGAAGAACCTCCGCGAGCGCACGGTAGTACGTGCACTGCCGGAGCTGGCTCCAGCTGACCCGTCGTGGCCGGCACAGGCCGAACGGATCATCGGCCGGTTGTCGCTGGCGTCCGGCGACCGCGCGCGCCGTATCGACCACATCGGATCGACCGCGGTGCCTGGTCTCGATGCCAAGGACGTGATCGACATTCAGATCACTGTCGAGCACCTCGGCGTTGCCGACGACCTCGCGGAAGATCTGGCCGCTGCCGGGTTCCCCCGGATCGAGCACATCGTCGCCGACGACCCGAAACCGTCGTACCTCGGTGGTGAAACCGATCCGGCGGTGTGGGCAAAGCGGATTCACGGCAGTGCCGATCCAGGGCGCCGCGCGAATATTCACATTCGGGTGGACGGTTGGCCCGGTCAGCAGTTCGCGATCCTCTTCCGCGACTGGCTTCGCGCCGATGCGTCGGCGCGTGCCGAGTATGCCGAACTCAAGGTCAAGGCAGCCGAGAGTGCCGCAGGCATCGACGACTACGCCGCTGCGATCGACGCCTACCTGGGCGTCAAGACGCCGTGGTTCGACACCGCTTTCCACCGGGCGTGGGAGTGGGCCGAGAAATCAGGCTGGTCCCTCTAACCGCTCAGCGCCACGTGACCGGCATGCCCACCGAGGTGAGCCAGGCGTCGAGATCGTGACCGTGGGCGGCGATGCCGTCGATAGCACGGGCGGCGTTCAGCATCGCGCGCTCTGACGTCTTCGGGTCGAGAATCCCGGCGGTGTTCGCCTCGAGCAATTCGTCGACGTCGAGCAATTCGATGCTGCGTCCGGTCTGCACGATCAGGTCGAGGTAGTGGTCCTCGGAGGTCCAGGCATGCTCGCCGCGGATGAAGTCGCCGATGTCGACATAGAAATCCCAGTCGCGGACATGCTCTGGTGTGAAGTGGAAAATCGATGCTCGAATTCCGAGTTCGGGAATGATCCAGGACTCCAGGTAGTGAAACCGGGGATGGTCGGCGTGGCGCGCCATGTACAGCCCCCACGGTTCTTCGCGGTAGTGCTCGACCGGGCGAACGAAACCCTTGGGATCGACGTTGGTGCGAGCTGCGATGTCGAAGGTTTCGACCTTCGGCCGGTGAATGTGGGGACGTTCCTCGCTCATGGTCGAAGAACCTACCGCCGAACTGCATTTTCGGCTGAACGCGGACGAGCAGGCATTGTGTCGGTGGGTGCGCCTACCCTGGTTTCATGGCGTTTGCTTCCGAACATCCCGTGGTCGCGCATTCCGAGTTTCGGCCGGTTGGTGACATCGAGCGCTCAGATGCGCGCTTCGAGGTCGTCAGCCCGTACGAACCGGCAGGCGATCAGCCGGCAGCTATCGCCGAGCTTGAAAAACGGATCAATGAGGGAGAGAAGGACGTTGTCCTCCTCGGTGCGACCGGTACCGGTAAGTCCGCGACAACAGCGTGGTTGATCGAAAAGCTGCAGCGCCCGGCTTTGGTGATGGCTCCGAACAAGACCTTGGCGGCTCAGCTCGCGAACGAGCTTCGGGAAATGCTTCCCAACAACGCGGTCGAGTACTTCGTCTCGTACTATGACTACTACCAACCCGAGGCGTACATCGCCCAGACGGACACTTACATCGAGAAGGATTCGTCGGTCAATGACGACGTCGAGCGGCTTCGCCACTCGGCAACGTCCAGCCTTCTGTCACGACGGGATGTGGTCGTGGTGGCCTCGGTGTCGTGCATCTACGGCCTCGGTACACCGCAGTCGTATCTCGATCGCTCGATTCAGCTCGACGTCGGTGTCGAGGTACCGCGCGATGCGTTCCTCCGTCTGCTCGTCGACGTTCAGTACAACCGCAACGACATGGCGTTCACGCGAGGTTCGTTCCGCGTGCGCGGCGACACGGTCGAGATCATTCCTTCCTACGAAGAGCTGGCGGTCCGCATCGAATTCTTCGGTGACGAGATCGAGGCGCTGTACTACCTACATCCACTGACCGGGGACATCGTTCGCCAGGTCGACACGGTTCGCATCTTCCCGGCGACGCACTACGTCGCCGGTCCTGAACGCATGGAGCGTGCAGCCAAGGACATCGAGGCGGAACTGGAAGAGCGGCTCGCGGAACTCGAGGGCAAGGGCAAGCTTCTCGAAGCTCAGCGTCTGCGCATGCGAACGCAGTACGACCTAGAGATGATCAAGCAGGTCGGATTCTGCTCCGGCATCGAGAACTACTCGCGCCACATCGACGGCCGTGGCCCCGGAACTGCCCCCGCAACTTTGATCGACTATTTCCCCGAAGATTTCCTGCTGGTCATCGACGAGTCACACGTGACCGTTCCGCAGATCGGCGCCATGTACGAGGGCGATATGTCGCGCAAGCGCAACCTGGTCGAATTCGGATTCCGGCTACCGTCGGCAACCGATAACCGCCCTCTGACTTGGGAAGAATTCAGTAAGCGGATCGGTCAGACCGTCTACCTGTCGGCGACACCCGGTAAGTACGAGTTGGGTCAGTCCGGCGGTGAGTTCGTCGAGCAGGTGATTCGCCCGACCGGATTGATCGATCCCGAGGTCATCGTCAAACCCACCAAGGGGCAGATCGACGATCTCGTTCACGAGATCCGTGAGCGTGCCGAACGTGACGAGCGTGTGCTGGTCACGACATTGACCAAGAAGATGTCGGAAGACCTGACCGACTACCTTCTCGAACTCGGAATTCGCGTCCGGTATCTGCACTCGGATATCGATACACTCCGGCGAGTCGAGCTGCTCCGGCAGCTCCGCCTGGGTGAGTACGACGTGTTGGTCGGCATCAACCTCCTGCGTGAGGGACTCGACCTCCCCGAGGTGTCGCTGGTCGCGATCCTCGATGCCGACAAGGAAGGCTTCCTCCGTAGCTCCACCAGCCTCATTCAGACGATCGGTCGAGCGGCTCGAAATGTGTCCGGTCAAGTGCACATGTATGCGGACAAGATCACCGCATCCATGGCGCAGGCCATCGAGGAAACCGAGCGGCGACGCGAGAAGCAGGTCGCCTACAACGAGAAGATGGGCGTCGACCCACAACCTCTACGCAAGAAGATCGCGGACATTCTCGATCAGGTGTACGAGGAGGCAGAGGACACAGCGGCGTCCGTGGACGTCGGTGGTTCGGGTCGCAATGCGACGCGTGGTCGGCGTGCGCAGGGCGAGGCCGGTCGTGCGGTCAGTGCCGGTGTGTACGAGGGGCGCGACACCAAATCGATGCCTCGGGCCGAATTGGCAGATCTGGTCAAGGAACTCACCGATCAGATGATGAACGCTGCACGCGACCTTCAGTTCGAGTTGGCTGGGCGATTGCGAGACGAAATCTCGGATTTGAAGAAGGAGCTCCGAGGGATGGACGCCGCGGGTCTCAAGTAGGTCGCCTCGCGTGGGTTCGTGCTCTCGACCGCTACGGTTTCAGGTATGGATGCACAGACTGCAGGCAAGACCGCGCGGACTCTCGAACTTCTCCACTCGTTGGCGTACTTCGTCCCGGAGACGGAGAAGGAGCTTGTCGGCGTCGGGTTGGAGCCCGGCCGAATGGTGTACTTCGCAGGGCGATCAGCACCGCTCGGCGCTCCACCGGCGACTGTCGTCACGGCCACCTTCTTCAACTTCAATCCCGAACTGATCGCCAGCGTCATCCCACGTGCCTGGGAATTGGCAAGGCCCACAGAGGTTGTCGCCGCGCGGTATCGGGCAATCGACGCGGCGTACGTCCGCCTGTTCGGTGCGGACGTGACAGGATCGGCAGACATGGCCGAGGCCGCCGAACTCGTGTCGATCGCGGCTCAGAACATCCCCGGAGTGGACGGCCGCCCCCTGTATGCGGGTTGGGCGTCGCTCGACTGGCCGACCGAACCGCACCTGCGTTTCTGGCACGCGCTGACACTGCTGCGTGAGTATCGCGGCGACGGCCACATTGCGGCTCTTCAGACCGCGGGATTGAACGGCCTGGACGCGTTGATCACGCACACCGCGACGGGAATCGGGTTTCAGCGTAAGTTCGCGCAGACTCGCCGCGGATGGTCGCAGGAACAGTGGGACGAGGCCGTCGAGAGTTTGAAGGACCGCGAACTGCTGGATCGTTCGTCCGGTGCACTGACCGAGGACGGGCAGGAACTGCGTGACGTCGTCGAAGACCTGACTGACGACCTCGCTTTGGCTCCGTGGGATGCGCTGGGTGAGGAGGGTGCCAAGCGGTTGCTGGAATTGGCGACGCCGTGGCGTACCGCCCTGGTCGAGCAGGAAGTTTTTCCGGCGGCGCTGTTCGGGCCCCGCTTCGGCAAACTTCGCTGAGTGGTCACCGCCGCACAAATGTGTCTGTGACGAAGAATCACATTCACTGTGGGCTTGTGGCGTGTACTGCAAATAACACTATCCGCGGCACAATCCCGCTAATGTCAGCGCAGCGGTTGTCGAGCGGGCGCAACAGCGTTGCGCTCGGTGCCGGCCGTACCGTCCGTCCCGTAACCATGGAGGAATGAATGAGTGCCTACCGGACCGTTGTCGTAGGAACCGATGGCTCCGAGTCGTCACTGAAGGCAGTCGACAGAGCTGCCGCCATTGCCAGTGGCTCGGACGCTCAGCTCGTCATCGCATGTGCGTACTACCCGGCTGATCCCAAGGACGTGAGCGCTGCCGCTGATGCGTTGGGTAACGAGGCCTACCAGGTCACCGGTTCCGCTCCGACCTACGAGATCCTTCGCACCGCTCGTGAGCGCGCACATGCCCAGGGTGCCAAGGATGTTGTCGAGCGCGCTATCGTCGGCGCTCCCGTCGAATCGCTTCTCGCTTTGCTCGACGAGGTCAAGGGCGACTTGCTGGTCGTCGGAAATCGCGGATTGAACACACTGACCGGGCGTCTGCTCGGATCGGTGCCTTCCGATGCGGCGCGCAAGGCGACATCCGATGTCCTGATCGTGCACACCGTTCGCTGACCTACCGGCAGTAGTCGGCCTCGGCCGCATCGACGAACACTTCAGCCAGCTGATCGGCGCTGGGGGGCGTTGTCGATGCGGCCGAGTCGTTTCCGGTGGTGACCATCGGTTCGCTCGCGCCGTTCAGCGATACCGTCCGCAGATTCGCGATGATCATCGCTCGATCCGTGCCGGCCGCGAGCTGCTGGCAGACACCGTCACCGAGCGCCTGCAACATGTCGTCGGAAAAGGCTGGCTTGACCCCGGTAGATGCAAGCGCCGCCCGCAGCCGTTCTGCATCGTCTACCGGTTTTTCGGTCGGTGCGGCGGCAACGGCAGCGATGTCGTCGCTGCCTGCAGCAGCCGTTGAACTCGAATCATCCTCTGAACAACCGGCTGTCACCGCCGCAAGCATCCCGACACCGATCACCACGCGAGCGATCTTGCGGAAGGGTGCGGCGGAACTTGCGGGCAGGCCAAGCACGAGGGGTCATTCCTTCAGTCGTCGACACAAATTGGGGTGACACCACGATTCGTGGTGTCACGCACGAACCTACTCCGTGAGGCTCACGAATCGAAGGCCAACTCTGCTGCCGCGACGCCGTCGAGAACCGCGGGGAGCGACTCGACGTGAATGATGCCGAGCCTCTGGGTAGCGCGGGTCAACGCGACGTAGAGGTCGTTCATTCCGCGTGGTGACTCGTCGAGAATGTCGGCAGGTTCGACGATCAACACGGTGTCGAACTCGAGTCCCTTGACGTCCTTGACCGACAGGACACTTACGGTCTCACTCGCAATGCCCGCCAGAACGGCAACGACCTCGGAACCGGCGATCACTGCGGTGATACCGGGATGCGACTCGGACTCGATGCAACGGCGCACGGTCGATTCCAATTCTTCGGCCGTGGTCTTGAGTGCCCACGGCGCGAATCCGCTGTCGCGTACCGACCGGGGCACGGATTGCTCCGGGTCGATCTCTTCGAGCACACGGTGCGCGACATCCATGATCTCCGAGGGAGTTCGGTAGTTGACGGTCAGTTCGGTGAGCTTCCAGCGCTTGGCGACGTAAGGCTCGAGAATCTTCTGCCAGGACGAGGTTCCCGCGGGATCACCAGTCTGAGCTGTATCGCCGACCAACGTCATCCAGCGATTCGGTATGCGCCGCATCAGCATTCGCCACGCCATTTCGGAGAGCTCTTGGGCTTCGTCGACGATCACGTGACCGTAGGTCCAGGTTCGGTCGCCGGCAGCGCGTTCTGCCGTGGTCTGGCGCTGGCCCTGATCGTGGCGCTGGGCGAGTTGGCTGGCGTCGATCAAGTCGTACGCCATCAAGATCTCGGGATCCATCTCGTCTTCGAGATCCTGTGGTGCAGAGCCGGTGAGGATGTCGAGGGCGCCCTGGGCGTCGGCGATCTGCGCGCGCCATTCACGTTGTGCGCGTTCGCGTTCGGCGGCATCGTCGACTCCGAGGATCTCGGCCAGTTCATCGAGGAGGGGAGCGTCTGCCGCACTGAAACCCGGTCCGACGCGCTGCAGAAGCTCGTCGCGTTGGGCGTCGTCGAGTTGCGGCGCTGCCTTGGCCAACCTCGCCGGAGAGGTCCACAGTTCCGCGAGGATTTGCTGGGGCGATAATTCAGGCCACAGCTTTCCGATGGCGGACATGATGTCCGCGTCCTCACGCATCTCGTCGCGAATGTCGGCGATGTCGTCCCGACTGAGGAGTGAGCCGCCGTCCACGAGGTTGCCGCCGATGAGTTCGGCCATCTGCAGTGCCAACGCCTCGATGACTGCTGCCACGAAGATCGGGCGCGCCAGGTTGTGTGGGCGACGCGACGACCGAGCACGTCCGCGAGCCTTCGTGACAGTCTTGCGATCCAGCTTCAAGTCGTACGTGTCGAATCGAAGGGTGATCGGCTTCGACGGGACTTCCTGCCGATCCCGGACGGCGTTCTTGAGTACGTCGAGGATCGCGAGGGAACCCTTGATCTCACCGGCGGCGAGGGAATCCGTACGAGTCGCACGCACTCCGGGGTACAGGTCCCCGATCGTCGAGAGCAGAACTCCGGTCTCACCGAGTGAAGGAAGGACCTGGCTGATGTAGTCGAGGAACGTCGCGTTCGGCCCGATGATGAGAACACCGGCCTTGGCCAGTTGCTGGCGGTAGGTGTAGAGCAGGAACGCGGCACGGTGAAGTGCTACCGCGGTTTTGCCGGTACCCGGACCGCCCTGGACCACCAGAACGCTTTTGTGCTCGGAGCGGATGATGGCATCCTGCTCACTCTGAATGGTCTCGACGATGTCGTTCATCTGACCCGTACGCGCTGCGTTCAGAGCGTCCAGGAGTGCGCTCTCACCGGCGACGCCGCCGGCTTCGGTCACCACGCCGGCGGCTCGGGCAGCGTCGAGGTCCAGGTATTCGTCGTTGATTCCGGTGACTGTTCGGCTCCGACTGCGGATATGGCGTCGTCGCTTGACGCCCTCAGGTGCCGCGGGCGTCGCCAGATAGAACGGTCGTGCCATCGGAGCTCGCCAGTCGAGCAGTAGCGTTTCGTAGTCGTTGTCGGTGTCCAGAATGCCGAGTCGGCCGACGTAGCGTCGCTCGTCGTCGAAGTCGATGCGTCCGAAACACATTCCGTTCTCGGCTGCGTCGTACTTGGCGAGATCCTCGGTGTACATGGCATTGAAGGATTCGCGTTCACTGCGTGCTTGCGGGGTTCCGCCGGTCTCGAGGAGGACCGTGCTCAAGCGAGTTTGGGCATACTTTCGAAGATCGTCGAGACGGGAGTACAACATCGTCACGTACTGCTGCTCGAGCTCTTGCTCGTTCAGTGACGGGTCCGCGTCGGGCAAAGGATCTCCTAGGCTTGATGAGAAATTCACGCGCTGCAAAAGCGCCAAGACAGTCTAGTTCCCCCAGATGAACTGCCGCATAGATACAGGTCAGGCCACCCGAAGGTGGCCTGACCGTGTTTTTCGGTGCACTCAGTGCGTCAATTCGTCCTTCTTGGCGCGAGCCTTTTCGAGCGCCTTCTCGGCGCGCTTTCGGGCACGCTTACCCAGCACCTCGGTCTGCTCCGACGCCGTTTCGGCCCACTCGTTGCTCTTTTCGAGCGCGAGTTCGGCGAACTCGGAGCTGCGCTTGCTCGCCAGCTCTGCCAGTTCGGCGCTGCGCTCACGTGCGGTCTCGGCCAGTTCGGAGCCGCGCTTCTGCGCGACTTCGAGGATGTCCGGGCCGCGTTCTTTGGCGACCTCTCCGAATTCAGCGGCACGCTTGCTCGCGATCTCCGCGAACTCGGAGCTGCGCTCCTTGGCAAGTTCGAGCCAATCCGTGCCGTGAGCCTTTGCGGTTTCGGCAAGTTCGGAACCGCGTTCGGACGCCACCGACAGAGCGTGTTCGACGCGATCGCTCGTGTGATCGGTCTGCGATGCGACCAACGGAAGTGCCGCGGCGATAGACGCCTGAGCCTTCTTCGCGGCGCGGCGGCCACGCCAGCCGAGCGACGGCTTGCCCTCGGTGTCGACGGACGCGATCATCAGTCCGCCGAGCAGGCTGACGTTCTTGATGAAGTTGGTCCGCTGCATCGCTCGCAGTGACGGATCGGTTTCGTTCCAGAAGTCGTGACCGGCAAGCGTGGTCGGTACCAGGCTCCCCGCGAGGACCAACGACGCGAGGCGCGGCGCCTTGCCGGTGGCCAGCAGGGCACCGCCGCCGATCTGGACGGCGGCGTTGATCTTGACGAGTGTTTCCGGATCAGCAGGCACCTTCTGCGTCACTGCTCCTGGCAGCGTCTCGACGGATTTGTCGATCAGCGGTGACGCTTTGGCTGCTCGCTGAGCGGGGTTGCGCAAAGCATCGATTCCCCCGGCGATGAAGATCGTGGAAAGCAGTGGACGAGCAATTCGACGTACCAGCATGTTTCAAGCCTCCCGATGTAGGTTCGTTTTCCACCCTAGCGATCTCACAAGGAATTGGTCCGGTTCGGCGATCCCGCGACGCCTGACCCGGTTGACGGATTCCTGGTCGCCGAAGCGCGCTGTACTGCGTCGATGACTTCTCCACCGATCCGGACACACCGTTCTGAAGTATCCGTTACCGCGTATCCGCATACGGCGTGTTCGAAGGTGTCACACAATGCGCACCGTTCGAGCACGATGGTGTTGTGACCACGAAGGTATCGCTGAGCCGACGCCGTCCGTGGTCTTCGATTTGGGTGCGGCGCCAGCTGCGACTCCAGGGGCGTGGGCGTGGGCCGCTCGCGTGGATGCGATCAACGCCGAAGCGTTGCGCTGTTTTGTCACCGATTGGAACGACGATCCCAACTTTGTCGTTCTGGATTGGCAGCATCCGGGCTACACCTTCGACGCGGAGGCGCATGCTGCCGCGAAAGAGTTGGCGGAGTGGCGTGTCCCGATCTATCCGAACGGCGACTACTACATATTCAGTCGTGACGACTTCACGGAGGGGACCTTCGGCCATCCGTGGGAACGCACGCTGTGTGTGTTCGGGGAACGGATGGTCGAAGGACTCGGCCGGACTCTGTCGACCTGGCTTCCGCGACTTCGCGTCGACGGTGAACAGGTCGATAGTCAGGAAGTCGGTTAGCGGGGTCTAGTACGGAACAGGTGAAACGTCACCAACCGCGCTCGCGCCATTCCGCCAGGTGCGGGCGCTCGGTACCCAGCGTCGTGTCCTTGCCGTGCCCGGGGTAGACGACAGTCGCGTCGTCGTACCTTCCGAACAACTTGTTTTCCACGTCGTCGAGCAGGGAAGTGAACTTCTCGGGGTCGGCGGTCTTTCCGACGCCTCCGGGGAAGAGTGAGTCGCCGGTGAAGAGGTGAACCTGCCCATTCGGTTCGGTCAGAGCCAACGCAATGGAACCGGGCGTGTGGCCGGACAGGTGAATGACGTCGAGGCTCAGATTGCCAACTGTCACCTTGTCGCCGTCTTCGAGGAGTACGTCCGGGGTGACGGGAAGGACCTCCGCGTCGAGAGGATGAGCCGCGGTCGGCACCTTGGTGGCAGCGTGGACGTCCTGCAGAGCCAACCAGTGATCACCGTGTTGGTGGGTGGTGACGATGGAATCGAAAACAGGTGCTTCCTGTTCGATGAGCGCAATGATCTTCTCGGCCTCGTTGGCCGCATCGATCAGGAGAGATTTCCCGGTCGCGGAACAGACGACGAGGTAAGTGTTGTTGTCCATGGGGCCGACCGACATCTTCGTGATGACGGCACCGTCGACTGTGCGCCGCTGAGGGGCAGAATCGGGGGAGACCTGACCGGTGTAGGAGTCGTCGATCACGATGGGCTGATTCGTCATGAAACGCAGGCTACCTTCGAATAGGGGCAGGTAGAGCGATGGGCTCGCCTGGTGAGAAAAACGTGTCGGTGGCTCGGCCTACGATGACGATCGCTCGAGGACTCGCGTTTGCGAGGCCACTCGAGACTTCTCCGGGGGGACGGCCCCGGACGATTGACAATGAAGGGAATTGGTGTGGCGGATCGCCTGATCGTGCGGGGTGCGCGTGAGCACAATCTGCGAGGAGTCGATCTCGACCTCCCGCGAGACAGCCTGATCGTCTTCACCGGGTTGTCCGGCTCCGGCAAGTCCAGCCTCGCGTTCGACACGATCTTTGCCGAAGGTCAGCGCCGCTACGTCGAGTCACTCTCGGCATACGCGCGTCAGTTCCTCGGTCAGATGGACAAGCCCGATGTCGATTTCATCGAGGGATTGTCGCCGGCGGTGTCCATCGACCAGAAGTCGACCAACCGCAACCCCCGTTCGACGGTGGGCACGATCACCGAGGTCTACGACTACCTCCGGCTCCTTTATGCCCGCGCAGGTTCGGCGCACTGCCCGGTCTGTGGTGAGAAGATCGCACGTCAGACCCCGCAGCAGATCGTCGACCAGGTGCTCGAGATGGAGGAGGGCATCAAGTTCCAGGTCCTCGCACCAGTGGTCCGTACTCGTAAGGGCGAGTTCGTCGATCTCTTCGATCAGCTCAACACCCAGGGCTACTCGCGTGTGCGCGTCGACGGAGTCGTCCATTCGCTGGCCGATCCGCCGAAGCTCAAGAAGCAGGAAAAGCACGACATCGAAGTAGTGGTCGACCGATTGCAGGTCAAGGCGAGCTCGAAGCAGCGCCTGACCGACTCGGTCGAGACCGCACTTCGATTGGCCGAAGGCATCGTGGTCCTCGACTTCGTCGACCGTGAAGAAAATGCACCTGATCGTGAGCGTCGTTTCTCAGAGAAGCTGGCCTGCCCGAATGGCCACGCACTCGCGATCGACGATCTCGAACCGCGCTCGTTCTCCTTCAACTCGCCCTACGGCGCCTGCCCGGAATGCACCGGCCTCGGTATCCGCAAGGAGGTCGACCCGGATCTGGTGGTTCCGGACCCTGATCTGAGCCTCGAAGACGGAGCTATCGCACCGTGGTCGATGGGCCAGAGTTCCGAGTACTTCGGACGCCTGCTGTCCGGCCTCGGCGACATCCTCGGTTTCGACATGAAGACGCCGTGGAACAAGTTGCCGGCGAAGGCCCGCAAAGCGATCCTCGAAGGCAGTGAGGAGCAGGTGCACGTCCGGTACAAGAATCGGTACGGCCGTACCCGTTCTTACTACGCGGAGTTCGAAGGTGTGATGCCCTTCCTGCATCGCCGCCTCGAGCAGACCGAATCCGATCAGATGAAGGAACGCTACGACGGGTACATGCGCGACACCCCGTGCCCGGCGTGTGGTGGTGCTCGCCTGCGCCCCGAAATCCTGTCGGTAACTATCGCGGCGGGAGACTTCGGCAGTAAGTCCATCGCCGAGGTCTGTGAACTGTCGATCTCCGATTGCGCGGATTTCCTGAACAGCCTCACTCTCGGCTCGCGTGAAGAGGCAATCGCGGGTCAGGTCCTCAAGGAAGTTCAGGCGCGCCTCGGCTTCCTGCTCGACGTCGGCCTGGAATACCTTTCCCTCTCGCGAGCCGCGGGCACGTTGTCCGGTGGCGAAGCCCAGCGAATTCGCTTGGCAACACAGATCGGATCCGGACTGGTCGGCGTGCTTTACGTACTCGACGAGCCGTCCATCGGCCTGCACCAGCGTGACAACCGGCGACTGATCGAAACCCTGACGCGCCTGCGCGACCTCGGCAACACGCTGATCGTCGTCGAACACGACGAAGACACGATCCGTACATCCGACTGGGTGGTCGACATCGGACCGTACGCCGGCGAGCACGGCGGCAAGGTCGTCCACAGCGGCCCGTACGAAGAACTGCTGACGTGTGAAGAGTCTTTGACCGGGGCCTACCTGTCGGGTCGCAGCTTCATCGAGGTTCCGGCCATTCGTCGGCCGGTGGATCGCAAACGCCAGGTCACGGTCGTCGGAGCTCGCGAGCACAATCTCGACGGCATCGACGTAAGTTTCCCGCTGGGTGTTCTCACCGCTGTCACCGGTGTCTCCGGTTCGGGCAAGTCGACGTTGGTCAACGACATTCTCGCGACCGTCATGGCGAACAAGCTCAACGGTGCACGCCAGGTGCCTGGCCGTCACACACGAATCAACGGTCTCGATCAGCTGGACAAGCTCGTGCAGGTCGATCAGTCTCCGATCGGCCGGACTCCGCGATCGAATGCGGCCACGTACACCGGTGTGTTCGACAAGATTCGAACCCTGTTCGCGGCCACCACGGAAGCGAAAGTCCGCGGTTATCAGCCCGGCCGATTCTCGTTCAATGTCAAGGGCGGACGCTGCGAGGCGTGCTCCGGCGACGGAACCTTGAAGATCGAGATGAACTTCCTGCCGGACGTGTACGTGCCCTGCGAGGTATGCCACGGCGCTCGGTACAACCGCGAAACGCTCGAGGTCCACTACAAGGGCAAGTCGATCGCCGAGGTACTCGACATGCCCATCGAGGAAGCAGCCGAGTTCTTCCAGCCGGTGACCTCTATTCACCGGTACCTCAAGACGCTGGTCGACGTCGGACTGGGCTATGTCCGACTGGGTCAGCCGGCTCCGACCCTGTCCGGTGGTGAGGCGCAGCGCGTCAAGCTGGCCGCCGAGTTGCAGAAGCGGTCCACCGGTCGCACGGTGTACATCCTCGACGAGCCCACCACGGGTCTGCATTTCGAGGACATCCGAAAGCTCCTGATCGTGATCAACGGTCTGGTCGACAAGGGCAACAGCGTGATCGTGATCGAGCACAACCTCGACGTGATCAAGACGTCGGACTGGGTCGTCGATATGGGGCCCGAAGGTGGATCCGGCGGCGGAACCGTTGTGGCGCAAGGTACCCCGGAGGACGTTGCCGCGGTCCCCGAGAGCTACACGGGCAAGTTCCTCAGTGAGGTTCTCACCGCACAGCACGCGCCCGTCAAGGCCAAGCCGATCACCAAGAAGCGTGCAACGAAGGCAGTTGCCGCAAAGAAGGCGGCGCCACGGAAGAAAGCTGCTTCCGTGAGCTAGTAGAAGGTGAGCAAGTAGAAGTCGGTCAGTGATGCCGGGTCGGAATCCGATCCGGCATCACTGCTTTGTCGATCAGGAAGCGGCGGCCTCGAGGATCACCTGGGCGACGTCTTCGGGGCGCGACCACATCGGCCAATGGCCGGTCGGGAGGTCGACGTACGTCACGGGGAGTTTCGCCAGTTCGGCGGCCATCGGATGACCCCCGTCGGCCATCTGGGCAATCACCGCGGACGGGAACGTGCTGCAAACGACGGTTGACGGCACCTGGTACCGCTTTTCGTTCGTCAGGACAATCGGCTCACGCGCCGGCCCGGCCGGTTCGGGGACGGCGTTCGCGCGAAACGACTCGAGAGCCTTCTCGTCGAGTCCTTCGAGGCTGCTGCCGTCTGCTTCAAGTTCTGCCCACGTCGGCAGCGGTATCTCGACGACGTCAGCGGCCAGATCCGGTCGCAGCGCCGCGCCGTCGGGCATGGGGCCTGAATCGACGTAGACGATCCGTGCGACTCGATCCGGGATGCGATCGGTTACCGCGTATCCCACCGGGCCGGCGCCGCTGTGTACGACCAGGACCGTACGTTCGTCTGAATCCGATACAGCGTCGATGACTGCGCGGACGTGGGCGTCGAAGGTGATCGCTGATCGATCTGCATCGACGGCGTCGAGTCCGGGCAGCGTCAAGCTGGTCACGCGGGTGGTGTCGGAGCGCTCGAGGTGGGGGAGGACTGCGTCCCAAGCCCATGAGCCGAGCCAGAATCCGGGAACAAGAACGATGTGAGTTTTCATGGACTCACTGTGCAATCAGGTTGGTGACAACAGAGTGTCACCAATTATGTCACTGTTTGGTATCGAAATCTGCGACACTGGTGAACATGAATCGAGCTGCGAGATTGCACGCTCTCGTCGAAGAGCTTCGGCGACAGGGCGATCGAGGGGCTACGTGTTCCCGATTGTCCGAGGAATTCGGTGTCACCACCCGGACGATCAAGCGGGATATCGAGACTCTGATGATGTCGGGCGCGGCGATCGAGGCGCGCTCGGGCCCCGGGGGTGGATACCGACTCGTAGGTCGCGCCACGCTACCGCCGGTCAATTTCACTGTTCCGCAAGCAGTTTCAATCGCGTTGGCCTTGACGGCGGCCGGTGACGCCCCGTTTGCGCCGGACGGACGAGCAGCTCTGGCGAAACTGCTCGACGTGATGGACGAGGAGAGTCGTCGTAAGGTCGCCGAACTCGGTGGCCGTGTGTGGATTCGCGGCGACGGCGGGGTAGTAGCGGATTCGCGCACGAACCGGCGGGCCGTCGAGCAGGGGCTCGAACAGAGTCGCGTCGTGTCGTTGCACTACGTGGACGGGGACGGTGCGGAGACGGTCCGGGCAGTTGAGCCGCACATTCTGGCGCAGGACCGTGGGCAGTGGTTTCTCATCGGCTGGTGTCGCCAGCGCGACGCGGTGCGGTGGTTTCGACTCGATCGAATGCGGCGGGCCACGCTGACGAACGATCACTTCACACCACGGGATTCGACCCTGTTCGGCCAACCGCCCGAAGACGCTCGGCCTGTAGCCCCACGAAGGTGACCTGTTCAGTCGATCATGTTGCGGGCTGCGGCAACGGAATCCGTGATCAGTTCGGTCAGGACTGCCATGTCGACGTCGCTCAGCCGTTTGACGTACAGGCAGCCCTTGCCGATCTTGTGCTTGCCGAGGCGCGCCAGTGTGTCGGTGTAGTCGTCGAAGTTCAGCGACAAGTACAACGTGAGCGCGGTGGCCCTGGGGGAGAACCCGATCAGTGGGGTGTCACCTTCGTGGCCACTCGCATACCGGTAGTGCCGTGCCCCGAAACCGATGATGCTCGAGCCCCACATGACGGCAGGCTCGCCGGTCGCGGCCGACAGCAAGGAGATCAGCTCCAGGCTGTCGGCACGCTTGCGGTCGTCGACGCGTGAAATGAATGCGTCGACGTCCTCGGGCGTCGGTTGGGTCTTGTTGGCGGTTGCCAACTCAGTAGACCGGACCGGTGAACTTCTCGCCCGGTCCCTTTCCTGGCTCGTCCGGGTGCGAGGAGGCCTCACGGAATGCGCGCTGCAGGGCTTGAAGGCCTTCACGGATGGGTCCGGCGTGGGGGCCGAGGTATTCGACCGACGCAGTCACCAGTCCGGCAAGCGCCGTGATGACTCGACGAGCTTCGTCGAGGTCCAGATAGGGACTGGAAGACGGATCGGCGTCGGAGAGGCCGAGTTTTTCGGCAGCCGAACTCATCAGCATCACTGCGGCGCGGCTGATGACCTCGACCGCGGGAACTTCGGAGAGTTCGCGGACGTCGGGGTTCGCGCCGTCGGTGTTCTGATCTGCCTCGAAGTTCTCACTCATGGTTGTAAGGATTCCATCAGGCCGTGGTGGTGTTGAATCGGGCCTCTCCCGGCAGCACTGGGAGCGGCACCGATTTCTTTCATCTGTGGCGACCTGTTACTCTTGTTGCAACGACCGCCTCCGACTTGTTCGGGGGCAGCAAGTGGAGTCCGACTCCCACCTCTGCACGGCAGGTGAAACTGCAGTTCAGTGGTTCCGGTCACCTGTTATCGGAGATCAATTCTTCGTCAGGTTCCTCGCTCAGTCGAGGAGATAGGTTTCGGCGTGAGCTGGATCTTATGTGATCGGTCGACATCGGGCCCCGCGGATGAGCAATCATCACAGCGGGGCTTTTTTGTTGGGGTGCGGGCGGTACGGGCTGCGTGCGGTCATGAAGACCGCACCGTTCAACCTAGGAGGCCCCATCAGCACTGAGACCCGCATCAACGATCGTATCCGCGTTCCCGAGGTTCGTTTGGTCGGACCTGGCGGGGAACAGGTAGGCATCGTGCGTGTTGAAGATGCACTCCGCTTGGCCCTTGAGGCCGACCTCGACCTGGTCGAGGTAGCTCCTGATGCCCGTCCACCGGTCTGCAAGATCATGGACTACGGCAAGTTCAAGTACGAGGCTGCACAGAAGGCACGTGAGTCACGTAAGAACCAGCAGCTGACGGTCATCAAGGAGCAGAAGCTCCGACCCAAGATCGACGACCACGACTACGAGACCAAGAAGCGCAACGTCGTTCGCTTCCTCGAAGCCGGTTCCAAGGTCAAGGTCACGATCATGTTCCGCGGACGTGAGCAGTCACGTCCCGAACTCGGCTACCGCCTTCTGCAGCGTCTGGGAGCAGACGTCGCAGATCTCGGATTCGTCGAAACCTCGGCAAAGCAGGACGGCCGAAACATGACGATGGTCCTGGCACCGCACAAGGGCGCCAAGACTCGCGTCAAGGCGCAGGAGAGCGCTCAGGCGCCAGTGGCTCAGGCTGCTCCGCGTCCGGCTCCGGCCGCACCGGCTTCCAGTGAAGCAGCTCCGGAAGCACCGGCGACCGGCGATGCCGCTCCCGAGGCTCCGGCCAGCTAGTCGATTTCCCAAGATCCACCACGTAACAAGAACTGAGGACTCCATGCCCAAGATGAAGAGCCACAGCGGCGCCTCGAAGCGATTCAAGGTGTCCGGCAGCGGAAAGCTCATGCGCCAGAAGGCCGGCCGTCGCCACCTTCTCGAGCACAAGTCCAGCAGGGTTACCCGTCGTCTCGACGGTGTCGCTGTTGTCAGCCCTGACGACGCTCCGCGCATCAAGCGCATGCTCGGCATCTGAGTCGCCCCCTTACTGACCACCCGGGGCCGTACTTTCAGCCCCTAGATTGACAGGATTTTTCAAGTGGCACGCGTAAAGAGGGCGGTCAACGCCCAGAAGAAGCGTCGTTCAATTCTTGCTGCATCCAGCGGCTACCGTGGACAGCGTTCGCGTCTGTACACCAAGGCCAAGGAGCAGCAGCTCCACTCGCTCACCTACGCGTACCGCGACCGTCGTGCGCGCAAGGGCGAGTTCCGCAAGCTGTGGATCACGCGTATCAACGCTGCAGCTCGCGCAAACGACATCACGTACAACCGCCTCATCCAGGGCCTGCGTCTGGCAGAGGTAGAGGTCGACCGCAAGATCCTGGCCGAGCTCGCTGTCTCCGATGCCGAGGCCTTTGCCGGCCTGGTCGCACTCGCGAAGGCCGCTCTGCCGGCTGACGTGAACGCTCCTGCCGGAGAAGCAGCCTGATTCACGCATCACAGCAACGGCCCGTGGACCCGCTCACCGAGCGGACTCCGCGGGTCGTTTCTGCTGTCAAGCTCCTGCGCACAGCAGAACGACGCAAAGCAGGACGTTTCCTCGTCGAGGGCGAGAACTCGGTCACCGAACTGTTGAACGGTGCACTCTCGAACGGCGAGGCCCGCCCGGTACACGACCTCTTCTACACCGAGGACGCAGCCGAGCGCTATCAGCACGTCATCGATCGGGCGCTGACCGCTGGAGTTCGTGTTGCTCTTGTGACCGATCGAGCAATCAAAGCTCTGAGCGATACCGTCACGCCGCCCGGTCTCGTTGCCGTCAGCGATCTACTGGATGTACCGCTGAGCGCAGCCGTCCATCAGGAGACCCGACTGCTCGCAGTGCCGGTCGAGGTCAACGAACCAGGTAACGCGGGCACCGTCATTCGCATCGCCGACGCAGTGGGTGCCGATGCGGCAATCCTCGCCGGTGACAGCGTCGATCCGCACAACGGCAAGGTCGTTCGTTCGTCGGCGGGCAGCCTCTTTCACCTGCCAGTCGTCCGCGATCGAGACACGGTGTCGGTGATCGAGCAGATTCGCGCAGCCGGCATTCAGATTCTCGCGACTGCAGCTGACGGCGAGGTCGATCTCGACGAGGCCGACGAGTTGCTGAGCAAGCCGACGGCTTGGCTGTTCGGTAACGAAGCTCACGGTCTCGATCCGGCGATCGCCGCGCAGGCTGATCATCGGGTCAGGATTCCGATCCATGGCCGCGCCGAAAGCTTGAACCTCGCGACAGCGGCGGCAATTTGCCTGTACGCAAGCGCGCGGGTGCAAAATCGCGCCACCGATCACGGCTGAAAACGCACGCGAAGACCTCACGGAATCCCATTTGCGGAAGCCTGAGACAATACAAGAGCAGAGACAATGCTCGAGCGAGTTCGAATGCTCGCTCGCAGTACAAGAAGTAAGCAGTACAAGAAGCACGCAGTACAAGAAGCACGCAGTACGAGAAGTAAACCGAGAAGCGACAGGAGCGTCACAGCCGTGGCCAAAAATGAGGGCGCGACACCGCCGGAGGTCGACGCGAGTGTACTCACCGAAGAGGCGTTGACCGCTGCGGCTGAGAACGCCGAGAAGGCGCTGGCAGACGCCGCTGACCTGGACGCGCTGGCGCACGTCAAGGTGGAGCACCTGGGGGACAAGTCCCCGATCGCCCTCGCGCGCCGGGGACTCGGCAGCCTTCCGGGCAAGGAAAAGGCGGACGCCGGTAAGCGCGTCAACATCTTCCGCACTCGGATCAACAACGCGTACGACGCTCGTCGTGAGGTTCTCCTCGCCGAGCGTGACGCTGCGGTGTTGGTTGCCGAGGCAATCGACGTCACTCTGCCTTCCGATCGCCACCCCGTCGGGGCTCGTCACCCGATCAGCCTGATTTCCGAGCAGGTCGCCGACGTATTCGTCGCGATGGGTTGGGAAGTTGCCGAGGGTCCGGAGGTGGAGACCGAGCACTTCAACTTCGACGCACTCAACTTCTTGCCGGATCACCCTGCGCGCACGATGCAGGACACCTTCCACCTGGCACCCGAGAACTCGCGCCAGGTGCTGCGTACCCACACCTCGCCGGTGCAGGTCCGCACCATGCTCTCGCGTGAGGTGCCGATCTACGTGGTGTGCCCGGGCCGCACGTTCCGCACCGATGAACTCGATGCGACCCACACGCCTGTCTTCTCGCAGGTCGAAGGCCTGGCCGTCGACAAGGGCCTGACCATGGCCAACCTGCGCGGGACTCTCGACGCGTTCGCTCGTGCCCTTTTCGGCCCCGAGACGCGTACCCGTATGCGCCCCAACTACTTCCCGTTCACGGAACCGTCGGCCGAGGTCGACGTCTGGTTCGCGAACAAGAAGGGCGGCGCAGGCTGGGTCGAGTGGGGCGGCTGCGGCATGGTCAACCCGAACGTTCTGCGCGCCAGCGGTATCGATCCCGACGAGTACTCGGGTTTCGCATTCGGCATGGGCCTCGAGCGGACCCTGCAGTTCCGCAACGGTATCCCGGACATGCGCGACATCGTCGAAGGTGACGTGCGTTTCACGCTGCCCTTCGGTGTCGCAGGCTGACCGATCCGGTCCGCGGAACCTTCACAAAGACTTATCGACAAACGAGAGAGCTGAGCAGACGTGCGAGTAGCGCAATCCTGGCTGACCGAGATCCTGCAGCGGGCAACTCCGGACTGGGAGGTGACCCCGGAAGAGCTGGACGCCGGGTTCGTCCGGGTGGGACTCGAAGTCGAGGAACTCGACACACTCGAGGCGATCGACGGCCCGTTGGTCGTCGGCAAGGTCGTCTCCATCACCGAACTGACCGAGTTCAAGAAGCCGATCCGCTTCTGCCAGGTCGAGGTCGGCGAACCCGAGCCTCGCGGCATCGTCTGTGGCGCACGCAATTTCAACGAGGGTGACCTCGTCGTCGTTGCGCTGCCCGGCGCGGTGCTGCCCGGCGGATTCGAAATCGCCACTCGCAAGACGTACGGCCAGGTGTCCGACGGCATGATCTGCTCCGTCTCGGAACTCGGTATCGGCAAAGACCATTCGGGCATCTTGGTGCTCGAGCCTGGTACCGCCGAACCCGGCGCAGATGGCAACGAGTTGCTCGGTCTCGGTGACACGATCATCGAACTGAACATCACCCCGGACCGTGGCTACTGCTTCTCGGTCCGCGGTCTCACGCGAGAGCTCGCGTGCGGCTTCGATCTCGAATATGCCGATCCCGCTTCGGTTCCCGCGCACCCGGCTGAGGGTGAAGCCTGGCCGGTGCGCCTCGAACCGGAGTCCAAGGCTTCGCGTTTCGTGATGCGGAAGATCACGGGTATCGATCCGCAGGCAGTGAGCCCGTGGTGGCTGCAGCGTCGACTTCTGCTCTCGGGTGTTCGCCCGATCTCGCCGGCCGTCGACGTCACCAACTACGTGATGCTCGAACTCGGTCAGCCTCTGCACGCGTTCGATGCGACCTCGGTGCAGGGCGACCTGGTGGTCCGTCGCGCCAAGGCGGGGGAGAAGCTGACGACGCTCGACGACGTCGAACGCACGCTCGATCCCGAAGACGTTGTCATCGCCGACGATTCCGGAGTCATCTCGCTGGCTGCCGTCATGGGCGGCGCAACCACCGAGGTGGGAACGGCAACGACGGACATCCTCCTCGAAGGAGCTACTTGGGATCCGCTCGCAGTCTTCAAGACGGCGCGCCGGCACAAGCTGCCGAGTGAGGCGAGCAAGCGTTTCGAGCGCGTCGTCGATCCGGCGATTCCGCTCGCGGCCGTCGACCGCGCAGCCGCTCTGCTGGTCGAGATTGCCGGCGGACGGATCGAGCCGGTCCTGACCGACGTGGGCGATGTTGCCCCTCGCGCTGCCATTCGCATGGATATCGACCTGCCCGATCGTGTCGCCGGAGTCACGTACCCCAACGGCACCGCAGCTCGCCGCCTCACCCAGGTTGGCTGCAACGTCGAGGTCGGCGTCAGCGAAGAGGGACACGGCCAGTTGGTCGCGACGCCGCCGTCGTGGCGTCCGGACCTGGTGCAGCCTGCGGACCTTGTCGAGGAAGTTCTTCGCCTCGAAGGTCTCGAGCAGATCCCGTCGGTGCTTCCCGCTGCTCCGGCCGGACGCGGATTGACTCCGTCGCAGCGGCGTAAGCGCACGGTGTCGAAGGCCGTGGCTCACGCCGGTTACGTCGAGGTCCTTCCTCCGGTCTTCCTGCCCACCAACGTCTTCGACGTCTGGGGCCTCGACGCGGATGATCCGCGCCGCAACACCAGCAAGGTCCTCAACCCGCTCGAAGCCGATCGTCCGGAGTTGGCGACCACGCTGCTCCCGGGTCTGCTGGAGATCCTGGCTCGCAACGCTTCTCGCGGTCAGCGTGATCTTTCGCTGTACGGCATCGCGCAGGTTGTCCTGCCGGGCCCCGATACCAAGCCGGTGGATGCATTGCCGGTGGATCGTCGCCCGACGGACGAGCAGATCGCGAACCTGATCGCGTCGTTGCCGGCTCAGCCCGTGCACATCGCTGCAGTGTTGAGTGGTTTGCGTGAGCCGAGCGGCCCCTGGGGTCCTGGCCGTCAGGCCGAGGCTTCGGACACTTTTGCAGCAGTGCGGGTCATTGCAGCTGCAGCAGGCGTCGAGGTGGAACTGCGTGCGGCGCAGTACCTGCCGTGGCATCCCGGCCGTTGCGCCGAGGTTGTCGTTGACGGCAACGTAGTCGGTCATGCGGGCGAACTGCATCCGGCTGTTCTCGAGCGTGCGGGATTGCCTGCGCGCACTTGTGCACTGGAAATCGACCTCGACGCTTTGCCGTTGGTCGAGAACCTGCCGGCGCCGCGCATTTCGCCCTTCCCCGCAGTGCTCCAGGACGTGGCGGTTGTTGTCGATCGCGATATTCCTGCGGCGAAGGTCCAGGAAGCTCTGCGTTCCGGCGGTGGCGAACTTCTCGAAGACATTCGCCTCTTCGACGTCTTCGAGGGCGAGCAGGTCGGTGAAGGCCGCAAGTCGCTCGCGTTCGCGTTGCGATTCCGTGGTGTCGACCGGACACTGACCGAGGACGAGGCAAGCGCGGCTCGCGATGCCGCGGTCGAGGCTGCCTCCAAGGCCGTCGGTGCGCAGATGCGCGGCTGATCTACTCAACTGATCACAGAGCCCACGTCCACTCCCGGTGGTCGTGGGCTCTGTTGTGTTATCGGTCTTCCGGTGAATCGGTGCGGCTCGGCAACCACACATCCGGGGCGATCGTCGAGGTTCTGCGCCCGTCCTGATCGAGTACGTGACCGAGCAGTTTGCGCAGGTGCAGCACGATGGATCGTTCGGTGACGTAAAGCCCCGAAATCTCCTTGCGCAGACGAATTTCGAATGCATCGAGTTCTGCAGGAGAATGCAGCCACAACTGAACCACCAGATTGTCGGCGCCCACCACCGCAAAACAGTTTCGGACTTCCGGCGCTCGGCTCAGTAATCGGCCCGCAGTATCGAGAAGTTCGGGTTCGACGCGGCACCACAGTGTGGCGAGCACGGGAAGCCCGGCCAGCGGCCGGGCAAATTCACACCGCAGCGCCACCAACCCCGAAGACGTGAGCCGGTCGATCTGGCGTTTGCACGCAGCCGGACTGACACCGATCGCGTCGGCCAACTCCTTCATGGGAGTGCGCCCGTCGTAGGCGAGGATCGTGAGAACCTTGCGATCCTTTTCGGAAATGCCGGTCGACCGAGCGCGCACGGCAGTACGGTTTTCGCTGGTGGTCAGCACACCCTTCTCGGACGGTGCCAGCGCATTGAGTCTCCATCGCCCACCTCCGGTGAACCAGCGTGTGATGATCGAGGTTCGTGTCGCGAGTACGCCGTCGATGGTTGCGATCTCTTCCGAGATGAAGCGCGACATCGACGCCAAGTCTGCAGTACCGGCTGTGACGAGCAGATCGGCTCTACCTGTCGATACTTCGATGGTCACGGCGTGGGCCAAGACGGTGAGACGTGCCGCGACGGTGTCGAGAAGTTCTGGTGAGCAATCGATTTCGATGATCGCTGTGACGATGGTGCCCAGCACCTGTGGCCCCGGAGTAACCGTGACCCAGGCCAACGACGATTCGGACAGTCGATTCCAACGCCGGGCGAGAGTCGCGGCGTCGAGTTCGAGTGGGCCGGCCAACGCAAGCCACTTCGATCGCGGTGCGAGCTGCAGCGCATTGATTATCCTCAGATCGATTTCATCTATCCCGCGATCGTTGTCGGCATCGAGTGCGCTCATAACGTCATTATCCTGCACATTGCCGCAAGATTCGAACTATCTGCGACGCTCGACCCATGAGCACAGAGGGCAAGTACGCGCTGATCGGAGCGGGTCCGTCTGGATTGGCCGGCGCACGAAACCTCGATCGAGCCGGCATAGCGTTCGACGGCTTCGAGAGCCACGACGACGTCGGTGGGCTCTGGGACATCGACAACCCGCACAGCACCGTCTACGAGTCGGCGCACCTCATTTCGTCGAAGGGCACCACCGCATTCGCGGAGTTCCCGATGGCGGATTCGGTTGCCGACTACCCGAGCCACGTCGAACTTGCCGAGTATTTCCGCGACTACGCCGATACCCACGATCTTCGCAAGCACTTTGCCTTCGGCACTACCGTCATCGACGTTTCGCCGGTCGATTCGCTGTGGCAGGTCACCACGCGTAGTCGCAGCGGTGAGACGACAGTCGCGCGGTATCGAGGCGTGATCATCGCGAACGGAACGCTGTCGAAGCCGAACGTACCGACGTTCCGGGGCAACTTCACCGGCACGTTGATGCACACGAGCGAGTACCGCAGCGCCGAGATCTTCCGCGAAAAGAGAGTGCTGGTCATCGGAGCGGGCAACAGTGGATGCGACATCGCCGTCGATGCCGTCCACCAGGCCGAGTGCGTCGATTTAAGCGTTCGGCGAGGCTACTACTTCGTCCCCAAGTATCTGTTCGGACGACCCTCGGACACCTTGAATCAGGGAAAGCCGTTGCCGCCGTGGATCAAACAACGCGTCGACACCTTGGTACTCAAGCAGTTCACGGGAGATCCGGTGCGGTTCGGATTTCCGGCACCGGACTACAAGATCTACGAATCGCATCCGGTCGTGAACTCGTTGATCCTGCACCACATCGGGCACGGTGACGTGCACGTGCGCGCTGACGTCGACCGGTTCGAGGGGAAGACGGTGCGGTTTGTCGACGGATCGTCTGCCGACTACGACCTCGTTCTCTGCGCCACGGGGTATCACCTCGACTATCCCTTCATCGCGCGCGAGGACCTGGACTGGTCGGGTGCTGCCCCGGACCTGTTCCTCAACGTCGCGAGTCGCCGCCACGACAATCTCTTTGTTCTCGGCATGGTCGAAGCATCCGGTCTCGGGTGGCAGGGCCGTTTCGAGCAGGCCGAGTTGGTGGCCAAATTGATCATCGCACGTACCGAAGCCCCCGCCGCGGCACGGGAATTCTCGGCGGCGGCGGCCGGTCCTCCTCCCGATCTGTCCGGGGGATACAAGTACCTGAAGCTGGGACGAATGGCCTACTACGTGAACAAGGACGCCTACCGATCGGCGATCAGACGGCACATCGGACTGCTCGATGCCGCTCTGACGAAGGGAGGACAGTGATGCCGATCGACGACGTGGTGCTCAACTTCAACCCGGGATCGTTGATGATCCTCAACGTGGTGCTGGCCGCGATCATGCTGGGGATCGCCCTCGACACCTCGGTCGACGACTTCCGTCGTGCGCTCACCAAACCCAAGGCGATGGCGGTGGGTATCGCTGCCCAGTTCCTGCTGCTGCCGGCAGTGACTTTTCTGCTGACGCTGACTCTCTCGCCCGCTCCCTCGGTAGCGCTCGGCATGATCCTGGTGGCGTGCTGCCCGCCGGGCAATATCTCGAATGTCCTGACTCACCGGGCGGGCGGCGACGTCGCACTCTCGGTCTCCATGACGGCGGTGTCGAACGTCCTCGCGATCTTCCTCATGCCGCTCAATCTCGCGTTCTGGGGGAGCCGACGCCCGGAGACCGACGCTCTGTTGCAGTCCGTGAACCTGAATGCGCTCGAGATGGTCGCGCAAATCGCCCTGATCATCGGCGTGCCGTTCGTTCTCGGCATCTGGGCGGCACAAAAGTTCCCGGAGATCGCCGCGAAAGCGCAGCCTTGGGTGAAAAACGGTTCGTTGGTGGCGTTGTTGATCTTCATCGTCGCGGGTGTGTCAGGGAATGCGTCGTACTTCGTCGACTACATCGGGGTGGTACTGCTCGCGGTCTTCCTGCACGACACGGTTGCCCTCGCACTGGGATACTTCTGCGGCGCCGTCACCGGGTTGAACGAATACAGCCGTCGCGCCGTCTCTTTCGAGGTCGGCATCCGCAATGCCGGACTGGGGCTTGGCCTGGTGTTCACGTTCTTCGACGGGCTCGGTGGCATGGCCGTCGTGGCCGGCTGGTGGGGGATCTGGGACATCATCGCCGGGTTGGCTCTGGCGACGATCTGGTCCAAGCGACGCGCCCGAAAGGCGGTACCGGCATGACCGTCGCACTCGTCACGGGCGGGAACGGGTTCCTGGGTACCGCTGTCATCGACGCACTGATCGCGCAGGGCATCACCGTCGTCTGTGTCGACCTCACCGTCAAGGACACGCCGGACGATCGCATCCGCCGCGTTAGGGCGGACGTCTGCGACCCCACAGAATTGGGGCGGGTGTTCGGTCAGTACCGACCGAACGTCGTGATCCACCTTGCGTCCATCGTGAATCCCGGCAAGAACACGACAGCAGAGCAGGAGTACCGCGTTGACGTCGACGGGACACGAAACGTGCTCGCGGCCTGCGTCGAACACGGGGTTGGACGGATCGTCGTGTCTTCGTCCGGAGCGGCGTACGGCTACCACTCCGACAACCCACCGTGGATCACCGAGGACGTACCTGTCCGAGGCAACGACGAATTCACTTACAGTCGCCACAAACGCCTGGTCGAAGAGATGCTCGCCGAATATCGCGTCGAACACCCGGAGTTGGAACAAGTTGTCTTCCGGATCGGCACGATCTTGGGTGTGAGCGTCGACAATCAGATCACCGCGTTGTTCGATCGCCGCAAGCTGCTCAAGGTTGCCGGGAGCGACAGCCCCTTCGTGTTCGTCTGGCACACCGATGTCGCGGGCGCTTTTGCGGAGGCCGTGACCGGAAACCAAGTGGGCATCTTCAACGTCGCGGGCGACGGCTCGTTGACCGTCGACGAGTTGGCTTCCCGGATGGGCAAGCGCACGGTGACGCTTCCTGCATGGCTGTTGCGAGGCGTTCTACGCGTCGGACGGCGATTGGGCGTAACGGAACACGGTCCGGAGCGCGTCGGATTTCTCCAGTACCGACCCGTTCTCGACAATCGGCGGCTCAAGGAACAGTTCGGGTACGTCCCCGAATATTCGAGCGAGGACGCGTTTGCCGCTTACCTCGCCTCACGCCGACCCCTTCGGCAGACAGTCGTGGAAGGATCGGAGTTGTCCGTCGGCATTTCGAGAAGGGACTGACAGTGTCACGAAATGATGGGCCCGAACATGATGGGTCCGAGCACGATGGGTCCGTGCACCAGGTAGTCGAGGCCGCCAGTGCACTCGACGACAAGGACTTCCTCGCGGTCGTCCGCGCAGTGGTCGAGCGTCGTCCGAGCTTGTCGGTCCTTCTTTCCGTGGTGGACACCGCTGCCGCGAGCCTCGAGCCGCACCGTGTAGAGGACGACAACACGATCACCGACGCCGAAGAAGTTGAACTGCCCGACACCGTTGTGGAGGTCGACGAGATCATCGACGTCCCGGTGGTACTTGCGACCGACCCGAGAATTCCCGAACCCGACTACACCGAAGGGGGAGTCCCCACTTTCGACCGTGTTCGGGAGAAGATAGAGGGGCGCTTCGGTACTTCCATAGGTTCGGCCGAATTGGCACACGAGAGTCCTGCCGGAAAGTCCGTGGACGAGCAGTGGGACGAGCGCCAGAAGGCCGCAAAAGCCAAGCTCGAGGAGATCCGGCGATCCATGGGTAAGTAATTATGCATTCCGATGCACAATGATGCATACTGTGTGACATGACTGAAGGTGGTACGACCGAGAACGCACGCAAGCCGATCAGAGTCGCCGTTGCCGGCGCCAGTGGGTACGCCGGTGGTGAGGTTCTGCGTCTGCTCCTCGGGCACCCGTCCTACGCCGACGGCAGTCTGGTGATCGGTTCGCTGACCGCCGGTGGCAACGCCGGTTCGACGCTCGGTGAGCATCATCCGCACTTGCTCCCACTCTCTTCGCGGGTACTCGAAGAGACCACTGTCGAAATCCTCTCGGGTCACGACGTCGTCTTCCTCGGTCTCCCACACGGAAATTCGGCTCAGTACGCCAAGTTGCTGCCCGAGTCGACGGTCATCATCGACTGCGGCGCGGACTTCCGGCTGCAGGATCCCGCAGCCTGGGAGAAGTACTACAAGAGCACTCATGCCGGTACCTGGCCATACGGTCTTCCTGAATTGCCCGGTGCCCGTGAGAAATTGGTAGGCGCAACCCGCATTGCCGTTCCGGGCTGCTACCCGACGGCAGCGAGCCTCGCGCTGGCCCCCGCCGTTGCCGCGGGGATCGTGGACTCACACGTGAACGTGGTTGCGGTCAGTGGCACTTCGGGCGCCGGCCGGGCACCGAAGGCCGATCTGCTGGGTTCCGAGGTCATGGGCTCCGTCCGCGCATACGGTGTCGGAGGTGTCCATCGCCACACCCCTGAGATCATTCAGAATCTTTCGGCCGCAGGCGGCAAGGACATCAGTGTTTCTTTCACTCCGGTCCTCGCGCCCATGCCGCGCGGCATCCTCGCGACCTGCACGGCAGCCACGACGGCCACCGAAGAGCAAGCGCGCGAAATCTACGAAAAGGCATACAACGACGAGCCGTTCATCCACGTGCTGCCTGCCGGAGTCTTCCCGCAGACCGGTGCCGTGATCGGATCCAATGCCGTGCAGATCGGGGTCACCGTTGACGCCGACGCCGGTCAGCTCGTTGTCATCTCGGCAATCGACAATCTCACCAAGGGCACCGCCGGTGGCGCGGTGCAATCGATGAATCTCGCCCTTGGCCTACCCGAGACCGCAGGTCTCTCTACCGTGGGAGTAGCTCCGTGAGCACCGACAATCCGCAGCAGATCTACAACGCAACCGAGCCTGACGCGACAGTTGCAGACGTGGTTCACGTCGCCGGGGGACGTCTGCTCCGCACACAGGGCGTTACCGCACCTGCCGGATTCCGCGGTGCCGGAATTGCTGCCGGTATCAAGAAGAGTGGCAAGTCGGACCTCGCATTGGTGCTCAACGAGGGACCCGATCTGGCCGCTGCCGGCGTCTTCACCCTGAACAAGGTCAAGGCTGCTCCGGTGCTGTGGTCTCAGCAGGTTTTGACGACGGGCAAGCTGCGCGCGGTCGTGCTCAACTCGGGCGGCGCAAACGCGTGTACCGGCGCGGGTGGATTCCAGGATGCGCACAAGACTGCCGAGGAAGTTGCGTCGGCACTGAGCAATTGGGGAACCGAGACGGGCGCGATCGAGGTCGCCGTCTGTTCGACCGGCCTGATCGGTGACCGCTTGCCCATGGACAAGCTGATCCCCGGTGTCACCGAGGTAGTGCACGAACTGGCCGGCGGAATCTCCGGCGGTACCGACGCGGCGTACGCGATCATGACCACCGATACCGTGCCGAAGCAGGCGTCGCTGCACCACGCGAACAAGTGGAACGTCGGCGGAATGGCCAAGGGTGCAGGCATGCTCGCGCCCGCACTGGCGACGATGCTGTGCGTCGTCACGACCGATGCTGTCGCAACGGCCGAGCAGCTCGATACCGCTCTGCGCGCCGCCACCCACCTGAGCTTCGATCGCCTCGACGTCGACGGCGCCACGTCCACCAACGACACGGTGCTCCTGTTGGCCTCCGGCGCCAGCGGTGTCACACCGACCCAGGACGAACTCAACGCCGCGGTCTTCGCAGTGTGCGACGATCTCGCGGATCAGTTGATGGCAGACGCCGAGGGCGTCACCAAGCGGGTCAAGGTGACGGTTCGCGGCGCAGCGTCCGAGTCCGATGCGTTGATCGGCGCTCGGACCATCGCCCGCGACAGCCTGGTCAAGACGGCACTGTTCGGATCCGATCCGAACTGGGGCCGCGTCCTCGCAGCAGTGGGTATCGCTCCCATCGAGCTCGATCCCGATCGAATCAGTGTGTCCTTCAACGGGAGTCCCGTCTGCATCGACGGCGTCGGCGCTCCGGGAGCGCGTGAGGTGGACCTGAGCGGGATCGACATCGAACTCGACATCGACCTGGGAATCGGCAACGAGTCCGTGAGCATTCGCACCACGGACCTCTCGCACGCGTACGTCGAAGAGAACTCGGCGTACTCGTCATGACCGAGACGTATCCCGTGATCAGCGAGCATCAGAAGGCGCATGTCCTCGCCGACGCGCTGCCGTGGCTGCAGCGATTCCGAGACAAGGTGGTCGTGGTCAAGTACGGCGGAAACGCCATGATCGACGAGACACTCAAGACCGCCTTCGCCGCGGACATGGCGTTCCTGCGGACTGTCGGCATCCACCCCGTCGTCGTGCACGGCGGCGGCCCGCAGATCAACGCGATGCTGGCACGCCTTGGCATGAAGGGTGAGTTCCGCGGTGGTTTCCGGGTCACGACGCCCGAGGTGATGGACGTCGTCCGGATGGTGCTCTTCGGTCAGGTGGGCCGTGAACTCGTCGGCCTGATCAACGCGCACGGTCCGTACGCGGTCGGTATCTCCGGTGAAGACGCGCACCTGTTCACCGCAACTCGACGCACTGTTGCGGTCGAGGGGGAGCAGACCGACATCGGCCTGGTCGGAGACGTCACCACCGTGAACCCAGACGCGGTACTCGATCTCATTGCGGCAGGACGCATTCCGGTGGTCTCGACCATCGCGCCCGACGCCGACGGCGTCGTCCACAACATCAACGCCGATACTGCTGCTGCCGCACTGGCCGAGGCGATCGGTGCCGAGAAGCTCGTTGTCCTCACCGACGTCGAAGGCCTGTACACCGATTGGCCGGACCGATCCTCGCTGGCCACCGAAATCGACACCGACGCCCTGGCCCAGTTGTTGCCGAGTCTCGATGCCGGCATGGTGCCCAAGATGGAGGCCTGCCTTCGCGCGGTGCGCGGAGGTGTGCCGTCGGCGCACGTGATCGACGGCCGGCTCGAACATTCAGTCCTACTCGAACTTTTCACCGGTGAAGGAATCGGCACGATGGTCGTGCCCGGCTCCTCGGTCGCCGGTCCCCAGCAGGGAGCTACTTCATGAGCACGATCGATCTGCAGCAGCGGTGGTCCGCTTCGCTGATGAACAATTACGGCGTACCCCGGGTTGCTCTCGTCCGCGGTGACGGCGCCGTACTCACCGACGCCGACGGCAAGCAGTACGTCGACTTCCTTGCCGGAATCGCCGTCAACATCCTCGGACACGGACATCCGGCCGTCGTCGAAGCCGTCACTACTCAGTTGTCGACACTCGGCCATGTTTCCAACCTGTACGCCAGCGAGCCGGTCGTCGAGTTGGCGGAGCAGTTGCTCGCTCATCTCGGCAACGTCACCGGGCGCGCGTTCTTCTGCAACTCCGGTACCGAGGCGAACGAGGCTGCCTTCAAGCTCGCACGCGCTACTGGTCGGAAGAAGATCATCGCGGCCGAGGGCTCTTTCCACGGTCGCACGATGGGGGCACTCGCTCTGACGGGTCAGCCGGCCAAGCGGGCGCCGTTCGAACCGATGCCCGCCGGTGTCGAGTTCGTGCCGTACGGCGATGTCGAGGCTCTGGAGCGGGCAGTCGATTCCGACACCGCTGCTGTGTTCCTCGAACCGATCATGGGTGAGGGCGGCGTCGTGGTGCCACCCGAGGGATACCTCGTCGAGGCTCGGCGGATCACCGCCGAACGCGGGGCGCTGCTCGTACTCGACGAAGTTCAGACCGGCATCGGCCGGACCGGCTGGTTCTACGCACATCAGGCAGTCGGCATCGTGCCGGACGTCATCACTCTTGCGAAGGGACTCGGCGGCGGAATGCCGATCGGCGCCTGCATCGCGACCGGAGCAACGGCAGAGTTGTTCGGACCAGGCAAGCACGGTACGACGTTCGGTGGCAATCCGGTGTGCGCTGCGGCGGCGCTTGCCGTGCTGAAAACCATTGCAGCGGAAGACCTGATCTCACGCGCCGACAGCTTGGGCAAATCGATCTCGGCGGGCATCGAAGATCTGGGCCATCCGTTGGTCGACTACGTACGGGGATCAGGACTGTTGCTGGGTGTCGTGCTGACCGAGGACGTCGCGCCGGCGGTGGAAAATGCCGCGCGCGAAGCCGGGTACCTTGTGAATGCAGCGCAACCCGGAGTGATCCGGTTGGCGCCGCCGCTCATCCTCACGGATGAGCAGGCCGAAACCTTCGTGGCAGCACTACCTGCCATCTTCGACAGTGCACTATCGGCTGACCAGCCGGGGGAGAAGTGACTACCGTGGTGAAACACTTTCTCAGGGACGACGATCTGACTCCGGCGCAGCAGGCCGAAGTTCTGGAACTCGCTGCGATTCTCAAGAAGGACCCGTTCGCTCGGCGTCCACTCGAGGGTCCTCGCGGAGTCGGCGTCATCTTCGAGAAGAACTCGACGCGTACACGTTTCTCGTTCGAGATGGGCATCGCGCAGATGGGCGGCCACGCCGTCGTCGTCGACGGGCGCAGTACCCAACTCGGTCGTGAAGAGACGTTGGCGGACACCGGGCGCGTACTCTCCCGCTATGTCGACGCCGTCGTGTGGCGCACGTTCGGCCAGAAGCGCTTGGAGCAAATGGCAACGGGTGCAACGATTCCCATCGTCAATGCGTTGTCCGACGAATTTCATCCCTGTCAGGTTCTGGCCGATCTGCAAACGCTGATCGAGCAGAAGGGTGAGCTCAAGGGACTGAAGCTGACCTACCTGGGCGACGGCGCCAACAACATGGCTCACTCGCTGATGCTCGGCGGAGTCACCGCAGGCATCGACGTCACCATCGCAAGTCCCGCTGGCTTCGAACCGGCGGACTGGGTAGTGGCAGCAGCGCGCACACGCGCCGCGGAAACCGGTGCAACCATCACGCTGACGCAGGACCCGCAGGCCGGCGTCGTCGGTGCCGACGCGTTGGTCACCGATACCTGGACCTCGATGGGTCAGGAGAACGACGGGCTCGATCGGGTCGGACCTTTCCGCCCGTTCCAGATCAACAAGGAACTGCTCGCCAAAGCAGATCCGAAGGCTGTCGTCCTGCACTGCCTGCCGGCCCATCGCGGCGAAGAGGTCACCGACGAGGTTCTCGACGGACCCCAGAGCGTCGTCTGGGACGAGGCGGAGAACCGTCTGCACGCCCAGAAGGCGTTGCTCGTGTGGCTGCTGGAACAGCGAACCCAACTGGACCAGGCGTGAGCGTCGCTCCCACTCGGGCCGGTCGCCAGTCGCGCATCATCGCGCTGCTGGCGGCGCATCCCGTCCGAAGTCAGACGGAGTTGGCGGCGTTGCTCGGTGCCGAGGGCATCGAAGCGACGCAGGCCACCCTCTCGCGTGACCTCGAAGAGCTGGGAGCGGTGAAACTGCGTGCCGCTGACGGCGGCGCCGGTGTTTACGTGGTGCCGGAGGACGGGAACCCGGTACGCGGTGTGTCCGGCGGTACCGACCGCCTCTCACGGCTGTTGGGTGAGCTGTTGGTCTCCACCGATTTCAGCGGCAACATGGCGGTTCTCCGGACACCGCCGGGAGCCGCGCACTACCTCGCGAGCGCACTGGATCGGTCCTCGATGCCCGACATCGTGGGAACGATCGCCGGAGATGACACCATCTTCGTGGTGGCCCGAGAACCGCTTTCCGGAGCGGAACTCGCGGCCATGATCGAATCGCTCGCCTGACCCCTTATTCTTTGATAGAGATTTTCAACCGAAGGAGCACAAAAACCATGGCCGATCGCGTCGTACTCGCCTACTCGGGCGGGCTGGACACTTCTGTTGCCATCAGTTGGATCGGTAAGGAGACCGGCGCTGAAGTTGTCGCCGTCGCCATCGATCTGGGGCAGGGTGGCGAGGACATGGAGGTCGTGCGTCAGCGCGCGATCGACTGCGGCGCAGTCGAATCCGTTGTCGTCGACGCTCGCGACGAGTTCGCGGACGAGTACTGCCTGCCCACCATCCAGGCCAACGCCCTGTACATGGATCGCTACCCGCTCGTGTCCGCGATCAGCCGTCCGCTGATCGTCAAGCACATCGTCGAGGCCGCACGCTCGCACGGCGGAACCATCGTCTCGCACGGTTGCACCGGCAAGGGCAACGACCAGGTTCGCTTCGAGGTCGGCTTCGGCGCCCTCGCGCCCGACCTCTCGGTCATCGCACCGGTTCGTGACTACGCGTGGACCCGCGAAAAGGCAATCGCCTTCGCGGAAGAGAACAACATCCCGATCAACGTGTCCAAGAAGTCGCCGTTCTCGATCGACCAGAACGTCTGGGGCCGCGCCGTCGAAACCGGATTCCTCGAGGATCTGTGGAACGCGCCCACCAAGGACGTCTACGACTACACCGAGGATCCGACGGCCAACTGGAACGCACCCGACGAGCTGATCATCAGCTTCGACAAGGGTCGCCCGGTTGCCATCGACGGCCGTCCGGTCTCCGTCCTCGAAGCCATCCAGGAACTGAATCGCCGCGCCGGCGCTCAGGGAGTCGGCCGTCTCGACGTCGTCGAGGACCGCCTCGTGGGCATCAAGAGCCGCGAGATCTACGAAGCTCCCGGAGCGATGGTCCTCATCACCGCTCACCAGGAACTCGAGCACGTCACCCTCGAACGCGAACTCGGTCGCTACAAGCGTCAGATGGAGCAGCGTTGGTCCGAGCTGGTCTACGACGGCCTGTGGTTCTCCCCGCTCAAGGATGCTCTCGACACGTTTGTCGAGAAGACGCAGGAACGCGTCACCGGCGACATCCGTCTCTTCCTGCACGGTGGAGCCATCACGGTCAACGGCCGTCGTAGCCCCGAGTCGCTGTACGACTTCAACCTCGCAACGTACGACGAGGGCGACAGCTTCGACCAGTCCGCATCGAAGGGCTTCGTCGAGATCCACGGTCTGTCGTCGAAGGTCGCCGCGAAGCGCGATCTGGGTCTGTAAAGAATGACTGCGCACGGTGTCGGAGACGCCCAAAAACACGGCACTAATGAGGGCGCGTTGTGGGGCGGGCGGTTCGAATCCGGACCGGCCGCCGCCATGGCGGCCCTGAGTAAGTCGACTCACTTCGACTGGGTTCTGGCTCCGTACGACGTGCGGGCGTCGCAGGCTCATGCTCGCGTACTGAACAAGGCAGGCCTGCTCAGCGAGGCCGACCTCGCGACAATGCTCGACGGTCTCGACCGTCTGGCGGCAGATGTTGCCAGTGGCGCCTTCGGACCGAGTGATTCGGACGAGGACGTACACGGCGCACTCGAACGCGGTCTGATCGAGCGTGTCGGGCCTGAGGTCGGCGGACGCCTGCGTGCTGGTCGTTCGCGAAACGACCAGGTGGCCACGCTGTTCCGAATGTGGCTTCGGGATGCGGTTCGCCGCATCTCCACCGGCGTTCTCGACGTGGTCGACGCATTGGCGACTCAGGCCGGGGCTCACCCGGATGCCGTGATGCCGGGCAAGACGCACCTGCAGGCTGCTCAACCGGTCTTGTTGGCACATCACCTGCTCGCCCATGCGCATCCGCTGTTGCGCGACGTGCAACGTCTTCGCGACTTCGACGTACGAGCTGCGGTGTCCCCGTACGGTTCCGGTGCACTTGCCGGTTCCTCGCTCGGTCTCGACCCCGAAGCCATTGCAGCGGAATTGAAGTTCGACAGCTCGGCCGAGAACTCGATCGACGCAACCGCTTCGCGTGATTTTGCGGCCGAGGCAGCGTTCGTGCTTGCGATGATCGGTGTCGATCTCTCACGCATGGCGGAAGAGATCATCATCTGGAGCACACCGGAATTCGGCTACATCACGCTTGCCGACGCGTGGTCGACAGGTTCGTCGATCATGCCGCAGAAGAAGAATCCGGATGTCTCGGAACTCACGCGCGGTAAGTCTGGTCGTTTGATCGGTAACCTCACCGGCCTGCTGGCGACGCTCAAGGCTCAGCCGCTGGCGTACAACCGCGATCTGCAAGAGGACAAGGAACCGGTCTTCGACTCGGTTGCGCAGCTGGAGATGTTGCTCCCGGCCATCACCGGCCTGGTGCAGACTCTCGAGTTCCACACCGCGCGTATGGCGGAACTTGCTCCGGCAGGGTTCACGTTGGCCACCGACATCGCGGAGTGGATGGTGCGTCAGGGCGTGCCGTTCCGGGTTGCACACGAGGCTGCTGGAGCGTGTGTGCGTGTCGCCGAAGCGCGAGGCGTCGGACTCGAAGATCTCACGGACGAGGAACTGGCCGGCGTCGACAGCGCGCTGACACCCGCTGTTCGTGAGGTGCTGACAGTCGAGGGTTCCATCGCTTCGCGTAATGCGCGAGGCGGCACCGCGGGGGTGCGGGTAGCAGAACAGTTGGACGGAGTCCGAGCAGTGGCGCAGTCGCTGCGGGAATGGACCCTCTGACCTCGCGGTCACGAGTGTTTCCTCTCTCTTTTCGGCAGTAGTCCTTCGGTCGTACGCGGTCAGGGAGCAGAATTTGCTCCCTGACCGCGTACGCGTATTTGTCGTCAGTAGGCTTGTTGCGCGCGGGAAAAATGAGACTGACGTCACATGGTGAGTAACTTGGGAGTGAAATGGTGGGATTGAATTCCAAGTCTGTGCTGGGCCCGATTCGTCGGGTGGTTGCGACAGCACAAAACGGCCTCGAGGTCGTCCGGTTGGGTGGGCTGGAAACGGATGCGACCACGTCGCCGTTCGAGATCGTCGAGCGCGCAGCGATGTACCGGCTTCGCCGCTACTTCCCGGACAGCGATCCGGAAACCGTCGGTGCACCGATTGTGCTGATCCCGCCGATGATGATGTCGGCGAACGTGTACGACGTGACCCGCGACCAGGGTGCTGTGGGAATTCTGCACGAGATGGGCCTGGACCCCTGGGTAGTCGATTTTGGTTCGCCCGACTCCGAAGAGGGCGGTTGGGATCGCAATCTCGCCGATCACATCATCGCTCTCAGCGACATCATCGACCACATCCACCGTCACACCGGTAAAGATGTTCACATCTCCGGCTATTCGCAGGGCGGCATGTTTGCCTATCAAGCTGCCGCGTATCGGCGTAGTCGAAACATCGCCAGCGTCATCACCTTCGGCAGTCCGGTTGACACACTCGCCGCGTTGCCCTTCGGTATCCCGGCCGGATTGGCCACCAAGGGTGCGGATTTCCTCGCCGATCACGTCTTCAATCGCCTGGCGGTCACCGGGTGGATGGCTCGCACCGGGTTCCAGTTGCTCGATCCCGTGAAGACGTTGAAGATGCGCGTCGACTTCCTGCTTCAACTGCACGACCGTGAGGCTTTGCTGCCGAGGGAGCAGCAGCGACGCTTCCTCGCGACCGAGGGTTGGGTCGCGTGGTCCGGGCCCGCGGTTGCCGAACTGCTCAAGCAGTTCATCGTGCACAACCGAATGATGACCGGTGGTTTTGTCATCAAGGATCAATTGGTCTCGCTCGCCGAGATCACCTGCCCCATCCTGGCATTCGTCGGCGAGGTCGACGACATCGGTCAACCTCAGGCGGTTCGTGGGATCAGCCAGGCAGCGCCGCGGGCCAAGGTCTACGAATCTACCTTGCGCGCAGGTCATTTCGGATTGGTTGTCGGTTCCACCGCAGCCAATCACACCTGGCCGACCACCGGTGAATTCGTGCAGTGGACCGAGACGGGTGGACCCCTCCCGGACCGTATCGCGAACATGGTCTACGGCGCCGACCTCGAAGACCAGACCGGTGTGTCGATCAGCAATCGGATCATCCACACCGTCGCCTCGGTCGCTGAAGTAGGTGCAGGAGTCACCAAAGGAATCAGTGACCTTGCAGCTGGTGCGTTGCGCGGGACTTTCGAATTGTCCGGTGAAGCGGCACGCGCGTTGCCACGTCTTGCGCGACTCAACCAAATTCAGCCGCACACCAAGATCTCGCTGAGTCAATTGCTCGCGGAGCAGCGTCGAAAAGCGCCGAACGGCGAGTGCTTCCTCTTCGACAATCGTGTGCACACCTATGAAGCGGTCAACGCCCGCATCGACAATGTCGTGCGTGGATTGATTTCTGTGGGAGTACGTCCGGCAGCGCACGTCGGTGTCCTGATGGAGACCCGCCCCAGCGCGCTCGCGGCCATCGCGGCCCTGTCGCGCCTCGGTGCCGTTGCCGTCATGCTTCCGCCGGGGTCCGACATCTCGGCGGCGGTCAAGTTGGGATCGGTTGATCGGATCATCACCGATCCGGAGAACGTCGACGCTGCAGTGGTTACCGGTAGGCCGGTCTTGGTACTCGGCGGCGGCGATGCCCGCGGACTCGAGGTGGATCCGTCACACGACGTGATCGATCTCGAACAAATCGATCCGACGAAGGTCAATCTGCCCGGTTGGTACCGGCCGGATCCCGGCGTCGCCCGTGAACTCGCATTCATCATCTTTGCGGAATCGGGCGGTGTGCTCGAAGCCAAGCAGATCACTAACTACCGGTGGGCACTGTCGGCCTTCGGAACGGCCACGGCGGCAGATCTCGATCGCGGTGACACCGTGTACTGCCTTGCACCACTCCATCATTCGTCGAGTCTGCTCGCGACCATCGGTGGCGCTATGGCCGGTGGCTCACGGATTGCGCTCTCACGCGGACTGAATCCGGCTCGATTCGTCGAGGAAATCCATCGCTACGGTGTGACCGTCGTGAGTTACACGTGGTCGATGATGCGCGAGATCCTCGACGAGGATCTTCTTCTCATCGACGGTAGCCATCCGGTCCGACTGTTCATCGGTTCGGGAATGCCTCACGGGCTGTGGAAGCGGACCACGGAGGCGTTCGACCCCGCGCAGGTGCTCGAGTTCTATGCGTCGACCGAAGGTGACGTGATTCTTGCCAATGTCGCGGGCTCCAAAGTTGGTTCCAAGGGCCGCCCGTTGCCGGGTAGCGCGCAGGTGCGGTTGGCGGCATACGACCCGCTGAGTGGTCGGCTCCTCGAAAATGGAAACGGATTTGTCCGTGAGTGCGCCGAAGACGAAGTCGGGTTGCTACTCGGGCGCGCGGGATTCACTGCCGATCTCTCGGGCGGAGCCATGCGGGGACTCTTCCAAGCGGGTGATTCGTGGATTCCCACGGAGAATCTCTTCCGCCGGGACGCCGACGGCGACTACTGGCTGATCGATCACAAGAACACGGTCATTTCGACGCTCCGCGGTCCCGTGTTCACCCAGCCGATCGTCGACGCGTTGTCGAGTGTGGCGCGGGTGGATCTTGCCGTCGCATACGGCGTCGGTGACGCGCCGCATCAGCTGGCGGTCGCTGCCGTGACATGGCGTCCGGGGCGGCAGTTCCGTTCCGCCGAGCTTGCGGAGGCTCTCTCGCGCATCGCTTTTGATGCGCGCCCGGATATCGTGCACGTGGTAGACGAGATCCCGGTGGGTTCGTCGTACCGTCCGAGCTCCACTGCGTTAGCTGCCGCCGGATTGCCGGCGCCAGGACCACGGACCTGGTTCCTCGATTCCGAGACGCAGTCGTACAAGCGGCTGACCAAGGCAATTGCCGCGCAGTTGATGCCGACGAGGGTGGGCACCGGAGCACGGTAGCCTGAGGACATTCTGTTTGATCGGTTCGAGAGGACTCACGTGGCTATTGATTCGACGTTGCTCAGCATTTTGGCCTGCCCCCAGGACAAAGGCCCGCTGTTGCTGGTCGGGGACGAGTTGCTCTACAACCCGCGCCTGCGGCGTGCATACCCGATCGAGAACGGCATTCCAGTTCTGTTGATCGACGAGGCACGCGATGTGGCGGACGACGAGCACGAGAAGTTGCTCGCGCGGGCTGAAGGCTAGATCGGTAATTCACCGGTCAGGTACCGCTGGAGGTTCGGAGCCACCAGCGGTACCAAAGCGTCAACGCTCAATGATGCGAGTGGTTCGAGTCCGAGCACATATCGCGTGACCAGCAGTCCGGCCATCTGAGATGCCACCAATTCCGCTCTGATCAAGCCGGTACCAGGTGGTGTGTCCACCCGCGGAATGATGTCGCGCAATACGACATCGAGCAGAAAGCTCTGGATCAGCTGCGATCCGTCGCCGGAAACCGCCGATCGAAAAGCCGCCAGAATCGCCGGCTGGTGTTCCGATTCCCACAGCCCGATCACTGCTCTGAGTAGATTTTCGCCGAGATTTTCGGTCGGAGAGGCGTGAACCGGTCCCAATACCTGGACTGGATCGATCGGTAGCGCGATCGCAGCGGTGAACAACTGCTCCTTGCTTCCGAAATGATGATGAATCATGGCCGGATCGACGTCAGCGGCCGCAGCTATCGATCGAACGGTTGTTCGTCGAAAACCGTTCTGGGAGAACGCCCGTCGCGCCGAATCGAGGATCTGCGCGCGAGTCTCCGACTTGCCCGGTCGTCGCCCCGAACGAATCGGTGCCGGTGCGGGCGCCGTGTCGTTGTCGGTCATGGAGTGCGGCGATCGAGTGTTGCCGCGGCCAGCGAGAGTGCTGCGGCGGCGAAGCCCGCCATGACGGCGAGATCACGCCACATCTGACCCGTCGCGTCGGCATGCATCGACACTTGCTGAAGTGCGTCGACGGCGTAGCTCAAGGGGAGGACGTTGCTGATCCATTCGAGCCAGGTCGGCAATTGATCGCGGGGCACCAGGAGTCCACAGAGGAACAGTTGGGGGACCACAACTACCGGCATGAACTGCACCGCTTGGAACTCGGTCTTCGCGAATGCGCTGGCCAACAGGCCGAGCGCAACGCCGAGTATTGCGCCGAGAACTGCAATGACGATGACCCAGGCAAGACTGCCGGCGATGGTGAGTCCGAGAAATCCGAAAGCAACCGCGCACGCGAGAGCTGCCTGAGCGGCGGCCGAGAGCGAAAATGCCGCGCCGTATCCCGCCAGAAGATCGAGTTTGCCCATCGGTGTGGTGAGCAGGCGTTCGAGTGTTCCTGAACTGCGTTCGCGCTGCATGGCGATGGACGTGACCAGGAACATGACTACAAACGGCAAGATTCCCAGCATGGTGATCGCCACCCGTTGGAACAGTGAAACCTGGCCGGGCGGCGTGGGTACGTCTTGGTAGAGGAAATACAGCAAAATCATCAACAACGACGGGACCAACAAGATCATGGCCACCGTGCGATGGTCCTGGCGGAGCTGAAGCAGAATGCGTACGGTCGTAGCACCGAAGATCCTGATGCTCATGATATTTCGCCTCCGACGGGTGAAGTCCGAATCAGCTCGAGGAAGGCGTCCTCGAGGCGTTCACATCTGGTTTTGGCGCGCAATTCATCGGGTGTGAGTTGAGCGAGGAGATGCCCGTCTCGCATCAGGATCAGTTCAGCGCAGTGGTCGGCCTCATCCATGACGTGGCTGGAGACCAACAGGGTGGTTCCGCTGCGAGCAAGGTCGGCAAATCGTTCCCACAATTCGACACGAAGCACCGGATCGAGACCGACGGTCGGTTCGTCGAGGATCAACACATCAGGTGATGCCACCAACGCGCATGCCAGCGAGACTCGACCGCGTTGACCTCCGGACAGATCGGCGGCGGTCCGGTCGGCGTATCGGCTCAATCCGACGGCGTCGACCGCTGCTGCGACGTCTGCGCCGGACTTGCCGTACAGAGCTCCGAAGTACTGGACGTTTCGAGTGACCGTCAGGTCGCCGTACACGCTGGGGGATTGGGTGACGTATCCGACCCGGCGGCGAAGGGCAACGGACCCCGCGAGGTCGCCCAGGACTCTGACCTCACCACTTTCGACGATCTGGGTTCCGACTATCGCGCGCATCAGGGTTGTCTTGCCGCAGCCGGACGGGCCGAGCAGTCCGGTGATCGATCCTGCCGAAACCTGCAGGTCGAGTGAGTGAAGAACTTCGTGCTTGCCGCGAATGACTCGTAGTCCGCGGATGTCTATTGCCGGCGTGGTGGTCACGGTTCGCCTCATTTCAATAATTCATCACTTGTTGAATTATGCGACTCGGCCGACCGATGAGTCAACGGCGTGGGCACAATCGAAGGGTGAGTATCGAGACCTTGGAAAATGTGAAGAACCCGTTGGAAGCGGGCCTGACAATTCTCGGCTCGACCTTGATCGTCGACGACATCTCGCTGAGGATTGTCGAGGTCGAGGCGTACGGAGGGGAGAAGGACGGGCCCTGGCCAGATCCGGCAGCACATTCGTATCGGGGGCAAACGCCGCGGAACAGCGTGATGTTCGGGCGGGCGGGCCGTCTCTACGTCTACCGCAACTACGGAATGCACTTTTGTATGAACATCTCGTACGGCCCGGATGGTGTCGCGGGTGGTGTTCTGCTCCGAGCGGCCGAAATCGAGGCCGGTCACGATGTGGTGTCGGCTCGGAGATCGCCGGATCGACCATCTCACCAATGGGCCAGAGGGCCAGGTAATCTCGGCGCTTCCGTTGCAATCACGTTGGCGGACAACGGAACAGACGTGTTCAACCCCGCTTCGCGGGTTCGGCTCGAATTGGGGGAGTCGAAGGAATGGGTCAGTGGACCGCGGGTGGGGGTCAGTACTGCGGCCGAGGTCCCGTGGCGCCTCTGGATTCCGGACTCGCGAGCGGTGTCCGCGTACCGCCGAAGCCCGCGAGCGCCGGTCATTTCGTGAAGATGGGATGATCGAGTCCGTGACTGAGAATATTCTCGACGAACTGACCTGGCGTGGGCTGATCGCCCAATCAACTGATCTCGACGCTTTGCGTAAAGATCTCGAGGCCGGACCGGTCACGTTGTATGCGGGCTTCGACCCGACCGGGCCGAGCCTGCACGCAGGTCACCTGGTTCCGCTCCTCGCGCTCAAGCGGTTTCAGCGTGCCGGTAACCGGCCGATCGTTCTTGCCGGTGGTGCAACAGGCCTGATCGGTGATCCCCGTGACGTCGGGGAACGGACGATGAACTCCGCCGATACCGTCGCGGACTGGGCAGGTCGCATCCGTGGTCAGCTCGAACGATTCGTGGATTTCGACGATTCACCGACGAGTGCGGTCATCGAGAACAATATGAACTGGACCGGCAAGATGTCGGCCATCGACTTCCTGCGTGATGTCGGCAAACACTTCTCCGTGAACGTCATGCTTGCGCGTGACACCGTGAAGCGTCGTCTCGAGTCGGACGGGATGTCGTACACCGAGTTCAGCTACATGCTGCTCCAAGCCAACGACTACCTGCACTTGCGACGCGATCTCGGCTGCACTCTGCAGGTCGGTGGGTCCGATCAGTGGGGCAACATCATCGCGGGCGTCGAACTCAACCGTCGTGTCGACGGCGAGAGTGTTCACGCAATGACCGTTCCGCTGGTGACCTCGGCTGATGGGAAGAAGTTCGGAAAGTCGACCGGTGGCGGCAGTCTGTGGCTCGACCCCGAGATGACCAGCCCGTACGCGTGGTACCAGTACTTCGTGAACACCGGCGACGCCGACGTGATCAAGTACCTGCGCTGGTTCACGTTCCTGACCGCAGACGAACTCGCGGAACTCGAGACGGCAACGGCGGAGCGTCCGCATGCGCGCGAAGCGCAGAAGCGATTGGCTGCGGAGATGACGACCTTGGTTCACGGAGAACACAACACTCGCGCCGTCGAGCTCGCCAGCCAGGCGTTGTTCGGCAAGGCGGAATTGGCGGAACTCGACGAGTCGACGCTCGCCGCGGCGCTGAAGGAAGCATCTGTCAGCGAATTGGCGCCGGGGGAGCCGCGCACGATCATCGATCTGCTTGTGACGAGCGGTTTGTGTGAGAGCAAGGGAGCTGCTCGACGCGCAGTGAAGGAAGGCGGCGCTTCGGTGAACAACCAGAAGGTGTCGGCCGACGACTGGGAGCCCGCCGCATCCGATCTGCTTCACGGCAGCTGGTTGGTCGTCCGGCGCGGAAAGCGCAATTTCGCCGGCGTGAAAATACTTTCGAACTGACGTGTGTGGGGTCACAGTTGTCTCGCGGGGCTCCTGTGGCCGTTGGTGGCCCGTCTGCGGGCGGGCTACCAGCGGATTTAACCTGGCGAACACCTGCGACCTGCACGTTTGACGCTCAGTTTTCATTCGCGTAACTTTGTCCAAGTCAGAGCGACACGGACACCAACCCCGACCGAGAGGCCGGGGACACGCGGTTGGACGAAGTCGGAGACATTCACGCTCAACGGGAACTTGCTTCCTGGGAGCGAACAAGCTAAGATTGTAACCCTTGCCCCGGAGCTTTCAACCAGTTTGAAGCGATGGTGTGTGCGTGTTCTTTGAGAACTCAACAGTGTGTCGATGAATGTCAGTGCCAAATATTTTTTGGTACTTCACATCCGCGAATGATCAACCGCCTCTTGGGGTTTGGTTGGTTTGTGTGTGGTGTGAGTATTTT
>NZ_JAWLSE010000008.1:0-123997 GCF_033142365.1 Rhodococcus sp. IEGM 1241
CCAGCAGGCCGACGACCATGGCCACGCCGATCCAGACCGCCAGATAGCGGTCGAGGGTGGAGAGTTTTCCGACGACTTCGGGGTGTTCGGTACTGGACGGGGCGCTCATACGGCGGTCTCCTGTGGGACGTCGGCGGCAGTGGATGATGCTTCCACGAGCAGAACGGCGGAAAGTTGTTGCAGGGCTGCGGGTATCACCCAGTAGTACACCCAGGTCCCGCGACGTTCGCAGTCGAGGAGTCCGGCCTGGCGCAACACCTTGAGGTGATGCGAAATCGTCGGCTGGGACAAGTCGAAGGTGTCGGAGATGTCGCAGACGCAGGCTTCACCGCCCTCGTGGCTGGCCACCAGGCTCAGCAGTCGCAGCCGGACGGGATCGCCGAGCGCTTTGAACATCCGGGCCAGATCACCAGCCCAGTCTTCGGTCAACGGTTCACGGTTGAGTGGCGAACAACAGGCGCCGGTCTCCGCCACATCTTGATTCGACATACATCAATATTGACATCGATCAAATCAGTTCGCAACATGGGGCACGCCTCTGGTTCTGCAGCACGGGAAGGCCCCTTCCCTGGACGCGGATTTCTCGATGGCCGCGCATACGGCACTCAGATCGGCGGGTGAGGGCATCCGCCGTGCGACAGCCGTGATGGCCACTTGGATGTCGATGGCCTCGGTGGCCGGCTCCCCGTCGAGCGCGATCACGATCTCACTGATCTGCGCAGGTGAGAGCCGTTGATCCATCAGAGCCAGTAGCGGGCTGTGACCGTATCTCGGTGCGTCCTGCGGGTAGCCGCTGCGAAGCCAGTGCACAAAAGCGGTGACCACTGCCGGAATGAACATGAGAGACCTTCTTCGCAAGGAATTCATCGACGAGCATCAGTGCTGGGCGGCGATGTCGATCTCGTCGAGCAATGTGAGTACTCGCCGTTCGATCTCGTCACGGATCGGGCGGATCGCGTCGACTCCGAGACCTGCGGGGTCGGGAAGGACCCATTCTTCGTAGCGGCGTCCGGGGAAGATCGGGCATGCATCTCCGCAGCCCATCGTGATGACGACGTCGGCTGCGCGGACCACTTCGTCAGTCCATGGCTTGGGGTATTCACCGCTGATGTCGATGCCACGTTCGGCCATTGCTTCGATGGCTGCTTCGTTGACGCTGGTGCCGGGTTCGGATCCGCCGGACCATGCGACGGCACGTTCCCCGGCGAGTTTTTCGAAGAATCCCATGGCCATCTGGGAGCGTCCGGCGTTGTGCGTGCACAAGAACAACACGGTGGGTTTGCCGTCGTTGGAGAGTCCTTCGACCTTGGCCAGGGCGCGTAGTCGCTGCCGGGCGAAGCGTTCGGCCAGGAGAGGGAGGTAGTTGACGACGGAGGCGCGGCCGGCGAACTGGTCGTAGGACGAATGCAGGAACCGCTCGATGGTTTCGGTGTTGAAGACGTCGGTGAATTCCGTGGCCAGGTGTGCGGCGGCGCTTTTGAGGGCTAACCGTTGATCGATGGTCAGGTCGTCGCGGTGATGTGTTGTGGTGCTGAGGTTGTCGGTCATGAGAGTTCTCCGTTCGGGAGGCAATGGGGGGCGAGTCGAGCGACTCGGTGGTCGATGTCGTCGAAGGCTCGGTCGAACGCTGCGGCACTGCCGGTGCGGGCAGGGTCCGGAATCGACCAGTGAAGAGAGTTCGGGTTTTCGCGCATTTCTTCGTGGGCGTTGTCGCACACGGCGATGACCATGTCCCCGGGTGCGAGGACATCGGCGACATCGGCCGGGCGCGTGGCGTCGAGAGGTAGGTCGTGGCGGCGGGCGGCGGCGAGGGCGCCGCTGTGAATTCGGGGAGCGGGGTGGGTGCCGGCCGATGCTGCCGGGATGTGGGATTGCTTGTTCCACAACGCCGCGGCCAGTTGCGAGCGCGCGGAATTGTGGGTGCACACGAACACGATCCGCGTCGCGGTCAAGGGCGACGAGGTAGGAACGAGCACCTCCAGCGCGGTGGGCTGGAGTCGTAGGTAGGTACGGCGCTTGTCACCTTCGGATCTCGATCGGTGCACGAGACCAGCGCGTTCGAGGACCCCGAGGTGGTGGGCGAGCAGGTTCGAGGAGATGGAGAGTCGGCGTTGCAGTTCCGAGGGCGATGCGTCGCCGAGGACGAGCATGTCGACGATCGACAACCGTGCCGGATCGGCCAGGGCGCCATAGAGAGCGGCGCGTTGTTCGAGCGAGAACTTTTGCTCAATAGTCATTGAGTCAATACTCACTGAGTTAATTTGGGATTGTCAAGCAATACCTGCCGGTAGCCGGGCTGTTCATTCAACTTTCGCCCATGGATTCATGTTCCGTTCATTTTCGCAGCGATATCCGTTCATCCCCGGCCTCTAGGTTCATCACCCGAGCGGCAATCAGCGCTGCTCAGTGTCACTCGATCTCGGTGGCCGCGCGCCGCGCGAGCAACCCCGATACTTCGAAGGAACTACGTGAAGCTCAAGCGATCTGGCGCCGCCCTCAGTGTGCTGGCGGCCAGCACCCTCCTGCTTTCAGCGTGCGGCAGCGACAACAACACCGGCGCGACGGGTTCGACCGGATCTACGGGCGCGGGCTCGACCTCGAATGTCGAGTGCGGCGGCAAGTCGGCACTCAAGGGCAGTGGTTCTACCGCCCAGGCCAACGCCATGACGCGTTTCGTGAATGCGTTCGAGCAGGCGTGCAGCGGGCAGACTCTCAACTACACGTCCAACGGCTCCGGCGCCGGTGTGAGTGAGTTCATCGGAAACCAGACCGACATCGGTGGTTCCGATTCGCCGCTCAGCAAGGACAAGGGCGAGTACGACCGTGCGAAGGAACGCTGCGCCAGCGACGCCTGGAACCTTCCCGTCGTGTTCGGTCCGCTCGCGGTGACCTACAACGTCAAGGGTGTCGACGATCTCGTCCTCGACGGCCCCACCGCTGCCAAGATCTTCAACGGTGCGATCACCACCTGGGACGATCCGGCGATCAAGGCTCTCAACGAGGGCGCTTCGCTGCCGTCGGAGAAGATCAACGTGATCTACCGCAACGACGAGTCGGGCACCACCGACAACTTCCAGAAGTACCTCGACGCAGCCTCGGACGGCGCCTGGGGCAAGGGCGCGGGTAAGTCGTTCGTCGGTGGCGTCGGTGAGGGCGCCAAGGGCAACGAGGGCACCTCCGCCGCCATCAAGAGCACCGAAGGCGCGATCACCTACAACGAGTGGTCCTTCGCCAAGGCTCAGGACCTGCAGACCGCCAAGATCGTGACCTCCGCCGGTCCCGAACCGGTCGAGATCACCACCGAGACCGTCGGCAAGACCATCGCCGGCGCCACCATCAAGGGTGAGGGCAACGACCTCGTGCTCGACACGTCCACCTTCTACAAGCCCGCCGAGACCGGCGCGTACCCGATCGTGCTGGCTACCTACGAGATCGTGTGCTCGAAGTACCCCGACGCCGAGGTCGGCACCGCTGTCCGCGCGTTCCTGCAGTCCACGATCGGCGCCGGCCAGAACGGTCTCGAGGAAAACGGGTACATCCCGCTCCCGAGCGCGTTCCAGCAGAAGCTGACCACCGCAGTCAACGCGATCTCCTGATTGCCTGATCAGCGATGGCTCTGCACCCCGACGACGTAACCCGCTCCCCGGAGACGCCCACTGCGGCGGCTCCGGGGGCGGGCGGAAAGATACCCGGCATGCCTGATCACAGCGGCAAGACTTCCCCGACCATTCCCTCGTCTCTTTCGACCGGAAAACACCAGTTCGGTGACAAGTTCTTCCGGTGGCTGGCCACCGGTGCCGGTGCCACGATCGTCGTCTCCATCGGCCTGATCGCCATCTTCCTGCTCATTCGCGCCATCCCGTCGCTGCAGGCGAACAACGCGAACTTCTTCACCAGCACCGAATTCGTCACCAGCGATGCATCGAATCTGCGTTTCGGTATCCGTGACCTACTGACGGTCACCGTGCTCAGTTCGGTGTTCGCTCTGGCGATTGCGGTGCCGATCGCACTGGGTATCGCTGTGTTCTTGACGCAGTACGCGCCAGCGCGTCTCTCCCACGCTTTCGGCTCGATCGTCGATCTCCTCGCCGCAGTGCCCTCGATCGTGTTCGGTCTCTGGGGAATTTTCATCCTCGCCCCCAAGCTCAGCCCGGTCGCGGAGTTCCTCAACGACAACCTCGGCTGGTTCTTCCTCTTCAGCGAAGGCAACGTCTCCTTGACCGGCGGCGGAACCATCTTCACCGCAGGAATTGTTCTCGCGGTGATGATCTTGCCGATCATCACCTCCGTCACCCGTGAGGTCTTCCGCCAGACACCGCGCTCGCAGATCGAAGCGGCACAGGCCCTCGGCGCCACCAAATGGGAAGTCGTGCGTATGACCGTGCTGCCTTTCGGGCGCAGCGGCATCATCGCCGCGTCGATGCTCGGTCTGGGTCGCGCTCTCGGTGAAACCGTGGCCGTGCTGATCATCTTGCGTTCGGCTGCCAATGCCTCGACCTGGTCGCTCTTCGACGGCGGTTACACCTTCGCCTCGAAGATCGCCTCTGCAGCGGCAGAGTTCAGTGCTCCCCTTCCGACCGGCGCGTACATCGCCGCTGGTTTCGTCCTCTTCGCATTGACCTTCGTCGTCAACGCACTCGCTCGCATGGTCGCGAAAGGCAAGGTCAACGGATGAGCGCCGATCTCCTCGATGCGCCGGCCAAGGCGCCGACGTTCCAAAGCATCAGCACCAGCCGCAAAGCCAAGAACGGTATCGCCACCGTACTGTTCTACGCTGCCTTCGGTATCGCGCTGATTCCTCTGGTGTGGGTGCTGTTCACCGTCATCGAAAAGGGATGGCGCGCCATCACCTCCTCCGGTTGGTGGACGAATTCTCTGCAGGGTGTGCTTCCGGAACAGTTCGCCGGCGGCATCTACCACGCGCTGTACGGCACCTTGATCCAAGCAGCGATCGCAGCGCTCATCTCCGTCCCGCTCGGCATCATGGCCGCGATCTACCTGGTCGAATACGGGCGCGGAGCCTTCGCTCGCACAGTGACCTTCATGGTCGACGTTCTCGCAGGTGTGCCCTCGATCGTTGCGGCGTTGTTCGTTTTCAGCCTGTGGATCGCCACCCTCGGATTCGAACAGAGCGCTTTTGCCGTCTCGCTGGCGCTGGTGCTGCTGATGCTGCCGGTCGTCGTACGCAACACCGAGGAAATGCTCAAGCTCGTCCCGGACGAGCTTCGGGAAGCCTCCTACGCACTGGGCGTCCCGAAGTGGAAGACGATCATGCGCATCGTCATCCCGACCGCGATGCCGGGCATCATCAGCGGAGTCTTGCTCTCCATCGCCCGAGTCATGGGTGAAACAGCTCCGGTCCTCGTGCTCGTCGGCTACTCCCGCTCGATCAATTTCGACGTCTTCGAAGGCAACATGGCCTCGCTCCCGCTGCTGATCTACACCGAGCTGATCAACCCGCAGCCTGCAGGCCAGCTCCGAGTGTGGGGCGCAGCCCTGACGCTGATCATCGTCATGGCACTCCTCAACCTTCTTGCGGCGCTCGCGACCCGCTTCCTCACCAACAAGCGCTAGAAACGGACAGGAACACCAGACATGGCCAAGCGCCTCGACATCAAAGATCTCAACATCTACTACGGCAAGTTTCACGCTGTCGCCGATGTGGGCCTGTCCGTCCCGCCCCGGAGCGTGACCGCGTTCATCGGTCCGTCCGGCTGCGGAAAGTCGACGGTCCTGCGCACTCTCAACCGCATGCACGAAGTAATTCCCGGTGCGCGCGTCGAGGGTTCGGTCCTGCTCGACGGCGAGGACATCTACGATTCCAGCGTCGATTCGGTAGGCGTTCGCAAGACCATCGGCATGGTCTTCCAGCGACCCAACCCCTTCCCGACCATGTCCATCAAGGACAACGTCGTCGCCGGCCTGAAACTGAGCGGTGAACGCAACAGGAAAAAGCTCGACGAGGTGGCCGAGCGTTCGCTGCGCGGCGCCAACCTGTGGAACGAGGTCAAGGATCGCCTCGACAAGCCCGGTGGTGGCCTCTCAGGCGGTCAGCAGCAGCGTCTGTGCATCGCGCGTGCCATCGCCGTCTCGCCCGACGTCCTGCTCATGGACGAGCCGTGCTCCGCGCTCGACCCGATCTCGACTCTCGCGATCGAGGACCTGATGACCGAGCTGAAGAAGGACTTCACCATCGTCATCGTCACGCACAACATGCAGCAGGCTGCGCGTGTGAGTGACCAGACGGCTTTCTTCAACCTCGAGGCAACCGGCAAGCCCGGTCGACTCGTCGAGATCGACGACACCGAGAAGATCTTCTCGAACCCGACACAAAAAGCCACCGAGGACTACATCTCCGGTCGCTTCGGCTGAGCGACACTGTGGCTGTGCGGGCAGTCGACCTCCTCCTCACCGGCTACTTCAGGTGAGACAATGGGTACGTTCTGAAATAGGGGGTCGACAGTTGACTATCGAATTGCGTCAGCCGGACCGGGAGGTCGCTGCGGGAGCGCATTACGGCTACTCCTTGGCCGATTCGCATACGCGTCTGCTTCTGGCGGAGCCGGACCCAGCCACCGCTGCGCAGTTCATGGCGGCCGCCGACCACATGGGGATTCGCACCGACTGGTGCCGTGACGGTGCCGAGACTCTACTGGCGGTGGGTGCAGAGGTGCCGACCGTCCTGATCTTGGCTGCTCACACCGACAACGTCGACGCCGCCCGAGTGGTGGCCACGATTCGAAGCCGGTCCGATGTTCCGATCCTGGTCGGTGCAGCCAAGTCGGGCGACGAGCGCATCGTGCGCGAAGTCCTCGCCGCGGGCGCGTCGGCGGTCGTTGCCCGCCCGTACGACATCACCACCATTGCTCCGTTCGCCGGCATCACCGCGCTCTCCCTCGCCGAAGACAGTGTCGTCACCGCCGGACCGATCCGGGTCAACCCCAGTGGCTACGAGACCCGCGTCGGAAACCGCGAAGTGCAGTTGACGCAGCGGGAGTTCGAACTGCTCGTCTACTTGATCAAACGCCGCGGCCACGTCGCCAGCCAAAGCGAGATCAGCCTCGCAGTCTGGGGTCACAGCGCCGAAACGAACACCGTCGCGGTGCACGTGAAGCGGCTACGTGAAAAACTCGGCTCGGACACCCAGCACGGACAGTTCATTCGCACCATCCGCGGCGCCGGCTACCGCCTCGCTCCTTCCTTGTGTGCATGAACCCATCAGCTCCCTGCGGTAGCAGAACCCGGAAGAACTCCCAGGTCGTGTGATGGGCGCACCCACCGACGACTGGGAATCAGGATTCCGAGCACTGACGAAGTTCGTCGAACTCAAAGGTCATGCCGGCCCGGCAGGTCGAGTCCATGCGTTCGGAATCGATCTCGGCGGCTGGGTGGCACGTCGACGGATCGCATACTGGGACGGCACACTCTCCGCCGGTGAAGCCGACCTCCTCGAAAACCTACCCGGCTGGACCTGGGGGAAACCGCGACGCAAAAGTTGGCGAGCAGCACTGTCCGCATTATCGGACGAGCTCGCCGCGCGCCCCGACACGGACCTGTCGTCGACTCTCGTGATCGATGGTATCGATCTGGTCGCATGGGCGAACGCCCAGCGCACAGCCCACCAGAATGGCGAGCTCACCGACACCCAGATTCTCATGCTCGAAGCCCTACCCGCCTGGATGTGGGACAACGACACCGTTCGTTGGGAAACCGGGCGCTCTGCACTCGAGATGTACCTCCGAGAGCACGATGGTGCCGATGTCCCTCGCTCAGCGCGCGCCAACAGCTTCGACGTGGGCAAATGGGTGTTCCGCTGCCGAGAAGAGCATCGCGCCGGCACCCTGCCCCCGGATCGTATCGCCGAACTGAACAAGCTCCCAGGGTGGCGATGGGGCCGCGAGAGCGACGCGTGGATACAGGGGATCTCGGCCCTTAAGGCCTACACCGCCATCCACGGAACAGCCTCCCCCCGACAATCAGAGATCCTCGACGGGTTCTCCCTCGGACAGTGGGTCCACCACCGGCGCCGCGACTACAAAACCGGCACCCTGGCGATCGAGAAAATCGCCGCCCTCGAAGCGCTGCCCGGCTGGGACTGGGATCCTTTCCAAACACAATGGGAGAGAGGGTTTTCCGTATTGACTCAGTTCGTCGCGAACTCCGGTCATGCTCGACCATCCAAGAGCGCGGTCACCGGAACTTATCCCCTCGGCGAATGGGTCAGCACCCAACGAAAACACCACCACCGAGGAATTCTGTCCGACGCCCGCTCCGCACGACTCGAACAACTTCCAGGTTGGCGCTGGATCGACGACAAACAGCACGAGTAAACCCGGCAAGTGAACCGTCGCAAGACAACCCCACTCATGCTCGCCAGCAACCTTGGATCACAGCGATGCAGGTTTCGCAGAGGATTCCTGCTTTCCAAGGCAAGGCGAAGTGCACATGGCTCCCTGGGAACGAAAGTTCCGGAAACGCTCAATGGTGACCTCGGCCCCCGAGTGGCGGCGCCTGTCAATTCCCGCACCCGGAGAATCCGCCGAATCGATGTTCCCGACAGATCCCGACACCACTACTTCTGCACCGGACTGATCAACACACCGGCAACACCGCTACAACCGCTTCGCTCACCTCATCACATTGCTGAGCGCCGAACCTGCTGAAACAGGGGGGTGCACCCGCAATCGATTTCACGATTCAGCAACACCGTCCTGAGGCTCAGATTCCAGGATCCAGCACACACCGACATCGTCGGTTTCCGGCGGAATCCCACTTTCCGCTCGACCCAGCAGCGCAACAAGGTTTGTTTCGAGGGTGGCAAGTTCGCGGATCTTGCCACGAACCTGGGAGAGATGCTCCGAGAGCATCTCCACGACCTGCTCACAAGGAGCCGCCCCGCGGTCATGGGTGGTGAGGATCTGGCGGATCTCTCGCAAGGTGAGACCTGCAGACTGGGCGCTGCGGACGAACCGCAAACGCGAAAGAGATTCCGGACCGAAATCCCGGTAGCCGTTGGACTTTCGGACCGGGACGGGAATCACCCCACTGTCCTCGTAGAAACGCAGCGTCTTCGGGGCAACGCCACTCCGAGCGGCCAGTTCACCAATTTTCACGAGATCCTTGACCTTCCATCGCACTGGAATGTCCATTATGGATGACGTTCGGGAACCGCAGGTGACTCGGACCGCTCGTCGTCGCGCTGACGGCGAACGCTCAGAAGGAGGTGTGAAATGAACCCACTGGAGATGTTGTGCGACTGGCTGTGTCGAGCGATGGGTCCTTGCTGTCCCCCCATGTGATGCCGTGGCGAGCAACTCGGAATCTACCGATGTCACTTCGCCGTTCCTGGTGAGGTACGTCGGCCGGCCACCGTTCGGCTGGCGTACCGCATTCACTTCCAAGTCCGGTGCATCACCCTTCCTCGAATCGCCCTACATTGCTATCATCGTTTTATGACGATGAATAACGAGTCGGGATGCCTCGCTGCAACCGGCAGCGGGTCCAGTCTGGATGCGGCAGTGGCACTGTTCCACAGTCTCTCGGATGGCACCCGGTTGTCGATCGTGCGCCGTCTCGCCGAAGGAGAAGCGCGGGTTGCGGATTTGATCGGTGAACTCGGCCTCGCCCAGTCGACGGTGTCCGCACATGTCGCATGCCTACGTGATTGCGGTCTGGTCGACGGCAGACCAGAAGGTCGGCAGGTGTTCTACTCGCTGGCCCGACCGGAGTTGATGGACCTACTCGCCTCGGCGGAGACGCTGCTTGCCGCGACAGGGAACGCGGTTGCCCTGTGCCCGAATTACGGCACCGACACCGGAGATAGCCGTGAGTGACGCGTGCGGCTGCGGCCACGACGAACCCCGCGCCGAGGGCGAGGAAGAACACGAGATCGAAAAGTGGTGGCAGGTTACCGAGATCCGGGCGGCCGCAGCAGCGGGCGTGCTGCTGATCGCGGCCCTGACAGTCCGGCTGGCCGGCGGGCCTGATGCTCTCGGGATCGGCTTCGAAGCGGGCGCGCTGATCATTGCCGGCTACACCTTCGTCCCGTCCACTCTCACACGCCTGGCCAAGGGCAAGATCGGCGTCGGCACCCTGATGACGATCGCGGCCGTCGGCGCGGTACTGCTCGGCGAGGTCGGCGAAGCAGCCATGCTCGCATTCTTGTTCGCGATCAGCGAGGGACTCGAAGAGTATGCCGTCACCCGCACTCGCCGTGGCCTGCGCGCCCTGCTGTCCCTGGTCCCGGACACCGCGACAGTGCTCCGCGGCGGCCGGGAGGAAACCGTCCCGCCCTCGGAGCTCGAGCTCGGTGAGGTCATGATCGTCAAGCCCGGGGAACGGATCGCCACCGACGGCATCATTCGCAGCGGGCGCACCGCCCTGGATACCTCCGCGATCACCGGAGAGTCGATGCCCGTCGAAGCCGGTCCCGGCGACGAGGTGTTCGCCGGGTCGATCAACGGCACCGGCGTCCTCGAAGTCGAGGTCACCGCAGATGCGCAGGACAATTCGCTGGCCAAGATCGTGCGGATCGTCGAGGCCGAGCAGTCCCGCAAGGGCGAGGCGCAACGCCTCGCCGACAAGATCGCCAAGCCGCTGGTTCCGGGCGTGATGATCGTCGCCGCGGCTATCGCCGCGGTCGGTAGCATGCTCGGTGATCCGCTGGTGTGGATCGAACGAGCCCTGGTGGTACTGGTCGCCGCGTCGCCGTGCGCGCTGGCCATCGCGATCCCCGTCACCGTTGTCGCCGCAATCGGCGCAGCATCCAAGCTCGGCGTCCTGGTCAAGGGCGGCGCTGCCCTCGAAGCGCTCGGCCGGATCCGCACCGTCGCGTTGGACAAGACCGGCACCCTTACCCGCAACCAACCCGCCGTGATCGACGTCGCGACCGCGAACGGCGCCGACCGCGGGGACGTTCTCGCGGTGGCCGCAGCGTTGGAAGCGCGTAGCGAGCACCCTCTCGCTCGCGCGATTCTCGCCGCCGTCGAGGACTATGTGCCTGCCGACGACGTGGACGCGGTCACAGGGGCGGGCTTGACCGGCTACATCGACGGCATACCTGTGCGCCTCGGTCGACCGGGCTGGATCGACCCGGGTCCGCTGGCAGGGGATATCGAGCGGATGCAGCATGCCGGCGCCACTGCGGTGCTGATCGAGCGCGCCGGAACGGTCATCGGGGCGGTCGCCGTCCGTGACGAGCTCCGACCGGAAGCACGTGAGGTGGTTGCCGGGCTACGACGCGGCGGGTACACCGTCGCGATGCTCACCGGCGACAACGAACGCACCGCCCAAGCGCTGGCCGCCGACGTCGGCATCGACGACGTGCACGCCGACCTGCGCCCGGAGGACAAGGCACGGATCGTGGAAACCTTGCGTGCGCGCCGCCCGACGGCAATGGTCGGGGACGGTGTCAACGACGCCCCCGCCCTGGCCACCGCCGACTTGGGCATTGCCATGGGCGCGATGGGATCCGACGTGGCCATCGAGACCGCCGATGTTGCTCTGATGGGCGAAGACCTGCGGCACCTGCCGCAGGCGTTGGCGCACGCGCGCCGCTCCCGGACCATCATGCTGCAGAACGTCGGACTGTCGCTGGCGATCATCACCGTCCTGATGCCGTTGGCCTTGTTCGGGGTCCTCGGCCTGGCCGCCGTGGTCCTGGTGCACGAGGTCGCTGAGATCGTGGTCATCGCCAACGGTGTCCGGGCCGGCCGCGCGCAAGCCTTCCCCACCGGATCGGTACCCGCACCGGCGGGGAAGGTCGAGGCCCGCACGTGAGCGAATTAGCGGCTCGATCAATCCGCACAGGTAGCACGCGGCGGGTGATTCTCGTGGTCGTCGGTCTCGCTCTCATCGCGATCGCACTGTCGGCCGAACCCGTTGCGCGCCGTACCCTTTCCGGTGCACGCACCGTCGATATGGGATTGCTGCAACTGAAGTTGGCGTACAACAGCGGTGTCGCGTTCAGCATCGGCCAACAGCTTCCGGCCTGGATCATCCTCGCGGTCACCGCCGCCATCACTCTCGGCGTCGGAATTTACGCCTGGCGCACCGTCCCCACCGCTTCACTGGTGGGGACGGTGGGTTGGTCGGCGATCCTCGCCGGAGCTGCCGCCAACGTGATCGATCGTGCCGTCGACGGAAAGGTCACCGACTATTTCCACACCGGCTGGTGGCCCACCTTCAACCTCGCCGACACCTACATCACCTGCGGCGTCGTGCTGCTCGTCGCATCACTGATCTTTGAGTCCACCCACGACCCGGCCGATCCCCCGCCCGCACAGGAGAGTTCGAAATGACAGCAATACCCGAGATCAGGCCGCGCCGCGGCAGCCGCCGGATGCGAGGATGATCGGCACCATCGCCGCGGCGGTAGCGATGTTCGCCGGCACCAACATCGACGACATCGTCGTACTGACCGTCCTGTTCGTCGCCTCCGCCAGTCAAGGACGGCCGCGGGCATGGCAGATCGTTGCCGGCCAGTACCTCGGCCTGATCACCCTCGTCGCGATCAGTGTGGTCGCCGCCCTCGGGTTGGTGATCGTGCCCGAGGACTGGGTTGGACTACTCGGATTACTTCCCCTGTCGCTAGGAATCTGGGGACTGATCCAGGGCTTACGCAGCGACGGAGACGGTGAACCCGTAGTGGTCGCGGCCGGGACGATCAGCGTCGCCGCCATCACCATCGCCAACGGCGCCGACAACATCGCCGTCTACACCCCGGTCTTCCGCACTCTCGGTGCGCCCCAGACCATCGTTACCATCGCCGTGTTCCTGATCTGTGTCGGACTCTGGTGCGCCGCCGGCAGAATGCTCGGCACCCACAAGAAGGTCATCGACACCCTCGAGCGCGTCGAGCACTGGCTCGTGCCCACAGTCTTCATCGGGCTGGGCGTCATCATCCTGCTCGAATCCGGTGTGATCGGCCGCCTGATCGCCGCCGCGGCATGACCGACACTGCTGGCACGGTGGCACCTTGATCCGTCCCGGCTCCTCGCGGTCGCCGGGGCACGCGGATGTCTGCGACTCCGCGCACCGCATCCCGGCCGGAACCGTGCATGGCGCGTCACAACGGTCCGGCCACCGAAGCAAAGGCGAGCGGAAGATCCAGTGCGAATTGGCAGAACGACAAACTCGGACGGCGCCCGAATGATCGTTGGACCAGCGGTGGCCGCCTTCTCGGACGTCGGCACGGGCAGGGGTTGGGCTTCCTGCCCTCTGTCGGAATTATCCGATGGCCGTTTGCTGAAATCGGGGAGATCAGACCCGTGAACCACTCGCATCGTGCGGCTTGCGCAGCGGCGGCGCATTCGTCAGGCGGGCGATGTGTGGAGGCCGAGCTGCACGGCATGCTCGTAGTCATCGTCGATGAGGACCACTGTGCGGTGTTCGCGGTCGAGAAGTGAAGCGGCGATCGATGCGCGGTAACCGGATGCGCAGTGCACCCACACTTCGGCCGCGGAAACTTCCTCGAGTCGGTGTGGTAGCTCGTGGAGGGGGATGTTCACGGCACCAGGAAGGTGGCTGTCCGCGTACTCGGACTGTTGACGCGCATCGAGGACGCTTATCTCACGTTCGCCGGTGGCCGCCGCGAGTCCGGCGAAGTCGGATACATCGTAGGAGCGGACCTTTCCGTCGCCGACGAGCGAGTGAATCTCACCGACGGCGGATCCGGAGGGACTGTCGATGCCGATCCGAGCCAGCTCGCGGGTCGCCTCGGCGATCTGGTCGGTTGTTTCACCGATCAGCGTCAACGGCACGCCCCACTGATAAAGCCATCCGAGATAGGTGACGAAGCTGGTCGACAGTTCGAACCCGAGAGAGCCATCGACGTGGCCGGCGGCGAAAGCGGTGCGTGCTCGTAGGTCAACGACCCATTGCCCGGCGTCGATGCGGCGACGTAGTTCGTCTGGATCGACGGGCTCGGGCATGGACAGGTCGATCGGGGCCGGCCCTTTGGTGTTGATGACGCCCATATGGGCGTAGTACGCGGGATATGCAGACAGGCCCGCGATCAGCTCGTCGACATAGGTGTGTTCGTCCTGAGTCAGTGCGGGGTTGGACTGCTGCTGTTCACCGATGGTGGATGAGTCCCCGCTGGTCGGAGTTGCGGCACAGAAGCTACCGAACCCATGTGTGGGGTAGACCTCCACCTCAGCGGCCAGTTCGGCCGCGATACGGCGGACCGAATGGTACTGCGCGTGGGTCAGTTCATCAGTGTGCTCGGAGCCGAGCAGGTCAGTGCGCCCGGTGGACCCGTAGAGCATGGAGCCGCCGGTGAAGATTGCGATCGGCTCGCCGCGCCGGTGCAGAACGTAACTGACGTGGTGATGAGTATGCCCTGGGGTGTGCATGACCTCGAACGTCGTCGATCCCGCGTCGACGACATCGCCGTCGACGACTGCTCGGCGCTCGTATTCGACCGGATCGCCGTCCGGGACGACGTATTCGGCACCCGTGGCGCGCGCAAGTTCCAGGCCGCCAGTGACGTAGTCGTTGTGGATGTGAGTTTCCAGCACGTGGGTGATGACAGCGTTCTTTTCTGCTGCCAGCGCCCGGACGCGGTCGATGTCGCGTTGTGGATCGATCACCACGGCGATACCGTCGTGGCTGATCAGATAGCTGCGGTCGCCGAGGCTGGAAGTTTCAATGATGGCGATGTCCGGGTCGGTCGTGCTCATGGGGAGCTCCTACATGTTGTCGGTCGGCCTCGTTCCTGATGTGAAGCGGGCGTTCAGGCCAGCGCCAGGAAGAGCTTTTCCAGTTCTGCTTCGGTCATGGGTTCTTTGTTGTCTGCCGCTTCGCCTGTCATGCACTCTCGGAGACCGGTAGCGACGATCTTGAAGCCAGCTTTGTCGAGGGCCCTGGAAACAGCGGCGAGCTGGGTGACAACGTCTTTGCAATCGCGTCCGTTCTCGATCATGCCGATCACTCCCGAGAGTTGGCCGTGTGCGCGGCGGAGGCGGTTGAGGACCAATGCGATGCTGTCTTCGTCGCCGATCATGGGGTCTCCTTCAGATGCATGATGATGCCAGAAATTGCCAGATTACCCCCGGGGGCATCCAACGGGGTGCACGGTAGATCATCCGAGAACGAGAGTGTCGATGAGGACGTAACCTGCCACGACAAACACCAGGTAGGCGAACCACTGCCGAAGTGAGTCCGTGGCGATGCGTGTACCGAATCGTCCGGCCACCAACGAACCCGCAATGGCTGAACCTGCGAACGCTGCCGTCAAGGGCCAGTTTCCACCTAGGCCGTCGGCCTGAGCGATGAGTCCGGCGGCGGAGTTGGCGACGATGACCACCAAAGAGGTTCCGACGGCGACACTCATCTCGATTCCCAGCAGCAGAACCAATGCGGGGATGATCAAGAAGCCCCCGCCGACGCCGAACAGTCCGGTAAGGACACCGACGCCGAATCCGGTCGGTATGGACCGAGGTGCGCATCGGCGCCAGTTGATCCCGGAATTGCTCGTCCTGCAGGCGGTTCCGGGATTGTCGGGGCTGCGCAGCATGCGTGCCCCCGCGAGGATCATGACGATCGCAAAGCCGATCATCACGGCAGTTTCAGGTAGATGCTTGCCAAGGGCAGTGCCGGCCAGGGTGCCGAGGACTCCGGTGGCGGCGAAGATTGCCGCGAGTCGCCATTCGATGAGCCGCGCCCGCACCTTGGAGATGACCCCGACCGCGGAGGCGACACCGATCACCAACAGCGAAGTCGGTATCGCCTCCGGCAGGGGGAACCCGAGAGCGTACACGAGGATCGGGACAGCGAGGATCGATCCACCGCCTCCGAGGAGACCGAGCAGGATTCCGACGGTGAGGCCGAGCGCCAGCGCCAGGGTCAACGTCATCAACTGCGCACTGCATCCCGACTGCCGAGCGTGTCCAGGGCGGCTTGGAGTTTGGTGGTGGCCTCGGCCGCGACATCTGACAGTGCTGGTTCGCCCGTCACTTGGACCATGAGGTCCGGGTTCATCGCCTCGACGATGACCGATCCGGCGGTGGTGTCGGCACGGACGACGACGTTGCAGGGCAGTAGCAGGCCGATCTCACGCACGATTCCTACGGCGCGGTGTGCAAGCGTGGGATTGCACGCGCCTAGGATCAGATACTTCTCCATGTCTGTGCCAAGTTTGGCTTTCAGGGTGGCCTGCATGTCAATTTCGGTCAGCACACCGAAGCCTTGCTCGGACAGTGCTGCTTTGGTGGCGGTGACCGCCGTCTCGAAGTCGGTGTCGGTCAAGGTGGTCGAGAGTGCGATGGTCATGGTGGAGAATTCCTTCCGTTCGTCGAACTGCGGCAATTGTGTGCCTATCCGCTTCGGGGGTGGCGAAGACTTGGTACGCCCGCTCTGGTGAGAAGCGCACTTGCCGGGCACCAGCCGACCGCGGCGTAGAGGGCGAGGTTCGCGGCGGCGAAGGCGCTGAGCAGCCTCCACCGTGGTGCGTGGAGTTCGCCGAGGGTCAGGCCCGTCGCGGTGACGCCGGCGGCCAGTGCGGGGACGATACGTTCGATCGGCCACCCGGCAGACGTGCTCGAATGCGTGATGTTCGGATCGGTCATGATTCCTCCGTGAGGTGTTGTAATGGTCAGTGCGAGAAGCGGATCGACGGCAACATTCTGCGCAGCCAGCCCGGTGCCCACCATGCAGCGTGACCGCTCAGCCGGAGCAGGACCGGGAGCAGGATCAGCCTGATCAGGAAGGCGTCGAGCAACACCGCGACGCCGAGGATGATGCCCATTTCCTTGGGTGGGAGCGGATCGGAGAGCGCGAAGGTGAAGAACACGGCGACCATGACCGCCGCAGCGGCGAAGATGACGCGTCCGGAGTGCGCGAGGCCGTCGACCTGAGCAGCCTTCGGGTCCCCGGTCTTCTCGTAGTGTTCTTTCGCGGTGGCGAGCAGGAACACGGTGTAGTCCATGGCGATGGCAAAGATCATCGCGAAGAAGAACACCGGCCCCCAGCCGTCGAGGAAACCTTGAGGGGTGAAGCCGAGCAGCGACGATCCGTGTCCGTCTTGGAAGATCAGCTTCGCAACCCCGAACGCTGCGGCGGTCGACAGCAAACTGACGGCGGTGCCGAGGATCGCGATCAGTGGTACCTGCAGAGCGACGAGCAGCAGGATGAAGCCGAGGGCGAGGATGATCCCGATAACCAACGGTAGGTAGTCGTTCAGGGCTTGCTGCAGGTCGAGGTTCTCCGCTGGCGCGCCGCCGACGAGCGCGGACTCCGGTAGTTGTGCGCGTAGGTCACCGAGGATCGTGCCCATGGCCTCTGCGGAAGGGTCCACGGCAGGAAACGCTTGCAGCAGTGTGTAGTTCGAATCGTCTGTTGATGGTGTGGGCGGGGTGACCATCGAGATCCCGTCGACGCTGCTCGCTGCCGCGGCGGTAGCAGCCGCATCGGAAGACGGGACAACTATCTGCAGCGCGCCGGGTGCCCCGTCACCGAACTGGGCCTGAACCAACTCGTAACCTTGCCGAACGGGCGCATCGTCGGGAACGACAGCGATGGACGGCATTGCCACCTTCAGTCCCAGGACAGGTAAGGCCAGGGCGACGAGGATGCCGACGGAGACCAGCGCGAACGGCCATGGGTACTTGTGAAGCAATTCGCCCCACGCAGCGAACTTCGGGGATCGGTGCTGTTGGCGTTTCGCGTAAGGCAGGGATGCTGCGTTGACCTTGGGGCCGAGTGCGCCCAGCGTGGCCGGAAGAAGTGTCATGGTGGCGATCAGAACGAACGTGACGGCCAGCATGATGCCTACGGCCATGGTGCGCACGGCCGGTGCGGGAACGAGCAGCACTGCCGAGAGGCTGACCAGGACGGTAAGTCCGGACAGGAGCACCGCTTTGCCTGCGGTGTCCATGGTTTCGGCAACGGCTGCTCGTGGATCGGCCGTACGGAGGGCGTCGCGGAAGCGGGCGACGATGAACAAGGCGTAGTCGATGCCGAGAGCGAGGGCGAACATCATCGCGAAATTCATCGCCCATACCGAGATCGGTGTGACCTCGTTGAGCAGCACCAAACCGCCGGCGGAGGCGACGAGTCCGGCCACTGTGAGCAACAGCGGCAGCCCGGCAGCGACGAGGGAGCCGAATGCGAGCACCATGATCGCCAAAGTGACTGGCCAAGAGAATAGTTCAGCCTGAATCATCGCATCGTGGTTGGCTTTGTTGAAGTCGGACCACAACGCGGAGGATCCGGTGGGATAGACCTCGATACCGTCGCCGGAGAGTGCGGTCAGCTCGTCTTTGACATCGTCGACGGCTTTGACCATGTCGTCCGCGTTTGCGTTGGCGCCGGCGATGAGGATGCCGGTGTGGCCGTCGGGGCTGATGGTCATACCAGGCTGTGGGGCGATGACGGCACCGAACCGGGTGTCACCGTCGAACACAGCTGTGACGTCGATGAGTCTCTGCTGCACGGTGGGATCGTCGATCGACGCGGTGTCCGAATGGACCACCACCTGAACCGCGGCCGAGGAGTTCCCGCCGAAATGCTGTTGCGCGAGTTCACGGACCTGGACCGATTCGGATCCGTTGGCTTGCCACCCAGCACCCGCCAGTGACGAAAAAACCGACGGCGCTGCAGATCCGAGCGCGACAAGCGCGATCAGCCAGACACCGAACACCCATCGGCGGCGTGCGACCATCGCGCTTCCCAGGCGTCCGAGTATGCCGGGTGTAGATACGCGATCACGATCGTCACGACCGGTGGCCGTCACGGTGTCGGGCACAGACATAACTTCTCCTAAAATACGGGCTGGGGTATTCAAATGAGCGAGCTAGACCTCGGTAAACCTGACCCAATTGGAAGGTTAGGCCCTTGCACTCGCGACCGGGATTGGCGGCGAAACAGCGATCGCGAGGCGCTGGCGCCGATCGATAGGACCAACGGTCTCAGCAGAGCAGGTGCACTGCCGAGGCCGTGAAACATCCTTCGTGACGTCGTCGACATGTCGATCGCAACCTGCCCACGCGATCTTGTCGCATATCGGGCACGGGACGGGGTAACACATAGACAGTCCTTTCTGACGAGCGTCTACCCACTGTTGCATATACCCAGGGGGGTATGCAAGTACCCCTGGGGGTATACGCTCGGGTAGGCCGTTCGCTCCTCTCGGGCGCCCACCCGAGGGGGTGGGCCGTCCGGGTCGTCGAGTGCCCAGGCGAGGTACCGCTTTCTGGGTAGCCGACGCACACGTCGGCGCATCCGTCGAGACGACTCAGTCCGGGTGCGGCGGCCACGCCATCGGTGAGAGGTCTCGGGAACTCGTGGCGTGGATCGAGCGCGCCGGAACCGTCATCGGGGCAGTCGCCGTACGAGACGAGCTCCGACCGGAAGCACATGAGGTGATCGCCGGGCTACGACGCGGCGGGTACACCGTCGCGATGCTCACCGGCGACAACGAACGCACCGCCCAGGCGCTGGCCGCCGACGTCGGGATCGACGACGTGCACGCCGACCTGCGCCCGGAGGACAAGGCACGGATCGTGGAAACCTTGCGTGCGAACCGCCCGACGGCAATGGTCGGGGACGGTGTCAACGACGCCCCCGCCCTGGCCACCGCCGACTTGGGCATTGCCATGGGCGCGATGGGTTCCGACGTGGCCATCGAGACCGCCGATGTTGCTCTGATGGGCGAAGACCTGCAGCACCTGCCGCCGGCTCTGCATCCGATGAACCGAATGCTCGCACAATTGCGCAGTGTCTACACGAAGCGCATCGCTTGCACGACCGACACAGCGCCGTCGCGTTTCGGCCCGCAAAGAGGACCGCAGCCGGCCGCACCAGCGATGACACCCAGCGTTGGCATCACCTCGAACGCACACATGTCCTCTCCCAGCCCTGTCCATGGCCACACAAACCACCTCGCCATGCTCCCCTGGCCTTACATCAGCGTGACTGCCGCGAAGCCGTCGGGCAGGTTCTTCGCATCATCGTCGTCGCCGCCCCGGGATCCGCACTGGGCCGCTATCCGGAGGGCAACACCGAACGAACTCGTGCCGGTCTTATGACACCGATGCCGATACCTGACGATCTTGCCGAGAAAATGCAGACCTACCAGTCCTGGGTTTCGTTTACCGCGAGCTGTCCTGCACTGCCGCATACTCGAAACCACACGCCGACGGAGGAACACCATGATGCACCTTGAAATTTTGCAAGTCCCGGACTGCCCGAACGTGCAGCTCCTCGAACAACGGATCGAGCACGTTCTCGCGGAGGAGTCCATCGATTGGGAACTGCGCCACGTAATCGTCGACGATCCTCGATCCGCAAGGCTTGCGGGCATGACCGGATCGCCGACGTTGCTCGTCGACGGCCGCGATCCGTTTGCCGAACCGGACCAGGTCCCCAACGTGTCATGCAGGCTCTATCGAGATTCCACGGGCGAGGTCGGTGGCGCTCCTACCGTTGCTGCACTGAGGGGTGCGTTCGGTATGGCTGCGCCCACAGCTGATGTAGAGGGCGATGAGTGAAAGTATCGGCCACCCACCGGTGGTCCCAACAGGGTCGTCTCCAGCAGCAGCCCCGGGGTTCCTCACAAGGGCGAGCTGACTCAACGGTCCTCCGTACTGCGCCTGCTCGAGTCTCGTCCGCCTGATCCCGCAGCTTGTACCGATTCCGAAACTCGAGACCACCACGGATACCGCCGACTCCGCACCTGATCCCGTCACCTGACATCTTCATCCCAATGCCAATCAATGCATGATCGCGCGCCCTCGGCATCACCCAGGAAGGCAGCTTTGAGCGGTCATACGTCCAAAAAAGACAGGTTGTGGCACCGATGCTGGGCATTTTCGTTACTGGAGCTTTCACGCGCACCTAACCGGAGGGAACCCTTCACCGGGTGCGCATTGCACGCCGTTTTTCATCTACGACCATCACTTCTTCATTGATCCGGCGGCGCAATGACCGGAACGCGATCGCAGAGATGGCGAATCCGAGCAGCACCGCCCCGAACAGTGCTAACACACCGGGGATTTCGAGTTCGAGTATGGCGTTGATTCCCATGATGATCACTGCGAGGCCGGCGATCAGGGCGAGTCGAACCGCGGTGTAGTACATCACCAGACGCACGAGCTTTGACCGTGCTACACGGTTGATCCGCGCCACGCGCGTCTGCGGTGCTTGATGGGCACCCAGTGCCGCAATTTCTGGGCTGACTGGTGGATTGATACGGCCCTTCGGAGCGGACTGGCGTTTCACGATGCTCGATTCTCGGGTTCGGATCCCGCCTCTGGTTGGCGGGGGCGACAGAACGAACCATATGTCTACTATGCACAATAGTAGTTCAGTGTTGTCCCGGTTCACCGCACCACGCTTGGAGGAAGTGCATGCAGGCACAGTCTCGGTGGTTCCTGCTCTTCCTGGTTGTGATCGGTCTTCTCGTCGTGGCGATCTGGCCTCGATCAACGTCAACCGAGACCCATTCCTCGACCCGGCCTCAAGTGCCTCCGGCCGCCCAGGCAGATGAAGATCGCGTCGACTCGGGGTTTTCCTCGAAGTCCGCGGCAGCAGCGGTTCCCTGTCCTGTGGCCCCGGCAGTACCGCCCGCTGGAGGAGAACTCCTGGGAATCAAAGCGACGTGTCTTGGCGAGAATACTGTGGTCGACCTCGGTGCAGCGCTGTCCGGGGAGCCGACCCTGATCAACCTCTGGGCCTCGTGGTGCGGGCCGTGCCGATCGGAAATCCCGGTCCTGAATGACTATGCAGGTACTCCGGGCTCCATCCGAGTAGTCGGGATCAACGTCCAGGACGACATGTCCACAGCACTAGCGCTTCTCACCGCTGCAGGCGTGCACTATCCCTCGTTCGCTGCGGTCGACGACATCGGAATTGCGCTATCGGCGCCGCCAGTTCTGCCGCTGAGCTTTCTCGTCCAACAAGACGGGTCCGTCGAACAGATTACAACCCCCATGGTTTTCGAAAACACTGACCAAATACGCTCCGCTGTAAGTGAGTTGATGAAATGAATGCCCCCGCACTCCCTCGCAAATCGAGACAACGCGTACTCGGAAAACCGACCCGCATCCTCCCACTGGTCGCTATTCTCACTGCGATCGTCGTCGCCGCGAGTGGATGTGCAACCGGCACCGATGCAGTCGCTTCGGGTGCGAATTTCGATTTCGTGTCACCGGGAGGACAAACCGATATTTTGTACGACCCGCCCGAATCGCGAAACATGATCGGTGTATTGGCCGGACCTGACCTCATGGCCGACGGTAGCGATATTTCACTCACTGATTACGCCGGTCAGGTCGTCGTGATCAATCTGTGGGGGCAATGGTGCGCCCCGTGCCGGTCCGAGGCCGACGATCTCGAGCGCGCGTACGAAGCAACCGAAAGTCTCGGTGTTCAGTTTCTCGGGATCAACGTTCGAGATCCTCAACGAGACAAGGCCCAGGACTTCGTCGTCGACAACAACGTCAGCTACCCCTCGATCTACGACCCGTCGATGAGAACTTTGACAGCGCTCGGCGGAAACTATCCGACAAGCGTGATTCCCTCCACCTTGGTGTTGGATCGCAGACAGCGCGTCGCCGCTGTGTTTCTTCGCGCACTTCTCACCGAGGATCTGCAACCGGTCATCGAGCGCGTGGCGGCCGAGCGGTGAACGAACTCGCCCAAGGTGTCGGCTCCAGCTTCCAGACCGCCGCCGCGAGCGGCCCGTTACTGCTCGCCGTAGCAGCGTGCATTCTGGCCGGTCTGGTGTCGTTCGCATCGCCGTGTGTGGTGCCGCTCGTTCCCGGATATCTGTCGTATCTGGCCGGCATTTCCGGAGCTGATTCTCCAGCGGTGACCCGTGGCGACGAGACCTCGGAACCTGCAGGCAGATGGCGGGTTACCGGCGCGGCAACGATGTTCGTTGCCGGATTCACCGTGGTGTTCGTTCTCGCCACCGCGTCGGTGTTCGGGGTGATCGGAACCCTGCGCATCAACGAAGACCTGCTCCAACGGGTGGGTGGTGTGATCACCATCGTGATGGGGTTGACCTTCATCGGCTTGATTCCTGCCTTGCAGAAAGACACACGGTTCGCCCCGCGGCGTATCTCCTCCCTTGCCGGCGCGCCCTTGTTGGGGGGCGTGTTCGCGTTGGGTTGGACACCATGTCTCGGCCCCACCCTCGCCGGAGTTATTTCGGTGGCGGCCGGAACTGAAGGCACGACAGCAGCGCGGGGCGTGATACTGATTGTCGCCTACTGTCTGGGATTGGGACTGCCGTTCATCGTGCTTGCGTTCGGGTCGGCGAAAGCTCTCCGCGGCGTCGGGTGGCTCAAACGCCATTCACGGACGATTCAGATCGTCGGCGGAATAATGCTCGTCGCTGTCGGGCTCGCACTGGTCACCGGCGTGTGGGGCATGTTCGTCGGCTGGTTACGCAACGAATTCGTCAGTTCGGTCGTGCTGCCGATATGACAGATAACGCCACCGCGGGAGGTCGCATCCGCCGCCTACCGAGACTGATTATCCGAGAAAGCGTTCGACTACTGCGCCACAATTGGCGCCGGTTGACGTCGATGAGCACCGCGCTCGTGCTCCTGTTCCTCTTGGCACTCGCAGCACTTCCCGGTGCTATGTTGCCTCAGCGAAATCTCAACGTACAGAAAGTTTCCCAGTACATCGCGGCGCAGCCAACCCTCGGCCCGCTATTCGACAAGCTGGAGTTGTTCGACGTCTTTTCCAGCTTCTGGTTCACTGCGATCTACGTCCTGCTGTTTCTCTCTCTCATCGGCTGTCTTGTTCCACGCCTGCAGGCGCATCTCGGCGCGCTTCGGAGCCAACCTGTACGAGCACCTCGGAATCTGTCCAGGTTGCCGCACCATTTCCACGGCGTAGTTGACATCTCGCATGACGAGGCCCTCACCAGAGTGCGGCAGTCGCTCAAGGGCTGGCGGGTAGCCGTCAGGTCCGAAAAGGATTCCGAGGTATCGGTTTCCGCGGAAAAGGGGTATCTGCGTGAGGCCGGGAATCTGGTGTTCCACTTCTCGCTGATCGGGTTGCTCGTCACCGTCGCGATCGGCAAGTTGGTGGGGTACGAGGGTTCGGTGATCGTCATTGCCGACGGCGGCCCCGGTTTCTGTAATACGTCACCTGCCGTGTACGACTCGTTCCGCGCGGGAAGTGCTACTGACGGCACGGGTCTCGCGCCCTTTTGCATCAAGGTCAACGACTTTTCCGCAGATTATCTCGATACTGGTCAGGCCGAAATGTTCACCTCCAACATTTCGTATCAGAGCGGGCAGGATATCGCGACCAATACCTGGAAAGACTATCGTCTTCGGGTCAACGAACCGCTGCGTACCGACGGTGCCCGTGTTTATCTGACCGGCCATGGGTACGCGCCGCAGTTCACCGTCACTTTTCCCGACGGACAGTCCCGTACCGAGACGATGCAGTTTCAACCGGACGATGCGGTCACGTTCCTGAGCAGTGGGGCGTTGCGGTTCGATCCGCCAGGTGGATCGTTTCCGAATCCGGACGAGCGCCGGAAGAATCAGATCGCCATCGAGGGACTCTTCGCGCCGACCGCTTCCTTCAGCGGGACGCTTCTGACTTCGTCGTTTCCCGATGCGCGTGACCCTGCGGTCGCGATCGACATCTACAAGGGCGATACGGGTCTGGACACCGGCATCCCGCAATCGATCTTCTCGTTGAACAAGGAAATGATCAACCAAGGAAGGCTGGTCAAACAAGATCGTGTGAACCTCCGCCCTGGAGAGACGCGGACTCTCACCGATGGAACACAGGTTCGGTTCGACGGCGCAAAGGAATTCGCCAATTTGCAGGTGTCGTACGACCCTGTGCAACAGTGGGTTCTCGTTTTTGCGGTCACGATGATGCTCGGACTTCTGATCTCGCTCGTGATCAGGAGGCGACGGATGTGGGTCCGTCTACGCCCGGGGGCGGGACCAGAGCAGGTTGATCTCGAACTCGGCGGATTGGCGAGGACCGATCATGCCGGGTGGGGCGGCGAATTCGACGACCTTCGCGAGAAGTTGGTGGCAGATCAGCGAAGTTCTCCGCCGATGAGAGTGAGCATGTGAAGGTCCCTTCCCTCGAATGTGCACTTGTCAGCGACGGTCACACTGATTCAGGCCCCAAAGATGTCCGGCCCGCGCGGCGCAGCGGCGGAATTGCTCTGCGTTTCGCGTTTTCGGTGGGCGCTGGATGGCTGCTGTTTCTCAGCTTCCCGCCGCGCACGCTGTGGTTTCTCGCACCTGTCGCCATCGCCCTGCTGACGGTTGTTCTCCGGGGGCGAAGTCTCCGGGCAGGTTTCGGATTCGGCTATGCGGCGGGGCTGGGCTTCTTCATGCCCTTGCTTCCGTGGGTCGGGGCGTACGTGGGTCCGATCCCGTGGTTGGCGTTGGCGTCGATAGAAGCGGTCGCATTCGGAGTGTTCGGCGTCCTGGCAGTGGCGGTCGGTCGCGCTCCGCTCTACCCGGTGTGGATTGCGGGCGCATGGGTAACCACAGAAGCGCTTCGTAGTCGAGTTCCGTTCGGCGGTTTCCCTTGGGGGCGTTTAGCTTTCGGGCAAGCAGACAGTCCGTTGCTACCGTTGACGGCGATAGCCGGGGCACCAGGGTTGTCCTTTGTGACCGCGCTGACCGGAACTCTCCTTGCCTGGTCCCTGGCCGGAACCTCCCGTGTTCGATGGCAGGCATTGATGAAGGGTGGAACGGCCATCGTCCTCGTGTTCGTGAGTGCCTTCGTGGTGAGTTCTCCTGAAGTAACCCCGGACGAAGTCGTCACGGCGACCGTCGTTCAAGGTAATGTGCCGCGCCTGGGCCTGGATTTCAACGCCCAACGCCGAGCGGTGCTCGACAATCATGTTGCCCGCACCGAACAACTCGCAGCTGAGGTCACAGCGGGCCGAGCAGCCCGGCCACGACTTGTCATCTGGCCCGAAAACGCTTCGGATATAGATCCTTTGACGAATCGGGATGCGGCGGATCGACTGGACCGAGCAGCCCGTTCTATCGGCGCCCCGATCCTGGTCGGTACGGTCCTGCAGGGCGAGCCAGGAACATCGATCAACAGTGCCATGGTCTGGGATCCGACGGACGGCCCTGGGCAGCAACACATCAAACGGCAGCTTGTGCCCTTCGGGGAGTACCTGCCGCTCCGATCGATCGTTCGTGCAGTGTCGTCGTATGCCGATGCAGCAGGCAATTTCATTGCCGGGAACGGGAACGGCGTCGTCGACCTCAACGGCGTCCACATAGCTGTTGCCACCTGCTACGAGGTGGCCTTCGACGATCTGGTGACCGAGTCCGTCAAGGCAGGAGCCACCGTCATCGCGGTTCCCACCAACAACGCGACCTTCGGCCGGACCGAGATGACCTTTCAGCAGCTGGCCATGTCGCGGGTGCGGGCGGTCGAACACGGCCGCAGTGTGCTGATCGCAGCAACCAGCGGTGTCAGCGCAATCATCACGCCAACGGGTGTGGTGCGTCAACAGAGCGAGATCTTCACAGCACAAGCATTGACCGACGAGATCGCCGTTCGCTCCGATCTCACGTTGGCAACACGTGTGGGTTCGATTCCGGAACTCGCGTTGTCTGCGATCGTGCTTTCTCTCGCCACTTCGGCACTCTTCAGAGGCATGTACCGGGTTCGGCGGGGTGAAAGAACGAGAACATGAATTACTATGCATGATAGTAATTCAGTGTCGGTGCCAGTGCACAAGCGAAACGAGTTCACCAATGACCCAGAGCCGCAAAAAGTCCCCCACACGGCCGCGAGGCGGCGTGGTGCCTGGTGGCCGAGGATTTCCGTGGGCGATATCGCTGGCAGTCCTGGTCATCGTCGGTTTGGTCTCGGTCATCGCGTACAACGTGGTGCCTCGCGCAATCGATAAGAACGAGGCCCAAAAGTACGCTCCGAGTGCCGACAATCCCGACCCGTCGACGTCGATCGACGGCGTGAGCGAGATCGAATACGCAGCCGGCAGTCATATTCAAGCGCCGCAGCGCGTTGCATACGATCAAAATCCGCCATCGGGAGGTGCTCACGATCAGTACTGGGCAACGTGTACCGGAGTCGTCTATCCGGAGCCGATACGCACCGAGAACGTGGTGCACTCCCTCGAACACGGCGCGATCTGGGTGTCGTACGACCCCGAAGCGTTGAACTCGTCCGACATCGACACTCTCGCCTCCCGGGTCGACGGGGAACCGTATTCGCTGATGTCCCCCTTCCCCGGCATCGGCGCACCCATCTCTCTTCAGTCATGGGGGCACCAACTCAAGGTCGAGAGCGCCGACGACCCCCGTATCGCGCAATTCATCACCGCACTCCGACAGAATCCGAACACCCATCCGGAACCCGGTGCCAGTTGTGCGACGGTTCCGGGCGGATTCGACCCGAAGGAACCCTTCCCGTTCGATCCATCCCCTCCGGGTCCCGACGCCATCCCCGCGGCGGATCCGCCAGCCGCCGGCGTCGCCCCCGCTTCGCCCGCCCCGATGCCCACAGCCGGAGATCGCGGCAATGGCTGAACAACGCGATACGGACCAGATCGAACGCCAGCCAGTGGCTGCCTCTCCCGCAGATCGCCGACACACGCCGCCTGCGGTGTTGGTCGTCGGTATCGTCATCGCCTTGCTGCTCGGCATCGTCATTGGACTGTGGGTACAAGGGAAGATCGCCGACACCTCATCCGGGACGTCATCCGCCGAGTCCGTGGATATCGGCTTCGCGCAGGACATGTCCGTTCATCACGGGCAAGCAGTCGAGATGTCCTCTCTTGCCCTGGTCAACGCCACCGACCCGGCCATTCGAACTCTCGCCTTCGACGTCGTCACCACTCAGCAAAGCCAGATAGGAATGATGCAGGGGTGGCTGACGCTGTGGGACCGCCCCGCCCGTAGTTCAGGTGGGTACATGGAGTGGATGCCGATGCCTTCGGTATCGATGGATCATTCGATGCCAGGGATGAGCACCGCGCAAAGTGATGCCGAAGCGACTGCTGTATCGATGCCAGGTATGGCAACTTCTGCCGAGCTCGCCGAACTACGTGCGTTAACCGGCCCTGCCTTCGAGATTCGCTACCTACAGTTGTTGTTGCGCCACCATCAGGGCGGTATCCCCATGGCCCAGTACGCCGCCGACAATGCCGCTCTCCCGGCCGTGACGAATCTCGCGCGACAAATCGCTGTCACGCAGCAGGCGGAATCGACAGCTCTGCAAAATCTCCTCGCGGACAGGGATGCTCAACCAATCCCGATGAACTGAACCCCATAGGCGTCCGCGGACCACTCGGAACCGTGGCGTGTCGAAAACCTTTACCGGCGCGGAAGAGTTCTCAGGAACTCGTTGTAGGCATCGAGGTCGACATCGCCTTCGCGTGCGACCTTCTTGTCGACTGCGGCGTTGGTGAAGGATTCGTCGCGTTTCCACCGCATCGCGAAAACCACCATGATGATCAAGGCGATCGGTTCTCCGTAGGACCAAGCCAGTGCGCCGGCCATTTGTTGATCCGCCATCAGGTCCACATTCCAGGAGGCTGGCGGATTGGTGAAGGTACTCAGGAGTGGCGAAGTTGCCATCATCAGGATCACGCCGATGAAAACGTGGAGAGGCATTTCGACGAACAGGTCGAAACATCGACCCAGGTTGCTTTGTTTGACGGGCAACGGCCCCGAGGAGAGCACCGGGACGATGAACAGTACTCCGGTGGCCAGGAAGAAGAGCTCGAGACCTGTGTGACCGATCCAGGACCGCGCTACCAGGTCGAAGACCGGCGAGAGGTAAATGCCGTAGTAGCTGAACAGGAACAGTGGAATTGTGACGCCGGGGTGCAGCAGGATCTTCGCGGTCCGGCTTCGAAGCGCCGTCAGGGAAACTGTGAGAATCGGAATTCCCCAACCTGAATGAGGCGTGGAGCGCAGCAAAAGAAGTCCAGGACTGCCCAGAACCAGAAGTGGCGGAATGGCCATGGAGAGGGTCAGATGCTGGAACATCCAGATACTGAAAAGTTCGTATCCGTACCCCTCGACCGCCAGGCCCGTGACGAGAATCAGTAGCACGCAGCCGAAGACGAAACTGGCCGTCCTCGTCCACGGCCATGCTCTTCCGGACGCTTTCACCCGATGGACGCCCCAGCAGTACCACGCCGCCATCAAGATTCCGATGACCGGCAGCATCGGCAATGGCTGCGGAGCCCAGCCGACCATCTCACCGAACGAGGGTGCGGCCTCGGGAAGTCGTATCCAGTCCATCACCTGACCTGGCCTTTCCGTCCTCGCTCGACTGTGCTGCAGGTTCAGCGCTTCGAGCGCTTCTCTCCGCGCAGGACGATCACCATTCCGACCACGAACAGCAACGCCACGGCGCCACCGAGAATCGGCAGCAGCAGTGGGGATCCGTCGGCGGCGCCGGTTTCACCGGTGGCTGCCGACGGGGCGACTGTGACAGAGGGAAGAGCACCTGCAGGAGACGGTGCCGCCGCGTTCGGTGCCACGTTCAACGTGAAGGTATAGGACCCTGTGATCGGATGGCCGTCCTCGGAAATCACGCGATACCCCACGGTGTAGGTGCCCGAAGGCATCTGCGGGGTCGTGGAGAGAGAGACGCGCTCTCCCTGCACTGACGGATCCCCGGCCCCGACCTGCGTTCCGTCGGCCGTACTGACGGTCACGTTCGCAAAACTCGTCTGAATCTCTTGGTTGAACACCAATTCCACGGAAACAGGTGCAGCATCGAGAGCTGCATCCGCGGATGGAGTCGATCCGACCAGCGCACTGTGGGCTTGCGCGGTGCCTGCGCCGATGAGCGCACACCCTGCAGCCACCAGCAGCACAACCATTGCACGCCTCAAAATCTGTTCCTCCTACTCGGCTCACACCATCACGGTGCGGAGTCCGGCGATCGATGCACACCGGCATCTCGCTGAGAGACTACCTCCGACTACTATGTTGCATAGTAGTCAGGGTGTGTGGTCGCCGGAAGGCTGCGCGCACGAACGAACATCGACCCGGTAGGCGGATCCATGAAGTTGACCACCAACGCGAAATTTTCGATAGCCCTGGTAGCTGTCTTCGCTGTCGTCCTCGGTGCACTGTTGCTCGGTAACCGCAGCGGGACAGGGACCACCAGCGCCGGCGCTTCGGACGCGACGGTGCTCCGAGCCGACACCCATCTGCTTTCCACTGCCCCCGACAACGATGTCGTTCTGGTCGAATTCCTCGACTTCGAGTGCGAGGCATGCCTGGCTATGTATCCCACGATGGAACGGATACGTACCGAGTACGCGGACCGCATTACCTTTGGCGTGCGGTACTTCCCTATCCCCAGCCACACGAACAGCGGACTCGCAGCGCGAGTGGTCGAGGCAGCTTCTCGGCAAGGGAAGTTCGTCGAGATGTATCAGCGCATGTACGACACACAGACCGAGTGGGGTGAATCGTCCGAATCTCAAGAACCCCTCTTTCGTACGTTCGCACAGGATCTGGGGCTCGACATGGCTACCTTCGAAGCGGATCTGAAGGATCCCACTGTTGCCGAGCGGGTTGAACGAGACTTCAACGAAGGGATCGACTTGGGGGTGCAGGGCACGCCGACACTTTTCCTCGACGGCGTCCAGTTGCCAGCCATGCCCACATACGAGGAGCTCACCGGGCGCATCGACGCAGCGCTGGCCCGATGACGTCAACGGGTGGCACCCGGACCGATACCAGGGGGGCTCGCACTGCTGGTTCCTTCCCTGCAGCGTGTTCTTCCTACGCGATCGGTTGGATCCTCTCAGGTGCTGGCGTGCTCGGATTGATCGCGTCTCTGATACTGACGATCGAGAAGTTTCGACTTCTCTCCGATCCCTCGTATCGTCCGTCCTGCAGCATCAACCCCGTCCTCAGCTGCGGATCGGTGATGAGTTCTCCCCAGGCGTCGGTCTTCGGTTTTCCGAACTCGATCCTCGGCGTGGTGGCATTCACCGTCTTGCTGACCACGGGAATCGTAACGCTTTCCGCGAAAAGCGGACTTCCTCAATGGTATTGGCGGTCTCTCGTCATCGGATTGTTCGCCGGCGCGGTACTGGTCCACTGGCTGATATTCCAAAGCTTGTACAGAATCCAAGCACTGTGCCCGTACTGCATGGTCGTGTGGGTGGTGACGATCACAGCACTCTGGTATGCCTCTTTGCACCTTTGCACCCGCAGCGCCTCAGCCTCCTCTCGAACCGTGACGAGAATCGTGACGGTCGGCGCCCAGAATCACACTCTCGTGCCTACCATCTGGATCTTGTCCGTCGCGAGCATGATTCTCAGCGCATTCTGGACCTATTGGTCGACGTTGATCTGAGGGTCTGACGCAAAAGGGCCAACGCCGCCGAACTCGGCAGGTGCACGATCAGCCACGCTCAACGCAACTACTATGGATCTTAGTTTTTATCTCGGCAATCCACGGGCACATCGGCAATTGAGGCCAGGAGAAGGAGACGAACATGAAACTCACGGGTGCAGCGAAAGCGCTGGTCGACAAAGGCATGGAGGCCGCCTCGAAGAACGCGGACAAGATCGAAAATGCAATCGACAAAACCGCCGCTGCTGCCGAAACCAAAACCGGTGGAAAACTGACCAGCCAGATTCAGAGGGCCTCCTTTGCCGCGAAGAGAGCGATCCCTCCGAAGAAGTAGTCACCCCCTTTGTCGTGCCGCCTGATTGTCGCCGAATCCAAGGCGTACGACTGAGGATGAGTGTCGAATAATCTCGCTTCGGTGTGCCCCCCTCGTAACAGCACACCGAAGCGAGGAGCGCTCAGGGTTCGGTCGGTGGAGGGATGACGATGCTCGCGTGAAAATCGCTGTGCCACAGCCGCGCAAGGAGTGCGTAATAGGATTCGGTTACCCTCGATTGGGTCGTGAGCGCCGCTTCCGGCGACTCGATTGTCGTCGGAGCCAGAAGGAGTGCACGATTGGCCAATGCCGCCGCGGAACTCCCGATATCCATCACGGCACCACTGATACTGGCTGCGGCGTTCAGCACGGGGTCGGGAAGGACCGTGATCGAAGGCGTGAAGGTCCGTTCTGCGTCGACGGAAACCGCGACGGTGTGGAGATGGTTCTCGATTGTCGCGATTGCTTCGCCGACCCGGCGGGTGTGGACCCGAAGTTTGCGGGGGTGTCGGACGTGGCGACGAGATATCGGCGGCAAGGTCCGCAAGTGGTCAGCGGCATGGTTCGCCACTCCGCCGTCGAGAGCGGTGGGCAGTACGTCTCGGATCAACCAGTCCGTCAGTAGGGCGGCAGCGGCATCTGTTGCCGGGACGATGACCACTGGCATTGTTCGTGTTGACATTGGCTTTCCCATCGGACTTCGTCGCCGAACTACTTCTTCTCGTCATCGTCGGGCATGCCGGTAAGTACCTTCTCCGATTCTGAGGTCGTCTCCGGCCGATGACCGACCCCGACGTGTGCTTCTGCCCGCATCCGAGCCACCATGTGCGGGTAGTGCAACTCGAAGGCCGGACGCTCGCTACGAATGCGCGGCAACTCCGTGAAGTTGTGCCGCGGCGGCGGGCAAGTGGTCGCCCACTCCAGCGAGTTTCCGTAGCCCCACGGATCGTCGACGGTGACCACTTCGCCGAATCTGTAGCTCTTGAAGACGTTCCAGATGAACGGGAGAGTGGAGGCTCCGAGAATGAAGGATCCGATGGTCGAGACTGTATTGAGGGCGGTGAATCCATCCGCGGGTAGGTAGTCGGCGTAACGACGGGGCATACCTTCGGCACCGAGCCAGTGCTGGACGAGGAACGTCATGTGAAAGCCGACGAACGTGGTCCAGAAGTGCCACTTGCCCAGGCGCTCGTCCATCATGCGGCCCGTCATCTTCGGGAACCAGAAATAGATACCGGCGTACGTCGCGAACACGACCGTACCGAAAACCACATAGTGGAAATGGGCGACAACGAAGTAAGTATCTGTCACCTGAAAATCCAGCGGAGGGCTCGCCAGCAGCACACCGGACAGGCCACCGAAGAGGAAGGTGATCAAGAATCCGAGAGAGAACAGCATCGGCGATTCGAACGTCAAGTGCCCCTTCCACATCGTTCCGATCCAGTTGAAGATCTTCACACCCGTCGGCACGGCGATCAGGAACGTCATGAACGAGAAGTACGGCAGGAGAACCGCGCCCGTGGCGTACATGTGATGCGCCCATACCGCGATCGAGAGGGCTGCAATGCCCAATGTCGCGTATACCAGTCCGCTGTAGCCGAAAATCGGTTTGCGGCTGAAGACCGGAAAAATCTCGGAGACGATACCGAAGAACGGCAGCGCGATGATGTAGACCTCGGGATGACCGAAGAACCAGAACAGATGTTGCCACAGCAGGACTCCGCCGTTCGCGGGGTCGAAGATGTTGCCCCCGAGTCTGCGGTCGTAAAGCAGTGCGAAGAGTGCCGCGGTCAACAGCGGGAAGGCCAACAGAATCAAGACCGAGGTGATGAAGATGTTCCACGTGAAGATCGGCATGCGGAACATCGTCATCCCCGGAGCGCGTAAGCAGACAATGGTGGTGATCATGTTGACCGCGCCGAGAATGGTGCCGAGACCGGAGACGAGAAGCCCCACAATCCACAGATCCGCACCGACCCCAGGTGAGCTGACTGCCGAACTCAGAGGTGTGTAGGCCGTCCAGCCGAAATCTGCGGCACCGCCGGGAGTGACGAAGCCGCCCGTAGCGATGAGCGCACCGAAAAGGTAGAGCCAGTAGCTGAACGCGTTCAGTCGCGGGAAGGCGACATCCGGCGCACCGATCTGCAGGGGGAGAACGAAATTGGCGAATCCGAACACCACCGGCGTCGCGTACAGCAGCAGCATGATCGTGCCGTGCATGGTGAACAACTGGTTGTACTGCTCGTTCGACAGGAATTGCATGCCCGGAATCGCCAGTTCGCTGCGCATGATCAGCGCCATGAGCCCGCCGATGAGGAAGAACGCGAACGAAGTCACCAAATACATCAAGCCGAGCGTCTTGTGATCGGTCGTCGTCACAAGGTTCCGCAGCACCGATCCCTTCGGCGCCCGTCGCGCGGGGTACGGCCGGGCGGCGATGGGGGGTGATGCAATTGCGGTCATGGTCAGCCCGCTTCCTGTCGAGACGCAAATAGAGTGTGCGACAGAAGCATAACCCAAATACTACGTTGCATAGTTTTTGGGTTCGAGGTACCGATCGAGTGTTCCTCCGGTGCCGCCTTAGGTCACGAGGGCATGAGCGGACGCGGAGAAGACGACCATGGTGGTCAACGCGGCGATGACGGGAACGATCATCGGGAGCATCGCAGCAGAGATACAGACCAGTTTGGTGGCGCGAATCCGGGAATCGGCCTGCAGCCTGACCAAACGCACCGCGATCTCGTCGTCACCGAGCCCGAGAGTCCACACCGGCTGAGGTAGCGGCGACGTCGCCACCACGCGCAATGCCGACCGGACGGCATCGGGGCTGGTGGCTTGTGCAGCTCGATCGTCGGCAGCGAGCTCGACCAGCCGCCGCACCGCAGCGGGAGCCGCTTTGAACAGCGGGATCACCGGCAGCGCCTTCGCGAAGACTTCGCACACATTGATGATCCGGTGATGCTGCCCTCGCAAGTGTGCCCGCTCGTGCGCGATCACCGCTTCACGCTCGGATGCAGTCAAGCAATCGGAGAGACCTTTGGTCGCTACGACGAATCCCGGCCGTCCAGCGACGCTGTAGGCCATCGGCATCGGATGATCAAGCCAGAGAACGTCATCCGATGCCGGATCTGCGCGGGCGATGATCGATACGACATCACGGTGGTAGTCGCGGACCTTCGCTCGGCCCTTATGTTGTCGATGAGCCAAGAACAAGCTCCGAGCGGCGATGAGCGCGGTAACCGCAACTCCGCCGACAGCGAGCGCTTCCCCGATCCAGGGAGCCATCGCGTGCTGGAAGGCAGTGAAGCATCGCACGAGGGCCTCGGAGAGCCCTTCCGCTGGTGCATGGCTCGGCCACAGAAGGATCACTACTGCCGATACGGCAAGGAATCCCAGACCCACGATACTGCCGATCCATGCCGCGAGAATCGCTGCAGGAGCCAGAGTGGTCGATTCGAAACGCCGCAACACCTTGGGCATGAACGCTCCGATGAGCACGGCCCCGAGAAAGAGGACTGCGGCGAGAGTCATCTACCGAACCTTGCCGTGATCCAGCGCTCGCCGCAGTGCCTCGTATTCGTCATCCGAGACGTTTTGCGCGAAGTGCAGAAGCGCTGAAACAGAGTCGTTGCTGTTGTCGAGTAATTCGCGCATGGCCAGTGAGGTCGCTTCATCGCGGCTACGCGATGGCGAATAGATGTACGCGCGGCTTCGTTTTTCCCTCTGCACCCAACCTTTTTCGTGAAGGTGCGTCACGACGGTCAAGATCGTGGTGTATGCCTTCGGGGCGCCGCCCTCGAAGCGGTCGACCAGATCCCGCACAGACTGCGGCTCTTCTGCATCCCACAGGAGATCCATCACTTCGGATTCGAGCCCGCCGAGCCTCTTCATCTTCCTTCCCCCTTCGAAAATCGTCGATTGCGTCAGTCACTGATGGCCGGAGGCTGAATCTGTACCCCGCGCGCGTCCAACCATGCCATGGGATCGACCTTCTGGCCGTCTGCCTGCCACACCTCGTAATGCAGATGTGGCCCTGTTGATTGTCCTCTGTTTCCTACCGTCGCAATCAATTCTCCGGCACGCACCTTTTGACCCGCGGTTACCAGAGTCTCGTTGATGTGTCCGAAGACCCCGATTGTCCCGTCATCCTGCAGGATACGGACCCACAGTCCGAAACCCGACGCAGGTCCGGACTCGAGTACCGTACCGTCGGTCACGGACACGATAGGTGTACCAATCTCATTGGCAATGTCCAACCCGTAATGAGTCGACCCCCAACGCGGCCCGTAGTTCGACGTCAATGTTCCGCTGACAGGAGCCATCGTCAGCGGTTGGCGTGCAGCTGCCTCTCTCGACGCGCGATCGGTTGCCTCTCTCGACGCGCGATCGGTGTCGCGTTCGGTGCCTCGAGCCAACTGTTCGGCCAGCCTCCCCAGGTCGGCCAGTTTGGGAACCTGGAGAATTTCCGGAGCCGATGCCAGTGCCTGGTCGAGAGGTGCCAGCGGTTGTTGGTCGAGCTCGACGGGAGCACTGACGCTCCCTGCCGATGCATGTGAGGCGGATGTGCCGGCGGCAAGCAAAGCGCCGGTGGCGACAGAGAGAACCAAAGCCCGTCCACCAGGACGACTGCGGGACTGTCGGCGATGAGCACCGCCGCGTCGCGCCTGAACGCTTCCAGCGACGGATTCACGGTCGACTGCAGATGCGGTGGAGATATACATCGTGTCGACTGGCAGGTCTCGATCGCTGTGTGGCGTGCCGAAAAGATAACTTTCCCGAAGTGGGCAGTCGAGATCGTCGGTGTCGGGCTTGCGGTGTCGGGCCAAGATCGCATTCCTTGCGTCGCGGAAGGTCACAGAATGGTGACGGTCCCAGACAGCGTACTACTATTTCGCATAGTTTTTGGGCGAGCGTTGACAAAGTTCAGAATCTCGACGAAACGTCCCCTGCGAATGCACCTTCTCCTACTCATGTGCCGCGCGGTGGCATCTCGGCGAGCAGCACGCGGTGAGGAACCCTGTCGCGATTGCCAGGGGCATTGCTCCGATCGCGATTATCAGTCCGGCACCGAACCGTTGATCTCGCGAGAGGTCGTCGAGCCAGCCGCGCTGCAACGACGCGAAGTACTGATCAGCAATCACCGTGTCAGTGGTGATCAGTGCTGCTGCGAGGCCCCCGTAGGCCAAGAACGCCACCAGGAGCAGGGCCATCCTGACCGCGAGGCTCGCCCGCCTCGGCAAGGGATCGACGCCGACCATGACCCAGAAGAACATGAAACCGCAGATCAGCAGGGTTCCGTTGATCACCAGATGGGGGACGTGCGAGCCGGCGACAGAGCTGTACATCCCCCCCAGGTAAAGGAGAGGCAGGGCTCCGGCGAAAATCACAGCAATCACATAGGGCTGGGACATGAATCGGAACCAGGAGCCTCTGTACACGCTCTGCGCCCATTCCCTGAGGCCGGGCGCATCTCCGGACGATCGTCGAACGGAGAGCCTAAACAGCGTGAACGGGGCGCCCAGGACCAGACAGAGTGGAGCAAGGACCGCCACGGCGGACGTTGCGGCCATATGCATACTCATCACTGCGGGTGCATATCTACCCACTCCCGACGATGTTGCGACAAGCAACACCAGGCACCCCAGAGCCCAGCTGACCGATCGGAACGTCGACCACTGCACGCCCTGCTGTCGGAGGCGAAAAACGCCGACGACGTAGCACGCAGCCAACACCACGGCGAGAGTTCCGAAAATGAGATCGAATCGCCAGTCGACGAGCAAGCGGCCCGCAGTCGGTACGCCATCGAGCGCATACCCGAGTACCTCCTCGACTCTGCTCGGATCCTGTCGTTCCGTGGGCGCCGGGGGCGGCGTGCGGCCCAGGGCGACGGCGATACCGACGGTTACTGCGAGAACCACCGACTCCACCCCTGCCAGACGAATGAAGGTGCGACCGTCGCTAGGGTCCTTCGTCAGTTCGGCGATCGCGATTGTCCGTTGGCGCCAACCTGCCAGTCCGGTGAGGACCAAGGCGGCGACTTTGGCAAGAATCAAGACACCGTAGGTGCTACTCCACACCGCGGTGAGCGGCACCCGCACGGCAGCGTTGACCACACCGCTGATCGCTATGACGACGAACGCCATGAGTGCCACGGCCGAGAAGCGGCGCGCGGCGAAGTCGAGATAGCTCCCCTTTCTGCGGGCATGCAGCACGAGAGCCGCTATTCCTCCCATCCAGATCGACGCCGCAAGGATATGCAGAACCAAACTGTTCGTGGCGATGTCGTGGGATCCGCCCGAGGAGGAGTGACCCGACAATGCCCTGGGGAGCAGGCTGAACAAAGCGAATGCGAGAAGTAACGGTGTCCACGAATATCGCAGGGTCAGACGACACGCAATCGCGAGTACGAGTGTGAGTCCTGCGGTCCATGCCCATGCAGTTGTGACATCGATGTCCGAGATCGCGCGAGCGAACAGCCCTGGATCGGCGAACACGACGGAGAGAGGTTGGCCTGAACTGTCCGAGAGGGTGAGTGGAACGAGCAGCGCCGCGCATACCGCCCAGATAGCGGCGGCGACGCTTGCGGTTCGTAGCGCCAGATATCCGTCGACATCGAGTACACCTGAGGCTTGAGGCGGAACGAGAACGGCAGCCAAAAGTAGACTGCCTACGGTCATCACGGCGGCAACCTCGCCGAACGCCATCACCGCCGGGAGTCCGTAAATCGTCAAGGGCCCCGGATCTGGAAGTCCGAGCAATCGCAGCGCCTCGGAAGTTGATGCGCGCGCCAATGCCGCCGCAGTGATTGCAGCTATGACACCCCATCCCAATACTTTCCGTATGGGTCGTCCGACGACGAGGGTATCGGCGCCGGACGGTTCGGTTTCGATCATTTGCGGGTGGACCTCTCAGCATTGTGGATCTCGCCCGCGCGATCGGTGCTCCGGACCAAAATACTATGACGGATAGTTGCATGGGTGCTTCAGCCAGGGTTTACTGAAACTCTCTCGTTGGCAAATATGCGCATATGAGAATACGACGCTCCAGTCATCGGCGAGAAGGGCATATCGAGATGGGTCACGGCCATGGGCACGGCGTTGCGGAACAAGCTGCGAGTGCATCGGGTAAACATGTCCGCAAATTATGGATAGCCGTCGGGCTCGGTCTGGTCACGTTCGTCACGCAAGTCATCGTGGGGTTGTCCACGTCATCACTCGCCCTGCTCTCCGACTCCGCACACGTCTTCACCGATGTGTTCGGCATCCTCATGGCATTGACCGCTATCTTGCTTGCGCAAAGAGCGCGATCGCGCCCGGATCGCACGTTCGGTATGTACCGGGCGGAGGTGTTCGCTGCCTTGTTCAATGCTCTACTCCTGTTCGGTGTCGCCGGATGGGTTCTCTACGAAGCTCTCGGTCGACTTTCCGATCCGCCTGAGGTCCCTGGACTCCCGGTGAGCATCGTCGCTGTCGTCGGCCTCGTGATGAACATCGCGGCATTCTTGCTGCTTCGCAGCGGGGCGAAGGAAAGCATCAACGTCCGGGGCGCCTATCTCGAGGTCATGGCTGACATGCTCGGGTCCGTTGGAGTCCTGATCAGCGGATTGGTCACACTGATCTTCGGATGGCGGTATGCGGATCCGGTGATCGGTGTTGCGATCGGCTTGTTCGTCCTACCGCGTGCATACAATCTCGGCCGCCATGCCCTGCGGATCCTGCTCCAGCACGCCCCCGCCGGCGTGAGCATCACCGAGGTGACGCAAGCCTTGCAGGGGATCCCCGGAGTCAAGGACGCTCACGACCTTCACATCTGGACGCTCACATCGGGCATGGAAGTTGCGTCGGCGCATTTGACGATCGACGAGGAGTCCGATCCGACCAAGGTTCTCGCTGCTGCCCAGGATCTATTGGCCACCCAGTTCAATCTCGTACACGCGACCCTGCAGGTAGAACCCGCCGCGGGTGACGGGCGTTGCCAGGAGCTTCCGTGGTGAGTACCAACGAGGTGACCACGAACGACAAATCCCCCCATCGCAAGAAACGAATTCTCTTCGCTACGACGGTGCTCGTTTCGGTCGTCGTCGCCCTGACGATTGAGCCCGTTGCGCGGAAGCACCTGTCCGGGGCCAACGAGATGGATCTGGGCGTCGTCAGTTTGAGGCTGGCTTACAACAGTGGTGTCGCCTTCAGCCTGGGCAATCAGCTGCCGAGTGCCGTCATCATCGCCTTTACCGGCCTCGCCACCATGGGAATCGCCGTATACGCCTGGCGGAGTGTCCCGCAAAGTCGCGGGGTGGCCGTGATCGGTTTCGCTCTGATTGTCGCCGGAGCTGCCTCCAACGTGGTCGACCGAGCCCTCGACGGGAAGGTCACCGACTACTTCCACACCGGCTGGTGGCCCACCTTCAATCTTGCCGATACCTACCTCACCTGTGGATTCATCCTGGTCGCCGTGTCGCTGCTGTTCGAATCCGCGCGCGGGTCCGAACGTGAGATTCAGCGTCCGCAATCCGTGTGACCTGATTCGAGCGAGGAGGGAGCCGGAGCGCTGTCGACAGGGAAGCAGTCCATCTCTGCGAACTTCTGCGGTTCGAGGTGGCGAAACCACGACGCCCCACTCGTCGAAAATTTCCGCGGTCCGCCTGTTTTCGGTCGAATGCGTTCGGATAGTTTGGGGGCTATGAAAATAAAGTTCGGCATGACAAACTTTGAGGTGTGACTCTTTTGACTGCCAGGAATGTCGATGCTTCGGTCGGGTGGCCATGAGCGCACCGTCGCGGCGACAATTGTTGATCGGTGGGGCGCTCGCCGGATCAGCCGGACTCATGATGAACGCAGGAAGAGTTGCGGGCGCATCGCCTACCGAGCATCCCGGAAACACCAACCCGGGTACCGCCGCACCTGACGGAGACGGCGGAGTCCGTCACGGCGGCACGAGCGGTGCGACCTTTCGGGCCGGTCAGCAGGTGAACCACACTGCCAACGGGTTTCATCCCACGGCAATGCTGCGTGACTTCGACTACGGGACGACTTCCGAATTGCCTGACGGTCGAACGCTACGCGAGTGGGAGATCTTCGCAGCCGACGAGGAGATCGAGGTAGCACCCGGAGTCTATTTTCCCGCGTGGACCTTCAACTCCCGCATTCCAGGTCCCGCCTTGAGATGCAGTGAGGGAGACCGGCTCCGGGTGCGGTTCGTCAACGGTTCCGCGCACCCTCACACGATGCACTTTCACGGAATCCATCCCGCTGACATGGACGGAATTCCCGGGGTAGGTCGGGGCATCATCGAGCCGGGCGAATCATTCACTTACGAATTCGATGCAACCCCTTTCGGATTGCATCTCTATCACTGCCACGTCAATCCACTTGCAGAGCACATTGCCCGCGGCATGTACGGCACATTCATCGTCGATCCAGCTCAGGGGCGCCCGGCGGCTGACGAAATGGTGATGGTGATGCACGGCTACAACACCACATTCGACGGGCAAGGAAACCAGCTCTACGCGGTCAACGGCATCCCGTTCCATCACATGCACGAACCGGTACAGGTGAAACGAGGCGAGCTGGTTCGCATCTACCTGGTCAACGTCCTCGAATACGATCCGATCAACAGCTTCCACGTGCACGGGAACTTCTTCGACTACTACCCGACCGGGACTCGGCTCGAGTCCAGCGAATTCACGGACACGATCATCCAGGCCCAAGGTCAGCGCGGAATATGCGAACTGCGCTTTCCCTACCTGGGCAAGTACATGTTCCACGCCCACAAGACCGAATTCGCCGATCTGGGCTGGATGGGATTCTTCGAGGTGACCGAATGACCGGCACCCCAGATCCTCCCTCTCCTACGAGCACTCATGAGAATTCCTTTGACACTGCGGGTTCCGCGCATACAGAGTCCGATCAAACAGGCGCATCTCGCACCGGCCTTTGGCTCCGAGGCGCCGCAGTACTCGCGATCATCGTCATCGCCCTGACTGCGCTGGCAATGCTCGCCGGACAAAGCCTCCCCGAACGCACCGGCCCACCGATCGAGAACATCTCCGTCGAACGAACGGCCCTCGAACCAGGCCGAATCACGTTGACGCTACGCAACACCGGCCCCGACGCGGTGACCGTCGCGCAAGTTGCCGTGAACGACACATTCGTCGATTTGGTAGGCGCTGCAGATCCCATCGGCAGACTCGAGTCCCAGACGATCACCCTCGACTACCCGTGGATCACCGGACAGCCGTACCTCGTCTCGATGCTCACCTCCACAGGGTTGGTCATCGAACACGAAATTCCCGCTGCCGTAGCAACTCCCGTCCCGGGAGTGGCGTTCTTCGGCTTGATGGCTCTATTGGGCACATACGTCGGAGTCATCCCGGTCCTGCTCGGGATGCTCTTGCTACCTGTGATGCGGGGCGCCGGCGTCAGGGCAGTCAGATTCGTGCTGGCCGTCACGGTCGGTCTGCTCGCCTTTTTGATCTTCGACGGCACGAGCGAGGGGTTCAAGCTGGCAGCAGCCTCGAGCGGAGCCTTCGGCGGCGGCACTCTCGTCGTTCTCGGCGCGGCGATCGCCTTCCTGACGCTCACGTGCATCGACCGCTACCTACGCGGAAGACGCCCAGCCGGTACGACAGGTGCATCCGAACTCAGACTGGCACTGATGATTTCCATCGGCATCGGATTGCACAATCTCGGAGAAGGCCTCGCGATCGGATCCGCGTATGCGGTAGGTGAGCTTGCGCTCGGCGCGTTCCTCGTTATCGGATTCACCCTGCACAACACAACAGAGGGACTCGCGATCATCGCACCGTTGGCTCGGCGACGTACCCCCCTGTTGACCTTGTTGGGGTTGGGATTGATCGCGGGTGCGCCGGCAATTCTCGGTGCTGTTATCGGGGCGGGCGTCGACAACCGTGAAGTATCTGCGTTGCTGCTCGGAGTCGGGGTCGGCGCAATCATCCAGGTCGTCATCCAAATTGCACCGTCCTTGCGCACACAAGGCCGCTCGGATCTGGATCCGATGGTTCTCGTCGGCGTCGGTGTCGGAATACTCCTGATGTTTCTCACTGGTTTGGTGGTCCCCGCATGAGCACGATCGATCCATCCGACATCAAGGTCGGGCGCAGAACGGTCCTCCTCACAGCCTGCGCGACAACTTGTCTCGCCGTTGCCGGATGTAGCACCCAGAACAACAGCAATGCACCCGGCGTAACCCTGGGCAGTGCCGAGGTTCCGATATCAGCGGTTCCTGTCGGCGGCGGAGTCATTCTGGCGGACGAGCAAGTCGTGATCACCCAGCCGCAGGAAGGCGTGTTCCAAGCCTTCTCTGCGGTATGTACCCACCAGGGATGCGTAGTCTCCGAGGTCAGCGATGGAACGATCAACTGCCCATGTCATGGCAGCCGATACTCCATCGTCGATGGCTCGGTCGTGCAACGACCTGCTCAGAAGCCACTGCACAGCTACGCCCTTTCTCGCACCGCGGACACGATCATCGTCAACTAAGCCGGAGAACGGCACTTCCGAACTGGGACAGCTATCTGCGAAGGTTGTTATGGAACAGTGCGTTCGGCGGCGCTGAGGAAGTGAGAGATGTGTATTCTGCACAACCCGAGTTCTCGGCGTACGGCCCATCGCATTGGGCAGCCATCGCTCTGTTTGTCGCGGGTTCGGTGTTTCTGATCTGGGCGGGACGTAGACAGACCGAAGCGCAAGCTCGCCACCTCAGCCGCGCCCTCGGCGGAATACTGGCGGTGATATACGGCTCGGCGGTGCTCTACTCGCTGTCCTCACCCACGCTAGGAGGATCCGTACCCTTACAACTCACCGATCTCGCGACAGTGTCCGCGATCTACGCATTGTGGTCGCACCGACATTGGCCGTTCGCCCTCACCTACTACTGGGGGCTTGTATTGAGTACGCAGGCGTTGATTTCACCGGCTCTGGCCGGGCCCGACTTCCCCGGTTACGAGTTTCTTGCCTTCTGGGCGATTCACCTGTTTGTCGTCTGGGCCGCGATCTATCTCACGTGGGGCCGGAGAATGCGACCTACATGGCGCAGCTACCGCTTCGCGGTACTGGTCACGCTGACATGGGCGATAGTCACTTTCATCTTCAATCGCATCGCCGATACCAATTACGGCTTTCTCAACGCCAAACCTTCCACCGCATCGCTGCTGGACCTGATGGGTCCGTGGCCGGTGTATCTGTTTTCTGGGATGACAATCGTATTCATCATCTGGGCTCTGATGACGTGGCCGTGGGAGAGAGACGGAATTCTCGACAAGGACGCCGCGCAACCCGTGGTCTAGCCGTCCTCGCTCGACCTCCGCACCCCTGGCATGGACCGACCGCTTTTCAGCAACAATCTGCACAGTCCTGCCCAATCGAGCTACCGGGCAGCCGAGTGACAGGCAAGCGAGAGCAGCAGATGTGATACTCAACCGGCATGTAGATGCAGGCGGCGTTGCACACTCCGATCGGCGACTCGCGAAGACTTTCAGTTTCACCCGCTCCAGTTCGTCTGCACGTACATCCCCGACGGTGACCGCTCTGCTGTGAAGCCGCTGATCCCGAGCCCTCAAGAACTCACTGCAGGAGGACGTGACACCAGCCCACGAATAATTTGCCAGTTACAGCGGGAATCACGTCTCAGCAGATTCACTCTGCACTCGAGCTAAGGGGTTGCTTCGAGTTGCTGATCACATATGGCGGATCGATTGCCGAAAAATGCTTCGATTGGCGGTTCAGAAAATCAGGAATCCGCTGCCGTTCGGCGTTCGAGCAGGACTGTGTCGCGCCAGATCCCGTCGAGTTGGGCGATCTTCTCGCGGATCCCGATGGTGCGGAACCCTGCCGAGTGATGCAGGGAGACGGAGGCGCGATTTTCAGGGAAGATCGACGTCTGCAGGGTCCAGAGCCCATCCGCGTCCGCTGCCATGACTTGCTTGCGTAGCAACGCTTTTCCGACACCTCGCCCGCGCATCCCGTCGGCGACATAGACGGAATTTTCGGCGACTCCGCGGTAGCAGTCCCGCCCGGAGGTCGAACTCAGGGCAGCCCAGCCGACGACGACATCGTCGATGGTGGCGACCCAGCGATGATTCGGCAGCCACTGCGCATCGAGATACTCCCGGCTGGGGACTTCGGTGGTGAAAGTGGCGTTGCGCGTGGCGATCCCTTCGCCGTAGATCCGCAGAACGGCGTCCCAGTCGTCATCGGACATGACCCGGACGGCGACATCGTCAGGAAGATCGCTCGGGCAGCACGGCCGCGGCGCGAGAACTCCCATCACGATGTCGGCGGCCTGCGGCAACGCGACGCAGCACGTCGGATTCATCGCGACAACGGTGCTGGTCCCCTCTTTGCGCAGGCTGACGAATCCCACATCGGCGAGCTTACGTACATGGTGGGAGACCGTGGGCTGCCCGATCCCCAACGCCTCGGCGAGAGCCCCGATCGTGATGCCGCCAGCAGCGCTCGCGACGCGGTGCAGCAGCCGCACCCGCATCGGTTCGGCCAGGCACGCGAACCACTGCGCGTAGGTGTCGGCGTCAGCTTGCTCGAGCACATTCGAGTCGACCGCACCTGGGTCCGAATCGCCGACGCGCACCGTCGGGGTCTGCAGCGATGTCATGCACACACTATATCGACCTTCGTCGATGGTTGCATTCATCGACTGATATCGATACAGTTCGAATTAAAGATCGATCATTGTCGATGAAAGGAATTTGTGATGACCGAACTACCCGTTGTCGTGATCGGAGCTGGACCGATCGGCCTCGCCGCCGCCGCGCAACTGCGCGAACGAGGACTCACGCCGCTGGTGCTTGAGCGAGGCGCCGTCGCCGGTACGGCGATCGCCGAATGGAATCACGTCCGGCTCTTCTCCCGCTGGTCCGAACTCGTCGATCCCGCCGCGCAGTGTCTGCTCGAGCAGAACGGGTGGAGCGCTCCCGACGTAGATGCGTACCCGACCGGACAGCAGTGGCGTCAGCTCTACCTCGAACCCCTCGCCGCCGCCCTCGGTGATGCGGTGCAGTTCGACACCGAGGTGATCGGCGTCGCCCGACGTGGCCGCGACCTGGTCGTCGACGCCGGCCGCGATACCGAACCTCTCTCCATCCACCTGCGCCGCGCCGACGGCAGCGAGGACCGCGTCTTCGCCCAGGCCGTCGTCGATGCGTCCGGCACCTGGGGCACCCCGAACCCGCTCGGCGGGGAAGGACTGCCCGCCCTCGGCGAGAGGGCTGCCGCTGCCGCGATCACCTACCGTGTGCCCGACCTCGACGACGAGGCGATCCGTGCCCAGTTCGCCGGGAAACACACCGTCATCGCAGGCAGCGGCCATTCCGCACTGACTGCCATCGTCGCGCTAGCCGGACTCGAAAAGCAAGCCCCCGGTACGCGCATCACGTGGGCTGTTCGCCGCGGGGCTATCGGTTCCGCGTTCGGCGGCGGTGAGTCGGACGAGCTGCCCGCTCGCGGCGCACTCGGACTCCGCGCGAAGAAGGCTGTCGACGACGGACTTCTCACCGTGGTCACCGGTTTCCGCACCGCCGCCGTCGAATCCGCCGACAATGGTCAGCTCGCACTGGTGTCCGATGCCGGCACCCGGATCGAGAACGTCGACAACGTCGTCACCTTGACCGGATTCCGCCCCGACTTGTCGTGGCTGTCGGAAATCCGACTGGGCCTCGACCCCGTGCTGCAGGCCCCGACACAGTTGGCGCCTCTGATCGACCCGAACGTCCACTCCTGCGGCACGGTCTATCCGCACGGCGCGAAAGAACTTCGCCATCCCGAACCCGGCGTGTACCTGGCGGGGATGAAGAGCTACGGCCGTGCGCCGACGTTCCTGGCGATGACCGGGTACGAGCAGGTTCGCAGCATCGCCGCAGAACTCGCCGGTGACCACGAGGCCGCTGCTCGGGTGGAGTTGATCCTCCCTGAAACCGGAGTCTGCGGCGGCGCAGGTGTTTTCGACGAACCCGACACCGCGGAATCCGAGGGCGGCTGCTGCGCCGCACCTGCTCCGGAGCTGATCTCGCTGTCCAGCCCTTCCGGCAGTTCCAACTCCTGCGGATAAGACGCAGCCGATGACGACCATCGAGGATCCGCCGCAGCGCCCCGTCAGCCTCGACCCGTCGGGGCTGCGGCGGGTCCTGGTGGCGCTGTGTCTGACCGAAATCACCAGCTGGGGAATCCTGTACTACGCGTTTCCTGTTCTGTCGGTAGCCATTTCCCGCGATACCGGATGGTCGACCTCGGTGATCGTGGCGGCGTTCTCGGTCAGCCAACTCGTCGCCGCCGCCGTCGGCATACCGGTGGGACGGATCCTCGATCGCCACGGGCCCCGCTGGGTCATGACCACAGGATCTGTACTCGCTGTACCCGCACTGGTGGTCATCGCGACCGCTCACACCCTCCCTCTGTTTTTCGCAGGGTGGGTGTTCGCCGGAATCGCGATGGGCGCGGTGCTGTATCCACCGGCCTTCGCCGCCCTGACCCGCTGGTACGGCGACAACTACGTCAAAGCACTGATGATTCTCACCCTCGCTGCGGGTCTGGCCAGCACGGTGTTCGCGCCACTGTCTGTCGCTCTGGCCGATCGTTTCGATTGGCGCACAACCTACCTGGTGCTCGCCGCCATACTGGCCGTGATCACCATCCCCGGACATATCTGGGGGTTGCGGGGCGGATGGCCCGACCCCATCCGGCTGCCCCACGCGCAGCCCGGCGACTATCACCGCACCTCACGCAGCATCCCATTCCTTGCTCTGATCGTCGCCCTCGCTGCAGCCGCCTTCGCCGCATCCGCCGGCGTCTTCAACCTCGTACCGCTGCTGATCGAACGCGGTTTCAGTCCCAGCCTCGCCGCACTCACCCTCGGGCTGGGCGGCGCCGGTCAGGTCATCGGCCGCATCTTCTACCTACCACTCGCAGCGAAGACCAGTGTCCGAGTGCGCACGGTATCGGTCATCGTCGTTGCCGGTCTGAGCACCGCGTGGTTAGGTCTGGCGAGCTCGGCGGCGGCGTTGATCGGCATCGCCGTCGGCGCCGGACTGGTCCGCGGCATCTTCACCCTGATCCAGGCCACCGCCATCACCGACCGCTGGGGCGGCGAACACTACGGGCGACTCAACGGGCTGATGTCCGCACCGATCGTCATCGTCATGGCCCTGGCGCCGTGGGCCGGTACCGTGCTTTCCACCTGGACCGGGAGCTACGCCCACGCCTACCTCGTCCTCGGAGCGATCGCCCTCGTCGGCGCCGTGATCAGCGCAGCAACCATCCCCGCCCTCCGCACCACCACAACGATTCCGATCACTTCCTGACCGAAAGAGAAACTCTCATGACGCACTACGACGCGATCGTCGTCGGGGGCGGTCAGTCCGGCCTGACCGCGGCCAATCATCTCGCTATCCCGGCCGCGACGAAGTCGTCGAAGCTGGAAGCGAACCCGTCGGCTCCTGGCCGCAGTACTACGACAGCCTCACTTTGTTCTCACCAGCAAAGTACAGCTCCCTCCCCGGTCTACCGTTCGGCGGCGACGGTGACCGCTATCCCGGCCGCGACGAAGTCGTCGACTATCTCCGGCGTTACGCGAAGACTCTCGATGTGGACATCCACGTCAACGAACGAGCCGGCACCGTCACCACCAGCGGCGGCCAGTTCACCGTCCGGACCGACAGCGGATTCGTCTTCACCGCACCTCGAATCATTGCCGCCACAGGAGGATTCGGCATTCCACACATTCCCGCGCTGAAGGGACTCGATGCCTTCACCGGGACTGTTGTGCACGCCGCCGACTACCGCGAACCCACCACCTACACGGGGCAGAACGTCATCGTCGTCGGCGCCGGGAACTCCGCAGTACAGATCGCTGCCGAGGTCGCCGAAACAGCCGATGTGATCCTGGCCAGCCGAAACCCCGTGACCTTCGCCCCGCAACGACCCCTACGCCGAGACATGCACTTCTGGTTCAAGTACACCGGAATCGACACCCTCCCGATCGGGCATCTTCTCTCGCGGCCACCGACGTCGCCGGTGTTCGACACCGGCCGCTACCACGCAGCCCTGTTCGCCGGCAGGCCGAAACGCCGCGCCATGTTCACCAAACTCGAAGGAAACCAAGCCTTCTGGCCCGACGACACCACAACAACCGACGACGCAGTCATCCTCGCCACCGGATACACCCCCAACCTGAACTACCTCACAGAACTCGAGGCACTCACCGACACCGGCCATCCCCGCCACAAGAAAGGCCTGTCCACCACCCACCCCGGACTCGGATACGTGGGACTGGAATGGCAACGAAGCCTCTCGTCCGCATCCCTACGCGGGGTGGGCCGCGACGCGCACTACGTCGTCCGACGACTCACTCCTGCTGGCGTTGCTCTTTGCCCGGGTACCACCGAAAGAAATGCCGCTTTGAGCGGCCACTTGCCGAGAGGCGCAAGACGGGCACCGCCCCTGTGAAGCCGCTGGACACCATCCGGTGCCGGCGGCTTCGTCATGTCAGGGGTGGTCAGTGTCGTCCGGGGAGGTCGACGTCGGCGGCGGTCCCGTCTATGCGCACCCCTTTGAATGCGGGGTGTCTGAAGCCTCCACCGGTGCAAACCGGTGCACGGCAGGTATTCGCTTTCTGCACTATTTCCAGGAATGAATACTGGTGTTGACCAAAGCAAATCCTATCGGGCACAGGCAGCGGTGAGACGCGTGGCCAGTTCGCTCAAATCACATTGGGGACAGCGTATTCGACGTCCCGTATTCGACGTCCTGAACGATGGCGAAGATTGCGGGCCTGACCGTGTCGTTTCGATGGGAGAGCATGGTGGATGCCGTCTATCGAGATGGCGCTGACACCGGCCCCGGTGGCCCTCCCCGGCTTTTGCTCTCCGGCTTTTGCTCTCCGCTTCGCGGTCCAGCTGCATCGCGAGGGTAGATAGCCTGCCGGTGAACGTGTCTGGTTCCGGTCAGGCGTAGGGTCGGCCGAGTCACGTTCTCGTTTCCTGGACTGTGACGGGGACGTGTAGACCCTGTTGGCGAGATTCTGCGGCTTGCGGATTTTCGCCTGCAGGGTCGCTCGCGGCGAGTGGTCACCGGTTGGTGGTCGCCGTGTTTTCTGTTGGCCTCCGGCGGGTCAGTGCCATCATGGCTATCGAACCGGCCAGCGCCAGCCACAGACTTGCCTCGGCAAGGAGTCGATAGCTGAGCGCTCCCACTGCCACCCCGCCGATGAATCCGGCCGAGCTGTGGACCCTTCGCCTGATGGGTTGGATTGTATTGTGCGACAACCATTTCTTGGTCACTTCGCGGGTGGCGTCCGCGAGTTGGCCGCGCGTGCCGAGAAGTACGTTGACGGCGCCCACGGCGAGCGCGACGGGGAACGCCACGACGACCGGTCCGGGCATGAACAGCATCGTCAATCCAGCAACGGTCAGGAGAAGAGTCGCTGTCAGAAGAACTCGCCCGCGATGGGATGCGAGGAGTGTCGCGATCACGACGCCGAGAACGAATCCGATCAGGGCACTGGCGATGGTACCTACCAGGACGGGGAGGTTGATCGACCATGTGTCGATGGGGGTGATCGCGGCGTTGCCCGACGAGATGAAGATCCCGCCGATGAGGAAGATGGCGAAGGAGTCGAGGAAGCCGACGTAGAGGTTCATTACAGTGTCCGCCGGAGAATGCGGAAAGGGACTCCCACTCGCGGGATCGGCGGAGGGCTCGTGCGTCACTGCTGGGCTCTTTCTGATGTCGCCCTCGGGATACGGGCCGGGGTCGATAGCGGATCGTGAACATGTTCGACCGCATTGCGGGCAACGCAGTCGATGGTTGGGAGAATACGCCCACCGCCTTGCGGGAGAGCTGAAACCTGCTGGGATGAGCGGTTTTGTGGGTGCCCGTTCCCGCCGAATGGGTGCGGTACTACCCTTCATGTACCAAGCAACTGCTTGGTACATGAAGGGTTTCGTCGCTGTGCGACGACGTCTCGCGTCAGTGCTCGAAGTCGTAGCCGCGCGGGCCAGGATGGAGGAGTTCTCGATGTCCGAGGCATACATCATCGATGCGGTGCGCACTGCAATCGGAAAAAAGGGGGGCGCGCTCTCTGCCACCCATCCGGCAGATCTGGGGGCGGGCGTTCTCACTCATCTGCTCGAACGCACCGAAATCGACCCGCACGGTGTCGACGACGTCATTTTCGGGTGTGTCGATGCCATCGGGCCGCAGGCGGGCAATATCGCACGCACGTCCTGGTTGGCGGCGGGGCTTCCGGTGGAGGTGCCGGGGGTGACTGTCGATCGCCAATGTGGTTCGAGTCAGCAAGCGGTGCACTTCGCCGCTCAGGCAGTGATGAGCGGTACGGCGGATCTCGTTGTTGCAGGTGGAGTGCAGAACATGAGCGCGATACCGATCGCCTCGGCGATGACGGTGGGGCAACAGTTCGGCTTCGAGACACCGTTTCACGGGTCGATCGGGTGGCGCCGGATGTACGGCGATCAGGAGGTTTCCCAGTTCCGCGGCGCGGAGTTGATTGCTCGGAACTGGCAGATCAGTCGGATCGAGATGGAACAGTGGGCGTTGCAGAGCCACGCCCGGGCTCGATCGGCGATCGAGAACGGGCGGTTCGAGAACGAAATCGTGCCGGTGGGCGATTTTCGGGTCGACGAATGCCCACGAGAGACCAGTCTCGAGAAGATGGCAGCTCTACCGACGTTGTTGCCCGACGGCGTTGTCACCGCGGCCTCGGCGAGCCAGATCTGCGACGGAGCGAGCGCGGTCCTCGTGGCGTCGGCGGCTGCGGTGGCCCGTCATTCCTTGACTCCGCGAGCACGCATTCATCATCTGAGCGCGCGGGGCGCGGATCCCATCTTCATGCTCAGCGCGCCGATACCGGCCACGAAGTACGCGCTGGGCAAGTGCGGTTTGAGTATCGACGACATCGACGTGGTGGAGATCAACGAGGCTTTCGCGCCGGTGGTCTTGGCGTGGATCAAGGAAACCGGCGCCGATCCCGCCCGGGTGAATGTCAACGGCGGTGCGATTGCCCTCGGGCACCCGCTCGGCGCTACCGGAACGAAACTGTTCGCCTCGATGCTCAACGAACTCGAACGCACAGGCGGGCGCTTCGGCTTGCAAACGATCTGCGAAGGTGGCGGCACGGCGAACGTGACGATCATCGAACGCTTGGGATGACGCCCGTTCTCGGATGTTCGTTTCTTCACTGTCGGTGGGGGTCGGTCGGCTCACCGAGGCGTCGACTCGACCGACCCCGCTCTCAGATGCGTTCGATGATCGTGGCGGTGGCGAGGGCTCCTCCGTTGCACATGGTGATCAATGCTGTTGAGGCGTCGCGTCGTTCGAGTTCGTGCAGTGCGGTGGCCATCAGTCGGGCTCCGGAACTTCCCACGGGATGTCCGAGGGCGATGGCGCCGCCGTTGACGTTGACCGTGTTCATGTCGGGGTCGTGCACGCTGGCCCAGGACAGGACGACGGAGGCGAATGCCTCGTTGATCTCGAACAGGTCCAGATCGCCGATCTTCATTCCGGCCTTGTCGAGCACCCGACTGGTTGCCTGTACCGGTCCGTCGAGGTGGAATTCGGGTTCGGCGCCGACGAGGCATTGCGCGACGATCCGGGCACGCGGCGTCAGGCCCAGTTGCTCGGCGCGGGTGTGGTCCATCAGCAGGACCGCAGCTGCGCCGTCGGAAATCTGCGACGAGGTTCCGGCGGTGTGTATTCCGCCGGCAATGATCGGGGTGAGCGCAGCAAGTGCCTCCGCAGTGGTCTCTCGCAGACCCTGATCTTTCTCGACCAGCGTGTAGGTAGGTTCCGAGCCCGATGAGGGCACCGGCGCTGTGACGGGCAGCACTTCGGTGTCGAAACGGTGCTCCGCCCACGCGCGGTGCGCTTTCACCTGCGAGTGCACGCCGAAGGCTTCGATGTCGGTCCGCGTCAGGTTGCGGCGGCGGGCGATGCGTTCGGCGGCCTCGAATTGATCGGGCATGTCGATGTTCCAGGAGGCAGGTCGACGAGGTCCGGCGTGCACACCGACATTGGCACCGAGGGGAACTCGGCTCATCGCTTCGACGCCACAGCCGATTCCGACGTCGAGCGCATCGGTGGCAATCAGACCGGCGATCAGATGGGTCGACTGTTGGGCCGAGCCGCATTGGCAGTCGATGGTGGTACATCCGGTCTGCCAGGGAAGACCGGCATGCAGCCATGCAGTCCGCGTCACGTTGTTGGACTGTTCGCCGGCTTGAGTGACGCACCCCCCGATGACTTGTTCGACGAGCATCGGATCGAGTCCCGCACGATCGAGTAGCCCTCGTTGAGCAGCTCCCAGCAATTCGGCGGCGTGCAGACCCGAGAGCCATCCTCCGCGCTTTCCGATGGGAGTGCGTACCGCTTCCACGATCACAGGATTTCCCATGTGTTGTCGTACCTCCTCGAGTAGCAAAAATTATTAGAACGTGTGTGTCATTTTCAGGGCGACGAATAAAGCTATACCACAACATATTTCAACTCAGTGACGCCTGATTCTGAAACATGTTGCGATTTGAAGCTTCGCCACGGCCGCCACTTCCCGCTCTGCGCCGACGGATACCCACGCAAATTGCTAAGATTCGCAAGTACCACAACCGGTGGGAGCTTCTGCGCACGTTTCGCAGAGGCAGGACAGCGGCGCGCCACACCTATGCGCATGCCGACGATCCGATTCGAGTGACAGGAGGCGTCGTGGTTGTGAACTCGCGGCAGCCGCTTTATCAGATGAAGGCCGACTTCTTCAAGACGCTGGGACACCCCGCACGTATTCGCGTCCTCGAGCTCTTGAGTGAGCGTGAGCATGCCGTCTCGGAGATGCTTCCCGAGGTCGGGATCGAGCCGGCAAATCTGTCGCAGCAACTGTCCATCCTGCGCCGAGCAGGTCTGGTGACCGCACGGCGGGAAGGGTTGTCCGTCTCGTACGCTCTGACGTCGCCGCGTGTCGCCGATTTGTTGACCACGGCGCGGGCCATCTTGACCGGAATGGTCGCCGGCCAGGCCGAAATGTTGGTCGAGGAGATTCCGGAGCCACCCGCTCTGGCCGGTAAAGCACGGTAGAGCGCACATCCTGCAGGACGGGCTCCTGCCCGTATCCACTAGTTGCGAAATTGCTAAAGTACGTACATTGTAGAACTAGTAACCGGACAACCGGCTGATCGATTCGAAAGAGGTGGCGGGCGGTGACGACCAACGACGTCCATCCAGGCAGTGCAGTCTTGAGCCGCGTCGATGTCGCGGTGGTGGGAGTTGCCGCGGCCAGATCACATCGCGCCGAGGTCAGGACGCGGTCACCGTGGGAGGCGATGGAGGACTACGCCGCCATGATCTGCGACCGGACGGCACTGCACGCGGTTCGGTTGCCCTTGGCGACGGCGGACGTCAACACCGTGATCGCCCGTGTACTGAGCCTGCAACCGCGCATCTCCGCTGCCTTCGTCGTCGGACTGGACGCCCCTGCCGCCACCGCCGTGCAGCACGGGGTCGCCGAGCGGGGCGGCCCGCTGGTCGTCACCGAGATCGACGTCGTGACAGCAACATTGACCGCAATGACGATTTCGGCGCTGCGCAACCTCGTCGTGGGGCCGCGGGTTGGGCAAGTGGTGATCACCGGGGCCCATCGAGCTCCGATGCTCGGGCCGACGTTGTTGATGTCCGGTGTCGCCGGTATCAGCAGCTGGCGCACCAGTGATGCGCACCAGTTTCCGCTGCGCCGACTGATGGAACACAACGATGTTCTCGTCGATCTCGATGGCTGCGTGGGCGATTCGGTACCCACACGGCAAGTGGTGAGCTTGCCTGGTGAAACTTTCGATCACGGCGCGGTCGTTCTTCCCGGACTGCTCGGTGTCCTCTGCGGCCATGACGTCACCGTCCTGACCGCCGAGATGATCGCCGCCTGCGCGCGCTCACTGGCGTTGATCACCCCGCCGGGGTGCACTCTCCCGTCCGCGGACGAGCGGATGTTGCTCTCCTCGATCGCCCGACAGGTCACCAAATCCCTCGGCCACGCCCCTCCGTACAGCACCCACCTGCACTGATCGAATTTCTCGCCTATCCCGCTCGGACAGATGCGTACCGCGCACCGAACACATGTCAGGAGAACACAGTGACAACCCATATCGACTCCGACCCGATTCGTCTCGGCGCGCTTCGTGCCGACATCGCGGCCTGGGTGGCCGAGGTCGAGGACCTGACCTCACCGCGTGAGGTGATCTGGTGCGACGGGTCCGGCGCCGAATGGGATCGCCTGACCGATCTGCTCGTCGACAAAGGCACGTTCGTGCGCCTGGACCGCAAGCCGAACTCGTTCCGGTGTGTCTCCGATCCCGAGGACGTCGCCCGGGTCGAGGACAGGACGTTCATCTGTTCCCAGTCGCGCGAAGATGCCGGTCCGACGAACAATTGGATGGACCCCCTCGATATGAAGACGGTCATGACCGAGCAGTACCGCGGCGCGATGTCGGGGCGCACGATGTATGTCATCGCCTTCTGCATGGGGCCCCTCGATGCCCCGGAACCGAAATTCGGTGTCCAGATCACGGACTCGGAATACGTCGCCGTGTCGATGCAGGTCATGACCCGGTCCGGGACACCGGTCTGGGAGGCACTCGGTGGGGATGTCGAGTACGTCAAATGTCTGCACTCGGTCGGCGCACCCCTCTACGACGGGCAGGTCGACGTCCCGTGGCCGTGCGATCACACCAAGTACATTTCCCATTTCCCCGAAGAACGCACCATCTGGAGTTACGGCTCGGGCTACGGCGGGAACGCGCTGCTGGGGAAAAAATGCTACTCCTTGCGTATCGCGTCGAAGATGGCCAAGGACGAGGGTTGGCTGGCAGAGCACATGCTCATCCTCAAGCTCACCTCCCCGGACGAGGTCGTGCACTACATCGCGGCGGCGTTCCCGTCCTCGTGCGGCAAGACGAACATGGCGATGCTCGATCCCACACTCGACGGGTGGACCGCGGAAACGATCGGTGACGACATCGCCTGGATGCGTTTCGGTGACGACGGCCGGCTCTACGCCGTCAACCCCGAAGCCGGTTTCTTCGGTGTCGCCCCGGGTACCAGCACCGCGACGAACCCGCATGCCATGGCGACGATCGAGAAAGGGAACTCCATCTTCACCAACGTCGCCCTGACCGACGATGGTGACGTGTGGTGGGAGGGGATGACCAAAGAGCCCCCGGCGCATCTCCTCGATTGGCAACAGCGCGAGTGGACTCCGACGTCGGGAACACCGGCAGCACACCCGAATTCACGTTATTGCACCCCGATCGCACAGTGCCCGACAGTGGCGCCGGAATGGAACGACCCGGCAGGGGTTCCGATCTCGGCGATCTTCTTCGGAGGCCGACGCGCCACCACCATGCCGTTGATCACCGAATCCTTCGACTGGCAGCACGGCGTCTTCCTCGGCTCGACACTCTCCTCGGAGACCACGGCCGCCGCAGCCGGAGCCGTCGGGGTGGTGCGCCGCGACCCGATGGCGATGTTGCCGTTCCTGGGCTACCACGTCGGGGACTATTTCCAGCACTGGCTCGATATCGGCGCGCGCACCGAGTCCTCGAAGCTGCCGAAGATCTTCTACGTGAACTGGTTTCGCCGCGGCGACCACGACGAGTTCCTGTGGCCCGGCTTCGGAGAAAACTCACGGATCCTCAAGTGGGCACTCGAACGCGTCGAGGGAACCGGCGAGTCCGAGGCGACCCCGATCGGTCACGTTCCGACCCTCGATGCCCTGGATCTGACCGGACTCGGCATACATCGTCCCACCATTGCCGCTGCCTTGAAGGTCGACCCGGCGGAGTGGGCGGCCGAACTTCCCCTCATCGATCAGTGGTACGCCACGATCGGCGGCAACAGACTCCCCGACGCGCTGCGTGAAGAGTTGCGTGCCTTGCGTCAACGACTGTCGACGTTCGATTACGAACTCACCGACGAGGCCCCGTCCCGCGACACGCATTTCCGGCGTGTGCGCACCCGCGCCGACGACTGCTGACCCCCCGAGCAGGGCTGCCAGCGCATCTCACGTCGAGTCTCTCGCGCTGGAGGCCCTCATCGAAGATCCCGATCCGGTCAAGTTGCCCCTCAACCTCCCGGATCGGGATCTTCTTGACGTGAGACCGAACGTGGTGATCCCACGCCGAGAAAGCGCCGTCAACTCGACGAGCGCAGCGGGGAGCCCAGGACAGCCGTCGACAACGCCTGCTCCCCACACCATGGGCACACGTTTCCGCCCGGCGTCACCGCGGACCGACGGCACAACCTGGCACATTCGCGGCACTGCAGCAGCGGCGCGCTCAGCAGTCCGCGCAGTGGTGTTACACGCATCACCGCTCCCTTCATCTGGTTACTTGCTAATATTAGCAAGTAACCAGACAGGCTTCCACTTTCTTCTCGCAGTACCGAGGAACCTTATGACCGCTACGCCCGCACCGAATTCCACTCCGTCCCCGCAGAACTCGCTCGGCCGCGCTGCCCAGGCCGTACGGGACCTGTTGCCGCGATGGAGCGAATGGAGTTCGTCGCTGCGCGCACCCGGCGCGGATCTGCTGGCCGGCCTGATCGTGGCACTGGTCGCCCTTCCGCTGGCCTTGGGATTCGGCATCTCCACCGGACTCGGGGCGGCGGCCGGGCTGACCACAGCTGTCGTCGCCGGCGCCGTCGCCGCTGTCTTCGGCGGCTCCCGGTTCCAGGTGTCCGGGCCGACCGGGGCCATGACCGTGGTCCTGGTTCCCATCGTTCACGAATACGGCGGATCCGGTGTCCTGGCGGTCGGACTGATCGCCGGCATCGTGCTGGTGGTGTTGGCGTTCGCCGGAGTCGGGCGGGCAGTGCGTTTCATGCCGGCACCGGTCATCGAAGGATTCACCGCTGGTATCGCCGTGGTCATCGCCCTCCAACAGATCCCGGCTGCTCTGGGTATCACCGACGCCGAAGGGGACAAAGTGTGGCGCAGCGCAGCGGATGCGGTCGCCAAATTCGTCGCGCACCCCTCGATTCTCACGCCGGCAACAGCGCTCGCGGTGGCCGTCGCCATCCTCGTCGGCGGACGCTACTTCCCCAAGGTTCCGTTCTCGCTCGTCGCCGTGGCTGCCGCGACGTTGGCCGCGCAACTGCTGCACCTCGACATCGCCTGCATCGGTGAAATCCCCTCCGGCATCGCCGCACCCACACTGAACTTTCTGCATCTGGGAGATCTGACCTCGCTGGTGGCCCCGGCCCTGGCAGTGGCCGCGCTGGCCGCCCTCGAATCACTTCTGTCGGCGACCGCGGCGGATTCGATGGGAGTCGGGACCCGCCACAATCCCGACCGGGAATTGTTTGGACAGGGGTTGGCGAACATCGCCGCACCCCTGTTCGGCGGCGTCCCGGCCACCGGTGCCATCGCCCGCACGGCCGTCAACGTTCGATCCGGCGCACGCAGTCGCCTCGCCGCACTCACCCATGCCGTCATCTTGGCCGCGATCGTCTACCTGGCATCGACCCTGGTCGCCGAGATACCTTTGGCCGCTCTCGCCGGGGTACTGCTGGCCACCACCGTGCGCATGGTCGAAACAGCCTCGATCATCGCCATCGCGCGCGCCACCCGCGCCGACACCGCGGTCATGGGCGCAACATTTCTGGTCACCGTCGCACTCGACCTCGTCACCGCGGTCGCGGTCGGTGTCGCATTCGCCGCGATCCTGGCACTGCGCGCAGTGGCGAAATCGGCCAAGATCGAACAAGTCCCCCTCGACGACGACGGGCACCAGAGCGAAGAACACGAACTGCTCCGTGAACACATCGTCGCCTACCGCATCGACGGCGCCTTGTTCTTCGCCGCCGCCCACCGCTTCCTGCTCGAATTGGCGGACGTCTCCGACGTCAAGGTCGTCATCTTGCGCATGTCACGGGTGACCGCGATCGATGCCACCGGCGCCATCGTCCTCAAGGACGCCATCGACAAACTCGAACACCGCCACATCACCGTCTTGATCTCCGGTATGAAACCGGACCACCTCCGGCCACTGAAAGCCCTCGGTGTCTTCACCACCTCCGACAGCGAACGCCGACACATCTTCTCCGACACACCACGCGCCATCGAATACGCCCGCATGCTGGTGCTTCCGAGGAACCAGTACCTATCGATGAACATCGAGGAATGAAACACCATGTCCCAGAACGGAACCATCGCACATCCCACCTTCGCCCAGCACCTCAAGTACCTCGCCGGACGCACCCTGCCGGACGAGTTCATTCCGTGGGTGATCGAGGACATCACCGGCCCCGGCGCCGCCCGCCGCTACGCGACACGGTGCATCGTCCCCTTGCTGCCGATCCTGGTGGGACTGTTGCTGATCCCCGGCCCCTGGATCATCCGGATCAGCATGGTGCTCCTGCTCTTCCTGCCCTTCGTCTATTTCCTTCTCGCCTTGAAAAAGATCTACCTGCGGCACCGCCTGGTCAGCCACGGATTGAGCCCGGCGCTCCTGGACGTGCACGAGAAAAAGAAAATGGACGAGGAAAAGCAGGCCTACGAATCCCGCTACCGTCCATGACGGCGCGGTCGACGTCAGGAACAGATCCGATGAATCCGCCCCCGACCTCCCTGACGGCGTCGATGGCATCCGCCGCCGCTGTGGTGTTGGCGATGGCCGCGGTGTTCTACATCCTCACTGCCTGATCAGGCGCACGGCGCCATCCGTTACAGGCCATTTCACCGGCGCGGTCTCGGCAATCGAACCCCGAGACCGTCGTAAAAGACTGGAGTACGCGTTGAACACATCCACCGTGATTGTTGCGGGAGCTCGAACGCCCTTGGGTCGACTCCTCGGATCGTTGAAAGACCTCTCCGGGTCCGACCTCGGCGGCATCGCCATCAAAGGCGCCCTCGACAAGTCCGGAGTCGCCCCCGAACAAGTCGACTACGTCATCATGGGACAGGTCCTCACCGCCGGCGCCGGCCAGATGCCCGCCCGCCAAGCCGCCGTCGCCGCCGGCATCCCCATGAACGTCCCCGCCCTGAGCATCAACAAAGTGTGCCTCTCCGGCATCGACGCCATCGCCCTCGCCGACCAACTCATCCGCGCCGGAGAATTCGACATCGTCGTCGCCGGCGGGCAGGAATCGATGTCCCGCGCACCCCACATGCTCGAAAAAAGCCGCGAAGGCTTCAAATACGGCGACGTCACCCTCCGCGACCACATGGCCTACGACGGCCTCCACGACATCTTCACCGACCAGGCCATGGGCCTGCTCACCGAACAGGTCAACCAACAAGAAACCGCCCACATCACCCGCGCCGAGCAGGACGCCTTCGCCGCCGCCTCACACCAGAACGCGGCCCGCGCCTGGAAAGACGGCCTGTTCGACAACGAAGTAGTCCCCGTCTCCATCCCCCAACGCAAGGGCGAGCCGATCGTCTTCGCGCAGGACGAAGGCATCCGCGCCGACACCACCACCGAATCCCTCGGCAAACTGCGTCCCGCGTTCAGCAAGGACGGCACCATCACCGCCGGCTCCGCCTCCCCGATCTCCGACGGCGCCGCCGCCGTGATCGTGATGAGCAAAACCAAAGCCGAAGAACTCGGCCTGACCTGGATCGCGGAAATCGGCGCCCACGGCGTCGTCGCCGGACCCGACTCCACCCTCCAGTCCCAACCCGCCCGCGCCATCGCCAAGGCCTGCGCCAAGGAAGGCATCGACCCCACCGACCTCGACCTCGTCGAAATCAACGAAGCGTTCGCCGCCGTCGGGATCGCCTCCACCCGCGAACTCGGCCTCGACCCCGCCAAGGTCAACGTCAACGGCGGCGCCATCGCCGTCGGACACCCCCTCGGCATGTCCGGCGCCCGCATCGCCCTGCACCTCGCCCTCGAACTGCAACGCCGCGGCGGCGGCATCGGCGCAGCCGCACTCTGCGGCGGCGGCGGACAAGGCGACGCACTCATCATCCGCGTCCCCAAGGCGTAAGCATCCACATGTGCACGGCAGACAAGTCACCAGAACCCGGCCGGCTCCGTCGGTATATCGCGTCCGGGGCGGGCACGTCGACTCTGCCTCAGCGCCGCGAACCGACGAGACGTGTCACGAATCGAAGAATCAGTATGCCGAACAAGGAAGAGGATGGCCCCGTGAACAATGCACTGCCGCCGTGCCCACGGTGCTCCAGCGAATACAGCTACGAGATGGGGGCGCTCTTGGTGTGCCCCGAATGCGCTCACGAATGGACATCTCACCAGGGATCGCAGATGGTCGACCGGTCCATCGTTGTCGACTCCGTCGGAAATGAGCTTTCCGACGGGGACGCGGTCACCGTGGTGAAGAACTTGAAGGTCAAAGGCAGTCCGACAGGAATCAAAGCTGGAACCAAGGTGCGCAACATACGCCTGGTCGACGGTGCCGACAACCACAATATCGAATGCAAAATCGCCGGAATCGGGTCGATGCAACTGAAATCCGAGTTCGTCAAGAAAGCATGACAACCCCGTCGATGTCACGGGGCGGTGAGGAATTCTCGTGTCCATGATCCGGGTACATGTGGTCTTCGCCGTTCTCGCGGTCCTGGGTCTCGCAGTTGCTGCGCCCTACGCTCTCTGGCTTGCACGGCATCGCCGTACCGATGCTGTCGGCGGTGAACGGTGGTGGGTGCTCGCGTGTTTCGGGTTTGTGATGATCACTGTCGCGGCGATCGGCATTGCCGTCACCGGTATCTAGCCCGCCGCATCCCTTGCGTTGACACATCCGGTCGTGTCGATACGAGTGCGGCCTGGAAAATTCGACGGCCACAGATATTCACCGACGAAGGGGCGCGCAACTATCTTCGACGATTTTCGCGCTCGGCGACGAACGTGGTTGTCCGGTCGGTACGGTCTTTTCCCGTTCCGGAATCACGCTTGTCGTGTGAGCGCGCGTCGGTATCGTCGTCGAGGTATCGAGAGAAGAACAGTAGCGAACCGATGATGACGTAGACCAGGACCAGAGTAGGAAATTTCACCGCCGACGCCGCCAACGCCGCGGTCGATACCGTGACGAATACCGTACGACGGATGACGTGTCTGATGTTCGTATTCCCTTCTCCTCTATACTTTTTCACCGCTCACACATCCGTCCCCCGCTGAACGTCGAGGCGGCTCGGGCGATCCTCGCGCGAGGGCTCGGCGAGGATCACCGCCGTGGATACGGGTGGATCAGAGAAGTTCGAGGATGGTGGCGTTCGCTTGTCCACCGCCCTCACACATGGTCTGCAGTCCGTAACGCGTTCGCGTGTTTCGCATGTGGTGGATCATCGTGGTCATCAGGCGTGCGCCACTACCACCGAGGGGATGTCCGAGTGCGATGGCGCCGCCGTGCGGATTGAGCCGCTTCGGGTCTGCCCCTGTTTCGGCCAGCCAGGCAAGGGGCACCGTGGCGAAGGCTTCGTTGACCTCGAAAACTCCGATATCGGACAACGCCAAACCGCTGCGCCACAAGGCTTTCTCCGTGGCCGGAATCGGTGCGGTCAGCATGATCACCGGATCGGCGCCCGCCAGGACGGCAGAATGGACTCGAACGATCGGTGTCAGCCCCAACTGCGCCGCCTTCTCGCTGGTCATCATCAACAGTGCAGCCGAACCGTCGGAAATCTGGGAACTGTTCCCCGCCGTCACCACCCCGGTGTCGGAGAACGCGGTCTTGATCCCGGCCAGGGTTTCCGGCGTTCCGCCGCGGCGGATCCCCTCGTCGCGGGCGATCTTGGTGCCGTTGGCGAGCACGATCGGCAGGATCTGGTCGTCGAAGTATCCGTCGTCTTGCGCGTGCGCAGCTTTCGCATGCGAGGCGAGCGCGAAGTCGTCACATTGACGGCGCGACAGACCCCACTGCTCGGCGATCATTTCCGCACCGACCCCTTGCGAGGGAGCGACGCCGTGATAGCGCGCCAAGAACCAATCTCCCAGGGGATTCATCCCGCCGGACGAGGATCCCATCGGAACTCTGCTCATGGATTCGACGCCACCGGCAACCACCACGTCGTACTGTCCGGCGATCAACCCTGCGGCAGCGAAATGCACCGCCTGCTGCGATGATCCGCACTGCCGGTCGATGGTCACCCCGGTGACGGTGTGCGGCCACCCGGCCGCCAATACGGCGGTCCGCCCGATATCACCGGTCTGCTCGCCGGCCTGACTGACGCAACCCCAGATGACATCGTCGACGACTGCGGGATCGAGGCCGGTGCGATCTGCCAGCCCCACCAGAATCTGGGCCGACAAATCGGCCGGGTGAATGGTCGAGAGCACTCCGTTGCGCCGGCCCAAAGGGGTTCGTACGGCTTCGACGATCACTGCATCGCGCATTGTGTGTTCCTTCATCCATCAGCCGGCGAGGTGCCCGGCTTCCCGCGGAGCTCACGCAAGCCCACGCGACCGAGTTGGCCGTGGGGAGTCGCAAGCATCCCTGACAACAGCTACTTGCTAATATTCTTAACTAGATATTATGGCAAGATGGCGTGAGCTTAGCCCTACCTGTCCGAGAGCACCAGAAGCCGAACACCACCGTTCATTCGAAGGGACGTCATTGATGGCCAGCACGCAGGAAACCATCGTCACCGAGCTCGCACAGATCATCGAAGAGGTCACCGGAATCGAGCCGTCCGAAATCGGCATCGGCACGTCCTTCGTCGACGATCTCGGTATCGACTCACTGTCCATGGTGGAAATCGCGGTACAGACCGAAGACAAGTACAACGTGAAAATTCCCGACGAGGATCTGATGGGTCTGCGCACCGTCGGCGACGTCGTGGACTACATCCACACCCTCGAAGCCGCGGCAGCGCTCGAACTCGCCGCGCCGAGCAGCGACCGGTGAGCACCACCGAGGCACGGTCCTGGCTCGGCCGCGCCCCCAACGTCGTCGTCACCAGCCTCGCAGCGACCACATCGGTCGCCGGTGATGTCGCCGGCACATGGAAGGCGCTCCTCGCGGGGGAGAGCGGAATCGGTCTTCTCGACGATTCGTTCGTCGAGGAATTCGACCTGCCGGTCCGTATCGGCGCTCACTTGAAGGTCTCTCCGGACGATGCCCTCACCCGGGTGGAGATCCGGCGGATGAGTTGGCCGGCACGGGTCGCATTGACACTCGCGCGCACGGCATGGACAGACGCAGGCTCACCCGACGTCGACAAGGATCGTCTGGCTGTGGTCATCGGCACCGGACTCGGAGGCGGCGACGCCCTGATCGATGCGGTCGACCGGCTCAGAACCGGCGGCTACCGCAAAGTGTCCCCCTTCGCAGTGCAGATGGTCATGCCCAACGGCCCCTCCGCGACCGTGGGCCTCGAACTCGGCGCCCGCGGCGGGGTGATGACCCCGGTGTCGGCATGCTCGTCAGGAGCGGAAGCCATCGCGCAGGCCTACCGGATGATTGCAATGGGCGATGCCGACATGGTCGTCGCCGGCGGAGTCGAAGGCCGCATCGATTCGTTTTCCATCGCCAGCTTCGCCACGATGCGCGCGCTGAGCTCGAACAATGCCGACCCTGCCGGTGCGTCGCGTCCGTTCGACAAGGACCGGGACGGTTTCGTCTTCGGCGAAGCCGGAGCGCTGATGGTCCTCGAAACCGAGAAGCACGCCCTCGCACGCGGTGCGACGATCCATGCACGTCTGCTCGGCTGCGGTACCACCTCCGACGGCTACCATCTCGTCGCTCCCGACCCCACCGGCCGCGGAGCCGCTCGCGCGATGACCCACGCCATTCAGCGAGCCGGGCTGACACCCGCCGACATCACCCACATCAACGCCCACGCCACCGCCACCCCGGCCGGCGACATCGCCGAAGCACAGGCCATCACCACTGCGGTCGGCACACACGCAGCGATCTACGCCCCGAAATCTGCCCTCGGGCACTCCGTCGGAGCCGTCGGGGCACTCGAAGCGGTTCTCACCGTCCTCGCCGTCCGCGACGGCGTCATCCCCCCCACACTCAACCTCGACACACTCGACCCGAGGATCGACCTCGACGTGGTAACGACGTCGCCGCGCATCGGACCCGTCGACTACGCCGTCAACAATTCCTTCGGCTTCGGAGGACACAACACCGCACTCGTCTTCGCTCGCCCTTGACCCACCTCACGAAACAGGACCCATGCCGACCCTCACCCTCAACCACGTCCCCGTCAACTACGTCGTCACCGGCTCCGGCCCGCGTGTACTGCTGATCATGGGCGCCGGCAGCCCCGGCCGAGTGTGGAACACGTACCAGGTTCCGGCGCTGGTGAAGGCCGGCTTCGAAGTCGTCACGATGGACAACCGCGGAATCACGAGCACGGCCGGGATCGAGGGGATGAGCATCGCCGACCTCGCCGCCGACGCTGCGGCCCTGATCGAACATCTCGGCGGACCCGCCCACGTGATCGGTACATCGCTGGGCTCACGAGTGGTACAAGAGCTGGCGATCACCCGCCCCGAACTGATCGCCAAGGCGATCATGCTCGCCGCCACCGGTCGACCGCACCCCGTCGAAGCCGCCCTCAACCGCGGACAACGAGCCCTCCACCAGGCAGGGATCGACTTGCCGCCTTCCTACACCGCGGCTATCAGTGCGGTGCTGAACCTCTCCCCGCACACCCTCGCCGATCCGCTGAAGGCCCAGGAATGGCTCGACATCTTCGAGTACTCCGCACCCACCACCACCTCTGCCGGTGTCCGCGCCCAGACAGCGATGGATCGATCCCGCAATCGACTGACCGATCTCGCCGCGATCCAAGCACCGACCCTCGTCATCGGATTCGGGGACGACCGCTTGACCCCGCCCGCGCAGGGCATCGAAGTCGCCGCAGCCATCCCCGGCGCCCGATACGAACAAATCGCCCAGTGCGGTCACTTCGGCTACCTCGAGCGACCCGAGGAGGTCAACGCTCTGCTGATCGCGTTCCTCCACGGCCGGCCCTTGCCGCAGCAGCCATGACCGGCCGCCACCTTCCCTGCCGCCGCGAGCGACTGTCCGCACGCGGGGAGAACACACCACCTCAGGACCACATGACCGCTGATCACCCCGACCTCGACGTACCCACCCGACAACACGCCACGAATCCGACGCTGCCCGCCGGCGGGAAAGTTGCCGTGATCACGGCCGATCCGATGTGGTCTCCCCTGCGCCGGTTGCACCGCAACCGCAGAACCTGGGGCGAGGGATACGCCGCACTCATCCGCTACCGCACCGCACTCCGCGCCGAGCACACCGCACTCTCGTTCAACGACGTTCCCCGGTTGGTCGAAACCATCCTCGCGCTCCCCGATCACGTCGAAACGGTCTTCCTGATCGGTTTACCGCCCTACGGCACCGCGATCGTCCAACACGAAGTAGCCGCCCTCCACGGCCCCCTTGTCATCGCCGACAACGAAACCATGACCGCGTCACTCGCGGCCCTGACGCTGACCGCCCTCGACAGGCAAGGCGTATGGCCGTGGATGGCGACTGTCTACATTTCGCAGTCCCGGCACGCGCCACTACTCGAAGATGTGCTGACCCAGTGCGGCATCGGCACCGTCACCGACATCGATACCACCAACTCAACACGCGAGGACACCCGCCGGATCATCGAACAGTGCGATGTGTTGATCGACTTGTCCACCACCGAGAAATCGATCTCACCTCTTCGGTGCATTCGCCCGCCAGCAGATCCCTTCGAATACTCGTCGTTGCCGCTCGCGGGCCTGCTCAGTGCAGGCTGCGGTCACCGCATCACCATGATGACCCCGGATCTGATCGCCGCATCGGCACGCGCTCTGCACTCGCGCACCGCCGCGCACCGCTTCCTACCGGACATCACCGATCGCACCCTCGTGCGAACGGTCTCCGAGCACGTCGGAGCAGCTATCACGGTCTCCGCGCTTCACACCAGGCTCCAGCGATGAGAACCCGACCACCGGTGCACCGCCACGGAACAGCACCACCTCGACCCGCAGTAGTGGCCGCACGAAAAGCCGTGACCCTGCGCAGGGTATTACACCGAAGTTCGTTCCGACACCGCACAACTCGACAGACTCCGGACCGTATCGCAGTCACCCCGCCAGATCATCCCGAACACCTCACCTGCAGGAGCCCGTCATGCGCTTTCGCTACATCGGAACAGAGGAAATGATCTACCAAGGACCGCCTGCCCGCGTTCTCGGATACGGCGACATCGTCAGAGCCCTCACCAACCCCAACCCCCGATACTTCGAACCACTCGAAGCGAACCCGGAACTGGACGGACAAGAACAGTAGGCACCCGTGCCCGCGCCTGACAAACCCACGATCATGGCCGCCCCAGAGGGTTAAACAAGAGCAACCCGTACAGATTTGCGCCGCGTTTAGGCCCGGCCACGGTGGCAGGTTCAGGAGATCGAAAGATCCCCTGAAGTACAGCCAGGCTCACCCGCACCGATCGAATGCGCTATGAAGCGCCTTCTCTCGCTCTGAGGTAGATGGACCAACTGGTGCTCGCGTACCGGGTCCGTGGCAGGGAGCTATCGGTGAGGTATCACCGCAACTACTCGGCGTGGTCTTCCTCATTCTGAAATTCTTTTGGGTAAGTGTCGCTGGGACGAACGATATCGATACCGGCGACGAGGCCGCGCGCGCCCATCAAGGAGATCTTCCCACGACGCCCTTCGACCCAGACGAACCGATAATGAACGAACCTCACGTGACCGACAGAGCGAGCCTGTCGAGAAGCAACTTCTACTCGGGGCGGCCTCGCTTTGAGCTTTGCGGAACAGACCTGCCACTTAAGGGTACCCGTCACGCTCGGTATCCTCGATGGAGGTCTGCATACACAATGTTTTGCTCAACGACGCTTCGACGAAGCGGATCAGGTTGTAGTTCTTGTTTCGCGTTCGAGTCGCCGCGCCGCTCTCTTTAGCGCTCATTGCCTTACTACCATTCTCACCCCGCCCGACTTTCCTTTGTCACTGGGGCGATACCTGACACAGAGGTCCTCCATGCACCGTGACCACACGAGAGAATCTGGCTGTTCCGGATCTGGAGTGCATGAGTCGATCCACCGGTGATCAAGTGAGGCAAAAGATGTAGAGGGCCCTGGGATACGAGGAGGAAGGTTCCGAGCCCGAATCCGAACACATCACAGGACCCATGGACCAGACTACTAACCTTGTCGCCGACACCATCTGCAGAACCGTCGAACTCGGCGTCACTATCACCGGCGCCGCCGTCGCAGAACACCTCACCCACATCGACTGCCGGCCCGTCGAACACGACCCGACCTGCCCAACGTGCGGCCAGCCCGGTCGGCTCCGCGACCACGTCACCCGCACTCTCACCGTGGTCGCCGCACCACCGGCTAAATCCTCGAACGACTCGCCTGCGACAAGACATCCGTTTCGGCGGTGGCTGCAGCGTTGGGGTTGAGTTGGGACGTGGTAAACTCCCCGGCTCTGTCCACGGTCCGGCATGTGGTCTACGACCAGTCCGGTCACCTCGACAGGGTGCGAGCCTTTGGGTGCGGACGAGCACAAGCGGAAACACGTTCGCGGGCAGGGTAATCCGAGCTTCGTGACCGTGATCGTGATCGTGATCAGGCGTTTCGGGACCGGGTGAAGGTCGTCTCGATGGACGAGTTCACAGGCTACCACTCCGCCGCGAAGGACGTATTACCGCAGGTCAAGAGGGTGATGGGCCCGTTCCATGTCGTGCACCTCGCCGCCGAGACACACCGTGTGCCGGCAGCGGATCCAGCAGGTCACACTCGGGCATCGTGGCCGGTCCGGTAACCCGGTTGTACGGCATCAAAAGGGCGCTGCTGACCCGCGCGACGTCAAGCAGAAAGCGCGACGCGAGGCAGTGTTCACCGACGAGGAACACATCGATGTCGCGGTCACCGAACGCACATTCCGACACATGCGATCGGGTGATCATCTATGCCCACAACCGCACTATACCCCGCAACAGAAGTCGCACCGACTGAATCAGCACATCGGTGCATTCAGGCTTAATGCCACAGGTGTTTCGTTTCATATCTTATAGATTTTCATTTTTCGATACAGCGATGATCGAGCAATTCCGAGGCTCTTTGCTGTACGCATTCTGTTTCCATCATTCTCTTCCAGGCTTTTTACTATAGCCTCCCGCTCTAGATGTTCGAGAATTCCAGAAGCATGAATCGATGACAAACGGATGGAAGCGGGAAGATCTTCCACCTCTATCATCCCAGAAGGTTTTTTCGACAAGCATTCGGAGAGCACATGGCGCAGTTCAGTTAAATTACCCGGCCAGAAATACGCGGAGAGCTTCTCAAGTGTTTCGTTGCTTACTTCCGAAACGCCGGTACCGGATATTTCACTCAACATTTGATATACAAGGCGAGGAAGGTCATTCATGCGGTGCCGGAGTGGTGGAACCTGTATCGATCGACCGAAGAGACCATGAAATGATCGATGAAAAGTATCCTCTTCCGACTCAGAGCTTTCCGCCTCCGTCACTATGGCCGCTACTCCAACCGGGTTTCCACGTGAACTTATGTCGGAAATCACCTTATGGGCAGAAATCATCTCGTCTGTTGTCCACCGTTCCAGATGGCGAAGAATGAGATAACTCGTTCCTTTTCCATTGGAACAGAGGTCCGCTTTTACGTCGTCTGCAATAAGTCCTGGTTCGACGTCGATAACAGTGACGCCTGGATGCACGTCACAAACAATACCCCTGACCAGTTTTTCCTTTCCGACTCCCCGTTCTCCAATGAGAACAATGTGCTCTTTTCGTTCGACCATCCCTCTCACTGAAGATGTGACACTCTTCCACACTGAAGAAAATTCGTTGAACGATTCGGAACCAGAATTGGCGCCAGTACCCAAGAATCGCCCATCGGCCACATTGAAGTGAGAAGCCCTTGCAGCAGCCTTTTCGTGAATAGCCATACCAAGTGTGGTTAAATCTACTATCGACACTCCAACACCGATAACAGATTTTCCTGACGATATTCTCGTAGTTCGTATTTTGACTATTCGCTGTGGAGAAAGTTCGATCTCTTCAGTGGCTTTTGTCGCTCGCTCCGCGAGATACAGTGCGTGTTGGACGATTATTCTCTGCTCGTCGGCGTCGAAGAGTTTCTGCGCTTTGCTGGTAGAGATCAGAACGTTCTTTCCTGCCACCAGGAGTGGTGAACGAGTTTTTGCTTCCATTTTCGAGAATGCATTGAAGAGGATGCGTTGGTTCAGTTCTCGATCGTTGAGCAATGCGGTTTCGATCGTCGATGCGGCGGACCGAACGAAACTGTGCAGCAGTGGGGTCGAATGCTCGACCAGGCAGGTCAGATCGAGTACACCCTCGATGTGGCCGGAGAGGGGGTCTCGGATCGGGGCGCCGGAACACGAGTACCTCTGGAATCGCTCGTGAAAGTGCGCGGCCCCGACGATATGGACCGAACGACCTGATTCGAGGACCGTACCTACTCCGTTGGTCCCGACCTCACTCTCGGCATAGCTGAAACCTGGGGCCAGCGAGATCGTATCGACGAGTGCGCCGATCGCAGAGTTGGTGTCCAGCCTGGAGAGCACTCTCCCCTTGTTGTCGGAGACCGCGACGCTGAGCGGCACGTCCTCGGTGTATTCGATGAGCTTTTCGAGTACCGGCTGGGCGTAATGGACCAGGCGTGATGCGATATCGACATCACCGATGTACCGGATATCGCCGCCTTCGGGGGAAACTCCGGCGGCTTGTGATCGGAGCCAGGAAGCAGCGACGAACTCGTCTGTTCCCCCCAACCGGACATCCCGGTTGCCGAGGCGCGCGCGCTTTCGGTCGCCACTGTCAGTGTCGTCGACGATCCCCATCATTGTGTCCTCCATCCTGCCGACCTGCTCAATCGCCACCGGTGCTTCGCGCGGCCGGGGTGATCCGTGCATTCAGGAAACACCCGGAGGCAGTGGTGTGGAGTGTCCCAAGGTCGGACACTCCACACCCTTGCTCCCGGTGTGATGCTTTCCCGTGTTCGCACTCGAAGTGATGCCCATCACTTTAGTTTCATTTCTTCTCGACAACGCTAGGAGCCTCGATGGAGCGTTTGATCAACATCGACAACGGCGGAACTTTGACCGACATCTGCGTCGGCAGTGGATCCGAGTTCGCATTCACGAAGACACTCACGACTCCGGTCGATCTGTCCCAGTGCCTGTTCGACGGCATGACCAAAGTGTCCTCGGTCATCTACGGCGAACAGAACCTTTCGGGTCTGCTGCATTCGACTCAACACATCAGGTATTCCTCCACCCAAGGCACCAACGCTCTCGTCGAGAGGAAGGGTCCTCGTCTCGGCTTGATCACCGATGATGCCGCCATTGTGAACGAGCTGCGCACCGACGCAGAGTCTGCATCACTCTTCGACGACCTTGTCGGCCCCCGCACCTCGGTGGTATCCGACAATCTCGACGCCGACGCCTTGACCACGACATTGGTCGCGGAGATCAACAGGTTGACGACAGCGGGTGCGGAACGGCTGATCCTCGCGGCGAAGACCAAAGACCGTGAGGCACTGTTCAAGCGGATCATTCTCGAAAGTTTCCCGAGGCATCTTCTCGGGTCCGTCCCCGTTCTCTTCAGCTGGGAATTCGCCTCCGACGAACTTCGATCACGCCGAATCTGGTCCGGCATCATCAACTCGTTCCTGCACCCCACCGTGGAACGCTTCCTCTACAGCGCTGAACGACGCCTACGCACCTACAAGATCAAGAACCCGCTGCTCATCTACCGTAATGACGGGGCGTCCTCGCGGGTCGCGAAGTCCGTGGCACTCAAGACCTATTCTTCCGGACCTCGCGGAGGACTCGAAGGCACACGCGCATTGGCCCAAGCGTACGAACTTCCCCATGTGCTGATGATCGACGTAGGCGGAACCACCACCGACGTGGGGACGGTGAAGAACTATGCCATCGCCACCGAACGCCGCGGCCGGATCGCCGGTATTCCCGTCTCCTACGAGCTCAGTGACGTCAAGTCCGCCGGTGTGGGCGGCAGTTCCATCATCGCGGTCGAGAACGGCCGGATCGTAGTCGGCCCGGAAAGCGTCGGCGCGGCCCCCGGCCCCGCGTGCTTCGGCTTCGGTGGCAAGAAGGCCACCATCACCGACGTCAATCTGCTTCTCGGCGTTCTCGACCCCGATACATATCTCGACGGCGAAATGTTCCTCGACGCAGAACGGTCCCGCGCGGTCATCAGCGAGAGTGTCGCCGAACCGTTGGGGATCAGCGTTGAAGAAGCGCTGATCGAGATGGCTGCCGCCTACGCCGCGAAGGTGGCGGAGTCATTTGCCGCAGCCGTCGAGAGCGCAGAGACCACGACGGTCGCCGCATTCGGTGGCGGTGGCCCGATGAGTGCGTGTGATGCCGCGCGACTTGCCGGAGTGCGGCGCGTTCTCGTCCCGAAACTTGCCGCCGTGTTCTCCGCGTTCGGTATCAGCTTCTCCGACATCGCCCAGTCCTACGAAACTAACATCACCGACTGCACCTCTGCGGAAATCGCTGCGGCAGTGGATGAATTACGTGCGCGTGCAACACGCGACATGTTCCAAGAGGGATATGACATCGCTGATTGCTCGTTGGAGTGGGCATCGCTGGTCGAGGATGCCGACGGCGCGGTGACCCGGACGGAGTTCGACAGCGGACTCGACGTCAGCTCGGCTGCCGGGAACAAGACCCTCCTGGCGTTGAAGGCGATCCGGGAGCTTCCGCATTCGGTAGTCAAGGGCGGATCTCCGGAGATGAAGTCGGCGGCAGTGTCCACCATGACGCGATCGGTCCGCACTTCCGCGACTTCCGTCGAGGATCTTCCGGTCTACCAGCTCGACCAGCAGGTTGCCGGTGCGATGGCATCCGGCCCGGCCATCGTGGAAGGGCAGTTCTTCACCGCTCAGGTTCCGGCCGGCTGGGACTTGGAGATCTCCAACTCCGGCGACCTGATCCTGACCGACACCGTGTAATCGGGCCCGACGGTACCGCCCGAACCGTGACATCGACATTTCTCGACACGAAAGTAGAGAACATCATGCGTATCCCCATGACCGAATATCTCGCAATCGATCTCGACTCCGAGCGGTGGCTCTGCCGGGTCTGCCAGCACGACCTGGGCAATGCTCGGGGAAACTACAAAGAAGGCACTCTGGTCTACGACCGAGACCCCCGCGAGATTCACCCCTCGATTCTCGATCCGGAGAAATACGAGTACACCTTCGCCCCGGATCCGTTGTTCTGCCGCATCCTCGAATTCTATTGCCCGGGCTGCGGCACGCAGATCGAAACCGAATACACCCCACCCGGACACCCCCCGACCGTCGACATGATCTGGGACATCGACGCGCTCAAGAAGCAGTGGGCCGACCGCGACGGCGATCCGGAAACACTGATCAACTACGGGCCCGGCGAGAACGCCATCTCCGAACCCCGCACTTCGCATTCGCACTCCCATTCACACGCTCAGCGCTGACCCCGGATCGAAGGAGACTTTCATGAAACGCATTTCCGTTGACATCGGTGGAACATTCAGCGACTGCTTCTTTGTCTGGGACGATATCTACGTCGAAGCGAAGGCGTTGACCACCCACCACAACCTGGCCCTCGGCTTCAACGAAGCACTCGACTTGGCATGCTCACGCGCCGGTGTCAGCCGCAGCGACGCTCTACGCGAAGTCGATTCGGTCCGCTACGCCACCACACTGGGCACCAATGCACTCATCGAGGGCAAGGGCCCCAAGGTTGCAGCCCTGGTGACGCACGGATTCGAAGACACAATCCACCTCTCCCGTGGCCGCGGCTACGGTGAGGGCCTCGACGGCATCAAGCAAGGTGACATGGCGGACGCCCAGCGACCGGATCCTCTGGTGCCGCGTCACCTGGTTCGATCCGTGAAGGAACGAGTCGACGCCGTCGGCGAGATCCTGGTTCCACTGATGGTCGACGACGTGCGTCAACAAGTTCGTGAGTTGGTGGACAACGGCGCCGAAGCCATCGTCGTGGCGCTGACCAACGCCACCGAGAACTCCGCCCACGAGCAGCAGATCCTCGAAATCATCCTTGATGAATACCCCACGCACCAGCTCGGCGCGATCCCCGTTCTGCTCAGCAGTCAGGTGTCGGGCCGAAAAGGCGAATACGTCCGGGCGACATCGACAATCGTCGACGCCTTCCTCCACGAGACGATGTTCCACGCGCTCAATCAGCTGTCGAGCAATCTGCGTGACTCCGGATACGAGAAGCCGATGCTGGTCATTCACAATTCCGGCGGCATGGCCCAGCCGAACTCGACCGATGCGCTCCAGACCATCCACTCGGGCCCGATCGCCGGAGTCGGTGGGGCACAACACTTGGCGGAAACCACCGGAATCGGTGACGTCGTATCGATGGACATGGGAGGAACATCGTTCGACATCGGCCTGGTTCCCGAGGGCGGGGTTCGGCACTACGATTTCCAGCCGACCATCGGCCGCTGGCTGGTGTCGGTCCCGATGATCCATCTCAACACCCTCGGCGCGGGCGGCGGATCCATCGCTTCTTTCGACCGGATCCACAATTCGGTGAAGATCGGCCCCGAATCGGCAGGTTCGGACCCCGGCCCCGCCTGCTACGACCGCGGCGGTTTGCAGGTGACGGTCACCGACGCCGATTTGGTGCTCGGATACCTAGACCCCGAGAACTACGCTAACGGCTACATCGCGCTCAACAAGAAGCGCTCCACCTATGCGATCGACGAAAATCTCTCCGACGAACTCGACATGGACGCTGTCGATGTCGCGAAGGTCATCAAGCGCACCGTCGACGAGCAGATGGCCATCGGCATCGAGAAGGAACTGCGCTCACGTGGCGGTCTCGTCGAGGACTACACCATGCTCGCCTACGGCGGCAACGGCCCGCTGCACGCCTGCGGGATCGCGGCCAAGGCCGGAATCAGCAAGATTCTCTTCCCCCCGTTCGCATCAGTGTTCTCCGCTCTCGGCGCGGGCAACATGAAGCCCCTGCACATCCACGAGCGGAGCGCGTACATCGTGCTCTACGAACCGCGTGAGCGAACCATCTACGACCAGTACGAACAGCTCAACACCTACATCGGCGAGCTCGAAGCCAAAGGCGCCGAGGACCTGGTCCGTCAGGGCTATAACCGCAGCGACGTCAAGTACCGACTCGAGATGGACATGCGTTACGGCAACCAGTTGGTCACCACTGCGGTTTCTTTCGACATCAACCGAGTCGACGGTGTCGCCGATGTGCTGTACCTGATCAAAACGTTCGCCGAAATCTTCGGCCAGCGGTACGGCGAGGGCACCCAGGCGCCCGAAGCGGGCGTGCGCGTGCAGACCTTGCGCGTCGCCTCCTACATCGACGGCGACGTGGTCAAGTTCGATTCCATCGACGCCGGCGGTGACCGCGCAATCCCGACACCGGTAGCGACAAGGAAAGTCCACTTCACCGACATCAGCGAGCCTGTTCAAACCCCGGTCTACGACGAGAACGCCCTCGACCACGCATACGTGATCGCCGGCCCTGCCATTGTGACGACAGAAAGCACCACCTACCTCGTCGAACCGGGCTGGCGACTCGAGCCGACCGTGCAAGGCGCCGTCTGGCTCCTCAAAGACTGACGAGCAGTCGAATCAACCACAGTTCTTTCTAAGGAGCCTGAAAGCATCATGACAATTCTGGACAACGGCACCGGGCCATCCGCCGACCGCGACGGAACCCAGCAACTCAGCGAACAAGAACAGCAGTGGGTCGACAAGTTCATGGACGAGACCACCCTCTTCCTCGGACCCGACCCCGACATCATGCGGCACCACCAGATCGCGCCGCGCACAGCGCACGAAAGCTACTGCATGACATCGGATACCGATCCGATCGAAGCTGACCGCATCCGCAAACGTCTCGCCGGCGCACTCGACGAGGCCTTCGAGATGTGCGAAAGCATGGGCGCGGCCCCCGGCGCGAAATGGGCGGATCTCTCCGTCGCCGTCTACACAGCCGAAGGCGACGTCAGCTACCTCTCCAACCGCGGCGTCATCGCCTTCTCCGCTGTGTTGCACCACCCGATCCGCTACATCATGAAGAACTGGAAAGACGAACCGACAGTCGGAATCCGGCCCGGGGACGGCTTCTTCCACAACGATTCCCGGTTCGGAATGGTGCACAACACCGACCAATCGATGCTGGTACCCGTCATGCGCGACGACCGGATCATCGCCTGGGTAGGGGCCACCATCCACGAAGGCGAAAACGGTGCCTGCGAGCCCGGCGGAATGCCGTCAGGCTCCGAAACCCCCTTCGACGACGGGCTGCGCGCCTCACCGATCAAGATCGTCGAAGGCGGGCGACTGCGCCGAGATCTGTTGACGTTCCTCCAGCATTCGACACGTGACCCCAAACTGATGCTCGCCGACATCAAGGTAAAGATGGGCGCCGTCAGCAGAGTGATGGACACCGTCGACCGCCTCATCGACGAAGTCGGCGAAGAAGCATTCGTCTCCACCCTTCGCACCACCGTCGAAAACGTCGAAGCCGAGGTGCGGCGCCGTATTTCGGATCTACCGGACGGAACCGTCACCTTCAACCAGTTCGTCGACTCGACCCTCAAAGAAAACATCTTGATCAAGTTCGCCTGCAAGATCACCATCAAAGGCGACACCATGACCGTCGACCTGACGGGCACAGGGCCGGAGATCCTCAACAGGGCCATCAACTCCCCCCTCGGCTCGACCAAATCGTTCATGACGCAGGCGATTCTGTCGTACTGGTGGCCGGACCTACCGCGCAGCACCGGTGCCCTCTCCCCCATCGAGGTCATTTCCGAGGAACACACCTGGGCAGACGCCGGATACGACGCACCCGTCGGACAGTCACTCCAAGCTTCGTTCCGCGGATTCTCTGCCCTGCAGACCGCATACGCGAAGCTGCAGTTCTCCTCGCCCACCAAGTACTCGAACGTGATCGCCCCCTGGTTCAACCAGATCAACGACTTTCTGTGGGGCGGAACCACCCAGCACAGTGAGCAGGTCGGCAACCTCTGTGCCGATCTGAACGGAATGGGCGGCGGCGCCAAGGCATTCCGAGACGGCGAAGACGGCGTCGCACCCCTGTTCTGCGCGATGGCCGACATCGCCGAGCAAGAGGTCATGGAAGAAGAGGTCCCGTTCCTGCAGCTGGTCAGCAAGCGACTGGTCACAGACAACCAAGGCTTCGGCAAATACCGAGGCGGCATGGGCTACGAAATGATCGTCGCCTCTCGCGGCACCCCCAGTTGGGGATTCATGACAGTCACCTCCGGCTCGAAGTTCTCGTCGGTCAGCGGAATGTTCGGCGGCTACGGATGCCCCACCTATCCGTTGTCGATGGTCAAGAACATCAATATCTACGACATCATCCGCAAAGATCCGTCACAGTTCGACCTGTCCATCGAACGCGTGATGAACGAACAACCCTACGAGGGTGGCAAATACCTGACCGGCCACATGGGACTGCAGTTCGACGTCGCCAAGGAAGGCGAGCTCTACATGATCAGCCAGGGCTCCGGCGGCGGCTACGGCGACATCCTCGAACGAGATCCCGAGCTTGTCATGGCGGATTTGCAACTCGCGCGGATCTCGGACAAGGTGGCCGGCGAACTGTATGGCGTCGTCTACGAACCCGACACCTTCGTCGTCCGCGAGGAGGACACCACGGCGCTACGCGCACAGATGCGTCAGGACCGCTTGAAGCGCGGCAAGCCGTACAAGGAATTCGTAGCCGAATTCGTCAAGCCCGAACCTCCGAAAGAGCTGCTGTACTTCGGTTCCTGGGGCGATGACAACAACCAACTTGTTGCCACGCACTGGGGCAAGAGTGAGCCGGAGAGGGTGACCGCCCGCCTGGAAGATCTACCCCTCATCATGATTCCGGACCGCCGCGTGCTCAAGATCGAAGAGCTGAGCAAGCGGGTCCGCGAACTCGAGGCCAAGTGCGGCGAGGAAGTCCAACACAAGTCCTGACCCTGCCGATACCGCGCGGTGATGCTCCGCTGACCCAACATCACGTCGGTGTGAGCATCACCGCGCGGTATCGCACCAATCTCTCGAGGAAGACCATCATGTCCGCCAGCCTTCTCACCACGATCGCCACACCACCCTCGGGCCGCGCCACAGCACTCCTACTCGATCACCACGAGTACGCCCAATCAGTGTTTCTGCGCAACCGCCCGGCCCCCTGGGACGACCCCACCAGCTACGCCCGCTTCTTCAACCAAGCACAAGGCCTACTCAAACCCGACCTGTCCATCCTCGACCTGAACCACTTCTACACCCATCACCTCGAACAGAACCCCACCCTGCGAGATACACTGTCCCAGAAGAAAAGAACCGGGTACGCCCTGCGAACCATGCTCGCGGACAAGGGCCTCACCAGTGGCGCCATCGATCTTGCACAAACACTGACAGCAATGGCATCAGGACCAGTTGTCCTGCAGATCCCCTCCCCCATGCAGTGGCTACGAGCCACACACCACCATTCGGGTTCTTCCGACATCGACAGCCTCGATGCCGACGACGCGGAAAACTCGTCGATGTACGTCGCCGATTGGCTCCGCGGCTTCGCAGCACTCCCCTTCGCCGCGATACTCCTCAACGACCGACCAATAACCCCCTCCGCCCCCGCCACGCCGGTCGGGTTCGACGCCTACACCCCGATCGTCAACGTCACCGCGCACTACCGACTTACCGTCGGAATGCGCGACGCCCACGGTGTAGCACTCCATCAGCAGACCACCCGCGGAAGTATCCTCCCCGAAAACTACTGGCTCGGAGAACAAACAACACTTCCTCCCGGCGACTTCCACATCACACAGATCCCCGCCACCGCAATCCCCGAAGTAGTACTCAACCAACTAGCCCAGCTAAAGTGACACAAGCTCATCCGAACTAACTGTACGAGGCACGGACGTTAGTTACGCGATGCCGGCGGTAAGCGGCGGGCGGGACTGTCTCTAAATCGGTGTTTCGGCCCGACTAGCTGAGTGAACGCTCAGCGAGGAGGTGCCGAGATGACGACACTGGAAGATGTGACGAAGAAGAGGGCCGAGCCCTCCGCGGAAGCTGCGGCGGCCGCGGAGCTGGTCAGGTTGGCGAAGGAGCAGGGTCTGTCGCTGACCGGTCCGGACGGTCTACTCAAACAGTTCACCAAAACCGTCCTGGAAACCGCACTGAACGAGGAGATGACCGAGCACCTCGGACACGACAAGAACCAAGCCCCGCCCGATCGGGAATCAACGAATATCCGCAACGGGACTCGGTCGAAAACGGTGTTGACCGAGGCGACCGGTCATGTTCCGATCGAAGTCCCTCGTGATCGGGAAGGGACGTTCGACCCGCAGATCGTCAAGAAACGCCAACGGCGACTCAACGGGGTCGATGAGATCGTGTTGTCTTTGTACGCCAAAGGATTAACGACCGGTGAGATCAGTTCGCATTTCGCTGAAATCTACGGCGCTTCGGTCTCGAAGGAGACCATTTCTCGGATTACCGACAAGGTGCTCGAGGAGATGCAGGACTGGGCTGCCCGGCCGCTCGACGCGGTGTCCGAGCGTGATCTGCTAGACGCGTTGTCGGCACACGGTGAGCTTCTCGGCAGCCAAGTGCTACGCCGGACAGTTGAACATATGCGCACGCGCAATATTAGCGATCCCGCCGATGCAACCTTGCTGTCGGACGGAATCAACGTGTATGAATGTGAATCTTCGAAAGAGATCCTCGATCTCATCGGACGGGGACGGGCCGTATTCGGAATCGCAACGATCGGAACTACTCAAGAACCCATCAGTGCAATCGTCGATTTCCAGGGTGGCCCCGATTCGTCCGTAATTACCTCCAAAAACAAACACGCTTCAACCAATCTCGCAGGTGAACCACAAAAAATAAAAGCACTAATACAACGGAATTAAAACTAATCAGCTAAAGTTCTCGAGCAACCGTCTGAAACTCTTAATCTCACTGCCAGATCAACAAGGTTCCCCAACGATTCTTCAGAAAGACCGTTTGCGGCGACTAACAACGACCGCAAAGTTACATATTCGATTCTACTTATCAATTCAGTATCTGAACTCACTACTTTCATGACTTTCATGACGGAATCATCCGACGGCAATGAGAAGAAATAGTCAGGTGTCACGCCGAAATAAGATGCCAGAGCGAAAACAATCTCGCCAGAGGGCGCTGAACGAGCACCTGTCCGCAGTTGCGAAAGGTACGCTACAGAGATCGGTTTGCCATGTCTGCGCATATCCTTGACAACTGACTTATTGTACAGCCGTCTTCCAGATGCTGCGAACAGTGCGTTCAGGCGAAAACGAAATAGATTTCCGTCATCGTAATTTTCTACCACGGCACCGAACTCATTCCACTATTTACCGCCACGCTGCGGGGAAGCGGGACTAATCATTCCTGTTTGCCAACCAGTTGATGATATCGTCGTCGAGATACTCGGCGTCAAACTCCAGATCTTCGGTTGGCCAACAACCCGCCGGCGATAACAAAGGGTGCGGGACCGACCACCCGAAGGAACATGGCGGTAAGGCTTGGCGGGGATTCCGACGAATATTGTGACGGGCATCTTCGTCGAGTGCGGACCACCATTGAGATGCTACCTCGTCTAAATGATTTCGACGAATCCAATCTCGGATCCCTGGTTGAGTATCTCGCCCGTACACCGTTGACCAAACCGCTCCTTTAGGAATAAATCGAGCAGAGTCACCTCTCAATGTGTACGGAAGCGCGAGCATATTCTCGCGCATACGTGTGGGTAACCCTTCAAACCAAACGTGAATCTTGTCTTCCGGCTCGTCCTGCAAAATTCTCCTAATAGATAATGCACATACTTCATAGAATTTCAAAAATTCCGATTATATACGATTACCGCCGCGCTCACGTCATAATCACATCACACTTACTGGGCACGGAGGGGTGATAGAGCGGGTGACTTCGGGTGTGTGAGCCTTCGGTTTCGGGTCATGATCGGCCGGATCTATGGTCGAGACGTGTCCGCCGGGTCAGCTCGGCCTGGAGTTCCCCGGTGCTGATGTCGCCGAGGGAACCTGCGCCGCTGGCGGCTTCGTCGGGTCTCATGTAGCCGCCGGCCACGAGTACGTCCTGGATCGGGACGTCGAAGAGGGTCGCGGCGTCTCGGATCGTTGCCCGGGTCGGGTGACGGACGCCGAGCCACCGCGCCACCGTCGAGGGCGGTACCCCGAGTTTTCGGGCAGCGTCGGCATCGTCACTGTACGGGCCCGTATCGAGCTTCTCTCGCACCCACCCCGCAAAATCGTTGTACTGCATGGCTTCCTGCGAAATCCTTTCAGAATCTGGATGCGGCGGGAGCCCGCCCCAGGATCTGGTGACGTGGCCCGCCAGGCTCGGTGGGCGGGGTACCGAACCACACGCCGCTAGCGATGATGCAGGCTGGCGGGTAGTGATCACAACCGGACGGCAGAGCTGCCGGCACCCGGTCCCGCGCAGTTCGAGATCAAGAGTCCTGTACTGACAGAGTGTGTGAATCATCCGCGGCGGATGATCGGTACGCAGGACTCGGCCTCGGGTGTCGGGGTGGGGGATGTGGTCGGGAGATCGGGGTCCGATCGTCTTAAGCGTGCCGGGGCGGCGGGAACGACCGGGTCGCAGGGCCGAAGGCTCTCGGCCGGAAGCGGTGGAACCTGAGGTGATGGGCCGGTGCCCTCGCCGACCCCACCACCGCCCTGACCGGATGGGCCGGGAATGGCCGATTCGGAGGCAGAGGCATCGCTTCCGGACCCGCGTTCACCATGACCATTCCCGAGATTTCCCCTCTCGGGCCGGTGTTCACCGCCGGGTTGCGAAGGTGGGGTGTCGCTGTTCGTTCGATCGGTAGTGGCGGTGCGCGCGTTGTCGGGCGCGAGGACGCTCAGCATGCCGACCAACAACCCCCCGAGCACGAGCAGCACCGAGAGCAGCGCCAGCGGTGCCCAGCGCCGTGGTCCTGCAGCGATGGTCACCGTTTCACCGCCCCCGCCGGAGATGGTCGGGGCCAGCGGCGGCAGGTTTGTGGGCGTGGGGCGTGCGGCGGCAGCCAGGGCTGCACCTACTGCGAGTTGGGCGCGCTCGCCGAGGAACAGAAACCCGAGGCCGGACCGCTCGGCAGCCGTTGCGGACAGCTCATAGTCTTGTTCGGGTATTCCCATCGCCACGAGCATCTTCGGAACCGGATTCTGCTGCACGACAATCGTGTCCAGGGTCGCGGTGAAGGTTGCGCTGCTCGCGAGCAATTCAGCGCTGATGTAGCGGTGCGCGGACTCGATCGCGCCGGCGCGAAGATCTATCGCGGCGATCACGGTCTCGGTGCCTTCGGGCCAGAACGCGAGGATCGGTGACACTCCGGCCAGGGCATCGACCGCGCTCAGGTACGCCAAGCGCGCGTCGAGGCCGTTGACCACGACGACGGCGCCGAACGCCTGCGCAGGCAACGTCTGCGGAATCAGATCGCGGACATCCGCACGCTCGCACAACACCCCGATCACCGTCGGCTGCAGGTCAGAACGTGCTGCTCGCTCGATCGCGACGTCGGCCGCCGAGGCGAGCGCGCGCGCCGACGATTGCGCCGTGGGCACACCCCCGTCCTCACCCCACCCGTGCCGGAATTCGTCGATCGATCCGAGCAACGGGGTGTCGGCGTCCACCAGAGCAGTCGAAATGGACGTGCTGTCGAGCACGATGCCCAGGCTCTCACGCACGGGAACCTCCTACGATTTCACGAAAGGCGCAAGCAACGATCAGACGGTGAGCGACGATGCTCTCTTCCCGGATTCGGGTGCCGGTACTCAGAACGTCACCCCGTTCACATCCATCGCCCCGGGCCCCAGTGCGATCTCCACCGGCGCTCGTCCGTCGACCGTGAGGCGATACGTTCCCGGTAGAAGTCCGACGAAGGAGAAATACCCGTCGACCGGTGTCACCGACCGAACAATCGCGTGACCACACTGGTCCGCCCCCTCGATCAGCACAGAATCCGCCGCACCGGAAGTGACCACCCCGGTAATTCGCCCGTCCGCCACCACCGGCCCACTCGGGCTGGGCGCACCGTCCGTGAAGGGAATTCCGTGTGGATCACACACCCCGGCAGGGGCCGAGACCCGCACGAGCACCTCACCCGAGCGGACACGAACCGCTCCCCCGTCAGCACTTACCACGACAGCGACCGGCAGCCGATCTGTCTCGGATCCGGGGCCGGCGATCATGGTCACAGCACGGGTGAAATACCTGTCCGGCTCCACATCTCCTACCCGGCACAGTAACCCGATCTCGTCGACGAACGATCGATCACCGCAGTACTCCGGAACACGAGCCAACGTGAATCCTCGCGGCACCGGCAGGTCGATGACCACATCCGACAGCGGTACGTATCCGACACCGATATCGATGACGTACGTCACCGAATCACCCTCACGGACAACACCGTTGGACGGACCCGAATCCATACCCGGGCCGTCGTCGAGATCGAACGGTGGCTCACCGTCGAAAACCGTCAACCCGACAGTGAACGCCGAAGCGGTGTCAGATGTTGCTGCCGCCCGGACATCCGATGCCGTCGCCGGCGCTCCGAACGCCGCCGCCCCCACCACCAGCGCTACGGCTGCGACCCCTGCCCCGATGCCGCGCCTACACCTGCCGTACCGGCGCGGGCGCACCCGGACCGAGACCGCCCTCGGCCATGCTATTGACGCGACAGTTCTCACGACATTCTCCCTCACTGCCTGACTTCAGGGGTCCCCGACGGACACGAGCCGCACTGGCGAATCGCAAGCTACTTGCATGTTCAATTTAAATGGTTACCAAGTGCCGAGAACCTGCCTAAAAGGGGTGATTCCGAGGATGAAAACAGGACAATAAGGGTGAGGGCGCGGGTGAGATGAATACATCTCGGCACTCCGAATTTCACTCCAGTTACGATTCGGCATATAAAGAACAGGCACGGGTCGGCGAGAGCCTTGACCAATAAGTGCGCTATCAACATGCAAATCACAAGTAAAGACTTGACTCAAGGAACAGGAATCGACGAGGGAATGCTCAGCAACGACGATGACAACTGGGCAGCCATCGCGCCGCGGCGCACCCCAGCCGAATCGGTTCCCCGCCGCGTCGTGATGGCGAAACTCGATCGCCGTGCCGCGTTGACCATCGTCCGCGCCCCGAGCGGCTACGGGAAATCGTCGTTGATCGCCTCATGGCTACGCACGCACCTCATCTCGCAACAAATCCTGGTGTGGGTGCCCGCGCCCACCGCCTCGTCGACGATCGACGAGTACTGGCGCACGGTCCTTACCCGAATCCATGCCGCCAGCATCGCGCTACCCGATCCCGGCGGCCCTCCGGCCGATCCGTTCTCCGCCATCACCGCAGTCCTGACCGCCTCGCACCGCCCCGTGCTGATCGTGCTGATACGTCCGGATCTGATCCCGCACCCCGGGGTCGGCGACCGCATCGTCAAGCTCCTCACCCACTGCCACACCCTGCACGTCATCGTGACGGTGTCCGGGACGAGTATGTTTCCCGAGCCGTACCTGCTCGACATCGATCACGAGGTCATCCGGACGCGCGAGCTGCTGTTCACCGCCGCAGACACCGCGCATCTTCTGCCCCTAACCGGCGCACTGTCGCTGCCCGACGACCCCGCACGCATCACCGCACTCACCGGCGGAATTCCCGCGTTGGTGCGAGCGGCGGTCGCGGCGGTCACAAACCTCCCCGGCGTCGGTGATCGTGCCAGGCTCCTCGATCAGTGCGTCGATCGAGCAGTCGACGCGTACGCCGCCGATCATGTCCTCCCCACCGCTGATGCGCTCGGGCAACGCGACTTCGTCCTGCGCACTGCCTACGCTCGCGCTCTCACCACAGACCTCGCCCAACCCTTGTACAACTCCGACATCGAGCCGGCACCCCGAATCCGCGAGCGGCTGGTCGTGCTCGAATCCGTCGGCATACTCGCACGGATCGAAGGCGAACCCGAGGAAACCTGGGAACTGCCGCCGCCGGTCCGGCGCTCGATCCTGCGGCTACACACCCGCGCGGGACGCAATGTCCGCCAACAACTGTCGTCTCTGGCACACCACCAACTCGCGAACCGCCGTGCCGCGGCCGCGCTCGACTACGCCGTCGAAGCACAGAACTGGGCCCTGACCGCGGGCATCATCGATCGACATTGGGCCGCGATGCTCGCCGGCGACGCGCACACCCTCCAGACTGCACTCGCGAACATCCCGCACGAGGCTGCATCGCAGTACCCGGGAGTGCTCGCCGGCCGCGTAATGCTGGGAACGAATCCCGCCGTCGACATCGAGATGTATCCTCCTTTACCCCAGTCGCCGCGCGAGCTGTCGGCCCTGGCCACTACCGACGTCGCGAAGGACGCCCTGGACATCGGCTGCGTCCGATCGATCATGCTCAGGAACGCCGGCGAGTACGACAAATCGGTGGCCCTGACCCGGCGCCTGTCCCACCTTGCCCGCAGCGCACACGAACACGATCCCGACGCTGTCACCGCCCAGCTGCCCCTCATGCGAGCCCACTGGGCACGCAATCATCAACTCCGCGGCACCCTCACCGAATCCACGGCTGAGGCGCGCGCGGCATACCACGGCGCACTCACCCAGAACGTCGAATTCCTCGCACGCACTGCCGCAGGCACCATCGCCCTCAATTGGGCGATCGTCGGCGAATCAGTGCACGCCCGGCACTGGTCCGAACTCGAACGCAAACACGCGAACCGAGACTGCCGACACGAACCACTGCTACGCACCGCCGGACTCGTCGCGCGAACACTGATCGCACTCGACAGCCTCACCGATGCCGAGGCCGAGGCCCACACCGCACTGACCGACACGGCTGACCTGACCGACACCGACGCGGAAGAGCTGTGGGCGTTCGTCATCTACGCGCACAGTCGCTACGCGCTGACCCGCGCAGACACGACAGCAGTATTCGGTGCGTTGTCCTTGCTGCGCAGAACGCTGTCCACCCACACACACCACAACACCGCCACCTCGATGTCCCTACCACTGATGCACGCCACCGAGATCGACCTCCTCCTCGCCCTCGGCGAAGCAAACGCCGCCACAGCGGCAGCGGCAGATATCATCGACCCCGCAACCACCCCCTGGACACTCGTCTCAGTCGCGCGTCTACACCAACGAATCGGCCGCAACGAAGCCGCGTTGGCTCTGTGCCATCAATACGACTGCAGCGCCGAATCGAATCCACGGCTACAGATGGAAGTGCAGCTCGTCGAAGCCGTCGCCCACATAGCACTGAGACACCCGCAACTCGCCGCGCAAGCATGGTCGAGGGCCTGCAGCATCGCAGACCAGACCGGGCTCCTGAGCGTCTTCTCTACGATCTCCACCACCGACATCGACACCCTCGAAGAAACCGCGAAGACGGCATCACGTGCACTCTCGCAGTTCCGCGCAACACCGCTCGCGGAATGGTTTCCGAAAAACGTGCACATCGTCACCCTCACCGAACGAGAACACACCGTGCTCGCACTGCTCGCCCACGGGATGGCTCCAGCAGCGATCGCCGACACCCTGTTCGTGTCCGTCAACACCGTCAAAACACAACTCCGCACCCTCTACCGAAAACTCGGCGCCCACAACCGCAAGGACGCCATCAGCCGAGCACACGCCCTCAAACTTCTCCGCCCACACGCCCCTGAACCGCCCGCCGCCTCGGCGCCACCGAAAGAACAGCGCACCTAAAAAATGCTCACCCCCACAGAACACGAGCAAGCAACAACACACCCACACCGCAACGACCACACCGCCGGCCGATCACAGGACACCGCGAACACCGAAGCCCACGCGACATGCACAGCAACTCGCACCTCACGGCCACGACCGTCACAGTCAGAGATCTTCAGCCAGCGATTGAACCTGCTGTTCACAACATTCACGCACGACTCCGGACGTCGCATCACACAAGCACAACTGACCGCACAGATAAATTCGCGCGGCTACCGACTCTCACGCGCCTACATCTCACAACTGCGCCACGGAACGCGGCAGAACCCATCACCGCAGCTGGTGAGAGTGATCGCCGACATCTTCGAAGTTCCTGAAGACTACTTTTTCATCCCCACCGGCTCTGCCGACGGCATCGAAACAAACGACGCCCGTGTTCTCGAACAGCTTCGAGACGACGATATCCGCCTCCTGCTCACCCGAGCCCACGGACTCTCGACCCTCTCGACTGAACTTCTGCTCGACATGGCACAACGACTCCGCGTCGCCGAACACCGACCGGATATTGATCGATGTGCGGGGACTCGGAACGCACACTGACGTTCAACATCGCTAAGCCTGAATGAACCGCTCCGATCACTGCCACATGCATGCCGCAGACACCGCATGCCCTACCGTAGCGAAAGAAGAATATTCTCGATCGCCGTGACAGCCATGCCGCCGATGAAAAGTCATGCTCGGCCGGTTCAGCGTAGCGATGAGCTCGACCTCGACGCCCCGGCGAATGTCAGCGGTGGTCCGGGCACCGCAACTCAGGCACAACGGCCCACCCGCTCGCGGTGAGCCACTGCTGCACCGGATCCGGCAGGGTGCCACCCCGTGCGGTCTGTGCGAAATCGCCGGCGAGGATCGGACCGTCGCCGCACACCGTGCAGGCGACGTCGAACGCCGGCGGCGCCGGCTCGCAGTGGCGGCAATGCGATCGGGCGAGCACCGCACCAGGATCGGCCGGGTTGTCGGTCGGAGGATGCAGCCAGATCACGGCCAGGTCGCCGCGTTGATGGGCCGCTTCCGCTCTGGTGCTCGGCTCGTACCCACAGGACGGGCAGATCCGCGACGTTCGCGTTGCCGCAGCTACCCCGCTAACCGGATCAGTCGACGCACTCGCCGCCGGTGCGCGCTTGTTCAGGTGTCCGTAGACAGTAGTGCGGGGAACGTTCAACATCGCCGCGATCTGCGCCACCGTCTTCTCCCCCGCGTCGTAAAGCTGCTGAGCGAGTGCGATTTGATCGCCGGTGAGCTTCGGCGGACGGCCGCCCTTTCTCCCGCGCGCCCGCGCAGCGGCCAACCCGTCCCGGGTGTTCGCCACGATCAACTCACGTTGAAGCTCGGCAAGGACGGACAGCATCCCGAACATCGCCCGCCCCTCCGCGGTCGCGGTGTCGATTCCCTGCTCGAGCACCTTCAACCCAATCCCCCGCTCCCGCAGCTCGGCGCCGAGGGTGATCAGATGCAACACCGAACGCCCCAACCGATCCAGCCGGGTGATCACCAACGTGTCACCGCTACGCAACCTGGTCAGCACCGCATCGAGTTGCGGGCGTGACGCTTTCGCACCACCCGCGCGGTCGGTGTGAATGTTCGCGGCGTCGACCCCCGCCCGCGTCAGGGCATCGACCTGGTGGGCGGGGTTCTGATCTGCGCTCGACACCCTGGCGTAACCGAACAACATCTGTCGAAAACTACCCTTCTTTAGGGGTTTTCGTCAGGTTTGGAGGCTCTTCCCAGATGAGGGTGTAGGTCGGCCGGGCGGGTCGGTCCGCAGGTAGACGTCGAGGTCTCCCGACGATGGAGGTTCCTACGCCATCCATCCGAAAGACCTCGACGTGACCGACGCTACCCCGCCGGCCGGCTTCGGCCGCCCTGACCTGACCGCCTTCGCGTCTCATCCCAATCGACCCTGATCGAGTCTGCTGACCCCCTCGACGAGAACGCAGCGACATCACAGCCACCCAACCCCGACCGTCCGGGAAGCCGGGACACGTCACATGGCCTGTGCTGCGGGCGTGTCGAGTGGGTCGTCCAGGGGCGACACAGGAGCGTCGACGCGACGTGCTGAGAGGTGGTTCCAACCGAGCGCTAGGACACCGGCTACAGGCATGGCGATAGGTCAGGAACGGCGTCGCTCCCTGCGCAGGAGGGAGCGCAGAGTCTCGGCGTTCGCGTAGCCGACCCGTAGCGCGATCTCGGCGGAGGTGAGGTCCGTGGTTGCTGAGAGGTGCCGAGCTCGTTCGATGCGAAGCCGTTGGACGAAGCCGAGCGGAGTGAGGTTGAGCGCCGCACGGACTCGTCGTTCGAGGGTGCGCCGGCTGGTGCCGAGCGACTGCGCGACGAAGGCGACGTTGAACGGTTCGTCCAGGCGGGCGCGCACGAAGCGTTCGAACTCGACGACGATCAGGTCCTCGTGCCGGAGATGTTCGTAGGCGACGAAGGCCGCCTGCGACGGACGCTCGTCGATGATGAGGAGCTTGGCGACATGTTGGGCCAGGTCGGGGCTGATCGATCGCACGAGTGAGAGCGCGAGGTCGATGTGGGCGAACGCGGCGCCGGCGGTGACGAGGTTCCCGTCGACCACGACCATGGTGTCGAGATCGAGGGCGACGGTCGGATAGCGCTTCAGGAACTCCGGCCCCAGGAACCAGCTGGTCGTCGCCCGCCGATGATGCATCCGTCCGGTCTCGGCGACAGCGAACACGCCGGTGCACGCCGCGGCGATCCGGGTGGTCGCGTCGTCGAGGCGCCCGAGCGAGGCGATGACCGAACGAGCATCTCGGCTCTGGAGGGCGTCGTTGGTAGCGGCGGCCGTGAGGGTTCCAAGCGCAGGGACGACGACCACGTCGAACTCTGCGGACTCCGACAGCGGGTGGTCCACCGACAGGGTCATCGATGCCGTCGTGGTCACTCTCCGTTTCGGTCCGAGGATGGCGAGTTCGATCGGGTCGATCCGCGGGTCGACATCGCCGCGGGCTCCGTCGGCCACCCGCACGATGTCGATGACCGACGCGACAGCCGAACCGAAGCAGCCGTCGATCGCGATCAGTCCGATACGCATGGCGCGAACAATAGCAATACTGCCGTATACGCCACTTCTCACATGCCCTTGCTCGTCATACGCTTAACTCGCTTCACCAAGAAACCTCGACACCTAGGAGAACCCCTCATGTCCACACCCGCATCACTTCCGTATGCCTTCGTCGCCAAGATCGTCGCGGCCGATGGACAGCACGACGCGCTCGCCGATCTGCTCGCCGGCGCTGTCGCGCTCGCCAACGAAGAAGTAGGAACGATTGTCTGGTTCGCGGTCAGGACCCACGCCGACACCTTCTGGATCTTCGATGCATTCCCCGACGAGGCCGCTCGCGACGCCCACGCCAACGGCGCCATCGTCGCAGCCCTGATGGCCAACCAGCACCTCCTCGGCGCAGCACCCGAGATCCTGGCGGCCGACGTCCTCGCGTCCAAGCTCCCGTAGTCCGCCAACGCACGAGACGATCGCGCCCCGCCGAGCCGTCGCCAGGTCGCGACGCAACGCCACGCTGCGTTGCCGAGCGGTACGAGGCCTATCGGCACACGGACAGGATGCCGGCCGCGAGCGCTCAGCCGGCGAGGGGTCCGTCGCAGAGGAGAGCGACGTCGGTGTCGGGCAGAGCCGTGAGGCCAGCGCATCGCGCGACCACCAGAACCGAACCGCCCCTGCCCTGCGTTTCCGCAGGTCAGGGGCTGTTCGCCGGAGCCGCCTGTCGGAATCGAACCGACGACCTAATCACGTCGGCTTTGCGTCTATCGCTTGATGCGCCCACTGGGCGAACGAGCCGCTGACCTGCGCAAACGCCGAGCGTGGGGGACGCCGCCATCCGGTGGTGACCGACGTCGACCGACCAGTACCGACCGTTTCACCGGAGCTTGCGGCGGCGTCGAAGCCGAGCAAGCTCCATTCCTTTAGCTCACCGCGCCCTCCTCCTCGCCGGTCCCGTCGTCGTCGAAGACGTTTCAGGGGTCTTCTCAGATGACGGTGTAAGTCGGCCGGGCGCGTCGGTCCGCAGATAGACGTCGAGGTCTCCCGACGACGGAGGTTCCTACGCCATCCATCCGAAAGACCTCGACGTGTCCGACGCTACCCCGCCGGCCGGCTTCGGCCGCCCTGACCTGACCGCCTTCGCTCGACTCGACGGCCTCGGTCTGAGCGTGACCGGACAACGACTTGAACCGGATCGTGCGGTCCTCGCGTGCCGCGTGGTGGAACCAGATCAGTGGTGCCGACGGTGCGGCAGCGAAGGCGCTGCTCGTGACACCGTGATCCGGCGGTTGGCCCACGAGCCGCTGGGCTGGCGACCGACCGTGCTGGAAGTTGTAGTGCGCCGCTACCGCTGTGCCGACTGCGGACACGTGTGGCGCCAAGACACCAGCGCCGCGGCGGAGCCACGCGCGAAGCTCTCGCGCACCGGGCTGCGGTGGGCGCTGGAAGGGATCGTGGTCGCACACCTCACCGTCGCCCGTGTCGCCGAGGGACTCGGGCTCGCGTGGGACACCGCCAACAACGCGGTCCTGGCTGAAGGCAAGCGGCTGCTGATCAACGACCCCACGCGGTTCGAGGGCGTGAAGGTCATTGGCGTCGATGAGCACGTCTGGCGCCACACCAGGCGTGGCGACAAGTACGTCACCGTGATCATCGACCTCACCCCGGTCCGCGATGGCGCCGGCCCAGCAAGGCTGCTGGACATGGTCGAGGGCCGGTCGAAGGCGGCGTTCAAGACCTGGCTCGCCGACCGCGACGACGCCTTCCGTGACGCGGTCGAGGTGGTCGCGATGGACGGCTTCACCGGGTTCAAGACCGCCGCTGCAGAGGAGATCCCGGACGCGGTCACGGTGATGGATCCCTTCCACGTCGTGCGCCTGGCCGGTGACGCCCTCGACAGGTGCCGGCGCCGGGTCCAACTCGCGATCCACGGGCACCGTGGGTTCAGGGACGACCCGCTCTACAAGTCGCGGCGCACGCTGCACACCGGCGCGGACCTGCTCACCGACAAGCAGAGCGACAGGCTACGCGCGCTGTTCGTTGATGACGCTCACGTCGAGGTCGAGGCGACCTGGGGTGTCTACCAGCGCATGATCGCCGCCTATCGCCACGAGGACCGGCAACGTGGCCGCGAGCTCATGGAGAAGCTGATCACCGACCTCAGCGCCGGCGTCCCCAAGGTGCTCACCGAGCTCACCACCCTGGGCCGGACCCTGAAGAAGCGAGCCGCTGACGTGCTCGCCTACTTCGAACGACCCGGCACCAGCAACGGGCCGACCGAGGCGCTCAACGGACGGCTCGAACACCTGCGCAGCTCCGCACTCGGGTTCCGCAACCTGACCAACCACATCGCCCGAAGCCTGCTCGAGACCGGCGGCTTCAGACCCCAACTCCTACACCCCCGATTGGGATGAGCCGGTTTGGAGTCGTCAACATCTACCAGCATCAGAGTGGGAACGCGTATCAGAAACTCGTCGGTATACCGGAACAATCGCTCTCTGAAGTATCTCACCACTATGAAATGTGGGGATACACCAACTTCAACGGCGGTTCACAGCAGAGGAGGAGCCACGGACGATCCTTCGTATATCTTCGCCACCGCGTCGTTGTAAGACGACTTGTGATCGGCGTAGACGATCCGGGAGCGGGCAATGGAGCTTTCTGCTGTGGGACCGACTGCCGTGTACAGCGTTTCGAGGTAGTAGCCGAAACCGTCGACAGATTCGCGGATGTCGTTCACAGCGCTCTCGAGATGGTCGGGAAGGTCCCTGCCTTCGAGAACCGCGATATAGGAATCCATCGTGCTCGCAAACGCCTGCTTGTAGCCGACGATGTCGAGAACTGATGCGCGGCCTGCACCGACATCTTCTCCGAAAACCAGCGCTTCGTCGATGGCAGCTTTCGCCAGTCGTGTCGCGGGATCGACTTTGCCGACGTAAGTTTTGGCGTCTGCCAGCCGTTGCTCCGCGTCTTTGCGTTCCTTGTCCGCAGCTCTGCGCGCGGATTCGGCATTTCGGCGTTCGGTGTCTGCGTCGCGCTCACGTATTTCGGCCAGGACGGGTGAATCCTCCGGAAGGATTTCCCGGATTCTCTCGTCTTCCGGTTTCGCGATCTTCAAGGTGACGGTGTCCTTCTGGTCCATCCGATCCCCCGCCGGCGGGACCTGTTCGACCACCACCCAGTTGGCGTCCATCAGGGGCTGACGGTCCGATATCGCGTCGATATCCTCGAATTCCTTGAAACCTGCGTCTTTGAGCACATTGTGGGCATCGTCGAGTCGAATACCTGCCACCTTCGGCACTTCGACCGGATCACTCCCACAGGCCACCAACGCGAAAGAAAATGCGAGTCCGGTTATCAGGGCTGTGGTGGTGCGCTTCGTCGGCATTTTTACCTGTCTTTGGGCAGCTGGCAGATTCGGGAACTGTCTCCCCGATGATTTATTCTCGGATATTGCATCATGCGGCAAACCCGCCCACTGCATCGCCCGATATTCCATTTCACTCAGCAATGTCGGAGTGCTCGGGCATAGTGCGTTAAGAAGTCATCCCATTCGAAGCACAGATCAGAGGACACACATGCCCACGCCATCAGATGATCGGCTTGAACTCCTCGCGAAGCGCTGCAACGCCGACCTCGGCGATTCTGATCTGTGGTTCCGCCCGGATGGCTACCCGCGCAGCCTTGCTCTGTGCATCATCGACTCGATCGCGTCCACCGGCGCACACTACAACTCCGTCAAAAACGTCCTGAGGCATTACATCGACTTCCGGCAGGCGCAGGGCGGTGATGCCGACACCGACAATGCCGGCGCCCTGTTGGAGACTTTCGACGAACTCGGCGGCCCGAAGGAGTGGGCCGAGATGACGAACAACCGCAAACCGACCTCGACGACCAAAGGTGCTCCGCTCAAGGCTGCGGCCATACATGAGGCTGCCGGGCGGCTGCGTGAGCTGGGAATCGACAGCACCGACGACCTCCGCGCAGCCGACGCCGACGAACTCGACAGCGCGAAGAAAGCCTGGGCGCGGGTACCTGGCCAGCGTTCCGGGATCACCTGGAACTACTTCCTGATGCTCGCTGGTACTCCCGGTGTGAAAGCTGATCGCATGGTCATCCGCTACGTCGCCGACGCGATCGGAGCGGTCGCGGAGAATGTGAGCGCAACCGATGCCGCGATGCTTGTGAAAGCGGTCGCCGAAAAATGCGGCCACAACGTCACCCATCTCGATCATGCGATCTGGCGATTCGAATCCGGCCGACCTGTGAACCACCAGAGCTGAGCGCTAGCTGCGGAGCGACCAACTACACGCCTGACCTTCTGAGTTCAGCGATTCTCCGCCAACGGAACATGTCGGCGGGCCGTGCCACTCTTGCTGTGAAACAGGGCGATGAGACTGCGAGTCGCATCTGCGTTGATCGTGTCTGAGCTTCGCGGGGAAAACGACAGGAGTGAGGTTCAGATGAGTGCTGCGAAAAAGGGTTCACCCGCTGAAGGAGTCGTGGAATTCATCGGTTTCGTTGTCTTCTTGGTGATTGTCATCGGAGCGATTGCCACAGCATGTTCATAAACTCTGGCCGGTGGACGAGTTATCTGCTGGGCGCCTGTTTCGAGGAGTACGACGACCATGAATACTCACCATCATGAGTAACGGACGCAACGCCGACCCCACGGTAGTTGTCGAGAAGAAGAATCGTATTCGCGACACTCATGTGACGGCGTTGAATTCGCTCGCTGACCATATCGCCGACTCTGTCGGGCTCCCCCACGGACACGTGCCCTACGTGGATCCGGATCTCGGTGGAATCGATGCGCGAGTTCTTGTTCTGCTGGACAACCCCTCCACGAAAGCTGAGGCCGGTACCGGGTCCGGTCTGCTCAGTCTCGACAACAACGACCGCACTGCACGCAACTGTCGCGAAGCGTATGCCCGCGCCGGTATTTCGTGGTCGGACGTGGTGCATTGGAATGTCGTCCCGTTCCCTGTCTCCGGGGTCAAGAACGGTGGTTCGACCCCGGCCGAACGTGCCCGCGCGGCTCAGTGGACCCGAGAGTTCGTCGCGTTGTGCCCGAATTTGGAGATAGTGCTGTTGTTGGGTGTCGCCGCACGGGACGGGTGGGAGCGCGCCGGCATCGAACGCGACGTGTATGTCGTTCCGGGAAACATTCCTCATTGCTCCGATCGTGGCTTGAACTCGGCCGGCGGACGGGAACGATTCGACGCCGCCATCACCGACATCGCCAGGATGCTTTCCACCGGAAACCACCACACCAGCAGAAAGCGGACATCGATGAACGAGACACCCTCGTCGAACAGTTCATTATCAGAGCCCACTCGACCAGGCACTGCTGCAATGGACCTGTTCGAGGGCGCCGGCCCTGGCAGCGAACTCGCTGTCTCCGTCGAACCGGAAGGCATTCTCGTTGCCGGGGACCCGGAGGTCGTAGCCGGATACCTCGCGCGCCTGACCGATCTCGCCGGCGAGGCACTCGATGTTTCCGGCGTCAGCACAACCTCGATGGCCAATGTCGCCGCCGCTGCCGTCGGAGCGAAATCTATTGCCGCCCAGGCCGGTCAGTTCGTGCGACTGTCACCGGACAGCGTCCAGGCATTGAAGACGTACAAGGTGCTGCCCGGTAACAACGGATTCTTCCGAATGACCGTCGTCGACCAAGCAGGGAAGTTCCGCCAGCAACTGCAATGGCAGAAAGTATCCCTCGGCCCCACCCAAGCACTGTCCTACCAACTCATCGCGGTGCAGGTCGCCCTCTCGGTGGCCATCGCGTCGGTGAACGAATCGATCGCCCGCGTCGACGGTAAAGTCGAACAACTCCTCGCCCTCGCCCAAGCGTCCCGAGTCGGTGACGTGGTCGGTCATTTCACAACCTTGGATCGGCTCGTCACCACCCTCGACGAACACGGAACACTGCCGACCGCAGACTGGGAATCTGTTGCCGGACTCCGGCCCACCCTGAATGTGACCATCGAGCGCCTCCGAGAACACGTCAAACGCACCTTGGCCGGGTTCGATGCCACTCGCCCGGTCCAGGATCGCGCCGACTATCTCCGCCGAGCAATCGAAGAGAACCGGCTCGGCGAATCCCTGCACCTATTGGTGGTCGGTGAGCAGTCGCTCTATCTGTGGCAGCGGTTGCGGATCGCGCGCGTGCAGGCCACCGAGCCGCAGCATCTGCAGGTGGTGCTCGACGACGCACGCACAGTGCTGGCAGAGCATTTCGAACGCGACGGCGAACTGTTGCTGCACGCGCGGTCGGAACTGTCGAACTTTGCAAAAATGCACCGACTCGACGGATTCCGGTGGGGCGCCGCCCACAATCTCAAACACGACATCGTCAAACTCAAGAACGACCTCGACGACTTCGCGCAAGCACGTGGCAGCCAGGTCATGGGATGGACCGACCACGAGAGTCCCAGCGTCGTCGACGCCCTGGCGGAAGTCGGCAGTCGGGCAGCGTCCGCAGGCAGTGCTGTCGCCGGCGCGGCCGGCAAAGCGATCGGTGCCGGTGTCTCAGGAGTCGGATCCGGGCTCGGGTGGGTGGGCCGCGGGATCGGAAACCTCGTGGGCTCGGGAAACCAACACGCAGACAAAGTCGAGATACCGACACCTACAACGGAACATCGTCTCGCGGGTGCAGCCACCGCAACCGCACAACCTGACGAGGCGAATCCGAACTCGTGCGACGGCGACGATTCGACATCCGAATCCTCCATGCTCACACACCAACCCGATCGAATCATGCCGTCTTCCGCCCCGATCGCGTACGACGACGACATCTTGCAGCTCATGCTCTTCGGCCATCTACAGGTCGGCGACCAGCTGACGTATCACGATACCGGCCGCGGGCTCACCTACATCGCAACGATCACGCGGGACGGGGCCCTCGACGTCGACGGGAAACGCTACGGGCCACCCTCGGCGCCGTTGACGGACATCATGGGCCGGCAACGGCACGGTTGGAGGGACTGGCAACTGGCCGATGGGCGGCAACTTCGACAGCTGCGGCGACAAGCGTACGCAGAAATGCGCCGCTGACACCCGTCCTAGCTCTGCCACCACACGCCGACCCGTCCACAGAATGAAGCGATCACAAATGACAATGAAAAAATCCTGGCTAGCAGCGCCGATCCTGCTTCTCGCGCTCAGTGCATGCAGCGGCCAGGGCACATCCACCGAACCTGCCTCGTCTGAGGGAGCAACTGCAACCGCCACGACACCGAGCTCCTCAGGGACACTCACACCGGTCTCCAGTACCACGATTGTGGAGATCACGACGGAAGCCATCGTCGAACCGCCCACAGCGGAGGCAACATTCATCGACACGCCAACGCCGGTGGTGACCAAGCACATCGACTACTGCACCTCGCCCGGCCCGAACACCGCGTTCACGGACGGAACATACGGTTGGACGGACGAATGCGCCGGCCCCGCAGCGATCAACCGGGTCAGCGAGATCACCGCCAACGGAGGATCCTGCGACGGAACCACGTGCACCAACTCACTAGGAATGACCTTCCCCGACCCTCGGGCCGAAGCCGGAATGTCCGATGCACCGCCAACAGCTGGCACTCCTCGGACCACGCCAAGCACGCCGACCGTAACGAATCCGCCGAACCATCCCCAGGTCCTGTGGTCGAATTGCCTGCAGCAAGGCAACACCCAGAACAATGCCGGGAAATACTCGACAACTGATTCTCACGCCCAGCGAAAGTCCGGCCAGTCCTGAGCACGTCGGCGCTGCAATTCCCGGGGGGCGGTCTTCGACACTCTCGCCCGACTTTGATCCACTCATTCGCTGAGTAGGTCCTGTGGTTTGACTGTACGTTTTTCCGCATCAGCACTCGAGTACCGTCCGACACTGATGGAGACGATATTCGACGTAGGTTCTGCACACGGGTTCTCGACGGAACGAAGAGAAACCCGCTGCGGAGACCCGAATTCGGATACTCACTGCATCCTCGGCCACTGTTACCTGGGCCACTCGGTACGAGGAAAACACACCGCACACCTTTGGGTGACCCACCCTGCTGGTCGTCAGTACCAGCTGGGTGGGTCGAGTGTGCCCAACTCTGGGGGGCCGGGCGCACGATCGGGGGCGGCTCGCCTGCAGTCGTGTGACATCTCGGCGAACCCCCATCCATCGCCGCCTCGAACGGAGATGGAGTGGAAGGGAAATGTAGCGCACACGATTCCCCTGACCTGTAACCACCCAGCGTGTTTCGGCGGTCATTTCCTTCCCGTGATGTGCGGCGGATCTAAGCTCAACTCGACAACCACGGCCTCAACTTCACGGGAGCAGCGATGAGTCCTCGGCCCACCTGGCTCCACACCCGATCCACCGAATTCCGGGCCGCCCTCCTCGATCTCGGGCTCACGATCACCGACACCGAAGCCCGGAAAATCCTCGACGACAAACTCACCGAATACGCGACCCTGATGAGGGTCACCCGCCAGACCGCGCAGCGTGACTTCACCGACGAACGTCTGATCGCATTCGCGCAGTCCCTCGCTATGTCTCTCTCCGACGAAGCCCCCGGCGCCGACCTGATCGAATTCGAACGCACGATCTCCGTGCCCGTCGCTGCCGTCGGTCTGACCACCGCGGCGCTGGCCGAAGCCTTGAAAGTCGCGCACATCAACCTCGACGACAAAGAAGCTGTCGCCGGCCTGTCCTTGCTCTCGACTCTCGGTATGATCACCGCCGACGCCAATGCTTTCTTCGTCCCGACCCCGCGTCCTCTGCTCTTGCGGATCGCCCGCTATCTCGACGGCGCGGCGGCATCCGTCACCGACGGTGCGAACCTGCCCGACGGCCTCGACGACACCCACAGACAGCACTTCGCGGACATCCTCGCCCAGGACGCCGACGGAATCCGGGCTCTCGCCAACACCGAAGACGGCGACACCCCGCGACTGTGGCGCACTCCCAACCCGCGCTGACCGCCGGTGCAGCGAAACATAGTCGATGCGCTGAAACCTGCGGGACGGCTCGCCCGCCGATAGACCAGGGGTGGCTACCGGCGGAGCGTTCGCCATGCCCGTTGGGGACCGGGTGATGCCGCCCCCGAAAATTTACGTGTCACCCACCCCGGTTACCAGTCTTCGCACAGTTACAGCTACTTGAGCATTGAACTACCGAGGAGTACCTCGCCGCCTGCAGGTGAACCGGTACCGAGTTAGTTCATCGCACCCATGAGTCGCCTTCACTTATCTCCCGCGTACCGACCGGTCAGCAATGACGCAGTAACATCACCATTTGGTGCGCTGCTTTCCGCCTCGGTTCCAGCGCACCACGCACCACCCGATACCACCGCGCAGGCAGTCGCCCCTTTCACTCGGCCTGCATGATCCACACGTGCAGGAGCTACCCATGGCCTCCCCCGACGAGCGTCTGACCGCCAAACTCGAGCAACTCCCCATCAGCGACGACGCCCCCATGTGTTCGCTCCTGCGCACGACGCTGCTCAAACACGCGCAACAGGGCAGCGATATCACAGAACCGACCGTGCTCGGACTGCTCGCTATCACCGGTGTCCTCGAAGAACGGCTCACCAGGCTCGAAGCCATGATTCAACCCGCCACCGCCCCATGCCCCCCGCATCGCCTCGCACCCACCGACTACGTCTGCACGAACGACTCGGCGTGTCAGTCGAAACTGCCCTGATTCTCGGGCTGCACCCTCTCCGCCATCGTCATCGTCAGGTGGGCAAGCGGAAAAACGTGCCTGTCGAAAAGGCAAAGCCAACGGTTTATTCGACATAGATTGTCGACACGAGTTCTCGACATCTCGACCTGTGCACGAGCTGGGGATAAGCGTGCTTCACAGAAACGTCTAATACCGATCCAATTTCGACAAGACGCGCATTCTCTTGTCACCGACGCAGCGTTTCACACGGACACAAAGGTCGATGCTGACCCCGTGCGAGCCGTGCGAGGCATCCGGCGAGAGTCGCTGCACCTTAATGCCCGAAGCCGGAACGACGCACCCGCAAACCCGGAATATGTTGATCGACTTCACAATTCGATTAACCACACGCTCTTGTCGGCCCGAATACAGTCACGGACATACCCGACGCAAACCAGTTTTGTACAGTTCTCGACGAGCAATCAGGCGCTGGTCACCGAAAGGACGAGGCCGTCATCGACGCTGTAGGTCCACGACGCTTTCCAGCCTTCCCATTGCCCATCGCCCTTGCCTACATCGGCGCTAGTCCACATCATCCGATCCTCGATGCTAGGGGGCACTTCCGTCTCTCTCAACAGGCAGTTACGAGCCCGTGTGAACTCGGTGCTACGTTCGCCACCTGGTTTTTCACTCCTCAGCGTGTCGCCGTCGATTGTCAGACCGCTGTTCGACTCTGAGCATGTCGCGAACACCGCGTCCGCCTTCGAATCACTGAAGAGTTGCGAGAACCCGAAGACTCCTAGAACAACAATGAGCACGGCTGACAGCCCAATTACTGCAATGAGCAGCTTCTTGTTTGTCCCGGACTGTGCAGCGAATTCGGCCATGCTCGAAAAGATAGACCCGGATCGGCTACATCACTCACGCGCCCCCTGGCCCTAAACCACGGACCGCTCGCTGCGCCGGGCGACCGCATCCCCTTTTCCCTTCCCAGTGATCGCTTTCCACGGCCGGCATCTTTGCCTGTGGGCGCCGCCCCGCAGCCTCTTCATCGGTCCAGGGGCGATGCGACCACGAGCCGTTGACAACCTTGCGGTAGAAACAACTTGCGGTAGAAACAGAATGTTCTCAGCTGACAATGAAAGATGCTGCCATGGTTCGAGCACCTAGAAATGTTCGACGCTCTGCTGGCCCCTGGCCGAACTTGACGAGCGGAGAACAAGCGAGATCGGCAGGTGAGAAAAAGCCGATTCCGAAGTCGAACTACAAGCCAACTGAACGCGACCGACTGGCAATCCGCGTGACGAACCGGGTACTCGCTGCGTATCACCGTGGGGAGACAGGTCGCGTTCACCAGCTCCGTCCGTTGGTAGAAGAGCTGGTAGTACAGCCACCCGACACCGAGGTCACAGAGCGGCTGCGTGATCGAATTCGTGAAACCCTTGGCTGGTGCGCGAGGACCCTGCCGGACGGGTCACCATGCCGCTTCACCGGCGAAGCCGGAACCCTCTATCGCCATCGTGCAACACGAAACATCCACGAGTCTCGTTCAGCCCGAAAGAATCGCGTTCAGTCCATGATGCAGCGGAACCAAGCGGACAGAAGCTCTGTTGAGACAAACTCCGCCAGAACAAAATCCGGTGCGCGTGTGCACACGCGCCACGAAGCGTCAGCTTCTCCGCCCAATCAGGAAGTATCTGTGACTTCACGACTAAACCCGAGCTGGGCAGACGCTGTTCGCGGCATGATCTCCAGACAGTTCAAAGCCGGGGAAATCTTCACGAGCACCGCTCTTCATCATCTCTTCGAAGATTCTTTGAGCGACCTGTATCCGAAGAACAGCACAATCCGCGAATCACTCTCCAACACCTTGCAGAAGCTTCGCGACGAAGGCTTCTTGGAGTTCGTTGACAATCAGGGAACCTATCGCCTACCCGACACCACGCCACGTCCGGTGACGCATACAGCACGAACCGCACCTTCCAACCGCATCGTAAGTGCGGAGAAGCGGACCTCATCCCAGGAACGGAATACAGAAGCCCACACTCAGATTCTCGAATTCTCTGTGATCAATCCTGCGGCAATAGACGAGTCAGGCGAGCAGGAACCAGTAGAGTTGCATCTCATAGTGCAGAATCTCGACCCGATCAAGCCGAGTTATGAAACCTCCGACGATATGCACATCTGCCAATCGTTCGGCCGGATAATGCGAATACGATCGAAATCGGGAAAATCAATGACCGATGTTGACATAAACGCCACACATCTTATCTCAGGTCCAGTTTTCCGCGTACACATCACGGAGGGCATGCCTCGAAGCTACGAGTTCTACATGCAGGTTCAGCAGATTATGAAGCTTCTCAAGTCCGGAAGCTCCACCGTCGCCCCGTATGAGTACCAAATCTTGCCGGAGCCGTCTCTCGCTTTGGAGAGGAAGAACGGGTGGTATCTCGCACCGTCCCAGCCCTTCTGCGTACGCTGCAGGCGAGCAGGCGAAAATGCGGACAAGGATTCTCGAATAGAGCGGATCTACACAAGGCGGCCTCACGCGATCCATCTGTGTCAGCAACATATTTCAGAGTTCAACATGCAGGCCGCACGAAAACGATCGATCACATCACGGGGTCGAACCATTATATAGGAGCTTCACGCCGAGCAAGTTGCTGTCCCCTTCACACCCCTGTTCGGGGAAGCTGGGGGACAGTTCACGGAACGATGGCTTCAACGCTTCGCTGAGGGGCAGATCCGCATCTGCCGATGCCATGTCAGTTCTGAGGCGGGCGAGTGGCAGTGGCATCGCCCCGCAGCTATCTGCGTCGTAGATCCCAGCGACTGCCTCCTGTCCACCACGGAACATTCACCCTTGAAACGACTCGTCGTCTACATGACAGACGCCGGGAGAATGACTGAAGATATCGACCGTTTTCAGAACACCGGCGTTGTATCGGCACCTTACGGAGCCGGTCGATCAATCAGATCGACCTCACGCACTCTCGATCGTGGGCCGAGTTATTTGCGAAGGAAAGCGAGAATCAACCGCAGCTCTCATAGACGCAGGCACCGTTCTTGGGACCCAGTCAGACCTACCTCACTCATCGCCTCCTTCACCCCGGTTATCCAATATTTTTAGCTTCCCTCCCCGGTGATAATCTTCCGACAACGTCAACCACTGTGGGATAAATACATCCCAACCCACCGCGCACCTGGCTTCCCTGCCATTAGGTACGGGTTCACCCACAACACCCCTACCGAAGGACAGGAAAAGACATGACCGGCGAGCAAACACAGTACGAGGTCACCGAGATCAAGGCGATCCGGGGCACCGAGGCGAAAACGATCACAAAAAAGCAGCAGGAAGGCTGGGAACTGGTCACCCAACAGCAGGGCACCCTGCGAACCACCATGACCTTCCGCCGACCAAAGCCAAAGACCCCCTGGCGATTGTGGGCCGCAGTCGGCGGCGCCGGTGTCATCCTGGCGGGCATCATCACCATCGGGGCGCTGCAGGAAGACGACAGCGACGCGTCCACGACCGAAGCCGTGGCAGCCACGAGCGCCGAGCAAGCCTCCCCACCTCCTGCTCCCGAACAGGCAGCGGAACCTGCGGCCCCCGAAACCGCTGAGATACTCACCATCGACAACAACGAGGATCTCGCCCGGATCCTGCACGATACGGACCAGTGCGGCCAACCAGTCGCCGATTTCGCCACCCAGTATGCAGGCCGGACCATCCAGTTCGACGGTCACATTGCTGCGATGAACAACCACGGCAAGTACAAAACGCGCTACGACATTCTGATCGGTGCCAGAGATTTCGACGAAAGAGACGGCGGCGGGCCGAATTTCCAGTTCCAGGACGTCAACATCGTGTCTGATCTACATCTCATCGGTCCCGACATCCCCGACACCTTGGGGGTTAAAGACACCCTTCGGGTCACTGCGGTCGTGGAAGAATTCGAGGAAAAGAGGGGCTGTCTTCTCCAACTTGACCCAGTCTCCACCGAGATCCGCTAGCAACCGCCCCATCACTAACACTCCGAGCCGATCTTGATCCGCCTGGCCAACTGGTTCTTCAATCTGCCGCTGGTGCCGTGTCTGTCGTAACCGCCGCACCGCCGTCATTCCGTCAGCAACGTCCATTCCTGCAGTTCCAGGACGATTACGGCGCTTCCGGTTGCACGTACGCCGGTAGTTTCATGCCTCATTTGCGACGTGATTGAGTGTCTCGAATTAGAATCGATTGCACGTCCATCGCGATCATGACCGGTGGGTGTGGCGGATTCTCTGCCACAATCAGGTCTATGTCCGATTCTGGCCCTCAACGCAGTGGCCCCATTGCGGTGGGTTCTCGGGTCAAGGTGATCCCGTCCTCCGAATCACGGTCCGGCGATACCGAGCCGCAGGTTGGGGTCGTGGTCGAGGACTACGCCGATACCGTCATCGACGCCTCTGACCTGGGGCGGGACTGGGCGCCGGTGCAGCGGTGGGCGATCGCCCTCGACGACGGCCGTTTGGTCTTCGCCGCCGAGGGCGGTCTCAAGCTCGCCTGAATCTTTCGTTTTCTCACCGAGAAGAATCACGGGATATAAGTGCGCCACTCGTTGATGTCAGTGAGAAAAGATGCTGTTCAGTGCTTAATGTGCGGCGTCGAAAGCCTCGATGACGTCGGCCTTGATCCGTCCACGAAGGGAGACCTCGAAGCCGTTCTTGGCGGCCCAGTCCCGGATCGCTTTCAGTTGCTCGGCGGATCGTCCAGACCCCGACATCTTGATCGCCGTCGAAGTATTCGCACGCGACTTGCCGGCAGAGGAGACCTTCTCCGCCACCTTTATATACGGCGCGAATACCGCCTCGATCTTGTCAGCATTCGCGGGTCGCAAATCAATCCGATAATCGGCACCCTGATACGAAAAGGTGACTTCGTGCCCCAATCAGGCGTCGATGGGCTTTCCATCCAGATCGTCGATAAGTTGGCGAATAAATATTTCGGCCACAGGGAAATCCTTTTCGTTACATTCTGAATGAATATCGCGTTCATGTTATCCGCAGTATCCGATAATTCAGGACACTCCTACCAGCGACCCGCCGACCACAAACGCGCCGTCGACCTCGAGCGCGCCCACAGCGGTCTCGGCAGTCGATCGGACCCGATTTTCGGCGCCGCCGAACGATGTTTCATAAACGGTTGTATTTGAAACATCGGGGACGTTTTTCAGTGAGCTGGCCGAAGACATGTTCCGAAACTCATGTCCAAAACTGATGGTTCATTATTCGGCTTGTCGGTGAGTTCTGGAACACTGCTGCGTCATGGGTGAACTTTTGGGCTACGCGAGGGTCTCGACTACCGATCAGACCAATGATCCGCAGGGCGACGCTCTGAGCGCTGCCGGTTGTTTCAAGGTCTGGACCGAAACCGCCTCCGGTGCAACCACCACCCGGCCGCAACTGAGCGACCTTCTTTCCCATCTTCGCGAGGGGGACACATTGGTGGTCTGGCGCCTCGACCGGCTGGGTCGCTCACTCCCCCACTTACTGCAGACGGTAGAAGATCTCGCCGCCCGCGGTGTCGGATTCAAATCGTTGACTGAAGCGATCGACACCACCACTTCCGGCGGCAAACTGATCTTTTCCATCTTCGGTGCTCTCGCTGAATTCGAACGGAACCTGATCCGCGAGCGCACTCAGGTCGGTCTCGCTGCAGCCCGAGCCCGTGGCCGCACCGGTGGCCGGCCACCGAAGATGACGTCGACGAAACTCGCTCAGGCACAACGGATGCGGGAGAACGGGATGCACCTGACCGACATCGCCGAAATCATCGGCGTCGGCAGGACAACGCTGTACCGACATCTGAAATAAAATCGTTGCACTGCAACAGATTTGACCGTGACTTTCGGCTGATTGTGGCGTAGTTTTCGATGGTATTTAGTTGGTGAGATGTTGGACGATGGCCAAGTGAGTTTGACATTTTAAGTCTAAATCCTTAATGTGATTTTGTGATGCAAACCACAGCTAGTGAGGCTATGGGCGATACGGCTGACCGGATTGTCGTCCGACGGGGAATGTTTGCGCTGACCCTCAAGGACGTCCAGCTCGCGGCGAACCGGGCCAACCCGTCACCATCGAAATACCATTCGGCTCTTGCGCCTGGCTTTTCTAGGCACGCATGGCGCCTGTCAACACTAGCCGACAGGAATGCTCGACAATATCGGTCTCTCGACCAAAACCGCTGAACTTGACACTACCGCTGGGCAACTCAATCTTCATGACGTTGCGTTTGGTTCATCCCTCAAGCAGCCAGGGCCGATTTTTCCAGTGGTCGCGTACAACTGCGGCGACAGCGGAACGCATCGACGCTGGCACAGCCAGGCCAACCACCGGCCCTGAGCCCAAGCACAGTGGGAGTCACTCATGTGAGCGTAGCTCTGAGCCAGAGGGAAGTCCTCGATCCGAAGAGCCTGGTCAACGTCAGGCAATTCACCGTTGCTGTGCGCCTTAACCCCTCCCCTCACCCTGTCGCGAGCTATTACGACAGGCGCCCGCACAGTCGTTGGCGAACTCGTCAAGCGTCTACCCATCTTAGAAGAGCGTTCCGAAAGTTCAAAAAGGAGTCGATATGGCAAGACTGATACTGGCCCGCACCGGCCGACTGCTGACCGCGCTGACTGCCGCCGGTCTGCTCATTGCCGGCTGCTCGGGCAGCGAAGTCGAGAGCGCCGCCGAGGGCATCGACAACGGACTGATCGGACAGCAGACCGCGGGGGAGCCGCGATCGGGCGGCACCATCGCGTACGCCGGTTACACCGCGGTGAGCAGCCTCGATCCCGCAGCCCGCCAGGACGGTGGTTCCACCGGCGGCACCGAGATGGCCGCACTCTACGACCTACTACTGCGCTACGACCAGGACTCCGACCAGTACGTCCCGCAGCTCGCGGATTCCATGACGGGGAACGAGGACGGCATCGTCTGGACACTCACGCTCCGCGAAGGCGCCACCTTCAGCGACGGCACGCCGGTCGATGCGGCGGCGGTCACCTGGAGCATCAATCGCTATCTGGAAAAGAAGGGCACACACACCCAGGTGTGGCTGGTCTCGGTAGAGGACATGGCGGTCACAAACAACTCGACGGTGACATTCACCCTCAAGCAGCCGTGGCGGGAGTTCCCGGCGCTGTTCACCAGTGGGCCCGGGATGATCGTTGCCCCCTCCTCGACGGTCGGTGGCGACTTCGCTCCCGTCGGCGCCGGGCCGTTCGTGTTGGAGAAGTTCACGTCGCAGGAGGAGTTGGTGCTGCGGGCGCGAGCAGACTACTGGGGTGGCAAGCCTCATCTGGACTCCGTCCGCTTCCCGGCGATCGTCAACGAGACCACGCGACTGGAATCGGTACAGTCCGGCAACCTGCAGATCGCGTACCTGCGCAACCCGGAAAATGTGCGCGCAGCGGCCGAGGCTAGCCTGCCCGGCGCGGTGTACACGGTCAATATGGGCGGCACGGCGCTGATCAACAGCCGAGAGGGCAGACCCGGCGCGGATGAGCGGGTACGCCAAGCGTTGGTGGCCGCGTTCAACCCCGATCTGTTCAACACGCGGGTCCAGAGCGGCGACGGACTGGCGAGCAGCGATATGTTCGCGCCAGCATCGCGGTGGCACGGGGACGTCTCGGGCTCCGGCTATGACCTGGACGAGGCTATCCGGCTACTCAAGGAGGCCAAGGCAGACGGCTACGACGGCAAGATCACCTATGTGGGCACGAACGACCCGGAGACCCAACGCAGCGCCCTCGCGATCGAAGCAATGCTCGAAGGCGCGGGCTTCGACGTGGAGATCAACTACGCCTCCAGTATCAACGACCTGATCAAGGTGCTGTACGCGCAGCACGACTACGACGTTTCCTATGCCGGCTTCAACGTGCTCGACAACGCGCCGTTCATCCGCATGTACGGCAACCTCCACAGCACGTCGGCCTCCAATGTGCTCGGCTATGCCAACCCCGACATGGATGAGTTGCTGGCCCAGCTCCAGACCGCACGCGATGACGATGATAAGCGCCGGGTTCTCGCTGATATCCAGACGCTCGTCAACGAGACCGCGCCGATGGCGGTGTCCTCGCCCTACCGGCTGTTCATGCCGTTCGCCGACAATGTGCGCGGCGTGCAGCTCAGCTCGGACGGCATTTTGCTGTTCGACAAGGCGTGGACCACAAACTAAACCACGGCTCACAAGCCTCACCCCGGCCCCGAAACACCCGGGGTGAGGCTCGTGCAGCAGCGACATCGGTCTCGGGACGCAGCTATGCACGAGACCTCTCTTTGCCCTTTGTTTGTTCTTCCCTGAAACACAGATCAATTTTTTTCGTGAGCAGACGGTACGACCCCGCGATTATCTTTGGAGGCATTCCGATGTATCCCGCAGTACACGCACGCAAACACCCCGAGCGCATCGCTGTCCGCGTCGGCGGCGGTCCAGGCGTGACCTACAAGGAGCTCGACGAGCGGTCGGTCAAGCTGGCACGAGAGTTGCGCTGGCGCGGCCTGCAGGTCGGTGACGGCGTTGCAGTCCTAGCTGAAAATCACGAGCGTTACTTCGAGATCTACTGGGCTGCAGTGCGTTCGGGATACTACATTACTGCGATCAACCGGCACAGCACGCCCGATGAGGCCGCGTACATCATGGCGGACTCAGGTTCGAAAGCGCTGATCTGCTCGCACGGTTTGCGCGAGACCGCAGTGGGCCTGCTGCCGCTCCTCAAGGACGGCGTGCATCGCCTGATGTTCGATGGCGTGATCGACGGTTTCGAATGCTATGAGAATTTGTTGGAACGGCAACGAGCCGATTCCCTCGTAGAGGAGCCCCGCGGCCAGTTAATGCTCTACTCATCCGGCACCACCGGCCAACCCAAGGGCGTCAAGCGCGCGCTGACCGGTCTGCGGGTGGACGATCCTGCCGCACCGCGGAATTCCGACCTGATCCGCAAGATCACTTCGATCGATCAGGACTCGGTGTATCTCGTGCCAGGTCCGCTTTACCATGCCGCTGCGTTCAACTGGTCCCTCGCGGTCCAAGAGATCGGAGGGACCGTGGTGGTCATGCCGAAGTGGGATCCAGAGCATTTCCTTGCGCTGATCGAGAACCAGGGAGTGACCCATACACAGGTAGTCCCCACAATGATGGTGCGCCTTCTCAAGCTCGACCCCGAGGTCCGCGCGCGACACGACATGTCCTCTCTCAAAGGACTGCTGCACTCCGCGGCTCCGTGCCCGGTCGACGTCAAGCACGCGATGCTCGACTGGCTCGGGCCGATCGTCGACGAGTATTACACCGGCACGGAAGGCAACGGCGTCACGTTCATCGCGGCCCGGGACTGGCAGCAGCGCCCCGGATCCGTCGGCCGGCCGGTGATCGGCATCATCCACATCTGTGATGACGACGGCCAAGAACTGGCCACCGGCGAGGTAGGAACGGTGTATTTCGAGCGGGCCGGAACCGTATTCGGTTACCACAACGACGCCGCGAAAACCGCTGGTGCGATGCACCCGGACCATCCAACCTGGTCGACTATCGGGGACATGGGCCGCGTCGATGAGGATAACTACCTGTTCCTGACCGACCGCAAGGCGTTCATGATCATCTCCGGTGGGGTCAACATCTATCCCGCCGAAATCGAGGGGCGCATGGTTATGCACCCGGCCGTGGCCGATGTCGCTGTATTCGGTTTGCCCGACGCGGACATGGGCGAGTACGTGCATGCTGTGGTGCAGCCAACCGCAGGCGTCGCGGCCACCGCGGAGCTTGCTGCGGAGATCATCGATTTCGCCCGCGACGGGCTCTCGCGTTACAAGGTTCCCCGCGTCCTGGACTTCCTCGACGAGCTGCCACGGCTGGAGTCGGGCAAGCTCCGTAAGGATGTGCTGCGCGCAGACTATCTGAGTGCGAGATCGAGCCTGACCTGATCTCGCGCCACTTATACAGAATCTGGGAGTCGGAATCCGATCTTGGTCTCACTGCTGGTGACATGCTGCGTGATCGTGAAGGCATGGCCCAGATAGTGACTGACTTTGCACGGACAACTTTATGCAGGTGAAAGCTTTTTCGGCACTTTCACAGACGCCCGAAACCCCTTGAATGCTCCTTGTAAGCGAAAGGGGCTCTTCACTATTGCCCCGCGGACCAATAGTGAAGAGCCCAATCTGAGCCAGGCTAACCAAGACGTCAGTCTGTGTCAGTTTCAGAAGGCGACTGCACACATTCCTGGGGTTTTGTCGTCGAGTGCAGTCGTCTTCTGAAACTGACATGGGCTACGCGAGGGTCTCGACTACCGATGAAACTGCCGATCCACAGAGCGACGCTCTCAGCGCTGCCGGCTCTTTCAAAGTCTGGACCGAAACCGCGTCCGGTGCAACGACCACCCGGCCGCAACTGACCGATCTTCTTTCCCATCTTCGCGACGGAGACACCCTTGTTGTCTGGCGCCTCGACCGGCTCGGTCGCTCACTGCCCCACCTGCTGCAGACGGTGGAAGATCTCGCCGCCCGCGGTGTCGGATTCAAATCGTGGACCGAAGCCATCGATACCACCACCTCCGGTGGCGAATTGCTCGTCTCCATCTTCGGTGCTCTCGCAGAATAGGAACGAAATTTGATCCGGGAACGCACCCAGGTCGGTCTCGCCGCGGCCCCGGCCCGGGGGGGCACCGAGGGCCGGCCACCGAAGATGACGTCGACGAAACTCGCCCAGGCACAACGGATGCGGGATAACGGGATGCATCTGACCGACATCGCCGAGATCATCGGCGTCGGCCGGACCGCCCTCTACGGGCACCTGAAGTGATACTCGGCAGTGAATCTATCAAGCAACACCACGCGCAAACCGAGGAGGTCGCTTCACCAGTAGATACTTGAAGAAGTTGGTCCGGGCGCCGGCGATGCTCTCGGTCAGCGCCGTCGCAGTCACTGACTGCGCCAATGCCGAAGCCAACCGTCCGGACAGATAGGAAAGGAACACTGTGAAGCACGATGTCATCGTCATCGGTGCGGGCTATGCGGGGTTGACCGCAGCACGATCCCTGCACAGCGCCGGAATGCGAGTGATCGTACTCGAGTCACAGAACCGGGTCGGGGGTCGCGCGCTGACCGAACGCACGGAAGAGCACCCGATCGATCTAGGGGGGCAATGGACCGGCCCCGGTCAACTGCGGATTCGTGCACTAGCCGATCACTACGGTCTCACCACTTACCCGTCGCATACCACCGGATCGGAACAAATCCTCGAAAGCACGAGCCACGGCGGAAACGGCATCATCCATCGACTGAATATGCTTCCCCATCTCATGACCTTGCTGCCGGCCGTTGTGCGACTGCACCACCTCGTCAAGAAAACCGACCCGACGCAGCCGTGGCACTCGAAGATTGCGGACCGCTGGGACACCACGACCGTCGAGGAATGGCTCGAAACCGCCGTCACATCACGCCGAGCCCGACGATGGGCCGACGCAACACTTCGAGAAGCCGTATCCACCGATCTCGGTAACATTTCGATGCTGGCACTCGCGAACGAGATCGCCTCCGCAGGCGGCCTGCGGTCGACCATGGGATTCGAGGGTGGCGCTCAACAAGACCTGTTCGTGGACGGCGCCGACCGCCTTCCCACACTGATGGCTGCCGAACTCGACGTGCGACTCGACAGTCAAGCCCAGGCAGTATCTCGATCCGGCGGGTCCTATCGCGTGACAACGAGCACCGGCGTTCACCACATGGCCGATCGGATTGTCGTCGCCACCCCACCCCCACTCACCAGGGAGATCGATTTCGAGCCGGCACTACCTCCAGCCCAACTCGAGGCGCTGAACAATCTCTGGATGGGATCAGTGCTGAAGATGTTCGCGATCTATGACCGCCCGGTCTGGCGGGAGGACGGAAAATCCGGGATGGCATTGCTTCCCGACGGACCGGCAACGACGGTTGCCGACGTCTCGCCTCCCGGAGGGCCGGGACATATCTGCATTCTGGCGTGTGGACGCGATGCGGACCGACTCTCTGCCATGGACCCCGACATCCGACGCAGGACAGTTCTGGACGCTCTCGAACGGCTCTTCGGACAGAAAGCCCGAACTCCCCGGACCTGGTTGGAGAAGAACTGGACCGAGGACCCCTGGGCACGCGGCGGCTACAGCGCGCTCCCTACGCCTGGAACTCTCGCCTCGATTGCCAGTGCGCACACACAACACACTGACGGAATCTATTGGGCGGGAACGGAAACCGCCCGACAGTGGCAGGGCTTCTTCGAAGGAGCTATCGAGTCCGGAGAGCGTGCGGCAACCGAAGTCATTGACGACCACGTCGCGACTGCGACCCCGGCACTCCGGGAAGAACCTCTCGCATGAGCTGACGCCCCCTCCGCCATATACAGAGAACCGCTCTCGACAGGCGACATTGACACATTAAGGGTTGTCCCTTAATCTCTAGGTATGATCCAGACCACGTCTCGACAGGCGATGATCGAGGCCGCCGAACAGATCATCGCCGAACAGGGATTGCACGCACTGACGCTGACTGGCGTCCAGTTCGCGGCGAACCAATCCAACAAATCGGCAGCGAAGTACCACTTCGGCTCTCACGACGGTCTTATCGAGGCACTGGTCGAAGCCCGCATGTCTCCCGTCGACACCCGCCGACAGGAAATGCTCAACGAGATAACACGCTTGGGAGCCCCGCCGACCATCCGACAAGCCGTCGAGGCCCTCGTCCGGCCGCTCGCAGCGGAAACCCTCGGCCGACCCGGCAGCCGATATGGGCGCTTCCTCGTCCAAGCCCTGTTCAATCCGGCTCTCGCCGACCTGATCCGGAAGCACATGAGAGCGGAAAGCTACAACCACGTGCGGGACCTGCTGATCGAACTCTGTCCTGCCCCAAACCCGATCGCGATCTGGCGCACCGACAGCATCGTCATGCACAACATGACGATGCTCGCCGCGCAGGAAGCGGCTGATCGCACCCCCGCAGAGAGCACGGCGATCGTCTCCGATCTCGTCGATACCTGCGTAGCCATGCTCGAGGCACCGATCTCGACGACTACCACCGAATCCTTAGGAGCGACCTCATGACATATGCACTTCCGGCGACTGCCGCACCCACTCCGACCGATCCTCTCGCTTACTTCGGGCCGATCATCGCCCCACGGACCGCAGCGAACATGGAAGTCCTTCCCTACGAACTATTCTCGCTGGAACCACAGACGCCGACCATCGGGGCCGAAATCTCCGGAATACGATTGGGCGGAGACCTGTCAGACGAGGTAATGGCCGAACTACGCCGCGCACTGATCGAATGGAAGGTCCTCTTCTTCCGGGACCAGAACATCGAACGCGCGGACCACCGTGCCTTTGCCGAAGCCTGGGGCGCCCTCGAACAGCACCCGTTCTACCGCTACACCCAACCAGGGCAAAGCGATGTCGACGTCGCCACCCTCGCCAAGGACGCAGCCGCCGTCGGCGCCGAAAACATCTGGCACAACGACGTCACGTGGCACGAATTCCCCTCGTTCGCAGCAGTTTTGCGTGCCATCGAGATCCCCGCCGTCGGCGGCGACACACTCTGGGCCGACACCGGCGCGGCATACGACCTACTTCCCGACGACATCAAAGCCCGGATCGATCACCTCGAAGCCGAGCACGACTGGATCACCTCGTTCGGGTCCGGGATGCCACAGGACGCGATCGACACGCTCCGACCGAACTTCCCACCGGTACACCACCCCGTCGTGCGAGTGATCCCGGAGACCGGCCGGCGCGTTCTTTTCGTCAATGTCGCTTTTACGCAACGGATTCTGGGCGTATCGAAGGAAGAATCGAACGAGTTGCTGCGCCTGCTGTACCGCCACCTGATGCGCCCCGAACTGCAGGTTCGTTTGCGTTGGAAGCCGAACACCATCGCTTTCTGGGACAACCGGACATGCCAGCACTACGCGTCGAGCGACTACTACCCGGCACGCCGTGTGATGGAGCGGATTTCGATCGTCGGCGACAAGCCTGTCGGCCTCTCCCGATAATCTGCAACAACAAGGAACGGCGACTTCACACAATATCGCGGCGAACCGAGGGCGAATCGTCGCCGCCCTCGGTTTCGTCATCGCACTCTCGAATTGCCCTCGGGCTTCGCAGGGTCATCTGTGATGTGCTTATGGACAAGACCTTTCATAAGCGATTTGACCGCTCGACTACGTGGGAATCCCCACCCCAGGATTGATCTAGAAGAACTAATTCTGTTGCGCCAGTAACTTACTGATGAAATCAGCAACAGTTCAAGAACCCGTCGGAAGCCACAGCTTCCGCGTCGAACATTTCACAACGGGTCCAACGCCCCATCTCCGGACGCCTGATCGTCCGGCCATCTACAGGAGTGTCATCGTGACCGAAGTACCCACCTTGCCTGTCCACACCGATCTGCGGTCCGTACTCGAGACGCGCAGCAGCTGCCGAGGGTTCCGACCGGACGCCGTTCCGCGTGAGACGATCGAGCAGATCCTCGAGATGGCGCAGCGCACTCCCTCCTGGTGCAACACGCAGCCCTGGCAAGTTTCGATCACCGAAGGGGAAAGCACCGAGCGCTTCCGGAAGGGACTCGCCGAGTACGTTCGAACGTCCCCGCAGGAGCCCGACTTCCCTTTCCCAGCAGAGTACCGGGGTGTGTACGGCGCGCGCCGCAAGGAATGCGCAATGCAGTTGTATTCGAGCGTGGGCATCGCGGCGGGTGATCGCCAAGCCTCGTCCGAGCAGACCATGAAGAACTTCGATCTGTTCGACGCACCCCACGTCGCGATCATCACCACCGACGAGGCACTCGGAGTTTACGGCGCGATCGACTGCGGCTTGTACATCAACACATTCCTGCTCGCCGCGCACAGCCTCGGTGTCGCCGCTGTTCCGCAGGCCGCTCTCGCCGGGAGCGCGCCTTACCTTCGCACTTTCTTCGACCTTCCCTCCGACCGCAAGGTGGTGTGCTCGATCTCGTTCGGCTATGCCGACGAATCCCACCCCGCCAACGGCTTCCGCACCGATCGGGCGGATATCGGAACAGTCGTGGACTGGGTGTCCTGAGCTGACGGCCCGCCGCTGCCCACGTCTTCGTTCCACTTGAGAAGGATCCCTCACATGTCGTTGAACCTTGCAGACCTCTTCGAAGCCGTTGTCGACAAACTTCCCGACCGCACTGCACTGGTCTGCGGCGATGAGCGTCGCACGTTCTCCCAGCTCGACCAACGGGCCAACCGACTCGCGCACTACCTCGCCAAGCAAGGTGTCCAGGTGGGTGAGCATGTCGGCATCCACATGCGCAACAGCACCCAGTTCGTCGAGGCACTGCTGGCCTGCCTCAAGATTCGGGCGGTGCCGGTCAACATCAATTACCGGTACACCGAAGACGAGCTGACATACCTTTACAACAACTCTCGGATCGTCTCGTTGATCGTCGACGGCGAGTTCGTTCCGATCATCGCCGGCACCCTCCCCGCCTGCCCTGGCATCAAGAACGTCCTGGTCTTCGGGTACGTGGATGACCCGACGTCGATACCCTTGCCTATCAATGACTTCGACGACGCGATGCGGACCCACTCGACGGACCGGGACTTCGGCCCACGCAGCGATGACGACAGATTCGTCATCTACACCGGGGGCACAACCGGAATGCCGAAGGGAGTGGTGTGGCGACACGAGGACTTCTTCATGGCCGCACTCGGCGGCGGAAACCACGGCGGTGCCGCCTTCACCAACACCGCCGACCTCGCCGACGCTGTCGCAGCCAACTCCCACCCCATGGCATTTCTGCTCCCGGCACCGCTCATGCACGGCGCTGCGGTGTACTCGGTGTTCAGCGGCTTCTTCAGCGGCGCAAAACAGGTTCTGATGCGCAGCTTCGAACCACTCGAAGCGCTCCGTCTCATTCAGGACGAGCAGCTCTCCTGCATCACGGTGGTCGGTGACGCGATGGCGCGTCCGTTCACCGATGCGATAGCCCGCCACGGCTCCGACTATGACCTCACCTCGCTGACACTCGTCAGCTCCGGCGGCGCACTGTGGTCCGCCAGCTCGAAGAACCAGCTACTCGAGCTGATGCCGAACCTGTTCCTGCGCGACGGTTTCGGAGCATCGGAATCCGGGGTGGACGGCACACTCGAGATCGACGCGGACGGCAACATGCGCGTCGTCGGCAACCCCAACATGTTGGTCGTGGACGAGAAACTGTGTCCGGTCGAACCCGGCTCCGACATGCTCGGATACATTGCCCGCGTCGGACACGTACCACTCGGGTACTTCAACGATCCGGAGAAGACCGCACAGACCTTCCCCGTGGTCGACGGGGTACGGATGTCGATCCTCGGCGACATGGGCCGGGTCGAACCGGACGGCTCGATCGTGCTGCTCGGCCGCGGCTCGGTGTGCATCAACACCGGCGGCGAGAAGGTGTTCCCCGAAGAGGTCGAAGCTGCCATCAAGAGTCATCACGCCGTGATGGATGCCGTCGTCGCCGGCACACCGAACGCCCGATTCGGCGAACAAGTCTCGGCGGTGGTGCAACTTCGCGACGGCTTCGAGGATATCGACACCGATGAGATCGCCGAACATTGCCGGGCCTCGATCGCCGGGTACAAAATCCCGCGTTCGATCGTCGTCGTTCCCGCCATCGTGCGCTCTCCCGCCGGCAAGGCGGACTACCGCTGGGCACGCGCCACCGTCGCTGAGGTGGTAGGCGCATGAGCGTAATCCAAGAACAGCACGGCAGGATCCTGCTCATCCGCCTCGATCGGGAGAACAAACGCAACGCGATCGACCGCACCATGGCAGAGGGAATCGACGAGGCCCTCAACCGACTCGACGACGATCCGGCCCTGTGGGCTGGAATCATCACAGGGACAACGACGATCTTCAGTGCAGGCACCGACCTGAGCGCGGGCGCCGACCTGAGAACCGAGCGCGGTGGCGAGTACGGGATCATCCGACGGCAGCGGAGCACCCCTCTGATCGCCGCCGTCGAGGGACCGGCCCTCGGCGGAGGATTCGAAATCGCGCTTGCCTGCGATGCGCTCATCGCTTCCCGTACAGCGAGTTTCGGCCTCCCCGAGGCCCGTCGCGGACTCGTCGCCACATCGGGCGCGCTCTTTCGGGCCGCGCGGGCATTGCCACCGAACATCGCGCGGGAACTACTTATCTCGGGTCGCACTCTGGACCCGGACCGGGCCTACCAACTCGGACTGGTCAACGAGGTGGCTGACGCGGGATGCGCGCTCGAGCGGGCCATGGCGCTCGCCGAGGACATCTGCCTCTCGTCCCCGATGTCGGTACGTGAGAGTCTGCGGGCGCTACGCACCCTGACTGTCGACGAGGACGCACTCGGATGGCAGGCCACCGAACGGGCGATCGAGGTCTTCCTCGAATCGGACGACATGAAGGAAGGCATCAGCGCTTTCTTCGAGAAGCGTCCGCCGCAGTGGCTCGGGCACTGAGTCGCTGGCACACGATGAGAGTCACGACGATGAGAGAACAGACGATGAACGAACTCGTATCGATCAATCCCGCCACGCTCGAGGAGATCGGGCGTATTCCGATCACGACCGAGGAGGAGCTGGATCAGGCCGTCCGGAACGCGGGCTCAGCCTTCACACAGTGGAAAACCGACCGCACATACCGGCAAGAGTTGCTGCACTCTTGCGCGCTCGAGCTGACACGCAAGAGCACCGAGATCGTGCCCCTGCTGGTCAAGGAACAGGGCAAGACGGCCACCGAAGCCGGCGGCGAGATGTGGATCAGCGCGAAAAACTTCACGCACGCGGCTCAGATCGAGTGGGCTGACGAGGAATTCGGACCCGACGTCGCGGGACGAACCGCCCGGATACAACGGGTGCCGCTCGGGACTGTCGCCGCTATCGTGCCGTGGAATTTCCCGGTCTTTCTGATGGTCGCGAAGATCGCACCAGCGCTCGCCGCCGGCAACACCGTCGTCGTGAAGCCGGCCGAGTCCGTATCCCTGGTGGTGGACAAGGTCGTCGAGGTCCTTGCCGCGATTCTGCCGGAGGGCGTGATTCAAGTCGTCCACGGCGGGCCGGCTATCGGCAAAGCACTCGTCGAACACCCCCTGATTCGCAAGGTCACCTTCACCGGGTCCACCGGAGTCGGCAAGTTGATCATGAAACAAGCAGCCGAGTCCATCACACCGGTCACTCTCGAACTGGGCGGCAACGACCCGGCGATCGTGCTCGAAGACGCCGATATCGCCTCCACTGCACAATTTCTCGTGAACTCGGCCTTCTTCAATGCCGGACAGATGTGCGTCGCACCCAAGCGCGCCTACGTACCGGCAGGCAAGGTGGACGAATTCTGCCAGGTATTCTCTGAACTCATGGCCAGGCTCACCGTGGGTGACGGCCTCGCACCCGGTACGACGACGGGTCCTCTTCACAACAAAGCCCAACTCGACTTCGTGCAGGGACTGCTCGACAAAGCAGTGGCCGGTGGTGCCACAATCGTGGCCGGCGGAAAACCCGGCACCGACCTGCCAGGCTATTTCCTCGAACCGACACTGGTCCGCGACGTCGACGATTCCGCCGAAATCGTGGCGTTGGAGCAGTTCGGTCCGGTCTTCCCCGTAGTCGCCTACAACAGCCTGGACGAAGTGATCGCGACGGTCAATGCCCAGGAATTCGGACTCGGAGCATCGGTATGGGGTGCCGACGAAGCCGCGGCGACCGCAGTCGCCGAGCGGATAGACGCCGGATCGGTGTGGGTCAACCAACACAACGCGTTGGAGGTCGAGTTGCCGTTTGGTGGTACCAAATCCAGCGGCTTCGGCAGAGAAGGCGGTCTCGCGGGCATCGAGGACTTCTTACAAACCCGTGTCATCAGTGTCAAGCATATTTCCTGAATCACAAAGCATTTGGGGTCGCTCTCACAACGAGCGGCCCCAAATTTGGAATCCGCTCATCCTCCAGTGGAATTGACATGTCTCTCGCTCACCGATCAGGGTGCGGAAAGGTTCGATCAGCCGGAGTGGCTCACACCGGCACCAGTGCCTGAGAGACAAGGATATTTGTGAATTGGGTCGACATAAGCAGTAACTCACGATCTTTAGCGGATCCCGGATAAGGGGAGAATGCGCAGTCGCTCATTTTGACAGACCCCTGAGCATACGGACTGCCACCTCGGTGACGCGCTCGTCGAGCTGTTCTACAGGAATACCTGTCTCGCGGCTCATCTGCTCACGAAAGATGGTGTAGCCGTAGTTCATTGCGGCAGTCATGACGTGAGCTGCGACCGGATCGAGGTCAGGATGTAGATAACCTTCTTTCTGATCGCGCTCGAGATTGGCTTTGCTGCGATCCAGCTGAGGGAACAGCCGTACGTCAGGATCTCCGTCGAGCACGAGAAGCGCGGTAAGCTGCAAAGCTTCTTGTGCACGGATCGTCTCTTTCAGCACACGCGCGCGCCTCTGCGTGAACGGTAGCGCGCGGTCGGCCTGGAAGATCGCGGCTTCTCCCCAGCTGTGCTGGGCGATTGCAGCACGAAGTAGACCTCTTCTCGAACCGAAGTACTGGTAGACCTGGCCGCGATTGACACCAGCTTCGTCGGCCACCTCCCGGAGGTTGATACCTGCCAGCACACCGTCGCGCTCAAGCAGTCGCGTCACGGCATCGAGCATCCGTTGTTCAGTTGCCTTCCGGTCGCGAGACCTGCGTGAGCCACGGTTGTCCTCAGAATTCTGCAATTCGGTCATCACCCCTCCTCTGGATCGAAATAACGCTAACAGTTCGCGAGCCTGGTCTTGGCCCTGATCCAAGCGGTCGAAAATCCTTGTGATGGAACGCGATTACTGTTAGCGTTTCGTTAGTAACATTATGCTAGTTCACAGGCTGGAGGATCCATGCGCGTGTTCTTGCCGCTTCGACGCAGCGGTGCTCGATCCACTCGATTGACGATCGGCATCGCCCTGCTGACGATGACACTCTTGGCCTCGTGCGACTCCAGCGGCGCGGATCTGACGGAAACACCCAAGGGAGCTGTCGATAATGGGATCGTCGGCGGGCAGCAAACATCCACCGAACCCACCGGCGGCGGCACCGTGACGATGGCCGCCTATTCCAATGTCACCAACCTCGACCCGGCTAAGACCCCGGCGCTGGGCGCGACCGGTGGCAATGAAATGGCGGCTATCTACGACGTTCTGATGCGCTATGAGCCCACTTCCGGCAAGTTCGTCCCACACTTGGCCAAGTCATTGACTGTGTCATCGGATGGGTTGCAGTGGGTCCTGCAACTACGCGACGAGGTTACGTTCAGCGACGGAAATGATGTGACTGCAGCCGCGGTGATGTGGAGCATCGACCGATACACCAACGCAAACGGCCCCGGAAGCCAACTATGGAAGTCGAATGTCGCGTCCGCGGAAACCTCGGGACCTCGCTCGATCGCGTTCACGCTGAAACAGCCGTGGACAGAGTTTCCCGCAACACTCGCCAGCGGTTACGGCATGGTCGTCTCCGCGAGCTCGGTCGCAAGTGAGCAATTCACTCCCATCGGAGCCGGACCCTTCACAATTGACCAATTCAGGCCAAATGAGGAACTCCGACTCACGGCAAGACCGGACTATTGGGACGGAAAGCCATATCTGGATGCTCTGCGCTTCGTCGGGTTGACCGGAGATACGGAAAAGATTGAGGCCCTCAACGCGAACGATGTCCAAGTTGGATTCATCCGTTCCTCTGAGGCGGTACAGCGCGCCCGGACGGAGGGTTATCCCGGCTATATCGAGACGGTGCCCCTCGCCAGCGTCGTCATGATCAACAACCGTCCAGGTCGCCCCGGTACCGATGTTCGCGTGCGTCAAGCCATTGCTCACGCCGTCAATTTGGACACCTTCAACGAACGCGTTGACAAAGGCGCTGGCCTGCCCGGATCCTCGATCTTCCCCGAGTGGTCCCCGCTGCACGGTGAAGTCAGCGGACTGGAGTACAACCCCGAGGCTGCGAAACGACTCCTCGACGAGGCAAAGAGCGACGGATACGACGGACACTTATCGTTTCTGGGCATCGCCGCAGCGAAATCGCAGACCACTGCACTCGCAGTGCAGTCGATGCTCCAAGCTGTGGGCTTCACAGTGACACTGGAGCTGGAGAACAGTGCCGGCGATGTAACCAAAAGACTCAACGTCGCGCACGACTACGACCTCAGCTATTCCGGCATCAGCTTGCCCGCTGCCGCACCCGTCAACAAACTGACATCAGCACTGAACAGTACGTCCAACAATAACTACCTGGCCTGGGATATTCGAACCCACGCATGGACGCCTTGCTCTCTCAGCTTCAGACAACAGCTGCAGACTCGGATGCACGTCGAGAATTGCTCGAAGAACTTCAGGGCCTGGTGAACGAGACCGTCCCGTTCGTCACGCTCGGCGCGGCGCCGACTTTCACTCTGTGGGCGGCCGGCGTTCACGGTATCGAACCAAGCATGGACTCCATCATGCTTTTTGGAAAGGCTTGGCTCAGTGCCTGATTCGGAGCTCCACACCACGGGACGTCCCGAAGTCCTGGACGCGATTCTGCAGGACCGACGAAGCTGCCGCGCCTTTCGCCCGGAGCCAGTTCCCACCGATATCGTCGAGCGAATTCTCGAGATGGCACAGAAGTCGCCATCGTGGTGCAACACCCAACCTTGGCACGCCACCATCACAAGCAAAAACGCTACCGAGCGTTTTCGGCGTGGCTTAGTCCAACACGTGCGTAGTGGACCACGTCAACCGGACTTTCCGTTCCCACATGCATACGAAGGTGAGTATCGCGCCCGGCGACGACACTGTGCGGCCCAGCTCTACGGCGCTCTGGGCATCGAGCCAGGTGACCGTGTCGCGTCAGTAGGACAAGCGATGAAGAACTTCGAATTTTTCGGAGCCCCTCACGTCGCAGTGATAACCACTGAGGACGCCCTCGGTGTGTATGGCGCGGTGGACTGCGGACTCTATGTCGGGACATTCCTGCTCGCAGCGGAGAGCCTCGGTGTCGCCTGCATCCCTCAGGCAGCGTTGGCCGGCTACGCCGAGTTCATCCGCGAATTCTTGGGACTGGACAACAACCGCAAGATCGTCTGCGCAATCTCGTTCGGCTACGCCGACGAAGACCATCCCGCCAATGGCTTTCAGACGACTCGAGAACCGGTTGCGAACGCAGCTTCGTGGGCGCATTAACTCGGCCCCACCCGCCGAGACGAGAGCCCATCCGAGACACCTGACGACAAAATCCCACTCATGGCACGACATCGAAGGACGCTGAAAAACATGGCTGAACTACCCCTTGAAGGCATCCGAGTCCTGGACATCTCCTCGGTTATCGCGGCACCCGTCGCCACTACATTCCTCGCCGACTTCGGCGCCGAGGTCGTCAAGGTCGAGGAGCCGACCGCCGGCGATTTCCTGCGTGGCAATCTTGGAACCCCGGGAAACCGCTCACTGCAGTGGGCGCAGGAGGGGCGAAACAAAAAGTCCGTCACCCTCGATCTGAGACAGGCCCGAGGGCAGCAAATTTTGCGTGAACTCATCCCCCAGTTCGACGTGGTCGTCAGCAATCACCGCCTGCCCACGCTCGAAAAATGGGGACTGTCCCCCGAGTCGATGCAAGCAGTCAATCCGCACGGCGTCTTCGTCTTCGTCACCGGCTACGGTCTGACCGGACCTTATCGAGATCGGGGTGCATTCGACCGGATCGCAAGCGCATTCTCCGGGCTCACCTATGTGAGCGGTGAACCCGACCGCCCGCCGGTGCGAACAGGATTCGCGATGATCGACTATATGGCCGCCTACCTGACTGCTTTCGCCACAGTGACTGCCCTGTACCACCGAGACGCCAACGGTGGACGGGGGCAAATCATCGACTCCTCACTCTACGAGGCAGGGTTCCGGGCCAGTGAGGATGCGCTGCTGTCCTACTCTTCGAATGGCATGATCCGGGAGCGAAGCGGTAACCGTAATCCGGCATTGGTTCCGGCGAGCGACTTCGATACCGCAGACGGCCGCCGGATTGCTGTGCACGCGGGAACCGATCCGCTGTTCCGCCGCCTCGCACAGGTCTTGGGCCGACCCGATCTTGCCGACGACCCGCGCTTCGCTACGCGCGCCGCGCGCGCGGAGAACCCCGAATACCTCTACAAGATCATCGGCGAGTGGACAGCAGAGAAGAATGCCGATGAAGCAACCGAGATCCTCAGTGCGGTAGGCATTCCTGCATCTCCCCTCATGAACGTCGCCGACATCGCCAACAACCCCCATTACCGCGAGCGGGGCACCATTGTCGATGTCGAGGATCCAGATTTCGGCGAAATTTCGATGGTTGCACCGCTACCGCACTTCAGCGAGACGCCGGGTCGCATCGAAACGCTCGGATGCGCATTGGGCGCCCACACGGACGAAATTTACCGAACCCTGCTCGGATTCGATGACGAGGACCTCGCCGAACTACGGTCCGCAAAAGTGATCTGATGCCGATCGACGTCGCAGCCGCACTTTCGGCGAGACCCACCGTTCAGCGCCTGCAATGGACCGAACAGGACGTTTTGCTGTACCACCTGAGCATAGGCGCAGGATCCGATCCAACCGACCTCACCGAACAACGCTGGGTTTACGAGCGAAATCTGCAAGTACTTCCCACCTTCGCAATGGTTGCAGGAAAAGGGATCTCGGCGCCGAGCACTCCGCATACGACGGCGCTACCAGGAATCGACGTTGCGCCCGCGAAACTCCTGCATGCAGGCCAGAAATTGGTTATTCACCGTCCAGTCGCTCCCGCAGACTCCGCCATGATTACAACGCGCATGACAAACGTGTCGGATCGAGGAAGCGCCGCCGTCATCGAAATGGAATCCCTCGCAATGACAGCGAGCGGAGAGCCCTACTGGACCAGTAAAACAAGCATATGGGCCAAAGACGAAGGCGGGCATGGCAAGAAGACCCCGTCGACCGAAACGCCAACAGTATTGCCCGACCGCGCACCAGATATGGTCATCCATCGAACAACCCGTCCGGATCAAGCCCTGCTGTACCGACTGAACGGCGGGCGAAATCCCCTTCATGTGGATCCAGTCTTCGCTCGGCAGGCAGGCTTCGAGCGGCCCACCCTGCACGGATTAGCGACATACGGGATTGTCGGCAAGGCACTGGTGGATGAGATGCTGGGTGGGAATACCGTACGGGTAGGCAGTTTCGATGCTCGTTTCTCGAGCTATGTGTTGCCCGGTCACAGCCTACGAATCTCGGCCTGGAACGAGGGCTCTACGCTTTGGTTCTTCGCCACCTGCCCGGAGCGCGGCGATGTACCTGTGATGACACACGGCCGTATGATGCTCGTCTAATGCGCAACATACGTCTCTGGTCGACAACGCCGGCTCAAGAGTGCTACTCGCAGCCTATGATCGGTTTCCGCTGACCGGTTATGACTGCTCGACAGATACTGGCGGCTATACATGTTTGCCTGCTGCTTGCTTGTGATCGTTTTCGACTCAGTGCCGCGGATCGCCTTTATCTCAGTGAACTCGTACCGTGTTTCCTCGCCGGTCATGTCTCTTCCCGTCCTTCGATAGCGGTAATTGCGGGTGAACCCGTAACCAAGGACGGGGAAATAAGGTGCACGATGCAGTGCGCTCTATCCGGTGGCATCCATGGACGTCATCCGAAGGAAACTCGTTCGCGAACTGCCTCACCCGACCTTCTGGAATGAGGTAGGTCAATTCGTCGGGACGACCGATACGTGCCAGTGAAGCATCATCCCTGGTGGTGTCGAACTAGAAACAGGTCGCCACACAGCTGCCGATCCGAGGGGTTCCCTACAGATCGGGACCGTCGAGTGA
>NZ_JAWLSE010000009.1:0-117424 GCF_033142365.1 Rhodococcus sp. IEGM 1241
CCCTGGGCGCTCTACGGTCTGCTGTTCACCATCGTCGTGCTCTTCTCGATGCAGGGCGAACAGATCACCTCCCAGCCTTGGGATGTCGTCCGGATCGCGTTGCCGCTGCTGGCGTACTTCGCGCTCATGTGGGGCGGAGGCTACATCCTCGGCGCCGCAATCGGATTGGGCTATGAACGCACGACGACCCTGGCGTTCACCGCCGCGGGCAACAACTTCGAACTCGCGATCGCCGTAGCCATCGCCACCTACGGCGCCACCTCGGGGCAAGCTCTTGCCGGTGTCGTCGGCCCGCTGATCGAGGTACCGGTGCTCGTCGGGCTGGTCTATGTCTCCCTTGCTCTACGCAAACGCTTTGCAGTCAAAGAGGTTTCATCCATTCGAGAAAGTGCGAGGTCATGAGCAAACCATCGGTGTTGTTCGTCTGCGTCCACAATGCCGGCCGATCTCAGATGGCCGCGGGATTCCTGAGCCATCTCGCAGGCGACGCCATCGAGGTCCGTTCCGCCGGATCCGCACCCGCCGAGACCGTCAATTCGGCAGCGATCGAGGCGATGGCAGAGCGCGGTATCGATATCTCAGCTCGGTCTCCGAAGATCCTCACCGTTGACGCCGTCCAGGATTCGGATGTCGTCATCACCATGGGCCGCGGCGACACCTGCCCGATCTTCCCCGGCAAGAGCTACCGAGACTGGGTTCTCGACGATCCGGCCGGACAGGGCCTCGAAGCGGTTCGCCCGATCCGTGACGAAATCGAGCGTCGCGTTCAAGCCTTGATCGCTGAACTCACCACTGCCGCGAAGTCTCCCTGACCGATCGGGGAATCGACAGGATCATTCGTCGGCGGGCTCGATGTGTTCGGCACCGAGGACCGAGAGTCGGTATTCCTGTGCGTCCTGCTCGGTTTCGAAATCTTTCTCTTCGAGGAGGTTTCGATCGGCGTCGAGGTATCGGTAGGTAGTCATTCCTCCACCGTGCCACTGATGTCCGGTTCGTGCTCGGATACCGGTTCGATTTCGTCGACGACTGTTTGAATCAGACTTCCGTAGCGCCGGATCAGGTCCTTCGACGACAACGAATCCTCACCGAGGAGTTCGAGCGTTCGCATGCCAGTGGCAAGTCCGAGCAACAGTGAGACGACGACCTGGCTGCGAACCAAACCGGGCTCGGTGTCGCCGATGCGTCGCGCGATCCCGTGAACGTATCGTTCCTTGATCTCTGCCCGGGCGGCGTCCGGATCTGGCGCCTCGTGAACGTGTACTGCGAGCATTGCCCACGGATCGGTTTCGTCGGATTCTCTACGAGCGACAAGTTTCTCGACCAGTTGACAGCCGATGTTTCCGGTGGCGTCGGCATTGGGATCCTCGTCCATCGGAGGTGCGGACGGGATCGCAGCCGAATACAACCGAGCTTTGCTGCCGTAGATCTTCATGACCAGGGCAGGGGAGTAACCGGCTGCGACCGCGATGTCCTTGATGGTCGTCGATGCGTAACCTCGTTCCGCGAACAAGGCTTTTGCTGCTGTGAGGATGCTGGCTTCACCGCTGCTCATGCCGCTCGCCTCGATACCCGATCGCCATGCGTTTGGTTGCTCATACTGTCGTCAACGGCTCGGCATCGACGGGTACGTCGAAGTCGACGACGGTGGACTGCGCGATGACCGCTATCTGACGAGCCAATGTGCCGTGTCCACTCTCGGTCAGCGCGGTCAGGATGTACCGGCCGGATGTCGGGAGTGCGATTCCGTAGTGCCCGGTTCCGTCGGTGACGGTGGATGCGACGAATTCGCCGGTCGGTTTCGTGAGTGTGACGACGGTTCCCGAGGTTGTTCGACCGTCGACTCCGACCTTGCCGGAGATGGTGAGGCGGTCGCCGAGTTCGACGGTGTGCGTCGATTGCGCGCTGTCGAAAGCGATCACCTGCGACCGAGGGGACCAGCCGTCGGCACTCGTCACCACCAAGTACCGTCCGGGCCGGGGTAGTGCGAGGGAGAAGTTGCCCTCGTTGTCGGCGCGACTCCAGTCGATCGGTCGCCCCTCCATGTCCATCACGGTGACAACAGCCTGCCGGATCGGTCGGCTGTCGGCTCGGACCACACGACCGGCAACCACAATTTCCGTTTCGGACACGGCGGCGTCGGGAAGCTCGAACCCTTCCGGGGTCACCGGGCGAAGCGCCGTTTCCGGTTTTGCGCCGCGGCGAGGAATGAACGCAGCGGCAGCGGCAGCAGCCACGGCGGCGAGGGCGGCCAGCCAGAAGATGTTCTTGAAGGCGTCGATCGACGGAAGGCCCTCACCCGGCCCGGACGGGATGACCATCGAGGTGAGCATGGCGGCAACCACTGCGCTGGATGTGGACGTACCGACTGAGCGGAGCAGCGAATTGAGGCCGTTTGCGGACGCGGTTTCGGTGATCGGAACCGATCGCATGATCAGCATCGGCATCGCGGAGTAGGCGATTGCAGTTCCGATGCTGACCACCGCCGCGCTGATGATGATCAGTGTTATCGAGCCGGTCAGGAACACGCGCGCGATGTAGGCGAGCGCGAGCACAGTGCCGCCGACGATCAGGGTGATCTTGGCTCCGAATCGCTTCGTGATGTTCGCGGAGACGGGAGCGAAGAAGACCATCGCGAGGCCTGCCGGAATCATGCACAGTCCGGCCGCCATCACTCCCAGTTCGAAGCCGTAGCCGGAGATCTTCGGCATCTGGAGTTGCTGAGTGGTGGAGAGGTTGTTCGCATACATCGAGAAGCCGACGAGGATCGAGGCGACGTTGGTCAGCAGAACGGGCCGCTTGGCCGACGTTCGCAAGTCGACCATCGGCTGGGTGACCCGGAGTTCGTACGGGAACCACAGTGCGAGCGTCACGATTCCGATGACGAACATGAGCAATGTCAGTTCGCTCGTCCATCCCCAACGGGCCCCCTTGGAGATGGCGAGGAGGATCGCCGTGAGTGCTGTCGAGAGCATGACCGCGCCGAGGAAGTCGAATTTGCCGCGGGTGCGAACACTCGATTCCGGGACGACGGCGGCTACCGCGATGATCAACAGGACGCCCACGATCGCCGAGAGCCAGAAGATGGCGGGCCAGCCTAGATGCTCGAAGATCAACCCGGACAGGGGGAGCCCGAGTGCGCTGCCGATTCCGAGAGTGGCACTCATCAAGGCTGTTGCCGACGCCACCTTCTCCTTGGGCAGTTCGTCGCGCATGATGCTGATTCCGACGGGGATCATCGAGATCGCGAAGCCCTGGAGGCCACGGCCGATCAGCAGGGCGACAAAGTTGCCGCCGATCGCCGCGACCAGTGATCCGACCACGATCATCGTCATCGAGATCAGCATCATGCGCCGTTTTCCGAACATGTCCGCCAGGCGGGAGACGATCGGAGTGGCGACGGCGCTCGTGAGGAGTGTGACGGTGACGAGCCAGGAGGCGTCGTCAGCGCTGACGCCGAGGATTTTCGGGAAATCGGGCAACAACGGAATGACCATCGTTTGCTGCAGCGCGACCACGGTGCCGGAAAGACAGAGAATTGCGGTGATGAGCCGACTTGAACGGCGAGTGGTCGGAGACGAGTGCAATGCCAAGAGACGGTCCTTCACGCGGCGGTGGTGAACGGGAATTCACCCATGAGTGAACCACTGTTCACCCCTCGCTGTCACCTTCGGTGAATATGCGATTCCTCACGACGGCAACCCGTCCAGGGTTTCCAAGTCGGTATCGCGGGAACAACGTCAGTGGTTGGTCTGCGCCCGCGCGAGCGGGCAGCGAGGAGGAGTGATGCATGCCGAAGTGGGTGACCGTCTCCATGTCCAGGGGCGCGTGGTTGGGCAGGCGGAGGTAACTGCCGAGGTCCTCGAAGTCCACGGGGAGGACGGAGGGCCGCCCTATCTGGTCAGGTACGACAACGGGCACGAGGCGTTGGTGTTTCCCGGTAGCGACGGCTGGATAGATCACCCCGGAAAAGGCTCTTGAACTGCACGATTCTTTCCATGCATGGCCGTTGCATCGAATGCGGCTAAAGTGTGCGCAATGGAGGGCAGACGCCATTACCACTCCCGCGTGCGTGAAGCTTCCGCACAGCGAACGCGTGAACTCATTCGTGATGCGGCGACGACCTTGTTTGTCCGAGACGGATACGTCAGTGCCACCGTCAAACAGATTGCCGACTCGGCCGGCGTCGCCAATCGGACGGTGTTCACAGCCTTCCCGGGCGGGAAGCTCGAGATCTTCGAAGCGGCCCTCGCCGCGGCGCTCGATGCCGACGAGGTTCCACTCGGCGCGCCGAACCTGGCCTCGGACCCCGATGACGTTCGCCGGATCGTCTCCCAGATCGTGGCACAGGGCATCGGACTGCTCGAACGTGCCGGCGCTCTGATGATGGTCGCGGTCGAATCGTCAGGTGCGGATGCCGACATGCGGCGACTGTCCGAGGAATCGTCGGATCAGTCGGCCGTCAATGCGATGTCGATAGCCGAGGGTCTGTCCGAGCACGGATTGTTGAGGCCCGAGATTTCGCTCGAGAAAGCCGCGGGCATACTTGCCGCTTTCGTCTCGCCTCAGCTTCATCAGCAATTGCGTCGGGTCAGTGGATGGGATGTCGATGCATACCGAGGATGGCTCGAGTTCAACATTCGCCAGAATCTAATGTACTAATCGGTCTGTTTTCGTTAGCATGGCGAGGGTTTTTTATTCTCGGGAGGAATCGCCAGCGTGCCCTATGCCTTGTTCGGCCTCATCACGATGTTGCTGTGGATTTTCTGCATCGTCGACGCCATCACGAGAGATGACGCCTACATCCAGTACCTACCCAAGGTCGTCTGGATTCTGATCATCATCTTCCTTCCCACCTTGGGGTCCGTTCTGTGGCTGGTGGTCGGGCGCGGACAGAACGCGCCCCGCGGTTACGTCGGTCCAACCGGTTACGGCGAATACGAGCGTCCGGGACGCGCCGTTGCGCAGGATCCGGCGGCGGACGAAGCATTCTTGCGTCAGTGCCGCGAGCGGGCGGAAGAGCAGCGTCGAATTGCAAAGCAGCAGCGCCGCGACGGCGACGCTGATCGGATTTGAGTTATCGGTAGGCCGTGAGACGGTCCAGCACGAGCCGAAGCGGCGGCCACGACGATCGGCCGCGACGCGTCACCGCATGGGCGGTGAGGATGACAGGCGGATCGGTCAGCGGCACGACGCGTACGCCTTCGCGGGTCGTGCGTTCGAGTGGCATCAGCCCCACGCCGTAACCACTGAGGATCAAGAGTTCGACCAAGTCGAGACTGTCGATCTGGTGAGTGATCCGAGGGGTGAATCCAGCCAGTGACGCGAGGGTTCGCACAGCGCGCTCGTCGGCTGTGTTTCGTGAGTTCACTATCCATGGTGTGTCTGCGAAGGCGCGGAGATCGATCCCGGATTTCGTGGACTCGTCGGGTGTGCGGGCGTTGTCGGGAACGCATAATCCCCACGGCGTCGACCAGAGCGGTAGTGCTTCGAGTAACGAGCTCGGGGATGCGGGGGCGAGGTTGTAGTCGTACGTCAGCGCGAGGTCCAGGTCATCTCGTTCGAGTAGGGCAAAAGCCTCGGCCGGTTCGTACTCGCAGATCACCACGTCTACCTGTGGATGGCTGTGTTGCAGGCTCAGGGCGACGGGGAGCATCGCGGTTCTGACGGCAGTAGCGAATCCGCCGACTCTCAATGTCCCCTCCGGTTCGGCGGTCGGATCGAGGTCCAGGCGAGCTGCATCCACGGCTGCCAGGATGGTGACGGCATGATCGGCGAGTCGTTGACCGGCAGGTGTGAGGCGAACGCGTCGGCCTTCCGGTTCGATCAATGCAGTACCGGTTTCCGCGGTCAAAGCCGCGAGCTGTTGGGACACTGTCGATGTCGTGAGGTTGTGAGCTTCGGCGACCGCGCGCATGGAACCCAAGCGGGAGAGTTCGAGGAGGAGATGGAGTCGACGGGTTTCCATCGTTCGATCATTCACTAATCGTGAACATAATGTAGGTCAAAATCGCGTGGACACGAACGGTTGGCGTCCCGTTCAATTCAGCTATGGATACGAAAGCGCGGGCCGGAGTGGGCCTGGCTGTTCTGGCGATGTTGTGCGTGCAGCTCGGGCTTGCCGTGTCGGTGGGTCTGATCGATCAGCTCGGAGCAGACGGAGCAGCGTGGATACGTCTCGCCTGGGCGGGCATCATTCTTCTGATCATCGTCAGGCCCCGTTCCTCCGCGTTCACTCGCAAAGCGTTTCTGGCCTGCGTGGTCCTGGGTGTGGTCACCGCCGGCATGACGCTGTTGTTCATGGCGGCCGTCGAGCGTCTTCCTCTGGGAACGGCAAGCGCGCTGGAGTTCTTGGGTCCGCTGACGGTTGCTTTGCTCCGGGGGCGTGGCCGCGTTCTGTGGCCGGTTCTGGCAGGCGTGGGCGTAGTCCTTCTCACTGAACCGTGGGCAGGGACAGTCGATCTGGTCGGTGTGGCGTACGCACTTGGCGCGGCGCTCTGCTGGGCGATGTACATACTGCTCACCCAGCGGGTCGGCGACGAGGTTGCCGGTATCAACGGGCTGGCGGTGTCGATGGCGGTTGCCGGGTTGGCCGCGACAATTGCCGTGGGCCACTCGGCCATTGGGCGGCTGACCCCGCACCTGGTTCTCGTGGGCCTCGGACTTGCGATCTTGCTGCCCGTCGTGCCGTTCGTTCTGGAGATGGTCTCACTGCGGCGGCTGTCGACAGCAGCATTCGGCACGCTGATGAGTCTCGAACCCGCTTTCGCGCAGCTCATCGGTCTTGGTGTGTTGCAACAAGTTCCGAGTGTTCTGGCAGTGGCAGGTATCGCATGCGTCGTCGTCGCGGGGATCGGCGCGGCCCGCGGTGGTGCTCGGGGTGGTGGGAAGCCGGCAGGCCCACCCTCCGATTCCGAGCGAACGTACCTTTCGGCGCCTTCATGAGACCGAGAGTGCCGTTCGCTCAGGGCATGTCAGCTCAGTGCACGGCCGCCGCAGCGATGGCTCCGGCGAACACGTCGGCGACCTCGCCGAGCGAATCGAGGATCGGTTGACCGGATCGTTCGACGCGAGCCCGCACCAGCGAACCCTCGAGTGCGGACACTGCCAGGACGGCAAGCCGTTCCGCTCGAGTGTGTGCGACACCGGACTCGATCAGTGAGTCGCGCAGTAGCGAAGTCCACTGTCGGTAGACCGCCTGTCCTGCGGCTGTCACGCTCTCCGAATCGGGGGCAAGTTCCAACAACACCGTCGTGATCGGCGAGCCTTCGTGGAAGTCCGAATCGCTCACCCATCCAGCGAGCAGCCGCGCATACTCGCGCAGCAGTGCTCCGGCGTCCGGGTGGTTGTCGGCGAGTTCGGTCAGAGTGTCGGTGACCAACTGCCCGCCGACGCGGACGACCTCTTCGCCGATCTGCTCTTTGCCGCCGGGAAAGTAGTGGTAGAGCGAACCTTTCGGGGCGCCACTCGACTTGAGGATCTCGTTGAGTCCCGTAGCCGCATACCCCTGGCGGCGAAACAGATCGGCTGCAGCTCGTACCAGTGCTTTGCGGTGTTTCGGGGGAGTCGCCACGAGTTGGAGCTTAAACACCCCAGCGATCCACCACAATCTATGTAGACTGGTCTACATGGAACATTCGGAAATGCTGGAACAGTTGCGCGCAGTCAACGCCTCGGCGGCCTTCAACCGGTGGGCCGGATTCGAAGTGACGGAGGCCGAACCAGGACATGTCTGCCTGCGGCTCGAATGGCGTGAGGATCTTGGCCAGTACTCGGGACACTTGCACGCTGCGCTTGTGGCGGGACTTATCGACACTGCGTGCGGATTTGCCGCCTTTACACAGGTTGGTGTCGTGGCGGCGTCCAACTGCGCGGTCAATTTCGTGAGCCCGGGAGTCGGAACGGCATTCGTCGCCACGGCACGCTCGGTCAAGGCTGGGCGCAAGCAGGTGTTCGTCACTGCCGAGGTACATGCCGAACGCGAAGGCGAATCCGTGCTCGTCGCGTTCGGCACTACCCTCTTGGTTCCACTCGCCGTTCAGGCTTAGGGAACCTCAGGGAATGAGGATGAACTTCCCGGCGGGATGAGAACTCTGCAACTCGGTGTGAGCGAGGGTGACGTCTGCGAGCGGGAAGGTCTTGGCGATCTTCACGGTGAGGTGTCCCGACCCGGCTTGTTCGACCAGTTCGGAGCGAGCCTTCAAACGTGCTTCGGCACTTGCCGGATTGCCTCCGCCGACAGACGCGAAGCCGTCGGTCTGGGCGCGTCCGAACGCGACGATGGTGACGATACGGCTCTTGTCGGTGACCAACGCCAGAGATGTATCGACGGCTTCGTCAGTTCCGGCGGTGTCGAAAGCGGCGTCGACACCGTTCGGTGCGAGTTCACGAACGCGGGCTTCGAGGCCCTCGCCGTAGAGCACCGGCGTGGCGCCGAGCGAGCGCACGTAGTCCTGATTCGATGCTCCCGCAGTGCCGATCACGGTGGCACCGCGTGCTGCGGCGAGCTGAACCGCAATAGCGCCGACGCCACCGGACGCGCCGTGGATGAGGACGGTGTCCCCGGAGCCGACGCGAATGGTGTCGAGGGCGTCGACTGCAGTTCCGCCGACGAGAAGGAGTCCGGCCGCCTGTTCCCAGCTGATGCCGGCGGGCTTCGCGGTGATCGAGGAGACCGGAACGACTACCTGTTCGGCGTAAAGACCGTTGCCGGGGCTGACGATCACCTCGTCGCCGACTGCAACACCGGTAACGCCGTCGCCGACCGCCGAGACGACGCCCGCTGCCTCGCCGCCGAGGCGGATCGGAAGTTTCTCGGGATCAGTGCCGAAAGCACCGCTGTAGAGCTTGAAGTCGAAGGGATTGACGCCGATCGCCTTCACGTCGACCAGGACTTCACCTGATTTCGGCGCCGGTAAATCGATGTCCACCAGCTCCAGGACCTCGGGCGTGCCGTACGTCTGCGCTACAACAGTTTTGGTCATGTCTCGCGCAACCGTCCTCGGGGAAGCGATATTCCCCGAGGACGGGAAAAACTCGAGAAGATTCGATCAGCGGATCAGGGTGCCCAGATCGAGCGGCATCGCGATGCCGGTGATGTGATGGGCCTCGTCGGAACCGAGGAACGCGACGGCTGCGGCGATGTCCTCCGGCTGGCTGACCGGGTCTGGCAAGGTCTGCATGAAGATCGGACCGAGGGTGTGAGCGTTGGCGTCGATGAGCGGCCGCATGTCCGTCATCTGCATTCCGGTTTCCACGCCGTGCGGGTGGATGGTGTTGACCCGAATGTTGTACTGCCCCAATTCCGAGGCCATCGTCTTGGCCAGACCGGTGATGCCGTGTTTGCTCGCGACGTAGTGGCCGAGGAAGGGGAGCCCACGCAGGCCGGCGACGGAGCTGGTGAAGATGATCGAGCCACCGGTGCCTTGCTTGATCAGGTGCGGGATCGCTGCCTTGGCGGTGTGAAAGACTCCGGTCAGGTTGACGTCGAGCGTTTCCTGCCACTGCTCGGGCGTGATTTCCCAGGACATGTTGGCAGAACAGATTCCGGCGTTCGCGACGACGACGTCGAGGCGCCCCAGTTCGTCGATGCCGGCATCGAGCGCCGCGGACAGCGCAGAGAAGTCGCGGACGTCGGTCTTGGTAGCGACAATTCGTCGGTCCAGAGCCTTGACCAGTTCGACTGTCTCGGCCAGGTCGTCTTCGGTGGCGCCGGCGTAAGACGTGGATTCGAATTGAACACACGCGTCGACGGCGATGATGTCTGCGCCCTCTTCTGCCAGCCGGACAGCTTCCGCCCGCCCCTGACCGCGGGCTGCTCCGGTGATGAAGGCAACTTTTCCGGTGTATCGATTGGCAGTCATGCTCAAACCTCCGAATAGTGGTGACGATCTGCTCTTCGGAAGTTAGCGCGACGAAGTTCTTTTCGGGGGTGAATGTCCAGTCAGCGGAAACCGCTCAGCACACCCTGGTCAACAGGGCACATGGTCCGTCGGCGAAGACATCGCGCGCATCTGCGGACGTGACGGGTTGTCCGCTCAGTGCGTCGAGCCATTCGCCTTCGGGAAGGTCGATTCGTGTGTCTCGCCAGCCGTGCGACGAGAGTCCGAGCGAATGTCGCGTCGCCAGAGCAACGACCATGGGCGGATCACCTGCCGGGCCGCGCGAGAAGCCGACCAGATGACCGGATCCGGAACCTGAAGCGAAGATGGGCCGGTACTCACCGTGATCGAACCACGAGGGGTTCTCCCGCCGCAGTGTCAGTGCCGTGCGAACGAGGTGCAACTTTGCGGTTCCTGTCGCGTCGATCGGCGCGGCGCCGGATTCGAGCAGTGATCGCCTCGTTCCGTAGTCGACAACGCGCCGGTTGTCCGGGTCGACCAGCGAGTCCTCCCACAGCTCCGTGCCCTGGTAGACGTCGGGAACTCCGGGCCCGAGGAGTTGGAGCAGCTTTTGGCCCAGAGAGTCCGCCCAGCCGTGACGCGCGATCCGGCCGACGAATTCGCTGACCGAATCAGCGACAGGTCCGTCGAACACCTCGTCGATCCAGCGGTGCACTGCCGACTCGAAGCCGACGTCCGGATCGTTCCAGGAAGTCCTGGCGCCGGACTCGCGGACGGCTTTCTCCGCATAGGCGTGTAAACGCTCGCGCAGCTCTGGAACCGAGGCTGCCGAGCGGCTGTCCGCCGGCCACACACCGATGATGTTCTGCCACAGGAACAATCCGGTAAGCGGATCAGGGCTGGGGCACGCGTTTTCCCACTCGCGAATCAGCCGGGACCACAGGGTCGGCACCTGAGACACAACACCGATCCGTGCCCGCACGTCCTCGCCGCGTTTGGTGTCGTGAGTGGACAGACTCGTCATCGCCCGCGGCCACCGCTTCGCTCGGTCCGCGTTGTGGAGATGGAATTCGGCGACGGAGACGGCAAGTGATGCAGGGTTGCCGCCGACTTCCTGACGTGAGACCAGTCGCGCCGTCCGATAGAAGAGTCGATCTTCGACGGACTTCGCCATGACGGCGCCGCACACCTGCTGGAAGCGAACCGCCGCTTCACCGCCGTTCACCAGGGACTGCGCCAGCACGTTGAACGCTGCTTCATGCCCAGGAGCCAGTTCGTGCATGTCGCCGACGATGCGAGCGGCCAAACCGGCGAGCGGACTGTAGTCGGATCGATAGACCGGCATCCGAGCGATCGCGACGACAACTGCGTCGTTCAGTTCGGTCTCACTGCAACGACTTCCGGTTTCGCGTCGGATTGCGCGCACGAGTCTGCGAACCTCGGGTGCAAGGTCACCGCGCCCGGTGTCGCGTTTGAACTGACGTTCGGTGTGATGCAACCACGTACTGTCCCCGTCGTCGCCGGTCAGATCTGCGGAGAGTTCGGTCAATTCGAGTTCGGCGGCGGGATCGACGAAAATGCCGCCCAGTTGATTGAGTGCGTCGTATCCGGTGGTGCCGTCGATCGGGAGCAGAGGATCGAGTGGTTCCGTATGGCCGAGGATCTTTTCGATCACGAGCCACTGATCTGGTCCGATCAGTTCCCGCAGGCGCCCCAGATACTCCGCCGGATCGGCGAGTCCGTCCGGGTGATCGATGCGAACGCCGTCGATCAGTCCTTCATCGACCCACGACTTCAATTGCCGATGGCAGAGTTCGAAGACTTTGGGGTCCTCTTGGCGCAGTGCAGCGAGTTCGTTGACGGCAAAGAACCGTCGGTAGTTGATGATTCCGGCGTTCCACGGTACGAGTCGGTACGACTGCCTGGAGTGGACCTCCTGTGGAGATCCGAATTCGGTGCCGGAGGCGACAGGGAAGCGGTGCTCGTAGAACGCGAGAAGTGTTTCCTCACCATCCTTCTCGACAGTCAGTGCGTCGAGATCGTCCTGGCTGCCCAGCACCGGGAGCGAGAGTTTGCCGTTGGCCCCGTTGTCGTCTGCCCAGTCGATGTCGAAGAAGTCCGCGTACTCCGACGACTGCCCGTGCGTGAGAACGTCCCACCACCAAGCATTTTCGCGAGGTTTGGCGACACCGACATGGTTGGGGACCAGATCGACGATCAGGCCCATCCCACGTGATCGAACCGCGCGCGATAACTCCACCAAAGCCTCGCGGCCACCAAGTCCTTCGGACACGGTCGTCAGATCGGTGACGTCGTAGCCGTGCGTCGACCCGGACGTCGCAGTGAGGATGGGGGAGAGATAAAGATGTGAGACCCCCAATGCCTCGAAGTAGTCCACCTGTGCGGCCGCATCACGAAGAGTGAATGCATCCGGTCGCAACTGCAGTCGGTAGGTGCTGGTTATCGGGGCCATGTGCACGTCTCCCTCAGGCGGTTCTGCGAAGTACCGTCAATGCTCGCGCTTTTACATCCAATGTTGTTCCGGCCTTGATCACGGTATCGCTCTCACCAGTGGGGACCGAGGTGTCGAGTACGACCGTCCACTCCGACGCGTAGTCCGCGTTGGGGGTGGAGAATTCGAGATCTTCGTAGTGAGCGTTGAAACACAGGAGGAACGAATCTCCCGTGACACGCTCGCCGCGGTAGTTCGGTTCCGGGATCGCGTCGCCGTTGAGAAAGACGGCCAACGACTTACCGAAACCGCTGTCCCAGTCGGCCGGAGTCATCTCCTCGCCCGACGGCGTGAGCCAGGCGATGTCTCGGCCCTGATCGCCACTTCGAATGGGTCGGCCCTCGAAGAATCGACGACGCCGGAAGACCGGGTTCTTGGCGCGCAAGGCAATTGCGCGCTTGGTGAACTCGACGAGGTCCGCATTGGTTTCCGCGAGAGTCCAATCCATCCATGACAGTTCCGAATCCTGGCAGTAAACGTTGTTGTTACCCTGCTGAGTTCGGCCCATCTCGTCGCCGTGAGCAAGCATCGGGGTGCCCTGGCTGAGCATCAGCGTGGCCAGGATGTTTCGGCTCTGACGTCCACGCAGTTCGAGGATTTCGGGGTTGTCTGTGGGGCCTTCGACGCCGCAGTTCCAGGATCGGTTGTGCGATTCGCCGTCGTTGTTGTTCTCGCCGTTGGCTTCGTTGTGCTTCTCGTTGTACGAGACGAGGTCGTGCAGGGTGAAACCGTCGTGGGCGATGACAAAATTGATGCTCGCGCCGGGGCGACGTCCGGTCGCCTCGTAGAGATCAGAGGATCCGGTGAGGCGGGAAGCGAACTCGCCCAGCGTTGCCGGCTCACCACGCCAGTAGTCGCGGACGGTATCGCGGTACTTGCCGTTCCATTCGGTCCACAGGCCTGGGAAGTTGCCGACCTGGTAACCGCCTTCGCCGACGTCCCACGGTTCGGCGATCAGTTTCACCTGACTGACGATCGGATCCTGTTGCACCAGATCGAAGAAGGCGGAAAGGCGGTCCACGTCGTGCAGTTCACGGGCGAGTGTGGAGGCCAGGTCGAAGCGGAAACCGTCGACATGCATTTCGGTGACCCAGTACCGCAGCGAGTCCATGATCAATTGCAGGGTGTGCGGATGACGGGCATTGAGGCTGTTTCCCGTTCCGGTGTAGTCCATGTAGTGCGCTTCGTCGCCGTCGACCAGTCGGTAGTAGGCGGCGTTGTCGATTCCGCGGAAGCTGATGGTCGGCCCCATGTGGTTGCCCTCGGCAGTGTGGTTGTAGACCACGTCGAGGATCACCTCGATACCCGCCTGGTGGAAACTGCGCACCATTGCCTTGAATTCCGCCACGGCCGCATCGGGTTTGGCGGCCGAGGAGTAGTCGGTATGTGGAGCAAGAAAGCCGAAGGTGTTGTAGCCCCAGTAGTTTCGCAGTCCCTGATCGAGCAGCACCTGGTCGTGCATGAACTGATGGACCGGCATCAGTTCGATCGCCGTGACACCCAGATTGGTGAGGTGCTCGATGATCACCGGATGCGCGAGTCCGGCGTAAGTGCCGCGCAATTCCTCCGGAACTCCGGGGTGCGTCGCGGTCATACCCTTGACGTGCGCTTCGTAGATGACCGTCTCGTGGTACGGACGCTTCGGCGAGCGGTCGGACGCCCAGTCGAAGAACGGATTGATGACGACGGTCGACATCGTGTGACCGAGCGAATCATGTTGGGGGAAAGGGATGGTAGCGGGTTCGTCGACGAGTGGTTCGGGATCGAAGGGTTCGGGCTCGAGGCTCTCGTCCGATTCCTGATCGCCCGTGGGTGACTCGTCTTCGAGGCCCACCTCGCCAGATTCGGCTTCCGAACTCGTTTCGTCGGTGGCTTCTTCCGGCTCCACGGCAGGAGTTTCTTCGTCTCCAGCAGGTTCGGGGTCCGCCGCCGACTCGACGTCGTACGAGAACAGCGAACGGTCTCCGTCGAAGTCTCCGTCGAACGCTTTTCCGTACGGGTCCAGCAGGAGTTTGCTCGGATCGCATCGCAGACCTGCGGCCGGATCGTACGGCCCGTGCACGCGGTAGCCGTATCGCTGGCCGGGGGACACGGACGGAAGGTACGCATGCCAGACGTAACCGTCGACCTCGTCCATCCGAATGCGGGTTTCGGTGCCGTCCTTGGCGATCAGGCACAGTTCGACGGCTTCGGCGACCTCGGAGAAGAGCGAGAAATTGGTCCCCGCGCCGTCGTAGGTGGCACCGAGTGGGTACGCACTGCCAGGCCATACCGGGATGGGAGTGGCTGAGGGCGCGCTCGGCGGTTGATCCATGAATCAGACCCTATCGGGTGCAGCCGATCGAATCTTGTCGACTGTCTACGCCGCTGATCACCGTTTCGCCTGGCTGCGGGCGGTTGCAAGCATTCCGGCTGTGATCTGTTCCACCTCCGCGTCCGAACACAGGTACGGAGGCATCGCGTACACCAGGTTGCGGAACGGTCGAAGCCAGACCCCGGCGTCGACGGCCGCATCGGTGGCGCTCTGCATCTCGACCGGCTGCTCGAGTTCGATCACCCCGATTCCGCCTTTGACTCGAACGTCCACCACCCCGGAAATTGTGACGGCTTCGGCGAGGCCGCGAGTGAGGCCACGTTCGAGGGTTGCGACGTCACGCCGCCAGTCCATTGCGAGCAGAAGTTCGGTCGACGCGACCGCGACAGCGCACGCGAGTGGATTGCCCATGAAGGTGGGGCCGTGCATCAGTCCGCCGCCCTCGCCGGTAGTGATGGTCTCTGCGATCTCCGTGGTGCACAGCGTTGCCGCCAGACTCATGTACCCGCCGGTCAGTGCCTTGCCGACGCACATGACGTCGGGACTGACGCCGGCATGATCGGCGGCGAACAGTTCACCGGTGCGTCCGAATCCGGTCGCGATCTCGTCGAAGACCAGAAGGACTTGGTATTTGTCGCAGAGGTTACGGAGGTCGATCAGGTATGCGGGGTCGTGGAAACGCATTCCGCCGGCGCCTTGGACTACCGGTTCGACGATCACCGCGGCGAGGTCCTCGTGATGCTCGGCCAGCAGCGTTTCCAACTCCTGCACGTATTCGGGGAGATAGTCCGCCGGGGGAGTCTGCGCGAAGACCTGAGGGCGAAGGACGTCGGTCCAGAGAGAGTGCATGCCGCCGTCGGGGTCGCAGACGCTCATGGGGGTGAATGTGTCGCCGTGATATCCGCCGCGCCAGGTCATCAAACGATTTTTCGACGGTTTTCCGAGGCTCCGCCAGTACTGCAGGCACATCTTGACTGCTACTTCGACGGCCACCGAACCGGAGTCGGAGAGGAACACTTTGTCGAGGTGAGGTGGTGTGATGTCGACGAGTAGTCGCCCGAGGCGAGCGGCGGGTTCGTGCGTCAGTCCGCCGAACATGACATGACTCATCTTGCCCAGCTGCCGTGCAGCAGCAGTGTCGAGCACGGGATTGCGGTATCCGTGAATGGCGGCCCACCACGAGCTCATTCCGTCGACCAATCGGCGGCCGTCGGAGAGCGTGAGGGTAGCCCCCTGGGCAGAGTCGACGATCAGCGGACGAGTCGACGCGGGAAATGATCCGTACGGATGCCAGAGGACATCGGCATCGATGGCGGAGACGTCATGGGGATCAAGTCCGGTTGTGAGCACGGATGCACCCTAACCATTGAGTTGAACGGTGTTCAAGTATGGTCGGAAAAGTGAACACCTCGCTGAATTGGCTCACTGCCGTCGAAGCGGACCGTAGGGCCGCTGGACTGCGCCGCGAACTCCGTCCTCGCACGGTCGACTCCCCGTTGATCGACCTGGCGTCGAACGATTACCTCGGACTCGTGCGGCACCCCGACGTGATCGAGGGTGCAACGGCGGCTCTGCGCCGTTGGGGCGCGGGCGCCACGGGTTCGCGTCTGGTCACCGGCACCACCACCGAACACGAACTGCTCGAAGTCGAACTGGCCGAGTTCGTCGGGGCGGAATCCGGACTGGTCTTCTCTTCCGGCTACACAGCCAATCTCGGCGCGGTGACGGCGCTCTCGGGTCCCGGATCGTTGATCGTCTCCGATGCGGGATCGCATGCCTCACTCGTGGATGCCTGCCGCCTGTCACGTGCCCGGGTTGCGGTAGCTCCGCATTCGGACGTGAGCTTTCTCGCCGACACGTTGCGCAGCAGAGTGGAAGAGCGAGCGCTGGTCGTCACGGATTCGGTCTTCAGCGCCGACGGAGACCTCGCGCCGCTGCGGGAGATGCATCAGGTGTGCCGCGAGTACGGGGCGATCCTGCTGGTCGACGAGGCGCATGGCATCGGTGTGCGCGGTGCCGGTGGACGTGGACTCGTCCACGAGTCGGGCCTGGCGGGTGAACCTGACGTCGTCGTGACGGCAACGCTGTCCAAGTCGCTCGCCAGCCAGGGCGGAGTTGTACTCGGCGACAACAAGATTCGCGCGCATCTCATCGACGCGGCAAGAACGTTCATCTTCGACACCGGTCTCGCTCCCGCCGCTGTCGGGGCGGCCAGAGCTGCACTCGCCGTACTCCAGCGCGAGCCGACGCGAGCGCTCGACGTCCTGGCCCGGGCATCCGAACTCGCCGACGTCACCGGTGCACCGTCGCCTGAATCTGCTGTCGTCTCGGTCGTTCTCGGCGATCCGCAACGGGCGTTCGATGCCGCGTCGGCGTGCCGGGATCAGGGGTTGCATGTCGGTTGCTTCCGCCCGCCGTCGGTTCCGGAAGGAACGTCACGGCTGCGTCTGACCGCACGAGCGACGCTGTCCGCATCCGAGATGGAGCAGATCGCTCTCGTACTGCGCGACGTCTTGGCCGGTGCCCGAGCATGAGCATTTTCCTGGTGACCGGAACGTCGACCGACGTCGGAAAAACAGTGGTGACAGCCGCATTCGCATCGGTGGCCTTGCAGTCGGGCAAGTCGGTTGCAGTGCTCAAACCGGCCCAGACCGGCGTCGACGTGGACGGTGCGGGTGATCTGGCCGAGATCGAGCGTCTGACCGGGGGCGGCGTGACGCTGGTCGAGTTGGCGCGGTATCCCGAACCTTTGGCGCCGGATACTGCTGCCCGTCGAAGTGGTCTCCCGTTGTTGGCGCTCGACGACGTAGTCCGAGTTGCTCGCGACCTGGACACCACCCACGACTTGACCCTGATCGAAGGTGCCGGCGGCTTGTTGGTTCGGTTGGGGGTGGACGGGTTCACCGCGCGCGATCTCGCCGCAGCTCTGGCAGCACCGGTAGTGCTGGTGGTTGCTTCCGGCCTGGGCACGCTCAATCACACCGCTCTGACCGTGGAAGCGCTGGGTGCATCCGGTGTGGAATGCGCCGGGTTGGTGATCGGTTCGTGGCCGCAGGAACCGGACCTCGCCGAGAGATGTAATCGCGAGGATCTTGTCTCGGTCAGTGGTGTTCCCCTTCTCGGGTTGATGCCTGCGGGAAGTGGCAGCGAGAGTGTCCAAGAGTTTGCTCAGACCGCTTGGGGCGCGCTCGGTAAATCTGCTTTGGACATCTGACGCCGTAACATCCGATTTGTCTGCATCGATAGCCAAGGCACAGTAGGGCGAATTGTGAGTAGGTCAGCCGAATGTAGGTGGTGAGCACGGTCGAAAAGTCGTTGTCGTCATCGGCCGTACGTCGCGCACTGCTCATCGGCGTAGTCGTCTTCGCCTCGTGCCTGGTCGGAATTCTGAGCCGCCTACCGGGCACGCTTGCTGTCTTCTGGCCGGCCAATGCGCTGCTTCTCGGGATTCTCTTTCGATCGCCGCGCTCGGCCACACCGCTCACCTGGATCTGCGCTGCAGCCGGCTACGTTGGAGCCGACCTCATCACGGGCGGGGCGTGGGAGTCCATGGTGTGGCTCAACGCGGCCAACATCGTCGGGGTTGCGAGTGGCTTTTACGCCTTCCGCTGGGTGGGCGGCGACGATCGTCGACTGACCAGTATTCAGTCCGTCGGCTATCTCGTGTCGACGACTGTCGTGGCCGCGTCGATGGCGGCGCTCGTGGGCGGAATCGCGAACCGCGTGCTGTTCGGCGGGCATTGGTGGGACGGCTGGTTGCTCTGGTTCTCGAGTGAGTTCGTCAACTACATGACCATCGTCCCGTTGGTGCTGACTTTCCCTTCGCTTCGGCGGGTGGATCGAGACCCGAAAGCTGTTGCCACACTTCTGCGTCGATCAGTTGTTCCGACAGCGCTGCTGGCCATCTGCATCATCTTGGAGTGGGTGATCGGCGGCGCCGGAGCGATCGCGTTTGCCATGCCGGCGCTGGTGACTGCCGCTTTGCTCACCAATGTCTTTGTCACGTCGGTGCTCACCGCCGCATCAACTGCCTGGACGTTGGTACTGACGGCCGACGGGCATCTCGGATTGTCCAGCGAAGGGGTCTCGCCCGTCAGTGCGTCCGTCCAGATCGGATTGTCGTTGCTGGCGGTAGCGCCGATCGCGGTGGCGTGTGTGATCCTCGAGCGCCGCCGCGCGCTCGAGGCACTCACACAGGCCGTCACCCACGACGATCTCACCGGTGCGTTGCGCCGGGACGAGTTCTTGCGGCGAGGCGGCAGCGTGACGGGTGCGCCCGATCCGCGTCGCCACTCTGGTCGTCCGGTGAGCGTCCTGATGATGGATCTGGATCACTTCAAGATGGTGAACGACAACCTCGGTCATCGCGCCGGCGATACCGCGTTGGTGAGTTTTGCCGATCAGGTGCGGCGGAACCTCGATGACAAGCATCTCTTCGCCCGGTTGGGCGGTGAGGAGTTCGTCGTACTGATGGCCGGTGTCGATCTCGAGGGTGCGACCGAAACGGCCGAGATGATTCGACGCGCACAAGCGGAGAATTCGTCGGCGGTGTTGGGTGAACTCGGGCCGACGGTCAGCATCGGCGTCGCATGTTCACCCCACGGCGACGCAGACCTGACGCAATTGGTCGATTGCGCCGACGAGGCGTTGTACCGAGCGAAGAAGCTGGACCGGAATCGAACCGTGGCGCTCACGGTCGGTAGCTGAAGAAACACGTGCGGACCCGCATTCTTGCGGGTCCGCACGTGTTGGTGGAATCCAGCGAATCAGAACAGATTGATCAGGGCAGGAACGCTGAACAGCGCCACGTAGTAACCCATGAACAGAACACCGCCGTGAATCTTGAACAGGCGCCCGAGAAGGCCACCGACCAGGCCGACCGTCACGGTGATCAGAAGCCCGAGGATGCCGCCCTCCCAGATGCTGATGACCACAACCAGTCCCGTGAACACCGCGATCACAGCTTCGTGACTGATGTGCTTGACCACCGCTGACGCAGCGCGGTACGCGTAGTTCATGGCAAACGGATACGCGATGACCGTTGCCGTGACCACTGCGAGCAGTCCGTAGAGCAGGAACTCCCACTGCGTCAGGTACGTGGAGAGATTGTTGATCACTCCGGTTTCCTGATTGGTCTCGAAGACCGGCGGAGCGTTGAACAGAGGGGCCGCGGGACCTGCTGCCAGCGGGCTGAGCGGAAGGCCGAAGGCCACGAGAGGGATGAGGGTTTCCGCGATGTAGGTGGATTCCGTCGTACCGTTCTTTGCCGAGACCATGGTGGTCAGTCGGTGATAGCCGTTCTTGATCCGCGCACCTACCAGCTCACCCATCAGAACTGTCATGGCGACGGGGCTGAAAACGAACGTTGCGCTCGACACCGTGGAAGCGGCTGCGGTGTAACCGATCTGCTTGCGATCGAGGACCTTCAGAGGATTGGGGAAGTATCCCTTCCATCCTTTGATGTCCGGGGCCAGTGCCACGGTCTTGGGTTCGCTGCGTTCCATGTCCTTGCGGCTCGACGGCCCCAGGGTCAGCGCGAGGTCGGCGATCAGCGGCCCGACCGCAATGGCCAGGAAGTAGCTGATGTTCAGCGACACATCGTAATTCGACGTCAACGCGCGGGCACCGAGGATCAAGATGACAAACGGAACGAGGGCGACCACCCCGGCCCAGCGGCCTGGTGAGGCGTAGGCGATGCCGATGGCGGCGACCAGGAACAGCCACGGTGCGATCGACTGAACGGTGTCGGCGAACGGCGCGAGGATGGTCGCGAACAGGACGGCAACCGGTACGGCGACGAACGCCGAGATCACTGCTCCCGAGATCGCCTTGCGGAGTGCGATGTGCGGGATGCCGAGTGAGCGCATCATCTGCGCTTCCGGCAAGAGCGGAATCGCCATCGTGTCGCCGGGAATGCCCAGCAGCATCGTCGGCACCGCATGCGTCATGTGTTTGGCGATCGCACCGGAGAGGAAGAACGTGAATACTGCCGCCGGGGGAGCGCCGAGCAGAATCACGAGCAGAGTCAGCGGTGCGATGGTGGCGGTCTCGTCTGTGCCGGAGATCAATCCGATGAACGTGAACGCGACAGCACCGATGATGCCGAAGAGAACGGCGATGAGAATTTCGTTGGTCAGAACCGAACTCATGCGCGCCCACCGCCCTTCGGCGGGTTCGAGGGCGATGTCTTCGAGGCCTGTGCGTGCTCGGCCTCGGCAGCGGCGAAGTGGTCGTACAGACCGAGTTCGCGAAGTTCCTGTCGACTCTGCTCCGGAATGTCGGCGAGAGTGCCCAGACCCTGACGCTGCTCACTCATCGTCGTGATGACACCGTCGATCGACTCCGCGTCGGCGGCGGCCAAGGCGACTATCCGCTTCGGCTTGATGAAGATTCCGCAGACGACGCCGGCGAGCAGGCAGGCAGCGATACCGACCAGCAGGCTGTACGCCTGGGCCAACGACGGTTCGTTGACGACCCGTTCGAACAGAGACTGGGCCGCAAGCAGAGCCGAGGCGCCCACGACACTGCCGACTGCGACGGAGATCGCGAGGTGTCGACCGTTGACAGTGTCGCCCCAGACTTCGAGGTATGTCTGCTGATCGGTCGGCGCGGTTGTGGTGGTCGGCGTCGTTGCCGACTGCGGTGGTGACATCAGTCTTCTCCAGTGTCATGCATGGCAGGGGGTCGTACAGGGAGGGGCTTGCTTGCGAGTGTCAGGTACGTGCTGCGCGGAGGGCGGTGACGACTCGGGACGGACTCGAGTGTCCGATCTGTTCGGCCATCCAACTACTTGTGTCGGTAAGGGAATCCAGGTCGATGCCGGTGTCGATCCCGAGGCCGTGGAGCATCCACACCAGATCCTCGGTGGCGAGATTCCCGGTCGCGCCCTTGGCGTACGGGCACCGTCCGAGACCACCTGCGGAACTGTCGAATTCGGATACTCCAGCGGTCAATGACGCATAGACGTTCGACAGCGCCTGGCCGTAGGTGTCGTGAAAGTGCATGGCGATCTGCGATGTGGGGATGCCACGTTCTCGGAGGGCGTCGAGTAAGGCGAGCACATGGCCAGGTGTGCCGACGCCGATGGTGTCGCCGAGTGAGAGTGACGTGACACCGCTGTCGACCAGGGTCTTCGCGATGTCGGCGACACGTTCGACGGGCACAGTGCCTTCCCAAGGGTCGCCGAAGCACATCGAGATGTAGCCGCGGACGGGAAGTCCCAGAGCTCTTGCGGCGGCAGTGACCTCGGTGGCCGCGGCTATAGCGCCGTCTACCGTCGAGTTGAGGTTTCGTTTAGCGAATTCCTCTGTAGCGCTGACGAATACTGCAACTTCGCGCGCTCCGGCGGCAACGGCCCGCTCGAGACCCTTGCGGTTCGGGACAAGAACGACCGTACGTACCGAGTCCGGCAGGTGCAGCCGATCCATCAATTCTTCCGCGTCCGCGAGTTGCGGGATCCATCGAGGTGAGACGAAGCTCGTCAATTCGACAGTGCGGGAACCGGCCGCGACGAGGCGTTCGATGAACTGGGCTTTCGTCTCGGTCGGGATCACCGCCGTCTCTGCTTGAAGTCCGTCGCGTGGCCCGACTTCGTAGATCCGGACCGAGGTCGGTAGTCCCGGCGCCGGCACTCGATGAGGCGCCGGCTTCCACACTGGTGATCCTGCAACTGTTTCGGTCATTGTCGTCAGTTTCCGCCGCGGATCTCGGCGAGAACCTTCTCGGCATGTTCGACGCGAATGCTCTTGTCCGCGATCAGGCGTGCGACCACGGCGTCGATCTCGCTCTTCTGCGCTCCGGCGGTGGCAGCGATGTTGCGGGCGTGCAGTCCCATGTGTCCGCGTTGGACACCTTCACTGGCCAGAACGCGGACAGCGGCCAGGTTCTGCGCCAGACCGACTGCCAGGATGATGCCGGCGAGTTCCTCGGCGCTCTCGACGCCGAGCATCTTGATTGCGGCCTGCGCTACGGGGTGCACTTTGGTGGCCCCGCCGACGAGGCCGACCGGCATGGGCAGCTCGAGGGTGCCGACGATGTTTCCGTCGGCATTCTTCTCGAAATGCGAGAGCGAGGAGTAGATTCCGTCGGCGTTGACTGCATGGGAGTGGCATCCGGCTTCGACTGCGCGCGTGTCATTTCCGGTCGCCAGCACTACGGCGCTGATGCCGTTCATGATCCCCTTGTTGTGCGTCGCGGCGCGGTAGGGATCCAGCTCCGCCAAGCGCGCGGCATGGATCAGGTTGTCCACAACCTCTGCGCCGCCGATCAATTCGGCGTCGAACGCGGCGCGAACGCGCGTCAGCCGCAGATCGGCCTTGTTGGTGAGAATGCGCAGGACGACGTGTCCGCCGCCGATCTCGGCGACTCGATCCGCGATTGCCTCGGCCATCGTGTTGACGGCGTTGGCGCCCATGGCATCTCGTACGTCGACATGAAGATGGAGGACCACGTAGGTGGCCTTGTCCGAAGGAACGATGCGAACCGAAATGTCCTTCACACCACCGCCGACGCTGACCAACTTCGGGTCCTGCTCGTTGGCGAGTGCAATGATTTCCTCGCGAGCCTCGAGGAGTCGGATTCGGGCGGCCGCCGGATCCACGACGTCGACGAGTTGTATCTGGGCCTGCATGATCGGCGGGGTGCTCGAGACGTGAAAGCCGCCGAGTCCGCGTGCGATGCGGGCAGCGTTACTCGCGGCTGCGACTACCGACGGCTCCTCGGTGGCGAGAGGGATCAGGTAGTCCGTGCCGTTGATCGTGAAGTTGGTGGCGACGCCGACCGGGATGCCGATGACGCCGACTACGTTCTCGACCATGCGATCGGCCTGATCGATGGTGAGACCGTCGGCAGCGTCGTAGACCGCGATGTCTGCTTCGGTCAGGTCCGTCTGGCGGACGATCTCGGCGCGCCGTGCGGCGACATCGTAGGACCGGAAATTGGCGATACGGCTATTGATAGACCGGCTGTTGATTGACACGGGGGGTGGTCCTCCTGAAGTGATTCTGTGCTCCGCTTCACAGTAGGGAGGGTGATGGCTGCCAGGCCACGTGCTCAGGGCACATCGATCGGTCGAAATTGTAGTGTCATGCACCACCGTCTTTGTCGACGGTCTCACCCCCGGCCTCTTCGGCGCCCACTTGCCGAAGCTCGTCGAGCCTCGTCGCCATGGACACCCGAAAGAAGTTCTCGTCTTCACGCCACGAGTGACCGAGGAGCGTGCGGATGCGCTCGAGACGCTGAATGACGGTGTTCGGGTGATAGTTGAGGGCGCGGGCAGCCTTGGTCGGGCTTCCTTCGTTGCGCACGAGGGCGCGCAGGGTCGCAGTGAGATCGGTGTCCTTGTCGCGATCGTAGGCGAGTACCGGGCCGATCACGTCATCGATGAACTGATGAAGTGATTCCGGATTTTCGCCGAACAGAACGGTGTACGGCAGATACGACGCCGTCGTGACCGCGCCGTCGGTCTTGCCCAACGCCGAGAGCAGGCGAGCAGTACGCAGGGCAGAGGTGAAGCGCGCCGGGAGGTCTTCGGGACGCTCCGCCGTTGCCGGCGCAATCACCACGGCGTGAGGTCCCACCGAACCGGTGATCTGGCGGTGAACGACGGTCGCCGCGGCTGCCGGGTTCCCCGAGCGCGAGACCACCGCGATCAATCCGGCGTGCTGCGACGCCAAAGCCCCGACCGGCAAACTCTGCCCGATTGCGCGGAGCGCAGCGGTGCGGAGTTCCGGAGCAACCGACACCACGAGGACGGTATCGAGTTCGCCGAGGGAGATGCCGAGGTTGCGGGTCCGACGTTCGAGGTCGCGCCTGCGCTCGGGCGCAGTGCTCAACAGATCGGCGACCAGTTCGTCACGTGCGCGCCGATCCGCTGCTGCCGCCGCCGTGTGTTGCAACACGAGGATCGCAGTAACCTGAGCGGCCCGTTCCACGGTCCTGAGTTCGACAGGTCCGATCGGCGCGTCCGAACGATTCAGCAAGATGGCCCCGAGGAATGATTCGCCGGCGGTGATGGCGCTGACGAGTTGGATCACGGTTTCACTGCCATCGGCGACAAACGTGCATCGGCCGCTTCGGCGACTCAGGTCGATGGCCTCGGACACGGCGCGAGGTAGAGACAACGGCACCGTCGTGATCTGCTCGCCCGAGGATTTGACCAGAGGGCGTAGCTCACTGTCGACCACGACGGTGCCGCGCTCGAGTGCGCTGCTGAGGGTTCGTGCAACCTGGGCGTATCCGCCGCCACGGAGAACGGCGTGGATCAGATCCTGGTGGACGATGTTCGACTTGTCGCGCGCGGACACGTGCTCCCGCAGTTCGTCGAGTGCTCGCCCGGTCTCGGCGGCGGATTCCTCGGCGCGGTCGAGCGCCCGCGCGGTTTGCAGGACCACCGAGGCATGATCCGCCAGCGCCGAGAGCAGGGCTATCTGATCGGCAGTAAATCGTCGTTCCCGGCGGTCGGCGGCAAACAGGACTCCGAGGATCTGGCCGTCCGAGAGCATCGGCACGCCGAGAATCGCCACCAGACCTTCGGCGACTATCGCGGCGTCGACCACCTCGTCGTGACGCGACTGCGTGTAGTCGCTGTAGTTCTGAACCCATTGGGCTGCTCGAGATTCGGCAATCGCACTGACCAGTCCCGCGCCGGCAGGAACCTGCAAATGCTGTAGCTCCGGCGAGACGGCGCCTGCTGTCTTTCGAACATTCAGATCTCTGGTGACCACATCGAACTCGGAGAGGTACGTGACGTCGGTGCCCATGATGTCGTGTGCTCGGTTGACGAGTCGCTGGAGCAGAGTGTCCACGTCGCGAACTTGCGCGAGTTCACGCGCACTCGAGTAGAGGACCGCCAATTCGTTCTCGCGACGGCGCAGTCGGCGAAATTCCGACCGACTGGCCCGGATGCGGGCCGCGGTCTGCGTGATCTCCGTTGCGCCGAGGCCGAATTCGGAAAGTACCTGTTCGACATGTTCGTCACCGACGGAGTCGGACGTCACGTCGAACAGTGCGGCAATCTCGTTGGGTTCCGAGTCGGAGTCTGAATCAGGGGCGGTCACACCGAACAAACTACAGACCTGCGGACCTACCGAACTCGTCGAGCGGCGGGGATGTGTGACTGTTGTTGGCTTCTAATGCATTTCGATCCGTGCCCGTGCCTCCCAGTTCTTCGTGCAGCCTGTCCATGTCCTTCTCGAGCGCGCTGACCTTTGTCTCGAGGGCGAGAACTTTGCGGTTCAATGCTTGAATGCTCGCCATGCAGACGCCGTTTGCATCGACGGCCGAGATCCGACGGGTGTTGGACCCCAGGCCGAAGACTGCGGCAAAATCCTGTGCCATCGGTCCGAGATGACGGATCGACTTGTGGTCGAAACCGTAACTCCACGTGCTGATTCGGAGAGCCGTCAACCGGTCGAGCACGTCCTGGGCGCTGGTGGGAACGGCTGCGTCTGTGTCCACGCCGCGGCGACGTGTGGCGTGCGAGAGCGCCCACTGCGCGGGGTGGCGCATCGCCGCGTTGACCCGAGTGCTGACCCGAGTGCCCAAATATTCAGTGCGCTCGCCCTCGTCAGGCGGTGAGGTCACGTCGCGCAGTTTTGACGGTCTTGTCGCTCAGCAGAATTCCCGCTCCCGCGCCTAGTAGTCCGAGGCCGATTCCGACAGCAGCGCTGCCGAGGCCCAAAGCAATTCCCAACATGATTCCTCCAAAAATTGTGCGGTGAATTGAGGGGCCAGGTGTCCGACGAAAGTGCTGCCGACCTGCTCCGCGCTCATCTTTCACATTGCTCCGCCGTGCGGGCGATGACAACCCGTCTGGACCGAATTTCTCGTGGAAAACACAGGCGTGCAACACTGGGTCAAGAACTGCTGGGTCATCGGCGCCTTGTCGGCGCCGTACGGGCGGCAGTAATCAAGTAGCCATCGACCGATCTCTAACGCAGGTTTATCTGCGCGCGGCAACGATGACCAGGCAAAAGGGTGGCATGTGAACGAATCGAGCAATGGCTTGTTTTCCGACCTCAGCGCGTCGGAGCCCGTTGTCGACGCAAAAAGCGCCGAGCAACTGGCGGCCGAGCGTGAAACTGCGGCAGCAGAACGCTCGAACACCGACACCGCTGAACAGCGGCAGTCACAGCTGTTCAGCGGTTAAGCGCGTCAGGACTCCTTGATTACCGACAGAACATTGCCGGCTGGATCGGTGAACCACGCGATGTCGGGGCCGTTGCCACGCATGATGCCTCGCGCATCCTGGGGGAATCCGTCGTATTTCAGAAACTCCACGCCACGTGCGGTCAGTTGATCGACGGTTGTGTCGATGTCGTCGACGACGAAGTTGAGAATCGTGTACGTCGCCGCTTCGTGATTCGGTTTGGGATAGACGAGGATTTCGGTTCCGCCGACAAGATGTAGCCGAATCAGCCCCATGTCTTCATCGGTCACTTTCAGCCCGAGTATTTCGCCGTAGAACTTCTTTGCAGCATCGATGTCTGTCACCGAAAATCCGCTGAATGCTTTGGTGTCCGCAAGCATGACTGTCTCCGTTCCTAGCTGTTGTCGGACTAGGTGGGTTGGGAATCCGTCATTCCGGATTCCATGTCGGCCCTGGCTTCCTCGCTGAACTCGATGATCTGAACGTAGTTTCCGTCGGGGTCGATCGCGGTGGCGAACAAACTGCCACCGCGGACTTCGAGCGGAGCGTGCCAGTTTCCGCCGAGTGCGTCGATGCGCTGTGCGATCGACCGGGCGTCGTCGGTCTCGACGTTGAGGAACATGCGACCCGGCTGGGGGTTGGTCTCACCGACGTCGTCGCGTCTGTCGAGCATTACGTAGAAACCGTTGAAGTCGAGGACGTCGTAGCCAGGGTCACCGGGAGTCCGGTCGACCTTCGGGGCGAACGCCTCGGCGTACCAGTCGCGCAAACGTTCGGGGTTGGTGCTCGAGAGCAAAATGCTGCTGATGCTGGATCCGGACATGGGTCCTCCTGCTGTCGGTCGTTACTGTCGTCGGCAATCGAGGCTCTGGCCACATCACCTCCCAGATACAGACTTCCCGCAGCGGCGAAACTCATCGCGGCTCAGATGTGTTCCGACACCATGATCGCCGTCGTCCCTGGTTCGAGCGCCCGAAAGATGTGCTCCTCGTCGCCGGGATAAGCGAGATAGTCGCCCGGTCCGAGCTCGATCGGATCTGCAGTGGGCCCGACCTCCGCTCGCCCGGTGCCGATCACGACGTGTTCGGTGGTGCCGCGCGCATGCGGAGTCGAAATACGCGGCTCGCCCGGTTCGGCGACTATGCGATACAGATCGCGTCGTGCGTTCGGTGGGCTCGGCGCCAAGAGCGTCGCGATGTACGACGCGTTTGCCGAAGCAATTGCGGGACCTTCTCCGGCTCGAATCAATTGAACGGTCTGTGCCTGCGAGTCGACGAGTTGTGAGAACGGCACACCCAACGCGTTGCCGAGTGCCCACAGTGTTTCGAGGCTCGGGTTCCCGAGGCCGGATTCGAGTTGGGAGAGTGTGGATTTGGCGATGTCGGCGCGCCGCGCCACCTCCGAGAGGCTCAAGCCTGCTCGGGCACGTTCGCGTTTGAGTGCGACAGCGACCATTTTCTGAGGACTCTGCGCCGTATCCGTTTCACTACTGACCATCGTTCGATTCTCCGATCGATCGTTCTACTTGACGAACGGTGCCACTTCGTTCAACATAGAATACATGCGTTCTTTATGGCGAACAGTTGATCGAGACACGGTTCGGGTGAGCGTGCTGATCTGTCTCTCCGTGGCCATCGTCGGAGTGTCCTACGGTGTGACGGCAGGATCAGCTGGATTCTCGTTGTGGCAGCTTTCGGCATTGGCTGTACTCGTTCTGGGAGCGTCTTCGGAGTTCTTGTTCATCGGAATCATCGCAGCCGGAGGCAGCGTCACCGCTGCTGTTGTGGCGGGCTTGTTGATCAACTCACGTAACTTCGCCTACGGGATGTCGGCAGGATCATTTCTCGGCAGGGATCGCTACAAAGATTCAGGCTGGCGCAGTATGGTCGGCGCGCACCTGGTCAACGACGAAAGCGTCGCGGTCGCCATGGCGCAGGAATCGGTGGAGCGCAAGCGTGCGGCTTTCTGGTTCTGTGGAATCGGGATCGCGGTGTCGTGGCCGATCGGAGCGCTGCTGGGCGGGTTGCTCGGCAGCGTCGTCCGAGACCCCGGCGCGTTGGGATTGGATGCCGCGTTTCCGGCTGTCATTCTGGCCCTTGTCCTGCCTGCGCTGAAGGAAAAGGTGACGCTGCTTGCCGCCCTGATCGGTGCAGCAGTCGCGGTGGCCACGTCGCCGTTCCTGCCGCCCGGTACCGCGCCGCTCGTAGCGCTGCTGAGTATCGCGGTGACGATACCGTTCCGGGAGAAGGTTCGATGAATGCCGCGTCGGTCTGGATCGGTATTGTTGTGTTCGCTTGCGGCTCTTACGCTTTGCGGGCAAGTGGCGTTCTGCTCCGCTCTCGGGTGAAGCTTTCGAGCTTTGCCGAGAAAACCCTCGATCGTGCTGTCGTGGTGCTGCTGCTTGCAGTGGTTGCGACATCGACGATCTTCATCGGGCATGACGTTGCAGGGCCGGCGCGGATGCTCGGCGTGGTGGCCGGAGGTATCTGCGCCTGGTTCAAGGCGCCGTTGGTACTAGTGGTGATTGCCGCGGCCGGCACTACTGCATTACTACGGCTGTCAGGGGTGTCGTAGAGCCGATTCGGTGCGCGTTGAATGTGTGGTCGAATTCAGGCGAGTGCGGATGCCGTCGATGAACAGGTCCAGGCCGAACTGGAAGCGCACTGTCGGATCGCCGTCGAGGAGGTCCTCGTCGGAACCGCCGCCGATCACCTCGGGGGAGTCGGGGGAAATGGGTGCTCGGGTAAGTGCCCCCATTTCTTCCATCTGCGCTCGGGACTGCTCGTCGACGGTGTGGCCGAGCACGTAGTACAGCAGGGCGTACGCCGCGAGTTGGGCATGCTCGCGTGATAGCCCGGATTCTTCGCCGGCGTGTACGAAGTGCTCGCGCACCTTGCTGCTTGTCATCCGCGAGGCGAAGGTGGCACTGACCAACTCGGCGCCGTCGCGGTGCGCCAGCAGGGCAGACCGAAGTCTGTGTGCCAGTTCGGAATACGCCTCTTGCCATGTCTCTGCGTCTACGGGAGTGTCGAGGTCTTCGAGGATCTTGTCGACGACCGCACCGAGCAAGGTCTGCTTGTTCGGGAAGTGCCAGTACAGGGCGCCGGGTTGGACACCCAGTGACGTTGCGAGCCTGCGCATCGTGAGGTCGGCAAGTCCGAACTCGTCGAGTATCGCCATGGCGCCGTCCAGCACGTCGCCGCGTCGCAACTGCACTTGTTGTTCCCCTCGTTTCGTCCCGCTGTGGGGCGCTCGCGATCGGTTGTCGATCGGACCCGCCTTTGACAGTATTCCACCACGTCTCTAACGTGAACACCGTTCAACTTGTACGGTGTTCAATTTTGCTGGTTTCGAAGGAGACGTCTGTGACCCCGCCCCCGATTAGCACGGCCCCTGCGACGGTCGACATCCTCGACCAGGCGCGCGAGCAAGTTCTCGAAAGAGGAGTTGGCCTGACCGAAAGCCAGGTGCTCGACGTACTCCGACTCGACGACGACAGGCTCGAAGACCTGCTGGCTCTCGCCCACGATGTGCGTATGAAATGGTGTGGACCGGAGGTCGAGGTCGAGGGCATCATCAGCCTCAAGACGGGCGGTTGCCCCGAGGACTGCCATTTCTGCTCGCAGTCCGGACTCTTCCAGTCGCCGGTTCGCGCGGCCTGGTTGGACATCCCGAGCCTGGTGGAAGCTGCCAAGCAGACTGCGAAGTCGGGCGCTACCGAGTTCTGCATCGTGGCCGCCGTCCGCGGACCTGACGCCCGGTTGCTCGCTCAGGTGGCCGCAGGTATCGAGGCGATCCGCAATGAGGTCGACATCCAGATCGCCTGCTCGCTCGGCATGCTGACCCAGGAACAGGTCGACCAACTGGCCGCCATGGGTGTGCACCGGTACAACCACAACTTGGAGACCTCGAAGTCGCACTTCCCGAACGTCGTGACCACACACTCGTGGGAAGAGCGGTGGAACACGCTTCGGATGGTTCGCGAAGCAGGCATGGAAGTGTGCTGCGGCGGAATCCTCGGTATGGGTGAATCATTGGAGCAGCGTGCAGAATTTGCCGCGAACTTGGCTGAACTCGAGCCGGACGAGGTCCCGCTCAACTTCCTCAATCCGCGTCCCGGCACCCCCTTCGGGGATCTGGATGTGCTGCCCGCCAGCGAGGCGCTCAAGTCCGTGGCGGCATTCCGTCTCGCGCTGCCCCGCACGATCCTGCGCTTCGCGGGTGGACGCGAGATCACTCTCGGCGATCTGGGTGCCAAGCAGGGCATCCTCGGCGGAATCAACGCCGTCATCGTCGGCAACTACCTGACCACCCTCGGGCGTCCCGCCGAGAAGGATCTGGATTTGTTGGTGGATCTGCAGATGCCGATCAAAGCACTGAACGACACTCTGTGAGCACTCCGGTGACCGAGGAGCGGTACAACCCGTTCACCGGGCGTCGGATCGTCGACGGTGTCGACGATCCGACGCCGACTGCGGCGTCGATGGGGCTAGAGCCGCCTCGCTTCTGCGAGCAGTGCGGGCGCCGCATGATCGTTCAGGTCAGCCCTGACGGATGGTGGGCGAAATGCTCCCGACACGGTGTCGTCGACTCGATCGACGCCGCCCGCAGGTAGCGTCACTCTGTGTGATCTCTCTTCGGCAGACTCGTCTGCGCACCGCGATCGTGATCGCCGCAACCACTGCGGGCGTGAGCGTGCTCGTCGGTGTGGTGTGGGCGTTCTTGGCTCCGGCCGAGCATCTGTTAGTGGTGTCCGAGGGGCGCGGCGTCGCGTTGACGGGTGAGAGCCTCCATCAGTTCGACGCGAGTGCTGTGTTCATCTGGCTGGCACTGATCGTCGGTGTGCTGTCGGCAGTAGCGGCGTGGTTGGCGCGTCTGAGTCGAGGCCCGTATGCCCTGGGCGGGTTGATAGTCGGCTCGGCGGCAGGTGCCGGACTGATGGCACTCGTGGGTTCGGGCGTGACAAAACTGCGTTTCCCCACCGCCGACAATCCGGCGGTCGGGGAGATCATCGCGCGTGCACCGAACATCGGCACGTTGCTCGTGCTTCTGTTTCAGCCGCTCGCGGCGTGCGTCGTGACTTTGGTTCTCGCAGTGCTCAATCCGTACGACGACCTCGGTGTGGGGGACCACCCGGAATCTGGGGATCCGGAATCCGGGGATCCGGCCACCGAGGCCGAACAGACCGACGACGAGGTCCAGCCGAAACTCCCGTAGCCGTTGCTTCTATACAGCCGTTGCTTCTATACAGCTGACGCTTCTCTATACCGCCGACGTCGACGGGCGGTTCGCTGCGGACTTCATTCGCACGTCACCCAACAGTCGACCCGAAATCAACGCTCCCAACCGGCGGGTTGCGAAGCGAGTGCTGATCGAGGACACCCAATTCGGCAAACCTGATACGACTGTCGGCGGTGCGTTGCGTCGATCCAGTGCCCGGAAAGCTGTATCCACCACCTGAGTTGCCGTCTGCATTCGCCCGACCGCAGCATCTTCGGAGCCGACGACGTCGAAGAACTCGGTTCGTGTCGGGCCGGGGCACACCGCCAATACGGTCAATCCGCTGCCGCGAGCTTCTGCCCAGAGTGCTTCGGTGAAGTTGAGTACAAAAGCCTTGGACGCGCCGTAGACGGCCATGCCAGGGGTCGGCTGGAACGACGCCGTGCTCGCGATGTTGACGAGCGCTCCACGTCCGCCCAGGAGATCGGGCAGGAAGGTGTGCGTCAGTTCGACCAGCGTGGCGATGTTGAGCTGAATTTCGGACGTGACGCGCTCGAGATCTTCGTCCACGAATGCTCCGTGTGTTCCGAATCCGGCGTTGTTGATCAGCGAGGTGACGGTGATGCCACGGTTTGTCAGCTCCTGGTGCAGTGTTGCGCCGACGCCGGGCGCCGCCAGGTCGGCAGGCAGAACTGTGACTGTGATGCCGTGGGCGACGCGGAGTTCGGTAGCGAGGGCTTCGAGGCGATCTGCCCGCCTGGCGACGAGAACCAGATTTGCACCGCGAGCGGCGAAGCGGTGAGCGAATTCCACTCCGAGCCCAGCGCTGGCTCCGGTGATGAGGACGGTGGTTCCGGTTACGTCGATGGCCATGGTGGCTCCTTCGGTTCGGGTGATCCCAAATGTAGGCACTGACACCATAGTTGTCAATGACAACATTTTGATATGGTGCCACCATGCCCGCCCACGAACAGCCGTACCACCACGGCAGCCTGCGACAGGAACTCCTGGCGTCGGCTGAAGCGACCCTCGAGCGAGATGGCGTCGACAAGTTGTCGCTGCGGCAGCTTGCGCGCGAGGCGGGCGTGAGTCACGCGGCCCCTGGCAAGCATTTTCGCGACCGTCAGGCTTTGCTCGACGCCTTGGCTGAAAGCGGATTCCATCGGATGACCGGTGCACTCGAGCGAGCAGTTTCGGAGGCGCCGCCGACCGCGAAAGCCCGGTTCTCCTCGCTCGCCAACGCCTATGTGGATTTTGCGCTCGAGCATCCGGGCCTGTTGTCTCTGATGTACAGCAACAAGCATGCACCCGGTGCGGCCGAGACTGTCGTGCACGCGGGGCACGCGACGATGGATCTGACCGTTCGGCTCGTATCGGAAGCGCAGGCTGCGGGTGACATTGCCGCCGGCGATCCGGAAAGTATTGCGCTGGTTGCCTTTGCGACGTTCCATGGCGTCGCGACGCTGGCCGCGGGCGGAATGTTGGGCGACGTGCCGGTCGGCGATGTGGTGAACGCGGCCTCGACGGTCTTCTGGGCGGGATTGTCTCGATCTGCCTGATGTGTGGGCGCGCGCGGAATCCCCAGAGTTCTCACAGAACCAACACAAGGGAGCCACAAGATTGCGGACTTACATGGGAGTCAAGAAGTTTGATTCCGAGTGGAGGTTTCGCAATGAGCGTTTCGGAGATCGCCCCGAACAGGGGAGTTGTACTTGTCACGGACATCGGATTCGAGCACGGTGCGCGTATCGCCACCGAGTTTCTCGACGCCGGTTGGAGCGTGGCGGCCACCGCGCGGACGGTGACAGAATTGGTGCGCGTCATGGCGGGAAAACCGACCCATCGCTTCTTTGCGATAGTCGCTGATCCGACGGATCGTTGGCAGGCCGATCGGATTCTCGATCGGGTGACGACGCGGTTCGGCGCAATCAATCGGGTCATCGATCCGGCCGGCGCGGTGAACTCGGCGTGGCTGCAACGCGGAAGTTTCGAAGCCGTTGCCTGAGAACCTGATCGACGTCAGCTCGGGGGACGCAGTGCAGCGAACTCGTCGGTGACTCGCAAGGTGGAGTCGGTGAAGCGGTACAGGGCCGGTGGGCGTCCGCCCGACTTGCCGGACGGTGCGGTGTTGCCGGTGGGAGTCAGTACGCCTCGGCGACCCAGTACGCGTTGCAAGTTGGTTGCGTCGACTTGGTAACCGAGCGCAGCGCAGTAGATTTCGCGCAGTGTCGACATCGCGAACTCTTCGGGAGCCAGCCCGAATGCGATGTTGGTGTAGGAGAGTTTTGCAGCCAGTCGATTACGCGCGTGCCGTACGACGGTTCCGTGGTCGAACGACATCTCCGGCAACTTCGAAACGGGGTGCCAGGCCGTGTCGGGTGGAAGTTGTGGGTCGGCGCTGAGGGGAACGAGTCCGAGGAAGGTCGACGCGATGCGGCGCGGGCCCGGCACTCGTTGTGGATCACTGAAGACGGAGAGTTGCTCGAGGTGGGCGACCTTTCGTAGGTCGACCTTCTCGGCGAGTAGTCGTCGAGCGGAGGTCGTCAGGTCCTCGTCGTCGCGCAAAGTGCCCCCGGGCAGTGACCATGTGCCTTTCTGTGGGTTGAGTGCGCGCTGCCACAGCAGCACGGCCAACTCTTCACGCCCTTGTGGGCAGTGATCGCCGTCACCTGCGGCGATGCTTGCGGGGAAGGTGCGAACTTGGAACACCGCTGCAAGCACTTCGTGGGTGGTGTTACTATTGGGCACGTTTTCGATCCTAAGTCGAAAACCTCGAATACGGAAATCCGGGCCAGCCCGTCCGGATTTGAACTGGGTGACGAGCCCGGGTTCACGGTGAAGGAGAACGCCATGACGACCACGACGTTATGGGAGGGATCGGCCTCGCAGATTCACGACGGCCCCGGCGGATACAACGGAGTCGAAGCGACCCCCGAGTGGGCCGCTGAGATCAAACGTCTGGCTCGCGAACGGGGCGCGACGATTCTTGCGCACAACTACCAGCTGCCTGCGATTCAGGACGTCGCCGATCATGTCGGCGACTCCCTGGCGCTTTCGCGAATCGCTGCCGAGGCGCCCGAGGACACGATTGTCTTCTGTGGTGTGCACTTCATGGCCGAGACCGCGAAGATCCTGTCGCCGTCCAAGACCGTGCTGATCCCGGACGAGCGTGCCGGCTGCTCTCTGGCCGACTCGATCAATGCCGAGCAGCTTCGTGAGTGGAAGGCCGACAACCCGAACGCTCTGGTGGTGTCGTACGTGAACACGACGGCAGAGGTGAAAGGTCTCACCGACATCTGCTGCACGTCGTCCAATGCCGTCGACGTGGTCAACTCGATTGATCCCGACCGGGAAGTTCTCTTCCTCCCGGACCAGTTCCTCGGAGCTCACGTCAAACGCGTCACAGGCCGCACCAACATGCAGATCTGGGCCGGTGAATGCCACGTCCACGCGGGTATCAACGGTGACGAGTTGACGGCGAAGTCCAAGGCTCACCCCGATGCCGAGCTTTTTGTGCACCCTGAATGCGGTTGCGCTACTTCGGCTCTGTACCTCGCCGGTGAAGGCGCGGTCCCCGCGGACAAGGTCAAGATCCTCTCCACCGGCGGAATGCTCGACGCTGCCCGCGTCACCAAGAGCAAGCAGGTTCTGGTCGCCACCGAGATCGGGATGCTGCACCAGTTGCGCAAGGCAGCGCCCGACGTCGATTTCCAGGCCGTCAACGACCGCGCGTCGTGCCCGTACATGAAGATGATCACGCCTGCCGCGTTGCTTCGCTGCCTTCTCGAGGGCAAGGACGAGGTCCACGTCGATCTCGAGATGGCCAAGCGTGCGCAGAAATCGGTGCAGCGCATGATCGAGATCGGTAATCCGGGCGGCGGCGAGTGACCAGCCCTGCCGGGCGTTTCGCCTGGGAGGCTCATGCCGACCTGGTCGTCGTGGGAGGCGGTGTCGCGGGCCTCACCGCTGCGCGCACCGCTTCTCTGCGGGGGCTGAAAGTACTCACGGTCAGCAAGGGTGGTCCGACGGACACCTCGACTCAGTACGCGCAGGGCGGCATCGCAGTCGTCGACGATCTGAATACGGATTCCGTCGAGTCGCACGTTGCGGATACGTGTGAGGCCGGCGTCGGCTTGTGCGACGAGGAAGCCGTCTATTCCATCGTCGAAGCTGGTCACGACGCAGTTGCGGCGCTGGCCGCGTTGGGCGCGGTCTTCGATCGCGGGCGAGACGGCGAGGTGTCGCGCACCCGCGAGGGTGGGCACAGCACGCGTCGGATCATCCATGCGGGCGGCGACGCCACGGGCGCGGAAGTGCAGCGGGCTCTCAACGCTGCCGGCCTCCCCGTTCTGTTCGGTGCAGCGGCAGTCCAGGTGGTGACCAACCGGCGCGGGGTGTGTGGACTCATTGTCTCCTCGCCGGAAGGGCTCGGAGTGATCCATGCGCCCGCGGTACTGCTCGCTACCGGTGGACTCGGTCAGCTGTATGCCTGCAGTACAAATCCGCCCGGCGCAACTGCCGACGGAATCGCGTTGGCGCTCGAAGCAGGTGCGGCAATTGCGGATCTGGAATTCGTTCAGTTCCATCCGACGGTCCTCTTCACTCCGGGTGGAGTAGGTCGCCGGCCCTTGATCAGTGAGGCGGTCCGCGGCGAAGGTGCGATTCTTGTCGACACCAACGGCGATTCGGTCACCGCAGGTGTTCATCCGCTGGGTGATCTCGCCCCGCGTGACGTGGTCTCGCGCGCAATCGCAGCACGCCTACGAGATCTCGGCACCGATCACGTCTACCTCGACGCCCGCAAGCTCGACGGCTTCGATTCGCGGTTCCCGACGATCACCGCATCCTGTCTCGAAGCGGGCATCGATCCACGCACCCAACTCATTCCGGTCGCTCCGGCCGCGCACTACTCGTGCGGTGGAGTCGCCACCGACGTCCATGGACGAACGGGAGTGCCTGGACTCTACGCAGCCGGCGAAGTGGCTCGCACGGGATTGCACGGCGCGAATCGTCTTGCGTCCAACAGCCTTCTCGAGGGTTTGGTGGTCGGGGAGCGTGCCGGAATCGCAGCTGCCGAGCGTCGCGAGGTTCATGCCGAAGTGGTCAACGTGGTGCGCAAGCCGATGCCGATCCTCCTACGAGAGACTGTGCAGTCCGTCATGACAGCACACGCGTCGGTGGTTCGCGACGGAGGCGGTCTCCTGACTGCGCGAGCCGCGCTTGCCGACGCCGATCAGACAGTGGCGGTGGCTGCTGGGGACCTCGAAGACGCGGCGCTCACACTGACCGCGACAGCGTTGGTCGATGTAGCCGTGGCACGAACCGAGAGCCGAGGCTGTCACACCCGCACCGACTATCCTGAAACAGATCCGAATCAGCGTCGCAGCACTCGGATCAAGATGAGTGCCGATGGAGCGCTCGAAATACTAGACATGTTGTTGACAGGAGTTCATTGATGACCGAGCAGAAGATCCTGCCCGCGCCGCTCGACCGTGACGAACTGCTCACGTTGGTCAGGCTCGCTCTGGACGAGGATCTGCGCTATGGCCCTGATATCACTTCTACCGCAACGGTTCCCGCCGATGCGGTCGCGAAGGCTTCGGTCGTCTCACGCTCCTCGGGTACTGTCGCCGGCATCGACGTCGGACTGCTTGTTCTCGACGAGGTGATCGGCGCGGGTAACTACGAGGTCGTTGATCGGGTGGCCGATGGAACTCGGGTTGCGCCAGGTCAATCGGTGCTCACCGTCGTCGCGCCCACCCGCGGCCTTCTCACGGCAGAGCGGACGATGCTCAACCTCGTCTGCCATCTCTCGGGAATCGCCACGGCGACGTCGCAGTGGGTCGACGCCATCGCCGGCACTCATGCCAAAGTGCGGGACAGCCGAAAGACACTGCCCGGACTGCGTTCTCTGCAGAAATATGCAGTCCACGTGGGCGGAGGCGTCAACCACCGCATGGGATTGGGTGACGCGGCGTTGATCAAGGACAACCACGTTGCCGCTGCCGGTTCGGTGGTCGCAGCACTTCGTGCGGTCCGTGAGCTCGCCCCGGACATCGAGTGCGAAGTCGAGGTCGACAACCTCACTCAGCTCGACCAGGTGCTGGCGGAGAACGTGGAACTTGTTCTGCTGGACAACTTCCCGCTGTGGCAGACGCAGATCGCGGTCCAACGCCGAGACGCTGTTGCCCCCGAAACCAAGCTCGAGTCATCCGGTGGTCTCACCATCGACGTTGCCGCAGAGTACGCCCGAACCGGCGTCGACTACCTCGCTGTAGGTGCCTTGACGCACTCGGTGACAGTGCTCGACCTCGGGCTCGACATGTAGGTGCCGCTATCGCTCGGCGTCCAGCAGTTGCGGGACGGCCGAGCGAAGCGCGCTTGTCACGGTTGCGACCGCCGGGTGAGCGTCGGAGCCGGCTCGGTGTGCGATCTTGGTCCTTCGTCGAATGGGCATCGGCGTCAGGCGCACTCCGAGTGGCGGATGGATGGCTCCGAGTTCCGGGACCAGTGAAACGCCCTGCCCTGCAGCGACGAGGGCGAGAACGGTGGCGAACTCGTCGATGTGGTGTCGCACTTTCGGGGTGAACCCGGCCGCTTGGCACGCGCGAATGGTCATTGCATGACAAGCAGTTCCGGGGATCGCAGTAATCCAGTGCTGCTCCACGCAGTCGGTCAGCGCGGTAATGGTGCTGTCGGGATCTGTAGCGGTGTCGTTCGACGCCAGATAGACCGATTCGCTGCACAGAGGCAACGCTGTCAGGCCCGGTTCGCTGGGACGAGGGACGAAGTCGTAGTCGTGAATCAACGCCAAGTCCAGATTCCCAGCTCGTAGGGCGTCGGCGACGTCCGCTGGGTCGATCTCCGAAACCATCGGTTCCAACCCGGGATGCTCGCGAGAGAGGGCGATCAATGCCGGCGGGAGGATCGCCCGTGCGGCAGTCGGGAACGTTCCGATGCGCAGCGGCCCCGCCAGTCCACGACGCGCGTCGACCAATTCGCCCGACGCCTGTTCCAGGCGTTGCAGAATGACTTCGGCATGACGTGCGAGGTTCTCACCGGCCGGCGTGAGGCGGACGCGACGGCCTGTTCGTTCCAGTAGCGGCACGCCGGCTTCACGTTCGAGGACGGCCAATTGCTGCGACACCGCGGAGGGACTGAACGACAGCGCCTCGGCAACGGCAACGATGGTTCCGCGCAGCGCTAGTTCGCGCAATAGCTTCAGTCGACGAACATCGAGCATCAGCTCAGCTTACGCTCGACGATGGAAATGCGAACTAGACCTACAAGGTCTGTTCGGTGAGGCTGAGTTCTATGACTACGACTCGAGTTGACCTGGCCGGAATCCATGTACCACTGATCACGCCTTTCAAGAGCGACGGTCGTATTGCAACCGACGCACTCGAACAGCTTGCGCACCAGGTCCTCTCCGAAGGTGCGGTCGGACTCGTTGCACTGGGGACTACAGCGGAAACCGCAACCCTCACCGAGCAGGAGAGAGTGACCGTTCTGGATATCTGTGCGAGCGTGTGCCGTGCGAGAGGTGCGACGTTGATCGTGGGCGCGGGTAGTAACGACACGGCGGGCAGTGCGCAGGCGCTCGGGAGGCTGACTCGGTGGCCTGACGTCTCGGCGGCCTTGGTGCCGGTTCCCTCCTTCACGAGGCCGTCGAAAGCCGGTGTGGTGGCGCATTTCGCGCATCTGCAGTCGTCGAGCCCCGTGCCGCTGATCGTCTATCACGTGCCGTACCGAACTGCGTGCGATCTGGACAGCGGCACTTTGCGGGAGCTGGGTGCTTTGCCCGGGGTTGTTGGTGTGAAGTATGCAGCGGGCGGTATCGACGCAGCTGCCGTCGAACTCTTCGCGGATCTTCCGGACGACTTCGCCGTATTGGCGGGGGATGATCTGTTTCTCGCGCCGCTTCTGGCCTTGGGGGCGTCAGGCGGAATCTTGGCGTCCGCTCATCTGTCGACCGCCGAGTTCGTGCGCCTGGTGAAGGCTTGGGACAGTGGAGATGTGGACAGTGTTCGCGATCTTGGGCGACGGTTGTCGACGCTGTCAGGAGCTCTCTTTTCCGAATCGAACCCGACTGTCATCAAGGGCGTGTTGCATGCATTGGGGCAGATTCCGACTCCCCATGTGCGACTGCCGTTGCTACCTGCGAGTGACGAATCGGTAGCGCGGGCGCTCGAGGTCTACCACTCTTGACTCGAACGGGTGTTCGAGTATGATTTGGGGAGGGGATCGGGGGATTCAATGAGTGTTCTGTTGTCGGACGTGGTGTCTGGTTCTGCGGTGGGGTTGCGCGGACGTCTGTGGCGGTTGTCTGCTGCGGAGTTACGTGCGGCTGCGGTGTCGGCGAGTGCGGAGATTCTGCGGCTCGAGGCTGTTCGGGTGGCGGTGGTGGACGAGTTGTCGTTGCGCCCGGATGATCAGGTGATCGCGAGCCGCGGGGTGGGTTGCTGGTTGGCGGCGAAGACGATGCTGCAGGTTCGGGACGGGAAGAAGATCGCCGCCCTGGGTGCGGCGCTGCGGCCTTTTCCGGCGGTGGCTGCCCGGTTCGATGTCGGGGATTGCTCGTTCGAGCATGCCGTGTTGATCGTGGCGTTCTGCGAATCACCGCCGAAGGGCATGCCGGAGGAGGCGCTCCCTCGCTGTATCGATTTGTTGTTGGCTGCTGCGTCGGGGGTGGAGGCGACGACCACGAAGGTGCGGAGTGTTATCGCGACCTTGGAGCGAGTGTTCGAATCGGATGAGATTCCGCCTGCCGAGGATGTGGATCGGAATGAGTTGCGGATCGCGTCGACGTTGAACGGTCGGGTGGTGGTGCGCGGCGATTTCGATGCCCTCACCGGGGAAATGTTGTTGTCGGCGTTGTCGAATCTGACGATGCCGACCCCGGCACCCGATGGAACCCCGGATTCTCGGTCGGCAGCGAAGAGGACGGCGGATGGGTTCACCGAACTGATTCGCCGGTATTTGGATTGCGCGAAGACCGGTGTCGATGGTGGGCAGCGGCCGCATGTGAACGTGCACATCAATGCTCGTGATTTGGCGGAGCATCGTGACTGCGCCGCCGCGCCCGCTGCTCCTGATGGTGGTGGAGTGGCTGTGGCTGTGTCGGATCTTGATGTCGGGCACATGCCCTGGCTGGGGCCGCTGTCGGTGTCGCAGAGCAGACTCCTCGGATGTGATTGTTTCCTCTCGACTGTTCTGCTCGACGGTCACGGCGTGCCGTTGGATGCGAGACCCGGAAAGCGATTGGTGTCCGCGGAGCAGCGAGTGGCGTTGATCGCCCGGGACAAGGGTTGCGCGTTCCCGGGCTGCGCGTGCGTGCCTGCGTGGACGGATGCGCATCATATTCGGCACTGGGCGAACGGTGGCCCGACGGTGATGAACAACCTTGTCCTGCTGTGCCGTTCACATCACCGGCTGATGCACCGGAAATCCGGTTTCGTCGGGAAATGGGAGATTCGGATCGGCGCCGACAACAAACCGTGGTTCATCCCGCCGCCCTCGATCGACCCGCAGCAGCATCCGCGGCCGGCCAACACCACATTCAAAACCTGACTGAGTGGTGAGACCCGTTCAGATACACAACTTCACGTCGATAGGCTTCAACTCGGAGATACATCCGGGTTGGGGCCTGGAGGCCGTGTTGTTGTGAACGGCTGCAGATATGGGGGAGGTCATATGGTTGTGGACGTTGTGCAAGCGGTCGAGACCGATGGGCCGGAGATTCTGGCGCTGCGGCACGCGGCAGAAGACTGGTTGGCAGAACGCGGAATCATCCAGTGGCGCCCACGCGAAGTGTCTGTCGAGCAGGTCGGGGAGCAGATTTCGAGAGGGGAGTTCTTTGTTGCGCGAGACCGGGCGCAGTCAAGGATTGTCGGCGCCCTGCGGTTGATCTGGTCAGATCCCGTGGTCTGGCCCGATTCGAACGAGCCTGCCGGCTACGTGCACGGATTGGTTATCGATCGAGAATTTTCGGGCACCTCGTTGGGCGAACGCTTACTCGTCTGGGCCCATCGACGGTCCGCGGAGGAGGGCGCGCAGTACTTGCGGCTCGATTGTGTCGAAACGAACGTGCGGTTGCGCCGCTATTACCGAGACGCGGGTTTCGCCGAGGTAGGGCGTCGTGACTTCGGAGATGTTGTCGACAACGGTTGGTTCAGCGTCGTGCTGTTCGAGCGCTCCCTGGCCTGATTCATTCACAGCAACTTTCCAGCCGGCTCCCAGTGCCGCCGGGGTTGAAAGCGCGATCGTTGGCAGGACAGTAACTCGTGAAGGGACTTCCTGATGACCGCCGTTCTGCATCCGGCCCCGCCTCAGCGGCCGGCACCAACTGCCCATCGAGCCGAGCCCTCGCCGTCGTGGTTCCGCACTCGCCGTACCGGATTGGCGCTGACGATCCTGTTGGCAGCAACGGCGGTCTTGTATTTGTGGAATCTGACCGCGAGTGGCTATGCCAACACCTTCTACGCTGCGGCGGCGCAGGCCGGCTCCCAGAATTGGAAAGCGTGGTTCTTCGGCTCCCTCGATACCTCGAATTTCATCACTGTCGACAAACCGCCCGCTTCATTGTGGGTCATGGGTCTGTCCGGACGAATCTTCGGATTTTCGAGTGCCAGCCTTCTTGTTCCGCAGGCGTTGATGGGCGTCGGATCGGTTGCGCTCGTGTATGCGGCCGTCAAACGAGTGGCGACCCCGGCTGCGGGTCTTGTGGCGGGAGCTGTGTTGGCAGCTACGCCCGCTGCCGCCCTGATGTTCAAGTTCGACAATCCTGATGCATTGCTTGTCCTGCTCATGACTCTCGCCGGCTACTTCGTGATTCGCGCCATGTGCACGGCGGTGGGTCGACGAGCCGCAATGTGGGTGGCGCTCGCAGGAGTCGCGCTGGGCTTCGCTTTTCTCACCAAGATGTTGCAAGGGCTGATGGTGTTGCCTGCATTTGGTGCCGCGTATTTGACGGCCGGACAGGTGCGCTTGCGGACTCGCCTGTTCCACCTGGTGATCGGTGCTGCGTCCGTTGTCATATCGGCTGGGTGGTGGGTGTTGGCAGTGTGGCTGTGGCCCGCTGATTCTCGCCCGTACATCGGCGGATCGACCAACAACAGCGTCATGGACTTGGTACTGGGATACAACGGATTGGGTCGACTTTTCGGGAACACCGGTGGCGGAATGTCCGGTGGTAGTAGTGGAATGGCCGGTGGCAGTGCAGGTTCCAGCTTTGGGGGAAGTGCCGGACTCGATCGGCTGTTCGGCAGCGAGATGGGTATCCAGATTTCCTGGCTGATTCCTGCGGCACTGATCGCGTTGGTGTTCGGACTCCTCGCCCGTGGGCGGGCACCGCGCACAGATCTTCTCCGTGCGTCGTTGATCCTGTGGGGTGGTTGGTTTCTCGTTACCGGCCTGATCTTCAGCTACATGTCCGGAACGATCCACCCCTATTACACAGTTGCGCTGGCGCCTGCTGTTGCGGGGATGATCGGCGTCGGTGGATACGCCCTGTGGTTGGTGCGTGCCCGCTGGATCGGACGCTGCGGCTTGGCAACGATGATGCTGGCCGCAGGAATTTGGAGCTGGGTGTTGTTGCACCGCAATGCCGAATGGCTGCCGATGCTGAAGTGGATTCTGTTGGCGGGCACTGTCGTCGGCGCGATCCTGGTTCTGGTGGGAGCCAAGGGTCGATTTCGCAAGCTCGCTGTCGCCGGATTGATCATCGGTTCGTTGGCAGGGATAACCGGTTCGGCGTCTTACGCGATTGCCACTGCCGCAACAGCGCATGGTGGGTCCATCCCGACGGCAGGACCAACCGGCGCCGTGTCCGACTCCGGAATGGGCGGGGGAGGAGGCATGGGTGGGGACCAAGGGCAGGGAGACGATGAGGCTCTGCCGAACTCTGATGACGCCAGCAGAAATCCGATGGCGAGTGGGCCAGGAACAACGAGTGGGCCAGGAACAAGCAGTGGTAGCGAAAGTACTTCCGAGTTGACGGCAATGTTGGTCAATGCGGGCACCACGTGGTCGGCCGCGACCAACGGCTCGCAAAGCGCAGCAACCTACGAGTTGGCCAGCGATACTGCGGTGATGGCGATCGGCGGTTGGAGTTCTGATCCCGCACCGACGCTGGACCAGTTCATCGAGTACGTGGCAGACGGCGAGGTCCACTACTACATCGCCAGTGGCCAGGGCGGAAGCCCGAAAGATGGCCAAGGCGGGGACAGTACGTCGAATGCTATTGAGGAATGGGTCGAAGCGAATTTCACGTCGACAACGGTGGGAAATTCTACGATCTACGACCTCAGCGGGTATGTCGGATAGCGACGTAGTTGTTGTCATAGGCAATGATCGAGAAATGTCTGGGCGCACCGCACACGAGTCGAACCGTCGCCGCGAGCAATGGACCTGGCGCGACGGGCTGGTGATCGTCTCGATCGTCGCATTGGGAACTGTTGTCGCGGCGGTGACGAACGAAGACACGGGCACGTCGATTCCTGGCTGCGATTCGGTGGCATCGCCGGGTCCGCCGGTGCGTATCAACTACGGTTTTACCGGTGAGCCCGGTTATGACGACCCGGACTATCCATGGTTCTCGGGACCGAAGGCCACCGCCATGAGCGACGCACTACTCGAATCGTTGCCTTCCGATGTCGACGTTGCATTTGCGAGTCCATCGAAATCGCTCGAGTTTGCGCCGATCCAGAATTACCGGGGCGTTTCGTTTCCCGACGGGGTCGACCCGATCGAGTTCAGCGGTTCGACGTCGGCGAAGGGAACCTTGACTCGCGTCGGGCGGACTGCGGATATCTCGGTTCAGGTTCGTGCATGGGATCAGCCGGTGCCACCGTGCCTGGATGGGCTGGTGGATCGGCGGGAGTATCTCGCGAACGGAACGGTACTCGACATCTCAGATTTCGAGGACAGAGCAGATTTCGAAGACAAAGACGGTTCGGAAGTCGGGGGCGAGCGCGGTGTAGTCGCGTATCTCGGTGACGGATCCAGAGTTGTTGCGAGCATCGACACGTCGACCGACACTTCGACGGATAGTGGTCCGCTTTTGACGATGGACGAACTGATCGCGGTCGCGACAGCGCCCGGGCTCGCTGTGACTGAGCCGGTCCCAGACTCGACGCCGCCACCGATGGCATCCTGCTACACCGATTCCGTGAATGCCGGTCCACCTGCGACGCGCATGGATATCGACCGACTGAATCAGTTGCTCGATGCACGTTGGAAGGATCTCGGCGCAGAAGAGGTCACTTTGGAACGCCCGCTCGGTTCGCTGGTTCCGGATGACTACGGACGGGGAGGGGCGTGCGAACGAATCGTCGTCTCGACATCGGACGGCCGCGGTGATGTCGAGATATCGATTGGTACGGCCGTCCCGGAACCAGGCGCGATCCTGACGTTGCCCAACGCCACCACGGTGACTCGCCTGGTCGATCCCGATGGCTCGGGCGATGACACGGTCCGGGTTGTTCACCCCTCCGGCGAAACAGTAGTGGTGACCCAGTTCGTGACATCGGCTGGCTCCACATCGGCGTCGCCTTTGACGATCGAACAGCTCGAGTTCATCGCAACTACACCAGGATTGTTGATTTCGCGGTAGTAGTGGACGCGTCTCGGTTACCGTGTCGCGAATGGCAGGGGAAATTGGTCGGTGGCGTCTGTTGATTTGCGTAGTAGGCATGGCTTCCTCGATCGGACTCGTGGGATGCACAGTCGATCTGGAGCAATCGTCACCCTCGCGGCGACACCATCCGGTGGTCTTTCTGCAGGTTCAGAGTGCCCAGGAGACCCCATTGTGGAGGCGGCATTGGCTGACGCACTGCGCTCACGAGCATCCGAGTTACCTACTGGATTGACAGTCGGCGGCGGATCGTTTGATAGTGAATCGCGAAATGTCCGCCTCGATCTGTGCGTCGTGGATACCGACCCGCGCGACTCGGCTTCGTTGACCGCCCGGGCCATTCAGGCTTCGCCTCTTGGTGATTCGGTGAGCTCGATGGTCGTCCAAGTCCGCGAGCCGAATGGGTCGGCGACGACGGTGACGTGTGCCGACTTCACAGCGCACGACTTCTCGGGCGACCCTGCGGCGACGCGGAATGCGTGGGTGTAGGCATCAGCTGGCAGAATCGGAAGTCAATGTTCTTGTTGTCGAGTGACGTCGGAGGCTCAACGAATGGGCGATGCCAGCCCTGCTCGCGGTGACGACTTCTCCACGTGGTTCATTGACCAGTTCTCCGTGTACTGGCAGTCCGGTGGTGGAGCTCGCATCGAGGGACGCATTGCGGGCTATTTGTTGATCAGCGAGTCGCCAGGGGTCAGTGCCGAAGAGTTGGCGCAGGCACTGGGAGCCAGTCGCGGATCGGTGTCGACTTACATTCGCCGGTTGATCGACCGGGGGTTCGTCAAGCTCACGCGTAAGCCTCGGGATCGGACTCACTACTACGTCATGGATTCCGACGTGTGGGGCGGATTCCTCGAAACAGAGCATGTGTATCTCGAGAATCAACGCAAACTCGCGACTGAAGCACTGCAGTACGCAAATCCCAACGGCCCCGCCTACATTCGTGTCCTCAACATGCGCGATTACATGGGGTGGATCATCGACAATCGAATGTTGAGTAGCGAGTGGATGCGATTCAAAGCCCAACGCGACGGCAAGAAGCCCGCATCCGAATAGGACGCGGGCTTCTCGATCGCACGATGCTGATCTACATCATTCGTTCAGCTTCGCGATTGCCTCGTCGATCATCGGCACGTAGCGCTCGAGCGACCAGGGCACGGTCAGCGGGTTGATCATCGAGGAACCGGTGACGAAGGGCTGCTCGGTCGGAGCGATGACAGTTCCCCGAGTCACAGCGGGGATGGCCTGGTAGGCCGGCTGCGCTTCGATCTCGGCCCGATTGGCCGGGTCCGAGTAGAAGGTGAAGAGCAGGTCGGACTTGTCGAGGAGGTTTGCGTTCTCGAGGCCGATGACGGCGGAGTCTGTTCCTTCAGATTCCGTCAAGGTGTAGACGACGGGATCCACCTGCAAGCCGAGTGCGCGGACCATGGCCACGCGCTGCTCTTCGGCGAAGAAGACGCCGAGGGTTCCTGGGCCCGTGTTGTAGATGAAGGAGAAGCTGACGTCGGCGTAGTTCGGATGTGCTGCAGTCGATTCCGCGAACTGCGACTTGATCTTGTCGATTTCGGCTGTCGCCTTCTCGGATTCGCCCATGGCTTTGCCGATGACGTCGATCTGGTCTTCCCACGTGATGGTCCACGGACTCTCGGCGTAGGCGACGGTCGGCGCGAACGCGTTCAGTGAGTCGAACTGCTGCTGTGTGATGCCGGACCAGGGGGCGAGGATCAGGTCGGGTTCGAGAGCGATGATCGCTTCGATGTTGAGATCGGTTCCGCCGGTGAACTGCTCTGGCAGTTCGCCACCTTGCTTAGTGACCGCTTCGTGGACCCACGGCAGATATCCGGTGTCGTCGCTGCCCCATGCGTACTTTTCGACGCCGACGGGGATCGTGCCGAGCGCGATCACGGTCTCCGCCGACCCCATGCCGAGGGTCACGATCCGCTCAGGCTTTTCGGTGATGACGGCTTTTCCGAGCGCACTTTCGATAGTGACGGTTTCGAAGTCGCTGCTGCTTGATTCGGTTGCGGTGTCGTTGTTACTGCATCCGCCGATTACCAGGGCGGCAATGACCAATCCACTCAGCGCCACAGTTCGGCGAAGTGAGCACACACGGGCGTATCGCATGGGGAACCTTCCGTTGTCGATGCGCCGAGGAGTGAGACTCCGACGGATCGCAGCCGACGGCCGGTTCCAGGCGCGTCAGGAAGCATAGGCTAGCCTTCATCAAAGTTTCAAATCTGTTGAAAGTTCACTAGCCCGGCAAACGACGACATGCCAGGGGCCTCGTCGACGTTTGCCGGTCAGGCTCAGCAGCTAGGAACGTCGACGGTAATCTTCGGGTCGTCGACAAGCGGCTGGACCGGTACGCGAGCTTCGCCCTCGGCTGTGGGCTCGGTCAGATCGAACTTCAGCTCAACGGTCTTCCCTCGCGGAATGACGGCCCTTGTCATGAATGCCGGGTGACCCTGTTCGGTTCCGTTGACGGCAAACGAAATCTGCCCGCCCACGGAGACGGCGTCGAGTTTGGCGCCGGCTGTCGCCAGTAGGGTGACGGCAGCCACATTGGTGCCATTGGGCAGTCGTCCGGGGTTGTCGACGATCCCGCTGACATATTCGGTCAGTTCGGTGTCAGGTGCGTCGTTGGTCAGTCGAACAGTGACGGTTGTCTTTCGGGTGTCGCCCGTGCAGGGTTTGGCCGTGTAGTCGATTTCTCGTGTGAGGTAGTAATCGAGCTTGTTGCCGGCTTGGTTGTTGATCACCACACCGGCATACGGCGCAGCATCATCGGGAATCGCATGCCCGAGGACGGTGTCGGCAAGAACCGATTGTTCGTCGGGGTGAGAGCTCCACACTGCGATTCTGCCCTCGCTGACACCTCTGCCCAGAGCCTCCAGTAATGCGCTCGGCGACTTGATGTTCCCGGTCATCTTCGCCACGACACGGGCCGCGATTGTCTGCAGATACTGCTTTCGTGCCTTGTTGTCGGAGGGAAAGCGTGCGTACGCGGTCGACTCGGTCAACTCAACGACGTTGTCGGCCGTCACCGACTCTCCGTCCGGCATCTCTACTGGTCCCACCGCCTCGAGGAGGTAACTCAGTGCTATCGGATCGGTCGCTATTGCACCGTCGACCATCTCACCCCCGGACTCCTGTGACCACAGGGACTGCCAGATCTGCGCTGCGTAGGGAAAGTGTGAGCTGAGGTTGCTGTTGCGAAAATCGGTGGTCGGTCGACTGTTTCCGTACAGCTGATTGAAGTCAGGACCAAGGTCTATCGGTTGATTGTCCAGTGTTAGTTCGGAGTTGGGGGAGAGCGTGTCCACCCGAGCGGCGCCGTTGTCGACTCGGACGATGCCGTATCCACCCAATAGACCGCCGGTTCCTCGGGCTTCGGCATTGGTCTGGAAACCAATGAAGTAATTCCGCGGTCCGTCGGTGCCGAGCATCGCCGGTGCGATACGCGCCGCGGTGGCGGTGTTCGTCAGGAGGGTAGCCAGTTCGCTTGTCTGCGACTGCAATTCTGCTCTGGCATCGTTAACTCGGCCCAGGTACTTTGATTCGCGAACTTCCTGTGCCTGCGACGACAGCAATTCCGCGGCGATAGCTGTTTCGTCCAATTTCGGTTCCGCTTCGCGTAACGGTGCGAGTGCCAAGCGTCCACCAGGCTGCACCAATTCCGTTGGTGCGAGTGAAGTTCCGACAGTGACAGCGGGACCGAGAACGTCACGCGTGAGTCCCTGAACGACCTCGGTCATCTGACGCGTCGTGTCGAAGGGCGACCCGATGACCGGAATTGCGGCGGCGATGTTCCAGGGGAGTGAATGGGTGTTGTCGTACGCTGCCGATGCGTTTCGATCGGCTTCCGCCGCGGCGGACTCTGCGACCCCGGTATCCCCGGCCAGAAGTGCACTCTTCGCCGATTGTGCATGGTCGCGAGCTGCTTCAAGGTTGTCTTTCGCCTCGTATGCCGTGTACCCGAGCCAGGCCACGAAACCGCCCACGACCAGTGCCGTTCCCGTGATTGCGAGTACAGTTCGACGGCCTCCCGGCAGGGTGACCGTCCTCTTCGGTTCGCGCTCCGGGCCCCTCGGTGGGATGGTGTTGGAGCCGCTCGGTTCAGCCCCGGAATCGTCGTCGGACTTTGGTCCCACCGTGTCGTTGTTCATCCGCTGAAGCTCCTGACGTTTGAGTGCGTGAAAGCTGCGTCGACATGTCTAGCAGTGTTGGCCCAGTGGTGAAAACTTAGACGAGACAGTAGGGTTCGGTTCGGCCGTTCGTGGTGTTCGCTCCCATGGATTCACGTGATCAGCCATCGAATGTTCGTGAAAAACAAGGCTGGTGAAATGTGAGGTGACGGGTTGAGTGCTTTTCCGTTGTCTCGGGCTCAGCTCGCGCTGTGGTTTGCGCAGCAACTGAGTCCGTCAACTCCGTTCGTGGTGGCTCAGTACGTGGAGCTACGAGGACCGGTTGACGTCGACGCTCTGATCGAGGCAACGAACACGGCATGTCATGAATTGGAGTCGCCGTTCGTTCGCCTCGTCGCCACTGATGCCGAGCCGGCGCAGATTGTCGATCACTCGATCGTCGACGATCTCGCATACCTCGACTTACGCAGCGACGACGACCCGGTTCAGCGCGCGAACGAGTGGATGACCGCGGAATACTCACGGCCACTTGACGTGATGTCTGACCGCCTGATCTCGGCGACTTTGCTTCATCTGGCAGACGATCACTATTTCTGGTACTCGCATGCCCATCATCTCGTGCTCGACGGACATGCGGCGATGACACTCACCGCGCGGGTGGCCGAGCGCTATTCGCATCTGGTTCATGGCAAGACGCTGACTCCATTCGGTGGTGTCGGGGTACGTGCACTGCATGACCTCGACGTCGACTACCGATCCTCGTCGCGGTATCGATCGGACAAGCAGTACTGGACGGAGATGTCCGAAGGCCTGCCCCGCCCGGTACGCCTCACCGACGGCGCCGGCCTGACGTCCATGCCGCAGCACATGATGGTGCGGACACTGAATCCAACTCTTGCAAAACAGCTTTCGAATGTAGCGACCGAGTGGACTACGTCCGAGGTGGCGGTCCTCGTCGGTGCATTCGCGTCCTATCTCGGTCGCATGACTGATTCCGATGACGTAGTCCTCAGCTTGCCGGTGTCCGGCCGCACCACGGCGACGTCGAAACGTTCAGGTGGGATGCTGTCCAACATCGTGCCTGTTCGTGCGCAACTCGAACGGGATCTGTCGCCACAAGAACTGGTGCGTCAGATCTCGGTTCAGATGACCGGTGCACTACGCCACCAGCGATTCCGCTACGAGGACATGGGCTTCCAGGAGGGTCAGGGCGGATCCCGTGAGGCGGCGGGCCCGGCCGTGAACGTCATGATGTTTCACGAAGCGATTCGGCTCGGCGACGTCGTCGGCGAATTTCACGTCCTCACATCCGGACCCACCGAAGATCTGTTCTTCAGCATTTATCCGTCGATCGCGGGGGAGAACGTTCGCCTGTCCTTCGAAGCCAATCCACGCCTGTACAGCGAACGTGACCTGGCGATGCATCATCGTCAGTTCGTTCGGTTACTCGAGGGATTCCTCGACTCGGCTACCCGTGCGCTCGGTGACCTCCGCATCCTCTCGACGGACGAAGTGAAGGATCTGGTCCCCGCGCTAGGTCCGCGGACGGACGGATTCGCGACGCTCGATTCGGTCGTCAGAGGCGGCGCATGGCAGGGGAGCGCCGTCGCGATCCGCGAGCAAGGTGTGGACGTCACTTACGACCAGCTCGGCGCTCGCGCGGATGCACTGTGCGCCTTGCTCGTGGAGAACGGCGTCGAACGAGGTGACGTCGTCGGGATCCTCACCGAGCGCTCGACCGATTCCGTAGTTGCATTTCATGCAGTAGCGCGGGCTGGTGCTGCCCTTCTTTTCGTGGATCCTCAAACACCCTCCGAGCGTGTCGCTTTCATTCTCGACGACGCCGACGTGTCCGTTGTGATCGGTGGCGAACTCGTGAACGTGCCGGCTTGGGTCTGCGTCGTCGACCCCAGGGAAGACGAGACCGTCGAAGGGCCGGTGAATCGACGTGTGGGGGCGGGTTCATCTATCGCCGCCCTGTCTCTGGACGACACCGCCTACGTGGTCTACACGTCGGGGTCGACCGGACGACCGAAGGGCGTCGCGGTCACGCATCGAGGCATTGCGCCGTTGCTGCGTTCTCACGCACGGCGACTGAACATCGATAGTTCCTCCCGCGTCGCGCTCTTGGCGACTACCTCGTTCGACGTGGCGATCCTCGAGATTCTGGTTGCTCACGGCTGCGGCGCGACCGCCGTGATCGTTCCTCCCGGATTGATCGGCGGAGTGGACCTCGAAGACTATCTGCGGCTCGAGGGTGTCACGCACCTGATCTCGACACCATCGGTTCCGCTGACGATGGATCCTCGGAAACTGCCGGATCTTCGAGTGTTGAACGTCGGTGGCGAGCGACCGCCGGTGGCGCTCGTGGATGTGTGGTCGAGCCATGTCGACATCGTTAATTCGTACGGACCCAGTGAAGCGACCGTCGCGGCATTCATGAGCGAGCCACTCGAGCCTGGCGGTGATACTCCGATCGGGCGTCCGATCGACGGCGTTGCCGCTGTGGTGTTGGATTCGTGGTTGCGTCCGACTCCGGTCGGCGCCGTGGGTGAGCTGTACGTGATGGGACCAGGACTGGCGCGCGGGTACCTTTCCCCGACGCTGACCTCGGAGCGTTTCGTAGCGGCGCCCATTGGTGCCACTGGTGGCGGCGAGCGCATGTACCGCACCGGGGACGTCGTGCGATGGAACAATGCCGGTCAGCTCGAGTTCTTGGGCCGCTCTGATCAACAAGTCAAGATCCGTGGAGTACGCGTGGAACTGGGCGAGATCGAGGCTGTGCTCCTGTCGACTCCCGGTGTTGCGCAAGCAGTGGTGGTCGAGCGATCCGGGTCGCTTGCGGCGTACGTGACTGCGGCCGAAGGTGGGGACGGCACTGCTCATCTATTGAGTCAGAAGGCGGTCCACGAACATCTGGCTTCACTACTTCCACGTTCCATGCTTCCGGGTTCGGTGACGATTCTGGCAGCGTTGCCCGTCACGAGCCATGGAAAGACAGACCGTTCGGCGCTTCCTGAACCGACCTGGTCCGCGGTCGCCGAGCAGCACTCGACCGTGCACCGTCCGATCGAGTACGACGAGGAATTGATTGCCTCGGTGATGGCCGAGGTCCTGGGCGTCGGAGTTCTCGGACCGCACTCCGACTTGTTCGCCTGGGGCGGTAGTTCCCTCGACGCCGTGTATGTTGCAGCGCGCGTGAGTTCTGCACTCGGTAGACGAGTTGGTGTCAGGGACGTGTTCGGCGCCCCGACTCCGGCGCGTCTGGCCCAGAAGATTCGTGAGGACCGGGCGGAATGGGTGGTGGAGCCCGAGCGCATTTCGGACGAGGTCACCGTCGAAATCGCTCCGGCGCAACAACGTCTATGGCTGCTCAACCGTCGCGATCCCCAGTCGTCGGCGTACAACATCGCGTTCGAGGTCGCGTTCAGTGGCGCACTGGATACAGAGGCGATGAGGGCGGCGGTAGCCGACCTGACCGATCGCCATCTCGTCTTGCGTACCGTGTTCTCGTTCGAACAGAATCACGACACGTGGCCGATCCAGGTTGCGACCGCGACTCCGGTGACTCTGATCAAGGTTCCGTCCGAGGATTACGGGGCTGCGTCAGCGGATTTGGTTGCGGCAGGTTTCGATCTGGGGACCGATGCGCCGCTTCGTTTGATCCTCACCTCCGGCAGCGATGCCGACCACCGCTTGACCGTAGTTGCGCATCACATAGCCTTGGACGGCCTTTCGTTCGCCACGATCGTTTCTGACCTGATCTCCGCGTACGACGCTCGCGCCGACGGACGGTCGCCGATCTGGCCTTCGCCCGCGCTCGACTACCGCGACTATTCCGCTTGGCACAGAACCATTCTCGGTGATCCTGCAGATCCACAGAGCTTGGCAGGTCGCCAGCTGGAATTCTGGTCCGACGCACTCGCCGGCGTTGATCCGACTCTTGCGCTTCCCGTGGACAGATCCCGCCGGCCGGACCAACCGTCGTCGGCTCGGGACGTGACTTTCGAATTGCCCTCGACCGTCCATGCAGCGCTCAACGAGATCGCTCGAGCGCATCACTGCACAACCTTCATGGTGTTGCACGCCTGCCTTGCGATTGCGCTGAGCAAGATCACCGGTGCGTCCGATGTGGTCATCGGAACCCCGACGTCCGGCCGAACACACCCTTCGTTCGACGGCGCCGTCGGTATGTTCGTCGGGACCGTGGCGCTGCGAACGCTCCTTCGCGGCGGAGACACCTTCGGTGAGTTCTTGAGTCGGGTACGCGAGGCTGACGTGGCAGCTTTGTCCAATGCCGACGTCCCGTTCGACTGGGTGGTAGACCGTGCGGTCAGTGGGGCCGCAGGCGACAAGAATTCCTTCCTCAGAGTTGTTCTCGCTGTCGATCCGGTAGCAGCGGATTCCGAGATCGCGGTGGGAACTTTGACGGCCCACGGCACTCCGCTACCTCCCGCGCACCCTCGCTTCGACCTCGAAGTGACTGTGCGCGAGGATCGTACGATTGACGGCGACGCGAGCGGTATTCGCGGCACTTTCCGATATGCCGCCGATCTGTTCGATGCGGGCACCGTGCAGAGCTGGGTCGAGCGACTGCGTCGAGTATGTGACTCGATTACCGAGAACTCGTCAATCATGCTGCGCGACATCGATGTTCTCAGCGTTGCGGAGCGCGAAGAATTGCTGGCTTGGGTGCCGGGGCCTTCGATTGTCGCGCAGTCGCTGCCCGACCTCTTCGGGGCCGTCGCAGCCCGGCATCCGAATGCAATCGCGGTGTCGAGTGGCGATACTCGCGTCACCTATGAAGAGGTGCGAGTTCGTTCGGAGGGCCTTGCCGCCGTCTTGATCGATCGAGGAATTGGAGTCGGGGATCGCGTGGCGGTCGCCCTGCCTCGATCGGTCGACCTCGTCGTAGCCATCTTCGCCGTCGTTCGCGCGGGCGCTGCGTACGTCCCGATCGACTTGCAGTATCCCGACGCTCGCATCCACTACGTACTTGCCGATGCAGGCCCGAAAGCGATTGTGTCGACGGACGAATCAGCTGGGCGGTTCGTTGGGTACGAGCAAGCTGTCATCCTCGTGAACGAGACGGCTGACGCGACGGGCGGTTGGCCTGTTCCGCACTCGGAGGCCGCCGCCTACGTGATCTACACGTCCGGATCGACCGGAGCGCCCAAAGGTGTGGTGGTGACTCAGGACAACGTGTTGGCTCTGCTGGCCTCGACTCGCGAGATCTTCGACTTCGGCGACGAAGACGTGTGGTCGATGTTTCATTCGCACTCATTCGACTTCTCGGTCTGGGAGATGTGGGGTGCGTTGACCACTGGCGGATCCCTGGTGATCGTAGACGGTGACGTCGCGCGCTCTCCCGAAAGATTCGCGGATCTGATTGTGCGGGAGAAAGTCACCGTTCTGAATCAGACCCCGGCCGCCTTCTATGCGTTGGCGGAAGTTACGCCGGAAATGCTGCTTCCGCTCCGGACGATTGTTTTCGGCGGCGATCGCCTCGACGTCGGGCGCGTGCAGGGTTGGTTCGATCGGCACCCGGACGTGCGGGGTGTCAATATGTTCGGAATCACCGAAACCACGGTCCATGTAACCAATTTCGATCTCATCTCCGGTAACGAGACTGTCTCGCCGATCGGGTCCCCACTACCAGGGTTTCGCAGCTACGTGCTCGACGCGTCGTTGAAGCCCGTCCCGCCGGGATCTGTCGGCGAACTGTACGTTGCCGGTCCGCAGGTGGCTGAAGGCTACTTCGGTCAACCAGGGATGACGTCTTCCCGATTTGTGTCTGAACCCGGATTCGAAGGATCGCGGATGTACCGCAGCGGCGATCTGGTCCGTCGGCGAGCCGGTCGACTCGAATATGTTCGCCGCGCCGACGGTCAGATGGCCCTGCGCGGTTACCGCGTCGAACCGGGCGAGGTCGAATCCGCGCTGTTGGCTCACACGTCGGTGGAGCAGGCCACGGTGGTGGTGAGAGAACTCGACAGTGGGCCGACTTTGGTCGGTTACATCACCCCTGAGAACGGACACGACCTCGACGGTGTGTTGCGGACTGCTCGTTCGTTGTTGCCCGCACATATGGTCCCGTCGGCTTTGATGCCGCTTGCGTCATTGCCGGTCACGATCAACGGCAAGATCGACCGAGCATCACTGCCGGACCCGACTTCGCAAGTGCAGCCGTCTCGGCAGTCGCGAGACTTCTTCGCTCAGACAGTTGCAGCCATTCTGAGCGATTTGATGGAAGTTCCGCATATAGATCCGGTCCGGAATCTCTTCGATCAAGGGGCCAATTCCTTGATCGCCACTCGTCTTTCGTCGCGCCTGAACTCCGCTTTGGGCTGCAACCTCGACGTCCGCGATGTGTTCGAGCACCCATTCGTCGATCAGCTCGCCGGCATCGCTGCCGCCCGAATCGGCACGGGGCAAGCGTCTCCGTTGTCTTTGGTACCTCGTCTGTCTTTGGTACCTCGCCCAGGCACTGCGGAGGTGCAGCTGTCGGCTTCCCAACACCGAATGTGGATTCTGAATCAGTTGGATACAGAATCCTCCGGCTACAACATTCCGATCGTGTTACGCCTGACGGGTGAATTGGACGTAGCTGCAGCCGAACTGGTAATTCGCGACCTGATCGATCGCCATCGCACTCTGCGGACCGTATACCCGGTTGTCGGCGAGCGTCCGGTTCAGACGGTGCTCGACGCCGAGGATGCGCTTCCGCTGTTTCAGCTCGAGGCACTCGACGGCGACGACGCCGAGAATCGTGTTGCAGAACTGGTGGGTTCGGGCTTCGATGTCACCGTGGATCCGCCCGTACGTGCGGCACTTCTCCAGCTTTCGCCTGACGAGTACATCCTGGCTGTTGTTATCCATCACATTGCAGCCGATGCTCGATCGCTCGAATTGTTGGTACATGACTTCACGGCGGCGTACATCGCTCGCTCGGCCCAGCAAGCTCCGACGTGGTCGCCGCTCGCGCTCGAATACTCCGATTACAGCGCATGGCAACGGGAATCGGGGATTCCCGAGACGGTATCCAGCTACTGGAAGCATGCTCTCGAAGGCCTTCCCGAGCAGGTGACGCTACCCCTGGACCGTCCGCGTTCGACGTCCGCCCGCGCGTCGAGTTGCCGGGTAGAGATCTCGGATTCGGTACGGACGAGCCTTCAAGCACTCGCACAATCGAACAACGGAACCATGTTCATGGTTGTCCACGCTGCACTCGCGGCGCTGCTGGCGAGGTACAACGGCAGCAATGACGTAGCTGTCGGCACTGTTGTGTCCGGACGCGTCACACCTGAACTCGACGAGCTGGTCGGCATGTTTGCCGGCACGATTGTTCTTCGGACCGAAGTCGATCCGTCGAAGTCGTTCGGCCGGTTGGTCGAGCAGGTTCGTCAGCGAGACGTAGCGGCGTTCGCGCACGCAGAGATGCCCTTCGAATCGCTGGTTGACCTGATCGACCCACCGCGATCGCGTTCGCGACATCCGTTGTTCCAGGTGGCGCTCTCGTTCCAGACAACTCATTCCGCCGCGTGGTCCATACCGGGGTTGTCCGTCACTCAGATCTCGCCCGATGTCAGGCAAGCAAATTTCGATCTGCAGCTCAACGTCACGGACGAGGGGATCGGGGGCGGTCTCGGTCTCGAATTCGTGTACAACGCTGATCTATTCGATGATCTGACGGTATCGAGCTTTGCGGGTCGGTTCGAGCACCTCCTGAATCAAGTATCTGTCGACCCCAATGTCGTGGTAGGGCGAATCGACCTGTTGACGAGTGCGGAGCGAGCTCTTCTCGTCCCCGCACACGGCGCGGTCGACCGGCCCGATGCATCTCGGTGTTCCGGCACGACGCTTGCATCGATGCTGCGATACGGCGTCGAATTCGCTCCGGATGCCGTGGCGGTCGAAGCTGAGGGCAACACACTCACTTACCGAGACCTCGATGCACAGTCGGACGTCGCGGCCGACGAGTTACGTTCCGGGGGAGTCGGAGTGGACCACGTCGTTGCCTGGACTGCCGATCGGTCCATTGCGTCGATCGTGCGATTGTGGGCGATTGCGAAGGTCGGTGCAGCTCCGGCATTGGTGGACCCGGAACAGCCGCAGGCGCGAGTACGCGATGTCCTCGAAGCACTGGGCGACGGCGCGGTCTGCGGCCTCGACGCCGGTGGTGGGCAGGACGCAGACGGGGTGCGACAGCATTCCGAGAACCTCGCGGCCTACGTAGTTTTCACGTCAGGAACGACTGGAACTCCGAAGGCCGTGGTGGTGACCAACGGCGGGCTCGGTGTAATTGCCGAAGACCTGCCCCGTCGATTCTCGGCTGGTCCACGTTCGCGCGTATTCCATCGCGGAGCGCCAGGGTTCGACATGACGTTGCTCGAGGTGCTCATCGCGAGTGCGTCCGGGGCGACGCTCGTTCTGGCGAAGGACGACCAACTGTTCGGCTCGGGACTTGCATCAGCACTGAGGCGCGAGCGAATTACTCATCTGTGCGCCACACCTACTGTCGTCGCCTCGATCGGCGATCCTTCGCTGCCGGACCTTGCAACGGTGATGTTCGGGGGCGAGCGACTTGGCGGTGCGTTGGCGAAGCGCTGGCAAGCCGGACGCAGAGTGATCAACGGATACGGACCGGCCGAGTCCGCGATGTATTCGCTTGCTACCGAACCACTGTCGATCGAACATCGGTCAGCTGACACTCACGACGGATCCGTCGGGTATCCACTGGCCGGGGTCGACGCCGTCGTGCTCGATGATCGACTCGAACCGGTGCCGCCGGGAGTCGCCGGCGAACTGTATCTCTCCGGTCGAATGCTCGCGCGCGGTTACGCCGGCCAACCGGCCCGAACCGCGGAGCGATTCGTGGCAACGAGTTCAGGAGTCCGGATGTACCGGACCGGCGATCTGGTGATCTGGAAGCCGGAAAGCCCCAAATCTGAGGGCAATACGCATCGCCTGCATTATCTCGGGCGAACCGACGTGCAGGTGAAGGTCAACGGTGTCCGGATCGAACCGGGTGAGATCGAGGCAGTCATTCAGTCTGTCGCGAACGTCGATTTCTGCGTCGCCGGGGTTCGGTCGGCCAAAGGTGGAAGTCCCCTGTTGGTTGCCTACGTGCGAAGTTCAGGTGCCGAAAGAGTTGACACGAGTCAACTTCGCGCCGCTGTCGCAGAAGTCCTTCCGACGTACATGGTTCCGCATGTCATCGTCGAAATCGAGGGCGCGCTTCCGATGCGGAACGGCAAGGTCGACTTCGCCCGTCTCCCGGCGCCGACACTGGATGCTTCCCGTGCACAGGGGCCGGCCACCGCCACAGAACGCCTTGTTGCCGAAGCTTTTACTTCGGTGCTCGGCGGGAATGAGGACGACCGCGACGCAGACTTCTTCTCGCTCGGCGGCAACTCGCTGTCGGCCGCGGAGGTTACCTCGCTCTTGAGTAGTTCCCTTGGGCTGGTTGTTCCGCTCCGGACCGTATTCGAGCATCCAACAGTTGCGGCGTTGGCGGCCCGGATCGATTCGCTCGAGCAGAGTGGCCCGGCGACCGATGTTGTCAGACTGGAACCGCGGCGCGACCCCACGCCCGCACCTCTGTCACGGAACCAGCGTGCGATGTGGGTACTTAACCAGCGGAACACGTCGAGCGGTGCGTACAACCTGCCGATCTGCATCGAGATCGACGGTGAACTCGACGTGCCCGCGCTGCGTCACGCAGCGACGGATCTTGTCGGCCGTCATGACGTCCTCAGAACCCGGTATCCGGGCACTCCACCGGTTCAGGTCGTGGATCCTCCGACCCCCCTGACAATGGAAACGCGACTGGTCGCCGACATCGAGGTCGAGGTGCTGCTGCGAGAGTTCGGCTCGCGCGGTTTCGATGTAGCGGCAGACCTGCCGGTGCGCTGGATGCTGCTCCAGGTGTCACCGGTCAGGCACATTCTGGCAGTGAGCTTTCATCACATCGCAGTCGACGGGGTGTCGATGCGAACGGTGGTCGGCGACCTGCTGACCGCTTACGGCAAGCGACGAGCTGGACTGGATCCGCAATGGTCTCCGCTGCCGATCCAGTACGGGGATTTTGCCGCGTGGGAGGCAGCACGTGACGTTTCCCCTGTCGTCGAGGAGTTCTGGCGCCGAACGCTGGACGCTGTGACATCTGTGTCGCCGCTGACGGTGGATCACTCTGATGGCGGGCCGGATTCCGTAGCGCAGCGAGTGAACTTCGTGATTCCAGCCGTCATCACCTCGGCACTGCAGGCGCGAGCCGATCGATTGAAGGTCTCGCTGTTTGCGGTAGTTCATGCGGCGTTGTCCGTGGTGCTTGCCAAGCTGAGTGGAAATCCCGATGTCGTGATCGCGACAGCTGTCGACGGACGGCGTACGCCTGAGCTCGACGGCGTGGTCGGCATGTTCGTGGATACGGTGCCTCTTCGCCTTCGGATCGACGGGGACGTGCCGGTCGACCTTCTGTTGGGTGCAGCTTTCGATGCGGATGTGGCAGCATTCGAAAACAGCTTTGTTCCTGCCGAATTGGTTGGTGAGCTGCTCGGCGGACGAACTCCCCAGATTGCGCTGGGTCTGCAGAACTTCGCGATCCCTGCCGTGGAGGTGGCCGGTCTCACGATCGAGGCTCGCGAAATCGAGACCGCGACAACGAAGTTCCCCATGTACGTCTCGCTCGCACCCGCTGTCGACGGATCATTGACCGGAGCGCTCATCTATGCCGCGAGCGCGTTCGATCCTTCGAGCGCCGACGCGGTTGCTCGACAACTGTCGAGAGTGCTCACCTCGATGGCCGAGGATGTGCCAGTACTCGTTTCGGATCTCGCGGTGGGCGCGGCGCCCAGTTGGACTGCTGTCGAGGTCGATTCGTCCCGGACACTGACCCAGATCTTCGCCGCCACAGCGGCGCAATTCCCTGACAACATTGCTCTCGACGACGGACAGCGCACGGTGACGTATGCCGAACTCGACTCTGCCTCGGATGCCCAAGCCTGGGAACTGGTGGCTCGGGGCGCAGGACCGGGTGCCGTGTACGAGATTCCGGCGGTACGGACTATCGCGTACCTGGTCCGAATGTTGGCGATCTCGAAAACGGGCGCGGCATTCGTGCCGATCGACCCCGACCTGCCGCCGGCACGGCTGAAGCAGCTGCGCACAGTGCTCTCCGACCGCAGCCCCGTTCCCGGTCGGCAGTATCCGGATTCAGTCGCGTACGTCGTTCACACGTCCGGGTCGACTGGTGAACCGAAAGGCGTTGCAGTCACCCACCGAGGTCTGGGCCTTCTTACCGACGACGCAATCCGGAAGTACGGCGTGACTTCGGACTCGGTTGTGCTGCACGGTTACAAACCGACGTTCGATGCGGCGATTCTCGAGATGATGTTGGCGATCGGCGCCGGGGCTACCTTGGCGGTCGCTCCTCGGGAGGCTTTCGGCGGAAGGGCACTCGAAGAGTTTGTCGCAGAACGCGGCGTCACTCACATGTTGTCCACTCCGGCCGTACTCGACACCATGGCTCCGGAGCGGTTCGACTCGTTGGAGGTGGTTGCAGTCGGTGGCGATGTGCTCTCACCTTCCACCGCGCGTGCGTGGAGTCGCCGCGCGCGAATGCTCAATGCGTACGGACCGACGGAATGCACGGTGGTCACGACGGTCGCCGAGGTGGATCATCGGGTCACCATCGGAGTTCCGCTCGCCGGAATCGGTGCAGAGGTACTGGATACGCGACTGCGTCCGGTGCCGTGGGCCGGGATCGGTGAGTTGTACGTCAGCGGGCCCGGGCTTGCGATGGGCTATGCCGGAGATCCCGCCGGCACCGCCAGCTCGTTCGTCGCAGCACCAGGTGGACGCCGCCGTTATCGGACCGGTGATCTGGTTCACCGCCGCACCGATGACACGCTCGGATTCGTCGGACGCTCCGACCGTCAGATGAGCGTGCGAGGAATCCGTGTCGAGCCCGCCGAAATCGAATCAGCTCTGCGTCGATGCACGGGTGTCGAGGCTGCGGCGGTTGTCCTCGTCGACGAGATCGCCGTTGCGTGCGCGGTTGGCGATGGTGTGGAGGCGGATCAGCTGACAATCGAGTTGGCCGCGATGTTGCCTGCGTATCTGATGCCCGGCCGCGTGGTCGTATTGGAGTCGATCCCGCTGACGACGAACGGAAAACTGGACGCAGATGCGTTGCGGCGCCATGTGTTCGAGAGCCAGGCGCCCGATGCAGCAGTGACGGTTTCGGAGGAACTCGTCACCGCTGTGATGTCGGAACACGTGTCCGGAAGTTTCGGCGCTCTGCACAACCTGTTCGAATCAGGTGGTGATTCGTTGGCCGCGGCAGCGGTGGCAGGTCGACTTGCCTCGATCTTCGCGCGGGATGTGCCTGTTCGCGCCGTCTTCGACAATCCGTCGCCGCGAGCGATGTCTCAGTGGCTGTCGGCGAGCGCGTCCGATGGCAAGCGCCGCGAACTGATTCGACGTGATCCCGGCATGCCGGCCCCGCTGGCGCCCTCGCAACAACGACTTTGGCTGATCAATCAACTTCAGCCGGAATCGACTGCGTACAATCTGACGTTTGCAGCGGTCCTGGCAGACGACATCGATCGTTCGGTCTTGAGTAGCGCCCTCGGTGACGTCGTCGATCACCATGCCGTGTTGCGAACTGTGTTTGTTCCGGGTGAGTTCGGTCCACAACAGGTTGAAATAGACTCTGTTGCAGTCGATCTCACCGCTGAGTGCGTCGACGATATCCGTGCGAGCGCTTCGGCCTTCGCGACTGTGCCGTTCGATCTCGAACGAGATGTTCCGTTCCGTGTGCGTGTGTTCAGCGAAAATGCAGGAGCCGATTCTGCAGGATTGACTGTCCTGGTACTGGTTGTTCACCACATCGCAATCGACGGTGCGTCGATGGGCCCGATCCTTGCCGATTTCGCGGCAGCCTTCGAGGCGAGGGTGCTCGGAAGGGAATGGGATCGCTCCGCTGAGGGGATCAGCTACGGCGACTACAGTCTCTGGGCGAGAGAGAGCTTGGGCGATCCGGAGGATCTTCTCAGCGTGGCGCATCGGCAACTCGACTACTGGTCGAACGCACTTGGTGGCGTCGAGGATGTGTTGGCTCTACCCGTCGACAACCCCCGGAGTCCGGTGTCTTCACGATCCGACGAGATGGTGACGGAAGTCCTCGACGGCGCCACCTACGACGCGTTGTCGGCGTTGGCTCGTTCGCATGGCGTCACGGTATTCATGGTTGTCCACAGCGTGATTGCCGTGCTGCTCGCTCGCGAGTGCGTCACAGACGACGTCGTGGTGGGAGCAGCTGTGAGTCTGCGGAACGATCCGGCGCTGCTGAGCGTGGCCGGCATGATGGTGGGTACTGTCGCATTGCGCACGAGGATCAACTCCTCCGACCGCTTCGCTGCTGTCCTGGACGAGGTTCGCCGTGTCGATCTGGAAGCAATGGCGAACGCGGACGTCTCGTTCGACGATGTAGTTGCGAAGGTCGATCCGCCGCGCAGGATGAACGAGCATCCCCTGTTCACGGTCATGCTGGCATATCGGCGAGCGCTCGACGTGCCGCAGATCGACGGCATCACCGTCTTCGACATCGACAAGGCAGGGTCGTCGACCGGTTACGACTTGACGTGGGACCTGGTCGACACCGGTGACAGTCTGACGATTCGATTGCTTTATGCCACAGACAGATTCCGCGCGTCGACGGCGGAACTGTTCATGCAGCGGGTGACACGTATCGCCGAAGCAGTGACAGGTGAACCCGAGATCGTGGTCGGGGAGATCGAATTGCTGTCCGGTCTCGAACGCTCGGCGCTGACGGCTGCGAATCCTCGACACGTCGAACCGCTGACGATTGCGGACATTTTCGAACGCACGCTGCGGCAGGCACCCGACGGCATCGCGCTGGAAGAGAACGGCAGGCGCTGGTCTTATCGCGACCTGCACGAGGAGTCGTCGCACTGGACTCGCGAGTTGGTGGTCCGAGGAATCGGACCCGATGACGTGGTGGCCGTTGCGCTCGGTCGCGGGCATCTGTGGATCGTTGCGCTGTGGGCGGTAGCGCGGGCAGGCGCAGCGTGGCTGTCGCTCGATCCGGCTCTGCCGACAGCGCGCCGGCAGACGATGGTCGAGGAGTGTGGTTCGGTTGTCGGTTTGACAGCGCGAGGTGCATCCGAGAGTTTGCCTGACTCCGTCGAGTGGGTGGCGATGGATGAATCCTGCACTGCTGGTGGGGCTGTCGAGGTATCGGCAACGCCGGCTCATCCCGACAACCTCGCCTACGTCATCTACACGTCGGGTTCCACGGGAAGACCCAAGGGTGTCGAGGTTTCACACCGCGGAATCATGAACGTCTACACCGCGCACGTCGAGATCGCCGAGCTCGATCGTGGCCCCCGAGTCCTGCAATTGGCGTCGTCGACCTTCGACGCGTCGGTGATCGAGATTCTTCTGGCGGCGGCAGGGTGTGGAACGTTGATTCTGGCTCCTGACTTCGTCTACGGGGGAGAGGAACTCACGAATCTGCTGGTCGCTGCCGACGTCACACATCTGATCGTGACGCCAACGGTCCTGGCCACAGTCGATCCGGATGCAGTGCAACCGTTGATCGTCGAATCGATGGGGGAGCCGCTATCTGCCCGCCTTGCGTCGGCGTGGTCACCCCGACATCGCATCGTCAACGGATACGGACCGACCGAATCAACGATCGCGGCATCGATTTCCGCGCGGATCACTGACGGGGACGTCACCGTCGGCACCCCGGTACCTGGCACGACGGCGTTTGTTCTCGATCAGAGGCTCCGACCGGTTCCGGATGGCGTTGCGGGAGAACTATTCCTCGCCGGCGAGAATGTGGCACGGGGGTACGTCGCCTCTCCGGGTCTGACTTCCGAGCGTTTTGTCGCCAATCCTTATGCGGTGGGGACTCGGATGTATCGCACGGGTGACCTCGTGCGTCGTAGGCGTCACGACCGAGCGCTCGAGTACCTGGGGCGCAACGACGCACAGGTGAAGGTGCGGGGTGTCCGCGTGGAACCGGCGGAGGTCGACGTGGCTCTGTCAAGCCATGGAGCAGTGATCTTCTCGGTTACCGTCGTCTCTGACGACGGGCACGGATCCGCTGAACTCCGGTCGTACGTAACGCTGGCGGAAAACGGTTCGGTGACGGAATCGGAGCTTCGCGGGTTTGTCTCCGGCCTGCTGCCGAAGCACCTGCTGCCTTCTTCGGTGACGGTGATGGGAGTGGTCCCGTTGCTCGCTTCGGGGAAGATAGACGTAGCGGCACTTCCTGCTCCTTCGCCGCAGGTAGGGTCGAGTGTGGATCGACCCGTCTCGGATACCGAACGTCAAGTGGCACAGGCATTCGAGGGCGTGACCGGCGCGAAATCGGTGGGCCGCTACGACGACTTCTTCGAGCTCGGCGGGACATCCATGGGTGCAGTTCGAGTGGCTTCGCGCTTGCGTGAGACCCTGAACAGGGATTTCCCGGTTCAATGGATTTTCACCGATCGAACTGTGGCGGAGCTTGCCTCTCGGATGGATCTCGTTCAGGCCGACGTCGTGGAGGGTGATTCGTTCCATTCGGATCCGCTGGACACGATCGTCATGTTGGGCGGCAATCCTGATGACGTAAGGCCGCCGTTGTTCTGTGTGCATCCGGTCAGCGGAATTGCCTGGTGCTACGTCGGACTCGTCGGTCAGCTCGAAGGTCGACGGGTATACGGCATCCAGGCAACGGGTGCCGGTGAGCTACCCGGCACGGTGGCGGAGTTGGCGTCGGGGTATGTCGATGCCGTACGGAATGTGCAGCCGTCGGGTGAATACCATCTACTGGGTTGGTCGGCCGGTGGAACGATCGCGCTCGAGATGGCGAGCCAACTCGAAGAGACGGGCGATCTGGTCGGTTCGGTTGTCATGCTCGACGCGCTGTTGCCGGAGATGATGCCATCGGTACAAGCGGCTCCGAAACCTTCCGAACTGTTTGCGCAGATCGGACTAGCTGAGGTTGAAACTGAAACTGCAGCAATGACTTTCGTAGACGTTGCGGCAGAGATCCGAAGGCAGACCGGTTTGGATTTCCTTTCCGATACGGTTCTCGAATCCGTAGTGGGGCGGGTGGAAAAACTGTCGCGAATCGTTCGGGACCACACGCCGCGGCGCTATTTCGGGTCAGTGGAATTGTTTGTGGCGCAGCGTGATCTGCCTGAACATCGTCACCTGGTCGAAGAATGGTCCGAACTGGTGGGGCCGCTACGGGCATACCTGGTCGACTGCTCTCACTCGGAAATGTCGAGCACGGAGGCTTTGGCGAGTGTTGCGAAAGCCCTCGTCGACGGTGTCGAAAGCGTCTAATTCTCATCGAAGCAACTCAATCATATTGGGGTGCAGCAGATCTGCTAGGCCGGGACTTTGGTCCGGAATTGTCACCCCCGTGGTCCCCTTGCTTCAGTTCTGCAAGCAAAGTCTGTAGTCTTTCCCTTGTGGCAGTAAGCCATTCAGAAACTATCTCCGGAGGATCGTATGTTGGGTTCCCTTTTTTCCATCAGCTCTGAAATCGGTGTCCCGTCCGTTGATGCGCTCTTCGAGGCTGCTCGGACCATCATCGGCGCGATCTTCGGCCTGAGCTGACACGTCGCAGCGACCTTCCCCCGCGGTGAAGAAAGTCCCTGTTCTCCGATAAGGAGAACAGGGACTTTCGTGCAGCGTGCCGGTGAGTGGTTGCGTGGCGGCGAGTTAGTGTCCTACCGGCCGTTCTGTTGATACGCGATGGCTATCAGCGATCCGACTTCGTCGTTCACGTCCTCGGTGCTGGTGAGCCCGATCTTGTGAGTCGACTGCCCGGGAGCTTTGGCCGGCACCAGAAGTTCGGAACCGGGGGCCTCGACAAAACGTAGTCCGAGGTCGACTCGGGCTTTGGTGGCCGCTGCGATGGCAGCAAATTGGCGAGCGCGAACAAAGGGCGTGTATGTTCCGCGGCCTTCGACTCGAACATCGGTTCCGAGCTCTTCGATCAGACGTCGGGCTGCATCGAAGATGGGTCGCAGTGCTGCCTTCGGGCCGCTGTACTGCTGGTCGATGTATTGCTCGACGGTCGGCTCCACCCATCCGGACTGTTTGGCAGTCTCGAATGCAATTGCCCACTGCGAGTTCTGCGGTACACCGTGCTCTGCTTTCAGCCACTTGCGGACTTCGTTCTGATCGAGCGGGTCGACCCCCGACGTCCGTACAGCCTCAACCCATTCTTCGAGAGTGCGTCCGGTACGGTCGCGCATGGACGAGGTGACTGCGGCCATCATGTCGGAGGGTTCCATGCGTCTGTTCTACCGGCTGTCACGGTGCACGGGTAGCTCGCTCAGTCGATACCCAGCATCGCCCTGAGCGCGTCTGCGCCGGTCACTTCGACGGGGTACGGCGGTGCGACAAAATCTTCGCGCCTGAGGGTGAAGAGTCGACGCACGGTCATTCGGCCGTCGGCAGCCAACTCCTCTACTGTGCCGTCGGCGCGGTAGCCGACTTTGGTCGACACCGTGATCGAGGCGGGGTTGTCCGTGAACGCCGACGACACGACGCTTCGTGCGCCCAAAGAGTCGAATGCGAATGCGCAGATTGCCTGTCGGGCAAGAGTGCCGATGCCCCGGCCTTGGAACCCGCGCCCGATCCAGGAGCCGGTTTCACCGGTACGACTTTTGGGAAAATCCGTCGCGGCGAACGCCTGGCAGCCGACAATTTCTCCGTCGACGACAATGGCTGTTTCGAATTTCCAGTCGGCCGTGGTCATCGCTCCGCGGACCGACCAGTGGTATTGGATGAATCTTCGCGACACTTCGTCGGGAGTGCCCACCGTCCAGGGGACGAGAAACGGCATCTGTTCGGCAGGGTGAATGCCGGCTCGGACCAGCGCAGCGAGTTCGGGGAAATGGTCGTCGCGCACAGGGACCAAGGTGACGGGCCCACACGTGATCGTGACTCCGTACGGAGGCCAGATCTCTGTCAGTGGACCAACCATCGTCTTCAGGCTTTCGTTCGTGTACGAATCGGTTCACAGTCTGGCATGCCCGGCCCGTCCGAGTGAGCGACTTCTGGTCATCGAGATTCTTTTGCCCTCGCGGTACGGAGTCGTGACATTAGTGTGTGGACGGTGACTACAGACAAACCGGTACGTCTTCGTGAAGGTAGATCGCCTGACAGGCTTTCGCGCGGCGTGGTGGCCGGATACGCAGCGGGAAGTGTCGGCACGGGTGGATTCGGTGTGCTTCCAGGTCTGGTACTGGCGTACTACCTGACCGATACGCTCGGCGTGGCCGCGGCGCTCGCGTCGCTTGTGGTCATTGTCCCGAAAATCGCCGACGTTCTGATCGATCCGCTGATCGGGTCGATCAGCGATCGAAGCTCTCATCGAACTGGTACGCGAGTGCCACTCATGCTCGCAGGCGCTTTGGGACTGCCGTTGCTCTTCATTCTCACGTTCTCAGCCCCCGTGTCTGCGGGCCCCGGAGTCGGGGCGTTGTGGGTGCTCGTCTTCTTCCTGCTCGCGGCGAGTGCGTACAGCCTCTTTCAGGTTCCATATATCGCGTTGCCGACCGAGTTGACCGGCGATTACCACGAACGCACTCGTTTGGTATCGGTTCGAATTGCGGTGTTGGCCCTGACAATTCTGGTCATCGGCGCTGGTGGACCGGAACTTCGCGACGCTGCCGGGGGCGGAGCACGCGGTTATCTGGTCATGGCCATCGGGGTGTCGGCGCTGATGTGTGGGGCAATGATCTGGGCAGTTCGCGGAGCGGCGCGCCACACGGTGACTCACGCGGACGCGCCGGTCGGCTCGTTGCTCTCGCAGTACCGGGACGGGTTCGACGCGATACGACGTACCCGCGCGTTCCGATTGCTGGTCATCGTCTTTGTGCTCCAAGCACTTGCCACCGCTGTGATGTTGGCGGGTGCGCAATATCTGGCGACCTATGTGATGGGCAGCGAAGGCGCGCTCACCGGTCTGTTCGTTGCACTCGTCGGACCAGCTCTCGTCGTCATGCCGCTGTGGTACCGGTTCTCGCATCGGTACGGAAAGCTTCGCGGCTACGTCGTGTCCTCGGTTCTGTTTGTCGTCGCGACGGCGTTGTTGACCCTTGCGGCTGTCGACGCCGGTTGGTGGATCTACGGTGCAGTCGCCCTTGCCGGCGTCGGATATGCCGGCATGCAGGTGTTCCCGTTGGCGATGCTTCCTGACGTCATCGAGGACGACGCGCGAATCGGTGGACGCCAACGTGGTGGTTCGCTCAGTGGTATCTGGACAGCCTCGGAAACCGCAGGCCTTGCTCTGGGGCCCGCGGTGTTCTTGGGTGTACTCGCGGTGACCGGCTTCGTTTCGAAAACTGCGGGCGAGACTGTCGTGCAACCGGAATCAGCGCTGACCGGAATAGCCTTTGGCTTCTCGGTCGTCCCGGCGATCCTGGTTGCGATCAGCCTGGTCGTACTGCGGAATTACCGCACCGAACAAGAATCCACTCACGAGAACGTAGGTGAACGATGAGTTCCACTCAGGGCGAGGAACTTAAGGGCAAGATCGTCGAGAGCACGAACCTCGAGAAGAGGGCGGCCGACATCTTGACTCGGCTGCGTTCGCTTCGTGAGCAGGACGCCCCGACGCACGGAGGCCGGGTTCTGTCGTACGTGTACGACAGCGGTCTCGCAGCCCTCGACGAGTTGGCAGCGGACGCAGCTCGATTGGTTCAGCCGGTCAACGGTCTCGACCCGACGGTGTTCCCGTCCACGGCGGTGATGGAGCGTGAGTTGGTTGCGTTCGCTCGCGAGTTCCTCCATGGAGCTTCAGACCCAGCCGCAGATACAGACACAGACACCGGAGGCATAGTCGTCGGAAATGTCACCAGCGGCGGAACGGAGAGTTGTGTGTTGGCCGTCAAGGCAGCTCGCGACTTCCGCGGCCTCCCGCCGGGTGAGGGTTCGCTGGTTCTTCCGTCCACCGCGCACGCCGCTTTCCACAAGGCAGCGCACCTACTCGGACTGGAACTCGTCCTGGTACCCGTAGATCCCACGTCGGGGCGCGTGGGCGCACACGATATTGCGACGGCAGTTCGGAAGGACACGGTTCTGATCGTCGTCTCGGCGCCCAATTACCCGTTCGCGGCGCTCGACCCGATCGCCGACGTCGCGGAAGTTGCTCGTGCGCATTCGATTCCACTACATGTCGACGCCTGCATCGGCGGGCTTGCGTTGCCGTGGTGGGGTGATCTGCCGCCCTGGGATTTCCAGGTGCCCGGTGTCACCAGCATGTCGGTCGACTTCCACAAGTACGGATACTCGCCCAAGGGCGTCTCGGTCTTGCTGCACCGAGGGCGTGACCTGCATCGCAAGCAGTATTTCGGGCTCACGGACTGGCCGGGGTATCCGGTGGTCAATCCCACTCTTCTCGGTTCCAAATCCGTTGCTGCACTGGCCGGAGCGTGGGCGATTTCGCAAGTTCTCGGGCAATCCGGGTACGCCGAACTGGTGTCCCGGGCGCAGCGGGCCACCCGAGCGCTGATCGAAACGGTCCAGAGCATCGACGGGCTTCGCGTCGTGGGCTCGCCGGTGGGGCCGCTGTTCGCGGTCGCCACCGATGGTTCGGTGCCCCTCGAACGTCGAGTCGATCCGCATCGCTGGGTCAGCGCTGTCGGTGCCCGCGGCTTCGTCCTTCAAGGGCAGCCGGCGTCGACGCAACCTGACGGAACTGTATTGCCTCGAACAACCCACCTCACCGTCACCCCGGTGACCGAGTCGGTGCTCGGCGAGTTGACCAATGCGCTCGTCCTCGGTGCCGACGACGTTCGCGGCTTGGCGGCAGCCGAGGCGCCGCCGGCACTGGCAGAGTTGGCCGGAGCATTCGAACGTGGCGATGTCACCGTCGCCGATGTTCTTGCGTTGCCAAGTGACGCTGTCGCGGCAGCTTTGAGGTCGGCGGGGCTGGATCCTCGGGGTTCTGCTGATTCTCCCTTGGACATGGCGGCCGTCCTCGCGGCAGTGGAATCGCTGCCACGTGAGGTGACTAAGAGACTGCTGGTGGAATTCCTCGCCGGGCTGGTGGAGCCCTGACACCGCTATGAATACCGAAACCTCGATGAATACCGAAACTGCGGTGAACACTGCCCAAAACTCGGACAAATGGCGCGAAAGATTCGCGAATCGGGCGTAAGTTTTCTGTCATCGGCTAACCATCTTTGTCGGAGGGGTTGATCTGTGACTGGTGCCGCGACCAAAATTTTGACGGTTTTCGAGGAAGTGATCGGGGTTCCGCTTCCGGTTCGCGTGCGATGTTGGGACGGTTCGGAGGCAGGTCCGCCGGACGCCGCTGCGCGGGTACATTTCCGGAATCGGCGTGCCCTACGTCGAGTCCTGTACTCTCCCAACGAATTGGGGCTGGCGAGGGCATACGTGTCCGGCGATCTGGACGTAGACGGCGATATCTTTGCGCTCCTCGATGTCCCGGATCTGGTCACGCGGCTCGGTGAGAATCGTTTGTCGGCGTTGCCGTTGCGCTCGCTGGTGCGCGCCGCCGGTACTTTCGCCGGCTTGGGGGCGGTGGGTCCACCGCCATCGCCTCCGTCGATCGAGATGCGTCGTAAGCGAGGCAAGCGGCACAGTAAATCACGCGATTCGGCCACGGTCTCCCATCACTACGACGTCGGGAACCGCTTCTACGAAATGTTTCTCGGGCCGAGCATGGTCTATTCGTGCGGGTACTGGCCGGAAGGGGTCGAATCCCTCGAAGCTGCTCAGTACGCGAAGCTGGATCTGATTTGCCGCAAGCTCGATCTGAAGCCGGGAATGCGACTGCTCGACGTCGGTTGTGGCTGGGGATCGATGGCACTGCACGCTGCCCAGAACTACGGCGTCGACGTCGTCGGAGTGTCACTGAGCAACGAGCAGGTCGAGTACGCCAAGGGACGAGTTGCCGACGCGGGTTTGGCCGATCGTATCGAGATTCGGGTGCAGGACTATCGCGACGTCGACGACGGCCCGTACGACGCGATTTCGAGCATCGGCATGTCCGAGCATGTGGGCCTGGCCAATTTGCCGGTGTACACGGCAAAACTCTACGACCTGCTCGTGCCGCAGGGCCGTCTGCTCAATCACGCCATCGCGGCGGTGAAGTCTTTGTCGGACAACGTCGATGACGGACGCAGTTTCATCGACAGGTACATCTTCCCGGACGGTGAGATCCTTCCGCTGAGCAAAACCATTGATGCGCTCGAACTTTCAGGTTTCGAGACGCGTGACAGCGAGGCGTTGCGCGAGCATTACGCCTTGACACTGCGCGCGTGGGTACAGAACCTTCGCGAGAACTGGGACGCATCGGTCCTACAGGTCGGTGCTCCCCGCGTGCGAACCTGGTTGCTGTATCTCGCTGCCAGTGCCCTGGGTTTCGAGGAGCCGCACAGGCTTACGATTCATCAGGTCCTGGCCGTGAAACCAGGCGATCGGGGGGCCAGTGGCATGGCCCGCTCGCGTAGCAGTTGGTATCGATCGATTGAAGTCCCGCAGATCGAAACCGGTCCGCGCGTCGACTGAGGCCTATACGTTGGATTTCCATGAGCACCCGGAAGGTTGTCCTCGCGGCACTGAAGGTTTCGGCCGTTGCGGTATCGGCGCTGTTGTCGACCTCGCTACTGTTCACACCGATAGCGAACGCCCAACCTGTGAACGACTTCTACGACGCGATTCCGGGCGACGTCGGTGATCCGGGCTCGGTGATTCGGACGGAACCGCTGCCGCTGGCCGGTGCCGTTGGCGGAGTGCCTGGTGTAGGGACCCGGATCCTGTATTCGAGTACCGACACCCACGGATCCAATGTTGCTGTGTCGGGCTCGTACCTGGAGCCGGCCGCCCCGTGGTCAGGCGCGGGCCCGCGCCCGACGGTCGTGATCGGTCCGGGCACTCAGGGCCAAGGTGATCAGTGCGCGCCGTCGAGGATGTTCCCCACTGCCGGTCAACTCCGCCTGGCGGAACCCGGGAATCCGTCGAACTACGGTGCCGGTGTGGACAGTGTCGGTGTCAACTACGAGTCCGCATTTGCTTTCGCATTCCTAGCCCAGGGCGTTCGCGTGTTTGTCACCGACTACATCGGACTCGGAACACCCGGCATCCATACCTACGTCAATCGCGCCGAGGAAGCCCATGCGATGTTGGACGGTGCACGCGCTGCCCGAGCCTTGGCGAAGGCAGGAGAGGACGATCCGATAGCGCTGTGGGGCCATTCGCAGGGCGGCGGCGCCACTGCCGCTGCAACCGAACTGGCACCCGAATACGCGCCTGAGTTGAATCTGGTCGGGAGTTACGCGAGCGCGCCCCCGGCAGACCTGGCAAGCGTTCTGCGTCATATCGACGGTACCGGCCTGATGGCCGCGATCGGCTACACGATCAACGGCGTCCTCGACCGATATCCCGCCGCCCGAGAGCCGATCGAATCTCGACTCAACGACTACGGCCGGTCCGTGCTCGCCGACGTCGCCGGGCAATGCCTCATCGATTCCCGAACCAAGTACGGGAAGCAGTCGACGGCGTCGTGGACCACGGACGGCCGGCCACTTGCCGACGTGGTGGAATCGGTACCGGAGATCCAGCAGGTGATCGAGGAACAACGCATCGGGCGGCGAACCCCGGCCTCGCCGATTCTGGTCAACGGAGCGCTCAACGACGATTTCATCCCGTACGAGCAAACCCGGCGCCTGGTTCAGGACTGGTGCGCGCGCGGGGCCGAGGCGACGTTGTTCACCGACACCCTGCCTGCAGTGAATCCGGGGAGCGGTAACAATCACCTCGCGCCGGCCGTAGCGGACTTCGGTGTCGGATTGCAGTACGTGCTGGACAGATTCAACGGCAAGCCTTTGGTCGACACCTGCAACGCCTGACACGCCTGCTTCTCGATTACCTTGCGGCGTAACCACCGTCTCATTGCGAACGGTGGTTGACTGAGCCCGTGAACGATCGATCGCACGACCTTCCGATCAACCCGGTTCCGCGGAGTGAGCTGGGTGCCGGGCCAGCGCTGAGAGTGTCGACAGGTCTGGTGCTCGGTGTCGCTGCAGGCGTCGTCACGGCGTTGGTCGGCTACCCCCGGTTCGCTTTCCTGATCGGCTGGGATGTCGCGGCGATGGTGTTCACGGTGTGGACGTGGATTCTGGTCTGGCCCTTCGATGCGACGCTCACCGCGAGCCACGCAACGCGGGAAGAACCGGCTCGCAACGTCGCACACCTGCTGATTCTCGGCGCTGCCGTCGCGAGCCTCGTCGGTATCGCGTTCCTGCTCTTGGCGGCACCCGACGGACATCACTACCAAGTCGTGGCGGCATCGGTTGCAGTCGGTAGTGTCGTGATCTCGTGGCTGGCGGTCCACACGCTCTTCGCCCTCGGCTATGCGCGGCTGTACTACTCGGGCCCCGACGGCGGAATCGATTTCAATCAGGAAGAACCGCCGCGGTACAGCGATTTCGCCTACGTGGCCTACACAGTCGGGATGAGCTTCGCGATTTCCGACACCAACTTGAAGTCGTCGGACATGCGCGCGATGGCGCTCGGCCACGCATTGCTCTCGTACCTGTTCGGTTCGGTGATCGTGGCGTCCGTCGTAAACTTGATTGCAGGCCTGTGACCGATCAAGCCGCTGCACGTCCGATGCTCGAGAGGAAGCCGGCGGCTCCGAAGAACAGGCCGGCGAACACTCGATTGGTGGTTCTCTGCTGTTTGGGGGATCGCATCAAGGTGAGCACCCGTGCGGCCAGCCCGGTGTATCCGGTCATCACGATCACGTCGACTGCGCACATCGTGGCGGCGATGATCAGATACTGCGGAAGCAGCGGTGCCGACGGGTCCAGGAATTGTGGGAGCACTGCGAGCATGAAAACGACAGCCTTCGGGTTGCTCGCGTTCACGAGAAAACCGCGAAGCATCATCATCGGGCCGGAACTGCTCGCGGTTGCCTCGTCGGTCTCCACCTCGGTGGGCGCCGATCGCCACTGCCTGATTCCCAGGTAGACGAGGTATGCCACACCGAACCACTTGATCAAGGAAAAGGCCACGGTCGAACTGGCGAGAATTGCACCGACCCCGGCCGCGACAATTCCGATCTGCAGCAGCAATCCCAACTGCAGCCCGAAGATGTTCCAGTATCCGCGCCGCAAGCCGTAGGCAAGCCCTGACGACATCGACGCAATGGCGCCGGCCCCCGGTGACAGGCTGATCACCCAACTTGCTCCGAAGAACGCCAACCAGACGTGCCAACTCATGTCGAAAGTCCTTTGATCGGGAAATACTCCCGACAACCAGCACGCACGGGATCAGAAAAGTGTAGACGGACTGTCCTGCTCACTGCTCGCGACAGTGCAATGATCGGGAGATGACGTCGTATCCCGTACTCGACCTGACACCCGACGAATTACTGACCACAACGCGGACGGTTCGAAAGCGTCTGGATCTGACCCGTCCCGTGCCGTTGGACCTGGTGAAGGAATGCCTCCAGATCGCCCTGCAGGCGCCCTCCGGTTCGAATCGCCAGGGGTGGCAGTGGATGGTGGTGACCGATCCGGCACTGCGTGCAGCAGTCGGGCAGATCTACAAGGAAGTCACCGACGAGTACCTTGCTTCTCACGGTTCGGCGGCAAAACTCTTCGCCGATGATCCCGATCGCGCGCCGATCCAACAGCGAGTAGGCACCAGCGTCGCGTGGCTCGGTGAGCACATGGGCGAGGTGCCGGTTCTTCTCATTCCGTGCATCAAGGCGGGTAAGACGTTGCCGGAGGGGAACCAGGCCGCTCTGTGGGGTTCTCTACTCCCGGCCGCGTGGAGTTACGCTCTGGCCGCACGGGCACGTGGACTCGGTACGGCGTGGACGACATTGCACCTGCAGCGTGAAGCGGAAGTTGCCGAGCTGCTGGGTATTCCGGCCGGATTCCATCAGGCGGCGCTTATCCCGACGGCGTACTTCACCGGCGAGACGTTCAAACCCGCCGCCCGTGAACCGGTCGACAACGTGCTGCACGTGGACCGATGGTGAGCCTGATCTACTCGGCGATCTGCTCGATCGACGGGTATGTGGCTGATGAGCAGGGGAACTTCGACTGGGCGGTTCCCGACGCGCAGGTCCATTCGTTCGTCAACGAGCTCGAGAGGGGAGTCGGCACGTACCTGCTCGGGCGCCGGATGTACGAGACGATGATTCCCTGGGAGACGATGATTCCCTGGGAGACAACGGCACACGAGGACCTTCAAGGTACTTCCGCATCGGTAGGTTCTTCGGTGCCGGACGAGTTTGCCGGAATCGAGGCGGCGACAGTCGAGTTCGCTCAGATCTGGGGTGGCATCGATAAAATCGTGTACTCCACGACGCTGAACGAGGTGTCGACGGCGCGCACAACGATTGCCCGGGACTTCGACGCCGACGCCGTTCGTGCGCTCGAGAGCGAAGCGGTACAAGATATCTCGATCGGCGGGCCGACGATCGCTGCAAGTGCATTCGCGGCGGGGTTGGTCGACGAATGCCGACTGTTCGTCTGCCCGGTCAGCGTGGGAGGCGGATTGCCTGCTCTCCCGCGCGGGCGACTGGACCTGCGGCTGCTGGAACAGAAAACCTTCGACAGTGGCGTCATCTATCTGCGGTACGCCGTCCGCTAAGCCGCGATCATCACCGCCGTGACTACGCCGAGTAAAGCGATGTAGGCGGCGGCGTGGATCCGGTCCGGGATGGCGCCGACAATTCGCCGGCTCAGTGCAATCGCAGGTAGAGAGCCGGCCAGTAACGCGCAAACGGCGAGAAGGTCGATTGCGCCGACTCTGCCCGCTGACAGATCCGAGGCGGTGCTGTGCCCTGATGAGGCCGCGTACACCGCAGTCGCGACGACGGCGACAGGCAAGCTCAACGGGTTGGCGCTCGCGGCGGCGTCGGCCATCGGAACTCCGCCGCGACGCATCATCGGAACCGTCATGACGCTCCCGCCGACTCCGAGGAAACTTGCGACGGCGCCGATGCCTATCCCGACAGCGCGGACGCCGTGACGGTCAAGATGTTCTCGAGGTTCAGGTGGTGTCAGAAACCCTTGTCGCAGAAGGCTGTCGAGGATTGTGACCACGAGGTAGAGGACGAACAGAATCCGAACGGCGCCGTCGTCGACGTGACCTGCCGCAACCGCTCCGAGGCCTGCTCCGGCTGCGACGGGGCCGATCAGTGGTCTGATGTACTCCGCCCGAAGCCGTCCTGACTTCCTGAATGCGATTGTGGCACTGAGTGAATTGACCACCATCACTGCCGCCGAGGATGCGACGGCGACATGCATCGGATCGATGACGTCCGCCCGAAGTGTGGATGCAGCGTAAACGACTGGGACGGTGACAAACCCGCCACCGAATCCGAACAGAACGGTAGTGACTCCGGTCAAGGCGCCGAAAGCGAGAAGGATGAGGGCGTAGTGAAGCACTTGATGAACGGTAGCGATTTCTCCGCTGGCGCACATTCGAAGGTTCGCCACGTTCCATTGTCAATCAGACACGGACTCGGTAGGTTCCTCCGGTGCGCAACATCTCGATCAACGACGTCGATCACTCACCTCGCGGTGTTCTCGCAATCGGAACCGACTACCCACCAGGTCACGTGCTGGCCGCCCACGAACATCGACGAGCCCAGTTTCTCTTCGCTGTGAACGGTGCGATGAACGTCGAAACCGATGACGGTGAGTGGACGGTTCTGCCGTCCAATGCGGTCATGATTCCCGCCGGTGTCGCTCATGCAGTGACGATGGACGGTGTCAGCACGCGAAGCCTCTACATCGAACCGTCCGCAGCGCCGTGGTTCCCGGTCAGGTGCCGAGTCGTCGCGGTGTCGTCGCTCCTGCGTGAGCTGCTCGTCGCTGCAGTCGACATGGATGTCGAGCTGAACGTGGAGGACGACTTCCCCGCACACGGACGCGGCGCCGCGGTATTTCAGCTGATCCTGCACGAACTTCGCGATCTTGCGCCCCTACCTGTGGAACTCCCGCTGCCTCGGCACCCGCGATTGCGGGCGTTGTGCACGCGGTATCTCGCCGGCCCGTCGATCCACGACTCGCCCACGCGGTGGGCCGAGCAACTCCACATCAGTGAACGAACACTGCACCGCTTGCTGATCTCGGAAACGGGGATGAGCGCGTCGTCGTGGATGCAGCGTGCCTGCATTCTTCACGCGCTGCCGAAACTCTCTGCCGGTGCCAGTGTGACAGCCGTTGCGTCTGAACTCGGATACTCGACGCCGGCTGCCTTCGCAGCGATGTGCACCCGAGTCTCGGGTGCACCGCCCAGTAGCTATCGGGCGCGCGTCACGACACAGACACCGGAATGATGTCGGCGACGACGTCGTGGATGAGACCGTCACGGACTTCGAAGGTTTCACGAATCTCCACGGTCATCAGGCGCGTGCCACCGATTCCCGCGTCCAGCAGGTAGGTGGTCGAGACGATGTCCCCGGCTTCCGACATCTCGAGGTCGCGAACACCCTGGATGACGCGGTATTGGATGCCGTTTTCGAGGTCTGCGGACATCTGTGGTCCCGAGAAGCCGGTCTTGATTCCGGCTTCGACGCGCGTCGCATCCGGGGCGAAGTGGACATCGGAGACGTCATGGGAGACCAGGGCGTCGATGTAGGCACGTGCCTGCGCCTCGCGGGGTGAATCAGCCGGGTTGGGGGCTGCGGTCGCAGCGCCTCCGGCGACCAGGATCAGGGCAGCGGTGGCAGCGGCAGTTCCGGCGATATTTCGCAGTGTTCGCATGAGGCATCCTAACGACGGAGAGGGCAGGAAATTCGGAAAACGGCCTTCATCGAGTAGCCGTACAGCTGCGGGGAGGATCGACGAGCGAGCAGAAAGCCGGAGCCATGACGGGCACGTAGTCGGCGCCGACGCCGTTGTCGTGAATGATTCGGCGGTAGGTGTCGACGCCGTCGGTCGGGATTCGAACCGCAGTGGGATCGCCGAGAACATCGACCGTGTAGAGCCCGAATCGAGGTCGGTAAGAACCCCATTCGTAGTTGTCGGTAATCGACCAGTAGTTGTAGCCGATCACGTCGGCGCCGTCTTCTCGGGCGCGTTCCATCCAATAGATGTGATCGCGTAGGTGATTCGAGCGTGTGTATCCGTCGGCGCGCGGCGCTCCGTTGTCAGTGGGCATGCCGTTCTCGACGATGTAGAGGGGGAGTTCTGGATACTTGCCGGAGTACCGCATCAATGCGTCGTACAGGCCTTCGGGTTGTGGCGTGACGTTGTAGAACTCGTCGAGTGCGGCGTACGCGGCAGTCGGATTGTTCAGGGCCACACCGTAGTAGTAGTCGATCCCGAGAAAGTCGAGCTTGTCGCGCACCCGATCCGTGAATACCGAATCGATCGCCTCGGACACGCCGGGAATGAAGGAGAAATTACTGCTCACGCGAGCACCGGGATCGAGAACATGGATGCGGTCGTAGATCGCCCGGTGGACTCGGACCAATGAGTCGAACATCGACGGCGCCTGGGTGAGTGCGATTCCGCCGTAGGTCAATTCACGCTGAACGTACACAGTCGGCTCGTTGATCGTGATCCACAGCGCCCCGATTCCCGAGTACCGCTCGACTACCTTCTCTGCGTTGACCAGCCAATCGGCTTCCGTCTTCGGATTTGTCCAGCCGCCTTGATCGACAACCCATCCCGGATACACCCAGTGGTCGAGCGTGATCATCGGAGTCATGCCCCGCGCGCGGATGTGAGCCACCACGTCGTCGTAGTACGCGAATTCGGTCTCGTTCCAGCTCCCGGCGGCGGGCTGAACTCGCGCCCACTCGACGCCGAATCGGAAAACCTTCGATCCCAGATCGGCCGCCCGGTCGATGTCCTCGGCGTAGCGATGGCGAAAGTCGACCGAGTCACCGATCTTGTCGTGGGTTCGTCCGGAATCGGAGTATCGAGACCAGTTGCTGTCCGGTGACGAACCTTCCGATTGGAATCCGGAGGTGGCAACACCCCAGAGGAAGTCATCCGGTGCCTCCGCCGAGGCGCGAGCGGGAAGGGTCAGCGCCCCGAACAGACACGTCAGTGCCATCAGCGCAGGCGCAATAGACCGTGACAGGGCTCCCATGCCAGGGAGACTAAGTCATACAAGTGTCCAGTCGCAGGCGTTTCGTCCGATCCGCCTGCCACTGGACCGCGTCACTCAGTCACCCTGCCGCTCAGAAAACCATGGTCATCGATCCGGGGTTCCACGTCCCGGAGCGCTGAACGGTCGCTTCGTCGACCTGGGCAGGCACGGCACTCGGATCGATCGGTGTGTACTTCTCGATCGACCCCCAGTCGCGAGCCCAGTCGTTGTCGAGATACGACGGAATGGTCTGAGCGCTCAGAAGCAGGTCGATCCACCCCAACGGTCCGCCGCCGTAGTGGTCCTGCCATGCGCTGGTCACGAGTGCGCCGGAATGGTCGGGAAGGATCCGGTACTCGGGGACCTCGGCAATTCCGACCCGATGGTCGAAGGGGCGTTGGCACGGGAATGCCAGTCCGACAGCCCAATCCAGCATGACGGGCGCCTGCGAACCGACGACGTCGTTGAGCTTCTGGGTCTTCGGAACCCGTGGCGGCGTAACGGCCACCCATTGGTCGGCCTTGCTGTCGTAGTCGCTGACCACAAGTCGAATGCTGTTGGCTTCGACGGGAATCTGGTCCAGCGGCACTCTCAGGTTCCGCCATGACGGTGCCGGCCCGATGTCGAGGGGTGCGATCTTTCCGAGTGTTTCCACAGCGTCTGTTTCGGCATCGTCGACCCCGCGCGCTGTGCCGTACTCGACCTCGACGTTCTGGCCGTAGGTGACGATCCCGTCCTTGTCGACGGATCGAACACGACCCGCCGTGGCAATCGAGATGATGTCTCCGCGTGTGGCGTTCTCACCCACGTCGGGGAGTTGGTACCAGTCACTGGTCAGAGTGCCCGGGGAGGGCTGACCGTAGCTACCCATAACGGGTGTCGTCGCCGGGTCGAGGCCGAACGGCAACGCGACCGAACTGCCGTTGACGCCGGTCTGTCCGGCGCCACCGCCGGTTCCGGCCGAGTTGCCGGCGGTGTCCTCCGCGGTGTCGACGGTGTTCGCGCCACCGGTAGCGGTGGCCTCCTTGTCGGCTCGAAGGTCGGAGGCCACGCCATTGGGATCGAATCCCGTCGCCCCACCGGCGGAGAGAGCTGTGGCCACGTTGCCGGAGAGAGGGGTCAGCATCGACGCGTTCGGATCGGTCTCGATCAGGACGTCGTTGGCGAGTCCGCAGTGTTGGCCGAGAACGGCGTCGACGTTCGCGCGGCCCACCGAATATGCCGGGTACTGGGTGATCGCGCCCTTGGCCATGGACAGCACCTCGAAGAGGACCATCGCGCCCGCGGCGATGGTCAGCGGCGAGATGGCAAGCAGTCGAGCGTGCCTCGCGGACAGTTCCTTTCCGGCGGTGTACGGCTCACGGAAGAAGTACCACGCAGCGACGCCGAGCATCAGCACGGTCAGCCCGAGGAGGACGGTGCTCGCGCCGAGTCCGCTGATCGACACCGGCTTGTCCCACCACGGAACGCTGTAGCTGGACACGTAGTAATAGCTGTTGCTGCCGGTGAATGCGACCGCCAGGAGGAACAGGACGGCTGCCGCGAAGAGGGCCCGATTGCGCGGCGAGCGCAGGAGTTTCGTTCCCACGGCGACGGCCGTCATCATCGCCAGAACTGCAGTGAGCCCGGCAAAGATCCCGAAGTGGTGCGTCCACTTGGTCGGCGAGAACATCAGCAGTGGCAGCGCGCCGATCGTCAGCCCCACGACGCGGCGTGACGGACCGGCGGCCAAACCGGGGATCCGGCCCCCCTTGCGCAGCATCATCGCGGTGCAGACGCCAAGGCACAGAACCATGACGAACACACCGAACCTGCGGGTCAGGGAACCGTCGACGGAGATGTTGAAGAGGTACTGATAGCGGAGATACTCGTCGAACCAGGGTTGATTCGGTGAGATCGAGTGGACACGCTGCATCTCGATGACGGCGGCCAGACTCTGATCACCGAACGCGGGGATGAGGATCGACAGTCCGGCAGCCAGCAGTGGCCCGACAGCCGCGACGTAACCGGTGGTGCGGGCACGTTCGATGATGATGCGCATGATCGGGCGTATTCCGGCGATGAGAGCGGCGAAGCAGATAAGTCCGGAAGGGCCGGCAGTCAAGGTGAATCCGGCGATCAATATCGCGATTGCGACCGGTAGAAGTCGTCTCGTCGCGACCGCGCGTTCGATCGAGCACCACGTCAGCAGGACACCGAGAGCAACGATCGGTTCGGGGCGCAGTCCGTTGTTGAACGGAAGCCAGAATGCGAGGAAGACGAGCGCGCCGGTCCACAGGGCGAGTCGATTTCCGCGAATGGCGGCGCCCAGCCGAGGCGCAACCTCTCGGCTGATGACGAGCCAGGTGATGATGCCCGCCAACAGAGCAGGCAGGCGGACCCACGGGCTTGCGGTGCTGACGTGTGCCAGGAGTCCGAGAATGTTGTAGTACGGCGTTCCGAACGGGGTTTCGGGAACCGCGAACCACCGGAAGTAGTTGGACATATAGCCCGATTGCTCCGAGGCCCTGGCCATCGTGAACTGGTAGCCGTCATCGGTGGTGGTAGCGCCGATGAAGTGCCACAGCACCAGAGTTCCGACGACGACACCGTCGAGGACGGTGAACTTCCACCATCGAGCGGGCAGAAATTTGCGTGTTCCCCGGCCGTCGCGGTTGTCGAGGCGGTGCAGCGCGAAGAGGGACACGACCGCCGTGAGTGCCCCGAGAATCATGGCGAGAGTCTTGATCACCGACGGGCTCGACGTGAAGCGAGAGTCCGCCTCGATCGAGACGTTCAAACCGGCTGCCGCCGAATCGAGGTCGCTGAAGACACCGACCACCTGTGGCCGGCTGTCGCCCTCGATGACGCGCGGTTCGGAACCGGTGGCGCTGAAGGTGGTTCGAGTCGGCTCGGCGACGAGTGTGAGCGCGCAGCCAGTCTGCAGATCAGCGACGGGCGCCGAGAGCAACACTTGATCGCGCAGGACCGCCTCGACCCGAGCGGGGGCGTCGGCGGACTCGGGGGAGACCGTCGCGACGAATCCGTATCGCCGGGCGTCTGCGGCACCGGGGGGAGCAGTCGAGACGAGTGTTCCGCCGTCGGCGGTCAACTCGTTGATCGACGCGCACGGAATGGATGCCTCCATACGAAGCGGCGTGTACGAGACCAATGGTGCTTCGACGCTTGTCGTCGATCCGGCCTGCGGCCAGTTGACGGTGGCGGTGTCCTGCTCGATCGGCAGGAACGGCACTGATCCGCACAAAATGATGCCGAGGATCGATGCGACAATCGCAACGATCCGTGCTCGGTTCGGTCCGCTGGATCGCTGAGGGGTCGGCAATGCCGGAGGTGCGGTCGTGGCCACGTCACTGTCTGTCACGACTTTGGACCCTAGCTGTGCGTGACGTGTTTGTTATAAAAGCGCGAGTAATGGGATGGTCGTGTTCCCGGTGCCGTTCCACTGCGCGGGGGTTGTCGGCGATCGAGGCGGGGGTGCGGTGCACGAAGTTCACGAGTCCATTCCGCTGAGCCCACTACTGCGGCGATCGACGGCTGCATTGTGCGTCGTCCTCGGAATTGTCATGGTGATTGTCTGTGGGTTCGCGGCGATCGTGGAACGCGACCCGGCGGGCTACGTCGGCGCCGTGTTGTCCGCGATCCTGTCCTTCGGGTTGGCCGCGTACATGTGGAAGGTGTGCGTGATCATCACCACAGACGCCGAACGAGTGACAATCGCACTGTCTCCGGGGTTGCGTCAGGTTTTTCGGTGGGACGAAGTTGTGTCGGCAACTGCGGTCCATATCGGGATGGGCTCCGGAATCGGCTATCGGATGACCGGCCCAGGTATGCGGGTAATTCTCGCCTCACCCGGCGACGGGGTCCGCTTTCGTCTCCACGACGGCCGCGAAATCTCGGTGGCGACCGACCGAAGGGACGAGCTGATCGAACTTGCCCGGCGGCGAGCGCCGGACCTGCAGTGAGCGTCGCAGGTGGACCGGTGAAAAATGGGGTGCGCCTATCCTGGATAATTGACGTCAGTTCTGTGTTTCGGACCCATTGATCGGGCCCGAAATGCCGGACCGGTTTGCAGCCGCTTGCACAGGCACCCCGTTTGCGTACGAGAGGAACTCTCATGCTTGCCCGCACCGACCTGCGTGGTCGTACCCCATCCACGGCCGAACTTCGCGCCGCGCTTCCCCGAGGTGGAGTGGATGTGGACGCGGTGCTGCATCAGGTTCGCCCGATGGTCGAAGCCGTTCGTGATCGTGGGGCCGAAGCCGCGCTCGAGTTCGGCGAGAAGTTCGACGGCGTTCGTCCGTCCTCGGTCCGGGTTCCAGCGGCGGAGCTCGAGCGCGCACTTCGTGAACTCGACCCGGCCGTCAAGGAAGCGCTCGAGGTCGCGATCGAGCGCACCCGCAAGGTGCACGCAGATCAGCGTCGCAAGGACACCGTCACCGAGGTGGTCCCGGGTGGCACGGTCACCGAGCGTTGGGTTCCCGTCGAGCGCGTCGGACTGTACGTCCCCGGTGGCAACGCTGTGTACCCGTCGAGTGTTGTCATGAACGTCGTGCCGGCTCAGACGGCCGGCGTCGGATCGCTCGTAGTCGCCTCGCCTCCGCAAGCCGAGTTCGGCGGATTGCCGCACCCCACGATCCTTGCCGCCGCAGCCATGCTCGGTGTCGACGAGGTGTGGGCCGTCGGCGGCGGACAGGGCGTTGCCTTGCTGACGTACGGCGGAACCGACACCGACGGAACCGAACTTGTACCGGTCGACCTCATCACCGGCCCCGGTAACATCTACGTCACTGCCGCCAAGCGTCTGTGCCGCGGACTGGTCGGCATCGATGCGGAGGCCGGTCCCACCGAGATCGCGATCCTCGCCGACCACACCGCTGACCCGGTCCACGTTGCTGCCGACCTCATCAGCCAGGCCGAGCACGACGTGATGGCCGCCAGCGTCCTCGTCACGACCAGCGTCGAATTGGCCGACGCCGTCGATGCGGCTCTGGCCGCGCAGCTCGAGATCACCAAGCACCGCGAGCGCGTCACCACGGCGCTGACCGGCAGCCAGTCGGGCACCGTGCTGGTCTCCGATGTTTCCGCTGGTCTGCGCGTCGTCAACGCTTATGCGGCCGAGCACCTCGAGATTCAGACCGAGGACGCAACCGGTGTCGCAGCTCAGGTCACGAGCGCTGGTGCCGTGTTCGTCGGCCCATGGGCGCCGGTCAGCCTCGGCGACTACTGCGCCGGCTCCAACCACGTTCTGCCGACGGCCGGGTGTGCACGTCACTCCTCCGGTCTGAGCGTGCAGACCTTCCTGCGTGGGATCCACGTGATCGACTACTCCGAGTCGGCTCTGAAAGACGTTGCCGGACACGTCATCACGCTCGCCAACGCGGAGGACCTGCCGGCTCACGGCGAGGCTGTGCGTCTGCGATTCGAGGCTTTGCGATGAGTAGCGCTGCGATGAGTAGTGTTCCCGGAGGATCGATTTCGGTCGACGCCCTTCCGATTCGCGAGAACCTGCGTGGAAAGTCGGCGTACGGCGCACCGCAGTTGACGGTTCCGGTTCAGCTCAACACGAACGAGAACCCGCATCCGCCGACGCAGGCGCTCATCGACGATGTCGCCGAATCCGTGCGCGAAGCCGCGAAGGAACTGCACCGCTATCCCGACCGTGACGCTGTGGCGTTGCGGACGGATCTGGCTGCGTACCTGTCGAAGCAGACCGGGGTGCCGGTCACCGTCGACAATCTCTGGGCGGCAAACGGATCGAACGAAATTCTGCAGCAGTTGTTGCAGGCGTTCGCAGGTCCGGGGCGCAGCGCGATGGGTTTTGTGCCCTCGTACTCGATGCACCCGATCATCGCCGACGGTACCGATACCGAGTGGGTCGAGGTCTTCCGTCGGGACGATTTCGCACTCGACGTGGATGCTGCCGTCACAGTGATCGAGGAGCGTCGACCGGACGTCGTGTTCGTGACCAGCCCCAACAACCCGACCGGACACAGCGTCGGTATTGCGGAACTGCGACGCATTCTCGACGCGGCGCCGGGCATCGTGATCGTCGACGAGGCGTACGCGGAGTTCTCCGCTGCCCCCAGCGCGATGACGCTGATCGACGAGTTCCCGGCCAAGCTGGTTGTCACCCGCACCATGAGCAAGGCGTTCGCGTTTGCCGGTGGCCGACTCGGCTACCTCGCCGCCGCTCCCGCGTTCATCGACGCACTGTTGTTGGTGCGCTTGCCCTATCACCTCTCGGTGGTCACGCAAGCGGCGGCACGTGCCGCCCTGCGTCACGCCGACGAGACCCTCGGCAGTGTCCACGCCTTGTCCGCCGAGCGTGATCGGGTGTCGAAGGCACTGGCGGACACCGGTTTCCGAGTGATTCCCAGTGACGCGAACTTCATCTTGTTCGGTCAGTTCACCGACAGCGCACAGGCGTGGAAGGAATACCTCGACCGCGGGGTTCTCATCCGCGACATCGGCATCCCCGGATATTTGCGGGCCACCGTGGGACTCGAAGCCGAGAACGACGCGTTCATCAAGGTCAGTGACGAAATCGCAGGCACCCAGCTGGTCGACACGAATTCAGGAGAGACGGCATGAGCGATCGCATCGCGCGGATCGAACGAACAACTCGGGAATCAAGCATCGTCGTCGAACTGAATCTGGACGGGACCGGCATCGTCGACGTCTCCACCGGCGTTCCGTTCTTCGACCACATGCTAAATGCCTTGGGTACGCACGCCAGCTTCGATCTGGACGTCAAGGCGAAGGGTGACGTCGAGATCGACGCCCACCACACCGTCGAGGACACCGCGATCGTTTTCGGCCAAGCGCTCGGCCAGGCACTCGGCGACAAGAAGGGCATCCGTCGTTTCGGCGACGCTTTCATCCCGATGGACGAAACGTTGGCGCACGCGTCGGTCGACGTCTCCGGTCGCCCTTACTGCGTGCACACCGGTGAGCCCGACTACATGGTGCATTCCGTCATCGGCGGGTACCCGGGCGTTCCGTATCACGCGGTGATCAACCGCCACGTGTTCGAGTCGATCGCATTGAATGCACGTATCGCACTGCACGTTCGAGTTCTGTACGGCCGCGATCAGCATCACATCACCGAAGCCGAGTACAAGGCCGTTGCGCGCGCTCTGCGTGAGGCGGTCGAGCCGGATCCGCGCGTGAGTGGCGTGCCGTCGACGAAGGGCACACTGTGAGCGTCCTCTTCACCTACTTGCTGTTCATCGGCGCGGGTATTGCCGTGGGCGGCGCCTACTCGATGTTCAAGGTCAACAAGCTTGCGTCGGGAATCCTTCTGGCGTTGGCGGTTCTGGCGGCGGTAGCGGGCGCACTGCGTCTGTGACGCGAAAAGTGACTGTGTCTGAGTCGCGAGATCCTGCTCCATCGCCGGGGTTGCTTCGCACTCCGGGCATGATCGGTGTCCTGATCATGGCGGCGGCAGCTTTCGGTGGCTGGTCGTTGCTGTTGCCGGTGGTGCCGTTGCTGGTTGCGCATTCCGGCGGATCGGATGCGCTCGCCGGATCGGTGACCGGTGTCTTCATGGCGGCCACGGTCGTGACGCAACTGCTCGTGCCTCGGTTGTTGCGGACGCAGGGCTACCGGCGCGTGCTGGCGGTCGGATGTCTGCTCCTCGGTCCACCGTCGTTGGTGCTGTTGATCTCGGCCGACGCCGGCCCCGTCCTGGCGGTTTCCGCGGTGCGAGGAATCGGTTTCGGCATGCTGACTGTTGCCGGCAGTGCGCTCGTGGCGGAGTTGGCGCCCAAACGAATTCTGGGCCGTGCCACCGGCGCTCAGGGAATCGCGATCGCAGCGTCACAAATGGCGGGGCTTCCGCTGGGGCTTGCGATCATGGAACGGTGGTCGGCAACACCGGTGTTCGTTCTCGGTGCGCTGATCCCGGCACTCGCGCTGGTGGCCATTGCCGGGTTGCCGAAGATCTTCGCCCAGCCCACCGGCGAATCCGCCCGGTTGAGTGTGTTCGTCGTCTTGGTCCCGGTGCTCGCTCTGGCGTGTGTATCCGCGTCGTTCGGCGGGCTGTCGTCTCTACTGCCGATCGCAATCTCGGAGCGCGCGGCCGTTGCAGGTGTGGTGTTGGCGACCGCCAGTGGATCGATGTTGATCGGCCGGTACTCGGCGGGCCTGATCGCCGATCGTCTCGGCAGTGGTCGGACACTCGCGCCGGCATTGGCGTCGTCGACCATCGGATTGGTGCTGTTCGCGATCAACGTCGACGGCGGGTCGACGCCGGTCTTGTTCTGCGCGGCGGTCCTTTTCGGGCTCGGGTTCGGGGCGGTGCAGAACGAATCCTTGGTCATGGCGTTTCAGGCTGCCGGCCCGAGGCAACTCGGATCCGCCAGCGCGATCTGGAACATCGGCTACGACGCCGGCACCGGAATCGGTGCACTGGCGTTGGGATTCGTGGCCACGACTGCCGGCTATGCGTGGGTCTTCGCGGTCTCCGCGGTCGTTGTCGCTCTGCTCCCGGCACTGGCCGCGGGCGGCAAAGTGATCGGCAGCAGGGTTGCCCGATAGAGTTGGGGCATGAGCGCTTCCACGATTGCTGTACTCGATTACGGCTCCGGCAACCTGCATTCGGCTACTCGCGCACTGGCGCGCACCGGGGCGCAGGTGGAGGTGACCAACGATATGAAGGTTGCATTGGCGGCCGACGGTCTGGTGGTGCCCGGCGTCGGTGCGTTCGCGGCCTGCATGGAAGGTCTGCGCGCAGTCCAGGGTGACCGAATCATCGGTAGACGCTTAGCCGGTGGCCGACCGGTGCTGGGTATCTGCGTCGGCATGCAGATTCTGTTCGACCGCGGAGTCGAATTCGGTGTCGAGGCGGAGGGCTGCGGCGAATGGCCTGGCACCGTCGAGAGGCTGCAAGCAGAGGTTTTGCCGCACATGGGCTGGAACACCGTGGAGGCTCCGGAGTCGAGCACGCTGTTCAAGGGTATCGACGCCGACACCCGCTTCTACTTCGTTCACTCGTACGGTGTGCAGAGTTGGGAACTCGCGCCGTCCGAGCACATCGCACCTCCGAAGCTGACGTGGGCAGATCACGGCGGAAAGTTCCTCGCTGCCGTCGAGAACGGTGCGTTGTCGGCAACGCAGTTCCACCCCGAGAAATCCGGCGACGCAGGCGCCGAGTTGCTGAGCAACTGGGTGCAGAGTTTGTGACCGGGACTTCCGGCCCGAACCGCGGCGACGACTTTTCCCTCGCTCGTCTGGCGTTGTTCTCGCTCGGCGCCGCTGTGGCTGCGTTGGCGGTCGCCACCGTCGTCATCGTCGTGCTCAAACCCTCGCCGGGTGTCGGTCTCGCGATCGGTCTCGTGGGGGTCGTTGCTGCGATCGCGGCAATGGGCGTCGTATCCAAGCGGATGACCCGAAAAGCGTTCGGTGACCCGGAAGACGGTTCGAGGTCCTGACCTACTAGGGTTACCGCACGTGAGCCTGGTCCTTTTGCCTGCTGTAGATGTTGTCAACGGTGAAGCTGTTCGCCTCGTGCAAGGAGAGGCGGGAAGTGAGACCGGTTACGGGTCGCCCCGCGACGCTGCTCTTGCGTGGCAGAACGACGGTGCCGAATGGGTGCATCTTGTCGACCTCGACGCCGCTTTCGGGCGTGGGTCCAACAGCGAACTGCTGGCAGGCGTCATCGGCGACCTGACGGTCAAGGTGGAACTCTCCGGAGGAATCCGCGACGACGCTTCCCTGGAAGCTGCACTGGCCACAGGCTGTGCCCGCGTCAATCTCGGAACCGCCGCTATCGAAGATCCCGAGTGGTGTGCCCGTGCATTGGCCAAGTACGGCGACAAGATCGCCGTCGGACTCGACGTTCGTCTGGTCGACGGCCAGTACCGCACCCGTGGGCGCGGCTGGGTCACCGACGGCGGCGATCTGTGGGAGACCCTGGCCCGTCTCGATCGCGACGGCTGCACCCGTTACGTCGTCACCGACGTCTCCAAAGACGGCACACTCACCGGTCCCAACCTCGAACTTCTCAGTCAGGTCTGCGCTGTCACCGACGCTCACGTCGTCGCCTCCGGTGGTGTGTCGACCATCGAGGATCTGCTCGCCATTTCCAGCCTGGTTGATCAGGGTGTCGAGGGCGCGATTGTCGGCAAGGCGCTGTATGCCGGTCGCTTCACGCTCCCCGAAGCACTGGCAGCAGTTTCCGGATAGATTTTCCAGATGACACCGACGCGTGACCTCGACGAACTTCTCGCGATTGCGGGTCGGCTTCTCGACGGCGTCCACGATCAGTTCGTCTCCGGCGTCGGTGCACCCAGCGCGGTCCGCAAGGGCTGGGGTGATTTTGCCACCGAGGTCGATCTCGCGCTCGAGAAGCGGTTGACCGCGGAGTTGTTCGAGCAGACCGGCATCGAGGTGCACGGCGAGGAATTCGGCGGCCCAGACGTCGGTTCGGGGCTCGTCTGGGTTCTCGACCCCGTCGACGGTACTTTCAACTACTCGGCCGGATTGCCCACTGCCGGAACACTGTTGGCGCTTCTCGACGATGGTGTCCCGGTACTCGGATTGACCTGGCTTCCGTTGATCGGTCACACGTACGCCACTCGTGCCGGCGGTCCGTTGTTGGTCAACGGAATCGCCGTACCGCCGCTGGAGCCAACCGATCTGGCGTCGTCGATCGTCGGATTGGGTGCCCTCAACGTCAACAGTCGCGGCCGGATCCCCGGCAGTTTCCGTCTCGACCTCCTCGCCGAGATCAGCAAGGTGTCCTCGCGGATCCGGATACACGGCTCCACCGGAGTCGATCTCGCTTTCACGGCGGCCGGCATCCTGGGCGGAGCGATCGTCTACGGCCGCAACGCGTGGGACAACGCGGCCGGGGTCGCTCTCGTTCGCGGTGCGGGCGGGGTGGTCACCGATCTGGCCGGCAACCCGTGGACCGTAGAATCGGAGTCGGTGCTCGCTGCCGCCCCGGGCATCCACGGTGAGATTCTCGATATCCTCAACGCGCTCGGTGATCCGCGCGCTTCGTCCTCAGGAGGACCACAGTCATGACCCTCGCAGTTCGTGTGATTCCGTGCCTCGACGTCGACGCCGGACGAGTGGTCAAGGGTGTCAACTTCGAGAATCTTCGCGACGCCGGAGATCCCGTGGAACTCGCGGCAGCGTACGACGCTCAGGGCGCCGACGAACTGACCTTCCTGGACGTCACCGCCTCGACGTCGGATCGTGGCACGATGCTCGACGTCGTAAGTCGTACTGCCGAGCAGGTTTTCATTCCTCTGACCGTCGGCGGTGGAGTGCGCACGGTCGCGGACGTCGATCGTCTGCTGCGTGCCGGTGCAGACAAGGTCAGCGTCAACACCGCGGCGATTGCGCGCCCGGAACTGCTCAAGGAACTGAGTGAGCGTTTCGGCTCGCAGTGCATCGTCCTCTCGGTCGACGCCCGCACCGTTCCCCAGGGGCAGCCGGACACACCGTCGGGGTGGGAGGTCACCACGCACGGGGGCAAGCGCGGCACGGGCATCGACGCTGTCGAGTGGGCCGAGCGTGGTGCCGAGTTGGGAGTGGGGGAGATCCTGCTCAACTCCATGGACGCCGACGGCACCAAAGCGGGCTTCGACCTTCTGATGATCCGCGCTGTCCGGGCAGCAGTCCACGTACCGGTGATCGCCAGTGGCGGTGCCGGCCTGGTCGAGCACTTTGCCCCGGCAGTCGAAGCGGGCGCAGACGCAGTTCTCGCAGCGAGTGTCTTCCACTTCGGCGATCTGAGCATCCCGGAGGTCAAGGATGCGATGCGTGCCGAGGGAATCGTCGTTCGCTAGGCGTTCTCGGCGCGGATTCCGTCGAACATGAGGCGGCTGATGGCTTGGTTCAGCGTGGTGCAGTCGACGGACGAATCGGCTCGCAATCCTTGAATCGCACTTGCCAGCATCATGCCGTTGACAGCCTGCGCAGTGTTGTCGACGTCGAGGTCGGCGCGTAGATAGCCGCATTCGACTCCGTGATGCAGGTACGCCGCGGTCAACGATGCCGACTGGTCGAGTAGATCGAGCATCCGGCCAGTGAGATCGGCGTCGACGCCTGTCGTCTCGAAGAGCAGAACCCGCGGAATGCGCGGGTCGTCGAAGAAGATGCGGGGGAGCGCTTCGGCGATGCGACCGACCTGGGCGCGGTACTCGTCCAACGTATTTGCTGCGTCAGGGGCATTTTCGACGGCGAGTGCGCTGATGATCTTTGCGATCAGATCGTCGATGACGTGGTCGATGATGTCGCGCTTGTTCTCGAAGTATCGGTAGAACGTGCCGTGACCGATTCCGAGAGTTGTTGCGATATCGGCAATTCCGGTCGCGTGGTAGCCGCGTTCCGCGAAGCACTCGAATGATGCGTCGATGATCTCGCGGCGCAATTCCGCTTTTTTTCGTTCCGCTCGGGTCATGGCCTTCGTCACGTCTGGAATGATACCGTTCTCAATAACGGAATGACGTGTCAGTTTCTGATGTGCAGTTCACGGGTGCGTGGTTCATGGGTGTGCAGTTCATGAGAGGGATTCTCCGATGGCAGTGCAGTACGACGCAGTAGTTGTGGGGGCGGGCTTCGGCGGAATGGGTGCGGCCATTCAACTCAAGCGGATGGGCCTGGACAACCTGGCGATCCTCGAGCGCGAGGACGATCTGGGTGGAACCTGGCACGTCAACCGCTATCCCGGTTTGGCTGTCGACATCGCGTCGGTCACCTACTCGTATTCGTTCGAGCCCAATCCGAACTGGTCCAGGCTCTTCGCACCGGGTGCCGAACTCAAGAAGTACGCCGATCATGTCGCGGACAAGTACGACCTGCGCAAGCACATGACGTTCGGTGCCGTGGTCAACGGAGCCCGCTGGGACGAAGATTCCTCGCACTGGGTCGTATCCGTGGAGGGGGCACCGGACATCACTGCCAAGTACCTCCTGACTGCGACGGGTTTCCTCTCGCAGCCCCATCGACCGGACATCTCCGGTATCGATGAATTTGCGGGCAAGATCATCCACACCACCGCCTGGGACGATTCCTACGACTTGTCGGGCACCAAGACTGCAATCATCGGAACCGGCGCCACCGCCGTGCAGTTGATCCCCGAGGTGGCGCGGCAGGCCGCAGAGTTGACCGTCTACCAACGCACCCCGATCTGGGTCGTTCCCAAGATCGACGTCCCCATTCCGAGCGCAGTGCAGAAGCTGTTCTCGCGCATTCCGCTCACCCAGCGAATCGCCCGCGCTGTCAGTTCGTCGATACTCGAAATGATCATGGTCAGCGCGGTCCTGCATTACAAGCAGGTCAAACTGTTGAACAAGGGCGCTGCAGCCGCATCGCGAGCGTTTCTGCGGTCGCAGGTCCGTGACGCGCATCTCCGCAAGCAACTCACACCGGACTACGACTTCGGGTGCAAGCGACCCACGTTCTCGAACAGCTATTTCCGTACCTTCACCAAAGACAACGTGCACCTCGAAACCACGTCGATCGACCACATTGCTGCCGACGGAATCGTCACGGCCGACGGCCGCAAGACCGAGATCGACACGCTGGTGCTGGCAACGGGATTCAACCTCTGGGATGTGAACTTTCCGGCCATCGAGGTTATCGGCCGTGAGGGCCGAAACCTCGGTAAGTGGTGGCGCGACAACCGTTTCCAGGCCTATGAGGGGGTCGCGGTTCCCTACTTCCCCAATTTCCTCACGCTCGCCAGTCCGTACTCGTACAGCGGGTTGTCCTACTTCACGACTATCGAATCCCAGATGCAGCACATGGATCGACTGTTCGGCGAGGTGAAGCGGCGTGGCGCGGAGACGTTCGAGGTCACCGAAACCGCCAACGCCGAGTTCCTGGACCGGATGACGGAGAACCTCGCGGACTCCGTCTTTTACGGCGGCAGTTGCCAGACTTCGCGGAGCTACTACTTCAATCAGCACGGGGAGGCGGCGATCCTGCGGCCCACGTCTACACGCAATGCGTTTGTCGAAGCGAAACGCTTTCCGCTCGAGGATTATTCGATCAGCTAGGCGGGCATGCCCCGTGTTCGGCTATCTCGCCGATCTGACTCCGCTCGGAACCGATATCACGGGATAGCGGTTCTGCCGGTTCAGTCGGGAAGAGACCGAGCTGTGTATCAGTTGGCTCACCGCGGAGGCAGCGCCTTTTCGCGGTGAGCCGATCACGATGGTGAAGGCGTCGTACTTGTCCGCGGTCGCGAGGATGACACCGGCCGGGTCGCCGTAGGTGCAGTCGTATGTCCAGGTGTCCGTGTGCGAGGCAAGTGTCGAGGTTGTCTGTTCGCGTTGCGACACCATCTCGTAGTGCAGACGCGTTTCGAACTGTGGTGAGTCGGTTTCGACAGGCAAGTCCTCGGACGTGATGCAGTGAACGACGTGGAGTGCTGAATCCTCCTTGGCGGCAAGCGTCAATCCGTAGCTGACGACATTCTTGCTGCTCAGGCCTGTGCCGATCCCGACAACGATGTGGCGGGTCGGGACGCGATCGGTGCTCGCGTTCACGAGGTGGCAGGTGTACTCCGGGTGTGGGCCGTCATGACGTTGATGGTTCATGTCGGATCCTCTTCCAGAGCGAGAAGCGAAGAAACTTCCATTCTACGGCGACCAAGCAGGGGAATTCCACGGAAGTCACAGGTGGAAGGTATAAACGTCATATGAGTCTTGATCCCGCAATCGCGGCGAAGCTGAAGCGAAATGACGCCGGACTGTTCAGCGCGGTTGCGCAGGAGAAGTCGACCGGTGATGTGCTGATGGTCGCGTGGATGGACGACGAAGCGCTCGCGCGAACACTGGAAACCCGTAAGGGGACGTACTATTCGCGCTCGCGCCAGCAGTACTGGGTCAAGGGTGAGACGTCGGGGCACACCCAGTACGTCCACGAAGTGCGACTCGACTGTGACGGCGATTCGGTCTTGCTGATCGTCGATCAGGAGGGCGCCGCGTGCCACACCGGCACTCACACCTGTTTCGACACCGACGTCCTGCTCGCTTCGGAACAGTGACACGAGATGGCCGCTGACAAGACTCCACAACCGCTCGATTACGCCTTCACCGCTCCCATCGAGAAAGACGGGGCGTTCGCGACATTTCTGACGGTGCCTGGTTCGGCGGAACTTCTGGGAACCAGGCGCGCTGTGAAGGTGGTCGGGACTCTCGATGGTGAACATCCCTTCGAGGCGACGCTGATGCCGTCCGGTGACGGTCCACACTGGCTTCCGCTGCGCGTGGCGCTCTGCAAGGCGATCGGCAAGAGTGCCGCTGGAGAAGAAGTATCGGTACATCTACAGCAGCGACTGAGCTGAAGTTTTCCCGAACCAAGGAGCGTCGTGGTCGACAGAGCGGTTGATTCGTTGCAGGTGGTAGCGCGAGAGCTGAGCCCGTTCGGCGGTGACGAGTCGAAAACACGCACGTTGCGCATGTCGCGGACCCTCGCGGCGCCCATCGGCACGGTCTGGGCAGCGATCACCGAGTTCGACCGCATTCCCCAATGGTTCATGCCGGTCGGGGGAGAAGCCAGGATCGGCGGCCACTATCAGCTCGAGGGCAACGCCGGCGGCGAAATTTTGGCGTGCGATGCTCCTCGAACACTTCGCATCACCTGGGAATACGGCGGCGATGTGAGCTATGTGACTGTGAATCTCGCCGAAAAAGGCAGTGGTGCAACGCTGTTCGACTTCGAACACGCCGCGGACGTGGCGCCGGATCGGTGGGCCGAGTACGGTCCAGGTGCCGTCGGTGTCGGGTGGGACATGGGACTGCTCGGGCTGGCTCGACACGTGGAACTGGGGATCGCGACGCCACTCGAGACACCCGAGTGGTCGGCGAGCGACGAGGCCAAGGCATTCATCGCGGGAAGCAGTGAACTGTGGGCCGAAGCTGCGATCGCATCGGGCGACGACCCGGATGCGGCTGCAGCCGCCGCTGCTCGCACGACCGCTGCATACGCCGGGTAGATCACCTCTACGAGGACTAACATCGGATTAGTCTGGTTGTTGCGGGACTTCCGCGCCACGAGCGGAGACGACGATGGTGTATCGGCTCATCGAAGTAGTGACGGTGTTCGTCCACTTCGCGTTTGTCCTCTATGTGGTGCTGGGTGGGTTCGTGGCGTGGAAGTGGCGTCGTACCATCGGTTTTCACCTTCTTGCAGTCGTCTGGGGAGCCGGTTCGATAGCGGTCGGATATGACTGCCCGCTGACCAATCTCGAGAACTGGGCCCGCCGAATGGCCGGTATCGCGGAGTTGCCGTCCACCGGATTCATCTCGCACTACATCACCGGCGTGTTCTATCCGGCGAGTATCGAAGGCCTGGTACAGGCGCTCGCGGCGACAGTGGTTGTCGGATCCTGGGTCGGATACGTGCTGCTCGGACGGCATTCGAAGGCTGAGGTCAAAGCGTCTTCAGTGTCGTGATTCCGTACAAACGATCCCTGCCGTTTCCGAATGGAAACGACAGGGAAGCGCTACCTGGATTTACGCGCGAGTCAGTGCCACCACCGGGATTGTGCGGATCCCAGCTGTCTTCTCCGCATATTCGGCAAATCCCGGGTATCGACTGGCCTGCTCGTCGTAGATGCGGTCACGCTTCTCGCCGGTTACTTCGCTGACGGAGACCGGGTATGTTTCGGTGCCGATCTCGACCTCTGCCTGGTCGGTGGCAACGAGGTTGTAGTACCAGTCGGGGTTGGTCGGGGCACCGGCCTTGGATGCAAAAACGTAGATGGTCTTCGGATCCTGCTCGTCTGCCAGATACATCATGGGACTCACGGAATCGCGTCCGGATTTGCGTCCTGTGTGGTGGACCAACACCATGGGCGCACCTTCGAAGGGGCCACCTACCTTGCCCTCGTTCTCCCGAAATTCCGCAATGATTCCTGCGTTCCAATCGTCGGTACTCATCGTTGTCTCCCGGTCTGCGAGTGGCGAAGGGCTCTGCCGCCAAGCTTTGCACAACTGGTGAATCGACGAGAGGTCATCTTCGGCGTCCAGCATGATCTACTATCTACGTATGAACGCAGATAGTGGTGTTTGTCGCCGTAAGCTTCCCGATGATCAAGTCGACCTCGTCGTCGAGGTGTTCCGCATGCTGGCCGACGCAACCCGTGTGCAGGTTTTGTGGGCATTGGTAGATCGCGAGTGCTCGGTGAACGAACTGGCGGAACGCGTCGGCAAGCCGGCGCCGTCGGTGTCGCAGCACCTGGCGAAATTGCGCATGGCAAGGTTGGTACGAACGCGCCGCGATGGTACGACGGTGTTCTATCGTCTGGAGAACGACCATGTGCGCCAACTGGTTACGGATGCGGTCTTCAATGCGGAGCATGCAGGACCAGGATTGCCGGGGCATCACCGTAGTGAAGGTGAGCTTCGGGAGATACACCCGGAGCGCTCGGCGAAGGTCGATCGTAGCGATCAAGAAGAAGGTGCGTCATGACGCACGAACCAAAGACGTCCCACGGCCACGGCCATGTCCACGGCCCGAAGGGGTTTCGATCGGCAGTTCGCGAAGTGTTCTCCCCGCACACTCACGACGCTGCCGACAGTGTCGACGACGCGTTGGAATCGAGCGCAATCGGCATCCGGGCGGTCAAGATCAGTCTTGTCGCGCTCGGAGTCACCGCAGTTGCTCAGGTTGCGATCGTGGCGATCTCGGGTTCGGTGGCGCTGCTGGCGGACACCATTCACAACTTCTCCGACGCGCTCACGGCAGTCCCACTCTGGATTGCCTTTGCGCTCGGTCGGCGCGCTGCAACCAGGCGCTATACCTATGGTTTCGGGCGTGCGGAGGATTTGGCCGGACTGTTCGTGCTCGCCATGATCGCACTGTCGGCAGTGATCGCCGGTGTCGAGGCGGTGAGGCGATTGATCAACCCGGTCGAGATCGAGCACCTCGGTTGGGTAGCGGCGGCAGGTTTGATCGGTTTCATCGGAAACGAATTGGTGGCGTTGTATCGGATCAGGGTCGGCAGGCAAATCGGTTCAGCGGCCCTGGTGGCCGATGGATTGCATGCTCGGACAGACGGATTCACCTCGCTCGCAGTCCTTCTGGGGGCCGGGGGAGTTGCGCTGGGTTTCCCGTTGGCAGATCCGATCATCGGCCTTGTCATCACCGTGGCCATCGTGGCGGTGCTGAGGACTGCAGCGCGAGACGTCTTCCGGCGGTTGATGGACGGCGTCGAACCGGAGTTGGTGGACGGCGCCGAGCATGCATTGATGCACGAACCCGGAGTCCTCGGTGTTCGTGATCTGAAGATGCGGTGGATCGGACACCGACTGCATGCCGATGCAGAACTCGACATCGATCCCCGGGCAACGCTTGCCGAAGCTCACGCGATTGCACACAGCGCCGAGCATTCGCTCACTCACGCGGTACCCAAACTCGCTACCGCCTTGGTGCATGCGTACCCGGCGCATGACGCACCGAATATTGAGACCGCACTCGAATCCCAGGTCTGATCTGCAGAAACAGACCTGGCGGAATCCTTTATGTGATCGCATGGGAACTTGTTTTGCCATTTGACGAGATGGAAAGGTTATGCAACCCTATCTTTGATCAATCGGCGGACTGTGTCGAGTGGTAGTCGGCACGGTCGTCTCGCGCCGCAGGTCCACGGCAATCGATGCAGGCCGTCGGTACTTTTTTCGGCAGATGAGAGAACGACGCTGTGCATGCTGATCGACGTTTCGAGCCCTTTCCGCTGACCAGCGCGCAACGCGGAATCTGGTTTGCCCAGCTACTGCGCACTGATGTGCCGATCACGATCGCGCAGTATGTCGTAGTCGACGGGACTCTCGACGCGGCGGTGCTCGAAAGTGCCTGCGTCACAGCAGCGCATGAGTTCGGCTCCGGGATGCTGAAACTGCTCGAGATCGACGGCGAACCGTTTCAGCAGATCGATTCCGAGCTCAGTCAGAGCGTCGAAGTCGTCGATCTGAGCGGTGAGCGCGAGCCGGAGGCAGCCGCACTCGAGTGGATGCGGCAGGAGTACACCCGACCTTTTGATCTACTCGCCGATCGATTGGTGAAGTCAGCCGTCCTGAGCGTCGGCGCGAACCGCCAGTTCTGGTACTGCCGGATCCATCATCTAGTCCTCGACGGCTACGGCGCCATGAACTTCATGACACGCATCGCCGAGCTCTACTCAGCGGAGGTCGCCGGCCTTTCAGTCCCCGAATCGTCGGCAACCGATCTTCTGGCCGTGCACGACGCCGAGGCCGAGTATCGGCACTCGCCGCGATTCCGCCGAGATCAGGACTACTGGGCAGCCAAGACAGCAGAGCTTCCGGCCGTGGCAAGTCTGGCCGGGAAGCGGATGGACGCCACACCGGGTGCGGTCGTGGTCGGCCGAACACTCGACAGTTCGAACGCGACGGCGAAGGCGGACGAGTTCTCTTCGGCGGCGGCGGTGGCTGCCTTCGCGCTCTACTTCGCCCGGGTGACCGGCACCGAAGACGTAGTGCTGAGTTTGCCGGTGACCGCGCGAACGAACAGGGTTCTGCGCGGTTCGGGTGGCATGATCTCCAACGTCGTTCCGCTGCGCCTCGCGGTGACCGCTTCGACCACGGTTGCCGAATTGAGCGCGGCTGCCTCGCTCGAACTGACCGGCGCGCTCAGACATCAGCGGTACCGCACCGAGGACATGAGGCGCGATCGAGGCGTCGGTGCCGAGCGTGGGTTCTTCGGTCCCGCGATCAACATCATGAACTTTCACCCCGAAGTGGTCCTGGGGTCGGTGACTGGTCGATTCCACGTCTTGTCGACAGGGCCGGTGGAAGACCTGTCGGTCAACATCTATCCGAGTGCCTCGGGAGAGGCGCCGCGAATCGATTTCGAAGCCAATCCCCATCTGTACACCGCAGATGTCCTGAGCGACCATGTCCGCCGATACGTCGAACTGCTGTCCCGGTACACGCAAGCGCTGCCGGACACTCGTGTTCACGATCTCGAGATCCTTAGCGAAGCCGAGCGGAAGTCGCTCGTTCCGGCACGCGGCCCTGACGCACTGGCACCGACGACCTTGCCCACGATTCTCGCCCACGGCGTCGCGGCATCGTCGGAGGGGATCGCACTGAGCTGCGGTACCCAGCAGCTCAGCTACCGCGAACTCGATCGTCGCTCCAACGTACTCGCTCGAACGCTGATCCGGCGCGGAGTGGGTCCTGGCACCAGTGTCGTGATCGCGCTGCCGAGATCCATCGACGCCGTCATCGCGTGGTGGTCGGTTGCCAAAACCGGCGCTGCATCAGTTCCGGTCGATCCGACGTACCCGGTCGAACGAATCGGTCACATGGTCGGGGACAGTAATGCTGTTGTGGGAATTACTGATTCGACTGTCCATCAGATGCTGCCCGTCGATCTGGACTGCATCTCGATCGACGCCTTCAGCTTTGTCGGCGACGAGTCCGTCGTCGACGACTCCGACCGCACGGCGCCGTTGCGAAGCGATCACATCGCCTATCTGATCTACACGTCCGGTTCCACCGGTACACCGAAAGGTGTTGCCGTCACGCACAATGCGTTGGTCGATTTCACCGCGTGGGGTCGCCCCGAACTCGGCGTCGGTGCGCATTCGCGAGTTCTGCGATTCTCGTCCGCGAGTTTCGACGCCTCCGTCTTCGAAATGGTTCAGGCGTTCAGTGCCGGGGCGACGATGGTCATCGCTCCGGCAGATGTCTACGGCGGCGGCGAGCTCACAGAACTGCTGCGCAGCGAGCGCGTCACCCACATCATCAGTGCGCCGGCAATTCTGGGCACGGTGGACGCCACCGATCTTCCGGATCTCGAAGCTGTGGTTGTCGGAGGTGACGTGTGCCCGCCGGACCTGGTTCGACGCTTCGGCCCGATCTGCCGGTTCTACAACAGTTACGGCCCCACCGAGTCGACCATCGTCATCACCACGACACCCCCGCTGGCGTCGGACGAGGCCATCATGATCGGTTCTCCGATTCAGGGCGCGCATCTGATGGTTCTCGACCGCTGGTTGCGACCTGTGCCGGCCGGGGTGGCCGGTGAACTGTATCTCGGTGGCCCCGGATTGGCGCAGGGCTACCACTCACGTTCAGCTCTCACCGCTGCGAGTTTTGTCGCCGATCCTCTCGGCGGCGGAACTCGGTTGTACCGCACCGGAGACGTGGTCCGCTGGACTCGGACTCTCGAACTCGAGTACGTCGGCCGCTCCGATTTCCAGGTGCAGGTCAATGGACTTCGCATCGAACTCGGTGAGATCGACGCTGTGCTCGCACGCCATGAATCCGTCGATTTCGTGGTGACGCTTGCCGGCGGCACCGTGTACTCGTATGTGAAGATCAAGCCGGGACACGATCTCGACGAAGACGCGTTGATCGCACACGCATCTCGATTCCTGCCCGCTCACATGGTGCCGTCCCAGCTGATACCGCTGGCCGAAGTGCCACTGACCCCGGCAGGCAAGCTCGATCGCCAGGCGCTACCCGAACCGGAATTTCGTTCGGCGGCTCAGAACTACCGGGCGCCGAGCGGTCCGGTCGAGCGCATCATCGCCGACGCCGCTGCGTCGGTACTCGGCGTCGAGCGAGTCGGCGTCGACGATTCCTTCTTCGCGCTGGGTGGAGACAGCATCGTCGCGATCTCGCTCGTCTCTCGAGCAAAAGCCGCCGGAGTTGTCTTCACTCCTCGCGACGTGTTCGAACGCAAGACGGTGGCGCGATTGGCCGAAATCGCACTCCCGGCAGATGAATCGGTCGTACTCGAAGAACTGCCGGGTAAGGGAGTGGGGTTTGTCCCGCTGACCCCGATCGCAGCCAAGATACTGGGCACGGCCGGCAGCATCGAGAACTTCTATCAAGCCGTGTCGGTCAGTGTTCCTGTCGGACTTGATCTCTCGCGCCTCGCGGCAACTCTTCAAGTAGTTGTCGATCAACACGACGCTCTTCGCGCGCGTTTGCTGCCCGACCACTCCGGATTCGACATTGCCCCTGGCTGTGCTGTCGATGCATGGGTTCGTCGGACCGTCACCGAAGCGCTACCCGGAACCCCCGAGTTCGAGGAAGCTCTCACCCAGGCGACCGCGGACGCCGCGTCGAGGCTCGATCCGTACCGCGGCGATACTGCTCAGATCGTCTGGCTCGACTCGACGCACGATTCGGGCCGATTGGTGGTCGTCATCCACCATCTGGTTGTCGACGGCGTCTCGTGGCGGATTCTCCTTCCGGACTTCGCTGTAGCCTGGCAACAGATCGTTCACGGTGGCACGCCGGTACCGATGCCCGTCGGAACGTCACTGCGGCGTTGGTCGCACGGACTCACCGAGCTGTCACCGTCGGCGGAACTCGATTACTGGCGTGAGGTCGTCGACTCCGATGGTGCGCCGATCGGTTCGCGTCCTCTCGATGCGGAACGGGACCGAGGGTCGTCACTGCGTCGGGTCCGGGTCGACATCGACCGTGACACAACAGATCACCTGTTGCGCGCGGTACCGTCGCACTATCGGACCGGTGTCAACGACGGCTTGCTCAGTGCCCTTGCCCTGGCATTGCGCACCTGGAGCGGATCACAGCGGATGCTCGTCTCGCTCGAAAGTCACGGACGAGACGAAGACGTGCTGCCCGGCGCTGACCTGTCCAGGACCGTCGGCTGGTTCACGGCGGTGTACCCGGTTCGGATCGATCTCACCGGACTCGGAGTGGACACGCCGGCGGTCGTGAAATCCGTCAAGGAACAGCTGAGAACCACGCCGGGGTCCGGTATCGGTTACGGGCTGCTCCGACGTGCAGGGATGCTGACTGGCCCGGAACCGCAGATCGGTTTCAACTACTTGGGCAAGATGTCCACCGCGGAGTTCGGTGACGAATTGCGGGCCGCGGGCTGGATTCCCGACGCCGGAATCGATCTCAACAACGGCAGCGGAAGCGATCTCGCGGTCAGTTACGCGATCGACATCAATGCCGCCGTCGTGGACGGTCCGGAAGGCGAGTTCCTTTCGGCGTCATTTGCTTTCCCCGAAGGTATCTTCGAACCCGCTGCAGTCGCGGAGCTCGGGACGGCGTGGCGCGTCGAACTGGAGAAGATTGCCGCCTCCGTCGGTGATCATGCCGGCCTCACACCGTCAGACGTTCCCCTGGTCTCGGCTTCGCAGGACGAAATAGAACTGTGGGAGAAGCAGTTCGGCCACCTGGAGGACATCTGGTCGCTCTCGCCGCTGCAAGCCGGATTCCAGTTTCACGCCGGCCTCACCGCCGATGCCGTCGACGTCTACACCGGCCAGATCGTTCTGTCCCTCGCCGGGATCGTCGACAGCGATCGACTACAGCGGTCGCTTTCGAGACTGTTCGAGCGCCACACCGCACTTCGGACTGCCTTCGTGTACGACTCGAACGGCGTTGCAGCACAGCTCGTTCTCGATTCCGTGACAACTCCATGGCGGGAGGTGCTCGGGGGTGATCCGAACGTCGTCGCGGAACTCGAGCGCACGGCACCGTTCGATCTGAGCGCGCCCCCACTGCTTCGTGCAGTGCTGGTACGCCAGGGTGCGGATTCGGCGCACCTGATCGTGACCAATCACCACATTCTCTTCGACGGTTGGTCCATGCCGTTGTTGGTGCGCGATCTACTGTCGCTCTACGCCGCCGACACCTCGCTGCCGGCTCCCGCTCGGTCGTATCGCACCTATCTGCACTGGCTCGCCGAACAAGACAACGGCGCGGCATTGGACAGGTGGATCGGCGCACTGTCTGGAGTAGACGAACCGACGCTGATCGCACCACACCGTACGGAGTCCTCCGTGCACGCAGTTCCCGTGGATGTCGAAGTCCCGCTGGAAGCCTCGTCGACCGAGGCGATCTTCGAGTTGGCCAGGCGCAGCGGCGTCACGGTCAACACTGTCGTCCAGACTGCGTGGGGTCTACTGCTCAGTGGAATGCTCGGACGCGACGACGTCGTGTTCGGAGCCACCGTCTCGGGTCGACCCGCGTCGCTGACCGGGGTCGAAGACATTCTCGGGTTGTTCATCAACACAGTTCCTGTTCGCGTTCGTGTCAACCCGGACAGTTCGGTGTCCGAACTCCTCGAACACGTTCAGTCCGAGCAGGTTCGGCTGCTCGACAGTCACCACGTCGGCCTGGCCGAGGTGCAGTCGGTCGTGGGCGCCGGCGCGATGTTCGACACGTTGACGGTGTTTGAGTCATACCCCGTCAACCGTTCGGCGCTCGAATCCGCGACGGATATCGCCGGGATGCGAGTTACGGGAATCGAGGTCGCCGACGCGACTCACTACCCGCTCGCCCTGATCACGGTCCTCGAACCGAGCCTTCACCTCACCATCGAGTACGCACCCGATGCGATGGACCACGACGCGACAGAGCGTGTCGGCCGACGCCTTGCATCGATACTGGGCGCGATGACTGGCGAGAAAATCCGCATCCGGGACATCGACTATCTCGACGCGGCCGAACGACGGCTCGTACTCGACGAGTGGAACGACACTGCCAACGTCATCGCTGACAAGACGCTGCTCGACCTACTCGGCGCCGACTCGGAAATCGCCGACTCGGAAATCGCCGACTCGGAAATCGCCGACTCGGAAATCGCCGACTCGGGTATCGCCGACTTGGCCGATGCTGCACTGACCTTCGCGGGCACGACGATCAGTCGCGGAGAATTCCGGTCCCAGGTCAACTCTCTCGCTCGTCACCTCGTAGAACGCGGCGTCGGGCCGGAGTCACTGGTCGCGATCGCTCTGCACCGGAGCGCGCAGTACGTGGTGGCAGTGCACGCCGTCATCGCAGCCGGCGGTGCGTATCTTCCGATCGATCCGCAGCATCCGGACGAGCGGATCCGGTACCTGTTCGACGTCGGAGCACCGTCGGTCGTCCTGTCGGTCGCGGCCGACGCCACATCGCTGCCCGATGGGGTCAACCCCGTACTTCTCGACGAGATCGATCTGTCGGGGTACTCCACCGAGCGGCTCACAGACGTCGAGCGTCTCGGTCGTGTATCACCGGATCACGTTGCTTATGTGATCTTCACATCCGGGTCCACCGGAAAGCCCAAGGGCGTTGCAGTGTCGCATCGAGCGATAGTCAATCGCCTGCTGTGGATGCAACATGAATATCCGCTCGGCCGTCACGACGTCGTGCTGCACAAGACACCCGCCACCTTCGACGTCTCGGTGTGGGAGTTGTTCTGGCCATTCGTCGCCGGCTCGCGACTGGTAGTTGCAGAACCCGATGGACATCGCGATTCTCGGTACCTCTCCGAGCTGATCGCTCGCGAAGGTGTCACCACCTTGCACTTCGTCCCGTCGATGCTCGACGTCTTCCTCGTCGACGGAGATCTCGCACAACTTCGATCCGTTCGTCAGGTGTTCGCCAGCGGCGAGGCACTTCCGCGTGCGACGGTCGTTCGCTTCCACGAACGATTCGGTGCACGTCTGCACAATCTTTACGGTCCCACCGAAGCTGCCGTCGACGTCACTTTCCACCAGACGCATGCCGCCGCAACAGGTCCGGTGCCGATCGGTGCTCCGGTCTGGAACACGCAGACCTACGTGCTGGACCACCGCCTCGCGCCGAGCCCGATCGGAGTGGCGGGAGAACTCTATCTCGCAGGAGTCCAACTCGCCCGCGGCTACGTGCAACGCTCTGACTTGACAGCAGATCGTTTCGTAGCCAACCCCTTCGGTCCCGGCCGGATGTATCGGACCGGCGACCTCGTCATGTGGAACTCCACCGGTGAGATCGAGTATCTGGGTCGTACCGACTTCCAGGTGAAGCTTCGCGGGCAGCGCTTGGAACTCGGAGAAATCGATGGGGTCCTGTTGGAACTGTCGGGAGTTCTCTCGGCCGCCACCGTCGTACGTCAGGATCGTCTGATCGCCTACGTGACAGCTGATTCGGCAATCGACAGTGCCCTTCTCAGCGCGCACGCGCAGGCGAAGCTGCCTACCTACATGGTTCCCTCCGCATTCGTGTTCTTGACGTCGATGCCGCTGGGCCCCAACGGAAAACTCGACCGGCGTGCGCTGCCGGAACCGGATTCGGCGGCAGCTGAGTACGTCGCTCCCGTCACCGAACCCGAAAAGACCATTGCCGCGATCTTTGTCGAACTCCTCGGTGTGAGCGAAATCGGCCTCACCGCCGACTACTTCGCGCTCGGTGGCAACTCTCTGACGGCTGCGCGGGTGGTGGCACGGATCAACTCGGCACTGGGATCGACTCTGGGTGTCCGAGACCTGTTCGACGCTCCGACAGTTGGTGCGCTGGCCGGACTCGTCGCCGGCAGCGCGCCGTCCAGGTTCACCGAGCTCGGACTGCGCCCTCGACCGGACCGGATTCCGCTCTCACCGGCCCAGCAACGTATGTGGTTCCTCAACCGATTCGATCCGGAATCCGGGGCGTACAACATCGCGGCAGCACTCTCGTTGTCCGGCGACCTGAACGTTCAGGTTTTGCGCCAGGCGATCAGCGATGTCATCGACCGGCACGAGGTGCTGCGCACTCTCTATCCGGATTCGGATCAAGGTCCTTACCAGCGCATTCTCGACGACGCGCCAGTTGCTCTCGAACCCGCGGATGTCAGTGACCCCGTCGTGGCTATCGGCGAATTGGTCGGTGCCGGGTTCGACGTCACCACCGAGGTTCCGGTGCGGGCTTCGCTTCTCCGGACGTCTGGTCGGGAGCATATTCTTGTACTCGTCGTCCACCACATCAGTGGCGACGGTTGGTCGATGCAACCACTGGCCGCGGATGTGATGACGGCCTACGCGTCACGGCTCGCGGGAACCGCGCCACAGTGGTCGCCGTTGAGCGTTCACTACGCGGACTACACGCTCTGGAAGATCGATTCTCTCGGCAACGAGGACGATCCGGAATCGGAGGCATCGCGCCAGATCGAATACTGGCGCGCTGCATTGGCGCACGTCCCGACCCGTCTCGATTTCCCGACGGATCGGCCGCATCCCACAGTCGCGTCCTATCGAGGTGCGACGGTGTCGTCGACCCTCTCGGCGCAGACGCACCGCGCCGTCGAATCCCTGGCTCGCAGCACTCGGTCCACACCGTTCATGGTGCTGCACACGGCGTTGTCGGTACTGCTGTCTCGGATGGCGGGGGAGTCCGACATCGCGATCGGCACCCCGGTCAGCGGACGCGGCGATCAGGCCCTCGACAACCTCGTCGGCATGTTCGTCGGAACCGTGGTTCTCCGGACTCAGGTGGATCCGACGGCTTCGTTCCGCGGATTGCTCGAATCGACCCGCAACGCCGACCTCTCGGCATTTGCCCACTCAGATATTCCGTTCGAGCGTCTCGTCGAGGTGCTCGACCCGCCTCGCTCGACGGCGCACCACCCCTTCTTCCAGGTGGTACTCGCGACCGGCGATATTCCGACCCCATCCGTGAAGCTTCCCGGCCTCGAAGTTTCTCAGGTCCCGTTGGATGCTCCGATCTCGAAATTCGATCTCCAACTGGATGTCTCGTCGCCGCGCCGGGACGGGTCGGTGACCACGACGTGGACCTATGCCCTCGACATCTTCGACGAATCGACTGTGCGCGAGCTCGCGGATCGGTTCGTCGCCATTCTCGATGCTGTTGTCGCCCAACCCGAATCAGTGGTCGGTGACCTCGATCTGCGGACGATGCCAGAGATCGAACGTCAGGGAACTGCCCATTCGGTCGCCTTGACGGAGTTGACGCTGCCGGAGATCCTGACGGCCGGGGTCATCAAATCCAACGGTGGTCCGGCCATACTGTGCGGCGACCTCGAACTCTCTTACGACGATGTAGACCGGCGTACCAATCGGTGGGCGCGGGCACTCGTAGCTCGAGGGATCGGCCCTGAATCGGTAGTGGCGATCGCCATTCCGCGGTCGGCCTCTTCTGTACTCGCCACTTGGGCCGTTGCCAAGACCGGAGCGGCGTTCGTACCCGTCGACCCGAGCTACCCGGCCGAGCGAATCGAGCACATGCTCACTGATTCGGGCGCGATCCTGACGCTGACGGAAGAAGTCGTGGCGTCGCTTGATCGCGACGACGTCAGTGACACGCGAATCCTCGATTCCGAGCGCACGTCACCGATTCGCACGGACCACACCGCGTACGTCATCTACACGTCGGGATCGACCGGCACTCCGAAGGGCGTCGCCGTCTCCCATGCGGGTCTCGCGGCGCTAGTCGACGAGCAGGTTTGCCGATACGAACTCGACAACCTCAGTCGCACGATGCATTTCGCTTCCCCCAGCTTCGACGCATCTGTGCTCGAACTGGCCATGGCTGTCGGTGCCGGTGCCGCGATGCTTGTTGTTCCCACCGGCATCTACGGCGGAAGCGAACTCGCAGCCCTCATGCGGGCGTCGAAGATCAGTCACGCATTTGTGACCCCGGCTGCCCTGGCTACGATCGAACCGGCAGAGGTTCCGGATCTCGGTGCGGTGATCGTCGGCGGTGAAGCGTGCGACGCCGCGTTGGTCGCGCAGTGGGCATCGGCGCGAAAGATGTTCAACGCATACGGTCCCACCGAGGCCACCGTCATGGCTACCCTCGCGGGGCCCATGTCGGCGACTGATCGGATCACCATCGGTAGTCCTGTTCGCGGCACCGTCGCACATGTTCTCGACTCTCGCCTCCGTCCAGTTCCGGACGGAGTGACAGGTGAGCTGTATCTGACCGGGCGTGGACTTGCCCGCGGTTACCACCGTCGCGGCGACCTGACAGCGTCTCGATTTGTTGCCGACCCCTCACGTTCGGGGCTGCGGATGTACCGCACCGGAGACCTCGTGCGACGTCGTGGAACGGAACTCGAGTATCTCGGCCGCAGTGACTCGCAGGTCAAGATTCGCGGCTTCCGCATCGAACTCGGTGAGATCGACGCGGTGCTCGGTGCGCACTCTGGCGTACGAACTGCGGTGACGACAGCAGACGACACCGTCGGACTGCACTCGTACGTGGTCGGTGGTCATCTGGATCCGGAAGAAGTGCGCACCTTCGTCTCCAGTCGACTGCCGGCACACATGGTTCCTTCCTCGGTGATCGTTCTCGAGGAAATTCCGTTGACGCCGGCCGGAAAGGTCGATTTCCGCGCGCTGCCTGCCCCGACGATGCGCCGGAATGCGTATGTCGCACCCGTCACGAAGACGGAGGAGTTGATCGGCCGGATCTTCGGTGACGTCCTGGCAGTCGACCAGGTCAGCATCACGGACGACTTCTTCGACATCGGTGGAAACTCTCTGAGTGCTACCCGAGTGATGGGACGGGTCGGCACCGAACTCTCAGTCACCCTCCCGGTTCGGGTTCTCTTCGATGCCAGGACAGTCGCGGCCCTCGCTGTGGCAGTCGATGCAGCGCAGAGCGGAACGCGGCCCGCTCTGGCCGCCGGGCCTCGGCCCGAGCGAATCCCGCTCTCGCCGGCGCAATCGCGAATGTGGATTCTCAATCGATACGATCCTGCCTCGCCCGCGTACAACATCCCGCTCGTCCTTCGCCTGCGCGGCCGGCTGGATTCAGTGGCTCTCCGAGAATCTCTGTCGGACATCGTTCTTCGCCACGAATCCTTGCGGACGATATTCCCTGACGATGCCGAAGGGCCTTTCCAGCGGATTCTCGACGACGTCGACGTTCCTTTTCGTCACACGGTGGTTTCTCCCGAACAGGTTGCCGATCAGATTGTCGGCGCTGTGGACGAGGGGTTCGACGTCACCAGAGCAATCCCGTTGCGGGTAAACCTGTTCGAGCTCTCGGCTGACGAACACATCCTGGTCGCCGTGATTCACCACATAGCCGCGGACGGTGCGTCAGTGGCGCCGCTCGCACGGGATCTCGTTCTGGCCTACTCGGCGCGCCGTTCGGGTACGGAGCCGTCACCGGCCCCGTTGGTTGTTCAGTATCCGGATTACAGCGTGTGGCAACACCAGGTCCTCGGTTCGGAAAGTGATCAGACCAGTCTTGCTTCGGCGCAGGCCGAGTATTGGCGTGGCCAGTTGGCCGGCGCGCCGGAGCTTCTCGAACTTCCGGCCGATTTCCCGCGGCCGGCGATTGCGTCGCTGCGCGGAGCGAACACCGAACTGGTGTTGGCGCCCGCGATGGTCACTGCACTCGGGCAGTTGGGCCGCACACAGGGCGCCACGACCTTCATGGTGCTCCAGGCGGCCCTCGCGGTGCTCCTGTCCAACCTCGGTGCGACCGACGACGTGGTGATCGGGACACCGATTTCCGGACGCGGCCAACAAGCGCTGGACGACGTGGTCGGAATGTTCGTCGGCACGGTGGCACTACGCAGCCGTCTCACCCCGGCGATGTCGTTCCTCGATCTGTTGGCGCAGGTGCGAGCCACTGACCTCACTGCGTTCGAGAATGCCGACCTACCATTCGAGCGGCTGATCGACATACTGCAACCCGCTCGCTCCCAGGCCCACGCGCCGATCTTCCAGGTGGCTCTGTCTCAGGAGCAAGAGGGAACCGCTGCGTTCACGCTGCCCGGTCTCGAGATCGAAGCCGTGGACAACGCAGTCGCGGCGGCAAAGTTCGACCTCCAGATCACGATGGTCCAGCACGCAGATTCGTTGAATCTCACCTGGACATACGCCACAGACCTCTTCACCGGCACGTCCGTGGACGGATTTGCGCAGCGGTTCCACCGGATTCTCGCGCAGATTGTCGAGACTCCGGAAGTGGCAATCGCGGATATCGCCGTTCTGGACGAGAACGAATACACCAGACTTACTTCGGCATTCGGTCCGTCAACGCCAACGGTTCGCACCCTGGCAGATCTGTTGACCCTGCACTCGGAATCCGCGAATGTGGCAATCGTTTCCGAGTCGTACGGTGAGATGACGTACAGCGAGCTGGATGTGCGATCCTCACAGCTGGCTCGGCTCCTCATCGAACGTGGGATAGGCCCCGAAACAGCTGTTGCGGTGTCTCTTCCACGTTCGACGCAGTCCATCCTCGCACTGTGGGCTGTTGCCAAGTCCGGAGCAACGTACGTTCCGGTGGATCCGACGTATCCCGACGAGCGCATCGCACACATGCTGGCAGACTCTGCAGCGCTGGTCGTGATCACCGACTCCGAGACGGCGCCAACACTTCCGAACGGAATCGATACGATCGAGATCGACTATCTCGACCTCGATCGCTACCTCGCAGCGCAGGTCGACGATGCCGATCGGATCCGCCCATTGCACGCGGATCATGTTGCCTACCTGATCTACACGTCAGGCTCGACCGGTCTCCCCAAGGGCGTCGCTGTCACTCACCGGGGACTGTCCGTGTTCTCCGCTCGGACCCGCACTGATCTGGCGGTATCGCGCGACTCTCGGGTACTGCGACTGTCCTCGGCCAGCTTCGACGCGTCCATGTTCGAGATGATCCTTGCGTTCACCGCCGGTGCCACGATGGTGATCACACCTCCGTCGGTCATTGCCGGCGAGGAACTCACCGACGTGATCCGGCGTCATCGCGTCACCCATGTGGTGACGGCTCCTGCTGCGATGACCACCGTCGACGCAGGCATTTTGTCGGATCTCGAAGTCGTCGTGCTCGGCGGCGACGTCTTTCCGCCGCAGCTACTCGACCGTTTTCCCAGCCAGACAAGACTCTTCAACAGTTACGGGCCGACCGAGAGCACCATCGTCATCACCAAGACCGGGGCTCTCCACGACACTGCAGCTCTGGTCGGTGACGGCGAGCAACACCGTCACACGTCACTCTCGCCCGTCACGATCGGTATTCCGCTCGAAGGCGCACACGTTCTGGTCCTCGATTCCGCCCTCAATCCCGTCCCCGTCGGTGTCAGGGGCGAGCTGTATCTGTCGGGACCCGGCCTGGCACGTGGGTACAACCGGCGCGCGGCATTGACCGCAGAACGCTTCGTGGCGAACCCGTTCGGTGCATCGGGCGCGCGGATGTACCGGACCGGCGACGTCGTCGCCTGGACCGAGCAGGGCGAACTGGCGTACATCGGACGATCCGACGCCCAAGTTCAGCTTCGCGGGCTCCGCATCGAACTGGGGGAGATCGAATCAGCGCTCGCCTCCGTTCGCGGAGTGAGCGCTGCTGCCGCCACTGTTCACCGACATGACTCTCTCGGCGATCAACTCGTCGGTTACGTCACCACCACAGATGCGGTGTCGGCGGAGTCCGTCCTCGAAGCCGTATCCGCGGTGCTGCCACGTGCCTCGGTGCCCAGTGCCGTGATCCTGCTGGATCTGCTACCCCTGACTCCGGCCGGAAAGCTTGATCGCGCAGCACTTCCCGTTCCGGAGTTCATCGCCTCGGCGATGTTCCGGGTGCCGACCACACTCGCAGAGATTCGTGTCGCGAGCGCTTTTGTCGACGTTCTCGGTACCGGTACCGTCGGCGCAGAAGACAGTTTCTTCGAGCTGGGTGGAAACTCGCTCAGCGCGACTCGGGCGATTGCCCGAGTCAACGCCACGTTCGGGATCAAACTCGGGGTTCGGGCGCTGTTCGAGGCGCCGACCGTCGCAGAACTTGCACTGGTGGCAGACTCGGCAGAACGTGATGATCAGCCCCGATTGGAAGCACGACCGCGACCTGAACGTATTCCGCTCTCACCGGCGCAGAATCGGATGTGGTTCCTCAATCGATTCGACACCGCGGCTGCCACGGACAACCTGCCCCTGGCGCTTCGTCTGAGCGGAACCCTGGACGCGCCGGCGTTGGCTCTCGCGCTTCGTGACGTGGTCCAACGCCACGAGTCGTTGCGTACCTACTATCCGGATTCCCCGAACGGTCCTCGCCAGGAAATCCTGCCCGAGTCTTCGGTGGATCTCGATCTGGTTCCGCATGACGTCACCGAAGCCGAAGCGTCGCAGCGGCTCTTTGCTCTTGCCGGCACCGGATTCGACGTGACAACTGACGTACCACTGCGGACCGCTCTGTATCGAATCTCCGAGACCGAACATGTGCTCGCCGTCGTCATGCATCACATCGCATCGGACGGATCATCGCTCGGACCCCTGGCCGCCGACGTCATGGGTGCCTACGTTTCGCGGTCTCGCGGCGAAGCTCCACAGTGGACACCGTTGCCCGTGCAGTATGCGGATTACGCGCTCTGGCAACATGATCTGCTCGGCGCGGATGCGAATCCCTCCGTCGATGCTCAGAGACAAATTCAGTTCTGGACCTCTGCGCTCGCCGGAATTCCGGACCTGTTGAAATTGCCGACGGACAGGCAACGTCCGCCCCGTCAGAGCTACCGCGGCAAGGAGATTCACTTCACGATCGGCTCGGACACCGCCGATCGACTGCGTGATCTTGCCGTCGGATCAGGCGCGAGCCTGTTCATGGTGGTCCACGCGGCATTCGCCGCACTGCTTGCCCGGTTGGGCAACAGTGCTGACATCACCATCGGCTCGCCCATCGCGGGACGAGGGCACGAGTCGCTCGATGCACTCGTGGGGATGTTCGTGAACACCTTGGCATTGCGAACCCAGGTGAACACGGCAGCACCGTTCACGGACCTGCTGAACCACACCCGCGATCAGGATCTCGCTGCCTTCGCGCACGCGGACCTACCGTTCGAGCGGCTCGTCGAGATCATCGATCCGGTCAGATCGACGGCCCGCCATCCGTTGTTCCAGGTGGCACTGTCCTTCCAGAACCTCACGCCGACAATGTTCGAGCTACCCGGACTGCAGATCGCGGCAGTTGGCGCCTCAGTCGAGACGGCGAAGTTCGACCTGCACTTGACCGTCACCCCTGGGGACTCGGGGTCGATGTCGGCGTCGTTCACCTATGCAACGGATCTGTTCGACCAATCCACAGTGGCGACATTCGCCAACCGTCTGCTTCGCGTTCTCGATTCGATCGGTCGAAACCCGGACCTCCCGGTAGGCGACGTCGCTCTGCTCGGCGACGAAGAGATCGCGGCCACCGTCAACACGTGGAACAACACCGACACTGTCGTTCCAGAGACGACCCTCGCGGATCTGTTCGACGCCCAGGTGCGCAGAACACCGCGCGCCGAAGCGCTGGTTCTCGGTGACCGTCGCCTGACCTACACCGAGTTCGACGCCGAAAGCAACCGCCTGGCACGGTATTTGATCGGAATCGGGATCGGCCCGGAAGTGACTGTCGCGCTCAATCTGCGGCGCTCCGTCGAACTGGTCGTTGCCATGTACGCGGTGGTGAAGGCAGGCGGGGCCTACGTTCCGCTCGACCCGGATCAGCCGGCAGAACGCACGGCTCACATCCTCGAATCTGCAGCGCCCGCAGTTGTTCTGAGCACTTCCCGCGATTCGCTCGACGGGCAGTTCCACGTCGTGGACATCGAAACTCTCGATCTGGACGGAAACGACGCAGCACCGATTCGGGACAGCGAACGCCTCGCCTGCCTGCGACCGGACAACATCGCATACGCGATCTATACCTCGGGATCCACCGGAAAGCCCAAGGGCGTGGCGATTTCCCATCGAGCGATCACGAACCAACTCTTGTGGAAGCAGGATCAATTCCCGCTCGGCGCGCACGACCGCGTACTCGTCAAAACTGCATCTACCTTCGACCTGTCCGTTTGGGAATACTGGTGGGCGTTGCAAACCGGCGCCTGCATGATTCTCGCCGAGTCAGGGGCACAGCAGGACGGCGAGTACCTCACGCTGCTGATCGAGCGTGAGCACGTCACGACACTGCATGCCGTCCCCTCGATGTTGTCGCTGCTCAGTGTGTCCGAGCGCCGACTGCCGAATTCGCTCACCAGGATTCTGTGCATCGGCGAGACTCTCCCGATACAGACAGCCGAGCACATGCGAGAGCAGAGTTCGGCGCAGGTCTACAACCTGTACGGACCCACGGAAGCAGCGGTCAGCGTCACAGCGCACCGAACGAGCGATGCAGACGTTGCCGTAGTGCCGATCGGAACCCCCGCCTGGAACACGCGCCTGCATGTACTCGACGAGCGGCTTCACCCGGTTCCGGTCGGTGTCGCAGGTGAGCTCTATCTCGCTGGAGTTCAGCTGGCGCGCGGGTACATCGGGGATGCGGGGCAGAACTCGAGCCGTTTCGTCGCCGACCCGAATGGAACGGGAGAGCGTCTCTATCGAACCGGCGATCTGGTTCGGTGGAATGCCGCGGGCAGCCTCGAATACCTCGAGCGTGCAGATTTCCAGGTCAAGGTCCGAGGTTTCCGCATCGAACTCGGCGAGATCGAAACAGCGTTGCGCGCCGAACGACCGATCCGCGATGCGGTGGTCACGGTCACGACGTCGGCCACCGGTGAGCAAAACCTGGTCGGCTACGTCACCGCGGCAGCTGGCTCGGACATCGAGAGCTCAGCGATTCTGGCACGACTGCGCGCCACCCTGCCCGGCTACATGATTCCGACAACGCTGATGACGCTCGACTCCCTGCCGCTGGGGAGTACAGGCAAGGTAGATCGACATGCGCTACCGGAGCCAGTCTTCGAGGCACGTGGTTTCCGTGCACCGACGACACCGGCCGAACTGTCGGTGGCGACCGCTTTTGCCGAGGTTCTCGGCAGCGGAAGCACGGGGGAGGTGGGCATCGACGACGACTTCTTCGAACGCGGCGGCAATTCGCTCAGTGCAACTCGGGTGCTCGGGCGGATCAACGCCGCGGCGGGCACGGACTTGCCCGTGCGTGTGGTCTTCGAGTCGCCCACTGTCGCAGAATTGGCTGCAGTGGTGGAAACTGCCGAGCTTTCGCGGCGGCCCGCGCTGGGTTCGCAGCCGAGGCCGGCGAGGATTCCGCTCTCCGCTGCGCAGACTCGTATGTGGTTCCTCAATCGCTTCGATCCCGATTCGTCGGCATACAACATCCCGGTGGTTCTGCGATTCACAGGTCCATTGGATGTCGAGGCGTTGCGCGCCAGTGTCGCCGACGTGATCGCTCGCCACGAGGTCCTGAGAACCGTGTACCCGGAGTACGACGGAACGGGTTACCAGGAGGTCGTCGAGGAACCTCGTGCTCTCGACATTCTCGACATTGTCACGGTGCAGGAGGATTCGCTCCACAGCGTGCTGGCCGATGTTCTCGGCGCCACTTTCGACGTCACGTCCGAGATCCCCGTTCGAGCTCATCTGTTCCAGCTCGACGAGTTCGAGTACGTCCTGGCGATGACGGTGCATCACATTGCGGGTGACGGTTTCTCGATGGGTCCGTTGACGCGTGATGTGATGGTGGCGTACGAGGCGCGGTCCCGAGGTATGGAGCCGTTGTGGGCGCCGCTCGAGGTGCAGTACGCGGATTACGCGCTGTGGCAGCTCGAGACGTTGGGTTCGGAAGAATCGTCGACCTCACTCGTCACACGACAGTTGGACTTCTGGCGGAACGCTCTCGAGGGAGCGCCCGCCGTCCTCGAACTCCCGTTGGATCGGCCCCGCCCGGCTGAGGCCTCCGGACGAGGATCGCTTCTGAGCGTGCATCTCGAACCTGCTCTGCAACAGGCAATTTCCGAACTGGCACGACGGCATCGCGCTACGCCGTTCATGGTGTTGCATGCTGCTCTGGCCGTCGTACTGTCACGGTTCAGCGGCAGTTACGACTTTGCCGTCGGGACGCCGACCGCCGGGCGCGGCGAACGCGTGCTCGACGATCTCGTCGGTATGTTCGTGGGGACCGTCGTGTTGCGCACCAGAGTCGATCCAGGTGAGGAGTTCACCGACCTGCTGTCCCGAGTCCGCGACGTCGATCTTCAGGCTTTTGCGCACGGCGACGTTCCGTTCGAGCGTCTGGTCGAGGTACTCGATCCCGTTCGTTCGCAGTCCTATTCACCGCTCTTCCAGGTCAGCCTCGCACTACAGAACCATCTCGATTCACGGTTGACTCTCAACGGGTTGCACATCGAGAGCATCGAACCTGCGGTGGTGAGCACTCAGTTCGACCTCGATTTTGTTGCGGCCGAACAATTCGACAACGACGGCCTACCGGCAGGGCTTGTCGTTCAGTTGACCTACGCCACTGATCTGTTCGAGGAATCCACCGCCTCACGCCTGATGTACGCCTTCGAATCGGTCTTGACTACTGCTGTCGCAGAACCGGATCGGCGAGTCGAGATGTTCGAGGTGGAGTCTGTGGTGGAGCGTGGGTTGGTGTTGGGGGGTGTGAATGAGACGGATCGTTGTGTTGAGGGTGTGACGTTGGCGGATTTGGTGGCGGCTTCGGTTGAGGTGTCGTCGGGTCGTGTGGCTGTGGTGTTCGGTGATGTGGTGTTGTCGTATGCCGAGTTCGGTGTGCGGGTGAATCGGTTGGCGCGGTGGTTGATCGGGCGTGGTGTTGGGCCGGATGTTTTGGTGGGTCTTGCGGTGGAGCGTTCGGTGGAGATGATCGTGGCGATGCATGCGGTTGTTGCTGCGGGTGGTGCGTATGTGCCGATTGATCCGGAGTTGCCGGTGGAGCGGATCGGGTTTGTGGTTGATTCGGCTGCGCCGCAGCTTGTGTTGACTGTTTCTGCGTTTGTGGGTGTGTTGCCTGTGGGTGTGGATGTTGTTGTTCTCGATGGTCTTGATGTGGGTGGGTTTTCGGGTGGTCGGG